>NZ_JBHTTG010000005.1:0-594841 GCF_042794655.1 Rhodococcus sp. NPDC056516 | reverse complement strand
GGCGCGAACCTCGCCGGCGCGCATTTTGTTCTGTGAAGCTCAGTTGTGAAACCGATCAGCCTGCGGACACCGAGCGTCCGGCCGACTTCAGGTCGTTGCACGCCTCGACGACGCGAGCCGTCATGCCTGCTTCGGCCTTCTTGAGGTAGCTGCGCGGGTCGTACGCCTTCTTGTTTCCGACCTCGCCGTCGATCTTGAGGACGCCGTCGTAGTTGGAGAAGAAGTGTCCGGCAATCGGACGGGAAAACGCGTACTGGGTGTCGGTGTCGACGTTCATCTTGACGACGCCGAAGTTCAGCGAGTCCTCGATCTCCGACTTCAGCGATCCCGATCCGCCGTGGAAGACGAAGTCGAAGGGCTGAGAGCCGGCGGCCAGGCCGAGCTTGGCAGCGGCAACCTTCTGGCCCTCTTCGAGAACCTCGGGCTTGAGCTTGACGTTGCCCGGCTTGTAGACGCCGTGGACGTTGCCGAAGGTGGCAGCGAGCAGGTACTTGCCCTGTTCGCCGATGCCCAGAGCGTCGACCGTCTTCTCGAAGTCTTCGCTCGAGGTGTAGAGCTTGTCGTTGATCTCGGCCTCGACGCCGTCTTCTTCGCCGCCGACAACACCGATCTCGACCTCGAGGATGATGCGTGCAGCCTTCGAGAGGGCGAGCAGTTCCTTGGCGATGGCCAGGTTCTCGTCGATCGGGATGGCCGAGCCGTCCCACATGTGCGACTGGAACAGCGGGTTACGGCCCGCGTCGACTCGCTCCTGCGAGATCGCGAGCAGCGGACGCACGTAGGTGTCCAGCTTGTCCTTCGGGCAGTGGTCGGTGTGCAGCGCGATGGTGACGTCGTACTTTGCCGCGATCACGTGTGCGAACTCGGCGAGCGCAACAGCGCCGGTGACCATGTCCTTGACGCCCAAACCGGAACCGAACTCGGCGCCGCCCGTCGAGAACTGGATGATGCCGTCACTGCCGGCGTCCGCGAAACCCTTGATGGCTGCGTTGATGGATTCGGAGCCGACACAGTTGATGGCGGGGAAGGCAAAGGAATGCTCCTTGGCCCGACCAAGCATCTCGGCATAGACCTCGGGAGTTGCGATAGGCACGGCGGGAGTCCTCCATATACGTGTCGTTCGGAGCGCTCGTCGATGTGAAAGCGCTTCGTGTGGTCCTAGCAGTATGGCAAGTCCTACTCGCCACGTCTCTTTGCGGTCTCGGCCGTCGTACAACCCCGGCATCAGCCACCGAGACCGACGCGATTACCTGCGGGGGTGGGAAACACTCAGATTCGGCCGGTACTCTGGCCTCCGTGAATGTGCTGGCAGCAACTGAATCCGTGACCAATCTGGCCTTGCTGCCGGACTTCCTCGATCCCGTCCATCTCCTGAACTCGTTCGGGACCTGGTTCTTGCTGGGTCTCCTCCTGGTCGTCTTCATCGAATCAGGGCTGTTGTTCCCGCTGCTCCCGGGTGATTCGCTCCTGTTCACGGCCGGTCTGGTTGCAGCGGCAGGTTCCGGAGCCAGTGAGGTCGAAGGATTCGCACCACTGTGGCTGCTGCTCCTCACCATTCCGATCGCCGCGATTCTTGGCGATCAGGTGGGTTACTACATCGGCATCAAGGGCGGTACGGCTCTCTTCAAGAACAACGACGCGCGCATCTTCAAGAAGAAGTACATCGACGAGTCGCATGCGTTCTTCGAGAAGCACGGCCCGATCACGATCTTCCTGGCACGCTTCGTTCCGATCGTGCGCACGTACGCTCCGCTGGTCGCCGGTGCCTCGCGCATGAAGTATTCGGTCTTCCTGACCTACAACATCGTCGGCGGCATCGTGTGGGGTGCAGGCGTCACGCTCCTCGGCTACTGGCTGGGGCAGATCGGCTTCATCCGTGACAACATCGACATCATCTTCATCGGCATCGTTCTGGTGTCGGTTCTGCCGATCATTTTCGAAATCGGAAAGCGACTTTTGTCGTCGAGACGCAGTGAACCGGCGAATACTTCCACTACGGATAATTCGACGGTGACAGTCCCCGAAGACCCCACCCCCTGATTGCAGAACGAGGCGAAGAACTGACGACGATGACGCTCGCATCCGGCAGTTTCTCCCCGCTCGAGACTGCCGGGCCTCTGTTGGTCTGGATCATCGTCGTCACGTTCGTCTTCATCGAGTGCGCGATCATCCTCGGATTGTTTCTCCCCGGTGATTCGCTACTCATCACAGCCGGAATCGTTCTTGCCGGCCACGAGTCCGGTGCAGGCCACGTGTGGGCGTTGTCGGTGGGCGCGATGATCGCTGCCATTGCCGGCAACCAGGTCGGGTACGTCATCGGCCACCGGACGGGCAACCACATCAAAGCCCGTAAGGGCGGCAAGTACTTCACCGAGAAAAACCTGCATCGCGTCAACATCCTGTTGGAAAAACACGGGTTCTGGGCGGTCCTGATTGCCCGCTGGGTTCCGTGGGTGCGCACCCTGTGCCCGATGGTCGCGGGCGCAGCCAAGATGAACCACACGCGCTACACCATCGCGAGCACCATCGGCGCGATCATCTGGGCGCCGGTGCTTTTGCTGCTCGGTTTCTACGGAGGCTCGTTCCTCGATCGTGTCCCGTGGTTGCTGCCCGCCGTACTGATCGTGATGATGGTCAGCTTGGTCATCGGTACCGCGTTGGGCATCTGGCAGTACCGCAAGGAGATGGCCCGTCCGGCCGAAGACGTCGAGGTCGAAGAGGTCCTCGACTAGAAGCTGTCTGCTCAGTGCAGGTGGCTCTGGTCCCACGCCGGCAGCGGGTCCTCGTAGCGAGTCCAGGCCCGCGGTCCTTCGCGTAGTTCGTCATCGGTCAGCAGTGCCGGATCGAGGATTCGTGACGGCGCCGCCGGGTCGAGTTTCACTCCGATGAACACGATCTCCTGCCCTGGCACCTCCGCCGCCGACGCCCACAGTTGAGCCGGTTCGATGACGAGGTTGGGGCCTGCCTGCGACCAGATCGCGGCGAATTCGGGCCGACTGGCGATCCAGCAGAATCCTTTGCTTCGCAAGAGGCCGGCGAATTGACCGAGCGCAGCCTCGAGCCTGGCCGGATGAAAGGGGCGCGAGGCGCGATACGTGACGCTGCGTATTCCGTATTCCTCGGTTTCCGGGGTATGCCCACCGGCCAGTTCCTCGTCCCAACCGGGTACCTGCGCAGCCAGTGCCGGGTTGTAGAGACCGGTTTCGAGGACGCGATCGAGGGTGACTTTTCCGTGGTCCGTCCGAATCAGTTGAGCGGTGGGGTTTAGCCTGCGGAGCGTTGCCTCGACGGTTCCTGCCGCCCGCGGGCTCACCAGGTCGGTTTTGTTCAGCAAGACGACGTCGGCGAACTCCACCTGATCGACCAGGAGATCGGAGATGCTTCGTCCGTCCCCCTCCCCGGCTTCGAGGTTGCGCTCGTCGAGTCGTTCGCCTTTGGCCAGTTCGCCGAGGAAGGTCGACGCATCCACCACGGTCACCATCGTGTCGAGCTTCGCGAGCGAGCCGAGGCTGAAGCCGTCCTCGAATTCCCAGTCGAAGGTGGCTGCCACCGGCATCGGTTCGGAGATGCCGGTGGACTCGATCACCAACTGATCGAACCGTCCTTCTCGCGCCAGAGCTCCGACGGCGTCGATCAGATCCTCACGCAGCGTGCAGCAGATGCATCCGTTGGTCAGCTCGACCAACTTCTCCTCCGTGCGATCGAGGTGGCCCTGGCCCGCGACGAGGGCCGCGTCGATGTTGATCTCGCTCATGTCGTTGACGATGACGGCGACGCGTCGACCGTCACGGTTGGCGAGGATGTGGTTGAGGAGTGTGGTCTTGCCTGCGCCCAGAAATCCGGACAGCACAGTTACCGGTAGCTGCTTCATCCCTTAATGATAACCGTTGTCGTTATCGACAACGTGAATCGGGCCTACTGCACTGCGGACGCACTACCCGAGAACTGGCTCTCGGGCCTCGGCAAACCGAAATGATCGCGAAGCGTCGTACCCGAGTATTCGGTCCGGAACAGCCCGCGATCCTGCAGGATCGGGACCACGCGCTCGGCGAAGATCTCGAGTCCACCCGGGTAGTACGGCGGCATGACGTTGAATCCGTCGGCAGCACCGCTGGTGAACCACTCCTCGATAGTGTCGGCCACCTGCTCGGCGGTTCCGGCGAACACCCGATGTCCGCGAGCACCCGCCAATCGATGAAGCAGGCCACGAACCGTCGGACGCTCGCGCTCGACGATGCCGGCGATCACCTGCAATCTGCTTTGCTTGTTGTCGGTGACATCGCCTGCAGCCGCGAACAGTTCGACGGGAACCGGTGCATCCAGTTCCAGATTCCGAACATCGGTCCCGGTGAGTGCACCGAGTTGCGCGAGCCCGTACTCCGGCGAAGTCAGCTCGTTGAACTCCCGTTCGAGCGCCTTGGCCTGCTCCTCGGTGTCACCGATGAACGGGCTGATTCCGGGCAGGATCTTGACGTGATCGGGGTTGCGGCCGAACTGAGCAGCCCTCGACTTGATGTCGGTGTAGAACGCCTGAGCGTCGGAAAGTCTTTGGTGCGCTGTGAAAATCGCCTCTGCGTACTGACCGGCAAACGCACGACCGTCGTTGGACGCACCGGCCTGCACCAGCACCGGGTATCCCTGCGGCGTTCGCGGTGCGTTGAACGGTCCCCGCACCCGCAGATGCCGCCCGACGTAGTTGATCTCGTGAATCTTGTTTCTGTCCGCGTAGATTCCGCTCTCGCGGTCCAGACTGATCGCGTCGTCCTCCCAGCTGTCCCACAGCCGCACCACCGCGTCGACGAATTCCCGTGCACGCGAATACCGGTCACCGTGGTCCGGATGCTTGGCCAGCCCGAAGTTGGCTGCCGCCAGATCGGTGCCGGTGGTGACGATGTTCCACCCCGCGCGTCCGTTGGAGATGTGGTCGAGCGAGGCGAACAGCCGAGCCAGGTTGTACGGCTCGTAGTACGTGGTCGACGCCGTCGCGATCAAACCGATCCGCTCGGTCGCCACTGCAATGGCTGTCAACAAGGTGATCGGCTCCAACGTCCCCGCGGGACCGTGCTCGACGTCGCTGCGCAATGCCGGACCGTCGGCGAAGAAGATTCCGTCGAACTTAGCCGCCTCGGCGGTACGCGCGATCTCCTGGAAGTACGTGACATCGAACAGACGCTCAGGAGTTGTCCACGGATGCCGCCATGCCGCTTCGTGATGGCCGGCGGGGTGAATGAACGCGTTGAGGCTCAATTGGCGCGAGGAATCAGACATGCCTGAATGCTGGCAACAACCACCTTCCTCCGACAGGGTTACGGTTCGTGTGATTCCAACTCCGAGTGGGCGCTCGGTATCGTCGCATTGGTGACCTGTGTAGTTGAAGCCGAGTTCGTACCGTCTCTGAGGACATCACCCGTTCTTCGGCAATGGTGCGAAGTGTTCTCCGAAGGCCAGCGTCACCTTTCCGGAGCGTCGCCCACAGCGACCGCGCTGGCGAAAATGATCGAGACCGAAGACGATTCGGTCGACGTGTGGCGTTGGGTCGCACGCGACGCCGGCACCGACGAGGTTCTCGGCATCGCCCAGGCGCGAAGAAATTCAGCGGAAGCCGATCTCGCGGAGTTTCGGATGTACGTGAGTCCCCATGCGCAACGACGAGGAGCGGGACGGGCACTTGCCGAACTCGTCGAGGCCGACATCGCCGGGTACGGTGTGCGCAAAATCAGAGTGACTGCGCGCACGGGAAGTGCAGCCGAACACTTCCTGCAGCAGTTCGACAGCCATCGCGTGCTGCTTCGACTGGCCAACCAGGTTCAGCACCTCAGCCCTCCCACCGCAGACAGCACCCGCCCCGGCTATCGAATCGTCAGTTGGCGCAACCGAACCCCGGACGAATTTGTCCACTCTTTCTCGGAGGCATTGAACCGACTCCTCGACGCACCGGGCGCCGGACTGCAGATGCCCGAACGTAATTGGGGAGTCGACGAGCTCAGATCGTGGGAACGGAAGATGACCGGTGGCTCTCAGGTGCTCCTGGTGTGCTGCGCGGTCGACGACGCCGTCGGCGAAGTAGCCGCAGCGACAGTGGTGACGGTGGACGAAAATGACAGCACCCACGCTTCGCAGCACGACACCGTGGTACTCCCCCGACACCGCGGGCACGGTCTCGCTCAGTGGGTCAAGGAGCAACAAGCGTGTGTGTTGGCAGCTGAATTTCCTTTGCTGAGAGAGATTTACACAACGGTGAACGCGGAAAACCACCCGATGCTGACCGTCAATCGGAGACTGGGATACCAGACCGTTGCGGAGCGAATCCTGGTGGAGATTGCATCGCACACGCCTCGGTGACGACCTTCCTCCACAGGTCCGGGTGAGACTGCCAGAAGTTGTGTGCAACACCGTCGACGACCCCGAAATGAGCGTTCGGCACGAGCGCGGCCAATTGCTGCAACGGCCATGACGGGCGAATGTCGTCGGCCGCCGCGAGAAATGTCATGGGCACGGGTGAGTCGGCCAACTGCCGAAACAGCTGAGGTTCATGGATCCATTCGATGAACGATTCTTGAAGCGATTGCCAGACACCAGGTTCCCAAGGTATCTGCGGGTCCGGCTCGATCCCCGCTTCGTACTGCTTCGACCAGTGCCGGTCCTTGTGGAGGCCGTGCCCCGCGATTCCGACGACACTGGACACCGATTCCGGGCAGTCGAGTGCGTACCGCACAGCCAAGTCGGAGCCCCAGGAGTGACCCAGTACTACCCAGCTGTCGATCTCGAACGTGTGCCGGACCAGTTCGAGGTCCGCAACAGCCTGCGCCATCGTATGAGCGCCGCCACCGGACCGGCCTACCCCGCGCGGCTCAGGGCACCACGCACGCATTCCTTCAGGAAGCAGCGCGTCGTGAGCAAGATAGTGAACGCATCCCGGCCCGCCGGAGAGAATTAGAACGTCCGACCCTGACCCACCGACGTCGATGTGAAGACGAACGCCGTCAGTGTCGATCACGTGCCGGGATTCCATGACGGAGAACCCTAACGCTTACGGGGGTATCCCGCCGCCGAGACGACAAATGCCGCTTCCATCAGCATCCACCCGCCCACCTGCACCGAGAGGTCTCGCTCGGGCACACTCGACGAGCGCACCGTCCCGGCGGCGAAGGTGGCGATGTCGCCGGACAGACTCGGCAACTGAGCATCCTTGGTCCAGTCGTGCCCGAACAGCGGCAGGCCTTCGATCTGCAGTCTGTTGTTCCAGGCAGCTTCCGCGGAGGACAGAACGATCTGCGCTGCAAGTTCTCGCGCTCGCAGGTCCTCGTGGGTCTCCCACGACAGGTTCACCACCACGAACGCGAGGTAGCGAGCCAGGATCGCGTTGAACAATCCGCCGTCGCCCCCGCCACCGCCCGTGATGACTCCGTACTCGGTCATGCCGTCGTACACGGCGTCGACCAGCTTGTGGACTCGCTCGCGGTGACGCGGTTCGCCCAATCGCGTCGACAATTCGGTTTCCAACCCCAGCGTGACGCCCTGACAGTACGAGTAGATCGCGCGCTCGAGGGTGCCGTCGCGCCGGATACCGTCGAAGATCAGTCCGGAGTCCGGATCCCGCAGCGTCTCGTCGATCCAGTCGGCTGTTGCCTGCGCACGCCAGAGTTTTCCGGTGCGCGCCAGCATGATTCCGGCGGGCCCGTTTGCCGGGGTGTTGTAGAAATCGGAGCCCTTGCACCACGGAATACCGCCGCCGTCGGCCGGGGACCACGAATCGAAGAGCTGCGATTCGAGCGCCTGGACCGCAGTCCGGTGATCGACCGAGAACATGCGTTGAGCACGTTCGAGGGATAGACCAAGCCATGCCATGTCGTCGTAGTAATTGTTGGTCCACGCCGAGACGTTGCGGACCCGCACACTGCGGGCAACCTTCGCCACCCGGCGACGACGCTTGGGTGTCGGGTCACGTTCGAGTGCGTCGATTGCAGTGTCGAGCAGGTGTGCTTGCCACCAGTAGTGCCACGGCTTGAACATCCGCTCGCGCCGAACTGCAGGCCAGGCAACCACGCCGAGTGCTGTTCGGGGCATCCCCCACAGGCGCCGAAGGTGACGACTGACTATCGCGCCCTCAGCCGCATCGGCTCGCTCTGCCCACACTTCCTGCATAACTATCTATCCTGTCTGGTCGAGGCGCTACGCGCTAGCCGGAATACGTGAGCGGGATCAGCGGGAATCGGCGAGATCGGCGTGCTCACGGACCCACGCGTGCATCGCGATGCCGGCCGCGACTCCGGCGTTGATGCTGCGAGTCGAACCGAATTGTGCGATCGAGACCGTCATGGACGCAACCTCTTTCGCGTGTTCGGTCACCCCAGGCCCTTCTTGGCCGAACAGCAGGATGCACTCTCGCGGCAGGCTGGCAGTCTCCAGCGGCACCGACCCGGGAGTGTTGTCCACGGCCACGATCGTGAGTGAATTCTCACGGGCGTACTCGACGAGCTCGCCGATGTCGGCGTGGTGAACGATGTGCTGGTATCGATCGGTCACCATGGCGCCCCGCCGATTCCAGCGCCGACGCCCCACGATGTGAACAGCGGCTGCGGCGAACGCGTTGGCTGTGCGGACCACCGTGCCGATGTTGGCGTCGTGCGCGAAGTTCTCGATGGCGACATGCATGGTGTGACGACGCGAGTCGATGTCCTCGACTATCGCTTCCCTCGTCCAGTACCGGTACTCGTCCAAGACGTTTCGACGATCACCCTCGGCCAGAAGTACCGGGTCGTAGCGCTCGTCGGTGGGAGGTTCCGTGTCGTGCTCCTCGGTCCACGGCCCCACGCCGTTGGGGTTCTCGCCCCACTCGGTGGGTCCCGGTTCGCCGGCCCCGCCGGAAACATCTTCGGCAGCGACTTCGGTCATCAGAACACCTCGTTGGAATTTGCAGCCACCGTGAAGCCGTGCGTGGTCTGATCGTTGACACACGAGACGTCTGTCGCGGTGGTCGTGCAGGTGAAACCCAGTTTGCTCAGCGGTTGGCCGGCCGCCAACACCGGATCGGCGTCGGGGCCGCCGGACGTGTACACCTCACCGCCCGAACACATGAAAGCACCCTCACCCTCGTCGGTGACGCGAATGCCGTTGCCCCAATTGACCATGCAACTCTCCGGTCGCGGCGGAACCGGGGTGGTCGTACCCTCGCACCCGGCTTCGATTCTGGTGGGCAACTTGATGATGCCGCACTGGAAGTTCCCGTCGGGAGTGGTGAAGTAGTACGACTCGTTGCGCTCGAACTGCACGTCCGTCAGCGTCGTCGTCGGCGGTGGTGTCGTGGTCGGAGGTTCGGTGGTCGTGGTGACGACGGGAGCGACGGTGGTTGTCGTCGTCGGCACCGCGGTCGTGGTGGCCGAACTGGGCTGCGCCGCTACCGTCGGCGCTGAATCCGCCTCGCCGCCGCACCCGGCAAGCAAGAGCACCGACCCGACACTCAACAACACGAACCCCACCCGAACACGAACCACCCGAATACCTCCACACACGTCACTTTGGCCCCGCAACAGCCGACAGTGCACTCTATCGTGTGGCCGACTAAGTGCTGGTGACGCGCTTGTTCATCAGCCGTGAGAGCCACGCGGGCGAGAACCGCGACGCACTGAGGAAGAGCTTCGCCTGAGTTCCGACCGGGTAGTGAACCTTGTGGATGCGTCCGGCGCCGCGCGTGGCCGCCCACAACTCCTGGGCGACGTCGGTGGCGGTGAGTTTGATGCCCAACGATCTGGTGGCACCGGTGTCCATTCCCGTGACCATCGCCGTCTGGACGAACAGGGGCCAGAGGGCGAGTACGCGGATGTCGTGCTGCGCCCATTCAAGATCGAGCGCCTCGGTCAAGCCGCGGATCGCGAACTTGGTGGCGCCGTAGGTCGCGAGTTCGGGTTGGCCGTAGATCGCCGAGGCGGAGCACAGATTGACCACCTGCGCCCCGGCGGTATCGCGGAGGTACGGAAAAGCCGTGTGCGTGCCGTTGAGGGTGCCGGTGACATTGATGTCGATCATTCGGCGATGTGCCGCAAGAGAAATGTCCTCGAATCTTCCCGAGGAGAGCACGCCCGCGTTGTTGACCAGGATGTCCAGACGCCCTGACTCCCCGGCAAATTCGGCCAAGCACTGCGCCCAGCCGAGCGGATCCGTGACGTCCAGGACTCCCGTCACGACGCTGCCACCGAAACCGTCGATCTCGGCCTTCAAGGAGGCAAGGCCGGCGTCGTCGATGTCGAACGCACCGACGCGGTATCCGTTGCGCGCGAACAACAGCGACGTCTCCCGCCCGATTCCCGCCGCAGCACCGGTGATGAAGACGTTCGGTTCGCTCATGCGGTCAGGCTATCCTGGATGTGGAGGAAATCTGATGAATCACCGTCGCGTCGTACACACCGTGTGTTTCATTGCGGTGGGGTATCTGATCGTGCTCGCGGTGTGGCTCGGATGGCTGGTCGAGCACACTCCCCCTGGCACTCTGCCCTATCAGATCGGCGGACTGCTCGCCGCTTTCGGCTCGGTTCTCGGATTCGGAATGGCCTGGGCCAACCGCCCGACCCGCGCCGAACGCAAACTCGAAAAGCACGGCCTCGAAGGATGGGCACGAATAGACACGGTCACTCCCCTGCGCCGAACCGTCGACGGTGAATTGGCCAAACTCGCACTTCATCTCACGGTTCCGGGCTCCGACTCGTACTCGGGCCGGATCGAATACGAGATCCGACCCGAGTACAAAGACAAGATCACTCCCGGATCCACGGTCACCGTCCTGGTGGACCCGAAGAACCGAGACCGAATCATGCTGTGCCCGTGAAAAACTAGACGCTCTTCTTGCGTCCCAGCGCCAACATGCCCTCCACCAGCATCAACTGTGCGCCCGCGTACGACGCCAAGATCACGCCCTCGGCAGCGGCGCGGCTCGCAGTCCCGCGAATGAACAGTCGACGAACCACGATCAGTCCGTCGGACGCGGTGAAGAGCACTCCGCCCAAACCGAGCCAGGAGCGTCGATCCTTGTTGGGAACGACCAGGTCGAGCACGGCCTTCGCCTGCGGCGCCAGAGCTGGGTCCGCCGACAACGTCGAGGTGGTTCCCAACATCAATCCGTATCCGGTCAGCGGCGTCGACACGCTCGGCGCCTTGGCACGGAGCAGACCGGACGCCGTCGACCAACCGCTGATGCGGGGCCGAAGTGCAGCGCGGGTCGGGCGAGCGCCGCGGCGCAGCAGGAGCGCTGAGTAACTTGCCTGCATCACCGCGAACGACGACGCTCCCTTGATCAGGCGGGCGTCGTTGTCCGGGTCGATCATGAACACGTCGCCGACGGTTGCAGCGGCGAGGCCGGCCAGAAGCAGTGCGGTATCGGCGGTTTCCGTCTCCGAACGCTTGCGCAGCACTCGGGCAGCCAGGGCGGGTGCGATCAACGGCTTCGCGATCTGCTGAACCCGCTCGTTACCGACTACTGCCCCGGCCACGGTCGCTGCCGTCGCCGCCGCAAAAACTGCGTGCTCGATGCCCCACTTGCCCGCCATCACAATCCTCCTGTTGGTTACACGTCCAACAGCGACCGTACTGGGTCACTCAAGCGGCATCGCCGGATTTGACGTCCGCGCCGTAGACGTCGACGTATTCCTGCCCCGATTGCTCACAGAGCACCGTCATCAATTCGTCCGTCGCCGCGCGCACGACGGCCTGGTAGCCACGAAGTTCGCGATATCGCGAGAAGTCGATCGGCTCCCCTACCGTGATCCGGACCTTGCTGAAGCGCCACATCCGCGTACCCGGCGGGTTGACGGCGTCGCCGCCGTGCACGACGACGGGAATGACCGGCGCCCCGGTTTCCAGGGCGACACGAATCGCTCCGGTCTTTCCCTTGTACAGGCATCCGTCGGGTGATCGTGTTCCCTCGGGGTAGATCCCCCAGACGCCGCCCTTGTCGAGAATCCCGATGGCCGTGTCCAACGCCGCACGGGAGGCGTCGGCGCCGCTACGGTCGATCGGCACCTGGCCTGCACCGCCGAAGAACCAGCGCTGCATCGCGCCCTTCACACCGGTCCCGGTGAAATATTCGCTCTTCGCGACGAAGGTGATGCGTCGGCGAACCATGAGAACCAGGAAGAACGAGTCGACGACTGCCCGATGGTTTCCCGCGAGAATCACCGGCCCTTTCTTGGGGATGTTGTGCTGGCCCTCGATCGTCGGTCGCCCGAACACCCACAGGACGGGGCCGATCAGGACGAATTTGAACAACCAATAGAGCACTGGGCATCACCTCTCTGCACATCACCGAGAACCGTCTCCACACGCGGGTAGACACTGTCTACGTCCGCAATAGTAGACACTGTCTTCTATGACCGTCATCAGCCTTCGCGAAACGCTCGTCGCCACCGGCGTCGAGATTCTCGATGCCGACGGCCCCACGGAACTGACGCTACGGGAGATAGCGCGTCGGGCGGGCGTGTCGCACGGAGCCCCGCGGAGATACTTTCCGACGCACAACAGCCTGCTCGCCGCGATCGCCTTCCATGGGCTTGTCGACCTCACCGACAGGCTCGATCCCATCCTCACCGGCAAACAATCGGCACGCGACCGATTGATCTCGGCCGCAATCGAATACGTGTCATTCGCCCAGGAGCGGCCGGCGATGTTCGAGTTGATGTTTCGCCACGATCTCCTCGAGGGTGCGGGCAGCAACCTTCGAGAGTCCTCACTCCCCCTCTTCACAGCTCTCCGGACACTGACCGAAGCGGCAAAAGCGTCCGATCCCACTACCTCCGCACTGAGCATCTGGACGGGAACCCACGGCGTCGCAGTGCTGGCGGCAAATCGAAGCCTCGCGCTCGTCGCCCCAGACTTCGACATCGCCGCGCTGGTCACCGCGACCGTGACGGATCATCTGCCACACACTCGTTGATTTACATAGTTAACCTATGCAATAATATTTCTCGTGGCAGATGACCAGCAGCAACTGCATGACCTACTCGTCGACCTCGTGAGCAATACGCACCGCTTCGCGAAGCTGGCAGGCTCGTTCGCGTCCGATCAGTACCCACGCGCCTGGCTGCGCGCACTCTCACTCCTCGAGGAGTACGGCGAAATGCGGATCAGCGATTTCGCCCGCCTCGACAGATGCTCGCAACCTTCCGCCACCGCGCTACTGCGCAAACTCGGCGAACACGGTTACGTCGAACGCCGCGCCGACCCGGAGGACGCCCGGGCAGTGCGAGTCGCCATGACCGACAAGGGGCGAAAGATCCTGAACGAAGGCCGAAACGAGATCGCCGACGCCCTCGTCCCCCACTTCGTCGAGCTCGAGCCCGAACAGATCAAGAAGCTGGCTGACGGATTGGCCGAATTACGTTCCATCATCAAAACTTCCGATCCCAGCTGAAATACCCACCACTGAAAAAGGAGGTGGCCGTGAGCAACACGACCGCGACATCAACGCACCAGAACGAGGCTCCGCCGAGCCTCCTGAAGCAACCGAAAGCGGTGTGGGCGGTAGCCTTTGCCAGCGTCATCGCCTTCATGGGCATCGGTTTGGTCGACCCGATCCTCAAGCCGATCGGTGAACAACTCGACGCCACACCGTCCCAGGTTTCACTCCTGTTCACCAGCTACATGCTCGTCACCGGCGTCGCGATGCTCATCACCGGTGTGGTCTCGAGCCGCATCGGCGCCAAGAAGACGCTCCTCGTAGGCCTCGCAATCATCATCGTGTTCGCCTCTCTTGCAGGCGCTTCCAGCACCATCGGGCAGATCGTCGGATTCCGTGCAGGATGGGGACTCGGCAATGCGCTCTTCATCGCAACGGCACTCGCGGCCATCGTCGGCGCGGCCAGTGGCGGTGTCGCACGCGCGATCATTCTCTACGAGGCCGCATTGGGTATCGGCATCGCGGTCGGACCGTTGGTCGGCGGGGTTCTCGGTGACATCAGCTGGCGCGCACCGTTCTTCGGCGTCGCAGCCCTGATGGCGGTTGCCTTCATCCTCATCGTCGTGATGCTTCCCAGCGCACCCAAGCCAGAACACCACACGTCGATCGCCGCGCCCTTCCAGGCGCTGCGACACCGCGGACTACTCACCGTCGCCATCACCGCGCTGCTCTACAACTACGGATTCTTCACCCTGCTCGCGTACACCCCGTTCCCCCTCGACATGGGGGCGTACGCGATCGGATTCATCTTCTTCGGCTGGGGTCTGATGCTGGCGATCTCGTCGGTCTTCCTCGCCCCACGCCTGCAACGTCGCTTCGGCACACTGCCGATGATGATGCTGGCACTGACACTGTTCGCACTCGACCTGGGCATGATGGCTCTCTTCACCGAGAACAAGATCGTTCTGATCGTGGGCGTCGTCCTCGCCGGATTGTTCCTCGGCGTGAACAACACACTCATCACCGAGACCGTCATGATCTCGGCTCCCGTGGAACGGTCGACTGCCTCGGCCGCTTACAGTTTCGTTCGATTCGTCGGCGGAGCCGCAGCCCCGTGGGTAGCCGGCAAGCTCGGCGAATCCAATGTCCACATGCCGTTCTGGGTCGGCGCGGTTCTCACCCTCGCCGCCGTGTTCGTCCTGTCGAGCGGACGCAAAGTCCTCGCTCACGTCGACGACCACGATCCCGCGCCGCACAGCGTCGACGAAGCACTCGCCGTAACCGTCGGCGACTAACCCCCTGTGAGTGGTTGAGGAGTGCAGGGACTCCTTAACCACTCACGGGCGTCAGCTCAGGTTCAGATCTTCCAGGCCCAACAGCGAGCGGTACTCGACGCCCTCGGCACCGATCACCGCGTCCGCACCCGTCGCACGATCGACGACCGTCGCAACTCCGACCACGGTGGCCCCTGCTTCGCGCAGGGCCTTCACTGCCGTCAACGGCGAATTGCCCGTCGTGGTCGTGTCCTCGACCACCAGGACGCGCTTGCCGACGATGTCCGGGCCCTCGATCTGACGCTGCATCCCGTGCGCCTTGGCAGCTTTCCGGACGACAAACGCGTCGATCGGGCGTCCGGGAGCATGCATCACCGCCATCGCAACCGGATCGGCGCCCATCGTCAAACCGCCGACAGCGTCGAAATCCCAGTCCGCGACCAGTTCACGCAGCAGCGAGCCGATCAACGGCGCTGCCTTGTGATGGAGTGTCGCGCGGCGAAGGTCGACGTAGTAATCGGCTTCCTTGCCCGAGGACAACGTCACCTTCCCGTGTACAACAGCCAATTCGCGCACCAGCGCAGCCAAATCCTCACGATCGCTCATGACTGCTCAGCCTACCGACCACTGCCTTGTGTTCAGCTTCTGCCTCTGGGCTACGTCCGGCTTCCGCCTCTGGGCTACGTCCGCCCGCGGCCTCGTCCGACGATGTTGGTCAGCCGGCGAACCAGCCCCTTGGGAACGAGACGCCCGGCCGTCGTGAGGACCTTGTACTGGAATCCCGGAATACTGATGACCTTGTCGTCACCGAGATCCTTCATCGACGCCGCAACCACCTGGTCGACGCTCAGCCACATCGGCTTGGGGATCGTGGACATCTCGATGCCCGCGCGCTCGTGGAACTCGGTGCGAATGAAGCCCGGGCACAGCGCCTGCACGCGCACTCCCGTCCCGGCCAACCCGCCGGACAGCCCTTCGGTGAACGAGATGACATAGGCCTTGCTTGCCGAATACGTCGAACCGCGGCCGGAGAGCAGGCCCGCGACGCTTGCAACGTTGACAATCGTTCCGTGCGCCGACGCAATCATGCTGGGCAGCGCCGCGCGAGTCAGCCGCATCACGGCGGTGACGTTGACGTCGAGTTGCGACTGCAGAAGCGCCGGATCTGCGGTCCAGAACTCGCCGGAGGTACCGAATCCGGCGTTGTTCACCAACACCTCGACGCCCTTCTCGAGGCGCAGCGCGACCGATTCGCGTCCGGCCTCCGATGCGAGATCGGCAAGCAGAATCTCGGACTCGGTGCCGAACATCGTCTTCAACTCGGACGCGAGGTCGTGCAATCTGACTTCGTCACGCGCGACGAGAACCAGGTCGTATCCGAGGGAAGCGTATTTCTTGGCGAAACCGGCGCCGAGACCAGAAGTAGGTCCGGTCACCAGGGCAACGGGGCGCACAGGGCGATCCGAGTGGGAAGTCGACATACCGGCCACGCTAGTGGTTATTGCTACTGGACGGGAACCTGAAAGGTCAGTCGACCGGACGGATTGTGCCCGAGCGCTGCGACGCCGGACGCTGAGCCGGCTTGTCAGCCGCCTCGGGCTTGCGCAGCGACTGGTCCTGACGTGGCGCAGATTCACGCGGTCCGGACTCACGCGGCGAAAATTCACGCGGCGCAGCTTCACGAGGCGGCTGCTCCTGACGCGTACGGGGCTGCTCTACCGGATCCGGAGTGGGGCGAGACTTCTCGGCGCCCGGCCGCGGGCGGCTCGGATCGTGATCGACCTCGAGTTCGTTGGGATCCGTGACCGGGGGCAGTACATGCAAAATGCCGGACAGGCGCGCAACCGACTCGATTGCAGCGTCCCAATCCCGGCCGTTGCTGGTCACCGGGAGCGAACCGAGCGTCCACTGCCCTTCGCTCCACAGCATGCTGATCGACGGCGGAACGGATTCGGTGAACGCCACCATGCGCTGATCACAGACGCGACGAGCAATCTCGAGGTCGGTTGCAAAAACCACCCGGGAACCGATCGCACCCAGCAAGTTCAGGTCGCCGTCCTTGGGCGGAGCCGTCGACTTCAACCGAAGATCGATGTCGACGTCCGACCCGATCTCGCGGCGAACGGCCACGATGGTTGCGGTCTCTTCCAGGTCGAACAGCACGAACTGCTCGCCGCGACGGCGGCCGCGGACGACGTCGGTGGCAGTCAGGTAGTCCTGCTTGGCCATGACCGCGCGGTGCCATTCGCCTGCCAGCTGATCATCAGTGGCCGTGTACGTGTAGCCCTGCGCCTTTGCCCAGATCTGGCGCACTCGCCCCGATTGATCTCGCCTCGTCCTGTCGACGTACAGAAGCGCACCCGCGCCTGCGAGTGCAATTACTGCCAGTCCGAACCACATTCCAGTCATCACCCTCCAGGGTAGCGACTCACGGCCTCAACCTCCCGCGACACCCTGGTGGACTCGCCCGATGTGTCGTGAACGACTCAGTTGCCGAACTTCGGCAACGACGTACTCAGAATCGTGTTCGCGGTCATCGTGCCGTTCTCCACCGGAGTTCCGTCGACGACGATGTTGTCTCCCGGTTGCAGATCGGCGATGGTCGCGCGGTTGAGCGCGATGAGCGTGGTGTCCGAGGTGGTCAGGACCGTCACCTGCGAGCCGCCGATCGAATCGATGACCAACGTGCCGCCGTCGTTCGACTTCACGGTGCCGACGGCTCCCCCGGCGTCACCGATCACTTCGCCGAGCCCGCCCGGAAGCTGGCTGAGCGGGGAATCCGTCGTCGGAGTCGGCGCAGTTGTGCTCGCCTTCGGCGGTGTGGTGGTCGGTGCCTGCGTCGTGGTGGTCGGGGGGACGAAAGCGGTCTGGGTGCCCTTGTCGTTCGAACCGAACGCCGAGAACGCGATGATCGCGATCACGGCGACGAGGATCCCGACCACGCCGGCGGCCACCCACGTCCCGAGCTTGCGCTTCTTGCCACCTCCGGGCGACCCGTCTTCGATGAACGGCTGTTCCGGCGGAACTCCACCGCCGCCCCCGGCAACCGGGTACTGCTGTGTATTTCCGTACTGCTGCGTGTTCCCGTACTGCTGGGCCGTGTAAGGCGGATAGGCCTGCGTCGCACCGGGCGGCGGTGCCTGCGGATCGAACTGCGGGTTGTAGGCGGGAAAGGCCTGAGTGGGGTTCGGCTGCTGCCCCTGCTGACCCAAGTACTCCGTGTTCTGATCCGGGCCACCGTAGGGATACTGCTGTGCCCCCGGATACTGCTCTGCCCCCGGCTGCTGACCGAAATACTCCGTCGGCTGGTTCGGATTCGACGGGCCGGACACCGTCCCGTATTGCTCCGTCGGCTGGTCGGGCGTACGCCCCCACACCTCGGTCGCCTCGGGATCCTCACGGCGCGGCCCACCCGAATTGCGCGGATCGTTCTGATCGGTCATGCCTGGCTCACCTTCGGTTAGGACGAAAGAGCGTCGAAGTCGTTCGGAGAGGCGCGGGTGCAGACTTCCCCAGTTCGAGCATCCAGCCATCCAGGGTAGAACAAAAAGCGAATGCCCCGCCGATCCACTTGGATCGACGGGGCATTCCGCTTACCGAATCGAGGCAGAACCGATCAGGAGAGAACCAACTGATCCGCGTCCTCGCTGACACCGACATGCACGGTGTCGCCGTCCTGGACCTTGCCGGCCAGGAGCAGCTTGGCGAGCTGGTCGCCGATCGACTGCTGAACGAGTCGACGCAGAGGCCGAGCGCCGTACAGCGGGTCGTAGCCGCGAACCGCAAGCCACATCCGGGCCGCACCGTTCACCTCGAGGGTGAGACGACGCGCAGCCAGACGCTTCTGCAACTGCTCGAGCTGGATGTCGACGATGTGCTCCAACTGCTCTTCGGAGAGCGAGTCGAAGACAACGACGTCGTCGAGACGGTTGATGAACTCGGGTTTGAACGCGTGGCGTACCGCGTCCATGACCTGCTCACGTGTTCCACCGGATCCCAGGTTGGAGGTCAGGATCAGGATGGTGTTGCGGAAGTCCACCGTGCGGCCTTGACCGTCGGTGAGTCGGCCTTCGTCGAGCACTGCGAGCAGGACGTCGAACACGTCGGGGTGTGCCTTCTCGACCTCGTCGAAGAGGACCACCGAGTACGGGCGTCGCCGAACTGCTTCGGTGAGCTGGCCGCCGGCTTCGTAGCCGACGTATCCCGGAGGGGCACCGACGAGTCGGGCCACCGAGTGCTTCTCACCGTATTCGCTCATGTCGATGCGGATCATCGCGCGCTCGTCGTCGAAGAGGAAATCCGCCAAGGCTTTGGCGAGCTCCGTCTTACCGACGCCGGTCGGGCCGAGGAACAGGAAGGAACCGGTGGGCCGATTAGGATCGGCGACACCTGCTCTGGCGCGGCGGACCGCATCCGAGACGGCGACGACGGCGTCGGTCTGCCCGACTACCCGCTTGCCGAGTTCGGACTCCATGCGGAGCAGCTTCTCGGTCTCGCCTTCCATCATCCGGCCGGCGGGGATTCCGGTCCAGGCTGCGACCACGTCTGCGACGTCGTCGGGCCCGACCTCTTCCTTGAGCATCACGTCACCGTCGGAGGCAGCTCCGGAAGCGGCTGCTGCCTCTTCCAGTTCCTTCTCGAGCGCCGGGATGCGGCCGTAGCGCAACTCGGCTGCCTTGCCCAGATCGCCGTCACGCTCAGCGCGTTCGGACTCTCCTCGCAGGGTTTCGAGCTGTTCCTTCAGCACGCGCACCGAGTCGATGGCCTGCTTTTCGTTCTGCCAGCGGGTGCTGAGCTGATTGAGCTTTTCGCGGTCGTCGGCGAGTTCCTGACGCAGCTTCTCGAGCCGTGCCTTGGACGCGTCGTCGGTTTCCTTCTCGAGTGCCACTTCTTCGATTTCGAGTCGGCGAACGGTGCGTTCCACCTCGTCGATCTCGACGGGTCGCGAGTCGATCTCCATGCGAAGTCGCGATGCAGCTTCGTCCACGAGGTCGATGGCCTTGTCCGGCAGGAACCGCGACGTGATGTAGCGGTCCGACAGCGCGGCAGCAGCCACCAACGCGGAGTCGGTGATGCGCACGCCGTGGTGCACCTCGTAGCGCTCCTTGAGGCCGCGCAGGATGCCGATGGTGTCCTCGACCGAGGGCTCACCGACGAGCACCTGCTGGAAACGACGCTCGAGTGCGGCGTCCTTCTCGATGTACTTGCGGTACTCCTCGAGCGTGGTGGCACCGACCAGCCGCAGCTCACCGCGGGCGAGCATCGGCTTGATCATGTTGCCTGCGTCCATCGCGGATTCACCGGTGGCACCGGCGCCAACGATGGTGTGCAACTCGTCGATGAAGGTGATGACCTGTCCGGCACTGTTCTTGATGTCGTCGAGGACAGCCTTGAGGCGCTCCTCGAATTCACCGCGGAACTTGGCGCCCGCGACCATGGACCCGAGGTCCAGGGACACGACGGTCTTGCCTCGCAGCGATTCCGGGACGTCACCCGCGACGATGCGTTGGGCCAGGCCCTCCACGATCGCGGTCTTGCCGACGCCGGGCTCACCGATGAGTACCGGGTTGTTCTTGGTACGACGCGAGAGCACCTGCACGACACGACGGATCTCGGTGTCGCGACCGATCACCGGGTCGAGCTTGCCGCTTCGTGCGGCTTCGGTGAGGTCGGTCGAGTACTTTTCCAGTGCTTGGTAGGTGCCTTCGGGCTCTGGGCTGGTGACGCGAGCGCTGCCACGGACGGTGGTGAAGGCTTCACGCAGTGCGTCCTGGGTGGCGCCGTGGCGCACGAGCAACTGTGCGACGTCGGAGTCGCCGCCGGCCAGCCCGTAGAGGACGTGCTCGGTGGAGACGTACTCGTCGTCCATTTCGGTGGCGAGGTGCTGAGCAGCGGTCAGTGCCGCGAGTGCCTCACGCCCGAGTTGCGGAGTGGAGCTTGCGCCGGTTGTCTTGGGCAGGCGATCGACGATTGCCTGTGCTTCTCGGTGTACGACGGTGGGGTCGACGCCTACAGCTTTGAGTAGTGGGGCAGCGATGCCGTCGGTCTGGTCGAGCAATGCGACCAGCAGATGGGCAGGCCGGATATCGGGGTTACCCGCCGACGACGCCGACTGCAGTGCAGCCGTCATCGCAGCCTGGGTCTTGGTTGTTGGTGTGAACGAGTCCACTTGTCACCTTTCTGGCGAAGTCGAACGGGAAGAGCCGCGACCGGTTGGTATTGCGACTGTGTCAATATGCTCAACGCGGACAAACTTGAGTCTATTCCGCTCAAGTTTGTTTTCGCCAGGCCGAGTTCGTTTCGTAGGTCACATTTTCAGCCGTACTAGAATTGTGGCGAGAGTTGCAGCTGGTGTGAAAGGGGGATGGATTGGATCCGACAGTGATTGCCCGTCTGCAATCCAGCCTCGATTCTCTGACCGACGACGAAGAGAGCCGTGCGCACTTCTCGGCCGTGTTCTACACCGGCCTCTTTGCGGAACATCCTCTGTACCGCTCATTGTTCCCGGCCGGGATGGAATCGCAGGGGCACCGTTTCTTCAGAGCGATCGAGTTCGTCGTCAAGAACCTCCCCCAACATCGTCGGATCCGGAAGTTCCTCACCCAACTCGGCCGCGATCATCGCCGTTACGGCGTCGAGCGTGAGCACTACGAGGCTGCCGGTGTTGCACTCGAGCGCGCGGTTCGGTCGATGTACGGAACCAGCGCGCACAGTCGCTACAAGTGGACACCGGAACTGGAGGACGCCTGGTCTCAGTTCACCGACCTCATCGTCAGCACGATGGCCGACGGCGCCGAATCCGACACGTCCCCGGCGCTCTGGGGTGGAACCGTGGTCAGCCACGAACGAGTGCTCGACGATCTGGCGATAGTGCGCCTCGAAGCCGACCCACCCATTCCGTACGGGGCGGGGCAATACCTCGGCGTTCAGATTCCCCAACGCCCGAAGATGTGGCGGTACTACTCGCCGGCGATTCCGACCAACCCTTTCGGTCAGCTCGAGTTCCACATCCGCAAGGTGTCGGGAGGATGGGTCAGCCCGGCGATCGTCGGTGAAACCAATGTCGGTGACCGCTGGGTCATGTCCACTCCCCTCGGCGGCTTGGAGGTCGACTTCACCAGCGACCGCGACGTTCTCATGATCGGCTCCGGCACCGGC
This sequence comes from Rhodococcus sp. NPDC056516, assembly GCF_042794655.1. Taxonomy (NCBI): domain Bacteria; kingdom Bacillati; phylum Actinomycetota; class Actinomycetes; order Mycobacteriales; family Nocardiaceae; genus Rhodococcus; species Rhodococcus sp. NPDC056516. The sequence goes on along the minus strand of NZ_JBHTTG010000005.1, from coordinate 573,025 downwards.
ATCGCCCCACTGCGAGCCCAGGTGATGGAAATGTCTCAGCGCGCGAACAATCCGCGCGTGCACCTGTTCGTCGGCGGACGGTATCCGTGCGACCTCTACGACCTCGAAACGCTCTGGCACATCTCGCTCAGCAACCCGTGGTTGACCGTCGTACCGGTATCCGAAGAACCCGAAAACCCTTGGTGGCACAACGGACCGGTACTCGAACCCCCCTTCGGAATGCACAGCCGACTGATCGGACCAATCGGAAAAGTGGTTTCGCAGTTCGGCTCGTGGGCCGACCGCCAGGTCCAGATCTCGGGGTCACCGTCGATGATCAAGACGACCGTCTACGCCTTGCGCGCCGGCGGAACTCCGCTCGACCAGATCCGGCACGACCCGCTCTACTGACTACAGGAGAACTTTCATGGCCCAGCGAACCTGGTCGAGCACAGTCGTCGAACATCACCGTCTCCGTGAGGATCTGGCGGTTGTCCGCCTGGTCGGCGACGTCGTCCCGTTCCGCCCCGGCCAGTACGTCGACGTCAGCGTTCCGCAGAATTCGCGGTTGCTCCGCCGGCTCTCCCCCGCCCTGCCTCCCTCACACGACGGGAAGTTGGAGTTTCACGTCAAGACGGTTCCCGGCGGTTGGGTCAGCGGTTCGATAGTCAAGGACACCCAACCCGGTGACGTTTGGCAGATACTCGACCCGCGCGGCAATCTGTCGGTCGACGAGAACGGCCCCACCGTCATCATGGTCGCGGGCGGAACCGGTTTGGCCCCACTGCGCTCGATCATTCTCGATCTGGCTCAGACCCCAAACCCGCCGCAGGTGTACCTCTTCTTCGGCGGCCGAACGCTTCGTGATCTCTACGCAGCGGACATGCTGTGGCTGCTGGCCGACCAGTTTCCGTGGTTGCAGCCGATTCCCGTCGTCGAAGATCTGTCCGACGGCGGCCCGCCCGACGGATGGTTCGACCGGTTGAACGTCGACATCGGATTCGGCGACGATCATCTCATCGAGGGAACGCTCGCCGACGTTGTCGCGTCGTACGGCGCGTTCACCGAACATCAGGTCTTGGTGTGCGGATCCGCGGCCATGGTTCGATCGACGCGTGATCGGTTGATCGAGGCCGGCACCCCGGCCGACGTCATTCAGTTCGACCCGTACTGACGATCAGTACGTCGGATCATTGCGAACGGTGTCGACGTCGATGCCCACTGCGCGAAGCCTGAATTTGGTGCTGTTGACCATGGATTCGCTGCCGACGACCTGGATGTCGTAGCCCGCCCAGTCCCCGAACGAGGTCACGACCTTGCCGACCTTGCCGACGATGCGCCGCTTCATGCCGATCGGCGGGAGTGGCTCCGATTCGGTGTGCCACCACGGATTCTCGTCCTCTTCGGAGACGGGGACGATCGTGAGCCACGGGTGCTTCTCGGCCAACTTCCACAGGTGTGGAAGGTCGTAGAGATCGCACGGATTCTGACCGGAATAGAACAGATGAACCTTGCGCGTGTTTCCGCGTCGGATCAGCTCGAGTATCTGCGCGCGAAGAGGCGCGACGCCTGTTCCCGACGCGATCATCAGCAGGTCCTTGGAGTTCTCCGGAATCCCGAGTGCACCGATCGGCGAGCCGACCACCCAGGTGTCGCCGACGGCGGTCTGGTTGACCATCGCCGGGCTGACCCAACCACCGGTGACCTGACGGATGTGGAACTCGAGGATTCCGCTTCCGTCGTACGGCGTGGCCGGTGAGAGGTAGCGCCACATGCGCGGCCTCGCGGCGACCTGCACGCTGACGTACTGACCGGCGCGGTACTCCATAGTCTGGTCGAGTTGCAGCCGGACGACGGCGACGCCCTTGATGACCGGGCGGCAATCGATGACGGTGGCACTCCAGGCGGGCGGACCGTCCTCGGCGTTGGCGGCATCCATCATCGCTGCCGAGATGATCGCGAGCGCGTTGCGCCACGCACTGTCGACCTCGTCTGTCCACAGTTCGGCACCGCCGAACGTCTCGAGCGCTTCGATCAAGGCATTACCGACGGCCGTGTAGTGCTCGTCGGTGACTCCGTACTTACGGTGATCGCGGCCGAGCTGCGCGAGGTACTCGAGTATCGCGTCGGACTCGTCGAGACGTTCGACGACGTGAGCGATAGCGCTGACGAGCCGATCCCGCTGCACATCCATCGCTGCCGGAAAAAACTCACGGGTTTCGGGCGATCGAGCGAACAGAATCGAATAAAAGGTACGGGCGAGCCGTTCCGGACCATCTTCTACCGCAGCGACGGATTTGAAGCTCGACCGGACCAGAGAAATTGCTTGCGAATCCACGCTCATCCTCGTCCCGACTAGACGCGGCAAGACCCGCCGCGGAATTTCGTCTGCAGCTTATGTCACAAATGTCTGACTCGTAAATCATTCTGGACAAGTGTCACAATGCGACCCCATTTCGCGGTGTGACCGTCCCTTTCTTATTCTTGCGTGCAAGATAAACAAGAGCTTCGACACTCTCGATCGCCGAGCTAACGTTCAGCGAAATCTCAACCAGCCAAACAGGAGTCGTGCCGTGGATTTTGTTCGACAGGACGAATTGCCCACCGATAGCGGGCTTACGTCCCAGATCGCCTCCACTACCCCGACGCTGACCGAGCTTCAACGTCGGGAACTCGAGTGCGTCGAATTTTTCGACTCTCCGGAACTGGGCCACCTCCCGACGTCTCGGCGGCGCGAGGCCTTGCGTGAGCTCCATCGGACCGGTACCTACACGCACACAGCGGAGGAATTGCTCGTCGGCGCCAAACTCGCCTGGCGAAACCACGCCAGGTGTGTCGGTCGCGCGCATTGGCGGACCCTCAAACTCATCGACGCGCGCGATGCCGTCACGGCTTCCGCTCTCGCAGAAGCATGCTGGGAGCACCTGCGTATGTCGACCAACGGCGGCGCTCTGCAGTCGGTCGTGACGGTCGGGCCACTCCCCCGAGAGGACGGTCAGGAGTACCGCATCCTCAGCCCGCAACTGATCCGCTACGCCGGCTACCGGCAGCCTGACGGCACCATCCTCGGCGACCCGTGGCACGTCGATCTGACCGCTCAGGTCACCGCGATGGGATGGAAAGGCGCCGGTACGCCGTTCGACGTTCTCCCCGTACTGATTTCGGTTCCCGACGAACCCCTGCAGTACTTCGACGTCCCGGCCGACCTCGTTCTCGAGGTCGAGATCGAGCATCCCGAATACAGCTGGTTCGCTGATCTGGGGCTTAAATGGCATGCCGTTCCCGCAGTCTCGGACATGAACCTCGACATCGGCGGAATCGTGTATCCCTGCACGCCGTTCAGCGGTTGGTACGTCAGCACCGAGGTCGGAGCCCGTAACTTCAGTGACGGCGATCGCTACAACATGTTGCCCACCATCGGAGCGATGATGGAGCTCGACATGAGCCACGACCGCACGCTCTGGAAGGACCGCGCACTGGTCGAGTTGAACCGCGCAGTTATTCACAGCTACCGCAAGGCCGGCGTCATCATGGTCGACCACCACACTGTCGCAAAGCAATTCATCGATCACATCGCGCGCGAGGACAAGGCCGGGCGCAAGTGCCCCACCGACTGGTCATGGGTGAACCCGCCCATGTCCAGCTCGCTCACGCCGACGTTCCACCGCCTGTACGACGAGCCCGATCTCGACATCCGGCCCAACTTCGTGACAAAAAAGAAGAAGGGCACCGACCAAGGCCGGTGCCCCTTCCACAACTGATCGCGCTCAGAAGGGGATCTGTCCCAATCCGACGCCGACCACGAGCATCGTGATCGAGATCAGACCGGCTCGCCACAGAACCTTCTTGTGGTGATCCGCCAGCGACACACCGGCGAGTGTGACCAGGAGCAGGATCGCCGGGACCAGCGGGCTCTGCATGTGCACTGCCTGCCCGGTGATCGACGCACGTGCCATCTCCACCGGCTCGATTCCGTACTGCGCTGCCGTCTCGGACAGCACCGGGAGTACACCGAAGTAGAACGCGTCGTTGGTCATGAAGAACGTGAGCGGAATGCTCAGGACGCCCGTGATGACGGCGAGGTGCGGGCCCATCGCGTCGGGAATGACCTGGAGCAACCACTCGGCCATTGCCTCGACCATGCCGGTTCCCTGGAAAACGCCGGTCAGCACGGCTGCTGCCAGCACCATCGCGACCACCGAGACGATGCTCGACGAATGGCGTGCGATTGCTTCACCCTGATCCTTGACCGCCGGGAAGTTGACCGCGAGGGCGATCGACGACGCGATCATGAAGAGGACCGGAATGGGCAGGATGTCCATCACGAGCACAACGAGAAGGATCGTCGTCAGCGCTGCGTTGAACCACAGGAGTTTCGGCCGCAAGGTGTCACGCCCGGGGGCAAGCCCGTCGATGAAGCGTCCGGTGTCGCCGCCGTCGTCTTCCGGCTCGTTCGAGCCGCCGGTGCCGGCGCTTCCGGTGCTTCCGGTGCTTCCGGTGCTAGAACTTCCACCGTTTCCGACCTTTTCGAGGATGCGCTCAGAAGTCAGGACCAAAGTCCCGATCCTTCGGCGCTCCATGATCCCGAGGTGAATGGCGAACCCGAGCACCATGATCAGTCCGACGATCAACGACGGCACCATCGGGACGAAGACGTCGGAAGGTGAGAGTCCCAGCGCGCTCGCGGCCCGGACGGTCGGGCCACCCCAGGGAATGATGTTCATCGTCGCGTTCGACAGGCCGGCGATCACCGTCAGGACGACGGGACTGACGCCGAGTTTGAGGTAGAGCGGGAGCATCGCGGAGGTCACGATGATGAAGGTCGTCGAACCGTCGCCGTCCAGGGAGACAACCATCGCGAGCACTGCGGTTCCGACCACGAGCCGCATCGGATCGTCACGCACCATCCGCAGGATGAGCTTGACCAGCGGATCGAAGAGTCCGACGTCGATCATGATTCCGAAGAAGATGATCGCGAAGAACAACAGCGCCGCGGTGGGTGCGAGCGACTTGATGCCGTCGGTGATCATGTCGCCGATTCCGAGGCCGGCCCCGGCAAGTAGTCCGAAGGCCACCGGAACCAGAGTCAGTCCCACCACCGGGGTCGCGCGTTTGGTGAGGATCAGGAACATGAACACCGCAACCATGAGGAAGCCGAGTGTGACGAGCATGATGAACTCCTTTTGTGCTGAATTGCCGAGAAAAACGGCACGGCAAATCGAGCCGGTGACCTTCGTTGAGGTGAAACGAAACTTCGGTTGTGCTTAGTTGATGCCGGGCGGATCGAGTGTTGCGTCGACAAACCGGGATTGATCGGTGAGGAATGCGGAGAACTCGGGTTCGGTGAGAACTGCACTGTTCCAACCGTTTCGGCGAGACAGCTCGTTCCACCGCGGGCTTGCCGCCAGATCCCCTACCAAATTCTGCAAGTGCTGACGCTGATCGTCCGTCAGGCCCGGCGGCGCCATGAGCCCGCGCCAATTGGTGAACGTGACGTCGACGCCGGACTCCGCCATCGTGGGCGCATCCACCGCCGGGGTACGGGCCGGCGAGCTGACCGCAAGGACCCGAACCGTGCCTGCCGCAATCTGATCGAGGTACTCACCGATACCCGTAGCAGCGACGTCGACCTGCCTCGTGAGCAGTGCGGGAAGCAGTTCTCCACCGCCGTCGTAGATGCGGTACGGGGAGCGCGACGGATCGACACCGACCGCCCGGGCGAACAGAAGGCGGAACAACCCGTCCGGTCCACCTTCACTCGAACCGCCGCCGATCGAGATCGACGACGGATCCGCCACCCAGGCCTGCGTCAGATCGGCGAGAGTTTTGTACGGTGAATCTGCTGGAACCAGTAGCGCTTCCGGTTCTTCGACCAGTCTCGCGATCGGCGTCACGTCGGCAAGTGTGTGCTCGGACGGCAGTATCTCGAGCGAACCGAGAACTCCGAGTCCCATGACCATGAGAAGGTCGGGGTTTCCGCGTTCGAGAGCCAACCGGTTGAGTCCGACGATGCCGCCCGATCCGGGCAGCACAACGACGTCGGCGTCGACGGTTCCTTCGTCGGCAAGTGCTTGCACCATGGTCCGGGCAGTCAGGTCGTAACCACCACCGGCCACCGAGGGCACCAGTACGCGCAGTTCCTCGGAACTCTCACCCGCTCGGCCACCGGCAAAAAAGGACTCGAGCGGAGTACATCCGGTCGAGAGCACAAGAGTCATCGCGCAGGCACCGAGCAGGGCGATATGCCTGCTCAGCCGCTTCGATGCGCTCATGGCCTTGTCCTTGTCTGCCGGTACCGATGTGTGAACAGGTTTCATACTGACGCACTTTGTGACTGGGGTCACCATTGGGAAAGCAAATTGATTTGTGCTCATTGTGCTCACGAACGGCCGCTTCCCCGGCATCGAACTGAAGGCTAGGGTCTGGCTGGTGTCCTCAGGAAACGAGCAGGCGGAGCGAGAGCGCAAGTTGCCTCTGCGTGCGCGACTTCGTCGGCGCCGGCACACTCTGGCGACACAACTTCTCGAACTGCAACTTCTGATCGTCGTCGCGGTTCTCGTGTGCGTCACTGCCCTCTCCCTCGCGCAGTCGTCTGCGAGTTTCCAACGCGAGGAAGGACGCCGCGCACTCTCGGCAGCGGAATCGCTCGCAGCCAATCCGGCAGTGCGCGAACTGCTCCCCCAGGCTCAGACCCGCCTCCGCTCCGGACTACAAGGTTCGGTCGACTCGGTGCGCGCCATCTCGGGCGTCACCTATGTCTCGCTTGCCGACGCCGACGGCGGTGTCGTGATTTCGACGCGTCCCGGCGACGTCGGCATCGACGCACGTCAGACCCAGGATCGGTCATGGACGGGTTTGGTCGACACGCCCTCCGGCAAGGCCGTGGAGGCGCACGTTCCGATTCTCGGCAGTGAAGGAGCGATTACCGGGACTGCGATCGTCGGCATCGAGTACCCCTCGATCTGGACGCGGCTAGGACAGTCCGCGCCGAATCTCCTGGTGTACCTCGCGGTGGCATCCCTTCTCGGCGGCGTCGGGTCGATCCTGTTGGCCCGCAGGGTCAAACGGCAGACCCTCGGCATGGAAGCCGGCGAGATCCTGGACCTGGTTCGCCAACGTGAGGCAATGCTGCGCGGTCTCAAGGAAGGCGTCATCGCATTCGACGCGCAGGGAAAAGTGGTGCTGATGAGCGACAGTGCCCACCAACTCCTCGACATCCCACGCGGCAGTGCCGGCAGATCGGTGCGGGACCTCGGTCTCGACGACCGCCTCCAGAGTGTACTGACTTCCGGCACAACCGAATCCGATCAGTTGGTTCTTGTCGGCGATCGCCTGCTCGTCCTCAACACCGTCTTGATCGAATCGAAGGGCCGCACCATCGGTTCGGTCACCACTTTCCGCGACCGCACCGAATTGCGTTCCGTGGAAGAAGAACTCGACGTGACCAAAACCAGCACCGACGCACTACGCGCTCACATCCACGAGTTCGACAATCAACTGCACACCATCTCCGGCCTCATCCAACTCGGCGAATACGACGAGGTGGTCGGCTACGTCGAGGGTCTGACCATGGAGCGCGCGCAGGTCAGTGCGACCGTGACCGAGAAGATCGCCGACGTCGGCACCGCCGCACTCGTGATCGCCAAGATAGGCGCCGCTGCACAGGGGTTGGTCACGGTCGAGTTGGCGCCGGACACGCATCTGGAGGCGGTGGACCGCGGACTCGGACGAGATCTCGTGACGGTAGTCGGAAACCTCGTCGACAATGCCGTCGACGCCGTCGGTGAGATGCCGGAAGCCTCGCGTCGCAAGGTTCGGTTGTCGATTCGCGACCGTGGCACCGCCGTCGAAGTGCGTGTCGAGGACGCCGGCCCCGGTATCGCGCCGGAGAATCGCGACAGGGTTTTCGGCCAGGGTTGGAGCACCAAGGGACAATCGAGTGACGGACACGGTTTCGGCTTGGCGCTGGTACGCCTCACGTGTCGTCGACGGGGCGGCGACGTCACCGTGAGCACTCGTTCGGCAGAAGGCATCGAGTGGACTGTCTTCACGGCAGTCCTACACGACGGAGAGGGCGCATGATCCGGGTACTGGTGGTCGACGACGACTTCATGGTGGCGAAGGTGCACAGCGGATTCGTCTCGCGGATAGACGGTTTCGAAGTGTGCGGCGTCGCCCATTCGGCCGAGGCCGCCCTGACCGCAGTCGGTGAGTTGCAACCCGACCTGGTTCTTCTCGACGTCCACCTGCCCGGCACCACCGGACTCGATCTGATCGCCCCGTTTCGCGAGCTGGCACCGGAGCTGGATGTTCTTGTCATCACGAGTGAACGCGAGGCGGGCTCGGTCAAGAAGGCACTGCGCAGCGGCGTCGTGCATTACCTGATGAAGCCATTCACGTTCGAGGTTCTACGTGAGCGTCTCGAGCGGTACCGATCGACGTACGCGAAGCTCGACAGCATCGGCGAAGCTGAACAGCGAGCGGTGGACGAGGCTTTCGGCGTGGCCGGTGGCGCGACCGCGGCATCGTCGCTCAAGGGTCTACCGAAGGGACTCAGTCCTGAGACCCTTCAGCTGGTCGAGACAGCACTGCGTGACGGAACCGAACCCGCCTCGGCTACAGACATTTCCGAGAGGGTCGGCATCTCGCGGGCGAGCGCGAGGCGCTACCTCGAGTACCTGTACGAAACCGGGCGGTCCACCACCTCGCTGAAATACGGAGTGGTGGGCCGCCCGGAGCGTCGATACGTCTGGAAACGCTGAACCTGCGCTACACGACGCTGGTTGCTAGACCGCGCGGGCGCTGGTCTCCCAGTACCTCGCGCGCAGTGCCTTCTTGTCCAACTTGCCCAGCGGCGTCAGCGGAAGGGAATCCACGAAGTCGATGCTCTTGGGCGCGTGAACCGAACCCTTGGCTGCCTTCACCTTCTCGACCAGTTCCTCGGTGTCGACGGTCAGTCCGGCACGAAGCACCACGCACGCCTTGACGGCTTCGCCCCACTTGTCGTCGGGCACACCGACTACCGCCACCGATGCGACGGACGGGTGCGCCGAGATCACGTCCTCGATTTCGCGCGGGAACACGTTGAAACCACCGGTCACGATCATGTCTTTCTTGCGATCGACGATCGACATGAACCCGTCCTTGTCCTTACGCGCGATGTCGCCGGTGTGCAGCCAACCACCACGGAATGCCTCGGTGGTCTCGGCAGGCTTCTTCCAATACCCCTTCATGATCAGCGGACCGCGCACGCAGATCTCACCAAGTTCTCCCTGCGGCACCTCGTTGAGGTCGTCGTCGAGCAACCGGACGTCGAGCCACGGCACCGGACGCCCACACGTGGCGAGGCGGGCCGGATCGTCGGCGAGGTGTTCTTCCTTGCGCAGCACCGAAATTGTCATGCCGCACTCGGTCTGACCGTAGAACTGGAAGAATATCTGACCGAACTTCTTGATGCCCTCCTGCAATCTGGCGGGAGACATCGCGGACGCTCCGTAGAACAGCGTCTGCAAACTCGAGACGTCACGCTTAGGTAGATCCGGGTGATCCATGAGCATGTAGATCATGGTGGGCACCAGCATGGTTGCCGTGATCTTGTGCTTTTCGATCGCCTCGAGCACCGCGCCTGGTTCGAAGGCGGGCAGGACGATCAACGCGCCGCCGCGCAGCAAAGTCGGGATGAAGAACGCCGCACCCGCGTGCGAGAGGGGCGTGCAGATGAGGAAGCGGTTGTCCTCGGGCCACTGCCACTCCGACATCTGGATCTGATTGAGCGCCGCACCCGAACGGAAGGACCCCACAACACCTTTGGGCTTGCCGGTCGTTCCACCGGTGTAGACCATGCTGCTGGCGTCTTCGGCGTCGACGTGCGCTGCCTTCAGCGGCGCAGGCTCGAACGTGGCAGCCAGCGCGAGGATGTCGATTCCCACCTCGGACGGCCCCATCGAGAGCACGTTGGTCAGCGAAGGCGACGACGCCTTCAACTCGGCGGCACGCTCCTCGAAGGCGTTGGGATCGAAGATGAGGGTCTCGATCTCGGCGTCGTCGACGATGTACTTGTGGTCGTCGAGCGATCCCATCGGGTTCAGGGCGCTCGCCCGACAGCCGGTGATCATGGTCGCGCCCATGCTGATCAGGACCTCGGGACGGTTCTTCGACAGCATGGCGGTGCTGGTGCCCTGAGTGATTCCCAGTGACGCGAGCGCCTGGGCGAAGCAGCTGATCTGATCGCGCATCTGACCGCCGGTGAGAATCACGTCGCCGAGGTACAGCGCGGGCTTGTCGTGATTGCGTTCCAGAGCGGTGATGAGCAGGTCCGGACCGTAAACCGGTCGGTGCAGGTCAGCGAACTCGTCTGTCATCTGGTCTTCCTTCTGCTCGGCGCGTGCAGTCATCGAGATGTGCTCCCGGTCACGAATACGATATCCAGAATTGCACAAAACTGGAACAGGTTCCACCTCTTCGATCGAATCCGAGAATGCTCCCGATCAGCGGGAAGCCCGTCGTCACCCGCCAGAGCGGTGGTTAGCGTCGATGTACCCACCGAGACGACCGCGTCTCGGTCGCGTCCAACGGAGAGTGTCATGACTACCAACCTCGGTACCGCCCACTTCACGGCAACTGCTCCCCGTGCTGCCACCACGCTCCTGCCCGATTTCGACTCGTTGTACGGAACCGTGCGCTCCGCACCCGACGGGTCCGTCGTCGAGCAGGACGTCGTGTTCTTCGGACGCCCCGATCCCGGCGCGCTGCTCACCGGATCCGTGAGATCGCTGGGTTCGACGCTCGAGCGGATCACCGAATACCACGATCAGACCGGGCATCTGGTGGCCGAGGTCTTCGTTCGTGAAGCCCCGACACCTGACGCCGGAACCGATTCCGTTGCCGCCCTTGCTGATTTCGCCGCTCGACGTTACGGTTCCGCGTCGCTACGCCGGTTCCGCGGACGCTGCACCTCGACCTCCGTAGGAACAGATCTGAACTGCTCCGTGACGGTGCTCGCCACGTACGAGAAGGACCACGAGAGCGTCACCGACGTAGCTCTGGTCGCCACCGATCCCGCCGGGGTCGTCACCGCCCGCGCCTGGGCGACTTACGCGATCGACAATGCGGCGACTCTCGCGAGCTGAATCTCTGCAGGTCACCGAGTAGGCGTTCCATCCAGCGGGAACTGCCGTATCTCCAGCGGGCGCTTCGTCGTTGTATGAGGCGGATCACATCACTGGAGCGTCGCAAGACGCGGCTCGGAGGAAGACATGGCACTCGGAACCGGCCCACTCACCACTACGGACGCCCCGACGCAGTCGGGCGCCGGCGAGGAAATTCGAGAAATCGAAGCGGCAGCGCCTCCCGCGCGGTTCGCGCGTGGATGGCACTGCCTCGGACTCAGCAAGACCTACCGCGACGGTCAACCCCACCAGATCGACGCATTCGGCACCAGCCTTGTCGTCTTCGCAGACAGTAAGGGCGACATCAAGATCCTCGACGCCTACTGCCGCCACATGGGCGGCAACCTGGCGCAGGGCACGGTCAAGGGCGATTCGATCGCCTGCCCGTTCCACGACTGGCGTTGGGGCGGTAACGGAAAATGTACGGCGATCCCCTACGCACGACGGGTTCCGCCGCTGGCCAAGACGCGGGCGTGGACCACACTCGAGAAGAACGGCCAGCTCTTCGTCTGGCACGACCCCCAGGGAAATCCCCCGCCCGCCGAGGTCACAATTCCCGACATCGAGGGTTTCGGAAGCAGCGAGTGGAGCGACTGGAGCTGGAACACGCTCACCATCGAAGGCTCGCATTGCCGCGAGATCGTGGACAACGTCGTGGACATGGCCCACTTCTTCTACGTTCACTACTCGTTCCCCAAGTACTTCAAGAACATCTTCGAAGGTCACGTCGCGAGCCAGTACATGGAATCGGTGGGACGTGAGGACATCATCAGCGGTACCAACTACGGCGATCCCAACGCTGTGCTTCGTTCGGATGCATCGTATTTCGGTCCGTCGTACATGATCGACTGGATCAAGAGTGAAGCCAACGGGCAGATCATCGAAACCGTATTGATCAACTGCCACTACCCCATCTCGAACAATGCCTTCGTGCTGCAGTACGGCGCGATGGTCAAGAAGCTTCCCGGTATGGACGACGAGTCCACTGCAGCGATGGCAGCGCAGTTCACCGAGGGGGTCGAGATGGGATTCCTTCAGGACGTGGAGATATGGAAGAACAAGGCCCCCATCGACAACCCGCTGCTCTCCGAGGAGGACGGCCCGGTTTACCAGTTGCGGCGCTGGTACAACCAGTTCTACACCGACGTCGAGAACGTCACGGAAGACATGACCAAGCGCTTCGAATTCGAGATCGACACCACCCGCGCCGTGGAGAGCTGGAAGCGGGAAGTCGCCGAAAACGTTGCCGCACGCGACGCCGGGGCGCTCGAGACAACCTCCTGATCCGCAGTCGAAAACACAGCTGAAACAACCGGACTGGACGCAAGGAACAACATGACGTACGAAGTACTCGAACAGATCAACGCGATGGCCGACGACATCTTTGCCGAAGGCATCGAGGCCGAGCGGATCGGCCGAGTGGCCGACGACACCGCTAAGAAGATGAAGGCAATCGGTTCCATCCGCATGCTGCACCCCAAGGAACACGGCGGCATGGAGGCGCATCCTCGCGAATTCGCCGAGACCGTCATGCGCATGGCTTCGCTGAATCCCTCGGCCGGCTGGGTGCACGGGATCGTCGGAGTTCACCCGTGGCAGCTCGCGTTCGCGGATCCGAAGGTGCAGCAGGAGATCTGGGGATCGGATCCCGATACCTGGATGGCCTCGCCGTACATGCCCGGCGGAATGTGTATCCCGACCGACGGTGGCTACAAGTTCTCCGGTCGCTGGCAGTTCTCCTCCGGCACAGACCATTGCGACTGGGCATTCCTCGGCGCGATGGCCTGTGACAAGGACGGCAACATGGAGATGCCGCCGCGCATGCTCCATGTCATCATTCCGCGTACCGACTACGAGATCATCGAAGATTCGTGGGATGTCATGGGACTTCGCGGCACCGGCTCCAAAGACCTCGTGGTCAAGGATGCCTACGTCCCCGATTACCGCGTCATGGACTGCGACGAGGTCATCGACGGCACGGCAGTGCGCAAGTACGGACGCACCGAGACGCTGTACCTGATGCCGTGGTCGAACATGTTCCCCCTCGGTATCACCGCCGCCACGATCGGCATCTGCGAGGGAATGCTCTTCCACGCCAACGAGTACCAGGCCGATCGCATCAACGCACAGGGCACGGCCGTCAAGGACGACCCGTACACCTTGTTCGCGATCGGTCAGGCAACTGCCGACATCCGGGCCGCGCGCGACACCCTGCTTGCCAACGTCGACCGCATGTGGGATCGAGTGGACGCCGGCAAGGAAGTGACCTTCGAGCAGCGCGCCGAGGGACGTCAGACTCAGGTGCAGGCCGCCTGGCGCGCGATCAACGCGATCGATCAGGTCTACCCACGCTGCGGCGGCAACGCACTGCGGATGGACAAGCCGCTCCAGCGATTCTGGCGCGACGCTCACGCTGGGCAGCATCACGCAATTCACGTACCGGGCACCGTATTCCACGCCGCCTCACTGAGCCGCCTCGGCGCCGACCCGCAGGGTCCGCTGCGGGCGATGATCTGATCAGGCTTCGACACAAGAAATCGACAGGAACCAGACACGATGACACACACTGACATCAAGGGACTTGGCTACGTCAAGATCTCGACCAACGACATGGCACGTTGGCGCACTTTCGCTTTCGACGTTCTCGGCTTCGCCAAGGGCAGTGGGCCGGACGAGAACGCTCTGTACCTGCGGCTCGACGAGCGCGCTGCGCGCATCGTCGTCGTCGAGGGTGAGCGCGACGAGATCGTCAACATCGGTTGGGAGGTCGCCGATCACGCCGCACTGCGCCGCGTTCAGGAAGCGCTCGAGAAGAACGGCACCGAGGTGGAGCAGCTTTCGCTCGCCGAGGCGGACGCTCGACGGGTCGAGGAGGTCATCGCCTTCACCGATCCCGGCGGAGCAGCCATCGAGGTCTTCCACGGAGCGATCCTCGACCACAGCCCGGTGGTGACGCCCTTCGGCGCTCGATTCGTCACCGGCTCACAGGGTCTCGGCCACGTCGTGCTTCCGGTGATGGACAGCGCGGCGAGCTTCGACTTCTACACCGAGGTGCTCGGCTTCTACCCACGCGGCGCGTTCCGTCTGCCGGCTCCGCCCGAATTCGGGCCGCTGCGAATCCGTTTCATGGGCGTCAACGAGCGTCACCACAGCTTGGCCCTGTGCCCGGCACCGCACGGCGGCGCGCCCGGCTTGATTCACATCATGGTCGAGGTGGACACCCTCGACGCCGTCGGCCAGGCACTCGACCGAGTGATGAAGGACGGGTTCTCCGTCTCGTCGACCCTGGGTCGTCACACCAACGACAAGATGATCTCCTTCTACGTCCGCGCACCCGGCGGCTGGGACATCGAGTTCGGCACCGAGGGCTCGAAGGTGGATCAGGACTCGTACTCCTCCGAGGAGATCACAGCAGACAGCTACTGGGGCCACGACTGGTCCGGAAGCGAGCCGCTGGCAGCGATGTAGTACCTGCCGGTACGGGAACCAAGGGGGCTTGCGCGAGTATTCGCGCAAGCCCTTTTCCTCGTTTCCAAGGTGACGCGCCCGAAAACAGACCGGTGATCCACTTCACAAATTCGTAAGTCTATGACACTATTTCTAATTGAAATAGCCAGTTCACTGGTTGTGGAGCTCTAAGAGAAGTGAGGTACACGATGACACTGCAGGCTGTAGATGCTTTAGGCGCCGATTCGGCCCCGACGGCAATTCTCGATCGCGTCTCGCTAGTTCTCGACGCCTTCGACGGTCCCGGCAGGTTGACGCTCGCTCAAGTCGTTCGGAGCACGGGCCTTCCCCGCTCGTCTGCCCATCGCATGCTCGAACGTCTCGTCTCGATGCGTTGGCTGCGTCGCGACGGCCGCGACTACGAACTCGGTATGCGCCTCGTCGAGCTGGGATCGCTCGCGGTTCATCAGGACCGCCTCCACGCTGCAGCCATGCCGCTTCTCCACGAGCTCTACCGCGTCACCGGCTTTGTGGTTCACCTCGGCATCCTCGACGGCCCCGATGTGGTCTACATGGAGAAGATCGGCGGACGCCTCGCAGCCGCGGTGCCGACGCGTGTGGGTGGTCGACGCCGGGCCGAGACCACTGCGATCGGTCAGGCGCTGCTCGCGTTCGGTTCGCCGAAGTCATCGGGTTACGCGCTGCCCCACCTCGCCCGGATTCGCGAATCCGGGGTTGCATTCGAAACCGGAAACGGCCTACCGGGATTCAGCTGTCTTGCGGCACCGATCGGCCCCATCGGGCGCGCCGTTGCCGCGGTATCCATCTGCGCGCCGTCGAAGGCTCTCCGCCTCGACCACGTCAGCGCAGCACCGGTTCGGATGGCAGCCGCTGCCATTTGGCGAGGCATCGACGGCGGGTCGCTGAGCGTCACTCCGACATTGCAGCGTCGTCACCTGCTGCGCAACATGCCGACCGCAGCCGGGGCCTGACTCAGATAGTCGAGCCGTTACCGGTGAGCCCGGCCTGCTCGAGCGCCAACACGTACTCCTCGACGTTCTTCCATCTGCCAGGCGTCGAGGGCAACGGCGATCCCAGTCGATCGTGCTCGGCGACGTTCGCGTACTCGGCGGACGCACGATCGATGTCTTCGAGAAGTTCGCGAGCAAGTTCGATCTCTGCTCGGAAGTAACGCTCCGACCAGCGCAACGTCATGACCGGGAACGACCAGGCCGGCTCGTTCTCGGCATGATCTGCGTGGAGTTTCGCGCGTCGAATCTGCTCTTCGACGTTGGCGATGTGGGCTTCCACCAGCGCCTTCAGTCGCTCGGGCTCGTTGAGATGCCCCATCCACAGACGCAGCATCACGCCGTGCTTGAGCACCGGAACCTCCACTGGAGCTTCGCGTGACCACGTCCGGACGGCGTCGGTTCCTGATTGGGTGATCGAGTAGAGGCGCTTGCCGCGTACACCCGGCTCGGAGACGACCCGAGACTCCACGAACCCGATGCTTTCGAGCTTCTTCAACTCTGCGTAGACCTGGCTGATGGACGGGCTCCAGTAGAAGAAGCCGACGCTCCAGTCAGCCCACTTCTTCAGATCGTTTCCGGTCAGTTCCTCCCCGAACGTGAGCATTCCGAGCACTGCCCAGCTGGTAGCGGGAAGTCCTCGGGACACGTCATCAGGTTCGGACATGCCCGAAGTCTAACAATCACTGGTGATTTGCTGGTTTCGTAGAATCCGAACGGACCGCTGAGCGGGATCAAATTTGTGTGAGACCCCTTCACCTGGCACTCGGCGGTCCGGATCCGGGCAGAGACGGCATTACTGCCATTGAGTGGGACTGCCGCTGGATTACGGCCGCGACGCCACACATCGTTGCTTCTGAAGTTGTTTGCAGAGTTCGAACAAGGAGACGACATGTCCGTGGAAAACGCCGAGCCGCCAGTTCTGGACGGGCGCACACTTCGTAACGTGATGAGCAATTTCTGCACCGGCGTCACCGTCATCACCGCTCACGACGGAGATTCGCCACTGGGCTTCACCTGCCAGTCCCTGGTCTCGGTATCGCTCGATCCCCCGCTGCTCTCGTTCTGCCCGGCGAAGACGTCGACGAGTTGGCCGAAGCTTCGTGAATCCGGAACTCTCTGCATCAATGTTCTCGCCCACGATCAGCAGGACATGTGTTCCGCCTTCGCGCGCGGCGGAACCGACAAGTTCCTCGGCATCGAGTGGGGTGCCGCCGGCAACGGTGCTCCAGCGCTCAGCGGCGCGCTGGCCCGCATCGAGGCAACCGTCGAGCAAGAACACGACGCCGGTGATCACACCATCGTCGTCGCACGCATCACCGACCTGAACGTGCTGCGCCACGACGGTCCGCTTCTGTTCTATCGCGGTGGATTCGGACGCTTCGACGCCTGAGTTTGTTGTGTCCGTCCCGCTGCGTGGGAGATTGCGGCGCCGAATCGAGACAGCACCGATAGCGTCCGAAGTAGTTGTCAGACCCTGAACTTCTCGACTGATCGGACTAACTCGATGACCACTCTCGAACCAGACACCACGGCCGCGATCACGGCGACGGTAACCACCTACCTCGACGCCGTGGCTCGCGGATCGTCAGCGGACATCGCCGCCCTCTACGCCGAGAACGCAACGCTCGAAGACCCGGTCGGCAGCGAACCCCGCGTCGGCAAAGCTGCGATCACCGAGTTCTACGGCGCTCTCGAGGGCGGTTCGCAAGAGACGGAGCTGCTTACCCTGCGGGTGAGCGGATCCAGCGCGGCCTTCCACTTCCGCGTCGTCACGCCGGTGGGCGATCAGGTCTACGAGGTCGAACCCATCGACGTCATGACTTTCGATGCGGACGCGAAGATCACGAGCATGCGCGCCTTCTGGTCACCGGCCGATCTGATTGCACGCTGATGCGGCAGGTCAGTTGCCGCAACTGCGGAAATCGTGTCCTGGTCGAGAAGTACAGCGACGCGCACACCAGCGTTCAATGGCTCGAAGAGTCGCAGGAAGTGTGCCCGGAGCTGGGGCGCGCGAACAGCCGTGCCAACGCTCAGCGGACGTGTGGCGCTCTGCGTCAGACGATCAACGACCTTGCCGACGCCGGAGAGCTCGAGATGAGCCTTCGCAGTTACCCGGTGCCGGGCAAGCTGTCCTGAACGCTTCCGCGTAGCACTTCGGCGAACATGCGCGCCGATTCCAAATCGGCGGCATTCGGCCGCCCCTTCCGGATGCCGCCGACGAGTTTGAACGGCAGATACGTATCCCACGCACGCGACGAGAAGGCTGCGACCACATCGAAGCCCTTCTGTTCGAGGAGCTGAACCAGTGGGCGTGAGAAGCGGTGAATCCCCTTGTCGGGAAAACCACTGGTGGCGAAGACAAATGCCTTGGATCGGCGTTCTTCGGGGAGCGACTCGATGAACGCACGTAGGTTTTCGTGGTACGAGCGCAGGTAGATCCCGGATCCGAAGCCCACGAGGTCGTAGTCGGCGAGCTCCGCGGCGTCGATGTCGCCGGGTTCGACCACGCGAGCATCGAGAACTTCGCCGATGACGTCGGCGATCCGCCGCGTATTGCCGTGGGAGACAGAGGTACACACGATGATCGTCTTCATCGACTGCCTTCATTGGTCGTGGACATGTGCATCTTCTCCCATAGGTTTGTCACGTAACTCCACCAAGGATATGGGCAGGACTGCGCTCGACTTCCCTTTGGTGAGGAAAGATACCCGTCATGTCAGCACGATTGAAGGGGCGAAAACGCGCAGTCAACTCGTTGCTCGTCGACGTTGAACGATGGGCCGGTGAGCACGACAGCGTCAAAGCTGTAGCGCTGGTCGGGTCGTACGCGCGCGGTGCGGAGCGTATGGCAAGTGATCTCGATCTGATGATCCTGGCCGAAAACCCGGAGGCACTGGCCGATGAAGGCTGGTTCGTGCAGATCCGTCCCGACGCGCGTTTCGTCCGAGCAGCCAACTGGGGACCGATCCGAGAGCGACGCTTCCGCCTGGGCTCCGGTCTTCTCGTCGAACTGAATTTCGCGACTGAAAGCTGGGCGGACGTTCCGCTCGACGGGGGCACGAGGCGCGTGCTCGAAGACGGCCACCGAATTTTGTACGACACGGGGTCTCTTCGTGCTGCTGCGAGTGCTGTAGGAACTGATCGATGAGCACTGCGTCGGTCTTCGAAATCTTGGCCGCCGAAGTATCCGCGTTGCGCGGCTCGCCTCTCGTCGCGATCGACGGCGTCGACGGGAGCGGGAAGACGACCTTCGCAAAAAGCCTGGCGGCACAGCTGAATGCACGCCCCGTCATCGTGATTCACGTCGACGACTTCCTCAATCCGTCGGAGATTCGCCATCGTAGAGGGCGACAATCACCGGAAGGGTTCTGGCTCGACAGCTACGACTACGACGCCCTCGAACGACATGTTCTCGACCCACTGACGCCGCGAGGGAGCCGCGAGTACCGACAACGACGGGACAGCGACGCATACCTCGTTGCAGCCGATGGAGCGATCGTCCTCGTCGAAGGCCTTTTCCTGCATCGTGACGAACTCGCCGGACGATGGGACTACTCGATCTTCCTCGACGTGCCCTTCGGGATCACCGCCCAGCGTATGAACCTTCGCGACGGAACAAACGCAGATCCGGAACATCCGTCGATGAACAGATATGTCGGCGGCCAACGGCTGTACTTCGCCGCTGCGAAGCCCTGGACTCGGGCCGACTGCGTCATCGACAACGCCGACCCGCGCCTGCCGCACATCACGACACATGCCGCCCACGAAAAGTAATCCGTTGATCGCACCCTGATGGGGAGGCCAAGCTCGGTCGCCGTACAGAGTGCAGCCGCGTCGACGATTCCGTCGAAAACTGCTGGAGGAGTGGGTCTCTACTGGTGAAACTCTCGTAGAAATATCGCTCTGTCAGCTTGGCATGCAAACCGCTGGCGGTCACGGTCGCCCCCTGTCTGCCGCGGCAGCACAGACTTCCAGTCCTGCGGCGAGGAAGCTTCACGCTGAAGCGATGCCCGCTGCCCACCACTCAGACCGGCATACCGGCGGAGTGTCGGAGAAGCAGCGTGTCGATGTTGACAGACGACGCGAATGTGACGCAGACTGCCCAATCTGACAGGAATCACTGTCAGATGTAAACGGAAGGCAGGTACGTGATGTCGAAGATCCTGGCTGCTCCACCCATCCTGTCGCGCTTGCGTCCCATCTCAGGCAATTCGGGACTACCCGGAATAGATCAAACTTTTCGAATACATCCGCGAACCTCTTGCTTTGATACAAAAACGGCTGGGATCGTTGCGGCGAAGCCCCGTGGTTCTCGATGGCCGGTAGACGATGGGTCGCAGTCCTCGGATCCGATGCATGCCAAGAAGTTCTCCAGAACCGACTCGAAGACAAGGTGCACTGGTGTGCCTGGGAACCGTTCGGTGGAGGCGGCACAAATGCCGTTCCCCCGACGGACAGCCGATCGATCTGAAGCTACTCACCACTTCTCATGACCGGTGATGAAACGAAGATCTCCTTGCACATGGCCACCGGCACAGAAGCTTTCGAAATCAAGAGGCAAACATGAGCACTCAGCCTGCCCGAAACCGGCACACACACGCTGCTCCGAAACCAGAGGTCGTCGCAGCGGCGGAGTTCTTACTTGCAGAATCAGACGCCCATATCTTCCGTCGCCGCTATCTCGAACTGCTCACCCACACCACAACGCCGGATGGCGCAACCGTCACGGACTACACGGTCGCCGAAAGGTATCTACTCAACACTGCAGCAAAGAGACGTCTTGCGCGGCGCCCGTCCAATCCTTAGCCACGATCGCCGGTCAAGCAGCGCTCGCGGCGAACTTCGAGGACATCGGTACTGGGTTCACGAATTCGTCTTGGGGTAGCGACGGAGAATAGAGTGCGCTGCCTGGGTGACACTGGTGCGATCGTAGGTTTGCACGAAGTCGAAGGTCCGTTCGAGATCTGGACCGTTGTCATGAAGATCTCGCGCCGACAGCATCGCGGCATGGTGTGGCCCCAGAGTGACGACCGTCCACTCGTTGACGAGATCATCACCCGGTTCGAGCGGTGCGTGTTGAACTTTACCGTCGAGCATCACGGACAGACCGACACCGTAGACACCGGCAAACCCCACGGTATCGGCGAGATGACGCCACCGTGCAGTTGTGGATGCAGTGAAATGCTCGGCTTGTTGAAAAGTGCCCAGAACAAGCATCGAGGAACCCGATGTGGCGGCTTGTGCTTCGAGGGACTTACTCAGTTGGATCAACAGACGCTTGGTACCGCGCCGGATCTGGCTGTGAGCAGACACGATCGAGTAGGGAGTGCCCACTTCGGGGATGGGATCACTCCACACCGGAGTATCGGGCATCGCGACGACCGGTTCGGACAACAATGAACTCGGATCGGCGACTGCGGGATACAACTCACCCGTTCCGTATGTGGCTCCGATGGTGATTGCGGCAAGACGGGACGATTCCGAGTCGACACCCTCGGCAAGGATAATCGCGTTCGATCGCTCGACGTAGGCGCCGAGCGCGTGCACTGTCGTTCCGACTTCGAAATATGCTGCCTTGGAAAGCAATTCAGCGGAAGTGATAATGATGTCGGGTTCAACCAAAGACAGAAGTGTCGCCGAGTGCCTGTCGATGCCGACGCCGTCGAGTGCAATCAGACGCCCGCCCGCGCGGGCTTCTCTGATCACTGCCAGAGAGTTGTGGGGATCGGTAAGCACCGATGCGCTGTCAACCGTGATGACGATCCGTTGCAGATTTCTCGTCGCTCCTTCGATACCAGGAGCGTTCAGAGCTGCTCGGGAAGCCGAGTCGACGGCCACCAGTAACGGCAGGCGATCCGCGACCGTGCATGCGAGGGCAGTACGGGACATGGCCAGTTTGTGACTGTCGAATTCCGAGCGTTGCTGCATCAATTGCGAGGCGCGGCGAAGGGCATGCGCCGAACACAGAGAGGAATTGTCAGGCCCACGCAATTGCAGCTCGACACCTGCAAGTGCGTGGTCGTCGAGGCGGCGTATCGGTGCGAACTGCATGCTTACTTCCAGACCAATCACATCGGAGAACTGGGTGATCGGAGAATTCGACGATGTCGAACCGTTGCTGGTGTCATACGCCATGGTGTGGCTCTTCACTACGAGTCGGGACCACCAAGCGTTCATGCGGCCGGACGCGTCGATGGCGGCGCCGGCTGCTCGACACTGAACGAGACTATCGCAAATCTCGGCGCAACCCGGTGACGACAACCTGATCCCGCGCCGCAAAATGCACATCGAGACGCAGATCAGACCAGGAACCAAGTCAACGCGTATCGAGCGCTGCTCACTTCACATCGTTCGTGGGATTTGTTTCCGGCTCAAGCGCCGAGTGCATCAGCGGTCGACGTGGCATCGCCCGCAATGAGTTCGGAGGCGCCGAGAGCCTGAAAAATCATGGAGACCGCTCGCGTCGGGGCAAACAAGCGAATGCGGTTGTTGCCACGCCCCGCAGCATCGACAACGGCATTCGCCACTCCGGACGACATGAAGGTCACGCCGGAGAGATCGACGTGAATATCGGTGCCGACCAGAAGAAGTCGGTCGAGAGCATGCACCAATTCCACACGCTGACCCATGTCCAATTCCCCGGAAAGCCTCAATACCGCATACGAAGGGGTGTAGCTTTCCACGTCGATACTGTACCGATGCCCTTCTCGGAGGGCGCTGTCAAATAGATCGAGAACATTTGCAGCTGAAGAACGTTCGTTGATCGTAGTCATGAAACCCTCTTGTCTGGACTCGGCGTGCCCCACCGCCGGAATCAGCGATGAATCACTGTGCTTCGGATAACCAACCGTGTCGGTCACTGCGTTCCAGACGAACTCTGCCAACGGCAGGTTTCACCAACACATCCAGATCTGTAACGCTAGAGTCTCGAAAATGTCACAGCGCGATATCGCACTTTTGGCGCTACCCCTGACGCACTGAACGCAAGCACCTCGCCTGGCCCCCGACGTGCCTGCGGGGCGGCGTCTCTGCGGCGTCGACCACTGGCTTTCTCGCTCATCGGGAAGGTGAGTTCGCCGCACCACCATTCCGCAATACCTTCTGTGACATGGATAACATTGTCGACGTACTCGTCATCGGATCGGGCGCTGCCGGATCGGCCGCAGCGCTCCAAGCGCACGCCGACGACGCATCGATCGTGATTCTGGAAAAGAGCGGACCTGATTCCGCGGGCGGCAACACTCGATTGTCCGGCAGTGGATGGTTCGTCAACCAGGACCCCGCTGCCGCCCGAACCTTCCTGCGTTCGTTGAACGGGGAGTTCCCCGTTGCCGACGACGTCATCGATGCCTGGGCCGAGAACACTCACGGGCTGTCCGACTGGCTCCGCAGTCTGGGTGCAACTGTAGCGATGACCGGCGATTTCCATTCCACAGCAGAGTTCGCCGAACTCGACGGAAGTTCTTGTTACGCAGGGATGGACACCGTCGAAGGGAAGATGGGCAATGAACTTCTCTACCGGTTCCTCGTCTCCGCTCTCGCGGAACGCGGCATCACAACTCTTTTCGACACCGAAGCCACCAGACTCCTGACAGATGAATCCGGAGCGGTGACCGGAGTCGAGATCCGTTCGGGTGAACAAACTTCGCAGATCCAGGCGCGCCGGGGTGTCGTCCTTGCCACCGGAGGATTCGAAGCAAATCCGACGATGGTGCGCGACTACCTGCGTCTGGAGAATCCGAAGATCTGGGGCTCACCATCGGCTACCGGCGACGGTCACCGCATGGCGCAAGCGGTAGGCGCAGATCTGTGGCACATGAACAACATGATGACCATTACGGGAATCCCCGGTGATCCCGAGAATCCGACGGGTTTCTTCCTGGCACTGTGGAATGCCCACAACTATGTGTTCCTCAGCCGGGAAGGTCGACGCTTCACCGACGAGTCGGCCGAAATGCGGCACGGTCATGTGTTCAGAGAAGGTTCCTACCAACACTTTCCAGTGCAACCGATGAACATCGTCTTCGACGAGACGATGAGGTTGGCTGGACAACTGAGCCCCGGTCGCGACGCACTGCCCGTCGGCCACAGAGTTCTCGACGAAGGGTACGAGTGGAGTGCGGACAATCAAGCTGAGATCGACAAGGGATGGATCGTCAAGGCAGACACGCTCACCGAACTCGCCGGGAAGCTCGGACTGGACCCAACCGTCGTGGAAACGAGCGTGCGACGCTACAACGAGACGTGCGCGGACGGCGTAGACCATTCGTTCGGTCGCAATCCCGAGACGTTGGCCCCGGTGGCCACGGCTCCGTTCTACGCCGTCGCCGCACCGCCACTGCTGGGTTGGAGTAACGGCGGACCGCGCCGCGACGGTCATTCCCGCGTTCTCGATACTGCCGGCAATCCGATTCCAGGACTTTATGCGGCGGGCGCCGTCAGTTCCACGTACAGCGCGGCGAAGGACGGTGGATTCCATATCGCCGATGCCTTGGCGTTCGGCCGGGTTGCCGGCGCCCATGCTGCCGCGCGCGCGACAGCGGGCGCCTGAGTCACACCCGAGCGGCCTTGACCTCGTCGAAGAACGCGACGACGGCGGCTTCGTCCTCCGGCGGAACGGTGAGCGATGCTCGTGGCCCCGCTACCGCGATGGAGTCGTCAGCGAGCCGATTACCGATAGTGAGTTTGAGACCCGACTTCGACGGTTTTGCCTTCACTGCAATGTGTTCGACGTGCCAGCGGGCCACTTCACTCGTGCTCGCGGCGGTGCGGTCGAAAACCTCCACAGTGCGGTGGTCGAGGACCATCACGATGTTGGTCCCGACGGTGACTTCCAGATAGCGTCGTTCCGCCACGGTGTGCGCCTTTCGGTTGGGTGAAACCGACGCTACACACCGTGGCGGAACTCAGCGTGTCCAAACGTCAGCGGGACGAACTGCCCGCATCCACTGGCAGGGCGACAGACGTGATGTAGCGGGCCTCGTCGGAGGACAGGAACAGTGCAGCGTTCGCCACGTCCACCGGTTCGATCCACGGAATGGCGAGCATGTTCATCGTCATCGCCGCGGCAGCAAATTCCTCGCGGGTGGGGTTCTCGAGGTCCGGGCGGAACTTGCCGCGAACCAACGGGTTCTGAATCATCGGGGTGTCGACGTTGGTGGGATGAACAGTGTTGACGCGCACGTTGTACGGCGCCAATTCCTTTGCCAGCGAGCGCATCAAACCGACCACACCGTGCTTGGCCGCTGTGTAGTGCGCAACCCCGACCAACCCCCGCAGTCCGGCGATGGAACTGGTGAGTGTCATCGATCCCCCACCTCGCTCGATCAAATGCGGAGCCGCAACGGTGGTGGTGTGCCACACGCCGGTCAGGTTCACGTCCAGCATGGTCTGCCACATCGTTTCCGACATGGTCAGCGCCCCGTCAGAGGACGTGATACCGGCTGTAGCGCAGACGATGTCGAGACCACCGAGCGCTTCGACGGCCGAGTCGACGGCACTTCGCAGCGCCTCGAGATCCCGAACGTCCACTACAGCGGATTCGACCTTTCGCCCCAGCGCCTGGATCTGCGCGACGGTCTCGGCCAGATCGGCCTCCGTCGCGGGCGGCGTGACTGTGGTTTCCACCGAGGTGCACACGTCGACCGCGATGATGTCCGCGCCCTCTTCGGCAAAACGCACGGCCTGAGCCCGCCCGATTCCTCGTGCCGCACCCGTGATCAGCGCGATCTTGCCTTCCAATCGAGAAGTCATCAATTCACACTTTCTGGGTCAGGCCGGCGTCGACAACCAACTGACAGCCGGTCATGTAGCGGGACTCCGCGGATGCGAGAAACAGGACCGCATTACTGACGTCCACCGGATCGACCCAGGGAACGGGCAGCAAGTTGCGAGCGCTGAGCACTGCAGCAGCGTCTGCTTCGGTGGGATTCTCGATGTCCGGGCACAGGTTCGCGAACACTCGCTCGTTGATGATCATCGGAGTACGTACCGAACCCGGATGCACGGAGTTGACCCGAATGCCTTCCGTCCCCAGCTCGTTGGCCAATGTTCTGGCCAGACCCACCACGGCGTGCTTGGCAGCACTGTAGTGACCTGCTCCGGCAATACCTTTGATTCCCGCTGTCGAGCTGACCAGAACGACAGACCCACCGTCGGCGAAATGCGGAACACAGGCCTTGACCGTGTGCCACGCCCCGGTGAGATTGACGTCGAGCGAACGGTTCCAGACCGCCGGTTCGATGGTCCACGTCGGTCCAGGCGTGTCGTAGACGCCGGCGTTGGCGACCACGACGTCCAGACCCCCGAGTTCGGCAACGCACTCTGCCACTACGGCGGCCAAGCCGTCGAAGTCCCGAATGTCCGCGACGCCGGTGACCGCGATGCCACCTCGATCACGCACTGCCTGAGCGGTTTCCGCCAAACCCGACTGCGCCTGTTCGACATCCAGCGCGATCA
Source organism: Rhodococcus sp. NPDC056516 (assembly GCF_042794655.1). Taxonomy (NCBI): domain Bacteria; kingdom Bacillati; phylum Actinomycetota; class Actinomycetes; order Mycobacteriales; family Nocardiaceae; genus Rhodococcus; species Rhodococcus sp. NPDC056516. Next base: position 546,942 of record NZ_JBHTTG010000005.1, on the reverse strand, counting down.
CGGACGCGCCTTCTTCGGCGAGCCGCTCGCAGTGTGAGCGCCCCATTCCGCCGGCCGCACCGGTCACCAGTACGCGCTTGCCCTCCAGCCGACTCATGCGTGCACCGCACTGTTCAGCTCGAAGCCTCGGTATCCCGCTGCTGCCACGTCAGCACAAATGTCGGAGTAGACACCGAAGCCCCCGATGAATGGCATGAATATCCTCGGCTTTCCCGGGATGTTGGCTCCCATGTACCAGGAGTTCGCGGATGGAAACAGCGTTGCCGACGCCCGGCGCGAGCACTCCTCGAGCCAGCTGTTCACGGCTTCTGCGCTGGGTTCGATCGTGTCGATGCCGTTGGAATCGAGATGGCCGATCGCGTCGGCGATCCAGTCGACGTGCTGCTCGGCAGCGAGAATCATGTTGGACAGCACACTCGGGCTACCCGGCCCGGTGACGATGAACAGGTTCGGGAAGCCGTGCATGCCCAACCCGAGGTACGTTCTCGGGCCTGCGTGCCAATTCTCCCGCAAGGTCTCGCTGCCGCGTCCTCGGATCTCGATGCGATCGAGTGCCCCGGTCATCGCGTCGAAACCGGTGGCGAACACCAATGCGTCGAGTTCGTAGTGCGAGTCGGCCGTCTTGATCCCGGCCTCGTCGATCGCCTCGATCGGTGCGCTCTTGAGATCGACCAGGCTCACGTTGTCACGGTTGTAGCTCTGGTAATAGTCGGTGTCCGTCACGATCCGCTTGGTCCCGATGGGGTGGTCGTTCGGGATCAGCAGGTCTGCGATGGCCTGATCTTCGACCACCGATCTGATCTTGGCCTCGGCAAACGCTGCCGCCGTCGCGTTGGCGTCGATGTTGCTGGTCTGATCTGCGAAGGTCTTGGCGAACAGAACACCGCCGAGCTTCCACCGCTCCTCGTAGGCCGCGTTCCTCTCGGCTTCGGCCACCTCGAGCGCACTGCGCGGGTCCGAGACGAACGGTGATCCGCCGCCACTGCGCTTGGACTGCGCTCGACGCTCTGCGTAGTCGGCCTTGATCTCGGCGCGCCGCTTGTCATCGAGGGGTGTGTTTCCCGCCGGAACACTGTAATTCGCGGACCGCTGGAACACGAAGAGGTGATCGGCCTGCTCGGCGATCAGAGGAACGGACTGGATGCCCGACGATCCGGTGCCGATTACCCCGACTCGCTTGCCGGTGAAATCGACGCCCTCGTGCGGCCAGAAGCCGGTGTGGAACACCTCGCCGCCGAAAGTCTCCCGCCCTGTGATGTTCGGGACGTTCGCGGTCGAGAGGCTGCCGGTGGCGCAGACAACGAAGCGTGCGGTCACGTCATGACCACCGTCGGTGTGCACTCGCCACGTCGACGAGCCCTCGTCGAACTGTGCGCTCTGGACACGGGTATCGAAAGTGAACCCACTGCGCAGGTCGAAGCGATCGGCAACATGATCGAGGTAGGACAGGATCTCCGGCTGCGCCGCGTACTTCTCGCTCCAGTCCCAATCCTGTTGCAGCTCTTCGGAGAACGAGTAGGAGTAGTCGAAACTCTCGACATCGCAGCGTGCGCCCGGGTAACGGTTGAAATACCATGTTCCGCCCACTCCGGAGCCCGCCTCGAAGCCGTGGACACGCAGCCCCTGCTCGCGAAGTCGGTGCATGGCGTACATGCCGGCGACGCCGGCGCCGATGACTACGACGTCGAGTGGTGCGGTGGAGAAGTCAGGATCGGTCATGGTGGTCACGCTATGAGTGGACTGGTTGGTAGAGGAACGGGTTCTCCCGCTGGGTGGGCGGAGCCTCCACCCCCTGACACTGGGTGGGCGGAGCCTCCACCCCCTGACACTGGGTGGGCTACGGCAGTGGAGAGCGTTGGTGTCCACCGATCGGGGGACACCGATGTCATCCAGCACTCGGACCCGTAGGTGGACAGACCCGAAAGGATTTCGGGGCCATAGTTATCTCATCACCGAAACACACGGTCACCGAGACCGACAAACACGAGGAGAAACATCATGAGCACCAACACAATTCGACCCGAAGCGGTTACCTTTTCCGGCCTCAGCATGGCAGCTCTGGTCGCCCGCGCCGCCGGTGCGAACGCCGTGAAGTCGATGACCGACACCTCCGTCACGACGGCGATGATCAGCAATTCGGGCTTCGGTGCCCTGTATCTGGTCGACGCATCCAACCCGAACGGCGACTGGATCGTCCCGCCGGCCGACTACATCCTCCCGAACATGAACGTGAACGTTGTCGCCACGAGCAAGAACCAGAACGACTTCCCCATCGTGCTCACGTACCGCTCCGACGACGGTGGAGTATTTGTCTTCAGTGCCACCAACTCGAAGACCAGGGCGGATGCCGGCGGAACGTACGCCACCGATGGCCACGACGTCACGGTGACGATGACCTCGGGTTACCCGGCCATGAACGTCACGTACGTCCTCCGGTGACGCCTGCTCACTCCAACAGACCCTGCCGCATCGCGGCGGCGACGGCAGCGCCTCGATCGTTGACTCCGAGTTTCTCGTAGAGGCGCTGAACGTGGGTTTTGACGGTGGACGGCGCGAGAAAGAGCTGAGAGGCGATGGCGGGGATGCTGGCGCCCTGCGCGATCAATCCGAGGACTTCACGTTCGCGGGCGCTGAGCGTCGGGCCTGACGGTTCACTGCGACGCCGAACCTCTCCGACCAATCCGGCGGCGATACTGGGCGGCAACACATCTCGGCCCGCAGCACAGTCGAGCACGGCGCTCACGATCTCGGCGCGAGTGGATTCCTTCGGCAAGAATCCGGCAGCACCCGCTTGCAGAGCCTGATAGACGACGGACGACTCGTCGTGAGCACTGAGCAGCAGCACCCGCGTCGGAAGCTCGTCTCGAACCACTGCGGCGGCGACCTGAGTTCCGTCCAGATGCGGCATCCGGAAGTCGAGCAGCGCGACCTGCGGGCGTAGCTCGCGAATCATTGTGAGCGCTGCTGCGCCGTCGTCGGCCTCGCCCAGGACGTTGATGCTGTCATTGCCGGTCAGAGCCCGAACCACGCCCTCACGGAACAACGGGTGATCGTCGCCGACCACCACGGAAACCTTGCCGGCCAGCGGCTTCGTGCCTTCGCGCATTGCTCACTTTCTCACGCCCGTACCAGCAATGCGAGCACTTACGCCTCCCCCGATCGGGGGACAGACGATTCACCCCCGCCAAGGCCCCGTCGGCGGACATACAGCAGCACTCATTCGCGACAAGATTGATTCATCGCCGAGAACGGCAACCACACACCATCCCAGGAGCAGACATCATGCGTACCAACACCACTCGCTTCGTAGCAGTCACCGCAATCGCCCTCGCTGTCGGCGGAACCGCACTGGGAACGGCAGCGGTCGCCAACGCCGGCACCATGCCGACCGACGGCCCGACGGTTGCCATGACCATCACCAACAACACCGACAATCCGATGCTGCTGGACAGCGCATCCAACCCCTACGGACAGTGGATCAACGGCCCCCGCTCCTACCTGGCCCCGCACACAACCGAAATCGTCACCGCCTACAGCAGCGATCCCCGCGGTATCGGCGTCGATGTCACCTACAACGTGGCCGACGGTGTACAGACCGTCATGGCGGCCAACAACTACGCCGGCAACCCCACTCTCGACGGCACTCGCATCATCGGCGACCCGACGCACGTCATCCTCACCGATTACATGGCCACCGGCTACCCCACGATGAACGCGTCGTACGACGTCTTCACCCAGAACTGAACCAGACAGGCTGAATCAAACAAACTTGTTTCGCTACGGCCCACGACCCGGTATCCACATGGATGTCGGGACGTGGTGTGTGCCGGCCCTAGACCCGCTCGACCAACACGCAGCGGGCGCCACTGAAGATCGTAGGCATGCACTTGTTGCAGTGGATGCACAGTGAATGAGTATCGGATTCGGCCGCGATCCGATTGATCAGATCCGGTTCTCTGAGCAGCGCCCGCGCCATGGCGACAAACTCGAATCCCTCCGCCATCGCCGTATCCATACCCGCTTTGTCCGTGACACCGCCGAGGAGCACGAGCGGTAACTTCACCGCAGCACGGATCTGCCGAGCCTCTTCCAGCATGAACAGCGGCTTGTACGGGTAGGTATGCAGCATGCTCTTGCCCACCAACTGCACACCGAGTCGAACTGGTTGCGGCATAGCGGCGGCGAACTCGCGGATCGGCGCATCGCCCTTGAACAGGTACATCGGGTTGAGCAGTGAGCTGCCCATCGTCAATTCGAGCGCGTCGACGCTTCCGGATGCTTCGAGCCACTGCGCAACCTGGATTGCTTCGTCCACCCAGAATCCGCCTGGCACACCGTCGTCCATGTTCAGCTTGGCCAAGATCGCGATCTTGTCGCCGACGGCATCGCGCACACTGCGCGCAGTTTCGAGTACGACGCGGGCCCGGTTCTCCAGTGATCCGCCGTAGGAATCCTTACGACGGTTGAGTTTCGGGCTCAGGAACGAGCTCGCGAAATAGTTGTGACCGAAGTGAATCTCGACGGCGTCGAATCCTGCCTCGACGGCAAGTCGCGCAGCGCTCCCGTGTGCCGCCGCAATTCTGGTGATGTCCGCTGTGGTGGCAGTGCGAATCATCCTCATGCTCAACGGATTGAACGAACTCGACGGCGCCAGCGCAGGCAGACCGGTCGACTTCTGATTTGCCACCGGACCGGCATGCCCGAGCTGCGCCGACGCAGCAGCCCCTTCGGCGTGAATGGCATCGGTGAGTCGTCGCAGCCCGGGGAGCGCCTCGGGCCGCATCCACAGCTGGCCGTATTCGGTGCGCCCTTCCGGTGCGACGGCGCAGTACGCGACGGTGGACATCCCGACTCCCCCGGCTGCCGGGCGGCGATGGAACTCGATCAGTTCGTCGGTGACCAGGGCGTCGGGAGTTTTTCCTTCGAATGTCGCGGACTTGATGATTCGATTTCGAAGGGTCACCGGGCCTAGCTTTGCCGGGGCAAGTACGTCGGGAGCAGCGGTCATCAAGTTTGCCTCTCGCGGTAGTTGTTTGCAGGACGTTAGATCGATGGCCCCGAGCCGGCTAGTAACCGTGCCACGGAGCGGGAAACGACTTCAGCCCGGCCGAGGTGGCCGGGCTGAAGTACGTCACTGCTGTTCAGACGCGTCCGAAGTACGCGTCCTTGAGCACTGCCAGGTCGTCGATGTCCTTCGCGTCGGCGTCGAGAACCACCTTGCCGATGTCGAGGACTGTCACGTGATCGGCGACGCTCATCGCGGCCTCCACCGCCTGCTCCACCAGCAGGACCGCGAGCCCGGTTTCCTTGAGTAGCTGCACGCGGTCCATCACCTCGCCGACAATCACGGGAGCCAGCCCTCCCGAGGGTTCGTCGAGCAGGAGCAATCGGGGCTGCGCCATCAGCGCCGCACCGATCGCGAGCATCTGTTGCTGACCGCCCGACATGGAACCGGCGGGAAGCGAACGCTTTTCCCCCAAGATCGGGAACATCTCGTACATGGACTCGACGGACTCCATGAGTTCGCTGCGCTTCACCTTGCGGGTGTACCCGCCGAGCAGGAGGTTCTGCTCGACGGTCTGCTTGTGAAAGACCCGCTTGCCTTCCTGCACGTACGCCATCCCCTGCCGCACCCGCTTGTGCGCGGGAACTCCGGTGATGTCGGCGCCGTCCATCTCAACGGTGCCCGAAGCCACTTTGTTGAGGCCGGACAGGGCGCGGAGCGTGCTCGTCTTGCCTGCCCCGTTGCGTCCGAGCAGAGCGGTCACCTGACCGGGATAGACGTCGAACGACACATCCCAGACGACGCGCAGATCGCCGTACCCTGTCTGCAGGTTCCGGACCTTGAGAATCGGTTCCATCACTTCACCTCGCTGGTCTGATGGTCTACTGCGCCGATTTCTTCGAGAAGCGCTTCTTCGTCACCGGACTTGACTCCGAGATACTCGCTCAACACGCGCGGGTGATGTTCGATCGTCGCGGCATCACCGGTAGCGATCACCTGCCCTTGTGCCAGCACGACTATCTCGTCGGCCAACGAGAGCACGAGGCGGAAGTTGTGCTCCACCAACACCACTGTGGCCCCGGCATCTCGCAGTACCCGGATCAGATCTGCCAGGCGTTCGAGTTCGTCCTCGTCGAGTCCCGATGCCACCTCGTCGAAGAGGACCACCCTCGGCTCGGCTATCACGGCGCGAGCAACCTCGAGCATGCGACGCATCCCCAGTGGCAGTGAGGTCGCGATCTCGTTGCGCAAGTGCGACATCCCCACGAGTTCGAGGACACGCTCGGCCTCGACGATGTCGGCCTTCGCGATCTTGCGGAAGCTGGGAAGGCGAAGCACGGCCGACGCCATCGACGCACGGTGCACCGAATAACGTCCGGATGCAACCGCTTCCAGAACCGTGATGTTCTCCGGAATCGTCGGAGTTTGGAACGTCCGCGCCACACCCACGCGCGCCACCTTGTGCGGCGACGACTGCGAGACGACCGTGTCACCGATCGTGATCACGCCCGCATCGGCGGTGTAGAAACCGCAGATCATGTTGAGCATGGTCGTCTTGCCTGAACCGTTCGGCCCGATCAACGCAGTGACCTTACCGGCTTCTGCAGTCAGAGTTGCCGCATTGAGTGCCTGGTTGCCACCGAACGCCTTGGACACTCCGTCGACCACCAACCGTGCACCGTTGATCGGTGCCAGTTCCGTTGTTCCACCGCTGTTTTCCTTCACAGCGACAACGCCCAAACCGGCCTTGCGATCGAGTTTCGAGACGATCGCTCGCCCGACCTTGGTCAAACCACCGGAGAGAAGCACGCCGCCGATGATCAGGAAGCCGCCGTAGAAGATCAGCGAATACTCCTGGAATGCCGTCGACTGGTTGGGACCGAGCTGCATGATCGCGGCACCGACCACGGCGCCGTACACACTTGCCGCACCACCGAGGATCGACGCCGCCAGAACTGCTGTGGCAAAGGTGAACCCGAAGGCCTCCGGCGAGATGAACAGGTCGGTGTTGGCAAACAGCGCACCCGCCAGCCCGGCCGGGAACGCACCGATGGCATAACCGAGCAGCTTCATGCGGAAGACCGACACACCCTGCGACGACGCCAGAACCGGCGACTGCTTAAGTGTGCGGAACGCTATGCCGTGGCGCGAGACCACCAGGTTGCGCATCACCGCGAACCAGAGGACGGTCACGACGACTACCACCATGTAGTACTGCTGGGTGTCGAGTTCGGAACCGAAGAGCGTCGGCGGCTCCATACCGGTGAGGCCGTTTCGGCCGCCGGTCTTGCCGCCGAAGATCGCCAGTACGTCCGGTACCAGCAGCACAAGGAAGAACGACGTCATCGCCAGAGACCAGTTGCCCAGGCGCAGACCGGGAACACCGGTCAGGATGCCGACAGCCAGTGCCACCGCACCGGAAGCAGCAAGCTGGAGCAGGATGTCGGTGTGACCTGCCTGGGACATCAGACCTGCGGTGTAGGCACCGGCCGCGTACATCGCGGCCTGACCGAGGGCCAGTTCACCGGCAAAACCGAGGCTCAGGTTCAGACCACTGACGACAAGCGCCAGGATGCAGGCCAATTGAATCTGCCGTGATGTCGACAGATCGAGTCCGAGGACCGGGAGCAGCAAGATCACCACGGCCAGGCCCAGCGGGATGATCCAGCTCGGAAGGGAACGGAAAGTCCGCCACGCACTTACCATCTCACACCACCCGTTCTCGGACATTGCCGAACAAGCCGGCAGGTTTGACCATCAAGATGACGATCAGCACCGTGAAGACGGCGATATTGCTGTACTGACTTCCCGCCCACAGGGCGGTGAACGACTCCACCAGGCCGACGGTCAACCCGCCGATCAAAGCGCCTGGCAGAGAGCCGAACCCGCCGATCGCCAGCGCCACGAACCCCTTGAGTGCCAGTGCGGCACCCAACGTCGCAACCGCAAACGTCTTGGGACCGACAAGGAGTCCGAGGACTCCGGCCAAGGCACCCGAGAAGGCAAACGCACCCAACGCCAACCGTCGTACGTTGACTCCGCGCAGCATCGCCGCTTCACGATCCTCGGAGATACCGATCAGAGCCAGACCCGTCATCGTCTTCTTCGAGACGTAACTCAACCCGATGACCAGTGCGATCGCCGCCACCAGCAGAGCGATCTCGACCGGGTAGGTACGGCCGCCGAGCAAGGTGATCGGTTCGTTCGATCCGAAGAACGGAACCGTGAGAGGTTCACCACCCCAGATCAATTGGGTGGCACCGTTGAGCAGAGTGGCAACACCCAACGTCGTGACCAATTGGTTCTGGTGGTCGGCCACCGGTCTGATCGCGACGATCTCCTCGACCGATGCGAGGAGCATCACGGTCACGGTCGCCATGACGGCCACCACGAGAACAGGGAGTTTCAGGGTCACCAGACCCGTGTAGGCGACAAAGGTGCCCACCATCATCAGTTGAGCTTGAGCGAAGTTGAAAGTGTTGGAGGAAACGAAAACGATGTTGTACCCGATGGCAACCAGCACGTAGACCGCGCCGAGTGCCAAACCGGACCACAGAATGGTCATGATGCGGCCGGGTTTCCGAACTGACCGTTGAGGATCTTCGTCGGACTGATGAACTTCAGCTCACTGGTGTCCGGGTTCGGGCCGTGGTTGTCGGAGCTGAAGTTGTAGCGCGAGAGGAAGGCAGTCTTGGCGTTCTCCTGGACCTCCGAGGTTTCCAGCGCCTCGGCGAGTTTCTTCGGATCGGTCGAACTGCCGACCTTCTGCGCTGCCGCCGCGACGAGGGGGAAAGCGTCGTAGTTGTCGGCAAGGATGAGTGTCGACGGGATGGAGCCCAGCGACGCCATCGTGTCCACCATGGTGCTGACGAGCGCATTGTTCGGATCGAACACCGTGCTGGTGAACACCTGTGTCACAAGGTTCTTCACCTGGGGCGTGCCGAGCACACCGGCCGGCGGATCGTTCGCGATCAGGTTGGTGGCAGAGACCGAGGTGTTTCCGACCAGCGGTACGTCCCAGCCGAGACGCTCGAGGCTCTGCAGAACATATCCGAGGGGAGCGCCGTACGCGTCCAAGGCGATTGCCGCGGCACCGGCATTCTTGAGCGATTGCAACTGCGCCGTCATGTCCAGCGCGGCGGCGTCGTACTCCTCGTTTCCGGCAGCTTTCAGACCGGCAGACTGCAGAGCGCTGGTCATCTCTTCGCCGAACAGCTCACCGTAGGCGGTACTGCCGTGCAGCACTCCGACGCTGCTGTAGCCCTTGGTCTTTGCATACTCGGAGATTCCGCGAGCAGTGTCCGTCGCACCTGGAGCCAGGTCGAAGTTCAGCGGGAACTTCGACGGGTCCGTCGAATCAGGAGAAGGCGCCATGCTCAGTGAGAGGATGTTGTTCTGCTTGAGGATCGGGAGAACCGCAGCCGCGATCGACGAAGGACCCGAGTTGAGGTAGAGGTCAGGCTTGTTACCCGAGTTGATGGCTTCGCGCAGCTTGGTGACGGCGATCGTTGCATCACCTGCGTCGTCCACCGTGGTGAGTTCGATCTGACGGCCACCGATTCCCCCGGCCTCGTTCTGGACCTGAACTCCCGCCTTGGTGGCGAGCAGCGAGGTCTGCGAGTTCGCCGCGAGGACTCCCTGTGCACTGATTCCGCCGGTCAGCAGAACTCGGTAAGGCGAGTCCGCGCCACCATCGGACTCCGAAGAACCACTACACCCTGCAAGAGCCAGAGCCGTCACGGCTACTGCCGCAACAAGAATGGGCCGACGATTCATGTCTGCACTCCTAGAACACATGTATGCACCGAACGTCAGGCGAATACCTGACGAAAGAAGGGTCGGCCGGTGGACACGCCTGATTTCGAGCACCAGCCAACCAAGCACCCGCTTGATGATCTAGCAAGCAGTTGCTTGGGTTGGAGCATAGAATGTGATCTGGATAACGTCAAACGCGCAAAAGAGGAGTCATGAAAGCGGACGCTATGCACATCGGAGCCGCGTCAACAGATCGATTCCCGCTGGGTGGAAACACAAAACGGCCCCACGCTCAGGGGATTCGACGAAGTGAATCCCACTAGGCGCGGGGCCGCGTTTCCAGAGTTCCGACTAGCGTTGGTTGCGAGGCTTCCAAACCACCAACGCGTTGTTGCGCGGGATCGGCACGAGGTCCCGGCGATAGCCCGCATGGACTTTCGCGATTTCCTCGGCCAATTCACGGACGCGGTGCTGCAGAGCCTCGACCTGGTTGGTCAGTTCGATGATCCGTTTGATTCCGGCAAGGTTGACACCCTCGTCCTGCGAAAGCCGTTGCACTTCACGAAGAAGGGCAACATCACGCGGGGAGTAGCGTCGTCCACCACCGGTGGTTCGGTGCGGGGTGACCAACCCGAGCCGGTCGTAGTTACGCAAGGTCTGCGCATGCATTCCGGCCAACTCGGCTGCCACCGAGATCACGAAGATCTGAGCGTCAGGATCGACCGTCGCATCCCATTGATTCTGCGGTCGCTCGGTCATCATGCACCGGCCCACCCGGCCCGTGGATCGAACCCGCTCGCCTTCTCGGCCTCGAGATAGGTTTTCAGCGCTTCGATCGCCGGGTCGTCCAACTTCTGCGGGACGGATACCTTGACGGTGACCAGAAGGTCACCAGCGCCCTCGGGACGCTTGGGGATGCCACGTCCGCGAACTCGCAGAATGCGTCCGTCCACCGTTCCGGCCGGAACCTTCACTCCGACACGGCCGTCCAACGTCGGCACCGACAGGGTCGTACCCAGTACCAGCTCGCCGTAGCTCACCGGAACCGTCAGTGTCAGGTCGTCACCGTTGCGGCCGAAGACGCTGTCCGGCTTGACGCGGATGTTGACGAACAGGTCGCCGGCCGGAGCTCCGCGGAGTCCCGCTTCACCCTTGCCCTTGAGTCTGATCTTCTGGCCATCGCTCACACCGGCAGGCACCCGTACCGTGATGGTCCGTGTGCGATTGGTGACGCCGCTACCGTGGCAGTCCTCGCAAGGCGAGTCGATGATCGAGCCGGTTCCCCGGCAGTCGTCACACGGCTCACTGAATCCGAAAGCGCCCTGGTTCCGGCTCACTACGCCGGTTCCGTTGCAATGCGGGCACACTCGCGGGCTGGTGCCCGGCTTTGCGCCGCTGCCGTGACACGTGGTGCACGACGTCGGGCTGGTCAGACGAAGTGGGACGGTGACACCGAGCGCTGCTTCGCGGAAGGCGAGCGTCGTCTCGGTCTCGAGATCCTTGCCTCGACGCGGGCGGTTGGGTGCAGCTGTGCGCTGGCCCGCTCCCCCACGGTTGAACAATCCGCCGAAGATGTCTCCGAGACCCGAGTCCTGTCCACCGGCGCCGCCGCCGAACAGGTCGTTGATGTCGAAACCACCAGCGCCGGGGTTGAATCCGCCGCCGCCTTGCGCGCGGGGACCGAAGCCGCCGCTGGCAAACAGACGCCTGGCTTCGTCATACTCCTTGCGCTTTTCCGGATCGGAGAGCACTGCATGAGCTTCGCTGACTGTCTTGAAACGCTCTTCGGCCTTCGCGTCGTCAGGGTTGGCATCGGGATGCAGATCCCGGGCCAGCTTGCGATACGCCTTCTTGATCTCGTCGGCCGTGGCGGTGGACGAGACGCCCAGCTCCTTGTAGAAGTCCTTCTCGATCCACTCCCGTTGACTCACTGGGCGTCTCCTCCTCTCACTCTTACTTCGCTTCTTCCTCTGAACCGTCTGCAGGCTTGTCGCCCACCCGGTCCGTCACGGCCACCATCGCGGTCCGAAGGACCCGGTCGCCGAGCTTGTAACCCTTGCGCATGACCGTCCCGAGTACGGGGTCGTGGCCTTCGCCTTCATGCTGCACCGCTTCGTGGAGCGCGGGATCGAAATCGTCACCCTCGTTACCGAAGTCGGTCAAACCCAGACCCGTCAGGGTCGTGTTGAGCTTGTCCGCGAGCGCACGCAACGGACCTGTTTCCAGATCACCGTGCGCCCGAGCGCGATCCAGATCGTCGAGGATTCCGATGAGCTCGGTGATGACCGAAGCCCGCGCGGTTTCCTTGATGACCTGCTTGTCACGCTCGACGCGACGACGGTAGTTGGTGAACTCCGCCTGCAAGCGCTGCAGATCCGCAGTTCGTTCGGCGAGCTGATCGGTGGCGGATGCTTCCTCCACGATCGACTCTGCTTCCTGAACTACCCCTGTGTCTTCCGAGTCGAGCGGCGGCAGGGATTCCCCCGCCGCCTCTCCCTGTGCACCGGTCTCGGGGTCGACCGGGTTGTTCTCGGAGTTGTCCGAGGTCACTTCTTGTCCGAGTCGGTGGGCTCGTCGACAACCTCGGCGTCGACGACGTCGTCGTCATTGCCTGCGCCGTCGGTGTTTCCGGCCTCGTTTGCAGCGGAAGCCTCGTAGATGGCCTGGCCCAGAGCCTGCGACTCGGTGCCCAGCTTCTCCACTGCGGTCTTCACTGCAGCGATGTCGGTGCCTGCCAGGGCGTCGTTGACGTCCTTGACCGCTGCCTCGACCTTGGTCAGGATCTCCTCGGAGACCTTGCCCGCGTTCTCACCTTCACGCTGCTCCTTGACGAACTTCTCCGTCTGGTGGACCAGCGACTCGGCCTGGTTGCGGACCTCTGCCTCTTCGCGACGGGCCTTGTCTTCCTCGGCGTGAGCCTCGGCGTCCTTGACCATGCGCTCGATCTCTTCCTTGGACAGACCGGAGCCGTCCTGGATCTTGATCGTGTTTTCCTTGCCGGTGCCCTTGTCCTTCGCCGTCACGTGCACGATGCCGTTGGCGTCGATGTCGAACGTGACCTCGATCTGCGGAACGCCACGCGGGGCGGGCGGCAGATCGGTGAGCTCGAAGGAGCCGAGCAGCTTGTTGTGCGAAGCGATTTCGCGCTCACCCTGGAAGACCTGGATCTGCACCGAAGGCTGATTGTCGTCAGCCGTGGTGAAGGTCTCGGAACGCTTCGTGGGGATGGTGGTGTTGCGCTCGATGAGCTTGGTCATCACGCCACCCTTGGTTTCGATACCGAGGGAAAGCGGCGTGACGTCGAGGAGCAGAACGTCCTTGACCTCGCCCTTGAGCACGCCGGCCTGGAGTGCGGCGCCGACGGCGACGACCTCGTCCGGGTTGACACCCTTGTTGGGCTCACGGCCACCGGTCAGTTCACGAACCAGATCGGAGACGGCCGGCATACGGGTGGAGCCACCGACGAGCACGACATGGTCGATGTCCTTGACGGCGATTCCGCTGTCCTTGATCACTGCCTGGAACGGCGCACGGGTGCGATCGAGCAGGTCGGAGGTGATCTTCTGGAACTCGCTGCGGGAGAGTTGCTCGTCCAGGAAGAGCGGGTTCTTGTCCGCGTCGACCGTGATGTACGGGAGGTTGATGGAGGTGCTCTGCGAGCTGGAGAGCTCGATCTTCGCCTTCTCCGCAGCCTCACGCAGACGCTGCAGGGCCATCTTGTCCTTGGTCAGATCGATGCCGTTCTGAGCCTTGAACTTGTCGACCAGCCAAGCGACGACGCGCTCGTCCCAGTCGTCGCCACCGAGGTGGTTGTCACCGGAGGTTGCACGAACCTCGACGACGCCGTCGCCGATTTCGAGCAGGGAGACGTCGAAGGTGCCGCCACCGAGGTCGAAGACCAGGATGGTCTGCTCGGTGTCGCCCTTGTCCAGTCCGTATGCCAGTGCAGCCGCGGTGGGCTCGTTGACGATACGAAGGACGTTGAGGCCGGCGATCTGGCCGGCTTCCTTGGTTGCCTGACGCTGTGCGTCCTCGAAGTACGCGGGGACGGTGATGACGGCGTCGGTGATGTCTTCGCCGAGGTAAGCCTCCGCGTCACGCTTGAGCTTCATGAGCGTGCGGGCGCTGATTTCCTGCGGCGTGTACTTCTTGCCGTCGATTTCAACGTTCCAGTCAGTGCCGATGTGGCGCTTGACGGAACGGAGGGTGCGGTCGACGTTCGTGACTGCCTGGTTCTTCGCGGGCTGACCGACGAGAACCTCGCCGTTCTTGGCAAATGCGACCACCGAGGGGGTGGTACGTGAGCCTTCGGCGTTGGCGACCACTACGGGCTCGCCGCCCTCCAGCACTGCAACTACCGAGTTGGTCGTACCGAGATCGATACCGACTGCACGAGCCATAGTGTTCCTACCTTTCGTTCTGCGGTTCTCTGCCCGAGTGGTTGATCTCGAACATGACCGCGAGTTTTTCGCTTGGTGAGCGTCCTCCGCTCAAGTTTGCCTCCGACCGTGGCCGGGAGTCAACTTGAAGTTGAGCCGGGGGCGCTCAAGCTTGTCGAAATGGTCAACTACAGCCCACGTAGATTTGTTCCCGCCTTCCCCGAAAAGGCGAAAAAGTGCGCCACATCACTTCCGCATCTCTCCAAATGGCTACGATCGGCCAGTGACCGATCCCGACAATTCCCCCGCTCGACCTGCTCGCCCGTCACCTCCACGCCCGGCACCCGAGCGACCCGACGTCTCGGTTCGGCCACTCCGAGCGCCGGCGAGCGACGAGACGCCCAAAGCCGTGACCTTGTCTGCTTCTGCCTGGATCGGCTCGTTCGTCGTGCTGGCCGGAATCGCCGGAGTGGTAGTCACCAGCCTCGACGACGTCCGATCCGCTCTCGAAGAATCGACTGCGCGCGACAACCCCGGATACTCGTCCACCGACATCTCCGACGCCGTGACCGTCGTACTCGCGGGCAGCGGCGGCGGCGCTCTCGTCCTGGCCCTGCTCGCACTTTTGAGCCTTCAACTCCTCCGCGCACGCAAGAACGCCGGGCGGGTGATGACGGCGATCGTCGGAGCCTCGAGCATCGCGGCCGGGCTCGGCTTCATGTCCCTGGTCGACGGCGCAGCGGATATCGGCGCTGGAGTCCTGACGTGGGGTCCGATTCTCTACTGCGTCCTTGTCGCGGTGGCGGCGATCGCGCCATTTGCTCCCGGTGTCAGTGACTGGCTGCGAGCACGCCGATGAAGATTCACGTACAACTCGACTCCGCACCGGGCGCAGGCGCTGCTCGCAGCCGTGAACTCGCGGAGACCGGCGCCGGCGGCCTGTTCACGTTCGAGGGGCCGCACGACGTGTTCTTCCCACTCGTCGAAGCCGCTTCGGCCGTCGACCTCGACCTGATGACCAACGTCGCCATCGCGTTCCCCCGCAGTCCCATGCATCTGGCGCATTCGGCCAACGACCTGCAGTTGCTCAGTCGCGGCCACTTTCGGCTCGGTCTCGGGTCGCAGATCAAACCGCACATCGAAAAACGCTACAGCGCAACGTGGTCGCGTCCAGCGGCCCGCATGAAGGAGACCGTCGCCGCGGTCAAGGCGATCTTCACGGCGTGGGAGAACACCTCGACGCTGAACTTCCGCGGCGAGTTCTTCACCCACACTCTGATGCCGCCGACATTCGACCCCGGCCCCAATCCCTATGGACCGCCGCCCATCCTGATGGGGGCACTCGGGCCGGTGATGACCCGTACCGCCGCGGAGGTTGCCGACGGACTACTGGTCATGCCGTTCCACTCGGAGCGACATTTCCTCGAGCGCACACTTCCGGCCGTCGATACAGGCCTTCGCGAATCCGGACGCACCCGAGACGAATTCACGATCATCCCGCAGGTCATCGTCGGCGTCGGCCGCAGCGACGATCAACTCGCCGCGGCCGCCCGAGGCGTCCGGGCGCTGCTCTCGTTCTACGGATCGACGCCCGCATACCGTCCGGTGCTCGACGTCGAAGGGTGGGGGGAGGTCCAGCCGGAACTCAATACCCTGTCGAAGCGAGGCGGCTACGCCGACATGGCCTCGTTGATCACCGATCCGATGCTGACCACACTCGCCGTCGTCGGCACCCCGGAAGAATGTGCGACCGAGATTCGGCGGCGGTTCGGCGAGCATGCCGACGAAGTGTGCTGCTACTTCCCCGGTTACGACGCAGAGCCGAAAGACGTGGCGTCGATGATCTCGGCTCTCGCCTGAACCTGGTCAGGCGCCCTGATCAAGCCCCTGATCAGGCTCCTAAGGTACGGGCCAGCTCGGTCAACGACTCCCGGGCAGCCCGCAGGCTCGCCTCACCCTGCTCGATCAGCGGCGCCATCGCCGGAATACGCTGCGCCAAGGTCAGTTCCGCGGTGATGACGGAGACATCCATGCCCATCGACACCCCCAATACCTGAACGAGCGGCGGGACGGTGTGATCGTCGGCCTCGTTCCCCGAACCCGGCGCATAGGTGTTTCCGCGACTGGACACGATCACCACGGGCTTGCCTGCCATGGGCTGAGTGCGAGTGTCGAAAGGCACCGTTGTACCCAGGACGTGTACGTAATCGATCCACGCTTTCAACGTGGACGGGATCGACCAGTTGTACATCGGTGCACCGATCACGACTACGTCCGCCGCGGCGAGTTGCTCGATGACCCGAGCCTGCAGTGTTTCTGCGTCGGCGTCCGGACTCTCTCCGTCGACGCGCAAGCGTGGTGCGTAGTGCAGGGCCGCGTCCGCGAGGTGCGGCAAGGGATCTCGGTGCAGGTCCAACGTCACCGTCGTGTGATTAGGGCTGATCTCCGACCACTGCGCAGCGAACAGTGCGGTCAGGTCACGCGAGGTCGAGTTGCGGAGTTCGGCAGACGAATCGATGTGAAGTAGTTGTGGCATCCCTCATCAGTACCAGAGCGTGCTCAACTCTTCTCCGCACTCTTCTCCGCGGCGAGATCGGATTCGGCCGCGTACTCCGCCAGAAGGACACGCTCACGCTCGCAATGCGGATAGAAGAACGTCACCACTGCGGCACCGGCGCACACGATGATGATCGCCGCGATGTAGGCATGTGTATCCCCGTCCAGGAAGGCGTTTTTGGCGGCGGTCATGATTTGGTCCGCGTATTGCGGGTAGCGTTCCGCCAGAACTTCAGCGCTGGAGAAGGATTTGGTGAGCGCGGCTTGAGTTTCGGGAGTCACCTCGGATGCGTTCGGCGAGGACGAGATCGCATTCCCCAACGATTTTGCGTACCCGGCGGTGAGTATGCCGCCGAGAATCGACTGCATGATGGCGCCACCCAGGTCGCGTTGCAGGTCCGACGTTCCCGACGCCATACCCGCGCGATGCACGGGAACGGATCCGGTGAGGGAGCGCGATGCCGGTGTGCCGGCGAGTCCGACGCCGATGCCGACAAGTGCGTAGGCCAACGCAACCTGCCAATACTGCGTGCTTTCGTTCCACATGAACAGCGCGACAAACAATCCGAGAACCACAAACAGGTACCCGGAGAGCAGAGTGACTCGGGCGCCGTACCTTTCGATCATGGTCGCCGAACGCGGCGCAACGATCACCATCGCCAGGGCCGCCGGAATGATGGCCGCACCGGCTGCCAGCGTCGAGTAACTCAGTACGTTCTGCAGGAACTGCTGGCCGATGAACATCGCGCCCATGAGCGAACCGAACACCACCAATCCGCCCACGGCTGCGACCCAGAAAGTTGGGCGCGCAGCTACGTGAAGGTCGAACAGTGGATTGACCGCGCGTCGTTGCTGCAGGAAAAACCCGATGCCCGCGACGAGCGCGATCGCACCGAGCACGAGTGCCATCGTGCCCGAACCCTTGACCGGCGCGAAGTTGATGGACAGCACCAGCGCCCCGATGAAGACGATCGAAACGATGCCGCCGAGATGATCGACTCGCTCGGTCGTCTCGTTGACGTGAGCGGGCACCAACATCAGTGAGCAGATGAGTGCCACGAGAGCCAACGGAAGGGTGACGAAGAAGACCGATCCCCAGTGAAACTGCTCGAGCAACGCGCCCGCGACGATCGGCCCCAGTGCCGAGATCGCGCCGCCGATGGCCGACCACATGGCTATCGCTTTGGTTCGTGCCGGTCCTGCCCACAGCGCTGTGATGATGGCCAGCGTCGTCGGGAATGCCAGACCTGCCGAGACGCCTCCGACTATTCGGGCGAGGAAGAGAACTTCGAAGTTTCCGGCGAATCCCGCCACGATCGACGCCGGAATGGACAACGCCATGCCGGTGACCAGCAGCATCTTGCGACCGTATCGGTCTCCCAAGGCCCCCAGGTAGAGCACCGTTCCGGCCAGGCCAAGCGAGTAGCCGACCGCTATCAGATTCAGTTGCGTCTGACTGGCGTCGAAAGCCCGCCCGATGTCGGGTAGCGCGACGTTCGCGACCGAGAGATTGAGGTTCGCGACCGCAGCCACCAGGATGAGCGTCCCCAGGACGAAGGTGGCTCGATCCGGTGATGCGGACTTGATGTCACTCGCCATGCGCGTGCTCCCATCGCGGTGGGACCCGAACCTGGGAGTTATGTCCGGATCATCCCGAACTCAAGATAGAACCCTCTTCCGGCGCTCGCATAGTGAACGGGTCCCTATTCGGGCACAATTTCAGCCAGGACGCCCTCGGCGCTGCGGGCAGCAACCAGGCAGGCGCGCGAGGTGAATCTGTCGAAGAGCGGATGTCTGGACAGTTCGCGCCATCGCCGGACCGCCGCAGTAGCCCGCGCACGCTGCGCCTCCGGCGATTCTTCCGGTTCGCAGCCCAGCCGGTCACTGGCCCGGATTCCGTAGCCACCGATCAGTCTTTGCAGTTGTGCCAGGTCGTCGGGGGGCAGATCTGTGTGTACCGAACGAAGACGCCCGAGCAGGCGAAGTTCGTGGAAACCGTGAACATCGGCGAGCAACCGTTGCGCCTCCGCCGCGATCTGATCGCCTTCCTCGCTCGGATCGGCTTCGAGGATTCTTCCCAGCGTCACCAGCGCTGTATGCGATTTGAGCTGATCTGCCCGTTGACCGAATTGAACGTCGATCACCTGACGCAGTTCGTCCAGGCCGCTGCGCTCCAACAATTCGGCCGCCAGGGACGGCGAATCAGTGGCCCCCAACTTGATCGACGTCACGGCGAGGCGAATTCCGAAGAGCCCGAACCGATCGGCCAATTGCGCCCGCATGGCCGCATCGACCGGCAGCGGACTGTCCTGCCTGGCAAAGCGATCCGCGGAGAGGAGCGCCAGGCTCAGATCCTCGGCCGGAACCTGCGCGAGCGCCGAGAAGGCCGCGAACTCACTCTGTCTCATCGTCCGAGCAGCGAGCGCGAGCAGACCTGCCACCGGAACCACCGACTGGCACAGGCCGGTTCGCTCCAACTCCTCGGCAAATCGTGCCGCGACGTCCTTCGCCGAAGACAACGCGTCGAGCCTGCCTGCGCCGACCTCGTCGGCACGCGAGAGAACACCGATCACTCCGAGCGGCCCGGATTCTCCGCCCACGTGATCCGCGATCTTCCCGAGAAACTGCATGTCACTGGCGTTCAGGGCCCGCAGGAGATAGACCACTGCATCCGCGCCCGGCGCCCCGCCGTCGGGAACAAGCATGTCCCAGGTGCGGGCCGAAACCTCGGTCGAGAGCGACGAGGTACCCGGTGTGTCGATGATCGTCGTACGCGCCAAAGCCGAAGACGGCCAGTCGACGTCGATGCGGTCCACCGAGTCTGCGGTGTACTCGCCCAGTTCGAAGGTGAGCCTGCCGTCGCGGCGGGTCACCGGCACGTTGAACTCGGCGCCGTTCTCGGCCGTCGCGGTCACCTGCGGCGTTGTCCCGTTCCGATACCAGGTGACGACGCGCGTGCACTCGGTCGCGTCGGTCGGCGCTATATCCTGTCCGACAAGCGAATTGAGCAGCGTCGACTTACCCGCTTTGAGGGAGCCGGCGAGCGCCACCCTCAGCGGCTCGTCGAGCCTGGCCGCGCATTCTTCCAACTGGGCGCGCGTCTGTGGTTGATCGGCGTAGACCCGTCTGGCGCGGTCGATCAGTGCGTGTGCCGACTCCACAGCAGTCACGGCGGTCGTTGCATTCATGCGTTGGTCACCTTTGCCGAAGCAGGAGCGGGAGTTTCGCCGATCAACGTTCCGGCAACGGCGTCGAGCTCGGCGACGACGCGCATGTCGGTCTCCAGACGCTTGATACGAGCGGCATGTTCGCTCGACTCCAGCTGCGCGGCTTCCTGCGTGGCGCGAAGGGATTCATTGATCGAGCGCAGCGCCTGCTCGGCGATGTCGGTGAAGTGATCACGCAACAGCCGCTGCACCAGGCGGAGTCGATCCTTCGATTCCTTGCCCACCTGGAAGCTGACGTCGTCGGCAAACCGTCGGATGGCCGCTTTCGCCTCGGCCCGACGCTTGAGTACCTGAGCCTGCTTGTCTTCACGATAGGCCTTGGTACCCAGCAGGACCCCGGCGCCGATGGAGATCGGGTTGACCAGAGCCATGCCCATCATCGTGGTGATCAAGCCGAACATCAGAACGCCACCGTACGAGCCGCGCATACCGACCAGAACCTTTTGAGTGATGCCGATTCGGCCCGACTCGAGATCCGACAATGCGCCGACCGGTTCCAGGAAACCGTCGGTGTCGGCGACGTCGAGATGCGGTAGCGCGACGTCGCCGGTCTCCGCAAAGTGCTGTGCCACAACTTCTGCCAACCACTGCGCACGGTCGTGAGCCCACACGAAGTTGTCACCGATCGCGGTGGCGATCTCCTGCTCGAGCCACTCCCCCACGACGTCCCAGTCCTTACCGGGATCGCCTTCGTCGACCGTCTCCTCGGCCTGGCGGGTGACCCGGCGCAACCGGTCGCGGAGGTCGTGATCGATGTCGGCGGCGAGGTCTGCGATGCCGTCGCCGAGGCTCTGTTGCCAGAGTGAGGTCTTTTTGTGCAGTTCCTCGGCCGCTGCCCGGGCGCGCTGCAGCCCCGCGACCGCTGCCTGCGCAGTCGACGGGTCCTTCAGCGCGGCAAGCTCACTACCCATCTCCAACGTCAGATGCGCTGCCGCAGAACGCACGTCCATCGCAACTGCGCGTCGGGTGTTCGACTCGGCACGTGCAACGACGTTGTCCCGCAAGAACTGATAGAGGTCCAGGAAGCCGGATTCCGCTTCGAGTTCTTTGTCCCCCAGCCTCAACGCGTGCGAGCGCAGTACCGAGGAGATCGGGATGAGCGGCAGGTCCAACCCGGCGCGCTGGAGGTGTCCGCGGTCGGCGTCGAGGATCTGCCGCCAGTGCGGGTACAGATCGGTCTTGCTGATCAGCCCGGCCACCGCAGGACACAGATTGACGACCTGGCGGATGAATCCAAGCTCCGGTTCGGTGAACTCCTGGCTGGAGTCCGACAGAACCAACACGGCATCGGCCGCGGTGATCAATCCCAATGTTCCTGCAGCATGCGGATTTCCATGACCGCCCACGCCAGGGGTGTCGATCAGTACCAAACCGTCGGCCAACAGTGGACTGGGAACACCGACCTCGACGCGCAACACCTCGCGCCCTTCGGCGCGAGGTGTGGCCGGGGTGATCCCCATGAGTTCTTCGAGCGGAAGTGGTACCCGGATGGGCATCGCGCCCGGATCGGCGAGAATAAGTTCGGCAACCGCGGTCTCCGAATACTGTACGACCGTCGCCACGGCAGTGGTCTCGTCGTCACCGACCGAGCAGACGTCGATGCCGAGCAGCGAATTGACGAACTGGCTCTTGCCCTGCTTGAGGGGGCCGACCACCACGATGCGAATACGCGGGTCGTTGACTCTGACCTGAGCGTTCTCGAGTCGACGCACCAGATCCGTGCGCCCGAAATCCTTCGCCACTGCGGCTGTCCGTTCGAGCAGCGACGCCGTCGACGACGCGACGCGCGCCTTCCGGTTGCTTACCTGACTCGCTGAATCACTCATGAGCTACGTTGACCCGCAATTCTTCCCGACTCGAATATCCGGCCCTGCGAACGCATAGCGCGCGCAGGGCCGGATTTGTTACATCAGGTCATTTTGACCGATTTCAGTTCCTGCGTCAGCAGATCAGGGATGCAGGTGATCGACAACCGCCACCGGGTCGATGTGATCGACCGGTGCTGCAACCGAATCCTCGGCGAAGAGCGAGTGTCCGGTATCGGCGCTCAGGCCCGAAGCGGAACTCGAACCGAATGCGTCGGTCGCATCGATCGACGACCACGGGTTCAGCGCACCGGTCAACGAACTCGTCAGGTCGGACACTCCGCTGACCGCTCCACCGAGGGATCCACCCAGGTCAGCGACTCCACCGCCGCCAACGGTACCGCCGCCGTCGACGGTGCCACCGGCAGCCGCGGTTGCGTCTGCTCCGATCGAACCGGTCACGTCGGTGACTGCTCCGACGGCCCCACTGAGCGATCCACCGAGATCGGTGACACCGTTCAGTGCACCTCCGAGCGACCCGCTCACTGCACCGCCGAGCGACCCGCCCAAGCCGGCCGCCGCGTTCGTGGCTGCATCGAGGCCTGCGGTTGCGTCGAGACCTGCTGTTGCGTCCAGAGCGCCGCCCACCGTTGCTCCGAGATCGCCGGTCACAGCGCCGAGGTTCAGGCCGTCCGCCGCGATGCTTCCGAGGTCGACGGAAGGCAGTTCAGCGGAGATCGGACCGAGGTTCACTGCGCCGAGGTCGACGGAGGGCAGATCGGCGCCGATAGCGCCGGTACCGATTCCGCCGATGTTCAGTGCCGAGTCCAGCGCTCCACCGAGGGCACCTTCGGCACCGAGAATGCTGTCGAGAGAGCCGCCCAATCCAGCCCCGAGGCCTGCGCCCAGTGCACCGTCGAGCGCGCCGGTGAGGTCCGTGCCCACGGAACCGACAGCACCCAGGCCGCCTGCACCCGCGAGAGCGGAGTCGAGAGCCGCCGCCACACCGGCAGCCAAGCCTGCTTCGCCGCCCAGGCCGAGTGCACCACCGACGTCGATTCCGGTAAGTCCGCCTGCGCCCAGTGCTGCGTCGAGTGCGCCGCCGAGGCCGCCCGCGAGCCCGGCATCGACGCCGAGCGCCGAACCGAGGACGCCTTCGAGGGCCGTCGACAGATTCGCGCCTCCGCCCAGAGCCGCCGCGAGGTCGGCGCCGAGTCCGCCTTCGAGGTCGAGTGCTCCCCCGAGCAGTCCGCCGAGTGCGCCGCCCAGGTCGGCTCCGACCGTTCCGCCGGCACCGAGAGCGCCGGAGAGTGCCGCGCTGAGCTGAGCGCCGAGGTCTGCGCCGCCGCCGAGCACTGCGTCGAGGTCTAGTCCGCCGCCGAGGCCCAGTGCTGCGTCGAGTGCGCCTCCGAGTGCAGTTTCCAAGCCGCCGCCGACGCCGAGTGATCCGCCGAGGGCGCCGCTGAGGGCAGCACCGAGATCGAGCCCTCCCGCGATATCCGTGAGAACACTGACGTCGGTGATCGCGCCGAGAACGCCGCCGAGCGATGCACCCAGATCAGCGCCGATCGTGCCGCCGGCTCCCAGGACACCGGAGAGCGCGCCGGACAACGCCGTGCTGAGGTCACCCGTCAGAGCGCCGGCCAGGTCCAGGCCGCCGCCGAGGGCAAGGGCGGATTCCAGTGCGCCGGTCAGGCTTGCACCCAGTTCGCCGCCGATGTCGAGGAGACCACTGAGGTCTGCTGCGCCGCCGAGGAGTCCACCGAGAGCCAGTCCGAGGTCCGCTCCGAGGTCGCCGCCGATGGCGAAGACGGGTGCGAGGGCTCCGCTGAGCCCTGCCGTCAGGTCGAGTCCGCCGACTGCGCCGATTGCGGCGTCGAGCGCTGCTCCCAGTTCCGCGGTCAGGCCGCCGGTCACTCCGAGCGCACCACCCAGAGCCGCGCTGAGCTGTGCACCGAGATCGAGTGCGCCGCCGAGGTCGAGTGCGCCACCGAGGCCGAGGCCGGCTTCGATGACGGCGCCGAAGGCTGCGCCGAGGTCGGCACTGATCTCGCCGCCGATGGCAAGCGCAGCACTGAGGGCTGCTGCGAAGTCGCCGACCAGATCGAACTGGCCGCCGAGGGCGCCTCCGACTCCCAGGCCCGCACCGGCGCCGAGACCCAGGCTGCCCCCCAGACCGCCACCGAGGCCACCGGTGAGTCCACCACCGATTCCGAGCCCGCCGCCGATCGCACCGGCAGCGGACGCGCCGGCGTTGACGATCGCGGACAGGTCGGCGCCGCCACCGGCAAAGAGTCCGGACTCGGCGACCAGCGGAGCAACAGCGACGATGTCGGCGGGGCTGACGTCGCACAGACCTGCAGCGTTGAGAGCCGCGGTCGGGTTGGCGCAGTAGTTGGCAGCTGCCTCGTCGTCGCGAAGTAGCCCGAGGATGAATTCGAGTACGGCGTTCGTTGCCATGGCGGGTTCTCCTGAAGTTCGTTGACCGTGATGTTGCCGGTGGGTTGTTGCCGGTGCTCCGGAAACTGGTGCGCTGCCAGAGGTAGCGAGTGGAATCAACGCTAAGAACTTTTGCGACCGGGGCCAACGGGGAGCACCCCCCTCTTCTGCCGGGGCGGACGGGGAAGTCCCCTACGGGCCACGACTGGCCTGGTTAGGGGATTTGCCCCGATTAGGGGATCGGCCCCCTACTTCGTCGGAGCGCCTCCAATCCGGTAACGATCTTGGTCCTGAAACCGACATCGCAGACAACCGCGACAGTCCTTCTGTCGCCCACGACCAGGGGAGTTCGTTCATGGCGGCAGGGCTCGGCATCAGCATCGGTTCGGCCACTCTCGTAGCTGTCAGCGACGGCTCAACCGGTGAAACGCAACAGGTCCGCTTACCCAGTGCACTGCAATTGGACGACGGATCCGTCATCACCGGATTTGTCGAGCGCGTCGGCGATCCGATTCCGATACTTGCCGCCGACGGCACCGAGTACCGCGGCGAGGATCTCGCGGCAACAGCGGTAGACGCGCTCGTCGGCCAGGCGGGAAGCGGCGAAGGGCCGACGGTCGTCCTGGCTCACCCCGTGGGGTGGAACCGCCACACAGCACGCACCATGGAGTCCGCGCTGGATGGCGCCGGGGTTCACGGCGCAACTCTCGTCGCCGAACCCGCGGCCGTCATGGCGTGGCTCGCCGCCTCCGGAACTGTTGTCAACGACGGTCTGACCGTCGTCTACGACCTCGGCGCCCGTTCGCTCGACGTCACGATGATGTCCACGACCGGCGGACGGAGCGAGATCTTCGGCAAGCCGCTGCGCAGCGAGGACATCGGCGGTGACGAATTCGATCACCTCGTCACCGTGCACCTGCTCGATGCGGTGTCGGATCACTTCGCAGCCCTCGATCCCTTTGCTCCCCAGACGATTGAAGCGCTGGAAACGCTGCGTGAGCATGCTCGCGCAGCCAAGGAGGAGCTTTCCACCGAGACGGAAACCGTTGCCCGCGTCGCACTTCCCGGTGCAATCAGCGACGTTCGACTCGTTCGTTCCGAGCTCGAGGATCTGATCCGCCCCGCCCTCACTGAATCGGTGGCCTTGGTTCGCGAAAGCCTGCGATCTGCCGGCGTCGAATCCAGCGATGTCAATCAGGTTGTTCTGGCCGGCGGAAGTTCGTCCATTCCCCTTGTCGCCGAACTATTGTCTGCGGAGCTTCGTGTTCCCGTGATCGCCGACGCCGATCCGGCGTCGTGCGCGGCGTCCGGCGCTGCGACCCTGGCGACAGAAATGACAGCCACCACGGCACTCGCTGTCCCTGTTGTCCCCGCCGAGCCCACCCGCAAGCCCGCACCGGTTCCTGCCTTCTCCACTCCGCTGCTTGCCGAGCCGACCGAGGAAGAGAACACGGCGACTCGACGCTCGTCGAGGGTGGGCGTAGTTGCTGCGGTGGTTGGAGCATTCATAGTGCTCGCCGCAGGCGGGCTCGGAATCGGAACAGCCATGGACAAGATCAACGTCCCGTCCAGTTCAGCGAACACCACGAGCGAGTCCACCTCCTCGACCGCATCGACCACCGCAGGCTCTACTCCCGGCAGCACGACGGCAGCCGAAGCGGCAGGTACCGGATCCACGACTGCGAACAACGGAACTCAGAACAATCAGCCCGGTTCTCCTGCTGCCGCGGGCGGTTCGACGACGGCGCCAGGGGCAGTTCCGGTTGCCGGCGCACCAGCTGGATCTGCGCCCGCACCGGGCGAGACCGCCCAGTCGGCGCCTGCACCTGCCGCACCCGGCGCCCCGGCTCCCGCACCGGCTCCCGCCCCAGCACCAGCGCCCGCGCCCGCACCTGGGGCGGGCGTCGGAACCGGTATCGGTGATGCTGCGACCGGCATCGGCAACGGAGTCGGCGGTTTGGTAAACGGCGTCGGGGACGGTGTCGGCGGAGTGGTCGGAGGTCTCGGTAACGTCGTCGGAGGTGTCGGAAACGTGGTCGGTGGTGTCGTCGGCGGCGTCACCGCGCCGATCCGCTGACCGGCAGGCTTTCGATGAACCGTGACAGCGGCACCGAATCGTCGTACATCGCAGGACTTTTGCGCGGCATCGATCTGACTGCATCGCCACTGCGCCTGTTCGTCACCGGGACCGACGCCAGCGCTCGGCCCCAGGTGTCGAGGGCAGTCCGGAAAAGAATCGAATCGGGTGACAAGCCCGTGGTCACCACGCTCGCACATGACGCCCCGGCCGATGCGATTGTGGTGATCGCGGACGCGCAGGCTCTGACCTCCGATGAAATCCGCGCCCTGAACGAGCTTGTTCAACGCGACGACCTCGGAGTTGTCATCGCCTCCGATCGGATCGATCCTCCACTCGCACCGATCTACGCGAGCATCTCGAGTTTCGGTACCGTCCTTCACCTGAACCCGTTGAACCGATCCGATATTCGGAAGATCGCCGCAGAGCGAAGAATCCCACTTGACGACCGTGCAGTGCTGACGCTCGAGCACCTTGCCGGTGGTTCCTTCGGGGCAATCGAAGCGTACTTCGCCGCCGCCGCGGCGGGCCGCCCGGAAATGGCGCCGGCTGTACGCACACACTTTCTCCATCAGGTCACTGCTCTGCATCCGATCGAGCGGGAGATCCTCGAGGTTTCACTGGCCGTCCCGGACGTCGACGCTTTCGAACTCGATCTGGGACAGGAGAAGTTCAGCCTCACAGCCGCATTCGACCGCGCTCTGGCGTCCGGACTGTTCGGTTCACGATCTCCTCTCGTCGCAAGCGTTTTGGCAGAGTCGACCAGTACAGGGCGTATCCGCAGCGAGCTGATCAGAATCGTCGAATCACGCGCGCACGCGCGAACTCTCGACATCGACACAGCAATAAGGCTTTTCGACTCCGGCATCCGCCACCGAGATCTCACGGCCGTGCTACGAGACGCAGTCGACGGCAGCATGCCGGCGGTCGCGGCAGATCTCTTTCGTCGTGTGCATTCGATCGAGCCTCTCGACCTGGCCGACACGCTGCTGTACGCCCAGGCCTCGGCTCGAAGTGGTGACCTCGACACCGCGTGCCGCCTGGCAGATTCCGTCATCGCCGAACCTGATCTCGACAACGCGAAACTGGCGACGGCAGTGCGGGTCCGCGCGGCTTCATCCGCTAGCTGTGGTCAACTCGGCGCTGCTGCTGATCTCTACGCCTGGCTCGGGCCAGAGCGCACCGGAACCGAATCCCCCTTCGCCGCAATCACCTTCCTCGGCATCGGCAAGGTCGACGACGCGAACACGTCGCTCACCGGACACACCGGATCACCGTCGAGCACCACGGTCGGCGCTGCCACACTCGCCAACGGACTGATGCAATCGGTAACGGGGGGTGCACCGAGTGCGCTCAACACGATGTCACGCGCGCTCTCCCTCCCCGGCGGCGCCGACACCTCGCAATTCCAGCCAGATTCCGCCCCGGCGCTGGTCGCTCTGGCGCTCCTGCACAACGGTGCCCATGAACGCGCCGCCGCTGTTGTCACCGCCGCGATCGCCGGCGACGACGCAAGCAGCCACACGTGGGCGCGGCTTCACATTCTCGGCGCCTGGATCGCGATGATCCGTGGGAACGACACTGCTGTCGACGACCTACCGGACGATGTGGTCCGCGGCCCCCTCCGCGAACGTGACGCACTGTTTCTGCATGCTCTGATCGTGGGTCTCGCTCGGCGCTCCGGCGATCTCGCTCAGTTGCGTCGGGCTTGGTCGGGCGCGGCAGGCCCCCTCTCGTCCTGCAGCGTGGATCTCTTCAATTTGCTTCCCATCGGCGAACTGTGGCTTGCAGCAGTACGACTCGACGAGGCCGAGCAGGTCGAGCATCTTGTCGACGACGCGCGCTCACTCCTCCGCGCACTCGGCGAGCCGCCGCTGTGGTCTTCGCCGCTTCATTGGTACGGCGTCCAGGCATCGATCCTCGCGCAGTCGCCGGCCGACCTCCTTCCACACGCGCATGCACTCGCGGAATCAGCCAAAACCCACACTTACGCAGCCGGTTTGGCGACCGCCGGCCGCCAGTGGCTCCTACTCATGCAGGGAAACGTCGACGCAGACGAAGTCGAAGCCGCTGCGCGAACGCTCAGCCGAATCGGACTCCCCTGGGACGCGGCCCGCCTCGCCGGCGAAGCAGCGCTGCGCACCCCGGACACCAAATCGGCGACGGCATTGCTCCACGTTGCACGCTCGCTACGCACAACGTCGACGGCCGAGACGATCGCAACCGATTCGGCCGACAGCGCGACACCACCGTCGGTACTGACCGAGCGCGAACAAGAAGTTGCCGAACTCGTCGTCGTCGGCCTGACGTATCGGGAAATCGGCGAACGTCTCTATATCTCCGCCAAAACCGTCGAGCACCATGTCGCACGCATCAAGCGGCGCGTCGGGGCACAGTCCCGTTCGGAATTGCTCACCATCCTTCGAAGCATGACACCGGCGAACAAATAGTTAGCTGAATATTGCCCGGAGGGTTGCGTATATCCGTTTAAGTGATAGTTTTCACAGGAATCAGGACATGCATGCCGAGCAAAGTTCGGTAACTGTGAAACGGGGATCGCTATGAATTGGGGAGTCGGACTCGCCGTCGGCAATAAACGAAGCATTGCTGCGATCGCGAAACCTGACTCGGTGCTGGTGACCCTCGAACGCGAATCGGTGCTGCACCACGCCCCTGACGGCACCGTGCAGCTAGGTGAAACCGCGACTGGTTCCGCCGGGTTGCGGGGGTTCCTCGACAGGGTCGGAACTGACGATATCGACAACTTCTCCGAGCACATGACGCGAGGGGAAGAACTCGTAGCGACGGCTATGTATTGCCTGGTCAAGGAGGTTCGCGCACTCACCGAACACAACTTGGACATCTCTGCCGTGATTCCCGCAGGTTGGTCGAGCGATTCCGTCGACGCACTGCGCGTCGCACTCGACAGCATGGATCTCGACGGCGTCGAACTGATTCCGGAAGAGGACGCCTCCGCGGCTTGGCTCGCAGATCCGGATGCCGACGACAGTGCGGCTCGCGGAGCCGCAGCGTTGGCAGCGCATTTCTCGATCACCACTGCGAGTTCCGAACCCGAGCCAACCGCTCTTTTCGAACCGGAGGAGACCCCCGAGGAGTTTCCGCCGTTCGTCCTGATCGAACCGGAGCCGGAATCCGACGTGGTGGCAACGGTCACGAAAGCAGCGAGTGTCGACAGTTGGCGCAGTCGTCAGTGGCAGTCGGAGCGCCGACCGATCATCGCCGCAGCAGCCGCCGCAGTTTTTCTGACGGTGTCGGGCTGTGCGGCAGCGGTCATCATCGGACACACCCCGACGGTTCCGGCACCCGGGATTCTCGACGCACAATCTCACTTGTCCCCCGGCACCACGCCCGCCACCGCGGCGAGTCCGTCCGGCGCGGTTTCGCAATCACCGACCTCGCTCCCGTCGGAAGTACCCGCACTCGGCGCGCAGCCGACGGCGCAGTGGTGGTCATCCGAAGCGGATCCGACCTCATCCGAATCCCAGACCACGCCGGAGAATCCGCGCGCCAGTGCCGAGAAATCGACAACGGCGAACGCCCCCGTGCAGCAGGGATCGCCGATCACCGTCCAGATCGACCCACTTCGGATCGAGAACCTGCCGCCGGTCGTCAGACCGCTGGATCCTGTCGATCCGGCTACCCCGGACACTCCCACCGTGACCGACCCCACTGATACACAGACGACGCCGACACAGCCCACCAACCCGACCGACACAACCGATCCGGCGGTTCCGAATCCCGACATGCCCGCAATGCCGGTGGCCCCGAGACCCGGAATGCCCGGTTAGACAAAAGGATTCAACTGTTCGACAGGAGGCGCACATTCCTCCTCGAAACTTTTCCCCTATGGTGGGTGCGGTACCTACCGGCTCGGTGCCGGGGACTTGAAGGGATTTCATGCGTAACTCGTTGGCGATCCGCACCGCTGTGGTCGGCGCCTCGGCACTACTGCTCGCAGCTCCATTCATCACGACGGCATCGGCAGAGCCCGCCTCCGACACGCATGTCGAACAGCTCGAAGCCGACCAGCTTCCGGCTGAGCTTGTCGAGGCGATCACCCGCGATCTGAAGATCTCCCCGCAGGAGTACCTGGACCGCGCTGCCAAAGCTCAGGAGCTCGGTGCGTACGCCCAGGATTTCAAGTCCGAGCGTCCTGGCGACTACGCCGGCTCGTGGATGGGACTCGACGGTCAACCCGTCGTAGCCGTCACCACTACCGAAGCTGCACGCATCGCCGCCGACGACGGTTACCGCACGCACGTCGCCCCCGTCTCCGCCGACACTCTCGAGAAGACACTGGCCGACGTCAACGGATGGATTGCCGGGCTGCCCAAGGAAATCTCACGCGCAGTCAATTCGGCGACTATCGACGTCCTGAACAACCAGGTTGTCATCGACGTCGCGAACAGCCCCGTCGGGCAGGCACTCAATCTTCCGACCCTGCTCGAGAACACCAAGATCGTTCTCAGCCCGGACGGTGGCGGATCGGTTGATCCCCGGGCACTCGGCGGCGACACCTACATCACGTCGACGGGCCCCATTCGCGAGACGCCGACCGAGAACATCTCGGTCTGCTCGTTCGGGTTCAACGCCGTCGACAATCAGAACAACGCACTCAATATCAGTGCTGGACACTGCAATCCGGCCGAGGGTTCGAAGTCGCCGGTCTACCTGCCGAATCACGCGAACGTCGACGACAGTCAGTTGATCGGCGCCTTCTCACAGTCTTCCGTCGGCAACAACGCCGGCGATCTCGATTACTCGGTCATCAAGTTCGACCAGCCGGGCATCGATGCGGGCCTCGATCGCGCTGCCGTCCGCGGCGCCAACGGAACCACCCTCGCGATCACCGGAACAGCACGTCCCGTGATCGGCGCCCCCATCTGCAAGTCGGGCCAGACGTCGTCCTTCACCTGTGGCGTCGTGGCGGCGGATCGCGTCGAAACACAGCTGGTCATGGCGGACGGTGATTCGCGAACAGTCCGCGGATTCGCCGGTACCGCGTGCACCCTCGCCGGCGACAGTGGCGGCGCCATCGTTTCCGGAACCTTGGCGCTGGGCATCACCAGCGGCTCCAACAGCAGCGGCGCCCCGAGTTGCAACGAAGCGAACCTGGTATTGGCGACCTCGGGCGGAACCTCGAATCTCGGCATTCCGGTCGGAGACATTCTCGACGCGGCAGATCGCGCATCCGGCGGCGGTGTCGGTTCCGGAATCCGCGTTCGCACTGCGGGTTGACCCAGCCCTGAGCTACTCACTGTGCCCGCCGATCCGTTTCTCGATCGGCGGGCACAGTGCTGTTGTCGGTCGGAGTCCCCGCTGCGCGCTTGTGTAACGGGTGGGATTAGTGCGTTCGAACCCATATAGTCATGGTCGACTGTGATCGGCTCACCACAAGTCCGTGAGCCGTATCCGTGTGCTCCCAGGGGGGTGGTACGCGGTCAACGAAGTGGAAAGGCCCTCATGCGAAGCTCCATCGCACGTCGTGCCGCAGTGTTCGGTTCGGCCGCGCTGCTGCTCCTCGGACCGATTACCGCGGTCGCGAACGCAGAACCGAACGAATCCGGGGTATCCGATCAGGCAGCCCATCTGCCCGTCGAACTCGCCGAAGCTCTACAGCATGACTTGGCGCTGACGCCCGACCAGTTCGTCTCGCGTTCCGAGCTCGCGCAGAAGCTCGCCGAGTTCGCCGCCATCGCGCGCGTCCAGTTCCCCGACTCCTTTGCCGGTGTCTGGCTCGACGACCTCGGCAAGGGCGTCGTCGCTCTCGCTGACGGTCGAGACAAGGACGCCGCCCGCGAGGCCGCCGAGAAGGCCGGCTTCGAGGTCAAGGACGTCGCTCAGAGCGAGCAGGCTCTGCAGGGTCAGCTCTCGGCGCTCAACACGTGGCTCGATTCGCAGCCTGCCGAGGTCGCTGACCTCGTGCGTGGAATTGCCGTCGACGTAGTCGGCAACGGAGTCGCCCTCACGGCCGATCCTGCCGCCGGCATCGAATTGCCTGAATTCCTGAAGCGGACTGTTGTACACACCGCTGCTCCGCTGCTGGTTCCCCCGATCGTCGCGGACCTCATCCCCGCAACCGGGTCCGCCACCGGCGACGCCGCACTGGGCGGAGACGCCTTCGGCGCAACCTCCGGTAACACCGGGCTGCGTTGTTCGTTCGGCTTCAACGGCACCGACGGTTCAGGACGCACGGTCAACATCAGCGCCGGCCACTGTGATCCCAACCGCGCCGCCGCCGGCACCTCGAACTCCAGCCAGGTCTTCCCGATGGTGAACAACCAGACAGGACCCCGCGTCGGATACTTCGCCAAGAGCAGCTTCGACGGACGCGACTACTCGATCATCAACATCGACGACAACGCGAAGTACCGCTTCGAGAACAACAGCGTGCGGGTCCCGTTCAACCGCTCGGTCAACATCACCGGTACCGCCGATCCTGTTGTGGGCGCCCCGGTCTGCAAGGCAGGGTCGACCACCGGCTTCAGCTGTGGCGTCGTCACCGGCGTCAACCGCGTCGCCAAGGTTTTGGATCACACCCTCGACAACGGCTTCACCACCAACATCTGCGTCCTGCAGGGTGACAGCGGTGGCCCCATCGTCTCCGGAACGCTGGCAGTGGGCATCACGAGTGCCTCCAACGTCGCCACCTCGCCCCTGTGCGAGATCGCTCAGGCCGAGACATTGTTCGGACAGGAAGCACCGACGCAGTACGCGACGCCGATCAACGACATCCTCGCGGCCAATCCGGGCCTGAAGGTTCGCGACTACTGATCGCACACATTCCCTGAGGTAGCAAAACGGGCGCCACACCTTCTGAAGGTGTGGCGCCCGTTTCGGAGTCCGTGACGTTCTACTGGAAGAGAGTTGTTCCAGCCGGAGCGTTCAGGACCTTGATCAGGTCCATACCCGCGACAATGGCGGTTCCACCGCCGGCGAGGATGGTACCGGCGACTCCACCGATACCGGCGCCGGTGACCATGCCGGGCAGGCAGCCGATAACCAGGCCGGGCAGACCCACGATGCACCCGATGACTGCACCGACGATCGTGCCGGTGAGGCTGCCGATCTGCGTGGCAAGCCCGAGCTGTGACTGGAACTTCTCGATGGCCTTCTGATCCTCGTCAGGCGAAGCGACCGGGGTGAACTCGGCAGCGACCGGCTTCGGCTTGGAGCTGGCCGGATCCAGGTTCGGCTTGAGGGTGAGGGTCTTGCCGTCCTCACTGACGGTCTCGTCGAACGGGAACTGAACGTCGCCGAGGTTGAACGCGAGCGGCAGGCTCACGAGAGTTGCGCCCTGGCTGTTCTGCAGGTCGACGTGTGTTCCGTCACCCGAGACTCGGAATGCTCCGGCGTCGATGGTGGTGACGACAGCCTGGTCGACGACCTCGGCGGTGTACGAAACGTCGGGTGACGTCTCCGGAGCTGCGTAAGAAGTACCTGCAGCGATGCCCGTAGCGGCAATGGTCATCGCTGCGACGGCCGCAGCTTTACGAATGAACATTTTCAATCCTCCCCGGGATCGGGCAGGCGCAAGTCGATGACTCACACCACCCGTGTCCCCTGTGCGTGACGGGCGTAACGATAACAGCCGGTCGGTTGGCCTCACCTGCTCGGAACCCGAGTTAGGGCTGCCTGACAGATGGACACCTGATGGGCACCGCCTAACGTGACGACCAGACATGTCTGCGTCTGGCCAAGCCCGTCCGACGCAGAAGATTGATCTCTCCAGGCCACGAGCGGTTACCAGCCGGTACCTATAGGCTGGTAATGCTAGTTACTGGCGGGTAACATAACGCAGGTTAGTATCAGTGGGCTGTCCCGAGGTGGCCGACGCGTCGCCCTGAAACGAAAGGCCGCGACATGAATGCCCTGACGATTACGTTGGGCACGATTGGTGCACTGCTGAGCTTGGTGTGTTGGTACATCTTCCTCTCAGGTGCATTGAGGATGTTCAACACCGTGCGCATCGGCCAGTCGGCACCCGATCGATGGCGCCCGTTCTTCCCTCGCTTCAAGCAGATGATCATCGAGTTCATCGCGCACACGCGCATGAACAAGTTCCGCAGCGTCGGCTGGGCCCACTGGCTCGTCATGGTCGGCTTCCTCGGCGGATTCCTGCTGTGGTTCGAGGCTTACGGCCAGACGTTCAACCCCGAGTTCCACTGGCCCATCTTCGGTAACACGTGGGCGTGGCACCTGTGGGACGAGATCCTCGGCCTTGGCACCGTCATCGGTATCACCACGCTGATCGTGATCCGTCAGCTCAACCACCCGCGTCTGCCCGCGCGCCTGTCCCGTTTCGGCGGCTCCAACTTCAAGGCTGCCTACGTCATCGAAGGCATCGTCCTGCTCGAGGGCCTGGGCATGATCATGGTCAAGGCCGGCAAGATCGCGACCTACGGCCACGCCAACCCGTGGACCGACTTCTTCACCATGCAGGTCGCCAAACTGCTTCCCGCCAGCCCCGTCATGATCTCGGTGTTCGCGTTCGTCAAGCTGATGACCGGCATGATCTGGCTCGCGATCGTGGGCCGCAACATCACCTGGGGTGTCGCGTGGCACCGCTTCTCGGCGTTCTTCAACATCTACTTCAAGCGTGAGGACGACGGCACCGTCGCCCTCGGCGCCGCAAAGCCCATGATGTCCAAGGGCAAAGCCCTCACCATGGACAACGTCGATCCCGACACCGACACCCTCGGCGCCGGAAACATCGAAGACTTCTCCTGGAAGGGCTGGCTCGACTTCACCACCTGCACCGAGTGCGGGCGTTGCCAGTCCCAGTGCCCCGCGTGGAACACCGGAAAGCCGCTCTCCCCCAAGCTGCTCATCATGTCGCTTCGTGACCACGGCTATGCCAAGGCCCCGTATCTGTTGGCCGGTGGACGCAAGGACATGGGCGGCGACGAGATCGGTCTCGTCGACGCCGAAGGCAACGTCAAGGAAGGCGCCCTCGCCGCGATCCCGGAGGCCGCACGACTCGAGGCCGACCGCAAGCTCGTCGGTGAGACCGTCGAAGGTGAGATGGCCCCGGTCATCGACGCCGAAACCCTGTGGAGCTGCACCAACTGCGGCGCCTGCGTCGAGCAGTGCCCCGTCGACATCGAACACGTCGACCACATCATCGACATGCGCCGCTACCAGGTCCTCATCGAGTCGGAGTTCCCCTCCGAGCTCGCCGGCCTGTTCAAGAACCTCGAGAACAAGGGCAACCCCTGGGGTCAGAACTCCAAGGACCGTCTCAACTGGATAGGCGAGATGGACTTCGAGATCCCCGTCTTCGGCAAGGATGCCGACAGCTTCGAGGACTACGAGTACCTCTTCTGGGTCGGCTGCGCCGGTGCCTACGAAGACCGTGCCAAGAAGACCACCAAGGCCGTTGCCGAGCTACTCGCCACCGCGGGAGTGAAGTTCATGGTTCTCGGCGCCGACGAAACCTGCACCGGCGACTCCGCTCGTCGTGCCGGCAACGAGTTCTTGTTCCAGCAGCTCGCGATGCAGAACATCGAGATGCTCAACTCCGTCTTCGACGGTATCGAGAAAAAGAAGCGCAAGATCGTCGTCACCTGTGCGCACTGCTTCAACGCCCTCGGCAACGAGTACCCGGAGGTGGGCGGCGACTACGAGGTCGTGCACCACACCCAGCTGCTCAACCGTCTGGTGCGCCAGAAGAAGCTGATCCCCGTTGCATCCGTGAGCGAAGACGTCACCTATCACGACCCGTGCTTCCTCGGACGCCACAACAAGGTCTACGACGCTCCCCGTGAACTCATGGAAGCCTCGGGCGCCAAGCTCGTCGAAATGCCGCGTCACGGTGAACGTTCCATGTGCTGTGGTGCCGGTGGCGCCCGCATGTGGATGGAAGAGAACATCGGCAAGCGCATCAACGTCGACCGCGTCGACGAAGCGCTCTCCACCAACCCCAAGAAGATCGCCACGGGTTGCCCGTTCTGCCGCGTCATGCTCACCGACGGCGTCACTGCCCGCCAGGAGCAAGGCCAGGGCGAAGGCGTCGAGGTTGTCGATGTCGCACAGCTGATGCTCAACTCCGTCACCCGTCTCGAACCCGCCAAGCTCACCGAGAACATCAAGGTGATCCCGCGGGAGAAGGCACCGGTCGCTGCTGAGGCAAAGGCCGAAACCGTCGAGCAGGATCGGGTCGCCGAAGTCGAGGAAGCCGCCGCGACGCCGGAAGCCAAGGCCGCTCCCGCCGGCAAGGGCCTGGCCATGAAGGGCCTCGCCAAGGCACCCGGAGCGAAAGCTCCCGGCGCCAAGGCACCCGGCAAGGGACTCGGAATGGCGGGCGGGGCAAAGGCTCCCGGCGCCAAGAAGGCAGCTCCTGCCGAAGCCGACGCAGCTCCCTCTGCCGAAGCCGCAGCACCCGCCGCACCGGCGGCAAAGCCAAAGGGCCTCGGTCTTGCGGGCGGAGCCAAGGCTCCCGGCGGCAAGGGACTGCAGATGAAGGGCGCCGCCAAGGCACCCGGAGCCAAGGCCGCTGCCGCACCGGCAGCGGAAGCTCCCGCTGCTGAGGCTGCTGCACCCGAAGCTGCTGCGCCCGTCGCCAAGCCGAAGGGTCTGGGCCTGGCGTCCGGCGCCAAGGCTCCCGGCGGCAAGGGACTGCAGATGAAGGGCGGGGCCAAGGCTCCTGGAGCGAAGGCAGCCCCTGCTTCTGAAGCACCTGCTGCTGCTCCGGCAGAGGCTCCGGCCGCCGAGGCGGAAGCCCCGAAGGCTCCGCCTGCCGCCAAGGCCGGCGGACTCGGATTCAAGTCGGGCGCAAAGGCTCCCGGCGCTCGGAAGGCAGCTCCCGCTGCGGCCCCGGCGCCGGCTGCGGAGGCACCGGCGGTGAAGGCCGAACCCGTGAAGGCAGAAGCACCTGCCGAAGCACCTGCTGAGGCGTCCGCACCCGCGGAAGCTCCGGCACCTGCTGCCGCGCCGCCCGCCCCCAAGGCAGGCGGACTCGGATTCAAGGCCGGCGCAAAGGCTCCCGGTCGCAAGAAGTAGACGCACCACCCGCGAATGCCCTCACCGTCATGGTGGGGGCATTCGCGTTTGTATGGGAGCCCCTAGCCGACCGAGCACCCTTTCCCTCGACCCAACACACCGTGCAGCACACGGAAACCGGTGCTAGCCCTACGCAAGTGGTGCTCACTCCCCCGCCAACTCGAGGCCTGCGTGTCAATCAGCGACAAGCATCACCGCACCGCGCGCACGCCCGACACCCCTTTCCTGCTGCCGTCCGATGACGTAACGCCCCGGAGCGATGCCGGTCGCGCCGTGCTCCGGATGGATGAGGTACGCAGTCACCCGGGTGTCGACCACGCCGAGTGCAAGGCCCCGCGCATCTTTCACCGGCGTCGACCAGGTGCACTCACCTGCGTCCGCAACCAAGCTGTGAGGGTTCCCGCCCGCCGCACTTCGCAGCAGTTCCACTCCGGAGAGCGGAACGTTCACTGATCGAGTCCACGGCAGAGGCGCGACGATGTTTGCAAGCAGCGAGAACGGGATCACGATCAGATCGCCCTGTGCCTGAAGACCGTCGACCACAGGAATGGACACTTCCTTGTCGAGATAGTCGAAGACATCGAGGCCGGTGAGGGTGGTAAGAGCGGACAAGGTCATGTTCGAGCTCATAAGTATCACCAGGGGTTTGAGGTTGGGGTGCGTTTGACGTTCAGGTTCGGCGAACGAGGCGTGCATAGTCGGCACCGGTGATGCCGTAGGTCCATCCGGCGGCATCCATCGCGGACGTGAACCATCCCGGCACGTGAAGACCATATCGCCGTCGATGCCCATCGCGCTCGAGAGAGCCGTTGACCGCGAGCAGGATTCGTCCACTTCGGCCCCAGGCTTCCGGTGACGCGTAGAGCTGAAGCAGACAACCTGCATTGCCGGGATCGTCAGTTTCGTCGACCAGTGTCAGTCCGGCAATCTCGATGTAGGTATCCCAGCCGATGCGCTCGATCGCACATCGGCGGATCTCGACATTGCGCTCCTGCGCGATCCGGTCGGGGTTCGGGTCGAGCACCACCCAGTCGGGAACGATCGCCCCGTGCAGAACGAACGCGTTTGTGCCGTCGTCGAATTCGATTGCGGGGGAATCAGAATGGTGCAACCGCCGCGCTCCCTGCGCGCTGCCCGGAATCGGTTCGGCATGTAAGGCGGTGGGTCGTTCAGCCATGATGCACACATTGTCGAACGCCCACCACCACCCGGTCGAGTCAGCCAGCGCCGTTTGCACGTCGAGAAGCTCACGGTCTTCCGACTCGAATGTTGCAAGACCATATCGGCGGAACGTGTCGTAGTACGCGATTCGATGGGCTTCTTGCTGTCCGTACCAGGTCACCCTGCCTGCCACCGGGGTCAACATCGTTCGTATCGCAGCTGCGACGCCGTCGAACAGCGTGGTGTGCAACGATTCCCAAACGGACGCCCTGATCAGGCGCTCCCTCTGTCGGCGTTCTATCTGCCAGCCAGTTCTCCGACGTTCGATTCGCGTGTCCATGCGGCGGCGCGATGCAGCAAACATGCTCGCGATATACCCAGATGCGCAGTCGAGTCCGGCGCCGTCCAAGGACATCTTGGTCGACAGTCCTTCGGTGACGATCAGGTCCGAACCGGCACGGGGAGACGGAACCCAGACGAACTCCGGTTTCGGGAATCCGGACCGCCGATACAGTTGCGAGACAGAGAATTCTGCGGTGTTTCGATCAGCAGGACGAGTACACAATCCGCGTTCGAGCCAAACGTCGCGGATCTTTTCCAAGGCCAGACTGTCTTCATCGAAGAATTTGAAGTTCTCGGGCAATGTCGCTCGACGTGATGCCGACGAGCGAATCGGTGCGGCGCTCACGCGACGGTGGCGGTGTCCGCCTTTCCTGTAGTCATAGTTCTACAGCGTGGCACGCAAACGCTCCGAACGCAAGGAACACCCGAGCGCAACGTCGAGAACCGGCCACCGTTTCCGTCTACTCAACACCCCCTCCAACGGGATGAAACCAGTTCGCACTGTGGACAAGTGGTGCTCACTCGAACTTATCCACAACCTCCGGATCACCACTTCCCTCTCGTCGCCACGTGCACCAAGATCGATCGGCATGGGGGAACAGACACCTATCATCCGCAGGCCGGACCAACTTTCGATCGGTCGCACCGATGCCGAGATCCGGCAGGCCTGCGCCAGTGGAACCTGGGCCAGAATCCATCGTGGTGCGTACGTGGACAGCGGCCACCTGTCCCGCCTCGACGCGTACGGACGACATCGATTGCGGACCGAGGCCGTGGCCTGCGCCGCTTCAACCGGTGCCGCTGTCAGCCACATCTCGGCTGCGGTTCTGCACGGTTTCGAACTCTGGAACACTCCGCTCGAGGTCGTCCACCTGTCCCGGAACCGGCGAGGTGGTGGCCGAAAGTCCGCTCGACGTCACGTGCACTCGGCATCGCTGACGGACAACGAGATCACCGAGGTCGATGGTCTGCGCGTCACGACTCAGGCTCGCACAGTTGCCGATCTCGCCAGAGTGCTACCTTTCGAACAGGCTCTCGTGGTTGGCAATTCAGCACTGCACCGGTCGTCCTTGACGACGGAAGCGCTCACGGACTCGATTGTGCTCAGCCCGAACCACCCGCGACATCGACACGCGCTTCACGCCCTCGCTGCGATGGACTCCCGTATCGAAAGCGTCGGCGAATCACGCAGCCTCGCGCTGTTCATCCGCGAGCACTTGCCGCTCCCCGAGCCACAGGTCGAAATCCACGACGCTCGCGCGCTGGTCGGTCGCGTCGACTTCCTGTGGCGTGAACAGCGCACTGTCGGAGAGTTCGACGGTCGCATCAAGTACGGCCGACTGGTGCCCGCCGGTCGCAGCGCCGAGGACGTGCTCTGGAACGAGAAACTCCGCGAAGACCGGCTCCGTGACGCAGGTTGGCAGGTAGCGAGGTGGACCTGGTCCGACCTGTCGACTCCTTCGGTGGTGGCAGGTCGGATCACGGCGGCCTTCTCGCGCGGGCCGGTCAGGTACCAGCCGGCTCCCACAGCTCCAGTGCCGGAATGCCGGGTGGGGTGAATCCTAGTACCTGCCCGTAGAAGGACAACTCGGCGTTACGTGAGCTGATGATGGTCGACTGCTTGCGGAATCCGTGGGATTCACCCTCATATGCCAGGTACGCGTGCGGAATGCCCTTGGCCACCAGGGCATCTCGGAATCGCTCCGCCTGCGAGGGTGGCACGATCGGATCGTCGAGACCCTGGAGCAGCAACACCGGGCAGTTCAACCCGTCGACGTTGTTGAGCGGAGCACGTTCCGCATACAGATCGGCAGATTCCGGCAGCGGGCCGATCAAACCGTCGACGTAGCGCGATTCGAAATCGTGAGTTTCCTGCACGAACAGGTCCAGTTCGGCCACGCCGAAATAGGAAGCACCACAAGCGAACACGTCGGAGGTTGTCAGCGCGGCCAGAACGGTCCATCCACCGGCAGATCCGCCCTCGATGGCAAGGCGGGCCGGATCGGCAAGTCCCTGCTCGGCCAACCCGGTGACGGCGGTGACGACATCCTGCACGTCGACGACGCCCCACTGTCCACGCAGTCGGTTGCGATACTCCCGTCCGTAACCGGTCGACCCTCCGTAATTCACGTCGACGACGCCGATTCCGCGGCTGGTGAAGAAGGCGTAGACGAGGTTCAGTGCCGGTGCTACGTGCGCCGTCGGGCCACCGTGAACAAACGCGACGTACGGCGGCAGTTCACCGTTGAGACCTTTGTATCGCGGACTGCGCGGCGGATACGCGACGGCATGCACTTCTCGCCCCTGTCCGTGGGCGACGACGGCCCGCGCTTCCGGGAGATAGGCGGACTCGGGCAATTCTTCGACCGAAGAACGGATTTCTTCGAGTTCGCCGGTACCGAGGTTCAATTCACGTAGCGCACCCGCCAGCTTTGCTCCGCCCGAGGTGAGCAGCAGCCGGTCTCCACGGACCTGCATGAGGCCGATGCTGGTGACGCCAGGGATCGCGATGTCGCGCAGTTCTCCCGACGCCGGGTCGAGTACCGCCAGTGTGTCGGTTCCCACGGTGCGTGCGGTGAGAAGGTGTCCGTTGTCGAGTTCGACGAACCAGCGCGCGCCGAATCGCCATTGCGGCCCACCGAAATCCGCATCCGTCGGGCAGATCGGGGTGATCTCGGCGCCGACGCGATAGATGTTCCACCAGCCGCTGCGATCACTGATTGCGTAGAGCTCGTCGTCGGTGATCCACTCCGGTTGCAGGACAGACTCTTCGGATCCACCGACCAGCACGGAATACGCTTGCGCGACGCCGTCGACGAGTGGAGCGACCCGTAGTTCGGTACCGTCCCAGGGCATTTGGGGATGATCCCACGCGATCCAGGCGATCTTGGTTCCGCTCGGCGAAAGCCTCGGTGAGGAGAGGAAATCGGAGCCGCCGACGATCGAGCGAATCTCACCGGAGCCGTCCAGCGGAATCGCACAGATGTCGCGAGTGATCGTCCCGTCGACAGCGTGCGCTTCCCTAACCGCCCACACCTCGCCGTTCACGATCTGCAGGTCCGCGTACCGCAGCGCGGCCGGCGACGCCGGCTCTGGCGTCAGAGCCCGCGGAGTGAGGCCGTCGAGGACGTACACACGTTGATCGGAGAATTCACTGAAGACCAGTTTCCCGGACTCCGTGACGGTCCAGGCGCCACCGCCGTACTCATGAACCCTGGTCCGCGCATTCCATGGCGCAGGGAGAATGTCGACGGGTTGGTTGTCGAGACCAGACCGACGAATCGACGTCCGACCGCTCTCGGTCGGCCGGAGTTCGGCCCACCAGATCTCGTCGCCGACATATCGTCCGCCCTCGACTGGGTGCCCGCCTGCAGCGAGATCAGCTGCTGTGATCGGCGAAGTCCACGATCCGTACGGGGCTGCAATCTGCTCGCTCGGGGTCATCGCTCGACAATAGCCAACGGGTCGTGCGAGACGGTCCCCGACAATGCACTTGCACAGTCCCCGACAATGCACTTGCACAGTGGTGGGATCATGTAACTCGTGAGCACACCAGAACCCGCCCGCCATCGTCAGCCGCAGCGCGAGCTGGAGCAGTCGTCGAAGCTCCAGAACGTCCTGTACGAAATCCGTGGACCGGTGCACGCGCATGCCGCCCGGTTGGAGGCGGAAGGGCACCGGATCCTCAAGCTCAACATCGGCAACCCGGCACCGTTCGGATTCGATGCTCCCGATGTGATCATGCGGGACATGATTGCTGCTCTGCCCTATGCGCAGGGCTATTCGGAATCCAAGGGCATTCTGTCGGCGCGGCGCGCGATCGTGACGCGATACGAGCTGGTTCCCGGCTTCCCCGAGCTCGACGTCGACGACATCTACCTCGGCAACGGTGTATCCGAGCTGATCACGATGACGATGCAAGCTCTCCTCAACAACGGCGACGAGGTGCTGATCCCAGCGCCCGACTACCCGTTGTGGACGGCGATGACGAGCTTGTCCGGCGGCACACCCGTCCATTACCTCTGCGACGAGGCCAACGACTGGAATCCCGATATCGCCGATATCGAATCCAAGATCACCGACAAGACCAAGGCTCTCCTCGTCATCAACCCGAACAATCCCACGGGTGCGGTCTACTCGATGGAGGTTCTGCAGCAGTTGGTCGATCTGGCGCGCAAGCATCAGCTTCTGCTGCTCGCCGACGAGATCTACGACAAGATCCTCTACGACGACGCAAAGCACATCTC
This sequence comes from Rhodococcus sp. NPDC056516, assembly GCF_042794655.1. Classification (NCBI taxonomy): domain Bacteria; kingdom Bacillati; phylum Actinomycetota; class Actinomycetes; order Mycobacteriales; family Nocardiaceae; genus Rhodococcus; species Rhodococcus sp. NPDC056516. Next base: position 503,927 of record NZ_JBHTTG010000005.1, on the reverse strand, counting down.
ACTGGCGACGCTTGCCCCTGATCTGCTGTGCCTGACGTTCAACGGCCTCTCGAAGGCCTACCGTGTCGCGGGCTACCGCTCCGGCTGGGTTGCGATCACCGGACCGAAGGATCATGCGGCCGGCTTCCTCGAGGGGCTCGACCTCCTGGCGTCGACGCGGCTGTGCCCCAATGTTCCCGGACAGCACGCCATTCAGGTCGCTCTCGGCGGACACCAAAGCATCGAGGACCTGATCCTGCCCGGCGGCCGCCTGCTCGAACAGCGCGACGTCGCCTGGGAGCGGCTGAACATGATTCCTGGTGTCTCGTGCGTGAAACCTCGCGGCGCGCTCTACGCGTTCCCTCGTCTGGATCCGAACGTTTACGAGATCCACGACGACGAGAAGTTGGTTCAGGACCTGCTTCTCCAGGAGAAGATCCTGATGGTTCAGGGCACCGGATTCAATTGGCCGAACCACGATCACCTTCGGATCGTGACGCTCCCATGGGCCCGAGATCTTGCCGTGGCCATCGAACGATTCGGCAACTTCCTCACCAGTTACAAGCAGTAGATTCTCCGGCCGAATCCGGGCGAAATCGAGTAAACAATTCGTTGTACAAATGCCCCGTAAACGTAAAACGGCGGGGCATTTGTGCGACCTTGGTCACATATTTCGCAAACCACGCGGTTTGATTGACACTTTAACTAATTAGTGACCTGCCCTGATGTGAAAACGGTCCAACCGGTACGTGATTCGTTGTGAAATTGGTAGTTGGACAACGCGCCAAATCGGTTTGAAATTGGGTACATTAGTTATCAGCACTTCGGTGCCGCGAGCACCTGGTATCCCTCCCCCCCCTGTGGATACCAGGTTGGTGGCGGGGACAACCCCCCCTGTTCCCCGCCACCCAGCTCGACCAATCCCAGTTTTCACTTTTCGGTACTTCTCTCCCGGTTATTGCCTGTGCCAACACTGCCGTCGATCAAAACTGCCGTCGATCAAAACTGCCGTCGATCGACACTATCCACAGAAGCTGATCATTCGCTTCGGAGCCGATAACATTGCACCGGTGCAAATCCCCAGTCCGACACTCCGTTTCCGATGAGTCACGGCCACGGCCACGGCGGACCCATTCAGATCGGGCCCACCGCATCCCGCGTCGTCATCGGCTTGCTCGTCGTCATCGGTATGGTCGTCGTCGCAGCAGCAATCGCGCTGTGGCCGGACAAGAACACCATTCCCGTCCCGCTCCCGTTTCAGAACGCCGACGGCAGCTCGGTGGAAACCGAAGCGGGCACTGTCACGATGCAGGACCTCGGCGACTGCGGAAGCTCCTCCGCTGGAAGGGTATTCGTCGGCGCACCGCAACCGCCACCCACCTCTGCCTATCAATGTCAGCGAAGTATCGTCGATATCGAATCCGGGCCTAATGCCGGAACGAAGACATTGCTCGAGGTCATTCCAGGTGCCGGTCAGCCGGACCTTCGCGTGGGTGACCACATTCGACTCGTGCGTCAGACGGACCCGAACGGCAATACGCAGTACTCCTTCGAGGACTATTCGCGTGGACTCCCGCTGGCGCTGATCGTCATCGCGTTTGCCGTCGTCATCATCGCCGTTGCGCGGTGGCGCGGACTGCGCGCACTTGTCGGCCTGGTGATCGCCTTCGGCGTTGTCGTCGGATTTCTCCTCCCCGCCTTACTGGACGGCAAGCCTGCAATACCCGTTGCACTGGTCGCCGGGGCGGTGATCTTGTACGCGGTTCTCTATCTGGCGCATGGCGTCTCGTTGAAAACCAGTTCGGCATTGCTGGGTACCCTCGCCGCGATGGTGCTCGCTGCCGTTCTCTCCTACCTCTGTATCGAACTGACTCATCTCACCGGCTTGTCCGAAGAGCAGAACACCAATGTTCAGACGTACATCGAGCACATAGACATCACCGGCCTGCTGTTGGCGGGATTCATCATCGGCTCACTGGGCGTCCTCAACGACGTCACCATCACCCAGGCATCCTCGGCGTTCGAGTTGGCCGAACTCGACAAGCATGCGTCCCGCCGAAAAGTCTTCAGCGGTGCGATGCGGGTCGGACGCGATCACATCGCCAGCACGGTCTACACCTTGGTTCTCGCGTACGCGGGCGGGGCTCTGCCGTTGCTGCTGCTCTTCAGTGTCAGCGGGCGCCCGCTTCAGGACGTTTTGGTCGGTGACGCCGTCGCGATCGAAATCGTACGGTCCGCGGTCGGCGGAATAGCTCTGGCTCTTTCGGTTCCGCTCACCACTGCCATCGCCGTGATTCTCGCGCGGCCACCCGGTAGTGCGGTCCAGGCCGGTTCGACTTCAGGTGGACGCCACTCCAAACGCTGAGGGCCGGCCTCAGAGTCCAGGAATCGGAGGAAGGACCGGCAACAGAATCGGCGGCAGTCCGGGAATGTAGATCGCGGGCGGCGGAGGCGCAGGTGCTGGCGCCGGCGGCACGTAGGTGTCCTGCACAACCGGCGGTGCCTCGACGACGGGTGGGGCTTCCTCGGTCGTAGTCGGAGGCGGCGTCGTTGTGGTCGGCGCCGGCGGAGTGGTCGTGGTCGTCGGGGCCGTCGTAGTCACCTCGGTTGCCACAGGTCCGGCTTGTTCGGAGTCTCCGAAGACCTTTCCGCCGTAGCCCAACCCCAGTCCGACGATGACGACTGCCGCGATCACACCGGCGCCGAGGCCGGCAAAACGCAGTGGATTCCTAAGCTCGGTGGATGTGGTTTCCACAGTCTGTGTTCCGGCGAGCCACGACGGGTGTGCGGTCCCTGCTCCGACTCCCTTGTCTTCGCGCACTGCCGAGTACGCCTGGGCGTCAACCATCACGGCCACGGTATCGGCGTCCTGCTCGGCCCCGAACCCGTCCGTGACCGGTTCACTGTCAGTGACGACAAAATCTGCACTTTGGTCGAATCGTTGCTCGTGTCGGTTCGGTCGTGGCTGCGGCAGTTCCGCAGCGTACGGACTCGACCTCTGTTCCTGCGGAACAGACTTCACCTCGGCAGCAACCTCCGGCGCAGCTTTCGGTCGCTCTGATTCGGGGAGCGTCGCGACTCCTCCATGACTGAACGCCTGTACCGGGACGGGCACCTCCGCCGGTGTGTGAATCGGATAAGGCGCGAAGATCGGCGCCACCGCCGGGACCTGAACCGGCGCGGCGACCGGGCGTGACGACGGCGTCACGGACAACTCCGCGATCAGCGCAGCACCTTGTGCGGTCACCAGTTCAGGCTGCTCGGGCGCGATGACGGGGCAATCGAGCCACGCCGCGAGAGTCGCCCGCACGATCGGGACGCGCGCGCCGCCGCCGATGAGGACAATCGCGTCCGGGTTGCGGCCGGACGTAGCGATGACCTCGCGTATTTCTCGCGCAAATGCCTCCACCGACGTGATGACCAGGGAATCGAAGACTTCCCGCGACAGCAAGAGAAGCCCACCAGGGCCGGGCAGGCACACGGCGCTCCGTGTGGACAGCTGTTCCTTGGCAAGTCGGCATCGCGCCTGCAGTTCGGAGTCGCCGCCCGGGTCGGCCGGCGTCGCAATTCGGCGACGCACCGTTTGGTCGGAGTAGACGAGGTCGTCGAAGTGGTCTCCACTGACCCGAGTCGACCGAGCGGTCACGACGGTAGACCTCGTATGCCTGTCCACAACGCTGATCGTCGATCCCGAACTACCCATGTCGACGACGACAAGCGTGTTCTGGTCGGTCAGCGCACCGGGTTCCTCGAGCATCCGGAGCGTCGCCGAAACTTCGGGAACCAACTCGAAGTTGTCGACACCTTTCTGTTCGAACGCGGTCTGGAGTGCACCGGCTTGCGCTTGATCCCGGTAGACGACGACCGTATGACTGCTGAGTTCGGCATTCTCGGACAACGCCACTCGGGTCGCTTCTGCAGCGATGTCCTCCGGGACGTCCCGCCCCCGCTCAACCGATCTCGATCGAAACACCGGACCGCTGTGGTCAGGCGTCCCCGGTCGCGCCAAACGCACAGCGCTGGCTCCCACCGTCACGCCCAAAACCAAGTTCATGATCCACCTTCGTCGACCGTGGACGGGTCTTGTCAGCAGACCCCGTCATTCCCCGGCCGGAAGTCTACCCACTAGGGGTGGTCCGCGAGGTTCGCGCGTCGCATCTAACAGCCAGATGCAGCTACTTTTTCGCAACCTGGACGTTCGACCTAGCGACCTAATCCGCGATAGTTCCATCCGGCGGCACGCCAGACCTTCGGATCGAGGCAATTTCTGGCGTCGACGATCACGCGTCGACGAACAAGGGGTTCCAGATCGGCAGGCACGAGTGAGGCGAACTCGTCCCATTCGGTCGCGATCAAAACGACATCAGCATTCTTGCAGGCGTCTGACGTGGAGGTTGCGTAGTGCAGGGTGGGAAACAGTCGGCGAGAATTGTCCATCGCCTTCGGATCGAAGACGGTAACTGCCGCCCCGTGAAGCTGCATCATTCCCGCCACGTTCAGCGCAGGCGAATCGCGAACATCGTCGGATTCGGGTTTGAATGCGGCCCCGAGCACCGACACGTTAGCTCCCAGCAAACCGCCTTCGCAGGCTGCCGTCACCAGTTCCACTGCTTTTGTTCGTCGCCGCATGTTGATGCTGTCGACCTCACGAAGAAAGTACAGCGCTTGGTCTACACCCAACTCGCCGGCGCGTGCCATGAAAGCCCGAATGTCCTTCGGCAGGCAACCACCGCCGAACCCCAAGCCCGCATTCAGAAACCGCCTGCCGATCCGGTCGTCGTATCCCAGAGCGTCTGCCAACATCGAGACATCGGCGCCGGTGGCCTCACACACCTCCGCAATCGCGTTGATGAAGGACACCTTGGTCGCGAGAAACGCATTCGCAGATCCTTTGACCAACTCGGATGTAGCCAGATCGGTCACGAGGAACGGCACCCCCGCACCTAGCATCTCGGCGTACACCTCACGAAGAACACCTTCGGCATTTCCCGGTCGATCACGATCAACCCCCAGAACCAACCGATCAGGGCTCAGGGTGTCCGCGATGGCGTGCCCCTCACGCAGAAACTCCGGATTCCAGGCCACCTCGACGGCGTCACCCGCGGGCGCAGTGGCCCGCAGTCGCTCGCCGAGAGCCGCAGCCGTCCCCACCGGGACGGTCGACTTGCCGACGATAAGCGAAGGCCGTAGGAGGAACGGCGCCAACATGTCGATCACCGAATGAACGTGACTCAGATCCGCGGCGTACTCCCCCTTCTTCTGCGGAGTCCCCACCCCGACAAAATGAATGTCGGCGAATTCCGCGGCGTCGGCGTAGGACGTCGTGAACCGGAGCCGACCAGCCCCCAGATTCTTCTCGAGCATTTCGGTCAGGCCCGGCTCGAAGAACGGGACCTCCCCCCGAGACAACTTGTCGACCTTGGACTGGTCGATGTCGACTCCCAGCACGTCGTGGCCCAGTTCGGCCATACACACTGCGTGGGTCGCCCCCAGGTATCCCGTTCCGAACACGGTCATTTTCATGTGTTGTTGGTATGCGCCCGAACTTTCCGACACGCGTACGCGAGGTGGGCGCGAAACCAACATCGGGCGTACGACGAGTGCGTCGCGCCTGCGACCTATGCTTCTGCCATGCACGTTCTCTTTGTCTGTACGGGAAATATCTGCCGATCACCTACCGGTGAACGCCTGGCGCGTGCCTATGCCGCCGAAGCCGGGGCCACCGGATTCACCGCTTCGAGTGCCGGCACCCGGGCGATGGTCGGACACCCGATCGAGCCGACTGCGGCACGGGTTCTCGCGGGTCTCGGCGGCGAACCCGGAGAGTTTCAAGCCCGACGTCTGACGACGGCGCTGGCTGCGGATGCCGATCTCATTCTCACGATGACCGAAAGTCACCGGGACAAAGTCCTGGCGATGGCTCCGACCCGACTGAAGCGCACCTTCACCCTTCGAGAGGCCGCACGGTTGGCCACGCTCGCCGACGCCGGCAGTGTCGACGATCTCGCCGCCGCCAGACCGCGTTTTCGTGCCACCGAACCCGAGGACGTCACGGATCCGATGGGTAAGGAAGAGAAGCTCTTTCACGAGATCGGACTTCAGATCGCCGACCTCGTGGGCCCGTTGCTCAGCCGACTTCGCTTCGGTGAGGGCTGAGCGACGGCACCGCGGTCAACTGCGGTAGCGACTTGTCCGACTCGTAGGAGTAGCTGTACTCGTATGCATTACGTCCTCGAGACGGAGTCATCGTGATGACAGTGCCCAGGACGTGTGCTCCCACGCTCTGCAGGTTTCCGACGGCGCGCGCCAGTTGATCACGCTTCGTGGAGCCGTGTCGGGCGATCACCAGAGCGCCGTCCGACATGGCAGCCAGAACTGCAGCGTCCGTGACGGGTAGCAGCGGAGAGGCGTCGATGATGACGTAGTCGTATCGCGCCCGCAGTTCCTCCAGAACGTGTTTGGCCGTGTCCGTGCCGAGCAGTTCGCTCGGGTTCGGCGGGATCGGTCCCGAGGCCAGCACGGTCAGCCCGGCGAATTCGGTCGGCTGCAGCACGTCATCCAGGGTCGCTTGACCAGAGAGTACCGAACTGACACCGACGCTCCCGATCAATCCCAGGTACTTCGATACCCGCGGCTTCCGGAGATCACCTTCCATCAGACAGACCGATTTACCTGCCTCTGCCAAGACCAATGCGATGTTCACTGCCGTGGTTGTCTTACCTTCGGAGGGAAGCGAACTCGTGACGACAATCGCGCGAGGTGGGTGATCGACTTCGAGGAACTGAAGGTTGGTGCGCAATTCGCGGAACGCTTCGGCACTCACGGAATTACCTTCACTGAAAGCAATCGTGTGGTTGACTTCGACATCCTTGTCGAACGGGATTGTGCCCACCATCGCCGAACCCGCGATCTCTTCCACTGTTCGACGATCCTTCACCGTGTTGTCGAGTCGATCGCGAATCAGCGCAAGAGCGATCCCCAACAGCAGTCCCGCCACTGCTCCGAGCGCGAGGTTGCGCGAAGTCTTGGGTGACACGGGAACAGTCGGCTCTTGAGCTTGCTGCTCGACGACCACACGCGCAGGCGGTGTTCCGCCGTTCTCGGGTGTCTCCAGTTCCTTTGCCAATGCGACGAATTCGGATGAGAGAGTGTTCGCGATCTCGCGTGCGAGTTCCGGTGACGCGTCCTTGACCGCGAGGTCGATCAACACAGTGTCGGGCGCCGACGTTGCAGTGACCTTGGAGGCCAACTCGTCAGCCGACATCCCGCCGACCACTCTCGGCCCCAGTTCGTCGATCGTCCGCTGTGCGAGCGTTCGACCCGTCAGAAGTTTTGTATACGACAGAACTCGCTGCTGCGACAGCTGGCTACCTTGAAGTGCCTCGTTGACCGAGGTTCCCGCCGACGTCGACACGAACAACCGGGTCGAGGCCTGGTAGATCGGTGTCGAAAGAAGGGACGCACCAAGTGCTCCCAGGATTCCGAGCACGGTTACGACCGCGACTGTCCGCCACCTGGCTTGTAATATCTTGAGGTAGTCGATTATTTCCATCTTGATGTCTCCTTCGGCTCACGCATGCCCACTGCGGGTCTGAGCGGTTGTTGCCGGTCAGGCCGCGAGGGCGAACCGGGCTTTCTCAACTTCGATATCGATCAACTGCAGCAGGCACCGTGCCCTGTGCTCACGGACGTCCCAATCCGCGGTATGTCCAACCCGCGCCTCGCCAGCCGGCTGGCGACAGGCAGTTACGCCCGTCGACGATCACTTTCTTGCGAACCACCGAGTCGAGATCAGACGGTTGCAACTTCAAGAATTCGGGCCACTCGGTCAATACCAGGACGACATCGGCACCTTCACAGGCCTCCAACGCATTTGCCGAGTAGGTCAGTGTCGGGAAGAGCGCGCGCGAATTGTCCATGGCCTTCGGGTCGTACACATTCACTGCGGCACCTTGGAGCTGAATCTGACCCGCGACATTGAGTGCCGGCGAGTCACGAACGTCGTCCGAGTCAGGCTTGAATGCGGCACCCAGAACTGCAACTCGCGCGCCGAGCAGCGACCCGCATGCCTCCCGAGCCAATTCGACCATTCGGGTACGTCTGCGCATATTGATGTTGTCGACTTCGCGCAGGAACGTCAGTGCTTGGTCGGCACCGAGTTCCCCGGCGCGGGCCATGAAGGCACGGATGTCCTTCGGCAAACATCCTCCGCCGAAACCAATTCCCGCGTTGAGGAATCGACGTCCGATCCGAACGTCGTGCCCGATCGCGTCGGCGAGCACCGTGACGTCGGCGCCCGCGGCCTCGCACACTTCGGAGATCGCGTTGATGAACGAGATCTTCGTGGCCAGGAAAGCATTCGCCGACGCTTTGACCAACTCCGCCGTCGCAAGGTCCGTGACAAGAAACGGAATCCCCTCATCGATGAGCTCTGCATAAACTTCGCGCGCAACAGATTCTGCCCGACCGCGGACATTTCGATCGACCCCGAGCACCAGCCGGTCCGGGTGCAACGTGTCCTGGACGGCAAATCCTTCACGGAGAAACTCGGGATTCCACGCGACTTCGACGCCGTCACCGATCGGTGCCAGTTCCCGCGCGCGCTTACCGAGCCGTTCCGCGGTTCCCACCGGCACCGTGGACTTGCCGAAGATGACCGAGGGTTTGGTGAGCAGCGGTGCCAAAGTCTCGATCACCGCGTCCACGTAGGTCATGTCCGCGGCGAACTCGCCCTTCTTCTGCGGCGTCCCGACGCCGAGGAAGAACACGTCCGCAAATTCTGCGGCTTCCTCGTACGACGACGTGAACTTCAGTCGCCCTCGATCGATGTTTCTTCGTAGGACCTCGCCCAACCCTGGCTCGTAGAACGGAACTTCACCTGCTGCCAGTTTCTCCAGCTTTGCCGCATCGACATCCACTCCGAGGACCTCGTGACCGAGTTCGGCCATACAGGCCGCGTGTGTCGCGCCCAGGTATCCCGTGCCGAATACTGCTATGCGAGTGCTCATGTTGCTCGATCTGCTTTCTCGAGAGTGTGCGAAGTGTGTTGATGGGAAAAGCGATTCAGGTGCGTACGGCACCGATGTTGTCGCGGTACCACGAGACTGTCGACGCGATACCCTCGCGTAATCCGATCGTCGGCCGCCACCCGAGTTCACGAATCATGCTCACGTCCAGAAGTTTCTGCATCGTTCCGTCCGGCTTCGAGGTGTCCCACCGCGTCTCTCCGGTGTATCCGACCTCCGCGGCGACTATCGAAGCGATCTCACGAACTGTGTGATCCTCGCCGGTTCCGACGTTGACATGCGATGCACCGTCGTAGTTTTCGAGCAGATGTAGACACGCCGACGCCAGATCGTCGACATGCAGGAATTCACGGCGCGGGTTGCCACTCCCCCAGTTGACAACCGACTGGACTGCGGACGACTGCGCCTCGTCGTAACGCCGAACGAGTGCGGGAAGTACGTGCGATCCGCGTGGCGAGAAATTGTCTCCCGGGCCGTACAGGTTGGTGGGCATAGCCGAGATCCAGGGGCGACCATGCTGCCGCCTGGCAGCTTGGACGTGGAGTATTCCCGCGATCTTTGCAATTGCGTAGGCGTCGTTGGTCGGCTCGAGATGACCGGTGAGGAGGTATTCCTCCTTGATCGGTTGCGGCGCCAATTTCGGGTAAATGCACGATGATCCGAGGAACAGGAGACGCTCGACACCATGCGCGAGGGCGGCGTCGAGCACGTTCACCTGGATGCGCAGATTCTCCGACAGGAAGTCGACGAGGAACGTGCTGTTCGCCGCAATCCCACCAACTTTTGCCGCTGCGAGGATCACGTTGGTCGGCTTTTCGCGGGCGAAGAAATCGAAAACAGCTTCCCGGTCACGTAGATCGAGTTCGGCCGATGTCTTTCCGAGCAACCTGGAGAAGCCGACAGATTCCAGGTGTCGCCACACCGAAGAGCCGACCAAACCTCGGTGTCCAGCCACGTAGAACGGTGCGTCTCGATCGAGGGGTCGCGGCGCGAACGAATCACTCATCGCGTCGCCAACCAGTCGGGAAGTGCCGGAGTGTCGATCCACGGTCGCCCTTCGTGCTCGAGCGCTTCGACGTCTGCGTCGACCATGATCCGGGCCAGTTCGGGTGTGTGGACGCCGGCCTTCCAACCGAGCTTGCGCTCGGCATGACTCGGATCCCCGATCAGTGCGTCCACCTCGGTCGGCCGAAGATACCGTTCGTCGAATCGAACGTGGTTTTCCCAGTTCAGACCTGCATGTTCGAAAGCGACGGCGAGGAAGTCGCGCACCGAGTAGTTGCCACCGGTGGCGAGCACAAAATCCTCAGGCTCGTCGACCTGCAGCATGCGCCACATTCCCTCCACGTACTCCGGCGCGTATCCCCAGTCGCGAATCGCATCGAGATTGCCCATGTACAGGTGATCCTCGATACCCGCCTTGATACGTGCGACTGCGCGCGTGATCTTCCGCGTCACGAATGTCTCACCACGCCTGGGTGACTCGTGATTGAACAGAATTCCGTTCACGGCGAAGATCCCGTACGCCTCACGATAGTTCTTGGTGATCCAGTACGAGTACACCTTCGCCGCACCGTAGGGCGAGCGAGGGTAGAACGGTGTCTCCTCGTTCTGCGGTGGTGGTGTCGCACCGAACATCTCGGAGCTCGATGCCTGGTAGAACCGGCAGTCGAGTCCGGCCATCCGAACCGCTTCGAGTAGTCGGATCGACCCGACGCCGGTGGTGTTCCCGGTGTGTTCGGGTTCGTCGAAGCTCACTCTGACGTGAGACTGCGCAGCGAGGTTGTACACCTCGTCCGGCTTGATCTGCGCGAGCAGCGTCACCAGACGCGCTCCGTCACTGAGGTCACCGTAGTGAAGAAAGAGTCGAGCACCTGCATCGTGCGGGTCCACGTAGATGTGGTTGATCCTCGAAGTGTTGAACGTCGAAGATCTACGGATCAGTCCGTGAACCTCATAGCCTTTGGAGAGCAGCAACTCGGCGAGGTAAGAGCCGTCCTGCCCCGTGATTCCGGTAATCAGTGCGCGTTTCATCCTGCGTTCCTTCCGTTGCGGGACAGCCCGCCTGATGGTTGCGAATCCACGGTTGTGGTCCGTATTCCTCCGAATCGCTCGGCGGTCTTGATCTTGCTCATGTGCGTCCCCCCGAACGGCCGAAGACATTTCGTATGTCACGTGATGCCAGCCGGAGGAAAGTCGAGTTACCGAACAGGTAGCGTCGCCATAGACGCTTGGGTTCCGACACAAGTCGATACAGCCACTCGAAACCCGAGTTCTGGACGAAAGTTGGTGCTTCGGAAACAGTTCCCGCCAGGAAATCGAAGGCGGCACCCACTCCGACGGCCACGTAGTCGGTTCGGTCTGCTATCGCCTTCGTGACAAAATCCTGCTTGGGTGCACCCAGACCGACCCACACGATGTCCGGCGACGACGGACCGACCTTCGTGATGATGTCGTCGACGAACTCCTTGCTGAACTCGGCAAACGGTGGCGCATAGGTGCCGGCCACCTTGATGCCCGGGTACAACTCCTCTACTCGCTCTGTCAAGAGACTCAACGTCTCTTCTGTCGTGCCGACAAAATGGTGACGAAGCCCGTAGCGGCGTCCCTTGTCCAGCGTGGCCTCGAAGAACGACGGACCGCGAACTGGTCGCACACCGATCTGATCGGAAATGGCACCGCCACCTGTCAACCGCATGACCCAGCTGACCGGGGTTCCGTCTGCGAAGTTCACTCCGGGGCCTTTCAGCACTGCGGAGTAGTCGCGATCATTGTGTGCCGCCGACACGCAGTAGGAATTCGACAACCTCACGGAGACTCCGGTTCCCACCCCCTCCCGCCTCTCGTTGACTACCCAATCGGTAGCTCCCTCGAGATTGGTCGCGGCAAACGGAATGCCACCTACCTCGATGACCTCGAACGGACTGCTCATCTGTCTCACCACTTTTCCGAGTTCGTTTGTTGACGTTCATTGCACTGGCCGTAACTGCGCGACAAGATCGATTCCAACCTGGATCGAGTCCAATCACGTTGCGGTTCAAAGAGAGAAAGCTCGGTCTCGACAATCGATCGAGCAATACGCGCGGGAAGTGTGGATGCCGGCGCAACCGGAATCGCCACGGCGTTCCGACCGGCCAGAGTCGGTACACCGCCGAGATCCAAACAGACCACCGGGAGGCCCACCGCGGCAGCTTCGGCGGCCACCCAACCGCCGGAATCGTGCATGCTCGGGAAGAGCAAGGCCGAGGAGGCCCCCATCTCCCTCATCACTTCCGATCTGTCGCGCCACCCGTGAAGCGTGATCTGACCGCGCCCGTAGGGCAGCGACTTCTCGATTCGCGCTCGCGCGGGCCCTTCCCCGACAAAGGTCATGGACCAATCGGTACCGAGATGCTCGAGCGCGTCGAGTATCAGGTCGATCCCCTTGTACTGCAACAGCCTTCCCACAAAGAGCAGTTTTCGTTTCGGTCTGGGTACCGGTTGAACTTCGATTCCGTCGTAGTCCAGAACACAATTGGGCTGGACGACGACGTCGCAGGCTCGCGGGGCCCCGCGGCCGCTGTCGGAGTTCATCGCGATGAAGGTGTCGACGCGCCCGGACACGAAGATGTGGGTCAGTGCCCGTACGACTTTCGTCGAGCAGGTGCGAACAGCCGTGGTGGTCAGGTATCGCATACCGACACTCCTGGCGAGTGACATCGGCGGGTAGGTGTTTCCGCCGGCAGGCCCCCACACGAGTCGTTTGCCACCGACTCCACCGAACAGCACCGGTGGGGGCAGCCAGTCGGAGGCGAACGTTGCGTGGTGAAGGACGTCGAAGTGTGCCGCTTCACGCCGAACGAACAGTGAAGTGTGCCAGAGCCATCGGAGGTATCGACCGTACGATCCGGCTTCTTCCGCGGTCAACGTCGCCATTCGCACGACTCGAACTTCGCAACCGAGTTGTTCACACGCGGATTCCAACGTGGGAGCCTCACCGGAGCGAGTCACCACCGTGATCGACTCACACAGTTCGGAAGCCGCCGAGAGAAGCGCCCAACCCGCCCCGGACTCACTCCCCTGATTCGGATCGCAGGCGTATGCCGTCATCAACAACCGTGTCATCGCGCTACCTCCAGCCTCTGTGCGCGTGGCATCCGAGAATCGTGGCGACCGAATTGCTGTGAGAACCACCCAATGTTGCGTGCACCGTGATCGAGAATGATGCGTTTGACACGCGGGCTGAACACGGCGACAGGTGTCGCCACGGCCGCTGCGAGTACGAGAGCAGCTCGCTTGACGATCTGAACCGTCAACTGCGGCGCGGTGAGTTGTCCCTGACAGAGCGCCAGGATCCGGCCGTTGTTGACGTATCGTGCGAAGAGCCAGGAATCCCGACGCCGATCCGCGTCGACGGGTTCGTACGCAATTGCCTCGTCGCACCACAGCAACCGGACACCGCCGGCGCACATCCGGAGTGTGAACTCGGTGTCCTCGCCGCCAGGTAGATCCCAATCGTCACTGAAGTTCAAGCCGTTCAAAGCCTTCAGGTCCAACAACAGGTTTCCAGCACCTGCCGACGCAACAGGAGTGCCGGTGGTGTGGCGAACACGGGCGTGCAATGGAAGTTCTGAAGCAGGCAGACCCACCGGAATCACAGGACCGGCCACGGCACCCGCGTCGAAATCTGCGGCGCAGGTGAGGAGATTCGACAGCCAGTCGACATCGACATATTCGTCGTCGTCGACGAACACGATGTATCGACGTTCTCGCGCGTTGGCGAGATCGACAAGTGCACGTCGCGCTGCCGATACCCCGCCGAACCCGAGATGCAGTCGCTCGATCCCGTCGACGACGTATGTCGGTGTGGTGGAATCAGGATCGTTGTCGCCTACCACGATCTCGGCCGCAACGCCGGCAGCCACGATCGACGCCCTGACGCTGTCAATGCAGTGCGCAAGTGCCGATTCGCGACGGTACGTCAAAATCGCGACCATGACGCCGCTCAGGTCCTTCATGAGAGACCAACCTTCGGCCGAGAGACGTCGTTCATCGAGACCAGGAGCACGACGCTCGCACTGACACCAGCCGATACCGCCAATGCTCCTGCGACATAGACGGCATCGTCGGACAATCCCGCTCCGAGAACGATCAGAAACTGCAGCGGCAGCAGCAATGCGCGAAATGTGTTGAGCGTTCCGGTCTTGTCCACGACTCGAATCGACGTTCCTACACCCAGAAGAATCCCGTTGAACGCCACTGCCAGTCCGCACAGCAGAATGACCGGCATCAAGTTCGGGAAATGCGGCCCAACCAGGTGATCCGTCAATCGAACTCCCGAGAGCCGAATCTCGAGCACGAGACAGATCAGCGAAACGCAGACGATCGAGACGAGGAAGATCCGCAATCCCACTCGGCGACCGAGTGCCATGCACTCGCTCGGGCTCATCGATTCGACACCACTTCCGAACTTGCGCATCAGGATCGGCGAGATACCTGCGAACATCAAGGACAGTGGACCGAGCAGTGTCTGGGCAGTTCTGATCTCACCGATCATCGAGATCGATGCCACCACGGTCAGTATCAAGAACATTGCCTGCTGCGCAGCTGATCCCATCAATATCTCGATCGCGAACGGCACGGATCTGTATCGGTGCGTGCGCGAGTACCTGATCGACGGCACCGGCGGCACCAGACGCATGGATGCGTGACCGAGAGCGAGCGCAACGAAGACACCGACCGTGTAGGTCACGAGAGCAAGTGTCAGATTCTCGACCAGGAAAGCTGCAATAAGTACGAACGAGAGTGTCACGATCTGTATCGACGCGGAGATCCAACTCGCACCATCGTGCATCAACATCGTGCGTATCACGTCGAAGATCACGAAACCAACTGCGGCCAAGGCATATACCGTGAGATTCATCGAGTCCGACCCGGCGATCAAGAACAGTGCCCACACCGATGTCACCGATACTGCCGACAGCACCATCGTGGGGGCCAAAGCCGGCCGACGCTCGTCGGACCTCGCTCCTCGTGAGAGCCAGACGTCGACGCCGATCGCTCGCCCCAGCGCCAGTGCCAACAAACCCGCCGATTGAATGACGGCAACCTGGCCGACTTCGATCGGACCACCGAGTCGTGCCACCGAGGTGAGAACGACAAAAGTAAGGATGCTCGAAAGTCCCTGATCCGCCATGAATGTCACATGCCGCGTGCGATCGTTCACGAGCTCACCTCGTTGATGAGCTCACGCATCGACGTCGCCGCCTTGCGCGAGGTGAAGCGACTCGCGTAGTGACGATATGCGGATTTGCGTATCGCGGATCGGTCGTCCGCTCCGAGGATCCGTGCGAGTGCCTCGCGGATCGACGATTCTTCCAGGGAATGAAGGGGCGTTCCGCCCGGTCCGACGATGTCCGCGAGTGCACCGCTGGTTGCGTAGATGACGGGGGTACCCACCGACATCGATTCGATCGCGACGCGTCCGAACGGCTCTGCCCATTGAGATGGCACCACGGACGCCGCACTGTGGCGGAGTATCTCGATCACATCTTCGTGTGCCGTGAATCCGGCCATCGTGACGTTGTCGAGAGCTGCACTCAAGCTGGAGATCTCGCCATACTGCGGTCCGTCACCGAGAACTGTGAGGGAGGGGCTTCCGGCACCCTGGGGCCAGTTACGCACCAAGTCGAGGACGCCCTTCTCGGGTGTCAGTCGGCTGACACACACAACCGAATCGTTGCTCCGGAATTCGGGTTCATTTTCTTCGAATCCGAAGTTCGGACGAACCACGACGCGGTCGGATTCGATCAGTCGTCCCGCGACCAGACGTGCTGTCATCGCGCTCGTTGCGACGAACCTGTGTTGCTTCCACCCCAAGACGCTGAGCTTGACCGCCGCAGCGCTCAGGTAGCAGACAAGGCTTTGCAGTCGGCTGTTCCCGTAGCATCCGTTGCGGACACAACTCGTGAAGTAGTTGGTGGAACCGCATTCGGTGCACGTGCCATCGGCGCGTAACTTGGCCGAGGGTGTGACCAGGCGATAGTTCCGAACCGCCTGCAGCGTAGGAATTCCGGCGACTCTTGCGGCCACGAGCAACGAAGCCGAAAACGCCGGCCAGAGGTTGTTGACGTAAACGATGTCCGGCCGCTCCGTGCGGATGATTCGCAACGCATCGACGAGTACCCGGAGGCTGAACACTGCCGTGGCGCCCGCCCACGGTCTCCGCGAGATCTTGGAGTTTTCGGTGGTGCACCGAACCGTCTCGTACCCGATCGATTCGAGGAGTCTGGACTCGTTTGCGAAGCTCTGTTCCTCACCACCCGGATTTCGATAGATCGCATGGAACATCAACGCTTTCGGTGCCGCCGATCGAACGTCGGGCATCGGGCTCACATCGGTCTCCGTGCGGGTTACATCGAATGACTTGTACATCTCATTCGCCTCCTCTTCGCGGCGAAACGGATTTGTTGGCGATGTTCTTGTCGGTACGGCCCCCACCGATAGACAGTTCGGCGCTGCGGGGACCGTGTGAACGGGGTGTGGAGGGTCCGTACGGAGCCAGGAAGACCCACACGATCAACCACATAGCGCCGAAGAAGAGCGTCGACTCCGTCAAGTCCATCGAGAAGACGAGAACCATCAGCGCGACGATGGCGATGTACTCGGTCCTGCTGTGAGCACGCGAAAGAGAAGTACTCAAAAGCAGGTAGTAGCCGGCCAACAGCAGCAGGAATCCGATCCAACCGATCTGCAGCCGTATGTCGAGCATTCCGTTGTGTGCGCTGGTCGCCGAGAAAGAAAGCTTGGACCGAATCATCTGCCCCACTGCACTGTCCGGCGCCCACACCGAGCCGAAGCCCCATCCGAGCAGAGGCCGCTGTTCGGCGTAGTAGTTCGAAACGGTCCAGAGGTGGAGCCGGCCGGTCAACGTGGCGTCTCGCGAGAGTAATTCTGCGACATCGGGTCCGAGCACCTTCATCGCGCCGGACACCCCGAGGTACAGGCCGATGATCACAGTCGAGGCGAGGTGACCGTTCGGTGTCCGTCGAAAACACTTCAGAGCAAGAACTGTCGCCAGCGCAATCCCTGCTGCGACGAGACTGGTCTGGCTCCGGGCTTCGAACAACACGATGCCGGCGACAGCCAGCGCCGCCACCCACGGAATCCGCTTGACGTCGGGCAGCATGAGCATGACAGCGACGAGTGCAACTTCGATCGCAGCCATTCGGCCCAAAGTGTTCTTGTGCGTGAAGATTCCGCGATACGTGACAGCGCGTGTGTCCACGTCGATGCCAGTCGAAGGATCGAGGAACACGACCAGCAGTGACAGCACGAGCAGTACCATCAAGGTGAGGGCAACGGTCCGTACTCGCACCGCGAACGTCAACTCACGGGCGACGATGATTCCCGTGATCGCCAGGCACACGATGACGACGCCGGCGACGGCGGAGTTCCGAGGCAACGTCGACCAGTACCAACTGGTTGCCGGGACGACGGCCGCGACCAGAAGCGCGAAGACCGGCCAGGTCGTGTTGCGTGAGTATCGCCGATCGAGGAAGTAGACCAACGCCAGTGTCGCCGCGAGAGCGGCCGAACCGTGTACGAGCAACGATCCGAGCGCTGTCTTCTGCGTGTACGCCTGAAAGGCTCCGCTCGCGCCGATGACCGCGATCACCAGTGCCGTTCGCAAGATCAGCGGATTGTTCGGTTCCTTGTTCTCGCAAGGCGCCGGTGCCGCCTTCTTGTCAGTAGGCGCCATCACTTCCCACCACCGCCTTGAGCGTCTTCGCGACGATCATGACGTCACCCATCATCGACCAGTTGTCGACGTAGGAAAGATCAAGGCGGACAGTGTCTTCCCAGGAAAGATCAGAACGCCCGCTGACCTGCCACAGGCCGGTGACACCGGGCTTGACCAGTAGCCGGCGACTGACCGCACCGTCGTACAACTCGACCTCACGCCGAAGGGGTGGCCGCGGTCCGACGACGCTCATCTCTCGCCGAAGAACATTGACGAACTGGGGCAACTCGTCGATCGAGTATCGACGCATGAATCGACCGACAGTCGTCACGCGCGGATCGTCTCGCATCTTGAAAAGCACTCCGGCGCCTTCGTTCTCCTTCATCAGTGCCGTGACCTGAGAATCCGCATTCTGGACCATCGAGCGGAACTTGAGCATGGGGAACGGCTGACCGTCCAACCCCATCCGCTCGGACTTGTACAGAACCGGACCCTTACTCGTGAGCTTGACGGCGATCGCAGCCGCCAGAAGCACCGGACTGATCACTGTGAGTACCAGCGTCGCGAAGACGATGTCGAAGGTCGTCTTCGTGAACTTCTGTGCGCCGTGATAGCGCGGACGCTCGACATGTATCAGCGGAAATCCAGAGACCGGGCGCATCGACAGCCTCGGCCCGGACACATCCAGAATCCCCGGCGCAACAACAAGGTCCACATGATCGCGCTCGAGATCCCAGGCCAGCTTGCGCAACCCGTCCGGCCCGAGTCGCTCCGACGCCGTCACTGCCACCGTGTCGGCGCCGACCTGTTCGAGCGCGTCGGTGACACTGTGCTCGTCTCCGAGCACCGGAATGTCCCGGCCGTTCACTGCGACAACCTCGCCGACGTCTCCTCCGTAGCCGGGTACACAGACTCCGACGACTCGGTATCCATGGGCATCGTCACGCTCGAGGTTCCGTGCAAGATCGACAACCGCCCCTCGTACACCGACCACGAGTACCGCAGTTCGAAATTCACCTCGCGCTCGCTCTCGAGCAATCACTCGTCGCCAGATCCAACGACTCGCGATCAAGGCCGTCAATCCCATCGGAAATGCCACGGCGAGGTACAGGCGCGCGATCTCGAGGTGGAGGAGAAGGCTGGCGATCGCAATCAATCCGAACAGGCGGAGCGTGCCGACAGCGATCAATCGGTACTCTTCAGGGCCACTTCCGATCACCCGAGGAGATCTGGTGCGAAATACTCTCAGTACAGCGAACCAGCCGATAATCAGGGCGAAAGACAGTGCGGTGTAGCTGAAATGGCCGATCGCTTCGCCGTCGACGACATCAACGTCGCTACCGAAGCGCCACCATTGCGCCAGAAACACAACTGCCGCAACGATAATCGTGTCGGTAATCGCCAGACGACGAAGATACGCAGATTGCCATTTCCTGCGTGCGGATACTCCGCCAGCCCTCTTCGGAGCCTCTCGTCGATGTTGTTGTGGCCGTTCTTCCGTGGGCGCGGCAATCTCGAGAACCGTCATGTTTTCAGAAACCTTTCCCCATGCACAGAACTCGGCGCGAAGTTGTTCCCCGGTCGAGGTCCATCGGACCGCCTTGCCGAATCCCGATACTTCGACGGCGAAGGCCCCGCATTACTGCGTTCAGTGCGAATGGTCGCATTACGTGCGCCTTGTAGTTCAACCGGCGACTAAGGCCGGGCCTAGGCCCAACTGTCGAGTAAATGCGGCATTGCCGCAGCTCACACCCCATGATTGAAGCAGAGTCCATTAACGACCCAAACACGAGGCGATCGGCGATTTCTCGTCGCCCGCTGACGTCGCCAGCCCCGACATTGCCGCGACTCACATCATGGCAACTAGTTGGCTAGCTGGTCAGTACCAGTGAGGAGTTTGCCACATTCCGGACAGTGTGGCAATAGCGCTTTCCTAACTTCTTCCCGGCGCCAGCATTGAGATCAGTTATTCACCGTCCAGGAGGGAACGTACGCGCATGTTTCACCATTGATATTGCGTACCTATAGTTTTCATTGCCTTGGTCAACTGGACTCCACGTTTGTACGGAAACCCGCACGCGGACGGTAAACGCTCTGCAAATCGAACTATCGCCCGTCCGGCCGCACGGCAATTCTGAACAATCGTCCGACAATTCGCCGCTGGGTGCCGCGCCGCGATATGTGAAGGTGAAATCTTCGGCGAATTGGGCCATACCTACCAAGCGAATAGTTCGCAGATCGTAAATGGTTGCAGTACCACATCATTCGCAGTAGTTGCCAGTCCACCGGCCCGAAACTGCAATACGCGGAGGCTGCTACCTCATAAATCCGTCCCGTTACCAACGGCACTCACAGAACGAAGGGCACGTCGACTGACGTTCGTAGACCGCTGGATCTCAATCTATCCAGCTCACCCGAGCCGAATCAGACGTTGACGGGCCGCCTATTGGCCGCATCGACTGGCAGGAAGCGAAATATCGCCGACACCGGAAATCCGTAAGGACGGATGCAAACGCCGACGACCCGACTCGCCATACTCTCACGAGCATCTCCAGTCGGGTCCGGTTCACAGATCGAGCTGTCTGCGACGGGTAGTCGCCTCCCGCGCCCACACGGTAGTTGCTGGCGGAGTCGCTGCAAAACTAATGGGCCCCCGAGCATTGCTCGGGGGCCCATTAGCGCAGACGCGGGTGAAACAAAGGTCAGTATTCGACCCGTTCAGTTGACTGTCGACGGCGTCCGCACTTCGCTGACTGCGTTGACGCCGACCGAACTTCCCACAGCCACGTCAGCGACGACAGGATCGGAATCGTAGTAGTACTTGTATTCGTAAACCCCACGACCGTTCAGCGGGGTCATCGTTATGACAGTGCCGAGAATCGTCGCGCCCACGCTGTGGAGGTTGCCCACCGCCCTGCTCAACTGTTCCCTCTTCGTCGAACCGTGACGAGCGATGACGAGTGCGCCGTCAGCCAGAGCAGACAGAACTGCAGCATCCGTAACCGGAAGCAACGGCGAGGCGTCGATGACGACGTAGTCGAACCTTCTGCGGAGATCGGCAAAAACTGCATGCGCAGTGTCAGTCCCCAGCAATTCGCTCGGGTTCGGAGGAATCGGACCCGAGGCAAGAACCGTCAGGTCCGCATTGCTCGTAACCTGAAGCACGTCGTCCAGATCTGCTTGCCCGGCCAGGACCGAACTGAGCCCAACGCTTCCGATCAGTCCGAGGTACTTCGACACACGCGGCTTGCGGAGGTCACCTTCAACGAGACACACCTTCTTGCCCGCCTCGGCCAACACGAGTGCGATGTTGACTGCGGTCGTGGTCTTACCCTCCGACGGAAGCGAACTCGTGACGACGATGACACTCGGGGGGCGATCCACTGCCAGGAACTGCAAATTGGTTCGTAGTTCACGGTATGCCTCGGCACTGGCGGAGTTGCCTTCGTGGAAGTTGATTGCTTGGTGAACTTCACGTTCCTTGTCGAACGGAATTGTTCCCACCATCGCCGCACCAACGATGTCTTCGACTGTCTTTCGTTCTTTGACAGTGTTGTCCAAGCGGTCACGCAACACGGCCAGTCCGATCCCCAGCAGTAGACCGATCACTGCTCCGAGGGCGACGTTTCTCGTGGTCTTCGGAGATACCGGTTCTACCGGGGTCTGGGCTCGCTGCTCGACAACGACGCGCGCAGGCGCGGTGCCGCCGTTAACGGGCGTGCTCAAATCCTTGACCATGAAGACGAATTCGTCCGAAAGTGCGTTGGCGATATCGCGGGCCAGTTCAGGCGATGTATCTTGCACGCTCAGGTCGAGAAGTACGGTATCCGGTGCCGATGTGGCCGTCACTTTCGATGAAAGCTCCGCGGCAGAAAGCCCTCCGAGCCGATCTGGCCCCACTGCATCGATTGTTCGCTGGGCCAGCGTCTCCCCGGTGAGAAGTTTGGCGTACGAAGTGACCAACTGCTGCGACAGCTGATTGCCTTGGAATGCCTCGTTCACCGTTGTTCCGGTCGAAGTCGACACGAACAGGCGAGTAGACGCCTTGTACACCGGCGTGGCAATCAACGAGGCACCCAATGCTCCCACGATCACGACCACAGTAACGACAGCGACTATCTTCCACCGCGCCTGCAAAGTCTTCAGGTAGTCCCGTACATCCATCGTCGAATCTCCTTCGGCTCGAATACGTATCGCGCATCCGAGCGGTTATCACCGGCCATCGGTCGAGCCACTACCCCCGCTCTTGTCTGAACAGGACAGCCATCCGTATGACGTTCTTTCCACGTATCGCGGCAACAAGCTGGCGGAGTAAAGACACGACGATCCCATTGAACCGAAGACAATGAAGGGTGAGGCCAACTCACTCCTCACTTTCACCGGCCCGGTCTGTCACGTCTTGAACTGCGGCTGATCCCGTGAATCCATGGGAGCGAACACCACGAAGGGCCGAACTGAACCTTACTGTCTCATCACACTTTTCACCACTCCAAGTACCGTATATATCCCATCGCATCACATCTCGTCGTACCGATGAACGACGTAGGCCAAACATCACGCACTGCGCTCGGGACCTAAGTCCGGCAGCGAACGCCAACGATGAACCCACAACATCCGAAGGCAACAATCCGAGACATGACGCCTACTCGTCCGATCGATACGTCGAATCGACCATCGGCGAGCGAATCGACGAACACCGCGGTTCGGTGCGCTACGAATAGTTGACTCGCCAGTAGCCACCGCTCCCCCCAACACGAATGCCGCTGCGCTACTGGGTCTTCTGCCGGATCTCGGACGACGACTGGACGACCAACCAACAGACTTTGGTCCCGACTTCCGATCAGGAGACTGAGTCCGAGACGATCAGGCAAGACACTAAGGCCGTCCGAGCCCTCGGTAGGTCCACCCTGCATCTCGCCAAATTGCCGGCTCGAGACAATTGCGTCCGTCGATGACAACCTTCTTCCGCACAATGTCGTCGAGATTCGAAGGCAGCAACTTCCGAAACTCCGCCCATTCCGTCAGGATCAGGACGACATCTGCACCCGCGCAAGCTTCCTCCGTGTTCGCCGAATAGGTCAAAGTCGGAAACAACGATTTCGAATTCCCCATCGCCTTCGGGTCGTACACACTGACAGCCGCACCTTGAAGTTGAATTTGGCCGGCGACATTCAAGGCCGGTGAGTCTCGAACATCGTCCGAGTCCGGTTTGAAAGCAGCTCCCAGCACAGCTACTCGGGCTCCCAGCAACGATCCACACGCCTCACGCGCCAACTCGACCATCCGCGTCCGACGACGCATGTTGATGTTGTCTACCTCTCGCAAGAATGTAAGAGCTTGATCTGCGCCCAATTCGCCTGCACGGGCCATGAATGCGCGAATGTCCTTGGGGAGGCAACCGCCGCCGAAACCGATTCCGGCGTTGAGGAATTTTCGGCCGATTCTCTCGTCGTGCCCGATTGCGTCCGCCAGCACCGTCACGTCTGCACCCGACGCCTCGCATACTTCCGAAATCGCATTGATGAACGAGATCTTTGTTGCGAGAAAAGCATTGGCCGACGCTTTCACCAACTCCGACGTTGCAAGATCTGTGACGACAAAGGGCGTTCCCTCGTCCAGGATCTTCCCGTAGACCTCGCGTGCGACGGATTCGGCACGCCCCGGGCGCTTGCGGTCCACGCCCAGTACCAAACGGTCGGGGTGCAGCGTGTCCTTGACTGCAAATCCTTCTCGGAGAAACTCCGGGTTCCAAGCCACCTCGACGTCCTGTCCGGCCGGTGACAATTCTCGTGCCCGGATACCAAGCTTCTCTGCGGTACCGACCGGCACTGTGGATTTTCCGAAAATCACGGCAGGTCGCGTCAGTAGCGGAGCGAGACCGTCGACGACTGAATCGACGAACCGCATGTCGGCGGCGAATTCCCCTTTCTTCTGAGGAGTACCCACACCGAGAAAGTGGATGTCCGCAAATTCCGCGGCCTCTTCGTACGATGACGTGAACCGGAGACGACCTGCCGCGATGTTGCGCTGAAGCACCTCTTCGAGTCCTGGCTCGTAGAAGGGGACCTCCCCCGCTTCGAGCATCGCAAGCTTGCTCGGATCGACGTCGACGCCAAGGACTTCGTGTCCCAACTCGGCCATACACGCCGCATGCGTCGCCCCGAGATATCCGGTACCGAAAACAGTCATCCGGCGCGAAATCGATTCGGTCGGGCGGAGCTCAGTCATTGAAAACCTTTCGGTCGAAGTTCGTGTGGACGAGGTGATCGGGGCATCCACTCCCGTGTGGCCGAGTACTCCGTGTGCGGAGGTCGTTGAACGGCGCCGTCAACCGACCACCTTCCTGCACGTGTCCACCAGCGCACCCAAGTCCGAACGCACCGATCTGGAGGCGAGGGCAACAACTCCCACGAAGACGACACAGACCATTCCCGCAAGTGCGAGCGCTACGAAACTCGGAACCTGTTGAAAAAGGGTGAGCGAAAGTGAGGCGACGCCGAACATCGCAGTGAAGAGCGCCATCGGTCGCGCAGCGCTTCGGACCAAGGGCCCTGTCCCGATTCCGATGCGTGGAATGGCGACAAACGAGTAGATCAACCAGACTGCAACAAAGCCGACACTGCTCCCGATCGCCGTACCCAAGCTTCCGAATATCGCGCCGACACAGACTGCGACGATCATCAATCCGCGCCCCAAAAGGCTGTATCG
Source organism: Rhodococcus sp. NPDC056516 (assembly GCF_042794655.1). Lineage (NCBI taxonomy): Bacteria > Bacillati > Actinomycetota > Actinomycetes > Mycobacteriales > Nocardiaceae > Rhodococcus > Rhodococcus sp. NPDC056516. Next base: position 479,492 of record NZ_JBHTTG010000005.1, on the reverse strand, counting down.
AAGATGCACATCGACTCGGCCAGTGGAGAGGAATACCCAGTAGTAGATGTAGGACAAAGCTTGAAATGCACCACCTACAGCGAGTATCCGGAAGATCGGCGCCGCAGCATCCCAACCACTTCCGAGCACTAGATCCATCAAGGGGTACGCCACAGCTGCCGCGTACGCAAACGCTCCGAGCATGACGTAGCACAGTACGGTCTGCGCACGTACCAGATATGCCATATAGACAGTAGGGTCGGTGATTCGTGAAAGCACCGGCAACGCAACACGTGTCATCGGTGTGGCCAATTGCGCAATCGGTATCTTGAAGAGCTGATACGCACGATCGTAGACACCGACTTCAGCACTGCCGTGCAGTTTTCCGAGTGCCACGGAATCCGCGTTCGCACTCGAATAGGTCACAAGCTGCGTCAGCATGGTGTTGGTGCCGAATGACAGTAGGGACCGCATGTCTGCACGGCGTGTCGGGCGATTCGGAATCCATCGAAGCAGCATCGCCGAACTGCACAGGAGCACCACCGCGACGATGATTTGCTGAGCAACGAGTGACCAAACTCCGTAGCGCGACAGAGCAAGCGGAATCGTTACCGCCAAGGCGATCCCCTGCGCGGCAATTTCGGTCACCGTCAGTTTCACGAACTTCAAATTGCGAGTCAGGTCCGCTCGCAACTGTACGGTGAGCCCGTTCAGCACGAAGATCACCGATACCGCCCTGACAATGTCGGAAAGCCCGTCGACGTCGTAGAACCCGTCGAACAATGGTGCTGCGGCAAAGACAACGAGCGTCAGCAGCAATCCGATCGCCGTGTTGATCCAGAAGAGATTCGATCGCTGATTCTCCGAAATCTCAGAGGCTTGTACCGAGGCAAGAGAAAGCCCGAAGTCGCCGATCACGGTTGCCGCTCCGACCACCGCCATGACCATTGCCATCTTGCCGAAGTCATCCGGGCTCAGGACCCTCGCAAGTACGGCGATCGAGGTGAACTGAATGAGAAACTTGACCCATTGTCCCCCCAACGTGACAGCGGAGCCGCGCGCAGCGGTTGTACCCAATCCCACCGCGTGCGCCTACCTTCCGAAGAGATCGTGGGGAAATGCTTCGCGAAGTGGTCCGTCGTTCCACATCAAGCTCGGCGCGCCACCCATCGAGATCGCGGTCTTCACAGTTGGTGCGGTGGACAATTCGCGCCCTGTGCCGAGGTAGTAGTCCGCATACTTGAATTCCGCTTCCGAACCTGAGGGAATCAGACGCGCAGGAATTCCCAGCGCGTCGGCAACGATCACGGCATGAAGCGAACTCCCGACCACAAGTCGACTGCTCGCAATAGTTCGGAGGCAGGTCTGTAAGTCCGCGGTTGGGTCGAGCACCGACGGTGTGTCGAACCACCGCGGCAGGTCGTTCAGATTCGGAACGACAACGATGTCGCGCGAAGGGTTTTTCGCGAGTTCGACAAGTTCGGGAAAGACGGAGGGAAGGAGCAATCCCGGGTCGCCGTACGTGGGCGGGGTGTGAATTCCACGCTTCTCCAGGAACTCACGCGAGAGCGGTCCACGAACTGCCCGGACGTCGAGCGCCTCGAAGCGATACTCGTCCGGAGTTATCTTGCCGTTGACCCCAGTTCCCCAGATGCAGTCTCCGGTTCTCGCCATATGCATGATGGATCCAACCGACAGCAACCGTCGGTCGAGCTTGCTGCGCTGCACTCGCCTGCGACTCTGCTTCGACATCCATGCGACCACGACCGGACCTAGAAGGTCGCCGAAGTTGTTGATTCGTCGCCCGATTCGAAACCTTCGCGAAACACCTGGGATCATGACTTGGTTCCTGGGATTCCAGTTGACAACCTTGACGTCAGACATTCGCGACCTCCCCGGAGTGGACACCGGGAATCGTCTCGTCGAGCACCGTGCTGACAGCAAGGGCCCACTCCCGCGTCGCGCGGATGTCATGATTCCGAGCGCTTTCTGCAACAGCAGCGCGGTCCGCGTCGCTTGCTCGGGCAGCACAATCAGCGAGCATTCTCGTGTCTCCGCTATCGGCAAGGCTGTCGGCGGGAAGCATTTCGAGGAGAACGTCCGACGTGAAGGCGGCTACGGGCAATCCCACCGTGAGTGCCATCAAGATGGTTCCGGACGCAGTGACATCCCGGTAAGGCGCCACCAACACGGACGAGGACTCCATGTATCGGCGCACGTCCACATCCGACATATGCGTAGACGGTTCGGCCAGAACGTCGATGTTCTCGCACTTACGCAGAAGGTCGTTCTCGCTCGACGTCAGCCTGCCGATTGCACATTGCAGCCTGATGTTCAGATCAGAGAGATTCTCCGCCAGCGTTGGCAACACGTCGAATCCCTTGTCTACGCGAGCACTTCCGAGATAGAGGGCTGCCGACGAACTGTCTCGAGGTAGACGCATCGCTCCTTCAGTGGACTCCGACCACGCAAGGTAAGCAGGGTGAGCGGCGACGAGGACGTTCGCATGCTCTCCGATTCCCGCGCGGAGCGAAGAGTCGTGAACCAACAAGCCGCTCGCGCCCGAACGAATGGAACGGATGATCGAGTGATCGTCCGCATCGTCCCGACTCTTGACGGGATTGTGTACGACTACCAGCGTTCGGCATCCCGAAAGCTGAAGGCCACGAATGATTCTTCGTTCCGGCTCGGAATTCATCCAGCAAACCACCACGAGTGGGCGCCGAACGATTGCGTAGACGACAAATGCAAGAAGCCCCGCCAGGTACTGCACCAGCACCCAGATGTTGCGAGAGCCAACTGCGGGCGGAGGGAGAAGACCGATCGACTTGACCAGACCGTGGGTGATCGCCTGTCCACGCCTGCCGAAGCGAAGCACAGACCCGTGCGAATCCGCGATCACACGCGTAACTTCCACTCCGTAGGGATTGAAGGGATTGGGATCCCACACAACAATTTGTCGACTCACGATGCCACCCGCTGACGAAGCCTCTTTCCGAACTCGACCGCACCGTAGAGCGAGACGATCAGCGCCGCCGGGTGAACACGGGACTTCGAAAGCCCGGTTGCTGCGTACACAATCCCCCGCCCGTCGCCGGCAGCCAGTGCAGATCTCAGTATTTGAGTGGCGATGAAGTCGCCTCTCGCCGTCTTCCCCAACGACGACGCATGTTTGTCGTAGAACGGGACGCTTCGCCTCCAATTCCGCACAGTCGAGATTGAACTCTTGCTGGCCTGTTGGACGTGAACGAGAGGCTCGTCGACATATGACACCCTCTCGCCTACTTCTTCTTCAAGCCGAACCACCAGGTCCCAATCCTGATGCTTGGAAAGTGATTCGTCCCAGGCGACCAGTTGGGCGAGTCGGCGGGTCAAGATGATCGAACTCGACTGCACGTATCCGTGTCCGTGCCGTAGCCCAGGCCGCAAGACAAGGTAGTCTCCCATCGACGAACCCTGCCGGTACGGAGTCAGCGGAAGCGTACGGACCACGTTTCCTGAGTGAAAGTAGGTTGCGGTGTAAGAAAACTCGGTCGATTGTCGAGTCATACTGGCGATCTGCTTCTCAATCTTGGTTTCTTCCCACCAGTCGTCGTCGTCGAGAAACGCGACGTAGCGTCCGGATGCTGCAGTGACTCCCATATTTCTTCCTACTGCAGCACCTCGACCACCCCCGGTGGTCAGCACGATGTCGGCACCGACTGCGGTGCCGCCCTCGTCCACGGCGGTATCCAGCACAACGATGATTTCGATATCGCGGTGAGTCTGATTCCGAACACTCTCGATCGTGCGAACCAATTCACTTCGCCCCAGCGACGGAATGACGACGGTGACAAGTTGATCGTTAACTCCACCGGTCACAAAATTCCTCGTCTCTCGAACTGAAACTCGACGGTCACACGCAACAGCTTGAATGGCTCCACCAGATACCTCGACGCGAGCCTCTTCGGATCCGAAGCCAGCCTCCACAGCCATTCGATACCCAACTTGCCTGTCCACCGAGGGGCCAGGCGCTGCTGTCCGGACAGTTGATCGATAGCCCCGCCTACTGTTGCGAATACCGCGGCGGGCAATGCATCCCAGTGCTCGAGCAGAAACTCTTCTTGGATCGGCATACCCAATCCGATCAGTACGAGATCGGGTCGAAACGTGTGCAGGGACTCGAAGCCTTCGGAAATCAGGGTTTCCTTGTCCTCGTATCCGCACCATCCTCGAACTTCACCATGTTCGACCATCTTCGAAATTGCTTCCACAGCGGATGAATTGGAACTCGCGCTGGCACCGATGACCGCGATACGAATTCCGTCGTCTATGTGACCGACCAGTGGGATCCAGTCCGTCGAACCACAGCGTTGCGAAGCGCTCAGTGACGGTTGTTGTCTCCGAAATCTGCGAATTGCCAAGGCCGCCAGTATCGGCATCCCGTCGATCAGAGTCAGATCCGAATTGGAATAGAGACTGCGAAACTTGTCGTTCGTGAGGTGGAGATACGTGCTGTGCAGATTGTGGTTCAGCAGAATCTTCTTTTCACCCTGATTGTTCCTGATCCATTCGATGACATCATCGGGCGCACAGGGTTTCACGCGTATTCCCCACAGATCGATGGTATCCATTCAACTGACCCGCCCAAAGTTGTTCTTGCCCGACATTGTCAAAGAATTTTGCGTACTCAGAACAACGGCGACGACCATCCAGAACATCATCGCCACCGAGCCGCTACTGAAATGCGAATGAAATGAAGAAATGACGAGAATCCCGACCAGTGCCGTTCCAATTGCGCGGAGGTTGTTGGTACCCAACAAGTCCGAGGCAGTCCATACCTTGTGAGCGGCGTAGGCGAGAAGTGCAACCTCCAGAGCGGCCAGGACAACTCCGCTGGCAACAGCGGTTCTCATCCACTCGGATTCTGGAGACGGCCATCGCAACGTCGAGGGCGCCGTCCCTGTGGAGATACGGTTGTAGACGTTCGCGCCGTGCCCGAACAGCGGACTGTCCAGGACAGCCGGGATGGTCTCGTTGTTCCAGATCCCGACCCGATATCTGATGGTTTCGGGAATCCACGAAGGGAGACCGTCTTTCGACGGGGTACTCAGTTGCGAGGTCAGTCGATCGCCAACTTGCTCGTCGAAGAGCAAATATGCCGCGGCGCCGATACTTACCAGAGAGAGAAGGCCGATGAAACGAATCTTGACCTGCACTGCCGTGTAGAGCATCGTCACGATCGCGACCATGATCGGCGCAAACGTAAATGTCGACACCTGAGCGACGAAGAGGATGCCAACGCCGAGAACCATAGGCTTGGGGATCGCCCGCGAATCCGATTCCTCCACAATCAGATAGCAGCCGATGGCGATAGCTATGGCCAGGTATCCGCCCAAGGCTGTCCAGTGACCGAGAGTGCTCGTAGCGCGCAGTGGCCATCCGAGATCAAGCCTGCCCTGCAATCCCGGCGCGATGGTGAATCGCACCAGAAGTTCGCTGACCTGGCGGCCGCCGAGCATCTGGAAGATCCCCAGCACGGCAACTGGTATCGCGGCAATGAAGACGCCCTCGAGTACTCGGAGACCGTCGTTTGTGCTCGTCACGACCAGTCGGCACGCGAAGTACACAGCAAGTACACCGACCAGATTCAGAATCGTCGACAGTGAAAAGGCCGCGTCCGTGTAGGTTACGTCGAAATACTCGACCAGAGCGATGGCCGTCACGTACAGCAGAAGGAAAGCGTCCATCGCCCGCAAGCGAAACCGAACCACGCTCCCCCGCGGCGATGCCATACACGCAATGACGAGAGACAGTGCCGCAACTGGCAGCGAAGCATTGACCGTAGAGGGCAGGCCAGGCAGAGATACTCCGGTTAGAGCCGCGGCAGCACCGGCAACGATGCCTACCCATGAAGCGCTCGACATTTTCCGGTTTCGATCGTTCGTCGATTCGCTCGGGGACCGAAGAGACGAAGCGTCAGTCATTTCGCCGTTGCGGATATTGGTAGGCGGGAAACTAGTAGGCGCCGTCACTGGCCAATACCGCTTTCAATGTTTTGCCGACAATCAAGACATCCCCCATGAGCGACCAGTTGTCGACGTACGAAAGATCCAGTCGTACAGTCTCTTCCCAAGAAAGATCCGAGCGTCCGCTGACCTGCCACAATCCTGTGATGCCCGGCTTGACAAGAAGTCGGCGACTGACTGTTCCGTCGTAGGACTCGACCTCGCGACGCAGCGGCGGCCTTGGACCGACAACGCTCATCTCGCGCCGAAGAACATTGACGAACTGGGGCAGCTCGTCGATCGAGTATCGGCGCAAGAAGCGCCCGACAGGTGTGACGCGCGGGTCGTCGCGCATCTTGAAGAGCACACCGGCCCCGTCGTTCTGGGCCATCAACGAAGACACCTGTGAGTCTGCGTTCTGTACCATCGAGCGGAACTTGAGCATCGGGAATGGTTTGCCGTCCAGTCCCATTCGCTCCGCTCGGTACAACACCGGGCCCGGGCTCGAGAGCTTGACTGCCAGAGCCGCGACCAGAAGAACAGGTGCAATTGCTGCCAGTATCAGCGACGCGAAGATCACGTCGAACGAAGATTTCGCAAAGCGCTGCGCACCATGATATTTCGGACGCTCGACCCGTATCAAAGGCTGACCTGCTACCGGCCGCATCGACAGGCGTGGCCCCGACACGTCGACGATACTGGGCGCAACTACCAGATCAACATCCCGCGACTCCAGATCCCAAGCAAGCGCTCGGATGCCATCCGAGCCGAGATGTTCGGTTGCCGTCACGGCAACGGTGTCTGCGCCGACCAGTTCCAACGCTTCGACTACCGATGCCTCACCGCCGAGGAGCGGAATGTCACGCCCGTCGACCGCGATGGACTCGTCTGCGCGCCGAAGGAACCCCGGCACACACACTCCGACCACGCGGAACCCGTCTGCGCTACCTCGCTCGAAGTTTCGTGCGAGTTCAGCGCCGGCATCCTTGCTGCCGACCACCAGTACAGATGTGAGGCACTCACCGCGAGTACGCCTTCGCACGATCACCCCGCGCCAGAGCCAACGGCTTACCAGCAGCGCAAGAAGGCCGACAGGAAACGCGAACGCGAGGTAGAGCCGGGCGATATCGAGACGGAGCAGAAGGCTGACGATCGCGATGACCCCGAACAATCTCATCGCGGACACCAGGATTCGCCGATACTCCTCCGGACCGCTCCCGATCACACTCGCGGATCTCGTCCTGAATATCTGCAACGTCGCCAGCCACGCGACCACCACACCGATGGACAAACCGGTATAGCTGAACTGGCCGAGCTCACGAGCGTCGACGGCGGTCGGCGCGGCGCCGAATCGAAGCCACTGCGCAGCCGACACCGCCCCGATGACAATCAGCGAATCCGTCACTGTCAGAGCGCGTATGTACCGCTGCTGCCACGCAGCACGCGAGGAAAACTCCGCACGGGAGTCCGGCACGATGCGCGGACGCTGATACCCGAGCGACGGCGCCATGGACATGTCCAATGCCGACATCTGACCAACCTTCCCGTTTGCGAGCCGCCAGGCTCCGACTGTTCTTCGGAATTTCCGATGTGTACCTGAAAGCTCAGACACACGCTTAAAGATGAAGAAGAGCAAATGTTCCGCTTAGGTATCGGCAACATTGCAACTTGATAATCTGGGGGCGTTGCATGTGCCGCGTGGGTACTATGAGAACATCTCGAGAGCCCGAGTTCAATTCGAATGATGTTGCAGGTCAAGACTCTAACCGGCAATCTCTCTCCTCGGCAGGCGCCCGACAAATGCTGGACGATCGTTCATGTTCGATTGCAACGATGTCGCAAGGCAATTTCCCCTCCAGTTACCAGCAGGTAGCTATAATTCAGCTATTCAGCAAATCCGCGGAAACGTCAAGGGCTTAGGTCCCAACGACCGCAATAGCTCACAAAGCGGACATCGCCTCTCAGCGCTGACCACAGTTCTTTCGCATGGGTAACTGGACCTGAATCCACACAACCGAGAACCGTCCCTGCACTCCGGGGACCTATGTCCCCGGGGGTCGAATCTGCTGGACTTGATTGAACTTTCTGCAATCCGAAGGTGAATTGCCCTTCGATGTGCAGCAGTTCGGGAGACCGAGAATCTCGTCATGCCATTCGATCGGCCAAAAACCTCGCCGGGCACCGAAAAAAAGATTTCAATCTTCCCACTGTGTGGGATACGAGTATGTGAAGGCCGGCCGGACTGTTCAGAGGCCGGCGCCTCGACGTGACGTGGGCGATATGTCTCGATCAAGTAATGTCTGCATGTGGCGCCGAGCCGAGGGCGTCGGTCGGCGGTCTTTAGCGGTGCGCAGCCTCGAATCGCACGCAGATCTGTCGGGTAGCAAGCGAATGGAACTGGAAATGTTGAAGATTCGTGATATCCGCTCCGAGTCCGGGATCATTCCGCGACTCGCAGTGCGGTGGTTGATGATAGCGCTCGCCACGATCTTTGCATTCTGGCCTACCTGGACCAAGCTTTGGCAGAGCACGGCCAGCGGAACTGCCATCGGCTACGTCTTCGCCCTACCGCTCTTGTGCCTGGTTGCAGCAGTCGGAACAGACTTGAGGCGCGGCCCCGAGCTTCCTATTCACGATCGTGAGACCGACAAGATAGTCGGCTGCATCGGCCTCTTCGTCGCATTGGGGCTCCAAGCGCTCCTGCTACCGCGTTTTGCCGAGACCTACGAACTGATGCATATCGACGTGATCGCGGCGTGGGTATTCGTCTGGAGCGCAGCGATTCTGATGTTCGGCCTACGCCCGGTCAATCGGTACTGGGCGATCTGGGTGGTCCCGATCATTTTGGCGCCGCTGCACTATCGAGCAATCGCGACCCAGATGGGCGGGACACGTTTCGACTACAGCGTCCTGATGGTGCTGGTCGCATCTGCCGCGACCACGATTGCCGTCAGCCGAACGTGGAGGCGAGGCGCGATCGCCTTAGTCGCCGCGACTGCGCTCGGTGTGGTCGTTCTCTACGTCACGATTCAGAAGTACCCCACTGCCCCGCTTTTCGCCGTGCAATTGTTTCCGGCGCTCGGAACCGCAATCGTCGTCGGTGGCGCGTTCTATCTGTACGAACGCCGGGGAAAGTCTCTGAAACCGTTCGACCGACCACTTCGAAAGCCATCGACGGCCACGAGCAACTGGACCATCCTTGCGGTCTTCGCCGCGGCGGTACTGATGTTCTTCACACCGCTGCCGCCGACAAGTCTGATCGTCAACGTCGGTCCACCCCCGACCTCGACCGATCCTCGACTTGTCGTTCCTCTGGGCTGGCATCAGATAGCAGTATCCGAATACGACTGGCCCCGTCGATACTTCGGCAGTACCTCCGAGTTGAGTCGTCAGACCGTTCGAGCCGACACTCCGAATCCTGCCTGGGACTCGCAGATGCGGCCTCGCACAGTGCAGATAGACGTCGTCCAGGTCCGTCGGCCCTCCACGCTCGCCGTGTACCCCAGCAAGACCACGTACGACCTTGAGAACGCGCGAGTCAGTCCGACCGTCACGGTGGAGTTGCCGCACGGGATCGTCGCCGAGATGTACACGATCGTCGACGACACGCTCCTCCTCACGTGGAGCAATCTCAATTTCGTCTGGACGCGGGGCGACGGCGCCGCGCAGCGAGTCAGCCTGATCAGCGTCGACAATCACGAACCCGACGCCTACTTCCCCGAACCGAAGCCGTCGATGGCGTCCAACGGTAGAAATACGCTCGCCGTACTACTGCGTGGTGAAACCTCGACCGAAGACACCGAATCCGAGTACAAAGACCTGGACATGCTCGAAGCACTCGCTCGACTACTCGTGGAGGCTCAGACGTGGTGAACGAAAACCTAAGCCAGGCCAACAGTGTCGTGGTCAGCGGCGACCCGGATACGCCGGAGTACCGGGAGGCCGCCTTGCATGATGCAATAAATGGTCTACGCGAGCGCCATCCGATCTCATCCGCCTCCGTGGCCTTCTATCCGTGGCAGCGAAACACATTGTTGGCAGCCTTTGCGTCGGTGGTCGTCAGCCTCGTTTTCTTCCTCGTTCCAACTCTGATCGCGCTGACATTGATCTGCACCATCGGATACATCTGGGCGATGGTGGACCGGCTGATTCTGTTCACGAGGGGTCTCGATGCGTCCTCGATCATGACAATCAGTGACGAAGAGGCACTTGCTCTTTCGTACGACGATCTTCCCACCTACACCATTCTGGTCCCCGCATACAACGAACCGGAGGTCGTCGGCGACCTCATCGCAGCCATGCGAGCGATCGATTATCCGGCAGACAAGATGCAAGTCCTGCTCCTGCTGGAGGAGGATGACGCCGTCACTATCGAAGCTGCTCTTGCCGCCGGCGTGGACGAGGTCGTCAGCATCCTGAAGGTGCCCGCCGCCGATCCACGGACCAAACCGAAAGCCTGTAACTACGGTCTACATTTCTCGACCGGCGAGATTGTCACGATCTACGACGCCGAGGACTCCCCCGATCCACTCCAATTACGGCGAGTGGTCGCAACTTTCGCAAGGCTTCCCGAGAACACCGCGTGTGTTCAGGCGAAACTTGCATTCCACAACGGAACTCAGAATCTGTTGACCGCGTGGTTCACCGCCGACTACGCGCTGTGGTTCAACTTCATCCTCCCTGGGTTGATGCGGAGCAATTCGCCGATACCTCTCGGCGGCACCTCGAATCACCTACGACGCAGCGTCCTCGACGAGATCGGCGCGTGGGATCCTTTCAATGTCACGGAGGATGCAGACCTCGGCGTGCGGATTGCCGAGAGCGGATACCGCACTGCGGTCTTGAATTCGACCACACTCGAAGAAGCCAACAGCGACACGATCAACTGGATCCGCCAGCGCTCGCGTTGGTACAAGGGCTATTTGCAGACGTGGCTCGTCCACATGCGCCAACCCGTGAAATTGTGGCGAGGATTAGGCCCGATCGGCTTTCTCCGATTCACGATTCTCATGGCCGGCACACCATTGGTCGCCACTTTGAACATGGTGTTCTGGCTCATCAGTCTGGACTGGATTCTCGGACAACCTGAAGTGATCCACCAGATCTTCCCGAACTACGTCTATTTCCCCGCCCTGATCTCGCTGGCATTCGGCAATGCGGCTGTTCTCTACATGAACCTCGTGGCGTGCCGCGAAACGCGAAACGCGATGCTCCTCCTCGCCTGTCTCACGGCTCCGTTGTACTGGGTGCTGATGAGCATCGCGGCGATCAAGGGGACCTACCAATTGATTCGCAACCCGTCCTACTGGGAGAAAACATTCCACGGTCTGAACACGTGAGCGAGTAACCCTCGCGTTCTACACAGGTGTGAGTTGTGTCTACCGATCCGCCTCACCCACAATTTCACCCGATTTCGAGTTTCAACGGAAAACACACAGCTAGACGGTTGCGGTAAACACACAATCCAGTCACAAAACTTAACTGCCGATACGCGAGAATCGCGGTGAATGGTTGCCGAACGATCACAGATCAGCCATCGAGCACCTTGAGCGCCGAGACGGCGCTGGCTTACCGCGCAGCACTCAGGCACTATGACCGGTATGAGCGGTTTTTCGCAATGGGTGAAGCATCAACTGGAACTTCGCCAAGAATCAGACGTGGCTGATGCTGCGCGTGCGCTGGGAATACGCCCCTCCGAGCTCGGTCGGTGGCTGTCCGCGAAACGCCCTCCCACGCAGGACACGATCAGAACTGCGTGCCGCGTCTTCGACGTCCACGTTCAGGAAGTTCTTGTCGCGGCGGGCTACATGACTCCTGAAGAGTCGGACCTGGACGACAAGCCGATTTCTCTGTCGTCGCTCAGCACGCAAGAGCTCGCCGATGAACTGGCGAGACGCTCCGCGTCGCACACCCTCGCAAGTCAGTAGGTCAACTGCGGATCCGGCTGATCCAACCGTTCCTTGAGCCAGACTCGCAATTCAGGTCCGTACTCGGTGTGACTGAGCGCATGGTCGAGAGAGGCTCGCAGAAAGCCGCCCGGATTACCCAGATCGTGGCGGGTGCCGTGATGAACGACGACGTGAACCGGATGCCCCTCCGCGATCAACAGCGCTATCGCGTCCGTCAGTTGCAGCTCGCCACCCTGCCCTGGAGAGATTCTTCTGAGCGCGTCGAACACAGCGCGGTCGAGAAGATAGCGTCCGGCTGCGGCGAGAGTGGACGGAGCATCCGCCGGGTCCGGTTTCTCCACCATGCCGACGACGGCAAGCACATCCGGATCGTCGCCCTCCACAGGCGCTTGCACGTCGAACACTCCGTAGGCACCAACACGATCCGGCGCGACGTCGAACGCACACAGCACGGAACCACCGCGCTCGGCACGCACCTTCGCCATCGCGTCGAGAACGCCGCAGGGGTGAACCAGGTCGTCGGGAAGCAGCACCGCAAACGAGTCCTCGTCCGCGTCCAACACGGATTCGACAAGACCGACGGCGTGCCCCAAGCCGAGTGGTGATTCCTGTACAACCGGTTCCACGGAGATCAGGCCTGGAGCCCGACGCACACGCTCGAGTAGATGGTGCTTTCCACTAGCGGCGAGCTTGCCCTCGAGCACCAGATCCTCGACGAAATGGCCGACCACCGATGCCTTGCCCGGCGCCGTGACGATCACCAGACGTTCCGCACCGGCCTGCGCCGCTTCGCTCGCGACAAGCTCGATCCCTGGTGTATCGACAACGGGAAGCAACTCTTTCGGAACCGTCTTGGTGGCCGGAAGGAAACGGGTCCCCATCCCGGCAGCCGGTACCACCGCAGTCTTGAAAGGTCGTTCAGCGCACCCAGTCATCGTTCACCTCTCCGCTCACGCGATGTTTACTCACTTACCGTTACGCGCATGAAGCGGTCGTCCCCTCATTTCCGACGACCGAAAGCTCACATCGCATGTACAGCCTGCGCACAAGGTCTACCGGTCTGCCGAAGCCGTCGCAAGTTGGCTGAAATTCGGAATTCATTGCGCGCGAAAGCTACACACCGGCCAGCTGTGTCACTTCGGCGAGCGCGGCACCACGGTCCGCTCACTACCCGTTACCGCGGCGAACGGTTGTGATCGTTCTTCGACGTTGACCACGGCGGGACGTCGCTGCTGACCAAAGGGACAGGTACGACGCAACTTCCGAGCTCTGCACCTTGACCGGACCGTCCCCGTCTGACCCGGACGTAGGTCCTCGAGGCGCCGCATCGATGGTCCCGGACACCCGAGCCGGTGCTCAGGGTCGGCTACTCGCAGGTGAATCTCTTCGAATGCCATTGGTTGCGAACGAAATACGGCTAGTCGGCAACATCGACACTTTGGGTTGTTATCGAATCTTTATCTAAATTCCCACTGACCGGCACTCCCAGTGGACTACTAGCAGTGCCCTAACTTGCCAGTGAAGTAATCACGTCGAAGAGTGGATCGTCAGGCCCGATGTCCATTGTGCATTCGTTCGGCCGTGGATCCGGCACGAAGGCCCACAGGAGGGCTCCCGCCGTGCCGGCTGACTTCTGCCCCGTCAGCTTTGTCTCGATATTCGTGGCTCTGGTCGCCAGTGATTCACAACTGCCCGCCAATTCGCCTGTCTCGGCGACCAACAACGGCTTCCCGACGGTCGTCGCCTGTTCGATGCGACGCGCCAGTCCGTTCCACTGATCGCCCGGAAGCGGTACCCCGTCCGCTCCGTAGTCGTGATACTGCAGAACGTCGACGAAGTCGGACTCGCTCACGTATTGGTAGTCGTCACCAGCAGTGCCACACTGACCGCCCCCGACATATCCCGCCGTGATCAGAGTGTTCGGATCAATCGCCCGAAGCTCGGCGCCTGCCGTGTCGAAGAACTGCCGCAACACCTGCGCGGAATCAGACGGACACGTTCTCGTCCACCAATTGCAGGCCGCGTCGGTACACAGACTTGGCTCCGGCTCCCCCACCAATTCCCACGCCGCGACGGAAGGTTCGTTCTTCCAACGGTCGACGGCGGTGTGCATCCAGTCCTGGAAGCTCATGGTGGCTCGACCCGGAATCAGGTTCGCGACCTTCCAGTCGTCGGTGTACCAATCCCTGGACTTGAATTGCCCGTCATCACACCCACTGTCCTGGGGTGAGAGCACCGGAATCGTGAACTGGTTGTGTCGCGCCGCAGCGTCGAACACCGCGTCCATCGGGCCGAAATCCATCTCTCCGGAGAATTTGTTCACCGCAAGAGCCTGGAAGGCGTTGAAGCGTGTGACGGAGTTCGGTGGCAGCGAACCGAAGTACGCGTCGAGGTCGACCATGGCGCCGCAGCCGAAGTTCACCGACCAATCAGTGGCCAGCTGATAGGCATTGAGCCCGGTAGGCCACCACGGCTGGCCGTCGAGCGTCAGTCCGTTCGACGACGCTCCGACCCGAACTTGCTCGGGAGAATCGGCGCCTGCGGGCATCGTGAACACGCCCACGACCGCAGCGACGGTCACAACGGCGGCTACAGCGGAAGCGACACGGCGCCGGACTGCGCCACGCTCACGCGGACGCACTTCTTCAGAAGACATCTGCAACCATCCACGTCATACGGACAATCCTCCCACACGAATTGCCTCATCGACCCGTTTGGCGTTCACCGGTGATGCGGTACAAACGCCAGGCCGACGGGTCCATGCCGCCGTCGTTGGGTACTTCGAGCACCAGTGCACCGACCCCGCCTGCACCGGTGTCGTACATCGTCGGATAGCGCCGATTGACGGCGTCCGAAACGCCACGACCGGTATTCGGAACCGACAGGATGTACTCGACGTGATGTTCGGCGGGGTTGTTCAGTACGCGCACGAAGTCCGCATCGGAGGGCACGACAAACTGCCGAGGGTTGTTCGAGGACGCCACGACGGCGTAACTCTCCACGGTGTCGAGCAGAACCGATCCCTCCGGCAGATGCAAGTCGTCCAGATACTTCGCGATGCGACGCTCGGCCGCAAACGTGCGGAGATTCGTCTGCTCCTCGAGGTTCTGCCGGCCCGGAATGATCGCGCTGGCAATGGAATGCTCGAGCACTGCGAGCCGGGCATTACCCATCGCGACAAACGTGACCAACGTCGATCCGACCAGCAAGCACAGAGAGATCACAAGGGACAGAGACGGTCCCGACTGCTCGGGGTACGTCGTCACCGAGCGTGACGCAGCAGCCCCCGGCCGACGCGTGACGACCGGAATGCCGCGTGGAGCGATCAGCACGACCAGCACGAAGCACAGCGGAATGATCGAAATGTAGAAGCGCAGAAGGGGAAACGTCGAGCCCATCACGTACAGAAGCGTCTGAGCGCCGAGGATCGCGCCGAACAGCACAAGAGGCACGCCCACTTCGGTGTCCCGCCGCCGAAGTGCGTAGACGATTGCCAGGACAGCGAATACCGGGAGCGCCGGCCCGAGTACGGCCATTTCGGTAATCGAGAAAGCAAAGCGTGTAATCGGTGAGTCGGTTCCGGCCCCAGCCTGCTCGAGGATGGAACTGTTCCCGTACACCGACGAGAACTGTTGGAACGCTTGGCCCGTGATAAGCCAGCTGGCAAACGACCACAAGACGAACGCCAGGAACCCCGGCATCATCACGACGGCACCGTCGAGTGCCGCTGCCCAGAGCCGCAAGCCAGGTCCCGCGCCCTCGCCCCGCTCCTCCGCGGTCGGTTGAAAACGACGCCAACTCACCACCGTCACCAGCACCACTGCGACGAACAGCGGCGCCAATGCGTCGTATCGAGTGAGGTACGCCAGTGCAAATGCGAGGCCGGCACCGATGAGGTCGTGCACGTCGTCGCTGCGCATCCACCGAATCAGACGACGGGTCGCCCACAGAACGAAGAAGAGGAACGGGGCTTCGCTCATTCCGCTCGCCGCGTACATGACGATCATCGGATTGACGGCGAACAACACCGTAAGGACGACGGTGACCCATCGCGCACACCCGCGGTCGCGACTGATCCCGCGTATCTGAATCACCGCACCAGCCATGAACGCCGCAGACATCACGACCGCAGTGATGTTCCACCGCAGCAGATCCGGCCACCAGTGGCCCAACAGACCCATCGGAATCTGGACGGCCGCCGTCAACGGCGTGAACACGAATCCGATCGCCGCGAAGTGCGGATCACGGCTGAGCAGCATCGCCGACACCGCGGCAACACGGCTGAGCGAGTCGGTGAAGATGAAGCCGATGCCGGCGTTCATCCACACACCCAACGCGGTGTAGATCGCGAAGAGAACAACAAACATCCGCCAGGGCTTGCGGCCCGGCAGGTCGTGGACCGCGACGGACGTGGCCGGGCGATCGGTGACGGTCACTGTCCTCGACGCCTCGTCACGAGCACACCGCCGACGGCCACAGCAATCAGAACCAAGGTCCCGAATCCGATCCAGCCGATCGTGACCGCACTCAGGCCGGTCTCTTCTTCGGCGGATGTCGCAGTGCCCAACGGTGCGACGTTGACTCCGATGTCGAACGGCTCTCCGCCCGCAGGCGCCACCAGTAGATCGCCCGTCAGTTCTGCGAATCTGTCCTTCCCGCCCTCCAACCAGTTGAGCAGAGCGTCGGCATCGGCCGCATTACCTTCAGACGTCAGCGCTACCACTTCGTTGTGCGAACCCGAAACCACCTGCAAAGCACCGTATTGCCCACCGAATTCCAGGCCTTGCAACCGCAGGAGCCCTTGATCTGCCGTGTCCATGGGTAGAGCAACCGGAGTGGGCAGGGTTCCGTCCGCCGCGATCAACAACGCCGGCAGCGAACTGGTCGCGGCTTCGCCGAACGGGAGTACACGCGGTTGCATCGGCAGGTAGCTCAACCGCTGCATCGCGACAACGAGGCGCTGAGCTCGAATGAGATCGGCAAAATCACCTCGA
Source organism: Rhodococcus sp. NPDC056516 (assembly GCF_042794655.1). Lineage (NCBI taxonomy): Bacteria > Bacillati > Actinomycetota > Actinomycetes > Mycobacteriales > Nocardiaceae > Rhodococcus > Rhodococcus sp. NPDC056516. The sequence continues at coordinate 462,623 of NZ_JBHTTG010000005.1, read as the reverse complement.
CTCAAACCGACGTCGAGCGTTGGCAGCATTGACTGCGGCAAGGCCTGGAATCCTCCTGGGGTCGGCGGAAATCCGGTAGAGGAGGTGATGGTGCTGGCCGGGTCGACGGTGAGGGAAGAAGGACTACTCGTGCCGCACTGGAAGTCGCCAGTCACGTCCATCGAGACCTCGAACGTCAAATCGCGCCGCAGGAGTTCGTTCGGAACATCGACCCCGATGTCGAAGCGCCCGGTCTCGTTCACCGTTTGCGAGGCAAGTCTCGTATCCCCGAGCGATATCGAAAGCTCTCCGTTGCGCGAATTCGGCAACGGCACATAGGAACCGATCATTCTTACCGACACGTCCTTCATCGGACGCCCCAACTGCGATTGACTGAACGGGACGTCGACCTCGATGTGATTGAGACCGGAAGCTGTCATCTTTCCGAGCTTCAGTTCACCGACGGTGATCGCGTCCTGGGAGATCTGGGCGACTGTGTTGTCCGGCGATGCAAGCGCTCTACTAGCTGCCCAGTAGCCGTCGAAGTTCGCCGCCAAGAGACTGACCTGAGGAACGAGTGTCTTGTCGTCCCCCGAAATCCGCAGCACAGGTGAACCATTCGGAGTCGCCACAAGATCGATGCCGGCGTCCCCGCTGTTGCCGAGCACAACAGCTCGCTCGAAGAGTCCCGGCTCGGCGGACGGTAGGCTCTGGCCGTTCGGCAGCTGCTCCACCACCACGGCATCGGGCTGACTTCCGTACTTGTTGACAATTGCTGCACTCAGTTGCAAAGCCGCGCTCTGCTGCGACCCCGACGAGCCGTCCGTGACGTAGATGGTTGCCTTCCTCAAAATCGGAGGAAAGAACGTTGCCACAGTTGTCGGCTGCTGCTCGGTACCGTCGTAGGCGACAAAAGCATCCCGGAGCGCGAGGGGCTGGTATCTCGTTCTGTCGTAGCAGCGGTTGTCGACGGGAACGAGGTGAGCGATCATCGACACGGTCACGCTTCGGTCGACTACTTCGAGGCCTTGCAAGGGAACCGAGATGGGTAGACCGGTTCCGGCTTGCCCTGCGTCGAAATCGACGCGGCTTACCAGACGTCCGTCAGCAGTCACTTCGAGCCACCCCCGACTGAAGTCGGTCGGGGCAGTCAGGATGCCGGTCACAGCAGTTGCGGTCAGTCCGTCCGGCACCGGCACGGTCACCAACACGGGCGCGTCGTCGGAGGAGAACACGATGTCTGTTCCCCGCCCGAGTTCGGTGAAGGAGATCGGGCTAACAGCTGGGGCGACAACCGAAGTGTCGGAGTCGTCCTCGAAATCCTGGGCCGAGGCCACAGTGCCGAGCGGAAGCACTAAAGTAACCGCGACCGCCACCGGCATTGCCAGCGCGCGCGTCAGCCAAGTTCGAGTGTGGCCCATCAATGTGTCTCCTCGACATCTTTTGTTTCCGCGCGATCACCAAACACAAATCACGAGTAGCAATCTCGCCAGTTCGCGACGGTCACAGGTCCGATCGCACCGTTACGGACAAACAAACCATAACGACCAATTTGTGCGTTTGGCTAATTATCCCGACGGGCGAGACTTTTGTTACGGCACGTCACATGATTAGTAATCACCGCCACTGGGAAGCCGACAGAAGCCGCCAAAAAGCCCGTCAAAACGCCTGAACGTCCGTCCAGTCTGGGCGATTCGCAGGCGGAAAGTTTTCAGATAAGGATCCCGTGACGATCAATTCGATCATCCCCGTCGGCAAGAGCGCGATCGGAACATTGATCGGTGCACCGTTCCAATTCGCATCATCGCTGCGCAGGGCCAGGGCTTTCCACCCTTACGGGCTCGAACTGAAGGGAACACTGAAACCGGCCACTCCCTGGTGGCCGGTATCGGAGTCGTCGACGATTACCGTCAGCGCTCGAATGTCGAAGGCACTCGGAACACCGGGGGACCTACCAGACGTACTCGGCCTGGCTCTTCGGTTGCATGATGTCGGCGCCGATGAAATCCCGTGGGACATTCTTCTCGCAACATCAGGACTTTCTACCTTCTCGAAAATGTTTCCCGCTCCGGCATTCTCATGGAACGGCGCGAGATACAGCACACTGGTTCCGTACTCACGCGCGGGCGGCGCCGCAGCGTGGCTGATCGTGACACCGCGCGGCGTCCACCCGACCGGCACTTCACTGCCCGCGCTGAAGGCGGCCGTCGATCATTCCCCTCTGCACTTCTCCGTCTACCTTGCGAGAATCCAACTTCAGTTGATTCCGATCGGACACCTCTGCCTCGACGAAGTCGCGGACCACCCGGATTGCCTCCAGCCGTCCTTCGATCCGATTCTGCACAGGCCGACCCACATGCGCATGCTTCCGGAGTGGCTCGCGGAAACGCGGAAGTTCGCGTATCGCGGTAGCCGCAACGGCCGAGGAGACACACAAAAGCGCGGTTGATCGGACTTGCCGATCAACCGCGCCCGAAGCTCACTCAGTTGGTGAACTTGTCCTTGATATCCGAGACCTTGTCACTGACAGCGTCTCCGGCCTTCTTGACCTTTGCCTCGCCCTGATCGGCAACACCTTCGGCAGCCAGATCATCGTTGCCCGTGGCATTTCCGAATTTTTCCTTCGCCTCGCCGATGAGATCCTCAGCGCGGTGCTTTGCCTTGTCGATGAAGTCGGACATGTGTTTCTCCTTCTAGGATTCGGCCGTGAGATTTGGTCGTGGGATTTGGTCGAACTCGAACAGCGTGGAATAGATGTGGGTCAGCGTTTTCCGGTGACTGCCTTGACCAGGAACAGCAAGATGACGGCACCGAGAAGGCAGGTGAGGAAGCTGAAGATCCAGCCTGCACCCTCGACATCGAAACCGAAGACCCGCAGCAGGAAGCCACCGATCAGGCCGCCGATGACACCGACCACGATGTTGAGGAAAATTCCTTGCTGGGCATCGGTTTTCATGATCTTACTGCCGATCCAACCCGCCAGTCCACCGATAATGATCCAGGCGATGATTCCGAGTGAGAGCATTGTGACTCCTTGAGGTAAGGGACGGCGCAATGAGAGACTGCCGGCGAAGGGAGAGTTCCACGCGATCGGCCCGCGCAACTAGACCGTGATCGCGGGTTGTGTTTGCACACAGCCGGACTCTCCGCCGCACGACGCGGGAGATCGTGCACTCGGTAGCAGCCACATTGTCTGCTTACCTTTCTATCAGGTGGTCACGACAGAACCAAAACGACTGGCTACTCAACACATACGACGAACAACACTCACCGACCCACACATGATCAGCGTCACGACGATTGCGATCACCATCGATGTCGCAGTCGCCACGAGAACCGTGACACACAGTGCCACAGCAACATCCATGATTCTGTGCGCGATGGGGAGGTCTACCAGTACCCGGTCGTCAGGCGGCTCAAACCTCGATTGATCAGAGAGTTCTCGGCTCATCGTGTTTCGCACTTTCAACGGCGATGCGAGTTCGGGTCGCGACGGACGGATCACCGACTACCGCTTGGACTTGATCGCCGGTATTGGCGACCCGAGAAACCAACTCGGGCAGCGTTTCCGATCCGGATATGACGCTCCGTCTCAAGGTCACCCGCAAATCGACTGTTCGAACTCCGCGGTCGACCAACGCTTTTCCTCGAACACGCGACACTTCGTCGAAGCCTTCCAATGATGCACTCGCTCCTTCGGCGACCGCACCCAGATCCGCGGTGATCGAATTGTGAGAGTTCGACCCCGGAACCGTGATCTCCTTCACCCGCCGAAGTGGCACATGAGAAATCAACCACCGCAACGCGAGTAGGGCAAGCAGAGCCCCACCAGCCCCGACAGCCCACGGCCACCACGAGCGGTCGCCGAGATCTTCAACCCACGGGATGTCGATTTGCGCCGGCAGATCCTTGATCACGTCGAGATTCCAGAGGATCGCTGCGACTCCCAGCGCTATCGAGAGCAGTCCCGCGATGCACGTCGCCACGCGATCTATCACCGTCGCCGTTCGGGTCATGATCTTTCCCCCGTCTGGATGCGAATCTTGATTCGAGGGGACGGTGACAGCGTCTGGGTCAAGTCCCCCAGCACGGCACGGATTTCCGATTCCGCGGTCGCGGCCCCATCGAGTGTGACCGTGGCCTTCACTTCGAGCTTGCGCCGAGTCGCGTGCGACGAAGCGGAGCGAACGTGGGTCAACGACTCGACGCGTACCGACGCTATCGCCGCGACATCTGCGGGATCGATCCACGTGTCAACGACTCCGACCAAGGCATTGGCTTTCTTTCGCCGCGGTTTGAGTCCGAGGATCACGAACCACAGACCGATGACGACGGCTGCGATTCCGGCCGGCAACATCCAACTCTGAAAGGCGAGCCCGTCCACATATTCGAAAGCACCCGATATCCACTGCGACCCCGTGATCACGCCGGTGTCCACAAGGACGTCTCGGATCCCGACCACGCCGAGCGCCAGTACCGCCGCGGCGACCAGAAATCCGGTGAACGTAGCTCCTGGCGTCGCCAATGGAACCGGAGCCGCAACCCTCGAGGCGGTAGGTGGTACGACCTTGTCCGAAGTCACTGCACTTTCCTTCCCGCATCACCGTTGGTCGATGCCGGGAGAACGCTCACTATCGACACGTCCACACCGTCTACGTCCAGTCCCGAGACCGATTCCAACTGGGCCCTCACGTTGTCCCGCACCGCGGTGCCGATGACCGACAAGGATCCGGGCCACTCGATCGCGATGTCCACCTTGGCTCGTACCCGCCTGCCGGACACCAGCACTCGTGCCCTCGGCAATTCGCGCCCGGTCAGTTTGTCCATGCCACCGGCGTGCTGACGCACCCCCGGCGTTCCGCGAGTCGCCTCGATCACCAGCTTCTGCGCGACTCTGTCTCGAATCGTCAGCGTTCCGCGTTCGCCCGGCTCGCCAAGCACAGCCTCCGGCAGAGCTGTGTCAGCCACGACCGCGACCCTTCAGCATCACACCGAGGTCGAACTCACCGTCACGCTGACCACCGACGAGGTAACCGACCACGCCGAGAACCAGCGCGATGAGGAATCCGGTGAAACCGCCTGCAGCAGCTGCGACTCCGAGAAGTAGTCCTGCCAGAAGGCCGACAGTCGAGGTGGTCATGTGAATCCTCCGTTGTGGATGATGTTCAAGGGTGCGAGTCAGATCTCGGTATAGGTCTTGGCGCCCGGTAGCCGAGCGCGCACCCGGGTGTACTGGGCCCGAACGGGTTTGACTATCTGCCGAATCGTGCCGCGCAGCGTCGTGCGGACACCCACATCGATCGGGGATGCGAAGTCCCGGTCGATGCGTTCGAGCGCTCGATTGAGCGCGGCGGCTGATCCGCCTGCATCAGGGTGGTGCTTCCTGATCGCCGCTCTTCGTGCAGAACGGCGATCAGGTTCAGTACCACGAGAACGCTCAGGCATTGTGCGGGCGGCCTACTACGTCTTCCACCGTCACGTTCACGGGGCCGGAAACGAGTCCCGAAATGGCTTGTCGGATACGTAAAGCAGTCTCACGAACGGCGGCGTCGGCGAAGATGCAGACGTGGACGTCGGTCGACGACTCCGTCACCCGCACGCCGACGACTCGACGACCGGGAAGGTAGGTGCCGACCTCGCCGAACATTCCGGCATGAAGTGATGCGACGCCAGGTACAGCCGTCACTGCCTCAGCGACGGTGTCAGCGATTTCGGAACTCACTGCACCCGTGTGGTCTTGGGCTCGCCTGTTTCGTCGTCACTGCCTTCGTCGAGGTGGACGTCGTGAACCGTGATGTTCACCTCGGTCACCTCGAGACCTGTCATCCGTTCGAGCGCTGCGATGACGTTGCGGCGAATGCCGGTGGCCAGGTCTGCAAGAGATACGCCGTACTCGGCCACGATGTCGATGTCCACCGCTGCTTGCTTTTCGCCGACCTCGACCGAGACGCCCTGGGAGTGGTTGACACTTGCGCCGGGAATCCGCTCGCGCAGTGCACCGACCACCCGGGATGCTCCGCCGCCGACGTCGTACACCCCGCTCACCTCTCTGGTGGCGATTCCGGCAATCTTCGAGACAACGGTGTCGGCGATCGACGTCTTTCCTTGCGAGCTCACCAGAGCCGAGTCATTCGATGATGCAACATCCTTCGTAGATGCTGTCGCAACCTGCGTGCTGACCATTGTCATCTCCTCCTGTTGATCGATCTACCTGTGTAGTCGTGACTCGAAGCTAAAACCGAATGCCTGATTCGAGTGACGTGCATCACTGACATTTATTAGTTACGGTCCGTAACATTCAACGCCCCGGCCGGACGAACAACTTTCGAACGCAGCCGAGTTTCCGCATTTCTGCGAGAGGAGCGACTGTGGCGTTACCGCTCACACAGGGGCTCACGGAAGCGCCTGACGGCTTGGACACCGCGACAGTGGACGCTGCGATACTCGGCGACCGAGAAGCATTCGAGTCACTGGTGCACCACTACGGACCAGCGCTCCACCGCTATGCACGTCGAATGCTCGCGGACGAAGGCGACATTCTCGAGGTAGTCCAGGACACCTTCGTGGCCGCATGGCGTCAACTCGAATCGTTTCGCGGTGAATCATCCATGCGAACATGGCTTTTCGCGATCTGTTCACGAAAGATCGTGGACAGCTACCGAATCAAGAGAGCTCAACCGATCGACGACAAACTGCTCGACCCTCTTGTACCGTCTCCCGAGGCCGGTCCATTCGACTCGACCTCGAACTCCGCCTTCCTGGAGGCGCTGGAGGAAGCGTTGGGGGAATTGCCTTACCGCCAGCGCGCGGCCTGGACGCTGCGAGAGGTGGAGATGCTCACGTTCGTTCAAATCGGAAAGATTCTAAGACTCACTCCGGATGCGGTGCGTGGGCATCACCATCGTGCACGGGCTAACCTGAGTGAACGAATGACGAGGTGGCGATGATCGAATCACGAACCGACGCATTGATGGCGCACGCATCCGAGGTCCTGCGAAATGCCCCGGAGCCAGGCTGGGATCGAATCAGCGACAAGGTGATCCGGGCGCTCCGATCGACCTCGGCATCGGGCTGGCCACTGAACGCGCACGCGTCCGAGGGTCCGCGTCTAGGCACGGTGTCGGTAAGCGATCATGTCCTCCGCACCCACCTCGCCGCAGAGATACGTTCTCGACACCACTGCTCACCGAGCATCATCGAGTTCTTTGTCGACGGCCACGAAATACGTTCACTACGTGTCGAACTGGCTGCGCCCTACGGAGTCGATCTGGCCGAGCTGTCGGATCGGGTGCGATTCACGGTCGTCGATGTCGTTCACATGATCCTCGGCAATATGGAACCACCGGTCTCTGCAGAGAGCGTTCACATCGCCGTGACCGACATCGTCGACGATCTACCTGCCGGGAAAAATACAAAAAGCCGTTCCGAACACTAGGTGTTTGTTCAGCACGTGTTTGGGAACCCGGCACTCATGACCACTCCCCCACCCCCGGATCCGGGTCCTGTTCCCGACCCGGGGTCGCCGACACCTCCCGCGCCGACACCACCCGATCCGCTGAATCCGCCACCCGTGCCGCCCACTCCGACGCCACCGAACCCGTATCCCCCGGATCCGATCCCGCAGATCTGAAGTCGGCTGCTGCAGCGTCTCAGCCGCCGAGTTCGGCGATCATCTCGCTCAACGATTCTGCAGCGATACGCAGTTCGCCTTCGTCGGGGTTGTCGGGCGAGGAAGGCAGGCGTTCGGCCAACTGCTCGCGAGTGACAAGCGAGATACCCTCGAGGCCGAACCCTTCTTCATCGGGGACGTAGATCTCGATCTCGCCCCCGACCGCTACCAATTCCGAATGGGGGCCGCTGCCAAGTAGTGCACGCAGGTGTTCGGTCGTCACGGTCATATGGTTCACGTGAAATCTCCTGCTTCGGTGACAGCTGACTTCGCTGGTTGTCGATTCGACCTGACGCACTACCTCCTATTGAGTACCCCTCGCGGGTGAGGACCTGACGCACTACCTCCTATTGAGTACCCCTCGCGGGTGAGCAGGAAACGACGAGTACATGAACAACTACTTCCCGAAGGGAACGCAGACTCCATGAGCGAACAGAATCCCACCGACCACACCGACCAGACGGACGAGTCGCAGACCACCGGCACCGGCCCCGACGCCGCACACAAGGACGTTCAGACCGATCCGTCGGGCGAGCGCACGTGGGCCGACGAGGGTGGCGCCACAACGACCGGTCCGGCGACCGACACCGATTGATCTCGCCCGAACTGAATCATCGGGACCAAGGTCCCGTGAGCACGCGCTCACGGGACCTTGAAATCCTCACGGATCTAACGCTTTTCACCTGCGGTTTCGTGATGCGGTAGGGTAGGCACTCAGCACGGTTGAGCACCCAGCCGTTGAAGACGTGCACGGTTCGCGTGTTGCTTCCCGTGCCGTTTCCCCGGTTTCGCAAGAAACCGTTTCGAACTAGGCCGTTTCGAACCAGACCGATTCGAACGAACCGTTTCGAGCAATCCGTCAGGAGTTTCGATGAACGAGTTTTCGAGAACTACAGATGAGCGTGCCGACAGTCCCCCGATTTTCACCGTCACGTCTGCGGAAAACATTCAGTCACTGGTGGTCAGCGGCGAGATCGACATCCAATCCCGAGCTGATTTTGCGGCGTGCGTCGATGATCTGATCAGCGAGCGTCACCCGTTCGTAGTCGACTGCTCGGACGTCCAGTTCATCTCCGTCGGAGGTCTTTCCATCATCGAAACTCTGTCGGCCAAGGCTCGAAGGCTCGGCGTCCCGTGGACACTGATCGCAGCGCACCCTGTCAGGCGCCCGCTGTCCCTGTTGAAGATGGATGTCGACATCGTGTTCACCGACTCTGTGGCCGAGGCGGTCACGTACCTGTCCGCTGCCGCCATCATGGACGAGACCCTGGCGGAGCCGATGTCGGCGTGAGTAACGATCTCGAAAGGCTTTCCGAATTCGTCGTTGTCGCCAACCGACTGCCCGTCGATCTGGAAATCGACGACACTGCAGCCGACGACGACGGTGGCAAGAACTGGAAGCGAAGTCCGGGCGGGCTCGTCACCGCGCTCGAACCCATCCTGCGGCAGCGAGACGGCGCTTGGGTCGGCTGGCCGGGCGTCGCAGACGAGAAGGTCGATCCCATAGTTGTGGACGGCCTCCGCCTCTTTCCCGTCGAACTGACCTCTCAGGACCTCGCCGAGTACTACGAGGGGTTCTCCAACGACACGTTGTGGCCGCTCTACCACGATGTTCTGGTGGCTCCGACGTTCGAGCGGTCGTGGTGGCACACATACGTCGCGGTCAACCAGCGGTTCGCCGAGGAAACCGCGCGTTGCGCCGCCGACGGAGCTACCGTCTGGGTGCAGGACTACCAATTGCAACTCGTGCCGGCGATGCTGCGTGAACTGCGGCCAGACCTGACTATCGGGTTCTTCCTTCACATTCCTTTTCCTCCGGTCGAGCTCTTCATGCAGCTTCCGTGGCGCAAGGAGATCGTCAAGGGGATGCTGGGTGCCGACCTGATCGGCTTCCACTTACCCGGTGGCGCAAACAATTTCCTGTTCTTGGCCCGCAAACTACTCGGCCTGAAGACGACAACAGCGGGCGTCGGTGTGCGAAGTGCGCTGGGGCATGTCGATTTCGATTCTCGCGTCGTCAAGGTGGGAGCATTTCCCATCTCCGTCGATTCCGCCGAACTCGAGCGCCAGTCGAAGAGCGAATCGGTGTTGCGCCGAGCACGCGAATTGAAGGAAGAGCTCGGCAATCCCGAGAAGATCCTTCTGGGAGTCGATCGCCTCGACTACACCAAAGGCATCGACCTGCGGCTGCAGGCACTGAAGGAACTTCTCGACGAGGGCCGCTTGGACCCGGAGAAGTACACAATGGTGCAGCTCGCCACGCCCAGTCGTGAACGCGTGCAGCACTATATCGATCTACGCAGTGTCATCGAGGAACAGGTGGGTCGAATCAACGGCGACCACAGTCAGATCGGCCGCCCCGTCGTTCACTACCTGTACCAGCCGGTCGACCGAGAAGAACTGATCGCGCTGTTCGTCGCTGCCGACGTCATGCTCGTGACGCCGATGCGCGACGGGATGAATCTCGTGGCCAAAGAGTACGTAGCGTGCCGCGGTGACCTCGGCGGCGCTCTGGTTCTCAGCGAGTTCACCGGCGCTGCAATGGAACTACGACAGTCATATCTGGTCAACCCGCATGATCTGGACGGCGTGAAGAATACGATCCTGACCGCTGTTCATCAGGATCCGAAAGAGGGCCGTCACCGCATGGCTGCCCTGCATCGCCAGGTCATGTCGCACGACGTGCATCAGTGGGCCGAATCGTTCCTGACCGCCCTTGCCCCGACTGAACCGCGCCCGGAAGATCAGTTCGTCACGGAGCGTGAGTCCGACTTCGCGCGCAACAACTGACCACCGCGGGCTTGAGTCAAGGGTGAGCAGATACTCGAGCTAGGATTGGTTTCAGTTCATCGTCAAGCAGCGGCTGCGAACTGATCTCCTCGCCATAGCCGTGCAATGCTGCATCGGCCCAGAAAGACAGGCCGACCATGCCCCTCACGATGAAGTATTCCGAGACCTACAACGACGCTCTCATTGCGCTCGCCGCCGCCACTCATCGGCCGGCCAATGTGGTGAATCTGTTCGGCGAGTATGCGATTCGTGTTGATCTCGAGTACAACCGATACCTGCTCGCCACCAATACCGTTGCCGGGCTTTCAGATCAGCCTGATCTGGGCGACTTGTGGCTGGTGAGATTCTTTCAGTCCGAACTGACCGACACTCCCGATCAACTGCTCGCACAGGCGTCGCATCAATGGCTGGTCGATGCCCTGGATACAGCGCTGGAGCAGATCGAACGCGCCGGCAACAAAATCGTCGCAGATGCAGATTTCGGCGACCCTGCCCGCACCGACGCACCGTCGCACCCCACGGAAGCTAGCCGGCTTCCGCAGTCAACTGACTGATCCGAGCCGCCAGAACGGCATTCTCGGCTTCGAGAGACAAGATCAAACGGATTCCCACAAGATTGACTCCGTCGTCGATCAGCGCGGTGATTCGTCCGAGCGTATCCAGATCAGCCTCGCTGTACCGGCGCGTACCGCCATCCGTTCGCGTCGGTGTGAGCAGGCCCCTTCGCTCGTAGAGGCGCAGCGTTTGAGGTCCTACTCCGGACAGTTCTGACATCACTGAGATCCCGTACACGCCACGCAGCGCCCGGGTCTGAGATTCCGACGTCACTGGAACCTCCTAGTTCGGTGTCGGCTGCCTTCGTCGGCGTCATCCGACCTTAGCACCATCACGCAGTGAATCTGACGCGGGCGACATAGATTCAAAGGTGTCCAGGACCACTTGCGGCAAAAAATGAGAAGCAAATAGAGTGTGTACGCGCAGGTGAGGAGCGTTTTCGATGGGAAGCGGCACACAACTTGCTTCTGCAGTTCGAACGACGCTACCTTGCCAATTATCTACATCGGCTGATATAGATTTTGTAGCACCTGAAAGCGCCATAACCGGCACTCGAAGCTGTAGAACACCCAGACGTCGGAGTTGGTGGTTCAGCTGACTCCCTCACGGCACACTCTTCACCGGGAGCAAGATGACGACGATCGACATCCCGCCCACACAGGGCGAGAGCAACACCGGCATCGCGATCACTGCCGCAAGCGCGACTTTGACGACCGTCGAGGTCAAGCGCCGAATCGCGATGATGTTCGGCGACCCGGTGACAGAGGAACCAGCCGCACTCGCGCACTGAACCTGACCGACCCGCGATCCGATTGACGATGGCGCGCGACCGCCCCGTTGGAGGGCGATCCCCATCATGACGAGAGGAAAACATATGTCCGAGTTCACCGTACCGGGACTGAGCAGCGCAGACGGCTCGACCGTCGCCGATACCCTGCAGGAACGGCTCAGCGCCTACAACGATCTCCACCTGACGCTCAAGCACGTCCACTGGAACGTCGTCGGACCCAACTTCATCGGCGTGCACGAGATGATCGACCCGCAGGTGGAACTGGTTCGCGGTTACGCCGATGATGTGGCGGAACGTATCGCGGCACTTGGCGATTCGCCCAAGGGCACCGCAGGAGCGATCGAACGCGACCGGACGTGGGACGACTACTCCGTCGGCCGCGACGACGCTCGCGCTCACCTCGCGGCGCTCGACCTGGTCTACACCGGGGTCATCACAGACAGTCGCGCTGCAATCGAGAGCGTCGGAAAGATCGACCCGATCACCGAAGACATGTTGATCGGCCAGACGGCACAGTTGGAAAAGTTCCAGTGGTTCGTTCGCGCGCACCTCGAGAACTCCGGTGGCAGCCTCGTTCACGAAGGCGCGTCCACCGAGCAAGATGCTGCAAACGAGGCCCGTCAGAACTGATTCACCGTCCTCGATTTCGGCCGATCGGGGGTCGGCCGAAATCGCGCTCCCCACAACCGGAAAGGGTAGGAGCATGTCTGCGGACTCGCGCGGCACGTCAGCGCAAACGCGTCGCGAGTATCAAATGTTCGTACTGCAACAGCGCTTGTTGTTCGGATCGATCGTGGCAGGCACTGCTCTCGGGGTCCTGGCCATCAACTACTTCTGAATCACTACGCGCCACGGCCGTCGAAGACAGGACAGAAACGACACAATCATGAGTTCGAGCACTCTCCGCTCGATCGCCTGTAGCGATCGGTTTGCGGCAAGCACTTCTTCTCTCCTCCTCGTGGACAGCGATTTTCGCGTCCGGGGAGCAAACGAAGAATACCTTGCCATGTCCGATCGCAGTTTGGATCAACTGCACGGAGTGGAAGTGTTCGAGGCCTTTCCCGACAATCCTGCCGACTCTTTTGCGGACGGAATCTCCTCGTTGACAATGTCGTTCGAGCGGGTGATGCAAACCAAATCTCGTGATGCGCTGCCGACTCAGCGTTACGACGTGCGCGACGAGCGCGGTTCCGGGCTGTTTGTCACGCGCTACTGGAATACGGTGAATTCCGCCGTCACCGATGACGACGGCCGGGTGATCGGGGTGCTTCATCGTGTGTACGAGGTTTCACGACCGCAGGCTCAGCAGTCCAGCTCGGCGCCAGACGTACTCGCCCGCCTTCGCGCGGAAAATGACGAACTGAGAAGAGCTTTGGATTCTCGGCCCGTGATCGAGCAGGCCAAGGGATTGCTGATGGCCGAGCGTGAGTGCTCAGCCGACCAAGCTTTCGACCTTCTGGTCGAGATGTCGCAAGAGTGGAACGTCAAGGTGCGCGACATCGCCGGCGGTCTTGTCGCCGCAGCAGAGAGACGAGCCGGCGGTCTTGTCGCCGCAGCAGAGAGACGAGCCGGCGATCAAAAGAATTCCTGACGACCGGGATTCAAAAGTTGTACGGCTGGGTAATGACCGACCAGAGGTACCCCCGAATTTCTCCCTCTCGAGGGAGGAGCCTCGAAGGTCCCGCCGGTTCAGGCCGGCGGGACCGAGCTTTGCCTTAACACCCGACCTGGATCCGCGATCCGAGTCGAGTTCGTCACGCAGCGAAGGGAACGTCCATGTTCATGCGCTCCTACACATCTCCGCGGCCCCTTGCCGACGAGTGGGATTGGCAACTGTCCGGCACCTGCCGCGACACCGACCCCGCTCTGTTCTACGACGACACGAACGAGCGCGGATCGAGGCGGGCGAAGCGCGAGAGTTCGGCGAAGCTGGTGTGTGCCAGGTGCCCCGTCGTGCAGAGATGCCTGGTGCACGCCATCCAGACCGGGGAACCACACGGCATCTGGGGCGGGATGACGGCAACCGAACGAGAATCGTTGCGTAAGGCGCGAACTGGACCACTGGTCAGTGCCGTATCGAGCCAACAGGCGCAATAACTTCGGGGACAGACCTCGTAGTGTGGAAACTCAGGGCCGCGCCTCGTGGTGTCGACGCCCATGCGTGCGTCGACGCTCCTTCATCTCGGATTCGAAGAGATGCGGCACTCCGCCCGCCAGTCGGTCGCGCACCACCTTCTCGCATTCGCGGAAGAAGGACCAGTAGTTCTCGTCGAACTCCTCGACCAGTTGGAAAGTCCAACGCCCCTCGACCACGTTCCGGCCCATCAACTCGTCCTCGACTTGATCCGCCAGTTCGTCGTTGCCGCTGGTGCGCAGATGCTCGACGACCTCGTCGAGCATCAAATCCGCGTGCCCGATCAGCTGATGGAAGTCGTACAGAGCGCCGCGCGCACGCTCCACGGTTTCGAGGGCATTCGACAGCACCCCCGCCGCCTTCACCGCATCATCCGTGACGCCTTCCGGTCGTATGTGTACGGGGATCTGCCTGTCCGAATGGGTGCCCATGAGGTCGCAGTACCCGAAGGCGCCACAAATGAAAGATGAGATTCGGTACGAGCGCACCACAGGTGATGTGTCTCACAATTCATCCTCTAGTTCAAGTAAAGAGGGTTAGTTCGCCGGGCGAAGGGTAATCGAAGGCCATGAACACCTCTGGGGTCGAGATGGTCGGCACGCATGGCCGCTACCGGTCCTTGCCTCGTTCTGCCGGAATACCGCCACATCTACCTACAGGAAGTCCCTTGATCCCTCTGTCGAGTTCGACCGAAGCCGAACTTACTCACGACTCCATTGCCTCGCTCCGCGTCCGAGCGTCGTACTCTCAACTTCCGACTCTGCGTGGAATCACCCGCACTGTCGCCAACAACACCGGATTGGATGTCGACGGGACAGCCGATCTTGCCCTGGCGATGGACGAAGTCGCGAGTATCCTCATCGGCCATGCGATACCGTCCAGCGACTTGACGTGCAGTTTCGAGACGTTCGGTCGCACACTTCGGACCGTCGTTTCAGTGATTGCGCACTCCGAGATTCCCGACAAGTCGCACAGCTTCGGATGGTTCGTTCTCGAGGCACTGGTCGACTCCGTCCGCTTGGAACAGTCGGAAATCGACGCGGACGGTCACATCACGCTGACGATGACGCTTGAAAAGGGCTTGCTCCAGGAGCGTGCGTGACCACTGTCCCACCGGACAAGAAGGACCAGTACGAACTAGCTGTCGAATTGTTCGTTTCGATGGCTTCGCTTCCGCCTGAAGATCCGACCCGAGAAAAGATCACCAACTCGATCATCGAATTGTGTCTGCCGCTCGCCACCCACGTAGCACGCCGCTACCAGGGGCGCGGCCAGCCTTTCGAGGACTTGGAACAAGTTGCGCGTGTCGGGTTGGTACAAGCCGTGCAGCGATTCGACGTGGAAAAGGGATCGGATTTCCTGTCGTTCGCCGTCCCGACCGTAATGGGTGAGGTACGCAAGCATTTTCGCGATCACGGCTGGTCCGTGCGCGTCCCGCGAAGCCTTCAAGAACGACACCTTGCCCTGAACCGGGCGCTGACGTCGCTGTCCCAGACGCTCGGGCGTGCTCCGACCGTCGCGGAACTCGCGAAAGAACTCGACATCGAGCCGGACGAGGTCGAACAGGGGCTGACGGCGGGCAACTCGTATCGGACCACACCGCTCGACACCGCGTCCGCCGGCGACGGGAGCGGACTGACTCTGATCGACACATTGGGTCAGTACGACGAAGCGATCAGTCAGATCGACAATCACGAAACATTGCGGCCCGCGCTCCTGGCATTACCGGAGCGCGAGCGCACCATCGTCGTTCTGAGATTCTTCGGTCATCTCACCCAGTCTCAGATTGCCGAGAAGGTCGGTCTTTCCCAGATGCATGTGTCCAGAATCCTCACGCAGACACTGAAACAGCTACGCACCGAGATGGGCGAAATCTTCTGACGGTACGTCTCGGCGATCAGATGTACTCCTGCGCAAGACGTTCCATCTCGTCTCGGTCGATGAGCCCGGGCTGACCGATGTCGAGGGCCTCGAGATACTTGTTGGCGAGGCGATAATCGTGACCCCACCTTCCGTGCTCCCCGTCCTGCTCGGTGCGCTGAACACTGGAACCGGGCGGAACCTCGTCCCGCAGACCGTTGGTCTCCGCTCCGATCAGCGTGTCGAGCTTGGTCGAGATGGCCGTAAGTGCATCGCGGTCGTTCATCTGAATCCCTTCGTCCGGTGACGCTGATCCCCCACCCTACCGAAGCGTATAGCCAAAAACATTGCACTGCTTGATGTTCGACTCCACACCTGGACCGATTTACACCCTCGAGCTACACTGAGCGGTACCGAGGTTGAGAATACAGCCGGGGTTGAAGCCACTGGCGCTCGGTTCGCATCAAGGCTCTGGATCAGGTGAGTACGTTCGCGCGTACCTGTCCTGCGCATATCCATTGAGCTTTAAAACTTTCCACGCCTGGACGCATTCACTTTCCGCGCCGCCAGATCGGTCGTCAGCCTTTCGATGAAAGCACACAGACCGGATCTGCCATGAATCTGAATGAACTCGACCACACTTCGATCGATTCCATCGATCCCTCAACACAATTGGGTCCGATCGTGGAAACACAAGGCTTCGCCGCCTGGCGGGTAGCACCCTCGACAGTCCTGATCCTGGTCGATGTCGACCTCGACAAACTCTCCGCCCCCGCACTGCAAGAGCTTCTCAGCACATACGCTGCGGAGTGGTCTCGCGTCATCCTCGACCTGTCGAATTCACTGTTCGTCGGTGCGGTATGCCTCGAACTGTTCGCCGAGCTGAACTCCCGTTCGCGAGCCCACGACTTCCAGTGGTCCGTCATCGGGTCGCACCCACTTCGACGCTTGCTTCGGGCAGCGCGGGCCGAAGAAGAATTTCCGGTTACGAACTCCGTCGAGGGAGCCATGCGCGCGCTCCGCGAAGCAGAGAAGTCGCTCGAAGCCTCCTGACGGCACGCCCGGCACCCACGTCGAGCGCCGAGCGCTGTGCGCTCGCAGCGACTAAGGTTCGTCGGGCTGTCCGACGAGCTGAGAGAGACCGAGAATGACAATCGCCAAGCGCCTCGATGCCTTGCAACAGAAGCATCCGGCACTGGGGTTCCCTATAGCGGTCCTCTACAAGTTCCTCGACGATCAAGGTGTTTATCTCGCCGCGCTGATCGCTTACTACGGCTTCGTCTCGCTGTTTCCGCTGCTTCTCTTGCTCTCCACGATTCTCGGCTTCGTGCTGTCGGACAACCCCGAACTTCAGCAACAGATCTTGGACTCGGCCTTGCATCAGTTCCCGGTCATCGGTGACGACCTGGGCAATGCGCAACAGATCGGCGGCGGCGTCACGGGTTTGGTGATCGGAATCGTCGGTGGTCTCTACGGTGGCCTCGGTGTCGCTCTGGCTTGCCAGAATGCGATGAACACGGTGTGGTCGGTGCCCCGAAACATGCGACCGGATCCCATCCGCGGGCGTCTTCAAGGGCTACTACTCCTCGGCACGATCGGTCTCGCGATCTTGGGGACCACCGCTGTCTCCAACATCGGCGGTGCGCTTCATCTGGGCGGTTCGTTCAGCTTCCTGCTGACCCTCGCGGTAGTCGTCTTGAATGCGGGCATCTTCATCGTCGCTTTCCGGCTCACCTGCGCCCGCCCGCTCTCGGTAGCCGATGTGGCACCTGGTGCGATCGCCGCTGCTGTTCTCTGGCAAGCACTTCAGTCCTTCGGTGCCCTCTACGTGACATCCGTGGTGCGGGGCGCCTCCACCACCAACGGCGTCTTTGCCATCGTTCTGGGTTTGCTGGCCTTCTTGTTCCTCGCTGCCGCCTCGATCGTCATGTGCGCGGAAATCAACGTCGTGCGAGTCGACAAACTCCATCCGCGGGCGTTGTTGGCTCCGTTCACCGACAACACCGAACTCATCGAAGGCGATCGACGTACCTTCGCCGATCAAGCAAAAGCACAACGCGCGGTTCCCCACGAGAACATCCACGTGACGTTCGACGGGCACACCAAACCCGACGAATCGGACTGATCTCGACCCCGATCGAGTTGGGTATTTGGTCCCGTCCTGAGTATCGGGGTGACATTCTGCGCCGCGAATCCAGATTTAACACAGGTGTTGTCATTTCGCGCTGTATCGAAGCGACGAATACATCACAGCAGGTAAACGCGCATAGTTGAACAATCACCTGCTTCCGACGCGGCCCCGGAACGGGACAAACCCGTCAATTACTGCAACTCGCCATGCATGTAATTGGAGACAGAAAAAGAAGAGCATGGCAGGATCAGGTGTGAGACCGGACTCTCGATGGGAGGGCTCGGCTCGATGGATCCAGGAGAATTTGGTTATGGCTCAGGGCAGTGTCAAGTGGTTCAACGGTGAAAAGGGCTTCGGATTCATCGAGCAGGAAGGTGGCGGACCGGATGTGTTCGTTCACTACTCGGAGATCCAGGGCAGCGGCTACAAGTCCCTCGACGAGGGCCAGAAGGTCGAGTTCGAGATCGGACAGGGCCAGAAGGGCCCCCAGGCTCAGAACGTTCGCGCCATCTGAGTTCGATCCCAGTCTGAATTCAGACTGAAAAGGCTGGACGCTGCACCGCACGGTGCCGGCATCCAGCCTTTTCTTGGTTTCTGGGTCCCCTGGGTTTCCGGGTCTCCTTGGTTTTCAGGTCCGGCGCGTGCCGAGTTCGGTACCGGTTAACTCGCTCGCGCCCGCTTCTTCTTGTGGGAGCTGTCGCAGAACGGCGCAATGGCGGTCCGTCCACATCGGCACAAAGCGACCGTAGAGCGCTTGTTCTCTATCGGAGTGCCGTCGTCGCGGAGCAACTCGAAGTCACCACGCACCAGCAGCGGTCCGTCCGAGCAGGCGGTTATGGTGGTGTTGCACCCGGAACCATCCGGTGTTTCGGCAGATGACGATTCGGGAAACGCGGTCATATGTCCTCTTCACTTCTCGATTCGGCCACTGGCGTGCCTACTTCCATGCCTGTTCCGCAGGCTCGCGGCCCACTGAGCGCCACTCTCGTTTCCATTCTGCTCTCCTCCGCCGATCCGAGGGAGCTGAAGGCGGCCGCTGACGCGTACGAAGACGCACGCTCCACCGACCACACCTACGACATTCTTCGAGACGACGACGCCCAGTTGACGCTGACGCTCCTCTACGAGCTTCATCTGCAGGGAATAGAAAACATCTCGGACGAGTGGGAGTGGAATCCGGACCTGCTCGCGGTGCGGTCTCGTCTCGAAACGCACTTCGAGTCCGCCATCGCGCAACTCGTGGGGACTGTGCCGTCGTCTGGCGACGTGGTGGCCGACCTGTGGGCGATGACGGCGCCCAGTGCCGGACCCGGTCTTGCGTCCTACATGGCGAAGGACGCCACGGTCGATCAGTTCGCGGAGGTGCTGATTCACCGTTCACTCAATCAGCTCCGCGAAGCGGATGTGCACACCCTTGGAATTTCTCGGCTCTCCGGCGCCGTCAAGGCAGCCCTCGTCGAAGTGCAGAGCGACGAGTACGGAGGCGGCCGCGCAGAGCGCATGCATTCGCGTCTGTTTGCCGACACGATGCGGGCCGTCGGCCTTTCGGACCGCTACGGTCACTACATCGATGCCGTTCCCGCCGTGACCTTGGCGTCGTTGAATGCTCTCTCGCTCTTCGGTTTTCATCGCCGACATCTCGGCACCCTGGTCGGGCACCTGTGCGCCGTCGAGACCACGTCGGCGCTGCCGAGCAAGCGTTACAGCGCCGGCCTGCGCCGACTCGGATTCGGTTCGCACGCGACCCTGTTCTACGACGAGCACGTCGAAGCGGATTCCGTCCACGAACAGATTGCCGTTCGCGAACTTGCCGGCGGCCTTGCTTCTTCGCAGCCACACCGCGCCGGCGACATCTTGTTCGGCGCCGCAGCTTGCCTCGCGTTCGACGATCTTCTCGGCGAACACCTCACATCGAGTTGGGAGAAGGGTGAGACTTCGTTGCGCGAATGATCACGAGTTGTTCGATTTCCTGACCGGTGGTGATCAACCCCCGCGCCTCGAGCATCGTGCGTCTCTCACGCATCACTGGCCCGAACGGAATGTACTTCCGGGCCGAAATCTCCACGGCCATACCGTGTTCCTCGAGTATCGCCTCGGTCTTGTCGACCCCGCACAGTACCGACTGTAGGAGAAGAAGTGTGCCGCCGGGGACGAGTACGTCGTGAACGGTGGCCGCGATCCTGTCGATGAGGGCGCGTCCGTCCTTGCCTGCGTCCCAAGCTCGTTCGATTCCAGTGGTAGGGAGGTCATCTGCAAGTGCAGGGACGTACGGAGGGTTGGAGATCACCAGATCGAAGTGTTCGCCGTGCACGGCCTCGGTGAGATCGCCACGACGGGAATCGATCAAGGTGCCGTTGAGGATTCCGTTGAGACGAGCATTGGCGCACGCTCGGCGAGATATGTCGACCGCGACGACGTGGCCTGCACCTGCCGTAGATGCCGCGACGGCGAGGGCGCCGGTCCCGGTGCACAAATCCAGCACGCGACTGCGAGCAGTGAGGTGCTCGAACAGCAGTGCATCCGCGAGTAACGACGTGTCATGTTGCGGTGGATACACACCGGGTAAACGCAGGATCATCATCGGCTCCTCTTTTTCAGGCGACATCGCGCATCGCTGCGTGCGGCTACCCCGGAACCCCGAATTTCATGCAATATTGGAGCATCGGCAGCCTGGAACGGTTACATCGCCGCAGTTTGCGGAGTAGACCTGAGTCATGACAGGCAATGCGGACACTCCACAAGGGGCCGCGGCGTTTGCTTCCGCAGCAGATTCACTCGACACTCTCGCCGAAGCGATTGCCGGACTCCGGTCCAATCTGAACACGGACGAGCACCTCGACTCCATGCTCCAACGTCTGGCCGAGACGGCGGTCAAGGCACTGCCGGACGCCGACGCAGTCAGCGTGACCGTGTTGTCGGCCGATGGCCCGCGAACTGCTGCATCTACCGCGGACTATCTCTCCGCGATCGACCACGCCCAGCACTCCGCCGATCGTGGACCGTGTGTGGACGCCGCACGCTCAGTCTCGTCGGTCCGGGCAAAGGTGGGTGATCACGAAGCCGAATGGCCGGAATTCACCGTCGAGGCCCGCAAACAAGGCGTCCGGTCCTATCTGTCCGTGCCGATCACCATGGGCGAGGGGAGCGCCGAACTTCTCGGCGCTTTCAACGTCTACGGATTCGCATCGACCGAGTTCAAGGCCTTCGACGAAGAGTTGATGAAATTGTTCACCGCCGGTGCGGGCGCGGCGATCGCGGATTCACGACGCTGGCGTCAGGCACACGAGCACATCGAACAATTGCACTGCGCCATGGAGTCTCGGGCCGAGATCGAGCAGGCCAAGGGCGTCCTGATCGCCGTCCACGGTATCGACGCCGAGGAAGCATTCAGTCGACTCGTGCAGCAATCACAGCACACCAACGTCAAACTCCACGACGTTGCACGGATGCTCATCGATTCGGTGCGCCACCGCAGGTTCTGAAGATTCTTCGGTCGCAAAACCCCGTTTTGCACCCGAAGACACAGTCGCAAAACCCCGTTTTGCACCCGAAGACACAGTCGCAAAACCCCATTTTGTACCCCGAAGGTTCAGCTCCCAAACGTATCCAGAGATGTTTCACCGAAACAGGTTTCGACCTGCGCGACTGCTGGCGGTCGAGCGGCGGCACTCGTCTGAAATGTGGTTATCTGTTGAGAACCGGGACGAAAGAAAACCCGACCGTACCAGGGTGAGGAAAGGATCGTCGCTGTGCCAATCGACCAGGTTCTTGTCGTAGTTCCCGCCCACAACGAAGCCGAAGACCTTCCCAATTGCCTTCGTGCACTCGCAACAGCGGCGTCGGCTTGCGTTGTCCCCGTCCGAGTTGTCGCCGTCCTCGACAACTGTTCGGACGGAACCGCGGGGGTCATCCCCGAAGGCGTGGATGTGCTCCGCGTCGAGCACCAGAACGTCGGGCGCTCACGAGCGACCGGCTTCTCCGAGTTCGGCCGAGATTTGGGTCCTTCAGCGTGGTTCACCACCACCGATGCCGATTCGGTGGTCGGACCCACCTGGATTGCGCGCCAATTGGAATATGCGCGTACCGCGGACGTGGTTGCGGGAACCGTTCGCATCGCAGATTGGGAGGGCCAGCCGCAGTCCGTCCGCGAGCGATACGAACGTATGTACCACGCACATCCATATGGTCGACACGGTCACATCCACGGCGCCAACCTCGGTGTTCGCGCTGACATGTACTGGAGCGTCGGAGGATTCTCCGATCTCGAGGAGGACGAGGACGTCGATCTCGTCCGACGATTGAGCGCGGCGGGCGCGTGTATCGCGTGGGCAGAAGACATTGCGGTCACCACGTCTGCGCGCCTCGACGGCCGAACGCCGGGCGGCTTTGCCGGACATATCCGTAACCTGGGTGGTACGACCGCCGATAACGAAGAAGCGGAGCTGGCACGATGAAACGACTACACACACTCTTGGATGCAGGCGGACTGTATTTGCCACTGCCCGGCGGCGGCGCAACGGCCGCACGGTGGACCTCCCTCGCAGAGCTCACACGGGAGAACGTGGTTCTCGGCCGGATGGCTGAGGCTCACACCGACGCCGTCGCGATACTCACCGAACTCGACGGACCCGATCCCGAACCGGGACAGCTGTGGGGCGTGTGGGCAGCCGAGCCACCCACACCGGTGGTGAATGCGTCTGAGCACGTGGGGATCTGGACACTCACCGGTCGCAAGTTGTGGTGTTCTGGCGCCAACACCTGCACGCATGCACTGATCACCGCCTTAGTCGAGGGAGTCCCCTCTCTCTTCGCGGTTGAACTCGGACTACCTGGAGTGCATCCGGTTCCCGATTCGTGGAAGGCCGTCGGTATGGCCGAAAGCGACTCCAGTGCAGTCGACTTCGACATGGTTCCGGCCATACCGGTCGGAACGGCAGGCGACTACCTGAGCCGGCCTGGGTTCTGGCACGGGGCGATAGGCGTGGCTGCATGCTGGTACGGCGGCGCCTGCGGAGTCGCAGATCCGTTGTACGACAAGGCCGCAAGCACCGAAGATCCGTACGTCCTCGCACATCTCGGCGCAGTCGACGCAGCGTTGGCCGCGGCGCGCAACGCTCTCGCAGTCGCGGCAGCGGAGATCGACGCAGATCCCGCTGACCAGAATGCCGAAGCCATGCAACGGGCCCTACGCGTTCGCGCAATCGTGGAGCGTGCCGCGACGGAAACCCTCGATCGGGTCGGACGCGCTCTCGGAGCCGCACCGCTCTGCATGGACGCCGAACATGCCGCGCGGGTAGCCGACCTCACCGTCTACTTGCGGCAGAGCCACGCCGAGAAGGATCTCGCCGAACTCGGCCGGATCGCGGCCAAGGGGAAACGGCCGTGGTGAACTCGAAACTGTTCGCGCAGAAGCCTGTCGACGACGGCGGCACCCCCGAATCGACGTGGAGGGAGTGGGGACGTAGTTTTCCGGAACTGGATCTCACCGGGTGCTCACGATTGATCGTCGTCGCTCCCCATCCCGACGACGAAGTACTGGGGCTGGGTGGAACCGCCCTTCTGGCAGCACTTTCCGGAATCGAGGTTCAAGTGGTGTCCGTCACCGACGGCGGAGCTTCACATCCCGACTCACCGACTGTGTCTCAGCCCGAGATGGAACGACTTCGACGGTCCGAGTCGGATCAGGCAGCGCGTGTACTCGGAATTCCTACGCCCGTTCGACTGAGTATCCCGGACGGGAGGATCGGCGAGAACCGGCAGGAGTTAACCGACCGCCTCAGCTCGATTCTCGGTGATTCATCGGCGGAAACCTGGTGCGCATCGACGTGGCGTGGGGACGGCCATCCGGACCATGAATCCACCGGGGACGCAGCTGCGAAGGCTTGCGAGGACACGGGATCACGGTTGATCGAGTATCCCATCTGGGCTTGGCATTGGGCCGCGCCGGATCATGCGGCAGTCCCGTGGGAACGAGTCAGAAGAGTGACCTTGCCGTCTGATGTTCAGGCCGCAAAATCTGCTGCTGCCCAAGAGTTCACATCACAGATCGCACCGCTCTCCGATCACCCTGCGGATGCACCCATACTCCCCCGACACGTGATGGAACGCTTACTGCGCCCGTACGAAACGGTGTTCGTATGACCGATCGTGAACTTCCCGCGGATTACTTCGCCAAGATGTATGCCGCACAATCTGATCCATGGGATTTCGAATCCCGTTGGTACGAGCAGCGAAAATACGCGCTCAGTGTCGCGATGCTCCCGAAACCCCGATACCGTCGTGCATTCGAACCTGGGTGCTCGATCGGGGTTCTCACCGAGAAATTGGCCGAGCGCTGCGACAGCGTTCTCGCGACCGACATCGTCCCGGCCGCACTCGACGGTGCTCGTGCGCGGCTTGCCGGTCGCGACGCCGAATTCCGCCTCTGGGCTTTGGGCGACGACTGGCCCGGCGAGACCTTCGACCTCGTCGTCATCAGCGAGGTCGGCTACTACCTGACCTTCGACAAACTCGTTGAGGCAATGCTGCAGGTCGTCGAGCATCTCGAGCCTGGCGGCACTCTGCTGTGCGCCCACTGGCGTCACGTCGTACCGGAGTATCCGCAGAACGGTGACGCCGTTCATTCGGCTGTGCGCCAGACGCCGGGGTTGGCACAGTTCGCGTCGTACCAGGACGAGGACGTGCTGATCGACGTCTTCGTGAAGGGTCCGCCGTCACCACCGTCGGTGGCTCGTTCCGAAGGTCTGATCTAGCCGACCGGCGTACGAGGGGTTGCGTTCGCGTCGTCGTTCGCGGCCCCTCGCGCCAGGGCAATGGTCGCCGCAGCCATGGCCGCGAGCGCGAGGACGAGCACGGCGGCGACCTTTCGATCCGCATCGAGATATTCACCGAGCACCACGAATCCGAGCAGCGACGCCACGACCGGTTCCATGATCGTGGTGGCCGGCAGCGAAGCCTGGAGGTCCCCCGCCTGAAAAGCCGACTGCTGCAAAGACGTCGCGACGGCGGCAACGACGATCAGTGCGTAGAGCTCGAAAGACGTCAGGATCGCGTGCGGTCCGAGGTTCACGAGATGAACGACGCCCTTGGTCAATACCGCTGCTACGCCGAAGAGCGTTCCGCCGGCAAGACCGAGTAGGAGGGCGCGGGCGGAGCCTGTTCGACGATGTGCCCCGAACAGGCAGAGCGCGATGAACGGCAATCCGATCGCGGAGATCACGATCCAGTGGTGTGTTTCGGCTCGGGGCTCACCCGGCCGCGGATCTCCCACAATCACCAAGACTGCAACAGATGTGGTGAGTGCCGCGGCCCACAACCACTCGCGAGCGCTGATACGGCGTCCACTGAACCGGGCGCCCAACGGCAGTGCGAACAGCAGTGAGAGCACGAGGAGCGGTTGAACGAGGAGCAACGATCCGAGGCCGAGGGCCGACGCTTGCAGCGCATATCCTGCGATTCCGACCACGGTGCCGAGCCACCAGACCGGGCTGTGGACGAGCGTCGTGATGGGTCCGAGTGCCCCGATCGAATCGTCCGGAACAACAGCGGCCGTGCGCTGGCGCACAACGGTGCCAACGGCGATGCAGAGCGCCGCACCGATGGCGAAGATCGCGGCAAGCAGAGTGTGGGACACGCTTTCACTTTTGCACAGCACCCCCACCTGTGCGCGGTTGAGGAGTGTGGGGACTCCTCAACCGCGCACAGGGGTCAGTCTCGCTTCTCCAGCGCGAGGTCCGTATCCGAATGCAGTTCACCGACTTCGGTCTTGAGGATCCGCATCGACCGACCGAGGCCGCGGGCGGCGTCGGGCAGCTTCTTCGAACCGAACAGCACTACGAGTACTACTGCGACGATCGCCCAGTGGGTTGGGCTGAGCGCGCCCATCAGGCGGGTTCCTTGCCCTCGGGGTACACCGCGTCGACCTCTACCTCGACGAGCCAACCGGCCACCGGCAGTCCCGCAACCTCCAGGGCGAAGCGGGTCGGCCGGGCGCTGTTGCGCTCGATCGGGGCGATCGGTTCGGCAGTGCCCATCGGCACCAACTCCGTGTCGCCCGTGTCGAGATTGGTATTGGCGAAGAACTGGCGGTACGCGCGATTCCATCCGGTGTAGTCGGCCTTGTCCGACCCCGGTGCGTTGTCGAGGAAGACGCGCATCGTGACGACGTCCTCGAGACTCAACCCCTGGGCTTCGAGATTGTCGCGGATCTTCTTGAGGACGTTGATGCCCTGAGCCTCGGTGACGGTCACCCCGGTGGGCAGAACTCCGCCAGAGAACTGGCCGTCGATGTACGACTCGGGGGATCCTTCCGGCGCCGCCTTGTTGCCTGCCGAGGGGCCGATGCCACTGGTCTTGTAGATCGCGGTGTCGCCGCCGATTGCGACGCCCTGAGCGATCATCGGGTTGGCCTGCCCCGCTTCGATGACCGACTTGGAGACAAACGAACTCGATGTGGTCTCGGCGTCCGCTTCATCGGATGAACAGGCTGTGGCGGTGCCCAGCAGCGCGGTGGCGGCAAATGCGGCCGCAAGGATCTTGGTGCTGCGAGATTTCATGATCTGACCTCCAGAGAAAGGGATGGAAAACAAAGCACGTCAGGCGGTTTGCGCAACACGCTGATGAAGATGAGTGACGACGTCCTGCGCGGACGTGAAGGCCCCGTGCTGCCAGGCGATGGCGTTGGAGAGGTGATCGCCGGCGAAGTAGATCCGGTCGACGGGATCGAGAAGCTTGGTGTACTCGGGAGTTGCCATGCCGCCGTGGGAATCTCCCGCGCCGGCCCACGATGCCCAGGCGGATTCCGAATACTTGGTGCGCCGCCAGCTTCCGGAGAAGGACGATGAGATGTCGCGAATGTATTTGTCGCCGTGAATCTCTGCGCCTTCGGCGATGGCCTTGGCGAGCCGTTGACGGTGGGTCAGCGATTCGAAAGCCTGTTGACGCTTACCCGAGCTGTAGTACGCGACGACGACGCCGCGGTCGGAGTTGTAGTGGTCATAGGGGAACATGATCTGGGAGATATCGCGGTCGGTATTGGAGGCACCGCCGTAGATGCGGTCCTCGGTCTCCCACCACCGACGCGAGTACTCGATACCGAGCTTGCCCGACGACGACGGCTTGGCGGCATCCAACGCGAGCAGGATGTCTGAGGGCAGGTTGTTGTTCAGCCGCTTGATCAAGTGCGGTGGGATCGTGCAGATCGCGTAGTCGGCGGTGATCGACTTGGCTTTGCCGTCGACGACGTAATCGACCGTGACGCCTTCCGGGACGTTTTTCATCCCGCTGACCTCGGCGCCGAACTCGATGTTGTCCATGCCGATCGCGTCCTGGAACTTGTAGTAGATCCGGTCCATGCCGCCCACGGGGGTCATCATCGTCATGGCCTGGTCGTAACCGAACTCGAAGGAGAATGCGCGCCCGATGCCGCCCTGGATCACATCGCTCATCCCGAAGGGTTCGATCTCGGTTCCGAAGTTGAGGCCGGCCCCCGGTTCTGCAGAGTGCCCGCGACGCGAGGAACCGACGTAGCGGCCGTCGCTGGAGAGATCACCGAAGTCGGTGAGGAACGACGAGAGCGCCTCCTTGTCTTCCTTGCTCAGAACCTGGTCGAGGGCACCCTGATTGGTGGCCTTCTGCAGTAGCTCGGACATGTATCCGTATGTGTCGGCTTTGGCTGCTCGGTAGGTGATCGACTGATTCGCGAGCGGCTTGTTGCCGGAGTAGTTGACGAAGGTGTTCGCATTCTGATTTCCGAACATCTGCAATTCGACGCCCAGTTCGCGGCAGTAGTCGATGGTGTTGTGATTCTGCGGAATACGCGTCGCACCGAGGTTGTAGAAGTGCCCCTCCGAGAACGTACAGGTCTGTGTCTCGCCGTTCAGGTCGGTTTCTTCGGTGCCGTTGCGGATCGACCACACCCGACCACCCGGGCGGTTGCGCGCTTCGAGGACAGTGACCTTGTATCCGGCCTTCTGCAGTTCGTAGGCCGAGCACAGCCCGGCGGGTCCGCCGCCGAGGATCACGACAGAGTGATTTCCCTTGACCTTTCCGATCAGGTCACCCGCGGCGGGTGCCTGGAATCGTCTCGGCGTCGACGCCACTGCCGGCGCCAGGCCGATGGACGACATAGCACCGAGTGCCAGGCCCGCGCCGCCGGTGATTCCCAGGCTGCGCATGAAAGATCTACGTGTGTATGGCATTCGAGCTCCCCAGTGTGCTCCCGGTGACCCGGGTGGTTGGTGTTGAACACAGACTTCAGGAGCGTTGGGTCCGGAACTTGACGCGCAGGAAACAGTCGGTGGGGACCGAGTGAGAAACGTGCGAGCGTTCGCATCTTGCTCTCTCACCCGAGTGCGATCAGCGGAAGCATGTCCGCAATATCGGCGTTACAGAACCGGACTA
The DNA here is from genome assembly GCF_042794655.1 of Rhodococcus sp. NPDC056516. NCBI lineage: Bacteria > Bacillati > Actinomycetota > Actinomycetes > Mycobacteriales > Nocardiaceae > Rhodococcus > Rhodococcus sp. NPDC056516. The sequence goes on along the minus strand of NZ_JBHTTG010000005.1, from coordinate 434,314 downwards.
GCGTGACGCGACATGTCCGCTCTCACCGAAGCCATCGCGCGGTCGTTCACCACGCGCGAGAAGCAGCCCCCGGCGCGATCGCCGCTGCGCGCGTTGGGCCGTCGGCAACTCTCCGGTGCCGAGGTGCTGGCCCAGTCGGTGGCGACCACTGCTCCCGCTGTGTCGATGGTCGTTCTGCCCGTCACCATGCTGACGCACGGCCGGTTGTTGAGCGGGATGATCACCATCATCGCCGCCACCGTGCTGGTGACGCTCATAGCTTTCTGTGTTTCGCAGTTCACCCGCCGAATGGCGGCGTCGGGCGGACTGCACAGCTTCGTATTTCGTGGCCTCGGCACCCGGGCAGCATTGACCACCGGCATCGCCATGCTGGTCAAATACGTCGGCAGCGCGGTCATGACGCTCTATCACGGCGGGCAGGCGGCAATCGCGTTGCTCGGCTTCGCGGGTGTGCACGTGGACAAGACTTTTCACGTCATCGCGATCTATCTGGGGATAGCCTTGCTGATTCTCGGTGCCCTCGTGCGAAGTGTCAGATTCGCCGCGCTCGCGATCCTCGTCGTCGAAAGCTGTTCCCTTCTGTTCATCGTCGGGCTCATGATCCTGGGCGGTTCCGGAAGTCAACAAGCGCAGATCGTTCCGCCCACCTCCGGCCACGGACTACTGCTCACCGCTCTGGCTGCCGTGTTTGCTCTCGCCGGATTCGAGAGCGCGGCCTTCTTCGGCCCCGAGGCCCGTCGTCCGCTGGTAACCGTCACCCGCACAGTCCTGCTCACTCCGATCATCTGTGGATCGCTCTTCATCTTCGCCGGCTGGGCCGCTTGGTCCGGGCGCAGTGACACCCTCGTCAACGCCTATCTCCACGGAACGGCGACGGGAGTGAGCCCCGGTGTCGTGATCGCCCTCAACGTCGGTCTGGGTTGCTCGTGGCTGGCGTCGTCGATGGCGTCGTCCAATGCTGCGTCACGCCTGGTCTATTCGTTCGGTGTCGAGCGCTTACTCCCCCGCCGGTTCGCCTCGGTTCACAGTGCCTTCCGCACGCCCTACTTCGCATTGACCGCCGTGGTCTGCACTGTCCTGCTGGGCGGCGGAACCTTTGCCGTACTCGGGCGAGGAGAAATCTTCGACGACGTTCGACTGACTGTTCGCGGCGCCGTCATCGTGGCCTATGCACTGGTGGCGATCGCTTCCGTTGTCTTCCTGACACGGATCGGTGAGCACACCCCCGGCGTTCTCGCGGCCGCGTCGTGTGGAAGTGGCGCCGGCGCGGTAGTTCTCGGATACCTGGTTTACGCCAACACGATCGACCACGCGTACGTGGCACCGATCGCCGTACTGGTCATCTTGACCTCGGGCACGCTCTGGCAGTTCTACCTGCGACGCCGAAGCCCCAAAAGCCTGCTGCACGTCGGAGCCTTCGACAGTCCCGAAACCGAGGACGTACTACCAGGAGCTGGGGTGTTCGCCACCGACGCAGCCGGAAACATCGTGCTGGTGGGCGAGCCGACTGCCGGCGTCCGCTGATGGTGGGTCGACCACGCGACCTCGGCGGGCACGAACCCCGAGCCGTTCAGCGCGCCCTTGCCCTGCTCGAAGCGGCGGCCCGGCTCGGATCGGGTGCCACCGCCAAAGACATTGCCGCTCTGGCCGATATTCCACCCGCCACTGCATACCGGTTACTCAACATTCTTGTCGCCGACGGCTACCTGGTCCGGATCGCCGATCTCTCCGGATTCGCACTAGGTCGACGCACCCGCGAATTAGCCGGAGCTGCCGCCGAACCCACACCTGTCGACAATTCGGTGCTCCTCGAAGAACTCCGCGAGCAGCTGCGGTTCGGCGTCTATCTCGCGTCGTTTGCAGAAAACAGAATTCGGCTCGTCGATCGCGATCCCGACCACGAACTCAGCGGTGAACGGACACTGGTCACCGCCGTTCACGCGTCGGCTATCGGAAAGCTGCTCCTCGCCAACCGTCCCGAGTTGGCCGAGACCCCACTGCGAAAGGTCACCGCTCACACCATCACCGACGGCGACGCGTTGGAACTCGAGCTCTCGCGGATCCGGCGCGGTGAGCCCGCCCGTGAGGTGGACGAGATTCGTGTCGGACGCTCCGCCGTCGCCGTCCCGATCCACGACGCGGAAAGGTGTGTCGTCGGCGCCTTGGCTGCGATAGGTCCGACCGGCAGACTTTCCGTGGACGACGCAGAACTTGTGGCGCTCTTGCGGGAGTACGCGGAACGCATCGTTGCACCGACGATGTCGAAGGCAAGCTGAATTCAGAGGCCGAAGACACGTTTGGCGAAGCCGAGATGCTCGTCCGCCCACCCGATGACGCCGAGTGTGGAATCGAGATTCTGTGGCGGAGTGCGCACCAAGGTGTCGCGTCTGACGAGACGGTCGAAATCGACCTGAGCACGGTCGAACTGGACTCCGGCCGTGACCATGATGTTCGCCAGTTCTTGCGCCATCACCCCGTACGCGACTGTCGTGGGATGAACGCCGTCGAGCGAGAAGAGTCCGCCCGAAGCGCGGCCACCGTGACCGTCGGCGGAGAGGAACAGCGAGTCCGGCACGGGTTGCAGGTCGGTCAGCGCTTTGGGGAGGGGGTACGGCGTCCACCATGACGGCCGCGCATTGACGTCGGTGACGTAGCGCCGTGAGGCCACGCGCTCGAGCAACCCGGCAATATCGCAGAGGTACCAGTCCTTCCCTACCCGACGGGCGTTCGCGACGGCCTGCTCGATTCCGTCGTTGTACATGTCGATTGCGGTGTCGACGGCCCATGCCTGCGCGCCGGTGATGTGTTGATCGCGTTGTGGGTCGAAGTCGGTATCGCGCACCCACGGTCTCGCGTAATACGGGAAATAGCGGGATCCGATTTCGATCTTCCCACCGAGCCCGTGGGCGATCGGTGCGATGGTCACGTGTGGGACGGTGCAGAGGATGACATGCTGCGCGTTGATCTTTCGAATCGCAGCGAGTACCCCGGCATACTCCGACGCGAAGTGCTCGGGTTGCCACACCGTGTAGTCGCGCTTGCCGTCCGGATCACGGAAGTTGTTGCCGCTCCACTCGACTCGGAGTTCGGTGACGGTGCGGAGCGCGTTGTTGGCACCGAGGAAGATGATCAGAGTTTCGATGCCTTCCTTACCCAACTCCGCTGCTGCGTCGAACGCGGTCATTCGTTTCTCGGCGTCGGAGCCTCGCGGCAGAACTCGCAGTGCGGCGCGCTCACCGTTGTTCTCGACGATCTGGCTGATCAAATCGTCGTGCGGCTGGTGAAGAGCGTCCTCACAGTCCTGCGCCGTCTTGGTCAGAGCGTCACGAAGATCCCACCCGTACACCGAGAGGTTGTGGTTGATTGCCGAGAACGTCGGCGCTTCGCTGCCCGGTCCGCGTTCCCAGTAGTCCTCCACCTGGTCCATGAACGCACGCGCAGCGAAGAGTGCGAGCGGAACCTCCCAGAGGTCGAGCCGTGGGCCGAAGCGCTCCTCGAGGGTGCGGAGCAACAGTTCGATGTTGAGCGGAAGCCCGCCCGGGCCGCCGTAACGGGGAAAGCGGAACTCGTCGAGCCGGCCCAGCTGGTGAGCAATGATCGCCGGATACGACAGATCGGTATTGAAGATCGCCCCGCTCTGGAATCCCTGCGACAGCGAATCGCCGATGACCACCAACCGGTGGGGAGCATCTCCGCCAGGTGGAACTACCGGAATCCCCACTGTGGGATCGAACTGCGGAACCCTTGGTCCGCCGGCGGCCGCGGCCACGACGTCGTCGGGAGTATCGGATGGAAGTTCCATGCCCACTCACGTCCGGAAAAGTCCAGCTGGTCAGCTGATCAGTGGTGGCTTACGCCGATCGGCATTGTCCTGCTCCGATTGCTTCTCGATCGACCTGACAACCTCGTCGGCCCACTGTTGATTTCGCCCGTCGAATTCTGCGCGGTCCCGACGCGCGATACCCCGCCCCACCAGGATGGCAATCGGAATGGAACACACGACCCATACGAGTAGTACGCCACCGACAATCCACCACATAACCAGTAATTGTGCCCGATTCGACGACTGTTGTGCTCCAGGTCGAAACATCTGTCCGAATCGTGGCGGTCAATCCAGGTGAGCGCGCAGGTCAGAAACGATCTGCGTCGACGGTTTCACGGACTTTGCGAACCTGATTCCATCCCCGGACGGCGATGCCGAAGGCAACAAGCGACATCAGATCCGAGACCGTCAGACCGTGTTCTCTGTTCAACGACCACAAGACCTGACCTTCCAGCGGTCCATTGAAGAACAGCCAGGCCACCCCTGCACAGGCGGTCGCAACGACACTGACTTTCGACGGCTTCATCAAACACACGGTGCTGGTCACGAACAACAAGTTCATGAAAACCAGACCGTAGAAAAGTCCGATCATGCGACTCCCCCCGAAGTTCGTTCGTTCAGCTGCGGTTGAAGTTCAGGTACGCCTTCGACGGTGTCGGGCCGCGCTGGCCCTGGTACTTGGATCCGGCCTCGGAGCTTCCGTACGGGAACTCTGCGGCGCTCGAGAGCTTGAGCAGGCAGAGCTGTCCGATCTTCATTCCCGGCCAGAGCGTGATCGGCAGGTTTGCGACATTGGACAGCTCCAGTGTGATGTGGCCGCTGAATCCCGGGTCGATGAAACCGGCGGTCGAGTGCGTCAGCAGGCCGAGGCGCCCGAGGCTCGACTTACCTTCGAGGCGACCGGCGAGGTCGTTCGGCAGTGAGCACACTTCGAGAGTCGAACCGAGAACGAACTCGCCGGGATGAAGCACAAACGGCTCGCCCTCTGCCGGTTCGACCAGGCTGGTCAACTCGTCCTGGCGAAGTGCCGGGTCGATGTGCGTGTACCGCGTGTTGTTGAAGACCCGAAACAGACCGTCCAGGCGCACGTCGACGCTCGACGGTTGCACCATGGAATCGTCGAAAGGGTCGATACCCAGACGTCCAACGGAGATTTCGGCACGGATGTCACGATCGGAGAGCAGCACAGGTAGAGGCTACCGGTTCTGCGAGCAGTGCCGACCCATCGCCGGCGGCGATCACGTTGCGGTGACGAAGCGCGATGGGTGAGTTCGGGACTCCCCCGCAGTGCCTCTGCCCCACATACCTCGAGCTGTCCATGCCGAAAGGCTTTCCCGCGCAGAACTTGTGGACAAACCATCCACCAATCGCGCCGACTTCGACACACGCCATCTGATCAATGACGGCCGGGGACACGCTGTGTGTAAGCTCGTCTGATAATGTTCGGAACGCAGGTTGGTCGGCGGTGAAAACACGCCCGGTCGGCTGCGACGCCGATGTAGTTCAATGGTAGAACATCAGCTTCCCAAGCTGAATACGCGGGTTCGATTCCCGTCATCGGCTCCACAGGGTTCTCGCCCATCAAGCACTGTTGAGTTCACCTATTTGATCCGTAGTTCCTTCCGATAGGCGATTTCTGGTTGATCAGCCGTCGTAAGGCCGGTTTCGACGGATCTTCTCCGAGCACTTCGAACTCTCGAACACGTGTACATACAAACGAGGTGCCCACAGCGTTGCGCCTCAGATGATCTCGCGATTCCAGGTCGTGACCGCCCAGATCACGAAAACATTGAGCGCGATGATTATCGTCGCCCACCACGGGTAGTAGGGCAACCACAAGAAATTGACGAGAACCGACACACCGCAGATCACCAAAGCGCCCACCCGGGACCAAATCGACCCCGTGAACAAACTGGCGCCGACCACCGCGACGACGACACCTAGTACAAGATGGATCCACCCCCACGCAGTGAGATTGAATTGGTAGGAGTAATCGGGACCTACGACGAACACTTCGTCCTTCGCTATCGCGGAGACACCTTGTAAGAACTCGAGCACGCCGACAGTGACGAGAAGTACCGCACCGCCCATCGTCGCTCCCTTTGCCACACTTTGCTGGACCAGAATTTTCTCGGACATAGCCGCCCCTCGAGGTCTCACGTGCGAATCGGTCGGGTGCCCCTGCCCTAGGGTCACGACGGCTGGATACCCGCTGCTCGGTCCTCAATCGCGGGGCGCGAAGTCGACAGCCTCACGCGGCCCTCGACCACGGCGATGCCGGGTCGTTCACAGGCGCTCCGCACGTTCGCTCTGATACCGCAGGCATCCACGGGCGAGCGCAGATTGGGACTCGTCGCGAGGTGGAACTCTGCGGGGAGAGTGTCTTAACTACGGAGGCAGCTAATCCGTCATGACTGAGGAACCGACAACCGACAGCACCGCCGAGCAGGCATCCGGTCCGCCACGCCTGCTCGCCCTCCTGCTCGCGATGGCGATGTTCGTTCTCGTCGTCGACACATCACTGATGAATGTCTCGATCTCCTCCGTCGTCCGCGACCTCGACACGACAGTGAGCGGCGTCCAGGCGGCGATCGCACTCGAAGCACTGGTATCCGCGGCATTCATTCTGATCGGAGGCAAAGTCGGCGATCTCATCGGGCGCAAACGGGCCTATGTGCTGGGCCTCCTGGGCTACGCCATCGGTGCCTCGGCAATGGCGTTTGCGCAGTCCTTGACCGCAATCGTCATCTTCTGGGCAGTGCTCGGTGGGATCGGCGCCTCCCTCCTGCTGCCCGCAATGCAATCCCTCATCCACGGCAACTTCGAAGGAGCAGAGCAGAAGAAGGTCTACGCCTTGGTCGGTGCAGCGGCAGCGATTGCCGCCGCCGTCGGACCGCTACTCGGAGGATTCATCACCACCTATCTCTCGTGGCGCGTCGGTTTCGTGCTCGAGGTCGTCGTCATCGCGGTCGTCCTCTCCGGCATCAAGCTGGTCCGCGATGTGCCGTACACGGGCCCTACCGGCATCGATCTGGTGGGTGCGGTCCTGTCCGTTCTGGGTATGGGCGGGATCGTGTTGGGAATCCTGGTCTGGCAGGAAGGCGGTGAAGCCGTTGGTGCGCTCCTGGCGATCGGGGCGATTGCACTGGCAGGGTTGGCGTACTGGCTCGTGCGGCGCAAACGTCGAGGAAGGCCGACACTGCTGGATCCGGAATTGTTCCGCTCCAAGATCTTCCGGCTGGGCATCTCCGGACAGATGCTCCAACAAATAGCCCTGGGTGGCACGATGATCGCGCTGCCGATCTACCTGCAAATGGTGCTCGAGTACAACGCCATGCAAGCAGGTTTGTCTCTCGCGCCCCTCTCCCTGAGTATGTTCGCAGTGGCATTACTTGCGGCGAAGAAGGCGGGTGATCGGCGCCCGAGCAAAATCATCAGGTGGGGATTCGTACTGCTCACGATCGGAATCGTGGCGTTGATCCCGATCGTGCCACGGGCGGAGTTCGGCTGGGGTCTGATAATCCCCCTGCTGATCGCGGGATCAGGGTTGGGATTGTTGGTCTCTCAGCTCAACAACTACACACTTGCCCCGATCGAGGAGCAGCGGATCAGCGAAGCTGCCGGCGTCAATTCCGCGGCCGGGTCCTTCGGATTGTCATTCGGGTTGGCATTCGCCGGCGCCATCATGTTGGCGACACTCTCGATCACTTTCACCACCATGGCGCAATCGAGCATCGTGCTCCCCCAGGCAGAGCAGCAGCAAGTGGCGCAAGTACTCGAAGACGATGCCGAAGTCATGAGCAACACCCAGCTCGAACAACTACTCGTCAACCAGCCTCCGGAAATTCAGAACGAAATCATCCGTATCAACACCGACACAAGACCTCTCGCGCTTCAGGTCGCGCTTCTCATTCCCCTCCTCGCCGGCCTCGTCGGGGTGTTCAATTCGTTTCGGATGATCCGGATCCCGGAAACCCCGTCAACGGCTTCCGGCGACGAGCCGGACACTCACTGACACTCCGACGACGCCACGCACCACCACGATTGAGAAGCCATTTCGACCTGAAAACATCGGCAACAGAGTTGTGGCGGTCTCGACGAGATCCTCGACACCGAGCGCCATAGCAATCTTTGCGCATAACACGCTGGCGCAATTCGGGGTTCGGGCCCGCGCGGCGATGTTATCGGTGAGCGATCTGCCTCCGCGGCGACCGAGTTCTCTGGCAAGGTTGTAATCCTATGACCGTGCGCTCGCGGTGCAGATCGCTATGACATTTTCAGATGACGGTCAACACTCTGCGACTCGCAGCCACTTTCCATCTGTAAGAATCTCGCCCCAACCCATCCGTGGACACCGATGGCTGTGGAACGGCCCGATTCTCGTAATCGCCGCTATCGTCGCGCACCTGACCGGAACCGACTGGAGCGCCTGGACCGGCGGTGAAATCGTTGCGTTGCTGGCACTCGGCGTGTGTGTCGGCCTCGCCGAAGAACTCATCACCCGAGGCCAAATCAACGAAAAGCAACCCTCAACCGCCCCGGCCTGACCAAAACCAACAGATCAACACACCAGAACAAGGTCGGAGCCGCCGACGCCACGTATCGACGGCTCCAACCTTGTTCGCGGAGAGCCTATTTCATTGAGTCGGCCTAGCGATTCGCATGAAAAGTCGAGCCCGAGATGATCTCGTCGAACTCATGCTCCCTGAACGCCAATCGTGCGAGTTTCGGTGTGCACAGTGACCATCGCAATACGAACGATTCCCAACTAGGGGCCGCGCGGGATCCATCGTAACGAAGTGCTGTCGCAGCACACGGACCGCACTCATCCAATAGCCTGATTCGGATCGGGCAAATGGGATGCTCGATCCGTCGCCACGATCGGAGATTCTGCAGATGAATGTCGTGTCCTCGCCCCTGGTACAGGAAGCCGCTACCGCGCGGAGGCGCCCCAACCTCGTTGTCGTCTGGATCGTCGCGCTCGTTGCGATCATCGGCGGCCAAAGTATCGGCGCGGTAATTGCCGAAGCGATCACCGGTCACGGGAAAGACGGAAGTGTGCCCGCGCAATGGAACGAGGTAATCACCAATGGTTTCACGCTGATCGTTCTCGCCCTGTGGGTCGTGTTGTACGAGCGACGGTCGGTCTTCTCGGTCGGCCTGCGTGACCGCCGGGGCGTGCAAAGGTTCATCGCCGGTCTCGTCGCGGGCTTCGTACTCTTCGGTGTCGCGCTGTTGTTGATGGTGCTGTTTGCTGACTACGACGCCAACGCGACGGAAAGTCACGTCACCACAGGGTCGGCGGCCGTGTGGATCGTGCTGTCGCTGATCCCGGTCTGGATCGTTCAGGCTTCGACCGAGGAAATCGTTGTCCGCGGCTACCTGCTGCAATGGCACGGGTTGACGCTGACGAACGGGTGGGTCGCGGTGATCTTGCCGTCGGTCCTCTTCGCTGTCGTCCACATCGACTTCCATCCCCTCGTCCTGATCAACATCTTCCTGTTCGGTCTCTTATTCTCGTTCCTGTCCCTCACTCAGGGGTCGATCTGGTTCGCTGACGGACTTCACATGGCATGGAACATGGCCCAGAGCAACATCTTCGGCATATCCGGTGACTCCAGTGCTCGCGATGTCACCATCTTCACCTTCGGCGCGGATTCCGGCGCATCCGTAGTCTTGACCGGAGGCGATTACGGAGTGGAAGGCAGCGTGCTGACGACGCTCATCCTTGTCATCGCTGTCGCGGCCTCCTACCGCTACTACCGCACCGTCGAAGCCACACGCGCACCAGCGATTGCAGACGGAACCATCACCGAAACCACCTCGACCAACTGACAACCGATAGCGTGGTTACTACAGCATCCGCGGCCTGGAACAGCATCGAACAGTGCGGAGATTCAGACGCGTCAACGGATTTCTCCGGCATCGCTTCTTCGAATCGCAGACCCCCACCACGAACACTCGCTGCGGTCGTTTAGCGGAGTGCAGGTCAGGAAACACCTCCGCAGCAGGGCAGACGTACGGGGCGACGGGTGAGTTGCTCAGTCCTCAGGCCCCGGACCGTGCCAACACTCTCCAACATATTTGCTGGGCGAAAAGTGCACTGAACAGTGGTTACGCAGGAGACGGCGCGGAACGGACCTCTCGTCTTTGCCCACTACCGTTCAGATGATCGACCTCCTTGGGCCGTCAACGCGAAGCAGAAAACGAATCCACCGAGTGGCGCGTATGCTCGTCCACCATCGACGCGATCTTGAACTTCCGGCCGTCGGTGGTGGAGTCGAATTGGAAGTCGATCGCCCACACGACTTTCGGAGCATCTGCCTCGGTGATCGGAGTGGTCGAAGCGCCGGCTCGTTTACGGATCTTGCGGGACCTTCACCCGCACTCCTTCCTCGCGCCAGAGGCGCTGAACCTTCTTCTTGTTGATCACCCAGCCCGCGGCACGCAAGTCCGCCCACGCCCGTGAAGAAACCTTTTCGTTGATTGGCTTTGGCCCAGTCTCGCAACCACTTCCGCAGATCGGAGTCCGGATCGTCCGGTTCCAGAAGCGCTACCTCGCCCGAGAAGCGTTCAGCACGCTCGGAGGGGATTACCAGGCTTGGACCACTTGACGTCTATAGGAGTGTCCTTCGCGATCTCCTTGAGTGCCGCCTTTTCGAGTTCGGCTTCGGCGAGGAGCTTCTTGAGAAGGGCGTTTTCGTTCTTGAGTTCCTTGAACTCTTTGGCGCCGTCGGCTTTCATTCCGCCGCAGAAGCTTTCGTCAGTTGTAGAGCGTCGGCACGGAGACGTCGAGTTGTCGGGCGATTTCCTCGATGTCGGTGCCTTTGGCGGCGAGTTCGTCGCCTTGGCGCAGTTTGCGAATGATCTGTTCGGGCGTGTGCCGTTTACGTCCAGCCATGAGATGAAGCCTTTCATGCCCCTCGATCAGGGCAGGAGAATTCTCATAACTTGCGGGTCACTTCATGGGGGTCATGCCGGTGTGCCGTCGACGACGATATCGACTATCTCGTTGTAAAACGAGACGTAATCGGTAATATTCGTGACCGACGCCAGCGGATTTGGATACGCCCAAACGACGTTCTCGAGAACGGTATCACCGTTCTCGTACGACCAGTACCGAGCATCGCCCTTGTACGGACACGTGGTCGACAGTGACGTCTCCCGCAGGTGTGTGAAGTCCACGTCTTCTCGGCGGATGTAGTACCGAACCGGCAGTCGGGTTTCGAACAGCAGGACCGGCACGCGGGTGTCTGACACCTTGGAGCCGCCGATGAAGACCTCGACGTGCCTAGTGCTCTGCAGCGAGTCGATGCGCTTGTAAGGATCGCGCGGGTGGCGGAAGATCTCCTCCGCCTCTTCGTACCAGTGCTCGACGCCCGGCTCGGCGCGCCGGAACCAGTCGATACCGACGTAGTCCTCGAGCCCGTCGACACCGTAGTCGAACGCAAGAGCTGGGTAGGTGACACCGTCGAGTTCAAGGTCATACCACGTGCGGACGCCGGCGTGGCGGCCGTGGTCGGGCGCCGGCGTCGGGGCCAGCAGTTCAGTGCGCACGTCGGCTCGCGGAAAGACGTATCCCGGCACAGCCTGATCTGGTTCCCAGACCAGCACGGGGGCTGTGCTGTCGACGATCATCTGCTCGCCGATCGTGCCGCGTACGTGTCGGTTACCTGGCTCGAACGTGAATGCTCCGGGTGGCACGGGATGCCGACGGGTGAGTGCTGTGGGAGTGTCCATCTCGGTCATGAATTTTCCTTTTCTCTGTGACTTCTGACTGGTTAACGGTCCGGCCGGATGAGATCGGCCCCGGCCTCGGCGGTGGGGTCAGAGGTGAAACTCGAGCGCTCACGCTCGACGAGAGTGCGGAACGGTCCCGCCGCTGCGGCCAGTTCGGCCGGAGCGCCGTCCTGGACGACGGCACCGTCGGCGATGACCATCGCCCGCTCCATCCGCATCGCGGTTTCCATCCGGTGCACCACGACCAGGACTGTGCAGTCCGGCCGCAGGTCGGCAAGCAGTTCGTCGACGGCGAGCGCTACGTCCTCGTCGACGTCCGCGGTGGCCTCGTCGAGGATCAGGACCGACGGGTCCAGAAGCAACGCGCGCCCGAGCGCGATCAGTTGCCGCTGCCCGGAGGACAGCCGCCGATTGTCGTGGCTGCCCAGACCCATTTTGCGCAGTCGGGCGAGCATGACGTGTACCTCAGCTTCGGATGCGCCGGTCACACTTAGGTTTTCGGCCGTGGAGCCCGAGAAGAAATGCCCTTCCTGCGCTACGGAAACGATTCGAGATCGCAGCTCACTCCGGGTGACCGACCGGAGGTCGACACCCCCGTAATACACCGAACCACGGCCGGGAACCAGCGTTCGTGAAAGTAGCCGTGCGACAGTGGTTTTACCCGCACCGCTCGCCCCCACCAAGGCTACTCGCGATCCGGGCGGCAGTCGCACCGTGAAGTCCTGCAGGAGGGCAGGGACGTCGATTCCGTAACCGAACCAAACCTGATCGAGTGCCAACTCACCGGTGCGTGGCATCGGCACCGGATTATTCGGCGGCGGTGGCTGCACCGGTTCCGCCTGCAACGCAGCTATCCGGCCCACGGCGCTGCGCGCTGCCTGCGCCTGAGCGAGCACGTGGGTGAGATTCTGTACGGGATCGAAGAAACTACCGACGTAGACGACAAACCCGACTATCGCCCCGGCACTGACCACGCCTCTGTCGAGCAAAAACGCGCCACCCAGGACGACGGGGAGATAGGCGAGAACTCCGAGTGCGTCGATCTCGGCGGAGTAGCGCGCTGCAAGGTGATAACTAGCCGACGCAGCACTCAACCGGCGGTCGTCGACGCTCTCGTACCGGGCGATCTGTTCGGCGTCACGTCCGAAGCGGCGCACGACGGCGATACCGCGAACCCCCTCGTTGAGTTCACCCGTCGCCGCTGCTGCGGCTTCCCGCAGTCCGTCGTTGCTCGAGCGGGCTTGCCGAAGGAATCTACGGGTGCGGATCAGCGCCAGTGGCATCACGCATCCCAGCACGATCAAGGCCAGCGGTGGCGACAGTACGAACAAGAACACGGTGGTCACGATCAGCACCAGGAGGTTCGACATCGCCGCCACCAGGTTACTTCGCAGGAAGATCGCGACTATTTCGACGTCACCGGTCAACCGGCTCAGTATCGAACCGTCCGAGGTTCGCTCGAAGTAGGTGGCGTCGAGGTCGAGCACCCGGCCGAACAGGCGTACGCGCAAACGGTACAACAGATCTTCGGTGATTCGCGAGCCCATCCGCAACTGCAGTCCGCTCAGACCCGCACCCGCCACATTGACGGCCAGATAGGCTGCAGCACAGACTATTGCGATCCATGCACCGTTCCCGCCGAGCGCATGATCCACCGCCCACGCGATCAACAACGGCCCCGATTGGACGCAGGCCGTGGTGATCACGCCGAGCGCGACGAGTACCGCAATCCTTCCTCGGTAACCGGTCGAGACATCGGCGAGCAATTCGCGGTCCGCGCCGATGCTGCGGCTCATCGCCTCACCCCGACTGCACTTTCGGTGATCTCGGACAGAGCACGGCCACTGAGCACCAACACACGATCGGCAGCGGCAACCAACGCCGGCTGCGAACTCACCAGAATCACCGTCTTCCGCCGCTTCAACTCCCGCAGCGACGTCGCAATCCGACCAGTCGTCTCGGTGTCCAGTGCCGACGTGACGTCGTCGAGCAACAACAATCCGGCGGGCGAGACGTACCCGCGGGCAAGCGCGGCTCGCTGGCGTTGGCCACCGGAGAGCCGCACGGCTCGCTCCCCTACCTCGGTGTCCCATTTCTCGGGAAGTCGGTCGACGACGTCACCCAGTGCGGCCAACTCGGCGGCCAACTCGACATCGTGATCGGTGGCGTTCGGGTGTGCCATCACCAGATTTGCGCGCAGTGACCTGGAAAAAAGGAACTCCTCGTCGGTGACGACTGCAACCAGTCGGTGACGGTGCTGTTGATCGACGCTGCGCAGATCAATCCCGTGAACGGTCACCGATCCTCTGTCCGGTACGACTTCGCCGGCGATCAGCCGCAGCAGTGTCGACTTTCCCGTGCCCGTCGCCCCAGTGATCACCACCGTCTCCCCCGGCTCTACGACGAGATCGACATTCTCGACGATCGACACTCCGTATCCGAAGGACAAGTCCTGCAATACAACTCGCACCGGTCCTGTCACAGTAGGTTCGGCCGTCGATGCGGACACCTGCGACGGACCCTCCAGGGCGGCAATTCTGGTAACGGCAATTGCCGCTCGGGAGGCCCCGGACACCGCATTCGCGGTCGATCTCAGCGGCCACACAGCCATGACCACGTACGCGTTGAACGCCGTGAAATCACCGACCGACATGTCCCCCGACCGGATGCGAGCCGTCCCGCACACGAGCACCAACACGATGCTCAACGTCGGCACGAACTCGATGATGGAGGTGTAGCGGGCGCGAATGCTTCCCACAGCCTGTGCGCTGACGCGTGAGCGCCCAAATAGGTCGGTCAGGGTGGTGAGGAACCGGTCCTCGAGCCCCAATCCCTTGACCGTCGGTGCACCTGTCACCACGTCGGCGGCGGCCCCCACGATGCCCACACTGTCCCGTCGCATCGCAACGTTCGCAGAATCGAGTGCCCGCAGAAATCGCAACGACAGGACTAGAACCAACGTCAACGGAACCACCGTGACCACGGTCAACGGAACGTCGATCCACAGGAGAGCACCGACGATCAGGGTCGTCCACACCAGGTTATTGAGCAGGACCTGCGCGATCACCGCGAACTGCTCGACGTACTCGGTGTCGTCGCCCACCGACGCCAGCACCTCTGCCGGAGGCGTTTCGTCGAAGAACCGGGCGTCGCGGGCATGGAGCGACGCGAACAGTCGCCGTCGCAGACTGCCACCGAGTCGCGCCGCCGTCGTGAACGTCAGATACCGCCGAATGCGCAGCGCAAATGCCTTGGCGAACGCCAGTGCGACGATCATGCCGACTAGCAACGCCGGGCCGACCGAATCGTGATCGTCGGCGATCAGGTAGTCGACGGCAGCGCCCGCTGCCAACGGGACACCCACCGCCGCAACGGACCACAGTATCCCGGTGACGAAAGCCCATGCCATACCGCGCCGTTCACGCCGTGGTGTCCGCATCCACAATTGCGACCACGGTCCCGAAGGCGTGGATCGTGCCACCGTTACCGCCTGTGGGAGTCGGCCGAGACCGGTGCGCGGTGCGGGGACGGAATGTCCGGCAATCCGAGATGATCACGCAAAGTGGCGCCGCTGTACTCGGTACGGTGCACGCCGCGATTCTGCAGAATCGGGACGACGTGGTCGACGAACAACTCGAGCGAATCCGGGACGGTGGTCGGTTGCAGGGTGAAGCCGTCACTGCCGCCCTCGAGCACCCATGACTCGATCAGATCGGCGAGTTGTTCGGGGGTGCCGGTGAATTCGAGCCCACCCGGCAACCCGGTCAGTACCGCTCCGAGTTCACCGAACGGCCGACCCGACGCGAGGGCTTCCGTGACGATGTATTGCGCGAACGGCGATCTCGCCGTTGCGGCAACCTCGGGGCTCAGCGGCAGGTTCGGATCGATGAGCGACTGGTCGAGCCCCGCATTGTGGGCGAGGTTGCGCCACCGCAGTTCGGGATCGGCTCGATCCTCGAGTTCGCGGCGCCTCTCGACGGCCTCCCGCTCGGTGCTGCCGAGCACGAATGCCAGACCGGGAAGAATACGCACACTGTTCTCGTCCCGGCCGTGTCGCCTCGACGCTGCCTGCAGTTTCGCGCGAAATGCCTGGCCCGCAGCGATGGTCGGTTGTGGTGTGAAGACCACATCAGCGACCTGTCCTGCCAGGTCGATACCGGCCGGGGACGAACCAGCCTGCGCGAGCACCGGATGGCCCTGTGGTGGACGCGGCACTGGAAGGGCACCCGCGACGTCGTAGAACTCACCGTGAAAATCTGCCGGATGGATTCGGTCCGGTTCGGCCCATAGGCCACTCGAGCGGTCTCCGACAATCGCGTCGTCCTCCCATCCGTCCCACAGACGGCGGACGACGTCGACGAATTCGGCGGCCCGTGCATACCGGTTGCCGTGTTCGGGATGCCCTTCCAGCCCGAAGTTCGCGGCGACAGCGGGATTTGAGGTGGTCACGATGTTCCAGCCGGCACGCCCACCTGTCGTGTGGTCGAGCGTGGCGAACCGCCTCGCCAATTCGTACGGCTCGTTGTACGTGGTCGATGCAGTACCGAACAGACCGATG
The DNA here is from genome assembly GCF_042794655.1 of Rhodococcus sp. NPDC056516. NCBI lineage: Bacteria > Bacillati > Actinomycetota > Actinomycetes > Mycobacteriales > Nocardiaceae > Rhodococcus > Rhodococcus sp. NPDC056516. The sequence continues at coordinate 418,193 of NZ_JBHTTG010000005.1, read as the reverse complement.
TGGGATGTATCCGCCCCGAGAACAGCGAGCAGCGTGATCGGGTCCCAACGAATTTGAGGGAAATATCTGGCCCGGAATTTCGTCAGGTTCGGCACGTCGGCCAGAAACACCGAGTCGAGCACACCACGCTCGGCTGTTCGGGTGGCGCTACGGTAGTGCGCGATACCGCCGTCGGTGACCGTGTCGTAATCCTGTACAAGCCAACCGGATTCATGGTATCCACCGGTGGAGAGAAAGACGTTCAGATGGGCCTGGCGAGTCATGATACCTCTATCGGGGTAAGAGAATGGACGGGCGGATTCGATACTGGTCGCGCGATACCCAGATGGTCGCGCAGAGTTGTACCGCTGTATTCGGTTCGGTGTAGGCCGCGATTCTGCAGAATCGGGACGACGTGGTCGACGAACAGTTCAAGTGAATCGGGCAGCGTGCTCGGCTGCAATGTGAAGCCGTCGCTCGCGCCCTGGGTGAACCACGACTCGATCAGGTCGGCGAGTTGTTCCGGCGTCGCGGTGACGTCGAGACCACCCGGCAGGCTGGTCAGTTCGGCGGACAACCGGCGGAACGTCCAGCCGGTGTCGCGTGTGCGGCGAAGGAGGTCGTCGGTGCGACTGGTGCGTGCGATGAGCGCCGGATCGCGTTCGTCGAGTGGCGCGTTCGGGTCGAGTAGCTCGGGATCGATGCCCGCGTTGAACGCAAGGTTGCGCCAGCGGAACTCCGGGTCCACCGAATTCTCCAGCTGATCACGCTTGGTCTGCGCCTCGGCAGCCGTACTGCCGAGCACGAACGAAATTCCCGGCAGGACCGCCACGCTCTCGGGTGCACGGCCGTAACCGCGCGCGGCGTCTCGAACCGAATCACGGAATCTGCGGCCTGCTGCGATATCCGGCTGGGCAGTGAAGACCAGGTCGGCGATCCGTCCGGCCAGGTCGACTCCCGGACCCGACGATCCGGCCTGTGCCAGAACCGGGTGTCCCTGAGGTGAGCGTGGCAGCGGAAGTGCACCGTCGACGTCGTAGAAATCGCCGTGAAAATGTGCTTCCCGGATCCGGGAGATGTCTGCCCACACACCGCTGTCTGCATCCGCGACGACGGCGTCGTCGTCCCAGCCGTCCCACAACCGTCGGAGCAGGTCGACGAACTCCCCCGCCCGCGCATACCGGTCGCCGTGTTCCGGATGAGCGGCCGTACCGAAGTTGCGTGCCACCCCCGTCAGCCTGGTCGTCACGACGTTCCAGCCGGCACGACCACCCGAAAGGTGATCGACTGTCGCGAGACGACGCGCCAGATCGTAGGGTGCACTGTAGGTGGTGGACGCGGTGGCGACGAGTCCGATGCGCTCGGTGATCACCGACAACGCGGACACGAGCGCGATCGGATCGTGACGGACCTGCGGAAAGTACCGGGCGCGAAACGGTTCCAGCATTGGCGAGTCTGCGATGAACACCGCGTCGAGCAGCCCGCGTTCGGCGGTGCGAGCTGCCTGGAACACCGTTTCGTGGGCGTCTGCCGTGACCGGTGGTGGGCCGACTTTCCACGCCGACTCGTGATATCCCTGCGGTGCGAGGAAGGCCGTCAGTCGTAGCGGCGAGTTCGTTGCAGCACTCATACGGCCACCGCCGAGTTGTCTCGCGCCGCAGCGGACTGGCGGATGAGACGCAATGTCTCACTGCGCAACTCGACCTTCTCTGGTGTTGCGGCATATCCGCCGAGCGTGACGATACCGACGCCGAGGTCCTCGTATTCACGCGCTTCCCGTCGGACGTGATCGGGATCGACGGTGACCGGTTCCGGAGTGGTACCGAAGTAGGCTGCTTCGCGGGCGATCGGGGCCGTCGAGTAGCTCGTCGTGTAGGGCTGTGGGTTGATCCAGGATCTCAGTTCGAGTGCCATGCCATTCTTTCGGAATCGTTGGTGATCGGCCGAGTTGCCTCGGCAGGGTCGGGGAGTGCCCCGTACCGCGCGGCTTCGACCAGTACACGGGTGTACGGGTGTTGAGGGTTGGTGTAGATCTGATCGGCGGGGCCTTGCTCGAGAATCTCGCCGCCGCGCATCACGACGACCCGGTCAGCGAGGGCGCGCACAACGGCCAGATCGTGAGAGATGAAGAGGTAGGACACCCCGCTGGTCACCTGAAGTTCGCGTAGCAGCGCGAGAATTCGGGACTGGACCGACACGTCGAGCGCCGACACCGGTTCGTCACAGACCACCAGCGTCGATGGTCCGGCGAATGCGCGCGCGATGGCGACGCGTTGCTTCTGACCTCCGGACAGCTCACCAGGCAGACGATCGAGCAGTTCGGGTTCGAGACCGACCTTCTCGGCGAGTTCTTCAACTGTGAACTCGCCGCCGAGCAACTTCACGGCGCGCGCGAGAATCCGACGAGCCGAACGTCGTGGATTGAGCGTGGCGTCGGGACTCTGGAACACCATCTGCACAGGATGATGCTGCGACTTCGGTGCGTCGATCGCGATCACGCCCTCGTGCGTCGTCAATCCGGCTATTGCACGGCCGAGAGTCGTTTTCCCACTACCGGATTCACCGACCACTGCGACCACCTCACCCTGGCGGATCTCGAGGTCGATTCCTGCGACGGCCACTGTGGGACCGTATGTCTTCCGTATACCTTTCACCGACACCACGACCGGTGAGTCGTCGTGGACCAGCCATTGTGGTTTCGGGGTGTCGATGTCGGGAAGTGCGTCGACAAGGGTTCGGGTGTAGTCGTGCTGTGGACGGCTCAGCACATCGCGGGCCGCGCCTTCCTCCACCAGTACGCCGTTCTGGAGCACCCCGACCCGATCACAATGCGCGCTGACCAGGGGAAGGTTGTGGCTGATCAGCAGTACCGCCGCATCGAGTTCGGACCGCAAATCGTTCACGAGCACGAGGATCGACGCCTCCACCGAGGCGTCGAGTCCGGTAGTCGGCTCGTCGAGGATGAGCAGTTCGGGTTGCACCGCCAAGGCCATCGCGATGACTATCCGCTGCGCTTGACCGCCGGACAGCTGATGCGGGTACCGCCGCCCCAACTGATCGGGTGCAGGCAGCCCCACCCGGTCCAGCAGTTCGAGCACCTCGGTCGACCCGAGGGCCGGGATGGGCCCACCGCGGCCGACCGCGATGGCCTCGGCTACCTGCACTCCCACTCGCATTGTGGGGTTGAGTGCGCGTCCGGGTTCTTGGTAGACCGTCGAGACTCGCTGTGATCGCAACTGTCGCAACGGCTCGGGATCGAGTGTCAGGACGTCGGTGCCCGAAAGATCGATCTCTCCCGAGCGCACTACGGCGCTGTCTGCCAGGTAGCGAACCAGAGCCAATGCGGCGGTGGACTTTCCGGATCCGGATTCACCGACCAATCCGTACGCCTCGCCCCGGGCGATCGTGAAACTCAGATCGTCGACGGCGGTGCGTGTTCCGTGATTGGTGGTGTAGTCGACGGTCAGGGATCGGACATTCAGTGTCATCGGTCCAGAACCTCCTTGAGATTGTCGGCGATCAGATTGATGGCGACGACCAGCGAGATGATCGCGAGAGCCGGGAACGCAACACTCCACCAGGCGTTCTGGATGAAGATGCGATTCTGCGACACCACAAGACCCCAGTCTGGAGACGGCGGCTGAGCACCCAGATTGAGGAAGGACAATCCGGCCGAGACGAAGATCGCGTATCCGAGCCGGATAGTCCCCTCCACGACGAGGGCGGGCGTGACATTGGGAAGCAATTCACCGAACAGGATGCGCCTGGTCGATTCTCCTTGAGTGCGAGCAGCTTCGACATACTGCTTGCCCATCTCGACCAGAACGGCGGATCGAACGGTACGCGCGATGATCGGGGCGAAGAAGATCGCGATCGAGATGATCAGCGTCGTCGGTGAACGTCCGAACGCGGACGCCACCAGCAGCACCGCGACGATGCCCGGCAGTGCGTTGAAGATGTCGAACGAGCGCATCAAGAGGTCGTCGACTACGCCGCCGCGATGGTAGCCGGCAATCAGCCCGAGGACTGTGCCGGCGATCGCAGCCAGCAGCGTAGCGGTCGGGGCGACTTGCAGAATCGGACCGGCCCCCGCGAGTACACGGACCGCGACCGATCGGCCCAGGTCGTCGGTACCCAGCAGATGCCCGGAGCCCGGCGGCTGGTTGGACGCGCCCGCTTCACCGTACGCGTCGAGTCCGAACACCCACACCGCGACGGGTGCGGCGAACCAGAACAGCACCACTGCGGCGCTGACGGTGAACGTCGGTCGTCGAAGCAGCTTGCGCAACACCGCCGCTCCGACGGTCGGAGGGGACGACACTCTGTCCACGAGAGTCGGATCGAGAACGGTCATACGCGCTGCTCCTGACTGAGATCGATCCGCGGATCGAGAGCCATGTAAACGAGATCGGTCACCAACAACACCAACAGCGAGGCCAGAGCGGTGACCATGATCGCGCCCTCGAGCAGAATCAGATCCTTCTTCTGCGCTGCCTCTACGATGGTGAGCCCGATACCGGGATAACTGAACAGCGTCTCCACCACGGCACTTCCTCCGATCAGGTACGCGAATTGCCCACCGAGGACAGCCACCGACGGCACGAGTGAATTACGAGTGACGTGCGCCGAGACGATCCGACGCCGCGGCAGCCCTTTCAGGACGGCGGTTCGGTAGAACGGTGCACGCAGGGTCTCGATGGTGCCGGCGCGCACCATTCGAGCGACGTAACCCACCGTCGCCGCCGCCAGCGTCAACGCCGGCAGCGTCGTCACCGTGAGGCGCGCTGCTATCGAGGCGTCGTCCGGTATCGCGGAGTGAACGGGAAACCAGCGAAGGAAGACGGCGAACACCACCAGCAGCAGAGTGCCCACCGCGAACTCCGGCGTCGACGACAATGACACCAACGACATGGTCAGAGCCCGATCACTGCGTTTTCCCGCCCGGAACGCCTGCCACAGACCTACCGCTATTCCGATCAGCGCCGTCAACACGAAGGCATACACGCCGAGGAACACGGAGTTGAGGAGTCGTTCGATCACCAACTCCCGAACCGGCTCGCCGTACGCGAGACTGGTCCCCCAGTCGCCCGTCACGAATCCGCCGAGCCAGCCGAGGTAACGCTCGAGGATGGATCCGTCGAGTCCGTTGTCGGCGTTCCACTGCGCGACCTGCTCCGGAGTTGCGTACTGCCCGAGGGCTACCCGGCCGGGATCGCCCGGCACGATCTGCACGAGCCAGAACACCGCGGCCGAGACGATCAGGAGGACGATCGGCGCCTGCGCGAGGCGCCGAAGGACGATCCTTCCAACCGGCCGGTGTTGCCGCTTCACAGCTATGGAGCGGTCGGTCATGTCGATGCCAGTCACAAGGCAAACCCTCCACCCGGCTCTGATTCGGCCAGTTGCGGCAAACCGAGACTCCACTGCCGGACGTCGAGTTCGAGTCCGTCGGCTCGCCCCCGAGCGCCATGACCGGTCGGCTCCGGCCGATCTCCGTTCGGATGTGCTTGCACCGCAGAAGAATCGAATACGAACACCTCGACCAGCCGCGACGTCCGCAGCCAGCGGGCGAGCGCCACCGCCCGGACGTACGGTGCGTCGTCGACCAGGACCACCCGGGCACGCAGGACCGGGACGTACTCGTCGACGGCTTCGACCAACTGCCCGCCCGGAACGTGCCGGACTCCGCTGATCCCGGCGGGTAGTTCACCAGGGGCCAGTCGCGGATCGATCAGGTACGTAGTCCGCTCCGTCTCCGCGAGCAGATCGTCGACACCGGCGTGATCGATCCGCGCGATACCGGCGTCGTATCCCTCGACGCGAGGCAGAGAAGCCGGCAGCTCCCCGGTGTTCTCGACGGTTCGGCCACCGGGTTCGAGCGAGCGCCCGGTCGCCGTCCAGGCCGTGGTTCCCCCTTCGAGGAACACCACCGGATTGGGCAGACCCGCATCTCGAAGTGACTGTGTGCCGAAGATCGCTCGCGTCCGTCCGGCACACGTCACCACCACCTCACGATCGCCATCACCGAGGACAGAGGTGATTGCTGCGACGAGCTCGCCACCGGGCAGCCCGAGCGCACCGGGAATGCTGCCCTCCTCGTACTCGGCACCGGACCGCACGTCCACGATCACCGGTGGTCGTGGACCTTCGATCCGGATCGCCAGCTCGGCCACCGACACACTCGGCGTTCCGAAACGTTCGCGCGCCGACTCGGCCAGCGCCTTGCTCGGAACGCACAGGTTACGAAATGCTCTGTATCCGTGAGCAATCCACGCATCCGTCCCACCGTCAAGCACTCGAACGTCGCGATATCCCCACTCGATCCACAAGGCCGCTTCCCGCTGCACCACTGCGTCGTCGCCGACCAACACGACAGTGGTCTCGCGGCGTGGGACCAGCGCGGCCACCCGTCCCTCGCGGCCCTCGCCCCACGACGCGGGAAGGTACGCGGCGTGGTAGATGTGCGACTGCCGGAAGTCCTCGACCTCGCGAATGTCGATCAGCGCGAGTTCACCGACTCCGTTCAGGAGAGTGTGCAGCTGTGCTGCATTGATGGATCGATGGTTCATGAATTCGATTCCCGATCGTCAGTGTGAACGAAGGACTGTCAGTGTTCGATCCAGGCGCCGGTGTAGTCGACCATGCCCGGGGTGTAGTTGATGTGCACCTTGGGATCGAGGTAGCAACGGGTGTTCGGGAACGCCGAGATGATCACCGGAACGTCGGTCCACTGGATGGTCGCGATCTGGTCGACGATCTTGGACCGAACAGCCGTGTCCGCCGTGGCGTCGTACTCGTCGGAGAGTCGATCGATATCGGGATTGCTGTAATGCGATGCATTCCACTTCGCGCCGGTTCGGTAGAGGTAGTCGTTATAGGTCGACGGCACCGGACGCGCTGCCCAGTACGTGATGGTAGCTGGAGCCGACAGCCACGGCGCTGTGTCACCGTCCGCGAAGTACTCGCCACTCGACAGGATCTCGACCTCGACGTCGAAGTTGTCGAACTTGCGGAGTTGCTGCTGGATCAGCAAGGCATGAGCTTCTCCGGCCGAGCTGGTGGTGATAGTGAAGCTCACCTCGCGATCACCGAGCAATTCCTTGACCTTGTCGGCGTTGACCTGGCGCTGCTCCAGCCCCGTGGGGTTCACCGGATAGATCGGGCTGTAGACGGAATCGTTGCCCTTGGTGGCCTCACCCTCGTACAGTTTCTCGGAAATCGCGTCCCGATCCAGTGCCCACGCGATCGCCTGTCGCACCGTCACGTCGTCGAACGGTGCGCTATCCACTCGAAAAGCGAACGCCGAGAATCCCGGGTTGGGATCGCTGGTCACGGTGTACTTCGACTTGTCGAGGGCCGAGGTGAGGTTCGCAGCCACCGGCTCGCCGTACAGTCCGTCGATCTCGCCGCTCTGCAGAGCGAGCACCCGGGACTGCTGATCCTTGAAGAACTTGAACTCGAGGGTGTCGAGGTAGATCTGATCCGCATTCCAGTACGCCGGGTTCTTCTCGAACGTCACTCCCTGGCCCTGCTTGAACGACGCTACCTTGAACGGCCCCGTACCGATGTACGACTGCTTCCACGAACCCAATTCGTAGTTCGCCGGAAGTATCTGAGTATTGTTGCCGGCCAACAACAACGGGAAGTCCGCGAAAGGCTTGCTCAGGTCGAACTCGACACTCTCACCCTGAGCCGCCACCTTGTCGAGAATGCCCGCGAACGATCCCTTCGCAGGCGACGTGCTGGTGGGGCTGATGATTCGGTCGTAGGTGGCCACCACGTCCGCGGCAGACAGCACGGAACCGTCGTTGAACTTTACTCCCGGACGAATCTTGAACGTCCACTTCAGGCTGTCCGGAGTGGACGTCCACTCGGTCGCCAGCACGGGAGCTGCCCGGAACTTGGCGTCCACACGAACGAGTTTCTCGGCAACCGCATCCACCACTGCGGTCCCGCCGGGGCTCGCCACCACGACCGGATCGATCTCCCCACCCGGATCCACGATGCTGGACCGAAGCGTGCCACCGGCCTGCGGGCTGCCGTCACCGGACTTGGTGCCGGAGCTGTCGTCGAGCGAACTGGTGCACGCACTGAGCGCGAGAACACCGACAATGACGGCAGGAACGAAGGCACGGCGTATCGGCTTCAATTGCCCTGGAATGCTCGGTTTCATGGAGATGCTCCTTGCAGGAATAGGTTTCGGATGGGGTGACGATCAGTAGAGGGTGCGGCGGTTACCGAAGTAGTAGGCACCGCTGAGCAGCGCGTCACCGGACTGGTGGTATTTCCAGATCATCGTGTCGTGCAGGCTGTGCGTTCGGATGTCTCGCCAGAAGCGGTCGAGGCCTAACTCGGCGCGACTCGACGACGCTCCCGAGAGCGCAAACAGCTCCGACGCGATGTCCAGACCGATCTCGCTACCGAGTGCCTCGGTTTCGGCAGCGGCGATGGTTGCCGCCGAGATCGACGCCGGGCTCTGATCGACACCGGCGGCGTCCGCGAGATCGGCGGCCCGTGCCAGCCCGCTTTCGGCAACAGCCAGACGTGCGGCGAGACGGCCGTAGCGACGGACCACATGCGGATCCTCGACAACCGACTCGATCGCCAAGTCCTTCGACGGTCGCGCCTTGGTCAGCACGTAGTCACGAGTGGCGGCCAGCGCACCGGCCGCGAGCCCGATGTTCACGGCGCCGTGAACCAGATTGGCCTTCGCTCCGGTCAGGTGCGAGCCCTCACCGGCGCGCCACTGCGCGATGACGTGATGCTCGAAGACCCGGACCCCGGCGAAGGTGGCCGAGCCGCTCGCCGTCGTACGCTGACCGATTCCGGACCAGTCGTCGACGATGTCCACGCCGTCAGCGGTGCGACTGACCAGCGCCGACGCCCGGTTTCCTGCAGGATCACGGACACTGACCGGAATCCAGTCCGCACTGTACGAACCGGTGGTGTAGGCCTTGTCTCCATCGACTGTGAAACCACCGTCCGGCGAATGGATGAGCCTGGTCCGGATGTCGCCGGCAGCCTTGGTACCCAGCTCCGCATTGGCGTTCCCGAAGCGCGCACCGTTGAGTGCTTCACCGAAGAAGAACCGCTGCTGTTCGGGTGTGCCGGACAACGCGATCACCTCGAGCGCGCCGAAGTGCGGCTGCAGGATCTGCGCCACCGAACCGTCGGCAGTGGCGATGATCCGCACCACCTCGACGAGTGTTGCCGTCGAGGCTGCGAGTCCGCCGAACTGTGCGGGCACCGTCACTCCGAGCAATCCGGTGCGTGCGAGGTCTTTCAGTTCCGCTACCGGATGCCGCCGGTCATGGTCACGCTCGACGGCCGCCACTGCAAGGCGAGCGGCGAAACTTCTTGCGGCGGATACTGCTTCGTCGTGAGTTCGCAGAACGGGCACATCGGCGCTTGCGGACGTCATCTCCCCCTGTTCCGGGACGGCCGCGACATCGGGCTTCAACAGTCCCTGTCCCGCAATGGCTTCCGTCCACGCCACCGAGTGCCGCAGCGCCGCACGGCGCAGCGTCGCGGCCGCATCCCACAAGTCGTCGACCCGATCTACCTCGGCTCCGACCAGCTCCGGAAGCTCGGCATACACCGAGGTCACCACCTGCGATGCGGCGGAGTACAGCAAAGCCGCCGCCGCCGTACGGTCGGACTCGGGGCCTGCGACGGTGTCGAGCAACAACCGATCGGTGGCGTGCAACTCTGCGCGCAGACGACCGAAGCGCACGATGACGTACGGATCGTCGATCAAGCGCTCGTACGTCCGCCCGGACCACGGCTTGCCCTGCTCTCGCGTCACGACGGCGGCCGCGAAGACCACCCGCTCGGCAGCACCCAACAGGGCCGCCGACCACAGCACAGATTCGGCACTCGAGCCGGCTGTCGATCCGACAAGTAGATCACTCTGATCGACAGCGGTACCGGGGGTCGGCGCGTCCTCGCTGACGACCAGTGCAGTGGTTCGCGCCCCGGTGGGAGTGTCGACCGGTACCACCAGCCAAGTCGGCGCCCATCGGCTCCGCACCCGGGCCTCGGCGACGACGACGTCCTTACTCGGACCGGCAGCGCCGGCGGTGCGCACGGCAACGCCGACCACGAGGTCGTCGGCGGTGGCCTGCGCCACCCGCGACACCTGCTCCGCAGTTCCGAACCGATCGACGCGCACCAGCGCCTCGACCAGGTCTGCAACGTCTGCTGCCACGTCCAGTGACACCTGGGCGATGCGTCGGACGAGCTGGACTGCCGCCGCGAAATCCAACGGTGCGATGAATCCCAGAGTCGAGACGATGCCGGCGTCGCGCAGCTCGGTAGCGAATGCGGATTCCTGGGCGGGTGTCAGACGGAAACCCGTCGACTCCGCAATCCAGCGATCGAGGGTCGATTCGAGTGTGAAATTCTCACGATCAGTGTCGGGATTCCCGTCCACTGACGTGGACGTAGCGTCGATAGTGGTCACGATTCTCTCCTCGAACGTGGACTTCATGCGGATGATCCGCGGACAGGTCCGGTGAAATCTCTGCGGCAGTCAGAGTTCGGCCGCCAACTGGGCGACCACGATCAGAATAGGAAACGAGATCTGCTGCCAGCCATAGTTTTTGTCAGGCTGAGCTAATGGTATCGATGTGTCGATCTTCAAGATGTATTCGTAATACATTGCAGAACAGGCATTTACGTGATTTCTCAGCGCGTGACAGCACTCGGCGGTCGGACGTTTCAGTCTTGGAACACAAGACGGTCGGACGACTCTCGCTACCGAATCGGGCGAGCCGGAATCCATCCCAGATGGGGCGCGATGTCCTCGACGATCTCGTTGACGACGTCAACTCGGTGGGCATGGGTTGCAGTACCGAAGTGCACGGCCACCTGCAGATCCGTCACGTGGGCGAACGCCGAGAAGGACCTGATCGATTCGACGATGTCAGCGGCAGTCCCGTAGTGCACGTTCGCCCCCGCAGCTTTGTCGACGAGGGTGTTCGCTGCCGGTAGCCAGTCCTTGCCCCACGCGTAGGTCGCCTCCACTTCCTCGGCGATCTCGACAAGCGCCTGCTCACGAGAAGCCGCGGGATGAACATGTACGACCAATCCGACCCGTGGGGTCTGCCCCTCGGGCAACGACGCGTGATAAGCCCGTGCTGTGATCTCCGCCGCCACCGTCTGCGTCGATCCGATCAACACTCCGTTGCCGCGGCCGGCGCTGTCGTGACCGCTCTGCTCGGTCAGTGCCGCTTCCCAGATTCGGTCCACCAGCGTCGGAGCCGAAGGATTCAGACGCAGTTCCGGATCCCCGGGATCGAGTGGTCGGCCCGACAGCGCATCGACCAAGACTCCGAGAGATCGCAGGTAGCGGGCCTTTCTCTCGTCGCCTACTTCCGGACGTTGCACACCGAGAGCACGCGCAACCTGCGGCTGCCCACCGTTGGCAATACCGAGTTCGACACGCCCACCGGACAATGCATCCAGCACTGCTGCGTTCTCGGCGACACGGACCGGATTCTCCAAGGGCAGCGTCACCACCCCCGTTCCGAGTCGAATACCGGTGGTTCGCTGAGCCACCGCGGACAAGAACACGAACGGCGACGGAAGACCGCCGTCGAAACTGAAGCCCAGCCGCCTGCCCTGAAAGTGATACTGGCGCACCCACGCCGAGTCGAATCCCATCCGGTCCGCTTCCACGAACAATTCGACCATCTCACGGTAGACGACGGCTTGATCGCCGCGCTCGCGAAGGTCCGAATGCAATGCCAGACGAATTTCCGATCCTGTACCCATGCGCTTTCCTCCCAATTCGAGGGTTACACCAAAGCGCAAGAACGGTCCGAATGTCAACTTAGGCAAGCATTTTCACGGATCTGAAAAGTCAACGGTTGACGTGTGTCAGAGTTGAAACACAACAGGGCAACCCGCCGCCGCAACGTACCGGAACGTCAACTACCGCCGGGGCCGGTACGCAATCGAAACCCCACTCCACGCTCTGTGACAATTATCGAGCCTGCGGAGTCCCCCAGCTTGTGCCGCAGCCGGTGAATCAAGGAGTCGATCGACCTACTGGGACTTCCCTCCCAATCCCCCACTGCAACTTTCAATTCGTCCTTGGTCGCCACCCGCCCACTCGCACTGATCAATTCAGCGAGAACTATGTACTCCAAGCGGGTCAGTGAAACGACGCGGTCGTCGATCACCACTTGCTGCCTGACCAAGTCCACGACAAAACGTGGCGAGCCCGAAGCGACGAACAGCCCGGTCGGAGTGAATTGCGGAACGACGGGCAATCCGTTGGCCCGCCATTCGACAAAACCACCTATGACGTCGGTGGCCCGGTGGAGTCCGATCGACTGCAAACTCACTGCCGCAATGGACGACACCGAACCGTGCGGGCAGATAAGAACGACGCGGATGTCGTGGTCAGCCGCCAACGGAAGGCGAAAGTCACTCCGCGGATCGAGCCGCCATTCGAGTACGTTGCGTTCCAACACCAAGGAACCCGGGATATGTCCATCTGATCTGCGAAAATGCTCTTGCCTGATGTCGACAAGCAACGCACCGTCTCGCATTTCCTGGTGCGCTTGTTCGGGGGTGAGTCGGTCGAGTTGAGCGCGCGATCGCGCCGCAATGTCTTCAATCGTGGGAATCGGAGGCACCTGAAGGTGCTGCGGAGCCGGCATCGGCATTTCCTGGGCGGTATAGGTTCGACGGGCGGACAAGAGCTTTCAGGCTGGAACATCGCCGGGGATCCGCACACATCGTAGGCACGGCACGAAACCCGTCCACCCAGATCTCTACCGCGATCATAGGGCAATCGTATCGGCGCCACACAGTGCCCCGGTGCCGATTCACCTCACGGACAGAGCATCCGAACTGGCCGCAGCTATCACCAAGGCTTCGAATCTAGCTGAACCAAACCCATCGACCACCTATCGACCGAGAAATCCGCTGGTCTCCGGGCAGCATCCTTCGCGCCGATCTGACCGGGTCACCAAAATTCGTACCGAAGGACCCCGAAAATGCTCTCCAAAGCTCGGAGCAATCTCAATTTCGCAGCGATGGACCCGATATCACGCTCACGGACATCTCGACAATGTTCGCCGCACCGATTGACCCGCTATCTGGGTGCCGAGGACCGGAAGATGAACGGCGACTCCGAATTCGTCCTCTACAACCAAACCAAGTCCTGCCACGAATCCGCCCACCACGACGAAATCGTCACCGCACTAACACTCAGTTCAGCCAACCCACCGAGGCGAGACTAGCCACCCAGCTCGGCGGGCCGCGCGCGTGCCTCCGACCGCTGCTGATCTAGGCACGCGGCTCAGATGACCCGCCGGGTTCATGGCGGAGTCGCCCGGCGGGTCGTGTGTATCCGTGGCATGATCCCCATGAAGTGACCCGCAAGTTATGAGAATCCTTCTGCCCTGATCAAGGGGCATGAAAGGCTTCATCTCATGGCTGGACGTAAACGGCACACGCCCGAACAGATCATTCGCAAACTGCGCCAAGGCGACGAACTCGCCGCCAAAGGCACCGACATCGAGGAAATCGCCCGACAACTCGACGTCTCCGTGCCGACGCTCTACAACTGACGAAAGCTTCTGCGGCGGAATGAAAGCCGACGGCGCCAAAGAGTTCAAGGAACTCAAGAACGAAAACGCCCTTCTCAAGAAGCTCCTCGCCGAAGCCGAACTCGAAAAGGCGGCACTCAAGGAGATCGCGAAGGACACTCCTATAGACGTCAAGTGGTCCAAGCCTGGTAATCCCCTCCGAGCGTGCTGAACACTTTTCGGGCGAGGTAGCGCTTCTGGCATCGGACGATCCGGACTCCGATCTGCGGAAGTGGTTGCGAGACTGGGCCAAAGCCAATCAACGAAAAGGATTCTTCACGGGCGTGGGCGGACTTGCGTGCCGCGGGCTGGGTGATCAACAAGAAGAAGGTTCAGCGCCTCTGGCGCGAGGAAGGAGTGCGGGTGAAGGTCCGCAAGATCCGTAAACGAGCCGGCGCTTCGACCACTCCGATCACCGAGGCAGATGCTCCGAAAGTCGTGTGGGCGATCGACTTCCAATTCGACTCCACCACCGACGGCCGGAAGTTCAAGATCGCGTCGATGGTGGACGAGCATACGCGCCACTCGGTGCTCAACATCGTCGATAGATCCATCCCGGCAGAGGATCTCGTCGCCGCCTTGGAGAAGGCATTCGCACTCTGGGGCGGACCACCGCAGGTGTTGCGGTGCGACAACGGGCCGGAGTTCATCGCCGACGCGTTGCGGACGTTCTGCAAGGACCGACTGGGAATCGGATATGTTCCCCCGGGTCAGCCATGGAAGAACGGGTACATCGAATCCCTCAACAATCGTGTCCGTGACGAGTGCTTGAACATGAACGAATTCCACAGCCTCCTCGAAGCCCGGGTGGTCATCGAGGACTGGAAGGAGGACTACAACACCAGGCACCGTCATTGATCGCTGGCTTACCGAACTCCGAATGAGTACGCTGCCAGCTGTATTCACACGCTTTGATTCTCTGATAGCGAGTGGCTCACCAAACGGGGTCCGACCAGAACAATCAGTCCGGCGTGACGTGAACCTAGACTCCATTCGCATGTGATCACCAACCAAATTGTCCAATTATATTGCAGGACAGAATAAATCATCATCGTCGGTCAACGCATCGCCGCAATACGGACACGCATAATTTCGACAATCGTGGATGCACCGGCACACTTCCGGATACTTGTCGGCCGCCAACGCCGAAGGATAAATCTCTGGACGACGGCCGACCAAAGAATCCGCCAGGACAACCAGGGGCTATCCGGCCGCTGGACTTCGCGCCCGAATGTACGACCAAGCGCCGACCTGCCGACGCCCGTAAGCTTGCCCACCCTGCCAGTCGCCAGCGGCTAGAACGACTGTGACAACTACCTCCCGGTAACAACATTGTGAGCCTTGACACATCCGTAGCCCACTCAATACTGTTCAGCGGACGATAGTCGTCTCTAATTCTACCTACTTCCGATTTCCGACAAGAAGGACGCGAGAACTGATGCCTAGCAACCCAACCCGAAATGCATATACCTCCGAGGGGTGCCAGTGACCGAACCGAACGTTCAGTCGAAACTAGGGCCGTCCGCACGCCAAGTCGGAGGACTCGCAGCCGTCGGATTCCTCGCATTTTCCGAAGTCACCAGCGGAATGCTGCAGTCGTGGTATATACCGCTCATCCCGCAAATTGGGCAGAGGCTCGACGTCAACCCCGCACAACTCAACTGGGTATTGGCTTCATACCTACTCTCGACCGTAATCTGCGTACCCATACTGGCCAAACTGGGTGACCGATACGGCCACCGGCGCATGGTTCTATTCGTGCTTGGCACCGTGACCGTCGGAACGATCATTACAGCGGTAGCACCGTCGTTCGGAATCTTCTTGCTGGGCAGAATCATCCAGGGAACGCTCGGGGCTCTGCTTCCGCTCGAGTTCGCAATTCTCCGAGAACGAGCGGGCGCCAACTCGGGACGCGCAATCGGAATACTCGTAGGCTGCTTGGGCGCCGGAGGAGCCGCAGGAAACCTCTTGGTCGGAGTCCTCGGAGCTCATGCCGACCTGACCGTTGGCCTCCTCGTGCCTGCAGCACTCACACTGGCAAGCCTTGCGACCATTGCAATGTTCGTACCCGAAACCACCACTCGTGCAACAGGGTCCATCGACTGGACGGGCGCTGCACTGCTGGGCACCGGCCTCGCGGCCTTCCTCGTCGGGATAAGCAATGGAAGCAAGCTGGGGTGGGCTTCTCCGACAACCCTGATGGCAATTAGCGGCGGATTGGCATTACTTGTCGCCTTCGTTGTAATGGAGAAGAGAATCAGTAGCCCGTTGGTCGACTTGAACTTGTTGACGAAGGGAGGAGTTGGATTCCTTCTAGGATTGACAGCTTTATTCGGACTGCAGTTCTACGGAGCCGCAACTGTTTCTACACTGTATTTTGCATCCAAACCCGAGATCGTCGGGTACGGATTTGGGCTCGACGCAATGGGCATTGGGCTCGCGATGACCCCAGTACCCGTCGCCCTCATGATTTCGGCGTCCCTCGCCGACAGCCTCGCACAACGACTCGGGACTCGAACGGTGCTGCAGATGTCCGCCGTTCTGATTTCCATTTGGTTTGGTGGGTTGATCGTATTTCGACACAGTCTGACGGGTTTCATTTCGATGGGCGTGATCGGCGGTATCGGAATCGGATTGTTCGGTGCACTCCTTCCCGCCCTTGTCATTTCTCGCGCACGTCCGGAAGACTCCGGAATCGCGGGCGCTATATACAACACCTCTCGAACGGTGGCAGGGGCAACCGCTGGAGCGATGTGCGCTGCGATCATGTCCGGAATGGTGATCAGCGGATCTAAAATACCCACTGAGACTGCGTTCCTCACGATCTGGTCCGCCGGCATCGGAGTGAGCGTTCTCATCTTTGTGCTGGTCCCATTTCTCAAAAAACTGGGCGGAAAAGCCCACCAGCCCGAACCGACGGAGCAATTGATCGACATTCCGGCCCGAGAAGCATCTTAATACGACCAAGGAAGCCGGCTACACTTCGCTGCCGCATCGACTTTGGCCGGAAGCAACTTTGATGCCACAGAGAAGCCCGGGATGGCACGTGGCATGATGGGCTCATGTCACGTGCCATCCCGCAACCCTCTGGCCGTGGGCGACCAAGCGATCCGAACATAGAAGCACGTATTCTGTCCGCGACGCTGGAATTGTACGGGAATCTTGGGTGGGCAAGATTGAATCTCGACCTAATTGCGCGACACGCCAAGGTTGGAAAAGCAGCCCTGTATCGACGATGGCAAACAAAAGAACAGATAATGACGGCTGCGTTGCGATCCAGCAAAATTACCGTCGCTGACTTCGATACCGGAACCCTTCGTGGAGATCTGGTTTTTGTTGGCCAAGTAACGGTAGAAAGTCTGCTCGGCGAGCATGGCTCAGCACGAATGCGAGCCATGATTGATGCAAAGATATACCCAGAATTATTTGAGGGTGAAATAGCCGAATTTCGAAATGAACGCATCGTTGGTGGTCGTGAAATTGTCTTTCGCGCAATCGAACGCGGCGAGATCGCGAAAGGCACATCGCCAGCCTTGATACTTGATGCCGTGGCAGGAACAATTGAGCACCATTTTTTAATGACCCCGATGTCGAAACTCAAAGAATTCGAATCCGGCGCCGCTAAATACATCGAATCAGTGGTCGACCTGGTTCTCGGCGGCATCAAGTTCAACAGCAGTTCTTCTGAATCATAATCTCGAGTTGTAAAAAAACTCGACCGAACCGGGAGCTGACCATGTCAGCCCCGCTTGGTCCAATCTCCGGTTAGCGTTGAGATCCGATCGTCGCCGACCCGCATGGCCGGTACAAAGAATTGAGTATACTGTGGAAACACCAAAGCACAGAAACGTCACACCACTGAGATGGTCAGTGAAAGAGTCATTGCTGCAATACGTTCGAGCACTTGGCGAGATTACATATGTGTCTGCCGTAGTCGAGGAGAATGACGAACTGATCTGGCCATTCCTCGCAGATCGTCATGAACCCGATGGGACTCGGATCGCCCAGTACAGCGGCGAGATCCACCTCCGCGCGCACGACGGACTCCTGGATATCGTCATCGCCGATCCTGAGGTTCGTTTGGCCGAGTCGCAAGGGCAACTGAGTGTACGGACTGCCCTTGACGGGTCGGAACGCATCGTGATTGCGACCCTCGACAGCGTCGAGAGCTCGGAATCAGCCGTGCGCGCCCAGGTTCGGGTGACTGCCGCAGGCTCGATGGTCTTCGGCGCCAATTATCCTTCAGGAACAAAGCTTTCGCCGTTGACAATCGAAGTTGGCCCGCGCTGACAGAGCGCGGGTGGTCACTGGGGCTCACCGATACCGTCCAGGACCAAGAACTCGATCTTCCGCAGTTCGTCGTCCGCGTCGAAGTCGTTGTCGCGGGCGGCGATTCGGCTGATCAATTCCACCATGGTCGAATGGATTGTCTGGAACAGGAATGCACGCGGGTCGGAAGCATTCATCACGTCGGCACTGTTCATCTGAATCTGCGCCGTTGTCGTACGTCGCCTCAGAAACACGCGCGGAACCCGAAGGCCGGTCGGGTCGGTCACCACGGTGATGTCTCCACCAACGACGACGAACAGGTCGAAGTCGTACTGGAACTCCACACTTCTCATTCGGTTCCGGAGCCGAACCAACTCCTCGATGAAGTCTGGCGGTATCGAGGGCCCACCGAACACCGTTCTGAACGAGATCCTGCGAGTATCCATGGTCGAAACACTAGGACATATCTGTGACCTGGCCTTCGAGCAAGCGCTCGCCGAAATCACCTGACGACGCTCCCCCGATTCCAACTCGAACTATCGATCCTGAGTTTCGGGATCGAGACCCATTCCACCCTCTTCTCCCGCGCCAAGTGCTTGGGCGTAGCCCGCGGCATACTGCTCCAACGCGACGGTCGCATCTGCTTCACCCGCCCACTGGTCCGGCACCTCGAGCCCGTCGCTCGTCGTTCGCGACACCCGCGCGGTGGAGAACTCGACGACGGTGCGGGTGAAGGAGCACCGCAGGAAGCTCGAGGATGGGGAGAATCGCGCGGCGCCGAAGGTGCAATCTACGAAAGACGTGTCCGAGAACTGCGCACCGGTCAGGTCCGCGCCGTCGAATATGCAGCGCTCGAACACAGTATTGGGCACTGACCTGAGCCGCAGTGCTTTCGCTCCGGTGAAATCGCAATCGACGATCTGCGGCCCCAGAGCCAGACGGGAGAGCGTGGCACCGCGGAAACTGCACCGCTCGAATCTGCGATTGATGCGCGGCTGACCGGTCAACATGGCGAAATCGAAACGGCAGTCGAATAGTTCGGACTCGAAGACTGACAGTGCACCCTTGACGAAGCTCAGGTCGATGCGTTCCAGAGTGAGGAATCTGATATCGATACCACCGCTACCTGCCGTCAGGCCACGCAAATCCACCAACCCGTCGGCAGTCTCCGTCCATGGCGAGGTGAGCGCGTGAGGTGGCTTGACGATCCGCGACTGATCAAGCAACTCTGCCCGTAATTTCTCGACATCCTCGTCTGACCAACGGCGGCGCAGAACATCGATGTCGGATCGCTTCACAGCGGTCCCGCTGAATGGAGTATCAATCGAGATCGACCTTCCGTACGTGCGTATTTGCCACATCAAGTTCGATTTCCTGTGCATTGGCTAATCGCAGCGTCGGCACAGGATCTCCCGTCGCGTCGTCGACCAACGTCGAAAATGGTTCACCGTCGTCGAACGCGTGGCGCTCGCCCCACTGACGCAAACTCACGATCACGGTGAACAGATCCGCGCCACGTGCGGTCAAGACGTACTCGTTCCTGGTCCCCTGTTCGTTTGCTCGAACCTCCAGGATCTCCTGTTCGACAAGGCTCCGCAGCCTGTCGGTCAGAATGTTCTTCGCGATGCCGAGGTTGCGCTGAAACTGACTGAATCTGCGCGCCCCGTCGAAGGCATCCCGCACGATCAGCAGCGACCAGCGGTCCCCGATGATGTCGGCTGCTCTAGCCACCGGGCAGTGAGAGTCCGTCCACTGCATGCGATCAACCATCAAATTCCTCTTTGGTTGCGTTTTGAAACCGATATGACATAGCCTTCAAATGGTATCAAAACGCAACCAAATGGAGTGAAAGTGGTCAATCATGCCGCACACGAGGCCGCGCCGACCAGGCACGGGATGCCTCACAGACTGCGCATCCTTTTGGCTGTCCTCTGCGGGGTCTCGGTAGCAAACATTTACTACGCACAGCCACTTCTCGGCCAAATCGGGGCGGACCTGTCACTTCCAGCGGCCGGTCTCGGACTAGTCGTTGCACTCGCCCAACTCGGCTACCTCGCAGGGCTGATTGTGCTGGTGCCACTGAGCGACCTGGTGGACCGCAGGAATCTGATCGCACTCCAGATAGGTGCTGCCGCAACGGGAATGATGCTTGTCGCATTTTCCACCACGAGTCTTCAACTGTTGATCGGCACCACCGTCGCAGGCGCATTCTCAGTCGTCGTCCAAGTCATAGTTGCCTACGCCGCAGCGATCAGCCACCCGGAGGAGCGGGGCGCAAACATCGGCGTCATCACCAGTGGCGTCGTGGTGGGCATCATCCTCGCCCGCACCGTGGCGGGACTGGTTGCCGATCTGGCCGGCTGGCGGGCGGTCTATTCGGGGTCTGCCGTTCTCTCTCTTCTGATCGCCGCGGTCGCTTTGGCGATGTTGCCGAAAGACGTGTGCCCACGACGGAAGAAGGGCAGTTACGCGCGGGCAGTCGGGTCAGTCGTGACATTGACAACTACGAACCGAGTATTCCGCACCCGGGCGCTGATCACACTGTTCCTCTTTGCGTCCTTCGGTGCATTGTGGAGCGGTATGACCCTGCCACTGAGCGAGGAACCGTGGCGATTGTCCACAACACAGATCGGGCTGTTCGGTATAGCCGGACTTGTCGGCGCACTGGGTGCAATCAGCGCCGGCCGATGGGCAGACGAAGGCAAGTCGCAGCGCGTCACCGGCTTGTCCCTGATCGTTCTCGTACTCTCGTGGGTGCTGAGCGCGCAGGCTACGCACTCTCTTGTTCTGCTCGCGATCGGCGTGATTGCATTGGACTTCGCCGTCCAGGCTGTACACGTCACAAGTCAGAATCTCATAGTCGCCCATGCACCGGAATCGGCCGGCCGCATCATCGGCAGCTACATGGTGTTCTATTCGCTGGGCAGCGCAATCGGAGCGATTTCCACCACCATGGTCTTCCATGCCGCGGGTTGGGGTGCTTCGAGCGCCGTCGGGGGCGGGTACGCTGCCGCTGCATTGATCGTCTGGATCGTCGACCTGACGCGCACATCGCGGGCACGAAAACAGCCGGGCCGCAACACGGCCCGGCTGCAGAGTCCTCACGCACCAACTGGGATTCAGAATGAACGCAACTACTGAACGTGATCGAATACCAGTCGTCTACCCTCACTCAGCATCGAATCCTCCACTCTTACAGAGCGATTACGTCGCCCACGAAGATCTGATCGGGATTGACGATCTGTGGGTTCATGTCCCAAACCTGTTGCCAGGTGAGCCCCCTTTCGGCACCGAGGCCGAACAACGTATCACCGGCCGCGACGATCACCGCTTCACCCGACGTCTGAGACGCAGACTCCGGAATGCTCTCTGCCGGTGAAGATTCGAACGTTGCAGACTCGACTACCGGATCCGGCACGGATTCGGGTACCACTTCAGGCTCGGGTTCAGGTTCAGGTGCAGGCGCAGGTGCAGGTGCAGGTGCAGGCGCAGGCGCAGGAACAATGCTCGAGCCGGTGTCGCATGCGCCGACCGAACTCAGGAAGGCCATGGGATCGACGGCGCCACCATTGTGAATCCGCAGATGCAGGTGTGGCCCGGTGGAACTACCGGTGTTGCCCGTTGCCCCGATCTGATCGCCTACCTCGACATGCTGCCCCACACCGACCCATGTTTCGGAGAGGTGACCCATCTGAATCTGCGCGCCCGAGTCCGCTTCCAACTGGATGTATGTCCCGTATCCACCCGGATCGTTCGGTCCTGCAACCGAAATCGTGCCCGACGTCGGTGCGTGGAGCACGGTGCCTACGTTTACGGCGAAGTCGACGCCGTCATGTCCTGCATGGAAGCCCTGTGACAGCGCCCCGTCTACCGGCCACTCCCAGTTACAACTCGCCGACCAACCTTGCGCACCGGCGATACCTGCATTGACGACCGCTCCGGCACCCACAAGAGCACTCACGCCCGCAGTGGCAGCGATGAATCGTTTCGTGTTGGAACGCATGGGTTTTCTGTGCTTACTCATTTTTTCCTTGACTGATGTGATCGGAGCAGGTGCAACGCTCTACCTGCGGGCAGCACTCGGTACGTGCTGAGCGGTACGGCAGACAGCACCGACTCCGTTGGAGTGAATTTTTCGGAATGCGCCCCGGTGATAACCAGAGCGGCAACTCTAGCGACAGCGGGACGCATGGGTACTGATCGAAATGTCGAGAATCCGACGAGCTCGTGGATCTTCGACGGCATGGTCTGTGGCACGGAAACGGCCACAACAGCGAACACCTGAGCGCGCTAGCTCGCATCACGGACCACACTGTGGTGCGCTCGTCCTGTGCCCCGCGGACTTGTCACGCGGGTGGACGGAGAGCAGGTCCGGAGACTATTCCGTCAGTACTGGTGAAAGCACTGTCAAAATCCCGAGCCAACTCGCGGCAGGGCGGGAACCGATCCTTGATCGTGGGCCACGAATGTCGCCACGCCGAACCGAAGGAATTTCGGTTGCAGATCGACAGGGCGGGTGTCTGCACGGGCGGTCGAGATTGGGGTGGAACATGCGGATCCTTGCGTTGCGGATGAGAATCACCCCATACGCTGTCGCTTCATGGTGCTCCACACGACGGTTGAATTACCTGGATACATACCTGTTTTTGCCAGGTCGACCCGACCGGTCGAAATTGCACCCGCCTCGACGTCACCTGAACGTCGAACGGGAGACCAGTGCATGTCCCGGTATCGGAACGTGCGCTGATCTCCCGTTCAGGTAGATCTGTTGTTCGGTAGAGCTACCGCTCTGCTGCGTGATGCGCGGCGATGTATCCGTAAACCAAGCCCTGGCCGATCGTCGCGCCAGCGCCCGGGTAAGAGTGTCCGAATGCGTTGGCCGCGGTATTGCCGATCGCGTACAGGCCGTCGATGACGCTGCCGTCCTCACGAAGCACGCGCGCTCGATCGTCGGCCTCCACGCCACCGCAGGTGCCGAGGTCGCTGAGCGTCATCTTCACCGCGTAGAGGGCACTCGTGTCGAGCTTCCTCAGGTTCGGGTTCGGGGACACTGTCGGGTCGCCGTAGTACCGATCGTATGCACTTCCGCCGCGACCGAATTCCGCATCGCTACCGGCAGCTGCGGCCTCGTTGAACTTCTCGAAGGACTCGGCAAAAGCATCCTCGGGAAGTCCGACCTTGCGGGCAAGCTCGGCCGGACTGCTCGCCTTGTGCGCGATACCGGACTCGAAGAACGCTGGTGGAAGGGGCTGACGCGGGAAGATGCCGCCTGCGAACACGTAACTGTTGCGGTACTCCTGGTCGAAAACGAACCACATGGACTCGGCAGGGTCGCCCGCCTTCTCCCTTTCGAGCACGCGCTGACCGAACGTCATGTAGTCGGTTGCCTCGTTGACGAATCGACGACCGGTGTGGTCGACGATGAACGAGCCAGGCAGCGCACGCTCCGCGAGCATCACCATTGGCGGTCGTCCCTTGATGCTCGCCACTGCGGGGAACCACCATGACTGATCCATCGAGCCGATACCCGCGCCCAACTCCTGGGCAGCCTCGATCGCCTCGCCGATGTTGCCCTCTGCGCCCAGGCTCTCGTGCTCTCCGAGGCTCTCCGACTGGTACTTGTGACGCCATTCCATGTTGTGGTCGAACCCGCCGGCGGCCAGAACGACACCGCGGCGGGCCGTCACTGTCACCTCGCGACCGTCTTGCACGACGATCGCACCGGTCACGCGGTCGCCCTCGGTGACGAGCCGAACCAACGACGTTTCCGTCCACACCGGGATACCTGCTTGCACCACACCGGCGAACAGGCCCGCTGCGAGCGCCTGACCGCCGGCGATGTATTCACGCTTGAGGACGTACTTACCGTAAACGCCCTGCGCCAAGCGACGGATGATGCGCGGAAAAGCCTTGGTCGGCTTCTTCACCATCAGGTTCATCCATTTGTAGTCCGCGCCAGTGACCGGCATCGGAAGCCCGGCTTCCATCAGGCCGGGGCGCAGGCGCCCGCGTTCGGCGCCCAGTACCGACGCGTCGAAGGGCTGGCACTCGCAAGTGCGGCCGGCCGCGCTGCCGCCCGGCAGTTCGGGGTGGTAATCGGAGTATTCCTTGGCCCAGAAAAACTTCATGGGCGTCGTGCGACTGAGCATGTCGACCGTGGCGGCACTGTTGTCGACGAACGCCTCACCACGTGCGGCGGGTGCCGTATCACCAACCGCCGCATGCACATAGGTCTTCGCGCGCGCAACGGTGTCGCCCGCACCGGCTTCCGCCAGTACCGCGTTGGCAGGCATCCAAAACGCCCCACCGGACCGCGCCGTCGAACCGCCAACGTACTGCGTCTTCTCCACGATCAGCGTGGACAAGCCGAGCTCGTTCGCGGTGAGGGCCGCAGCCATGCCGGTACCGGACCCGATCACAAGCAGGTCGACAGCGATGTCATGGGCTCGAGTCGCGGGGGGTGCCTGATTCTTAGCCATTGAACGAATCCCTTCACGTGGTTTATCGACGCAAACGCTAGGGCAGTCGCGGCGCAGTAGGGTCCGAATGCCCATTCAGCGGGACACTGCACGCGGGGTGCTCAAACAGCACCCGGTCACGGTTGACGCATTGCGGCGCTCACCGCAGGGTCCCGTCGATCGCATCATCGCCAATCTCTGAATTCTCCGATTCGAGCGGATATGGTGAGGCTGTCCCTTCGATCACGACAGTGTTGGAAAGTGGCCACTGCAAACGACATTGCTGGACGAGTTCCGGGCACACGAAGAACCGAGCTGTGCGTCGGGGAATGAACAACCTGGACATTGGAGATCTCTCGTGATGAATCTCGTTCGCCGACTGAGCGTCTGCGCATCTGTCGCGATCGTTTCGGCTCTGACGCCGGTAGCGCTCGCATCTGCAGCGGTAACCATTCCATTCCAGGTCAACCCTGCGCCGTACGGCAACCCGAACGGCAGCTTCGACGCGCCCGCAGTCCGCTGCGTAGCTGTGGTCGGCGACCAACCCGGCACGGTGACGATCACCGGCGGCAAGGAAGACCGGTGGGGATGCCTGCTCTCGTCCGAAGTGCGCTGGCTGAACCTCTCGACCGGGGCCTCCGGTTCCGCCCGACTCTCGGACGGCCTGCACGGATTCCCGGCAGAGGCGATCGTTCAGACCGGAACCGGCCAAGTCGCTGTCGCCGTCCTGTCCGTCACCGGAACGATCACCCCAGGCGTCGCATCGTTCTACGTGCCGTAAGCATCCGAACTCCGAATCACGGCCGCGATGGGACCTAGGTCGTGTTTGCCGACACGTCATCCCGGTTAGCCTGAAAAGACGCTACCGAGAGGACGCTCATGACCTCGACTGTGCACGAAACCGTCGCCGTGGATCCAAACCTGATCGACGTCTACAAGGACCTCCACAGCCACCCGGAGCTGGGGTTTCACGAGGATAGAACATCCAAGATCGTCGAAAAACATTTGGCAGCATTGGGATTCGACATCACAACCGGGGTCGGCTCGACCGGAGTCGTCGCCGTCCTGAAGAACGGAGCGGGACCTACTGCGCTACTGCGTGCGGACATGGACGCCCTCCCGGTTCGAGAAGAAACCGGCTTGGACTACGCCAGCACGGTGACGACCACCGACGATCAGGGGAAATCCGTCTCGGTCAGTCACGCGTGCGGCCATGACCTGCACACAACCTGTCTACTCGGTGCAGCCCGAATTCTTGCTCAGGACACGACGACCTGGTCCGGCACTCTCGTCCTCGTCTTCCAACCGGCCGAAGAACTTGGCGCAGGTGCGCAGGCCATGGTCGACGACGGACTGTTCGAGCGATTCCCGAAGCCCGACATCGTCCTCGGACAACACGTGGCTCCACTACCGGCAGGCACCATCGCCGGGCATGCTGGGCCTTCGTACGCGGGATCGGACTCGTTGCGTGTGCGACTGGTCGGAAAAGGCGCGCACGGATCGATGCCGGAGAACTCCGTCGATCCCGTGGTCATGGCAGCCGAAACCGTGCTCCGCCTGCAAACTGTCATTTCACGCGAAGTGCCGAGCACCGCGACGGCGGTCCTCACCGTCGGCTCCATTCATGCTGGAGATGCCGCCAACGTCATTCCCGGCGAAGCGGAACTCCAACTCAACATCCGTAGCTACGACGCCGGTGTGCGTCAACGAATCCTCGACAGTGTCGACCGCATCGTCCGGGGCGAGGCGGCCACTGCCGGCGCACCCACCCCACCGACTATCACCGAGACAGAGCACTTTCCCATCGTCGTCAATGATCCGGCAGCGCTGGACAAGACACTCGATGCCTTTGCCGAATGGCTGGGGAACAACAAGATTCTCGATCCTGGCGCAGGAGCGGGAAGTGAGGATGTCGGCATTCTCGCGACCAGCGCCGGTGCCCCACTGTCGTACTGGTTGCTCGGCGGCACCGACCCTTCCCTGTTCACGACAGGTGACATGACCGACCCAGCCCTGCGAACCGTGCCGTCGAACCATTCGCCGCACTACGCTCCCGTAATCGAGCCGACCCTGACAATCGGCGTGAACGCCTTGGTCGTCGCGGCCAGGACGTGGCTACCAATTCCCTGACGTCATCGCGTCTCCACTGGGCTCCCTCCATGTGAATTCAAGGGAGCGAGGCAGTTGACATTGCATGACGCTGCAGCAGACCGATCGATGGACGTGCACGATTCGAAGTACGCGCATACCCGAGCAATGACAGTCGATCCCGAGTTTTCTTGGCGCAGTTTCTCTGGATCGTCTTCGTCGTCATCGGCGGACAGACCGGATACTGATGATTCTGCGCGGTAAGTGGTTCCGACGAAGCTGAATCATTGCCGGTTCAACCGCACACCATCAATAGCCGCAAGTAAAGAACTTGACAAGCTTTACCCATCTCCGTCTTCGAGTTTCACACTATTTACCTCGAAGAAATTCAATTCCAGATAGGCCACTCCTGACTACAAAACACTCCGAAGTATTGACGGAGACCATCAGGTCTGAAGCCTTATCGCATCCAGGCCAACCCTTTCACGCACCCGGATCATAAAATTCCTCGATCATCGCCGGTAAACACTGATCAGCGTGTGACTCACGGCATTTTCCGATTTACCACGGGAAATCGTGATAATTCATCACCGGCCTTGAACTGGAAGAACTGCAAAAGTCCTAGATTCAACTAATTCCAAACCGCAGGGTTCTCTTCACTTTTCGCGGCATTTCAACTGGCAATGCTTGACATCGAATTGTCTTTCGTTCTCAATTAGCGATGCCCACTGACGTGATGCTCCTTCGTGCATCAACGCATTAATTCCGCTATCGAATCCAGTGAAGGGATCAGCCGCGAAAATGACGGTTGCCGAGAGCTTGAAAGATAGGAACCTGTACTCGAACCTCAGGCGTGCTGCCGATTTGAGCAACCCATTCTGGGATCGCGCAGTCGGCGAGGGCCTGGCAGATATCACCGCCGACCGCGTCGCAGGCTTCGAACACCGGACGACCGAAGGGTACGAATTCGAGAACTTCTCCACCTACTCGTATCTGGGTCTCGACACCGACGATCGGATTCGGTCGGGTGCAATCGCCGCTCTCGAGCGCGAACGAACGTTGAACAGTTCCATCTCACGGATGAGGGTTCACTCCCGTCTCCTCGACGACACCGAGGCCGCACTGAGCGAACTGTTGGACGCGCATGTTCTCACGCTCGGGTCCGCGGCCAACGCGGCGTGGAGTCTGCTCCCCCTCGTCGCATCCGGATTGCTCACCGGCGGCGAACCTCCCCTCATGGTGTTCGACAAGAACGCACACTTCTGCCTGAATGCAATGAAGGCGAGCGTCGCCGACGAAACGACGATCGTGACCATTCGACACGACGACGTCGATGAACTCGAAAGTCTCTGCCGCACAAATTCTCAGGTGGCATACGTGGCGGACACCGTCTACAGCACCGGTGGAAAGGCACCGCTTAACGAACTGTTCGCATTACAGGCCAAATACGGACTGATTCTCGTTCTCGACGAGGCGCACAGCACCTCGGTCCTCGGACACAACGGCCGTGGTGCAGTACTGGATCTCATTGGCAGCTTGAATGATCGAACATTCTTGCTGACATCGCTGAACAAGGGATTCGGCGCTTCCGGCGGCGCGATCGCACTCAGCCGCACCAGTGGCAGCCGAAATCGTGATCTAGCACTTCGCTACGGCGGCCCACTGACGTGGTCGCAACGTGTGAATGTAGCCGGGCTGGGCGCTATCGCAGCGTCCGTGGAACTTCACCACAGCGGAGAGGTCGACAAGCGCCAACGGCGACTGCAAACGGTTGTGGAACAGTTCGATTCACTCGTCGACACGCCGGCATCGGGCGATGGCCTCCCGATCCGGTTCGTCACACTCCACGAGGAAGAAAGAACCATCGCTGCAGCAAAGGAACTGCTGAAACGCGGTTTCTACACCTCGGCGGTCTTCTTTCCGGTCATCGGTCGAGGCAAAGCCGGGCTGAGATTGATGCTTCGCGCGGACTTGCCTTCGGCAACGATCGAGCGTTTCGCCGACGTCCTACGAAGTGTCACCGAATGAGCGAAGGCCGCACTGTCGCAGTGACACCGCTGGCTTGTGCCGTCGTGTTGACAGCACAGATGGCGACGACCATCTATCTCCCTTCACTGCCGAAGATCGCCGCGGATTTGGGCATCGCGGATTCCGTCGTCAAGTGGTCGGTGACTTTGTTCGTGATCAGTGCAGCACTACCGGTGGTCGTGTGGGGGCGGTTGGCCGATCGCCTCGGACGTAGGACCGCACTGTTGTCCAGCTTGGCCCTGTTCGTGATCGCCTGCGTTGCTCTGGCCTTGGTCCAGAGCGCCGCCGTTCTACTGATCGGCCGGATCGTGCAAGGCATCGGGGCCGGAGGCGCGGCCATCGTCGTGCGAATGATGGTGAAGGACAGGTTCACCGGTTCGGAGCTGGCCAGCCGATTGTCACTGTTGTCGATGGCATTTGTGGTGGCGCTGGGCGGTGGCCAACTGATCGGCGGCGCACTCGCGTCGTTCACCTCGTGGCGCGCCGGCTTCGGAGTCCTCGGGGCGTTCGGCGTAGCACTGGCTGCAGTGGCGGTGAATACCGAGAACACCACGGTCCGCGACAACAACGAACGCGTCGTTCGGTGGAATGCCATAGTGCTGACACCCAAGTTCTACAAGCCGGCCATTGCGGGAGGTTTGGGTTTCGGCGCGATCGTCCTGGTCCAGCAATCGAGTCCCTTCCTGTTCAGCGATCGATTCAATTTGCAACCGTGGGCGTTCGGGGCCTTCGGAATCCTCTACGGAGCCGCCTACTTCGGCGGCGCGTTGTACGTCAACCGCAGGGCCACGGCCGTTGGTTCGGAAAAGCTGATGCGCAGAGGTGCGTTATGCATGCTGGTTGCAGGTCTCGTCCTCATGCTCTGCTGGTATCCCCCGCTTGGTTCCATTCCGTTGCTCGTCGTCTTCCTGATCGGATACGTCGCACTGACATTCGGGCAATCGCTGCTCTTCCCGAACTCGGCTGCATCAGCAGTGACACATTTTGCGGAAGGTGGAGCCATCGCCGTCGCATACTGCGGCCTCGTGCAGCAGGGGATTGCCGGCATCGCCTCCGTCGTCGGACCTCTCGCGTCCGACGAACGCGTGTGGTCGGCAATCATCGCACTCATCACCGCAGCAGCGACGGCGCTCGTCTTCTCCCTCCGTACAGCTTCCTCCGAACCGACAGTAGGTACGTCCCATGCCCGTCATTGAACGCACCGCACAACTCGACCCCGGAACCCGGGAGCAAAACTTGTTGGCATACAAGATGATTCGTGAGCGAGTCGCGGGCGCGCAACACTTGTCCGTTCACGGGGCACCCGAGCGGTCCGTCGCCAAGCATCGTGCTCGCGGCAAATTGCCCGCTCGCGAACGCATCGACGCTCTTCTCGACGTGCAGTCCCCATTCTTCGAGATCGGCCAACTGGCCGGATTCGAGGTGTACGACGAACAACTCCCGTCGGCCGGTCTGGTCACGGGAGTAGGTCTCATCCGCGGCTCACTCTGCGCCATCTTCGCAAACGACGCCACTGTCAAAGGCGGCACCTACTACCCGCTGACCGTCAAGAAGCAACTGCGATTGCAAGCTGTCGCCCGTCGATTGAGGCTGCCGTGTGTCTATCTCGTCGACTCGGGAGGTGTTTTCCTCCCCATGCAGGATGAGATATTCCCCGACGAGCACCATTTCGGCGAGATGTTCAAGAACATCGCCGAAATGTCGGCAGACGGAATCGTTCAGATCGCAGCCGTCATGGGCTCTTGCACCGCGGGAGGTGCGTACATCCCGGCGATGTGCGACGAGACCGTCATCGTCCGAGGCACCGGCACTGTCTATCTCGGTGGTCCTCAGTTGGTCAAGGCTGCTACCGGTGTCGACGTCGAACCGCAGGAACTCGGCGGTGCCGACGTGCACGGGGTGATCAGCGGCGTCGTCGATCACATCGCCAACGACGACATCGAGGCACTGACAATGATCGCCGACATCGTCGCCCGAGGTGATCGACGGGAAGTACGGGCACCGTCACGATCTCCGCGACCGCCTCTCCATTCCCCCGAGGCGCTCGACACGGTGATCCCGGCTTCTTCCAAAACACCTATCGTCGCGCGCGACGTTCTGGCCCACCTACTCGACGCGAGCGAATTGGTCGAGTACCGAGCAAATTACGGCCGAACCATCGTCTGCGGCACAGGCCACATCGAGGGGTACACCGTCGGAGTCGTCATGAACGACGGGGTGCTCTTTTCGGAGGACTCCCTCAAAGCCGCCAACTTCGTCGAGCTGTGTTCACAGCGAGATATCCCACTGTTGTTCCTGCACAACGTCAACGGATTCATGGTCGGGAAGCAGTACGAAGCGGAAGGTATCGCCAAGCATGGAGCGAAACTGGTCAACGCCGTTGCCTGCGCGAGAGTTCCCAAGCTCAGCATCGTCATCGGTGGAAGCTACGGGGCGGGAAACCTCGCAATGTGCGGACGCTCGATAGGCCCTGACTTCATGGCCGTGTGGCCGAACGCCAAGACAACCGTAGTTGGTGCGGAACAAGCAGCATCGGTGATGGCCTTGATGAAGATCGAATCTGCGCGCACACGCGGAACTCCGCTCACAGAAGAGGAAATAGAGGAAATCAAGCGGCCGATCCGTGAAGGTTACGACCGGCAAGGGGAATCGGTTTACGTTGCGTCCAGGCTGTGGGTGGACGCGATCGTCGACCCGGTCGACACGCGATCCTGGGTTTCGCTCGCACTGTCCATGCTTCCCCGCAATCACGGAACAACGCGCTTCGGCGTATTCAGGATGTGAGCACAATGACTCGACTTCTCATCGCCAATCGAGGTGAAATCGTCACACGCATCGCGCGAACAGCCCGCCGCCTGGGCATGTCGGTAGTGACGATCTCCTCCCCCGTCGATTCACACGCACAGTGGCATCGCCTTGCCGATCGCACGGTAATCCTGGACGGAGACCTTCCGTCTGAGTCCTATACCAATTCGGATCAAATCATTGCGGCCGCCCTCGGCGCCGGGTGCGATGCCGTGCACCCGGGCTACGGATTCCTTTCCGAAGACTCCGATTTTGCTACCGCAGTCGTCGCTGCAGGGTTGACATTCGTCGGTCCGGCCGCTGAATCCATCGCAATGCTCGGCGACAAGGCGAGGGCGAAGAAGGCTGCCGCAGATGCCGGCATTCCGACGCTCAATGCGTGGGGTGAGGCAAGTGCCGATCCCGACATCATCGTCGGTCATGTTCAGTCTCTCGACGTTCCGGTGCTGCTGAAACCGGTGTTCGGTGGCGGAGGCAAGGGGATGGTCCGCCTGCATCCGGGTGATGATGCCCGTGAGGTCATCACCTCCGCAATCGGTTTGAACAAAAGGAACTTCGGTCGCGGCGACCTCATGATCGAGACACTGGTGGAGCGTCCGCGTCACGTCGAGGTGCAGGTGTTGTTCGATTCCTACGGCACGGGAGTTCACTTCTTCACCCGCGAATGCTCACTTCAGCGTAGAAATCAGAAGATCATCGAGCAGGCACCGGCTACTTCCGTGCCCGAATCAGTCCTGGGTTCCATGCAGCACGACGCTCTCCGTCTTCTCGCAGGCGTCGGTTACGTGAACGCGGCCACCGTGGAATTCTTGGTCGACGCCGAAAACCGCTACTACTTCCTCGAAGTCAACACGCGCCTGCAGGTCGAACATACGGTCACCGAAGAAGTGACGGGCGTCGATCTCGTCGAACTGCAACTTGACATCGCCCTCGGCGCGCGCTTGCCTCTACAGCAGCGCGACATCGCACTGCGAGGCTTCGCGGTGCAAGCGAGAATCTACGCCGAGGATCCGTCCAACGGGTTTCGGCCCGCACCTTCACATTCCGTGAAGGTCTCCTGGCCGTCGAAGGTCCGCGTCGACAGTGCTTTCGAGGGCGTCGGCGCCATTCCGCCGTTCTACGATCCGATGATCGCAAAGGTGATAGCGCGGGGGCTGACACGGTCAGCGGCGCTGGAGTCGTTGGACCGAGCTTTGGCCCATGCGAGTTACTTCGGCGGAGCCTCGAACATAGGCTTCCTCCGATTACTCTTGGCGACAACGGCTGTGCGGACGGATGACATTCACACTTCCTTCGTCGACGAGCACCTCACTCGATTGGTCCCGGATTCGGAGCAACTCCAGGCCACCGCCGCGGCTGTTGCATTGGTATGGACTTCGGTCGAGGAACAGTTGCCGGTCACTACGTCGTCCTGGACCGGCGCTCACGGACTACATCGAGCAGCATTGCGCAAAGCGGGATCCGATCCGATCGGACGCGAACTAGTAGCTGACGGCCGAGTCGTAACGACAACGGTCATCTCACAACGACGCGACCAGTGGATTGTGGACGCCGACGGCCGGAACATTTCCGTGCTCGTCAGGGGCGGAACCGAAAAAATGACCCTCAGTCTGGTCGCCGACGGATTGGCAACCACCGCTGGACGTCTCGGAGTCGGCACCGGCGCGTGGGTATGCGTCGGCGGTTGGACCGTTCCGGTGAGCGAGAAGATCTATACAGCAAAGGATTCCGAATCCGGGGACGGAGAGATCACTTCGAAGATGCCGGGAACTGTACTGGCTGTACTCCAGACTGGAACACGGGTATCGGAAGGTGATGTCGTTGCGGTCGTCGAAGCCATGAAGATGGAGACTGCCCTCCGCGCGTCCTCTCCTGGGACAGTCTCGGCGGTGAGTGTGACGGTAGGAGACGTCATTGATGCCGGGCAAGTGCTGGCAGCGGTTGCGCCGTGACCAAGGATTACCGCGATCGTGTGACTACCGTCGCGAAAACAACTGCTGGAAAGTATCTTTCATGACTTCGACAGAGGGCGGCGAGCGAGACTCGGTGATCGTATCCGCCCACGAACTTTTCAGATTGATTCGGTTGGGCCAGGCACCGGTCGTCATCACAGTTGTGCGCGAACAGACAACGAGTGCATCCGAGATCGTGAGTTCACCAAATCATGTCACTTTGTCGATCAGGGACTTTCAAGGCGAAGGTGGTGGAACTCGCGGAGATCGCCCCTTGCCTGATCTCGACATCCTCACGAAGACTCTCACAGATCGACACATAGGGGCCGACGCAGACATCGTCGTCTACAGTCCCGACGGCCCACTGCTGGCCGCGCGTGCGTGGTTCACTTTGCACTGGGCGGGAAGGTCGGTGCGCTATCTGGACGGCGGAGTGGCGGCGTGGATGGCTGCGATCGAGCGGCAGACAGACGCGGACGGTCCGATAACCAACGCGCCGACTCGTTCGGTAGAAGTATCGCCGGCCGACGCAGACGATGCCGCGCGCGCGGCAACGACCGGCGTCTTGCTCGATTCTCGCAGTCCGAGCAGTTTCCACTTTCAAGGCCATATTTCCGGAGCAGTATCAGCACCTGCTCTCGATGTACTGGACGAAAGCGGTTTTCTGCTTCCCGACGCCGAGCTGCGAGAGCACTTCCGTCAGTTCGGGATCGAGAGTGGTACACCCGTCGTGTCGTATTGCGGCGGCGGCGTTGCCGCTTCGCACAATGCACTGGCGCTGGCAGCGATCGGCATCAGCTCCGCGGTCTACATCGCATCGTGGTCGGGGTGGAGCGCCGACCCTGAACGACCCGTCTCCACTCGCATCCATCACACACCAAGGAATTTAGAGAAGCGATGACACGACAGATGATCCTCGGCGCCTACATGGTGTTCCCGAGCATGCACAGTGCAGGAATGTGGCGACATTCCTACTCGGAGAATTCCTTCGAGGACAGGCAATTGTACGAGCGATACGCACAGGCGGCCGAACGAGCAAAATTCGATCTGATACTGATACCTGAGCGAGTGCACTATGTCGACGGCCACACCAAATACGGTCTGCTGACCGGCTTTCAACATGATCCGACGCAACTTGCGGCGGTCGTGGCCGGAGCGACGAAACGAATTGGTCTCGGCGTGACGCTTTCGGCTAGTTTCAACAGTCCGTACAACTTGGCGAGGACCCTCGGCAGCCTCGACCTACTCAGCGGCGGACGCGCAGCATGGAACATCGTCATGACGGCACCTGGCCCCGCGAACGACAACTTCCCCGAGGTCGACCGACTGCCCCGAGAGGAGCTGTACGAACGCGGAGACGAGGTCCTCGAAGCAACCACCGCACTTTGGTCGTCGTGGGAAGATGATGCCGTTCTGGCTGATCGCGACAGCGGAATCTACGCAGATACGAGCAAGATTCATGCCGCCGATTACAAGGGCAAGTACCTGTCGGTACAGGGACCACTCACCCTGCCGCAATCACCTCAAGGCCGGCCGGTCTTCATCCAGGCGGGTGAATCCGACCGAGGGCGCGAGTTCGGTGGGCGGTGGGCAGATCTGGTCTTTGCGATCGACCCGTTGGAGGAAGATCTTCGAGCGAAGCGCACGGCAATTCGCGGCTACGCGGAAGAGGCCGGACGCGACCCTGATTCGGTGCGCCTCGTCGCCGCTGTGCAACCAATTGTCGGCGAGACGACGAGCATCGCGAAGGAACGGCAGGAGTATCTGCGATCCCTTATCCATCCGGATGCAGCAATCGAGTGGGTCTCCCACTCCGCAGGGCTCAACTTGTCGGAGTTCGATCCGACCACTCCGATCGCCGAGGTTCTCAACCGCGGTAAGGGCCCCTCACGTCGATTGGCACGCCTGATCGAATCCCGAAATCTCACCATCGCCGAAACCGCAGAGTTGTTCGCGCGCAATGATCTCACTCCTGAAATAGTCGGCTCGCCGCAGGAGGTAGCCGACGAGTTGACACACCTCTTCGAATCAGGAGCGGCCGACGGTTTCATCCTCACCGCGACCCACTTCCCCAGAGGGCTCGACGACTTCACCAGTTCTGTTGTGCCACTGCTGCAAAAGCGGGGCGTGTTCCGGCGCGAATACACCGGCACGACCCTGCGGTCCCACATCTTCGATTCCACTCGCACTTCCACACGATGAACGGAACTCGGTCCATGACGACGTCGCGGTTTTCATCCATACAGATCCGAGTCGCCATTCTGGCGTCGACGCTTGCAGTTGCGACGAGTTGCAGCACTGCAACACCAGCTGCGAGCGCCGACTCCGAACCCACTTCAGGGGGCGATCTGACCTTTGCGATCAATACTTTTCCGCCGTGCATCGACAAGACGTTGAACGGTCAGACCGCTACTGCGTTCCATCCCCTGTACGACAAACTCGTCGACCAGAACCTGGACACCGGGGAGATCGTGCCTTGGTTGGCGACGTCCTGGGAGGTCCAGAACGACGGTCGACGATTCGTCTTCGCTCTCCAGGACGGCGTGACCTTCAGCAACGGCGAGCGTCTGGATGCGCGGGTTGTCGCGGACAACTTCGAAAGCCAGAAGAGACTGGGAGACAGTGGCTTCGCGACCACTGCGAAGTCACATCTTGCAAACTTCACTGGAGCGGAGGTACTCGACGCTTCCACTGTCGCACTCAATTTCTCGGAACCGTCAGCGGGTTTCCTTCAAGCCGCACGCTCCGACACACTCGCCATCATCGCTCCGGAATCCTTGAAGAAGACGCCCGAAGAACGCTGCGCGCAGGGCGTTATCGCCTCGGGGCCGTTCGTGCAGAAGGAACTGGAGACCAATGCGAAGGTCGTTCTCGCTCGACGCGACGGCTATCGCTGGGGATCTTCACTCAACAAGAACAAGGGAGAGGCATATCTGGATTCGATCACCTTTTTGGTCGTCCCCGAGTCCTCGGTGCGGATCGGTGGCTTGACGTCAGGGCAACTGGACGCCGCGATCGACATTCCGAGCACAGACGTCGATCGCACACAGGCCTCCGGACTCACTGTCATTCCGTCAATAGCTGCTGGCATCAACGATTCGCTCTTGCTCAACCCCACGTTTGCGCCAGTGCTCGCGGACCTGAACGTGCGGCGTGCGTTGGTGAAGGGCATCGACACCCAACAGATCATCGACACCACTTACACGCCGAGTGACGAGATTGCACGAAGCATCCTGTCGGTGAAAGCGCCTGGATACACCGATCTCTCGTCCGACTACACGTATGAGCCGGAGGGTGCGAAGTCGCTACTGGAAGCCAGTGGATGGACAGTCGGCGGTGACGGACTTCGCACGAAGGGCGGTGAGAAGTTGACCGTGGAGTTGGCGTACCGCAACCACCTCCCACAATCGCAGTTCGAACTGATCCAGTCTCAGCTGCGTGACATCGGCGTCGCGGTGAACTTGCAACCTCGCTCGACTGCCGAGGACAACGCTGCACGAACCGATGGCACATGGGAATCGATCTACTTCCAGAGTTTGCGTGCAGACGGTGACGTACTGCTGGTGTTCAGCCCCACTCTCGGCTCGACCAAAGGCATCGCCTCGACGCCTGAGCTGAATACGTTGCTGATCAAACAATCTCGAACCGTAGACGTAGATGCGAGGAACGGCGTGTTGAAAGAGATTCAGGAGTTGATTGCCGACCAGGCATTGGCGATCCCGTTGCACGCCTCCTCGTTGATCTTCGCGACGACTCCCGCAGTTCACGACTTGCGTATCCAGGCCGATCTCTACTCGGTGGACTTCGTGGATACCTGGAAGAGCTAGCTCGCACTTCGTCAACACATCAGCCTGTTTCGACAAAACCTCTTTATGGAAGGAACCCCATGTTCACCCGCCCTCGCTCCGCGACGCTGTTGATCGCTACCCTGGCCACAGTTGTCCTCCTGGGTACCGCTTGCGGAAGCCCAGATGAACAATCGACTGAGCAGCACTCCGGTGCAACAACATCCGGCATAAACTTGTCTGCCGAGCAGAACCGAATCACCACCGAGAAGGTTGATTCGATCGCAGCGAAGGTCCCTCAGGAGTTCCGAGACCGCGGCACGATCCGCATCACAGGCAATGCCGGAACCGCTCCTCCCTTACGCTTCTACGCCGACGACGACAAGACAGTCATCGGTTCCGAGACCGACTTCGCGTACTTGATTGCCGAGGTGCTCGGGCTGAAAATCGATCTTCAAGTCGCGGATTGGGCGCAGAATTCGGTGCGGATCGATTCGGGAGATGCTGATGCATTCGTCTCGAACGTGACGGTCACCGAGGAACGCAAGGAGAAGTACGATTTCGCGACGTACCGCCTCGACACTCTCGCTTTCGAGGTCAGGAAAGACAAGAACATCTCGCTCGACAAGCCGCAGGACATCGCCGGGCTGAAGGTCGGTGTCGGCGCCGCCACCAATCAGGAAGCGTTGCTGGTGAAGTGGAACGAGGACAACGTGGCGGCCGGTCTGGCTCCCGCTGAAATCACCGTGTACCAGAAGACCACTGACTACTACCTTCCCCTCTCGTCGGGTCGAATCGACGCATACTTCGGTCCGAACCCGTCATCCCAGTTCCACGCCGCCCAGACCGGTGAAAACGAAGTGATCGGTCAGTTCTCCGGCGCTGGAGAGGCTGCGTTGGGCCAGATCGGTGTATTGGTAAAGAAGGACAACGGATTGGTTCAGCCGATCAGTGAGGCAATCGATCATCTGATCGAAAACGGCACGTACGCCCAGGTCCTCGAGCGCTGGAAGATCACCAACGAAGCAGTGGACAAATCACTGGTCAATCCGCCTGGCCTCCCGAAGACGAACAAATAGGGAAAGGCGCGCTCAAACTCGTCTCGGGGCGACTATCTCGCCTGAACCGCGAGATCGACGGCGGACCATCGTATGCCTCGCCCGCTCCGTCGACCCGAGACCGTGCGCAGCGTGCTCCACCGACTTCATCGCTTCATCGAACATCGCCACACCCTTCATTTGTTGGGGTGAAGCCCATTGCTTACGAGCTCGGTGTGGCAGCCCCAGCGGACACGCAGTACCAGCTGTCTCCAAGATGATTCGAATGCTGAACTGGGAAGAACGCAGCAAGACAATGGAATCCGACCAAGGTGGTCAACCGAGTGCTAGCTTGGAGTTCCCGATTCAGGTCAGAGCAGGAGCTTCATCCATGAAACTGGCAGAGGCACTCGCGCTACGCAGTGACACCACCCGCAAGGTTGCGCACTTGCGCGAGCGGATCGTCGACAATGCACGCCACCAGGAGGGAGAAATTCCCGCCGAAGACGCTGCCGTCCTTCTCGAAGAGCTGACGTCAACTCTGAGCGAACTCGAACGGTTGATGCGCGCGATCAATCGAACCAATGCGCAGGCAATCCTCGGAAACGGCACTGTCACAGATGCACTCGCCCATCGAGATGTGCTGCGCCTGAGACACTCTGCAGTCAATGCCGCTGCGGACGCCGCGTCCGGGCGCGAAGAGCGAGGTTACGGTCGTCAACTCCGATCAGAATTGGTCTATGTCGCGGCAGTTCCCGTCACCGAACTTCGGGCAATCGCGGACGACCTCGCCCGCGAGATTCGTGAGGTCGATACACAGATTCAACGAACGAACTGGGAGGTGGATCTGATCGAGTAAGCACGGCAGCGTTGGAGCAGGTAGTCGTTCGGCGAAGCGAGCACACACCGCGACCGGCGGTCTATCCGGTCACCTCTGAGCGCGGCGGGCAGCGCACATACACATTGCAGCCCTGCACGTTGTACAGGTAAAAGTGCACTACGCACACATCACCACCACGTGCTGATCGTCGATAGACGAGGGCGGGTTCGGGGCATCCAGCACTGTCGGCGACTGCAGGTCGGTGCGTCTTCGATTGGGATGCAGGATGCGCCTCAGTAGCGCGAATAGTGCTGCATCTCCTCGCGATCTGCAGCGCAGATGCACTTTCGATCGAGACCGCGGTCGGCAGTCACTGCGCAGAAGCGAACTCCGAGCGGATCGTGGGATTCCATACTGTGCTGACACGCCGGGCAGATTGACGGCGTTTTCTGATCCGCGTCAGTCGACTCGGATTGCCCTCGTGCATTCGACACATCGGACGGGTTCGACGCCATACAGGCGCTCCAGTTCTCGGCCGTTCGACCACAGACCGGGTTGGCGTCGAGGACGACATGGCTTGACCGCGCATATTCGAATGACCCTCGACGTACCCCACGCTACTCGCTTCGACACACCGGTTTGTACCAATTTCTGCCCACGCGACAATCCCGGTCGAGCAGGATAGAACTACTGCACGCACCATTTACGTGCAGGATTCGAATTCGTGCAACATTCGTCGCGAAAGGGCTTCTCGTGAACACTTTCCAACGTGTATCCGCCGCCGTGAACGTAGTGGTCCAACCGCTGATCGGCGCTCCGATCGTAGGCAAACTACTCGGCCGTTCGATGACCGTCATCACCTACGTCGGCCGCAAGTCCGGTCGCACCTTCAGCGCGCCCGTGTCCTACAAACGAAAAGGCGACCATGTGACGATCGGGGTTGCCATGCCGGACAAGAAGAGTTGGTGGCGCAATTTCTATCCGGAACATGGTCCGATCGTTCTCCAACTGGACGGTATCGATCGCC
This sequence comes from Rhodococcus sp. NPDC056516, assembly GCF_042794655.1. NCBI lineage: Bacteria > Bacillati > Actinomycetota > Actinomycetes > Mycobacteriales > Nocardiaceae > Rhodococcus > Rhodococcus sp. NPDC056516. The sequence continues at coordinate 378,344 of NZ_JBHTTG010000005.1, read as the reverse complement.
CCGGCGAGGCACTCGCACATCGAAAAGGCAAGGGTGTCTACGTCTCCGTCGAACTCGCTCCCGTCGACTGAGCGGATCGAACAGACACCGGCACAATCACATTCAGCGCACACCCGCTACCTCACGAGATCGGGGTGATTCAGATCTCGTGACGGTCGGGACCTTTGGCTCTGTGCAATCGAGACTCGGTCTCGCACCCTTCGACGCGGGTTTTTTGTCGGCCATCGGTCGGACAACCCGATCCTGTCGGGACATTACCGTCCGGTAACATCGACGACAGGCGTGAGCTGGAAGAGGTGACCACCGTGACGATCGGCATCTATCTGGTCGACGACCACGAGATCGTCCGTCGTGGATTGGCAGACCTGTTGAATCAGGTATCGGGATTCAACGTCGTGGGCGAGGCGTCGTGTGTTCGCGAAGCCTCGGTCGGGATACCCGAATGCCGACCCGACGTGGTTGTCATGGACGTCAGGCTTCCCGACGGCAACGGTGTGGAACTGTGCCGAGAACTGGCGTCGACCTATCCGAACGCGGCGACGTTGATGCTCACGTCCTACTCCGACGACGATGCCCTCCTCGACGCCCTGATCGCCGGCGCACGTGGATTCGTCCTCAAGAACATTCGCGGCCATGACCTCGTTTCGGCGATCCGTACGGTTGCTACCGGCAAATCGCTGTTGAATACGCAGGCGGTGATCGGTTTGGTGCGGCGCATCCGATCCGAGCAGGAATCGGGTACTGCGGCGGCCCTGTTGACCGATCAGGAACTATTGATCTTCGAGTTGATCGGCAAGGGACTGAGCAATCGAGAGATCAGCAAGCACGCAGAGCTCTCGGAGAAGACAGTCAAGAACTACGTCTCACGCATCCTCGAGAAACTGGGCCTCGAACGCCGAACGCAGGCTGCAGTCTTGGCAACAAAGCTTCGCGCAGGCACTTCTCACCCGGATCCTTCGGGCCAGGCGACTACTCACCTGCTGACGCCGTCAGGCTCGCCCTTCTCCGCGACCACTGGCACGCACCATGCCAGGTAGCCGCGACGCTCTCATGCTCAGCCTATTCGGCGATATCGCCGGAAGCGCCGAGCTGGCTGCCCTGAACCCGAGTGCGATTCCCAAACTGCTGAGCGCCGTGTTGACTGTCGGATCCACCCTCCAGCTCGACGAAACCCTGCAACAGATAGTCGACGTCGCGCGTCATCTCCTCGAAGCGGACTACGGAGCGCTCGGCGTGAAGTCGCCCGACGGGCGCTTGTCGCGGTTCATCCACTCGGGTTTGGACCAGGGTCAGGTTGCCAAGATCGGGCACCTTCCCGAAGGGCACGGACTGCTGGGCCTGGTCGTTCAGGAACCCTGCCCGGTTCGAACCGACCACATCTCCTCGCATCCGTCCTCGGCAGGGTTTCCCGCCAATCACCCACCGATGGACACGTTTCTCGGCGTTCCGATCTTTGTCAGGGGCGAGGTGTTCGGAAGCATCTACCTCGCGGACAGCTCGGACCGAGCTGCATTCGACGATCGCGACGAGGCCGTGCTCCAGATACTGGCAAACGCTGCGAGCATCGCCATCGACAACGCGCGCCTGTTCGAGGAATCCCGGACGCGGGAGGCCTGGCTCAAGGCAGTCGCCGCCGTCAATGCACGTCTTCTCAGTGGCGGATCGCGCGACGAGACGCTGGCCGAACTGGTTCGGACGACGAGGCATCTCACGGATGGAAATCTGGTGTGCGTCGTTCGCTACGACCTGGGCAGAGAGCCAGTAGTCCACGTCGCAGATACTGCCGATTCCCAGCCTTTCGCCGCGACCGACTCTGCCGTCAATCTGTCCGGGACCGTGATCGACGACGCAGCGCGCAGCAGGCGACCGATCTCTGCACCACAGGGCAGTCCCGTTCCGGCACTGAATGTTTCCGGTGACGAATCGGTGATCGCACTCCCCCTCTCCGGAACCTCGTTCGGCGGCGGCGTTCTCTTCGCGTCACGCCGCAGCGACCGCCCGTGGGGAACAGAGGAGATCGAGCAACTGACGGCAATGGCAGACATCGCCTCTGTCACTGTCGAATTCGCTGAACAGCAACGAAAGGAAAGACTGATCGACGTGCTCGAAGATCGTGACCGCATCGCGCGTGACCTCCACGACCACGTCATTCAACAGTTGTTCGCCACCGGATTGAGTTTGCAGGGAGTACTTCAACGTCCAGGCGACGAGGCCACCGTTCGAACCGTTTTGGACACCTCTGTCGATCAACTCGACCGGACAGTCCGCGAAATTCGCACCGCAGTCTTCGACCTCCACACGAGCGAGATGTCCACTCCCACAAGCCTACGGCGGCGACTCCTCGACGCCGTCAACGGCCTGTCCGGCCACTCGCCGATCACTCCCAGCGTCACTTTCGAGGGAACCATCGACAGTTCCGTCCCGGCTCGACTAGCCCCGCACGCCGAAGCCGTTGTGCGCGAAGGCTTGAGCAATGCTCTGCGACATGCCCATGCCGATGCCATCGACGTCACCATCCGTGCCACCGAGGAGCTTGTCATCAGCATCGTCGACGACGGTGTGGGTATCGACCAGGCAACCAGAATCCACGGTCTCGACAACCTTGCGACCCGCGCTCGTCAGTGCGGAGGCTCGAGCAACATCACCAGCGAGAACGGTGTCACCGAGTTGGTGTGGCGCGTTCCGCTGAGCCGAAGGCCGAGCCTGTTACCGAGTCACGATCGTTGAGCGTCAGAGCGGAGATAGTCGAGCCTTGAGCAGACAAAACTCATTACCTTCTGGGTCCGCTAGGACATGCCACTGCTCCTGCCCTGTCTGGCCGATGTCAGCCGGGCGCGCACCGAGACCCAGGAGTCGTTCGAGTTCGGCCTCCTGATCGCGATCGGTAGCGTTGACGTCGATATGCAGGCGAGGCTTACCCTTCTCCGGTTCGTCTCTGCGACTGAGGATGATCGTCGGCTGTGGACCGCCAAAGCCTTCGCGTGGGCCGATCTCCAACGAACCGTCGTCCATTCGATCGAGCACGACGAAGTCCAGGACCTCGCACCAGAACCGGCCCAGCACCTCGGGTTCCCGGCAACCGAGCACCAGTTCACTGATGCGACACGCCATGACGATCTCGCTTTCTTTCCGCCCGTGAAGACAACTCTCTCGACCGTACCGGACCACGTGATCTACGCCATGCCTCTGTTCCGATCCTAGGGACCTTTTCCCCTCGTCCGAGTTCCCGGTCGCCACGATCATTGCGTTATGTTCCACAGTCCCAGGCATTCTCGATATTTCGTCACGTCGATTCTCGTAGGCGGCCGTCGTGGTTGATCTAGCACCCCGGCCGGTAGGTGAGGTCGATACGCACGCCGATGCGATTCCCCGAACCGCTCCGAAGGGTTCGAAACTGGTCGAGATCCTCAGGACCACCGATCACAAGATGATCGGCCTGATGTACATCGTGACATCGTTTGCCTTCTTCTTGATCGGCGGACTGATGGCGCTACTCATGCGCATGGAATTGACCGTTCCGGGAATGCAATTCCTGTCCAACGAGCAGTACAACCAGTTGTTCACCATGCACGGAACGATCATGCTCCTGCTGTACGCGACCCCGGTCTTCTTCGGATTCGCCAACTACCTCATGCCACTGCAGATCGGGTCGCCGGATGTGTGTTTCCCGCGACTCAACGCATTCAGCTACTGGCTCTATCTCTTCGGCGGCCTGATCGCCTCCGCCGGATTCGTAACACCTGGTGGTGCGGCAGATTTCGGCTGGACCGCTTACGTGCCGCTCACCAGCGAACTCCACTCCCCCGGCATGGGCGCCGACCTGTGGATCATCGGTCTCACGCTCGGCGGCGTCGGCACCATTCTCGGCGCAGTCAACATCGTGTCGACGATCGTCTGCCTGCGTGCCCCTGGGATGACGATGTTCCGCATGCCGATCTTCACGTGGAATGCGCTGGTCGCCAGCATGCTGATTCTCCTCGTTTTTCCGCTGCTCGCTGCTGCCTTGATCGGGCTGTGGGTGGATCGTCATCTGGGTGCGCACCTGTTCGACCCCGCCACCGGTGGAGTCATGTTGTGGCAGCACCTGTTCTGGTTCTTCGGCCATCCCGAGGTCTACATTCTGGCGCTGCCCTTCTTCGGCATAGTCTCGGAGATCTTCCCCGTCTTCAGCCGCAAGCCGATCTTCGGATATACCGGGTTGGTCTACGCAACGCTGGGAATTGCGGCACTGTCGATCGCGGTGTGGGCACACCACATGTACGCAACCGGCGCCGTTCTCCTCCCGTACTTCTCGTTCATGACCTTCCTGATCGCAGTTCCCACCGGAGTCAAATTCTTCAACTGGATCGGAACGATGTGGAAGGGGCAGTTGACCTTCGAATCGCCCATGCTGTTCTCCGTCGGCTTCCTGGTCACATTCTTGTTCGGCGGACTCTCCGGCGTGATTCTTGCCAGCCCGCCCTTGGACTTTCATGTCACCGACTCGTACTTCGTCGTCGCACACTTCCATTACGTCCTCTTCGGAACGATCGCCTTCGCGACATACGCCGGAATCTATTTCTGGTTCCCGAAAATGACCGGCCGGATGTTGGACGAGAAGCTCGCCAAGATCCACTTTTGGTTGACCCTGATCGGCTTTCACGCAACATTTCTCGTCCAGCATTGGCTCGGCGCCCAGGGTATGCCTCGGCGGTACGCGGACTACCTGCCGTCGGACAATTTCACTCTTCTCAACACGATCTCGACCATCGGCGCGTTTGTGCTCGGAGCCTCGACGATTCCGTTCATCTGGAATGTTTTCAAGAGCTACCGCTACGGCCGAATTGTGACCGTCGACGATCCCTGGGGGTTCGGAAACTCGCTCGAATGGGCGACGTCCTGCCCGCCACCGCGACACAACTTCACCGAACTCCCCCGAATCCGCAGTGAGCGGCCCGCATTCGAACTGCACTACCCCCACATGGTCGAGAGAATGCGCGACGAAGCGCACGTCGGACTGCTTGGCCACAAGTCGGTTTCCGAGGTAGACACCAAGGTGAAACAACATGAATGACGGCACGAAGTACCGAGCCTGGGCAGAAAAGCAGCAACACGAACGCCGAGCGAAACCCGGCCATCTTCTCGCCCCGTTGCTTGTGCTCATGTTCGCTGTCACGACGCTCGTGTGGTTGCCCCTGACGACTGCCGCGTGCTCGATAGTCGTCTCAGGATTGCTGTTCGGCACTGTCCTGCAAGCTAGTTCGCATTCAACAGACACAGCTCGAGGAGTTCACGATGAAGCCCGAACTATCGACTGACCTCATCACCTCGGAGTGGTCCGCGGACGGAGCGGTGGTCGTGTGCATCGACGGATCCCCGCTGCGCCCCGACGTGATCACGTGGGCGGCCGAGTTCGCGCATCGCCACAGTCTCTGGATGCGAATAGTTTTCGTAGCCCCGTTCACCGCCGATCCGAACACCTCGGCGTCACCGACCGGCCTGTTCATGGAAGCCATTCAGATCGCCGAGTCGGTGTCGCCAGATCTTCGGATCCGGACCGATCTGATCTCCGGGGAGAACACCGCAATCCTCACCGCGTTGACGTCCGAGGCCGCCTTGATCGTCGCACCACAGGACGATCCCGCCGCACCTGGACCGACATGTTCGTTCGCAAGAGTCGGAACACCGCGTGAAAGCAGCGCTGCGGCAGCCTTGCCGGTTGTCGTCGGTTTGGACGGAAGCGCCTACAGCGAAAGCGCTTTGGCAATCGCATTCAAGGAAGCGGACGCAGTGAACACCGAACTTGTCGTCGTACATGCTGCCTCGCCCGAAGCCGAGCTGCGTCGAGACTTCGCATCCGGGCACGCGCCCCAGCACCCGACGCCGCTGACGTGGCAACTGTCAGGTTGGGCCTCGCTCTACCCTGGCGTCACCATCCGTCAGATCGAATTCGACGGCCCTTCGGTAGCGATTCTGGAACAACTCTCCACCGAGGCAAGGCTTCTCGTCGTAGGTCGGCGTGGTCGAGGCTCGTTCGACGACGCCGGTCTCGGCACGACGAGCAGTGCGATGATTCGAAAAGCACACTGCCCGGTCATCGTTGCGAGCGAAGCCTGAATCAGATACTCACCCGGTCAGAAGCCGTAGCTGTGGATGGGTGCGAGCTGACCGGTGTGGTGGGCTTCGATCACGAAACGCTCGTGGTCGACCAGCTTCTCCGGGAGTTCGTCAATCGGCCACCACCGCAGATCTGCAGATTTCAACGGCTCCATCCGGCGTGGTTCACCCGACCACGTACGGCATTCGTAGAAGAAGTCCACTCGATGATCCACTGGTTCAATCCCTGCCGCGTGACGGCGATGCAACACGGTCAGCGGTTTCAGTTCCGAGGAGAGCAACTCAACGCCAAGTTCTTCCGCAGCCTCCCGAATGGCAGCGTCGAGTGCCGACTCCCCCAGTTCGACGTGTCCTGCAGCCGCGTGAGCCCAGTATCCGTCCATGAATCCCGTGCCCTCGCGCAATTGCAACAGCACCTCCGGGCGTTGTGCCAGGTTGCTTCGACAGAACATCACGTACACCGCTGGTACCAGCGCAAATTGATCGGCCACACGACCACGCTATCGTGCGCGTGAAATGACGGCGCCCCGCGAGAACAAGCTCGCGGGGCGCCGTCGACGATCTGCTGGATCAGTTGACGTCGAACCGGTCGAGGTCCATCACCTTGGTCCAGGCGGCGGCGAAGTCCTCGGCGAACTTCTGCTTGGCGTCTTCGCTGGCGTACACCTCGGAGAGTGCGCGCAGTTGCGAATTCGATCCGAAGACGAGGTCCACTGCAGTTGCCGTGTACTTCGGGTTGCCCGTCGCACGATCAACCCCGTCGTAGACGTTTTCGTCCGTCTTCGACGGCTTCCACTCGGTACCCATGTCGAGAAGGTTGACGAAGAAATCGTTGGTCAAGGTCTCGGGACGGTCGGTGAACACCCCGTGGCCGGTCTTGCCGAAGTTCGCGTTCAGCGCGCGAAGTCCGCCAACCAGCACTGTCACCTCGGGTGGGGTCAGAGACAGCATGTACGCGCGGTCCACCAGCAGAATCTCTGCCGGAATCTTCTCCCCACCCTTGAGGTAGTTCCGGAATCCGTCGGCCCGAGGTTCGAGTACCTCGAACGAGTCGACGTCTGTCTGCTCCTGCGTTGCGTCAGTACGTCCCGGAGTGAACGAGACCGTGATGTCCTGTCCCGCGTTCTTCGCGGCCTGTTCGACGGCCGCTGTACCACCCAGAACGATCAAGTCGGCGAGTGAAACCTTGGCTCCACCAGCCTGGTTGAAGTCCTGCTGAACCCGCTCGAGAGTCTCAAGCACCGCGGCGAGGGCTGCGGGCTCGTTGACTTCCCAGTTCTTCTGCGGCTCCAGTCGAATTCGCGCACCGTTGGCGCCGCCGCGCATGTCGGTGCTGCGGAAGCTCGCAGCCGACGCCCACGCGGTCGACACCAACTGCGAAATGGACAGCCCGGAGTCGAGAAGTCGACTCTTGAGGATCGCGATGTCTGCGTCCCCGATCAGTTGATCATCGGCCGAGGGAACCGGGTCCTGCCACAGCTGCGGCTCGGGAACCCAAGGTCCCAGGTAGCGCGTGACCGGTCCCATGTCACGGTGAAGGAGCTTGTACCAGGCCTTGGCGAACTCTTCGGCAAATTCTTCCGGATGATCGAGCCAACGCCGGGTGATCTTCTCGTACGTCGGATCCAGGCGTAGGGAGAGGTCGGTCGTCAGCATCGTCGGTGTGCGTCCGGCCGACGAATCGAACGGGTCCGGGATCGTGCCCGCCCCCGCGCCGTCCTTCGGAATCCACTGCCACGCACCCGCCGGGCTCTTGGTCAGCTCCCAGTCGTAGCCGTACAGAATCTCCAAGAAGGTGTTGTCCCACTTCGTCGGAGTGGGAGTCCACACGACCTCGAGACCACTGGTGATCGCGTCCTTACCCACACCCGTGCCGAAGGCACTCTTCCAGCCCAGTCCCTGCTGCTCGATGGGTGCGCCTTCGGGTTCCGGTCCGACGAGGTCGGCCGGTCCGGCTCCGTGTGTCTTGCCGAAGGTGTGGCCGCCGGCGATCAGCGCGGCTGTCTCCACGTCGTTCATCGCCATGCGCGCGAATGTTTCTCGGATGTCGCGGGCGGCCGCTACCGGATCCGGTTGCCCGTTGGGCCCTTCGGGATTGACGTAGATCAAGCCCATCTGCACGGCGCCGAGCGGTCCGGACAGCTCACGGTCTCCGCTGTAACGCTCGTCGCCGAGCCAGGTGTCCTCAGGACCCCAGTAGATCTCCTCGGGTTCCCAGATGTCTTCTCGGCCGAATCCGAAGCCGAAGGTCTTGAACCCCATCGACTCCAGGGCGCAGTTGCCGGCGAACACCAGCAGGTCAGCCCAGGAAACCTGCTTTCCGTACTTCTGCTTCACGGGCCAGAGCAGGCGCCGTGCCTTGTCGAGGCTGGCGTTGTCCGGCCAACTGTTGAGCGGGGCGAAACGCTGAGCGCCTTGACCGCCGCCCCCGCGGCCGTCTGCAATGCGATAGGTGCCGGCAGCATGCCAGCTCATACGCACGAAGAGTCCGCCGTAGTGGCCGTAGTCGGCCGGCCACCAATCCTGCGACGCCGTCATCAACGCGATGACGTCGCGCTTGAGTGCCTCGACGTCGAGTTTGGCGAATTCCTGGGCGTAGTCGAAGTCTGCACCCATGGGATTCGACTTCGACGAATGTGAATGCAGGACAGAGAGATCCGGCTGATTCGGCCACCAGTCGCTGTTCGTTCTCGGACGGTTCCCGGTGGGTGTCGGCGACGGGATTGCGGGGTTTTCACTTTCGCTGGTGCTCTCGGTGTTTCCATCGTGAGCAACCGGGCAACTATCGGACACGGTAATCCCTCCATGAGCGAGTAGAACGGACTTCGATCACGTTTGTGATCGCAAACTCTGAGTTGTCGAACAGTCGGCACACAGGCCCCAGTAGATGACCTCGGCTTCATCGAGGACGAAGCCGTTGTGCGTCGACGGCGTCAAACACGGCGCTTCACCTACGGCGCAGTCGACGTCCTCGACGACGCCACACGACCTGCAGACCACGTGATGGTGGTTGTCACCGACGCGAGACTCGTACAGCGCCACCGATCCGGACGGTTGTATTCGCCGTATCAATCCGGCGTCGGTGAGAGCGTGCAACACGTCGTAGACCGCCTGCCGAGATACCCCTGGCAGAACCGCCCGCACAGCATCGAAAATCGTCTCGGTGGCTGCATGTGGGCGTGCATGCACAACCTCGAGCACCGTGACTCGGGGGCGAGTCACGCGAAGCTCAGCGTCACGCAATTGGGCTGCGTAATCCGGCGTCGAAGGCACCTTTCCACTATTGCGCAATCTTCTGGACTGAACCCAGACTTTCGCGAAATTCTTGCCCGATCGAGCTAATCGGCCCTGTGAACAATCCGTCCGGTCACCCGTCACCTCAACAGGTAAAAGGCGGGCTCGCCTGCGATCCCCGAGTTATCGTCCGACACCTGAACCTAATGCGACGGTGGTCGGGCAACTCCGTTCACCGTCGTGACTTCGCCGCATTCAGCGCAGCGACGGCGGTGTTCAAGACTTCATCGGGACCAGTTCTACGATCGGGATCGTGCGAGATGTCTTGTTCTGGTAGGCGGAGTATCGCCCCTTGTTCACGACGTCGAGTGTCGACCACCGTCGCGCGTAATCCGGATCGGTCGGCGGGGTGACGCGCGCGCGAACTCGTGTACTGCGTAAGCCGATCTGCATCTCGCACACAGGTTGTGCGGTGAGGTTGGCAAGCCAGTCGGGTGGCTTGGCTGCTCCTCCGGCGGAGGCGACCACCAGATAGGTTCCGCCATCGCGTGCGTAGGTCAATGCCGAAGTTCTCGGCAGACCGGATTTGCGACCGAGGGTGCGTATCAGAAGGGTGGGGTTGCCGAAGAGGAGACGATGCCCGACCAGTCCACCTGTACGCATGTAGATCCATTTGTGGGCACGCAAGATGTGACGATAGATATCGCTCATGACGGTCCTGAAGTTCTCTCGCAGAGGGATTCTGTAGGTGGCGGCAGCTCACGTTGATTTCCCGCGGGTGCGCTCGAGTATGTGAAGGTCACAGGACCCGCGGCCGTAGACGGCTGGTCGTGAACAACGGAGTAAGTGGGCGTACCGGGACAGGCGGCACCCACACGCCCGGCAGGTCGACGCGGTGCAGCCGCGCTTCGACCACCCGGCCGATTCCCATCTGATCCAGAGGGTCTCGTTCTGAGCCAAACACTTCCAGCGCGAATTCGTCGATGCGCCGTACCTCGAGCACGCTCTCACGTGGAGTGAAGGCGACCAACCAGGGCGGCAGCATGCCCGCGACGCCGACGACATTGCGGTGCGGTCGGGCGAGGATCGGCGGTGGGTCGGTGATGACGTCGCCCATGCGGCCGCTCATGGTGAGCAGCTTGTGCCCACGCCGGGTTGCCGCAGCGCGGATATCGGTATCGGTGACCGTCCACTCGATCTCACCCAGTTTCTTCGGGTAGCCAAGAAGCTCACGGCCGATGATCAGGGCTACGTCGTCGTCGAGAATCATCCACGGGCAGTGAATTCCGGTGCCCTGCACTGTCTTGATGTGAACGAACAGTCCGGCCTCGTGATAGCCGGGTGACTCGAAATTGTTGTCCGGGAAACAGGCGGTGAAAAGGTCGGCGCGCGCCGGTTCGGCCAACCGTACCCCCGCAGGAAGCCACTGCTTCATGATGTCGGGGTCGATTTCGACGGTGGCGCTGAAGTAGTGGGCGTCGCGGTAGAGGCTGCGCCGCGGATCGCCGAGTGTCAGTGTGCGGCGCAGGTCCGTCCAGAGTGAGCGACCCGCAGTCCTGACGGCCGGTTCCCAGCCCATCTCATTTGACCCTTCGGTAGACGGTACGCAGAATCGGCCCGATCAGCCCTCGCGGGGTGTATTGGCCACTGACGGTCTGCAGTTTGGCGAACGCGCCGGGGACCACGCGGCGGCGACCAGCCGCCAGCCCGACGATTGCTGCCGTTGCGGCTTGTTCGGCACTGACCCACAGCGGGCCCGGCAACAGGCGGTCGAGCTTCGGGACCTCGGCTACCTCGGCGTATTCCGTACGTACTGGGCCTGGCGCGAGTAGCGTACATTGCACTCCGGTGCCGACGAGCTCACTGTGCAGCGATTCGGCGAGGGTGTTCGCGAATGCCTTGCTCGCCGCGTAAGTAGCGTTGTTCGGTCCGGGTTGGTTGCCTGCGGTGGATCCGGTGATCAGAATCGCGCCCACGCCGCGCGCCAGCATGGGTGGCAGTACAGCGAGGATGAGGTCGTGCACTGCAACGGAATTCAGTTCCACCTGTTGGCGTTCCCGCTCCGGGTTCGCGGTCGCGAGCTCGCCGTAGGTGGCGAATCCGGCGTTGTTGCACAGTATTACGACATCTCTGGTCGCGAGCTCGTCACAGAGCTTCGCGCGCTCGGCACGGTCGGACAGATCGACGCTTCGGATCTCGACCTCGATGCCGTAACGCTGGGCCAACCGCGCGGCCAGCTCACGCAATCGATCCTCGCGGCGGGCTACCAGGATCAACGAGTATCCACGCCGCGCCAGGCCTTCGGCGAGGGCGAGACCGATACCGGAGGACGCACCGGTGACGACAGCTCGCGTGGTTGATGTGGGTGGGGGAAGGCTCATGGTTCGCTCCTCGGTGATCAGAATTGGGTGAGCGCGCGGGCAGTCACGGCGGTACCAGCAGCGATCAGAGTGCGAACTGCACCCGGTTCACGTACTTGCTCCCTGCCTGCCGCAATCCGGCGGAAATTCGCCGCATGCCAGGCGAGTTGGAGGTAGGAATTGATTGGTGTGGCGCCGGCCAGCGGAATGCGTGGCGCAGTCGGAAGCACCTGCGGCTCACTGGTCCCGGACAGCAGGTCGGCCGCGATCGTCGGCCGCACGGCGAATGGTCGGCCGAGCCCGATCACATCCACGACGCCCTGAGCGAGCACGTCGCGGATGAAGTCGCGGGTCCGTACACCGCCGGTCAACATGAGCGGCATAGCAGTACGGGCGCGCAGGCTTTCGGCGTAGCGCAGGAAGTAAGCCTCCCGGACTCGGGTGCTGTCCTGCACGACGCCGGTCATGGCTGGAGCTTCGTAGTTGCCGCCGGAGACCTCGAGCAGGTCGATGCCGGCCTTTTCCAAAGCGAGCGCGACATCGAGCGACTCGTCTTCCCCCAACCCGCCGTGCTGGAAGTCTGCCGAGTTGAGCTTGACCGACACAACGGCCTCCGGGCCGATGGCTGCGCGAACGTCAGCGATCACCTCGAGCAACAGGCGACGCCGGTTCTGCGGGCTTCCGCCGTAGCTGTCGGTGCGCTTGTTCGCGACAGGTGAGAGGAACTGCGACAGGAGGTATCCGTGTGCGGCATGGATTTGCACTCCCGAAAATCCGGCTGCCACGGCCAGTTCCGCGGTTCGGGCGTAGCGGCGACGCAGGAAGGCGATGTCGCCGAGCGAGAGTTCCCGGGGTTTGCGCAGATTGAATCCGAGCGCCTGCGGCCGCAGCGCTGACGGGCCGACCGGGCGTCGGTGCAGTGGTCCGACGGCAACTCGTCCGGGGTGGTTGATCTGCATGATCATCACCGCACCCTCCCGGGATCCTGCCCGGGCCCAGTTGCCGACGGCTTCGAGGTGGCGGTCGTCTTCGAGGGTCACGTTGCGTGGCTCGACGTAGGCGCGACGGTCGATCATGACGTTGCCGGTGATGAGCAGGCCTGCACCGCCTCGTCCCCAGGCGCTGTAGAGGCGGGTCAGGTTCTGGCTGGGTGAGCCGTCGATCGCGGCGAGTTGTTCACTCATCGCGGCCTTGGCGATGCGGTTGGGCAGGGTAACGCCGCATGGCAGCGTGAGTGAACTGGCAGCGGTAGCAGTGCGGGGTGCGTGTTTCTTGGGTGGCATGGTTACTCCTGTTGTCGTGGTGGAGAATTGGAGGTCAGGCGTTGCGGTGCGCGGCAGCGAGGATCGGTCGCCGGACGTTGCCGGGCACAACAGGTCGCGGCTCGGGAATTCTCCGCGCGGTCGGTGGGCCGGCGAGTGCACCGAGGAGCTTCGAGCGGAGTGTGGCCAGTTGGGTCATGATCCGGACCGACCACCGGCCGCGCCGCATTTCCCAGCGCAATTCGGGGCCACCGGCGAGGATTTCTCCGGATGGCTTGGACAGATACGAGTAGAGATCACCGACCGGTGTATGCAGTTGTTGCTGCAGTATCGCGGCCTCGGCGAGCAGGCGTGAACTGTTCATCAGCAGCATTCCTGCACCCGAGCGCGGGGCGACCAGTCCCGCGAAATACAAGTTGGCCAACCCCGGGGCGAAGGTGTGTGACACCAGGCGCGGTTGCCCGTTATCCCACGTGAGCAGTCCGTCGCCTAGGAAGGGGAAGGTGGTCTTGAAGCCGGTGGCCCAGACGATGGTGTCGTATTCGCCGCTGGTGCCGTCGGTGAAATGCACTGTACGTCCGTCGAACCGGGATATTTCCGGCCTGACTGCAATGCGGCCGTGTTTGAGGAAGTAAGGCAGTTGCTGGTTGACTACCAGATCTTGGTCGAAGATACGGTGCTTCGGCTTTTCCAGCCCGAAACTGCGAAAACTTCCCATTCCGACAGCAACGATCATTCGGAAGACTAGCTCCTGCAACACTTTTGGAACTGGGATCGAGCCCACGTCGAACTTGCTGCTAGGGACACCGAGGACGTACTTCGGAATGAACCAGTAGCTACGGCGCAGTGAAATCTCCGCGGTGCCGAAGGTCAGCGCGGCTTCTACCGCCAGGTCACAACCGGAGTTTCCCGCGCCGACCACCAACGTGCGCGAGCCGTCGAGGTCGGCAGGGCGCTTGTAGTTCTTGGAATGGATCTGTTTGCCGGTGAATTCGCCCGGATACGCGGGAATGTTGACATCCCAGTAGTGACCGTTGGCGATCACGACGCCGGCGTACTCGCGCACCGTGCCGTCTCCGAATTCCACCAGCCACCCGGCTCTTCCCGAAGTATCGAGTGGCGCCACATCGACAACCAGCGTGTTGAATTCGATCCGGTGATCCAGGCCGAACTCGGCAGCGAAGGCGCGCAGATACTCGCACATCTGTTTGGCGCTGGGAAAGTCCGGGTAGTCGTCGGGCATCGGATAGTCCGGATACCCGGTGACGTCCTTCGAACTGATCAGATGCGTGGAGTCGTACACCCCGTGCGACCAGTTTCCGCCGATCGCAACGGCGGTCTCGACGTGGTCGTAGTCCAAGCCGAGATCCGCGTAGGCCTTTGCCACCGCCAGCCCGGTGTATCCAGCTCCGATGATGCAGTACCGAGTCACGGTTGCAACCTTTCCTCAAAGCTACAGTCAGTGTAGCTACAGTCAGTGTAGTATTTGCCAAGGCGTTGTTGCATGTCAAGCAACGCGGTGACGGAGGGGCGGCAAACGATCATGACCGAACGACGGAACCGGGCGTATGCACCGCGAATGGCTCCTGAACAACGTCGGGAGCAGTTACTGGACGCAGTCCTGCGGGTGATCGTCGAACAAGGCGTCCACAAGGTGTCCATCGACACGGTGGCGAAGGAAGCGGGCGTCAGTCGCCCCGTCGTCTACGGCCACTTCGACGACTCCGACCAACTGCTGCGCGCTTGCCTCGACCGCGAGGAGAACGCAGCACTGACGCAACTCGCCAACGTGGTGCCTCTTCACACGCAGGACCCGATCCACGCGATGACAGAAAGCCTCGAAGTTTTCCTTACGGCCGTCCTGGCCGCACCCAACCGGTGGCGAGCAGTCTTCCAGCTCGCCGACTCGAGCACGCCAACCTTTCGTAAACGCCTCGAGCACGGCCGCCAGGCGCTCATCGCAGCACTGACGGACTTCGTACGAGCGGCAACACCTCCGGATCGACTTCCCGCCGTCGATGTCGACCTCACCGCCCGCACCATGTATGCACTTTTCTGGGAGGCCGGTCGCTTGGTTTTGGCGGAACCGAAATCCTTTCCACCACAGCGTATTCGCGACTATGCCGACCTCCTCATTCCTGCACTGCCCGCATTCCACGAACCGAACAGGACCCCTGAACGATCCGCATGAGGAAACGCGAGAACTCCGATCGAACGCCTCCTGGCCCTCGGGCGTCCCCGTTGCGTCTTCAGGCGTGTTACGTTCCGGCGGATTGAACAGTCAACTCAGGGGAGCGCGACAAGTGGAGTTCAGCAGTACCGAACCGGACGAACGACGCGAGAATCATTGCCAGGGGAATTCCGAGTTAGTACGCACCCGCGACGGCCGATACCTGCACACGATGGTGCTGCCAGGGCCTCGCAATCGGTCGGTCACCGTCGTCTTCGAAGCCGGTGCTGCGGCAAGCCGATCCGGGTGGGCTTTGGTTCAACCAGCGGTCGGAAACTGGGCTCGCGCCGTCGTCTACGACCGTTCCGGAATGGGACGCAGTGCCGTCGATGCGCAGCCGCGGACGCTACGGCGGATGGCAGACGATCTGGGCGACGTACTCGATCACTTCGGCCCGGGCCCGTTCGTCTTGGTCGGCCACAGCGCCGGCGGACCCATCGTCCGGGCTGCAGCGGCCGCTCGCCCCCAACGGATTGCGGGCGTCGTGCTTGTCGATCCGACTGACGAGGCTGCAGATCTGCTGTTCAGCCGGATGTTCCGTCTGATGGAGCGGGTGGCCATCGCAGCGAACATGGTCTTGGCCCGAACCAAACTGATGCCGCGACTGTACAAGTCGATGACCGACGCCTTGCCGGACGACGCGCGCAGAGATATGGAGTTGGAGGGATTTACCGTCACGATGGTCCGCACGCATGCCTCGCAAGCCGAAACCTTCATCGACGACTTGTACAAGTTCAGAGCTGACCCACCCGCGCTCGGCGGGATTCCGGTCACCGTCATCTCCGGCGCGCGAACAGGATCCGGCATGAATGCCACAGTCAGGGCGGCTGCGAATGCTTCCCACGAGTACCGGGCCGAACAATCTCCACAGGGCCGCCACGTCATCGCCGAGCGCTCCGGCCACTACGTCCCCATCACCGATCCGGAAATCATCGCCCAGGAAATACACCGCCTCGTCGATGGCACGCAAGAGTCCTGAACATTCGAGATCAGCGTTGCGTTGAAGCCTGTTGCCACCTCGCGGTTCCACAAATTCCGACAATCTTTCGTTTGTTCCATCTACCGTGAAAGGGAGAATCCGCCGAGGTCAGGAGTGATCGTGCCCAAATTGGAGATCAAGAGGAAGTCAGAACTCTCGCGCCAGGAAGTCGCCGACCGACTCATCGCCCTCGGCCAAGCGCTCGCCAGTGGATCGGAAGTGGAACTGGGATCTGGCGGGGACTCGATCGAAATCAGTGTTCCGGAGCAGGTTCGGTGGGAACTCGAGATCGAAGTCGACGGCAATGAAGTCGAGATAGAAATCGAGATCCACTGGCGCGACGACCCTCAGGAAGAATCGGAAGTGAAGTCTCCGCCTCCCGCCAAAGCCGTCCGTCGCAGCCGACCACGCAAGAGCACTGCCAAATAGGCCGACTCGAATTCGGTTGACAGGCACTTAAGGAGACGCCGACACCTCGAGAGATACTACGCGCAGCAGTGCCCGGAGATCCCTTTCGATTCGTCGAAACAGTTGGTAGACAACGATGAATCCGGCGATACCGCCCAAACACAGCGCGCGGACGGTTGCGTTGAGTTCCTCACCGGCACCCGAACCGACAAAACTGAGCCCTGCGATTCCCACCAGGGGAACCGAGGCTGCCACCGCGAGGTACCTCGTGCTGCTCCGACCCAGTGAACGAATATCGCGGCCGTCGTCGCTTCGTAACTCTCCGTGTGACAACAAGATCGGATACAGACATCGAACCGAGTAGTAGGTCAGAATGAAGAACGGATACGCGACCGCGACGGCGCCGCACACGGCCAGCGACGACATCAGGTGCACGTAGGCTCGCTGCGGAATACCGCCGGCCGCAATCTGCAACGCAACTGGATATGCGATACCGGCCAGCACCCACAGACCGAAAGCGATCACCACCGCACGGTGTCCGACGTTCAGCGTCGCGGTACGAGCCTTGTTCAAGACCTCCGCACTGTACGTCTGACCGTTACGCAGTCCGTGAGGCACGGTGAGCGCAAGCCGACACCAATACAGGATCGCCGCAGCCCCGAGAGAGAACGCAGCCACCCCGATGACCAGATGAACCTGCTCGAGATGCTGCTGAGCCTGCGGCGAGAGCCCCGAGATGATCAGCATCTTGTTGTAATAGTAGTTGTAACCCGCCGCAAGGAGATTCGGAATTCCAATCGCGGCCAGCAGAATCGGCAGTGCCCACTTCCACAACGTCGAACGCGGGCTCCCTTCCGGTGGGTCCACCAGATTGCGGGCAGACCGGTCCAGACACAGAGCGAACTGACGGGCCAGCTTTCGGCCACCAGACCACCTACCGTCTCTCTCCGGCGAGAGAGACTTCACCAGAACCCGACGCAGCGCCGGCGGACAGTCGTCCGGCAACCGGGCCTCGGCCGCTGGGTCCACTCCGCGCCGACGGGCCTCGAGCGCCTTCTTGGGCGACGGCGGGTTCTCCCCCGTTCCGTCGTCAGTGAAAGGCCTACTCCCGGTGAGGAGCTCCCACAGCATCACGCCGAGTGCATAGATGTCGCTGCGAGTGTCGAGTGTGCCGGGCGCACCCACCGCACAGGCCTCCAACTGCTCTGGAGACATGTAGGCAAGCGAACCCCCGACAAAACAAGCCGCGTCCTCGGTCGAGACCTCCTCGCTCGAGCTGACGTTGAAGTCGGCGAGTTTCGGGATGCCTTCGACACTGAGAAGTACGTTCGCTGGCTTGATGTCCCGATGTAGTACGCCGTGTTCACGCGCGTACTCGAGGGCGTCGGCCAGTCTCATTCCGATCCAGGCCACGGTCTCCGGCCACGACATCGCCGCGATCTCGCTCCGCAGGCTCGTCTCGCTCGGCTTCATCTCTCCCTTCTTCGCCAGTGTCTGATCGATGGCGTCGAGAAGGAGCTGTCCGGACCGCTGCGCCTGCGGTGTCACACGGACAAGTTTGACCACGTCGAGCAGCGTCCCGCCTGGCACGTATTCCATGAACAGAACTCGCAGTGCGCGTTCCTCGAGCAGCCGTTGATCAAATACCCGAACGATGTTGGGATGGTCGAGTTGGGCGAGAGTCTGCGGCTCGACTCCGACGTTGCGGGAAATCTTCAACGCAACCCACCGCTGCATCGAGAGCTGCCGAGCGAGGAACACTCGGGCAAACGCGCCGTGCCCAAGTTCCAACACCAGTTCGAAATCGTCGAGGTGCTGCCCGATTTCGAACTCGTCGAAACCCGAGAGACCCAACATCATGACGTCTTCGCGACCGGCCATCGAATCACGGTCGAACATCTGCTCGAAACTGTCTGCCTGCAAAGGGAACTCGGTGACATAATCGGCCGCCACGACGTCCTCGCCGCCCTGCTTCCGTAGCCGGAACTCCTCGTACAGGAGCTCGGCCGGTAGTGGTTCTTCGAGCAATTCCGGATACTCGACGCAATATTCCGTGAGCCGCTTCGGGCGATCGCTTTTCAGCCAGCGGTACTCCATGTCGATTCCGACCAGTTCGATCAGTGCGGCCCGGCGAATCTTGGCTGGATCGGGCAGATAATCGGTCAATTCGGAAGGGGTTCCCGCCTCCCAGTCTCCGACCAGGCGACCGAGCCCGTCGGCACCGTTGCGCCCGTCATACCCCACCGGCAGTGCGGACGGGCGCAACTCGGTGACGGTGCCCCGTTCGGTCAGGGGCCCGCTCGCGACTGTCGCGTCACTGGCCTGCGCACCACGTTCATTCATGACACTTCTGCTCCGCACCTCGAGCACGATGAATCGAGGTGACTCACTTCAGCGTAACCCCGGCGGTACCCCAGACCCCAGCGAATCTATTCGGGGTAAACGGCCAGCTTCGCGCCGATGCGGACAAGGTCTTCGCGATCTTTGATCTTGACGCGATCACGCCCGTGCCGCGCACCGAGGTCGCGTTCGGCAGCATCGATGCGAAGCCATCCGTCCCAATCGACGGGCAGTAATTTTCCGACCGCGAGTAGTGCAGCGATCCGGCTGCGGTCCGATCGACATTCGACATTCGAATCCAGCTGCCGCAGCATGGTTTCGACGGTTTGGCGAGCATCCGGCCGTGCCGCACCGATCAGCCCGACGGCACCTCGCTTCATCCATCCGGTCACGAACAGGCCCGTGATGGGAAGACCGCTCTCGTCGACCACCGCGCCGCTCCGGTGCGGAACCGTGCCGCGTCCGTGATCGAAGGGCACCCCGGCAAGCGGAGTGCCGCGAAATCCGATTGCCCGGTACACCGCTTGAACCGGATAGTCGGTATAGACCCCCGAAGCGGTGACGTGACCGTAGCCGTCGGGATCAGTCCGCTCGACGCGAAGTGCTTCGACTTTCCCGTTACCGAGAATCTCCGCCGGCTGTCGGTAAAAGTGCAGGTGAACTCGGCGCTGGGCGATTCGGTCGGCAGAAGCAGCGCCTGCGAAAGTGCGGAGCGTCTCGACAGCCAGTCGGGTATGCACCAACTGTTTGGTCATCCGCTCGATATGCCGATCCGGTGCGACATCGGCAGCGTCGACCACAACATCGACTCCGGGCAGTTCACCGAGAGCGCGCAACTCGTTCGGGGAGAATCGAGCGTCGGCGGGTCCGCGCCTGACGAAGATGTGCACCTCCCGAACGAGACTTTCGGCGATACTTTTCCGAACGTCGGCGGATACGTCCGTGGCCTCTAGCGATTGCTCCTCGGCGAGGATCATGCGCGCGACATCGAGTGCGACGTTGCCACCCCGATCACGGCGACCGAGTCGGCGTTCAGCGGCCACTGCGGCGAACTGTCCGGGTGATCGTTGTACCAACCGACAAAATCGGCGCCACCGAAAGAGCCTGGAAGGTCGACGCCGGGAATGTCGAGCGGCACATCCCTTGGCGCACCGGTTGCAATGATCACGGCGTCGTAGGAAGAACGTAGAACCTCGACGGAAAGGTCCTTTCCGATCTCTACGTTGCAGAACAGCCGGAAGTCACTGGCGCCCAGCGCGGTGTGCAGAGAATGGACGAACTTCTCGGACTCGGCGTGCCCTGGCGCGAGACCGTACCGCACGAGTCCGTACGGCGTGGGTAGACGCTCGAACACGTCTGTCTTGGTGCCGGGCGCCAGTTCAGCGAGAGCGCTCGCAGCGTGGATTCCCGCCGGCCCCGCTCCGACGATCGCAACACTGCGCGGAGGTGAGAAAACCCGGGGCGACGCAAGCGGGGATACCGCTCTCACACTGATCATGCACCGAGGCTAGGACCTCAACTGCGCTGGAGATCAAGTCCCCCGCTTTTCAGTCAGTAGCCCTGCTCTGCAGGCTTGTGCTCGGTTGTGTAGCGGTAGAACTCCGCGAGTTCGAGTTCACCGGCCGCTGCCTCGTCGACGATGACGGTCACGTGTGGATGCAGCTGAAGCACTGATGCCGGGCAGAACGCCGAGACCGGACCTTCGACCGCCGCCCGGACGGCGGGCGCTTTGCGTGCGCCGTCCGCGATCAGGACGAGATGCCTTGCATCACTGATGGTTCCGAGTCCTTGTGTGATCACATGATGCGGCACGTCGGCCGGGTCTGCGAAGAACCGTGCGTTGTCGGCGCGGGTCCTCTCGGTCAAGGTCTTCACTCGGGTGCGCGACGCAAGTGAAGAGGAGGGCTCGTTGAAACCGATGTGTCCGTTGAGGCCGATGCCGAGGATCTGCACGTCGACGGGACCGTTTTCGGCAATGGCAGCGTCGTAGCGCCGGGCAGCTTCACTGGGATCCGAGGCTCCGCCGTCGGGGCTGAAAACTCGCGCATTGTCGATGTCGAGGTGATCCACGAGTTCCGTGCGGATGGTGTGCGCGTAGGACTGTGGCTGATCGGACGTGAGACCTACGTACTCGTCGAGAAGATACGCGCTCATAGCCGCGAACGACACTCCCGATTCTCGATGCCGCCTGATCAGCTCTCGATACGTGTGCAGCGGTGACGATCCCGTTGCGAGGCCGAGCGTTCGCGCTCCGTTTTCCATTGCGCCGCAAACAATATCGGCAGCAATTCGCCCGCCGTCTTCCGGACTGGGAACGATGACGATTTCCATTCAGACTTCCTCACTGCTCTTGCCGGCTCCGACGATGGCATCGCGTACCGAACCCGAAGCGCGATCCAACAATTCGGTCGCTTCGGCGAAGTCGCATTCGGCCAACAACATGACGACCGCTGCCTTCACATGACCGTCGGCATTCTCGATGGTCTCCGAAGCGATCTCGGTATCCACTCCGGTGGCTGCCGCGACGATCCGGTTTGCACGATCGACAAGTTTGGCATTGGTCGGCCGAAGATCGACCATCAGATTGTGGAATGCCTTCCCGGATCGGACCATACTGGCCGTGGAGAGCATGTTGCACACCATCTTCTGCGCAGTCCCGGCCTTGAGCCTCGTCGATCCGGTGAGGATCTCGGGGCCGGTCTCCACTTCGATGGCCACGCCGGCGTGAGAACTCATTGCCGCACCCAGGTTGCACGAGACTGCCACTGTTGCGGCGCCGAGTTCGCGGGCATGATCGAGTCCCCCGATGACATAGGGAGTGCGACCACTGGCCGCCAAGCCCACGACGACGTCCGTGGCGTTCAACGAGATTGCGTCCAGGTCGCCCCCAGCCGCTCGCGGATCGTCCTCTGCTCCCTCGACTGCGTTCAGAAACGCTCCCGGGCCACCGGCGATGATTCCGATCACCTCACCCGGATCTGTCCCGAACGTCGGAGGGCATTCCACTGCGTCGAGCACTCCTAGACGCCCGCTTGTCCCGGCTCCCAGGTAGATCAGTCGACCACCTTGTGCCCGTGCGGCGACGATCAAGTCGACTGCGGCTTCGATGGCGGGTATTACCGCCGCGACGGCGTCGGCCACGATTGCGTCCTGCTGGTTCATCACCGTGAGCAGGTCTGACACCGACATGACGTCGAGATCGCGGGTGAGAGGGTTGGGTCTCTCGGTGGAGAGCATTTCCAATTGCATTGTGACGAGTCCTCCTAGATCAAATCTCACAGTGACGACTCCTCGTCAGTGTCGCTTCGAAGCGATTGCATCGTGGCTTCGTTGTAGAGCAGAGAGTGCGCTGGGCAGCGAGTGCGCCACCATCGCAAAAATTGTGTCGACTACCAACAGTTGGCCGGTGCGGCTTGCCATCGCAGCCGATCGGAAACCGAATTCTCTACCGGCAGTGAGTAGAACGTGGTGTGACTGCACGGCGAGCGTCGATCGCGCCCCACCGGTGATCGCAGCGGTCGACGCCCCGGTACGACGGGCAAGGGCAAGTGGCTCGACGACATCGGAAGTCTCACCTGAATGTGAGATGCCCACTGCGATGTCGTCCGGTCCGAGCAAGCTGGCACTGACCATCGCCGCGTCGCGGTCGAGATGAACCCGGCAATTGACGTCGATACGCGAGAGCTTCAACGTGAGGTCTTGCGCCACGATGCCTGACGCGCCGATGCCGTACACCTCGACGCGGCGGGCGGATCGAATCCGGGACACAACTTCTTCGAGCGCAGCAGGATCTGTCAATTGCGCCGTGCCCTTGAGTTGTTCGGATTCGAACTCGGCGAGCTTGGCCATCACCTCGCCGGCCGAGTCGGCAGCAACGATGTCCACTCCGAGGGGGATCGTGTCCCCGGCGCCGGACCCGCTGATGGCCGCCAGCGCGAGACGAAGCTGTGGATAGCCCTCGAAGCCGAGCCGTTTGGCTGTGCGGACCACTGTCGCCGTGCTTGTCGACGCCCGCTCGGCGAGATCATTGACCGTCAGGGTGGAGGCCAGACTGGGGTCGGCTTCGATGATTTCGGCGATCCGCAGCTCGGCAGGCGAGAGGCTGCTCAGTGATGCGCGAATACGAGCAAGCAGGTCGACGGACGCCGGAGCGTTCCGGTCCAAAGTCATAACGCCTCGATTCGCATCGTTCTCGGAGCTGACGGCACCGATGTGATTCTAGGCAGCCCACGGCTTCCTGGGGTCAGAGATCCGAGCACACTGGCGTGACGCGCACCGGTGCACGAAGCAATGCTTCCGGGCAATCCGTGTGCGGTGAGGAAGCCGAGAACCGCAAAAGCCAATGCTTCCTTGATGTCGGAGGTGACTCCGAGTTCGTCCGAAGAGACAAGCGCGATGTCGCCCAGTTCGTCACGGAGCATCGCCATCAACGTCGGGTTCTTGGTGCCACCACCTGATACCACCACTTCGGTGGCCGCGAGTGCTTTGACGGAATCGGCGACGGTCCGGGCGGTCAGTGCAGTCAGTGTCGCGACGATGTCAGCCAGAGACAAGGATTCGTAGCCCCGCAGAGCTGCGAGTAGATAGTCCCGATGGAACAATTCCTTGCCCGTGCTCTTGGGAGCGGGCTGCGCGTAATACGGTTCGCTCAGTAGATGTGCCAGCAGATCGACGTTCCGTGTGCCGGCTGCGCCCAGAGCCCCACCGAGATCGAACCACTGCTCCCCCGCCGTGAATTCGCTTACCGCAGCGTCGATCAGCGCATTTGCGGGGCCGGTGTCGAAGGCAATCGGTACTGCGGCTCCATCTGCCGTCGATGTCGGAGCGCCACCCGGAGCAGTGACGTTCGCGATGCCACCGAGATTGAGCGCGACGGAACCCGAAGTTCTTCCGTTGAGCCACAATACGTCGAACGCGCTGACCAGTGGCGCACCCTGACCACCGGTCGCCACGTCGCGAGAGCGCAGGTCCGACACAACCGTGCATCCGGTCTTCTCGGCTATCCAGGCCGGCTGCCCGAGCTGAAGAGTGCCCTTTACCTGCGCTCCTTCGACCCAGTGGAACATCGTCTGACCATGTGAGGAGATCAATTCCGCACTGCCACCGCACAGTTCCGCGTTCGCCCGCGCGGCGACGGCCGCAAATGCCTGTCCGATCTCGGTGTCGAGTTGGCAGATCTGACCGACAGTGGTGGACGCCTGCGGTACCGCAGCCGCCACCGCAGCCCGCAACTCACCGGAATACGGTTCGCTGACCATCCCCAGTGGGGTGAGCACAAGAGTGTCCCCGTCGATCCGGATGTCTGCTGCGGCAGCATCGATAGCGTCGTACGAAGTACCGGACATCAGACCGATGACTCTCATGAAATATCCCTTACTCGGATCGTTTCGGCATTCGGAAAAGCTGCGGTCAGTCGACGAGTGCCCGCTTGTGGGCATTTCCTCGCAAGGTACTCAAGGCGATTGCACTGACGGCGCACGTTGCCATCACGAAGTAGGCCGGAATATCGAGATTGGAAGTTTCCTTGATCAGCCACGTGATGATCAGACCGGCGCAGCCCGAAAAGACCGCGTTGGACAGGGAGTATGCGAGTCCCAATCCGGTGTACCGAACCGAAGTGGGGAACATCTCGGAGAGCATGGCGGGTCCGGGCCCGGCAACAAGTCCCACTGCGGCGCCGGCTGCAAACACTGCAAAGCCCTTGGCTGTCAGAGACGTCTGCTCGTTCTGCAGGACGTTGAGCAGCGGCAGAGCCAAGACCAGAATTATCACGGTGCCGGTGAGCATGACCGCGCGTCGTCCGATGCGATCGCTGAGTCCACCCGCGATCGGAATGGTCACCGCGAAGCCCGCATTCGCGAGCACGGAAGCGACAAGTGCCTGATGGAAAGTCGCGTTGAGCGAACTCTGAAGATAAGTCGGCATCACGACGAGGAACGTGTAACCGGCAGCAGACCACCCCATCAAACGCCCGATTCCGAGCAGAATCGCCCTGGCCGTCTCTCCGACAGTCGGCTGCACTACCGGCGCCGCTGCATCAGCTGTCGGTTCGGACTGGACTGATCGAGCACGCTCGAACGACGGCGTTTCTTCGAGCCGGAGCCTGAGCCACAGGGCAACCAGCCCCATCGGAAGTGCGAGGAGGAACGGGATGCGCCAGCCCCAGTCACTGAGCTGTGAAGGGTCGAGGACAGTAGCGAGAAGTGCTGCGATACCCGCACCGGCGAGCAGTCCGAGTGCGACGGTGAACGACTGCCACGAGCCGTACAGCCCACGTCGACCGGGCGGAGCGAACTCGGTCATCACCGACACTGCACCGCCGAACTCACCACCGGCCGACAATCCCTGCAGAATTCGAAGGACCGTCAAGAGAAGCGGTGCCAGAATTCCGACGCTCTCGTAGGTGGGGAGTACACCGATCAGGGTCGTCGCAGCCGACATCAGCAGAAGAACGATCACCAGGGTGGGGCGTCGGCCGATGCGGTCACCGAGTCGACCGAAGAGTGCGGCACCCACGGGGCGGAAGAAAAACGCCAACGCAAACGACGCATAGGTCTTGATCAAGCTTTCGAGGTCGCCGGAGCCATCGGCGCTGAAGAAGTTCGACGCGATGATCGTCGCGAAGAACCCGTACACACCGAACTCGTACCACTCGATGAAATTTCCGACGGAGCCGGCGACGAGCGCCCTGCGCCGTTTGAGCTGCGCACCATCGTTCCGTGTCTGCACTGTGATGCCCATGCCGTCCTCCGTTGACGAAACCCGAATATGCAACAAAGTTTCATCTGAACGGAGTATAAATGTCAAGAAGTTTCACGATTGGATCTTTGCGGCTCCGAAATCACTATGCTCCCGCGAACGTGAATGCCTCCGCCTGTTCGAACTGGCCAGTGGAATCACCGGAATAGACGGTGCTCTCGTTCGCGCCGAGCCCGAGCTTTCGGACAGGCGTCCCCTCCGCGAGATCCATCGACGCCACGTCCACCCAGAAAGTATTCGGTGTCATCGCCGACTCGAAGAAATAGAGCGTGCGTTTGTGATCGACGACCGTACGCCAACGGGTCGACGAGATGTTGGGCTCGTCGGGAGTCGAAATACCCAGGGGCACCGATACATTCCGAATAACACTGAAGGTGGATGCCAATGCCGACCGCGGATCGTCCGTCTGCGGTATCGCATCCACATAGAACGATGCCCGCGCGAATCTGTCAGCGGCACGGTTGGTTCCGGGCAGCATGACGGTTCCGTTGATCTGCTTCCAGTACTCGTTGACGGCGAGTTGCTGATCGAAGATCGGCGAATTGGTCATCACCTGGTACTCACGGCTGTGATGAATCGTCGGGCGCCCACCGACGTACTCGATGATCGCGCTGTCTCCCCCAGCGTCCGAGAGCGACATGTGCAGCGTTGCGAGGCGGTCTTCGCCGGGAACGGCAGCGGTCACTACCGTGAACGGTTCCGACGCGAGCACTTCGACCGCTTCCTGAACTGTCGCAAAGCGATCCAGGACGTATTGCGCCCACGCCGCGATAGACAATCCCGGGGTCGAACCGTCATACGTCGGGTACTCGGACTCGACCAACCACAAGAGATTGGCAGACAGCCCAGCCTCGTTGACCCCGTCGGTCGTGCACATGTCGTAGGCCGTCGCGACAACACTTCCATATTTCGACGTCCACTGTATCGAGTTCGGACCTGCGCAGCCCCCTCTGGTCATGCCGCGCGGGAAAGCCCAGAGGTTTGTTCCGAGATCGACCTTCCAATCCATCGATCGAGCAGTGATCACAGTGTCGTTGGGCCCCAAGTAGACCAAGCGTGTACACATCGAAAACTATCCCTTCGTTACGGCGTGACGATATTGAAACTGGGATCGAAGGTATCGAGCAACCCTCCCAGCGTCTCGAGCGCTGATTCGTCTCCGTCGAGCGAAATCTTCCCGGCCTTGGCCAGTTCGGCGGCCGCGCCCGGTTGCAGAAGCGCTCCCACGAGTGCCGCTTTCGGGCCCGAGACCGTCAGTTGTGTGTTCGGTGACGCGCCCTTACGTGCATTGAGGACGCCGCGCTTGACCCACGCAGTCCATGCCTCGTCGCCGCGATCGGTGAACACGAAATCGATCCGCAGTTCCGCGTCGGTGGCCTTGTCGCCGATGAGATGTATTGCGACGAAGTCGAAGAGGATGTCGATGGGCATCGCGAGGACACTGTCCTGGCTCGCGGTGACATAGGGGGCGGGCTGGGCGCCTTCACGGAGCTCCAGAGCGGCCGAGAGATAGATCCCACGCCACTGTGGCCCCTCGGCTTGATAGCCCATCTGCTCGTAGACGTCGGCTTGGAGGTTCCTCGCTTCGGTGTTCTCCGGTTGCGCGAACACCAACTTGTGCAGGATCTCTGCCGCCCATCGGTAGTCCGCGGCGTCGAATGCCCGCTTGCCCTCGTCCAGGATCTTCTGCGCGCCAAGGAGATCGACGAACCTCTTCGCCGATTCGACCGGCGGATGTGGATGAAGCGACACCGGATCGCCGTCCCACATTCCCAGTTCCTTGGTGTACACGGCGCGAACGTCGTGGTGCAGAGTTCCGTGATATCCGCGGTTGTACCACTTGCGCCCGAGTTCGTCCGGCAGTTCGATCACCTCGGCAGCTTCGAGCGGTGTGTACCCCTTGTTCGCGAGACGGAGCGCCTGGTCGTGAATGTACTTGTAAGTGTCCCTTTGCGATTCGATGAACGGCACCAGGTTCTCGTTACCCCACACCGGCCACGTGTGCGGTCCGTAGTGAACAGCCGCTTCGTCTCCCCATCGTTCGAGAGTCTCGTCCAGATACCGAGCGAAGTTCCGAGCGTCGCGAGTGCGCGCGCCTCTGAGGGTCTGGATGTTGTGGAGCGAATGATTGGCGTTCTCCGCACAGGTCAGCGCGGCGAGTTCGGGGATCCAGATGTGCATTTCCTCCGGGGCCTCGGTATCCGGCGCATACAGGAACTCGAATTCCAGACCGGCGATCTCACGCTTCGTTCCGGTCTCCGTGATGCTGTCGGTCGGCGAAATATACGAGATCTGAGGGCCTTTGGTGCTGAGCACACCGATTCCGCAGGAGACTGCCCCTTTCGGGCCGAGGTCGAGCAATCCACCGAAGGCATAGAAAGACCGCCGGGCCATGGCATTGCCGGCCACAACGTTCTCACCGATTGCGAACTTGTCGAACGATGCGATCGTGCCGGGTGCGATGATCGGCACCTTTCCCGACGCAACGTCCTCGACGTCGACGATTCCTTTAACGCCGCCGTAGTGGTCGATATGGGTGTGCGTGTAGATGATTGCCGCGACCGGCTTGTCGCTGACGTGCTCGCGAATCATCTTCATTCCCTGCCGTGCCGATTCGACTCCAGCCATACAGTCGATGACGATCAGTCCCTCGTCGCCCTCTACGACCGTCAGGTTCGCGATGTCGTTGTTGCGCACCTGGTAGAGGCGATCCGTCACCTGGTAAAGCCCACCTCGGCGTATGACCTGACTCTGGCGCCACAGGCTGGGGTTGACGGTGTCCGGCGCGGGAACGTCGTCACCGATGTACGCCAAAGCGTCCGGGTCGAAGACCACATGCCCGTCGTCGCCGAGAACGTTGCCCGGCAACGGAGCGATCAACCCTCGATCCGCGTCGGCAAAATCCTGCCGGTCATCCATGGCATACCGCGCGACTGCCTCGCGATTCGCCGTGACTGTGGCCGGTGTTGCGTCCTTAGGTGTCTGGCACATGGCACTCCCCGCTCGGATACGACGATCTGATACCCCATCATCTGTATCGGTTGGGCACGCGCTTGGAATCACCCGCGCAGGGTGAAGCTCGCACGAACACGCAAGGTGATCAGCCGGGGAGTTCCTCGGAATTCCGAGATGCGAGTGCAATTAACAGGACTGCGATCCCACATCCGGCAACCAGGATCCATCCCAGCCTCGATGCCTGCGCGACGTCTACCGGTGCACTGCCGCCGATAATGCCACCGGCCAGCGCCACACCGAGAGCGGCACCGAATTGGCGTGCACTGGAAGTTATTCCACCGGCAAGCCCCGCCTGCGATCTCGGCAGCCCGTTGACGGCGGTGTTGGTGATGGGGGCATTCGAGAACCCGAATCCGATACCGAGAAACAGGTAAGCGGCCAACAGCATCGGAATCGCCGTGTTGTTGTCGAGCGAGACCAGGCACAGTCCACCGAGCGTCGTGAAACTACCGGCGATCAGCAGCGGCCGCCGCGGGCCGAAGCGTCCGACGAGTATTCCGGACAACGGCGCGCAGACCGTTGCCGCAACAGCCATCGGGAGGGTGATCGCGCCGGCCAGGGCCGGACTCATACCGCGGGAGTGCTGCAAGTAGAACGTGCCGAGCAGTAGCGTCGCGTTCAACGCCACGAACACCACGACAGCGCCGATCACAGCCGACGAGAACGGTCTGCGGCGGAAGAGTGCGAGATCCATCAGTGGCTCGCGCTTGCGTGATTCGACGCGGATGAATGCGGCCAACGCTGCAGCAACAAGGACATACCCTGCCGTCGCCGCGGCAGAGAACCATCCGATTCGCGGACCCTCGATCAGAAGGGCGACCGCCCCGCCGACAAGAATCACCAGTAGCAACTGACCGGGAAGGTCGAGACGTCGCGACTGCTGCACTCGGGACTCCGGTACAAACACAGCAGTCAAGACGAGCACGGCGAAGATCACCGGCACGTTGATCCAGAAAACCGATCGCCAGCCGAAACTTTCGATGAGCACGCCGCCGACGATCGGCCCTGCCGCCATACTCAGGCCGAAGACCGCGGCCCACACCCCGATCGCCTTGGCCCGCTCCTTCGGGTCGGTCATCACGTTGACCACGATCGCCAAGGCAACCGGACTGAGCATCGACCCACCGACGCCTTGGACGACCCGCGCCGCGATCAGCACCTCCACGGACGGAGCGAGTGCGCAGGCAATCGACGCCACCCCGAAAACGACAAGCCCGATCTGAAAGACTCGTCTCCTGCCGAATCGATCGGCCACCGCTCCGGACGAGATCAGCAAGCTGGCCAGGACGAGTGTGTACGCGTTGACGACCCATTCCAGACCACGGGTTCCGACGCGAAATCCCTCACCGATCGTCGGCAGGGCTACGTTGACGATGGTCGTGTCCAACCCGACGACGAACAGGCTCGTGCAGCAGATCGCCAGGATGCCCCATCGCCGCCGTGCATCAAGTCCGATCACTTGCGGTTCGATCCCGCTCGAAGGTTTCATGGTCGGACTCCATCTCTCGAAGTGCTCTGCCGTACTCGACTGTCGAAAGGATCGTTGCTCTCCAGCGTCCGAAGTCGGTAAGAATTTTGCGGAAACTGCAAAGATGGGCGGCATGGATGCTGAATTCGAGCAGTTGATCACCGATATCGGACCGAGGCTGCGCACGCTTCGACGCGATCGCGGATTGACTCTCGAGGCGCTGTCCGAGGCCACCGGCATCTCCGTCAGCGCACTCTCACGCCTCGAATCGGGGAAGCGTCGTCCCACCCTCGATCTGCTGTTGCCGCTTGCCCGGGCGCACCGGGTCGCGCTGGACCAACTCGTCGGCGCTCCCGCTACGGGCGATCCCCGGGTTCACCTCACCCCGAGCCGACGCAAGAACGGCAGTGCCGTCGTTCCGTTGACGCGCTATCCCGGCCGCGTGCAGGTCTTCAAGCAGGTGATCGGTCCGCGTCCACCGAAGCTGGTCACCCACGCCGGCTACGAATGGCTCTACGTCCTCGCCGGGGATCTGCGTCTCATCCTGGGGGCGAGCGAGGTTCTCCTACGCCCCGGTGAAGTCGCGGAGTTCGACACTGCCGAGCCCCATTGGTTCGGGCCTGCCGATGAACAGGTGGTGGAAATCTTGCATCTTTTCGGCCCGCAAGGCGAGAAGGCACATGTGCGCACGAAGGCAAAAACTACTACTGCACAAGACCTGGTTCCCGAAAGTTAGGTCACTGCATGCGTTTTCAATCGGTTCGACAGTGTGTGAGCGTGCTCGAGGAGCAGCGTTCCCAACTCGGCATGACGCGCGGGCCGGAAGCGAGTTTCCACTCCGGTCAAGCTCAACGCCCAGGCCGGGCGACCGTTGCGGTCGAACACCGCGGCACCCATCCCCCAGCTTCCCTCGACGATGAGGGCTGGATTGACGGCGTAGCCGGTGACCCGCGTCGACTCGATTCGCTCTCGAATCGATGTCTCACTGTGGATCTCACCCCATTCCGAATCCAGATTCACCCGGGCGAAATAGTCGTCGACGTCCCGCGCCGGTAGGTGGCTCAAGATGGCAAGGCCGGCCGACGCGACTCCCAACGGGAAACGCTTCCCCTCGTGCAGCACGTGAGATCGCAGCGGAAAACTGCCTTCCTGACTCAGGATGCAGACAGTCTCGTCACCTCGACGTGCCGACAGGAATGCGCTCTCCCCCGTGACCCGGGCGAGTTCGTCGACGACGTCGCGAGCGCGGTCGGTGATGTCGTACCGATTTCCGGCCGCCGCCCCCAGGAGGTACAACTCCGGACCGAGCGACCACCGACCGGTTCGTGCGTCACGGTCGACCAGTCCTTCGGCAGCCAAGGACGTGAGCAGTCGGTGCGCGGTGGGCCGAGCGAGGCCGGTGAGCTTGCCCAATTCCGTGGTGGAAGCGCCCGTTGGTTCGGACGCGCCGAGGGCTCGCAGAAGTGCCGCCACCCGCGCGACCATGGCCGGCGATTGCTCGTGAGTTGGCATGCCTTCATCCTAGCGTCCATTCAGTGAACGAATTTTCTTCAGATGGTCAGTAGTCGATCAGTTCACTGTGGATGTTCGAGATTGCTTGAACCTGTGAACTGGAGATAGTTCACTGGATATTGAAGTGAGTGAGTGTCTACTCAATGAACGCCTGGCAGGGAGAGAACATGACAGCAAAGGTGTACGAGTCCGCAGCAGACGCGGTCGCCGACATCGTCGACGGCGCAACGCTGGCAGTCGGCGGATTCGGTTTGTGCGGCATCCCCGACGTGTTGATCGACGCGATCGCAGCTACGAGTGCAACCGACCTCGAGGTGTTCTCCAACAACTGCGGCGTCGACGATCACGGCCTCGGAATCTTGCTGAGCGCGGGACGTATCCGACGGGTGACCGCGTCGTACGTCGGTGAGAACAAGGAGTTCGCCCGGCAGTACCTGGCCGGCGAACTCGAAGTGGAACTGACGCCGCAGGGCACGCTCGCGGAGCGTCTTCGCGCCGGCGGCACCGGAATCCCGGCGTTCTTCACACCGGCCGGAGTGGGTAGCCCGATCTCCGACGGCGGAATGCCGTGGCGTTACGACGCCGACGGCTCGATCGCAATCGCCTCTCCCCCGAAGGAGACTCGCGTCTTCGGCACCAAGCGTTACGTGATGGAAGAGGCGATCAACGCCGACTACGCACTCGTGCACGCTGTTCTCGGAGACACCGACGGCAACCTCGTGTTCGACAAGACCGCGATGAACTTCAACCCCCTCGCTGCAATGGCCGGTCGCATCACGATCGCGCAGGTGGAACGCCTGGTCGAGCCCGGCGAGATCGATCCGGCGTCAGTGCATCTGCCTGGGGTCTTCGTCCAGCGCGTTGTCCACACCGGACCTCAGAACAAGCGAATCGAAAAGCGAACCGTCAGCGCTTCGGAAGGAACCACACGATGACCGCACCAGTGACAGTGACGGGTTGGACGCGCCAGCAGATGGCAGCGCGGGCGGCCGCAGAGATGATCGACGGCGAGTACGTCAACCTCGGAATCGGTCTTCCCACACTGATTCCCGGATACCTGGGCTCGGACGTTCGTGTGGTCCTGCACTCGGAGAACGGAATTCTCGGCACGGGACCGTATCCCACCGAGGACAACGTCGATCCTGACCTCATCAACGCCGGCAAGGAGACGGTCACCGTCAATCCCGGTGCGGCATATTTTGATTCAGCCCTCTCGTTCGGGATGATCCGCGGCGGCCACATCGACACCGCAGTCCTCGGCGGTATGCAGGTGTCGAAGACGGGCGACCTCGCCAACTGGATGGTGCCGGGCAAGATGGTCAAGGGCATGGGCGGCGCAATGGACCTGGTCCACGGCGCTCGACGCGTCATCGTCGTCATGGAGCACAACGACCGCGACGGCAACCCCAAGATCGTCGACGCCTGCACCCTGCCGCTCACCGGCCAGGGAGTGGTGAATCGGATCATCACCAACCTCGCCGTCATCGACGTGAGCGAAGACGGTCCACTCGTCTTGTGTGAACTCGCCCCCGATGTCAGCGTCGAAGACGTTGTCGCCGCAACCGGCACCGAACTGAAAGTAGAACTGGCATGACCGACACGACAACTGTGATTGTTGCGGGAGCTCGTACCCCGATGGGTCGACTCCTCGGATCGTTGAAGGACCTCTCCGGGTCCGACCTCGGCGGCATCGCCATCAAAGGCGCCCTCGACAAGTCCTCAGTCGCACCCGAGCAGGTCGAGTACGTCATCATGGGACAGGTCCTCACCGCCGGCGCCGGCCAGATGCCCGCCCGCCAAGCCGCCGTCGCCGCCGGCATCCCCATGAACGTGCCCGCCCTGAGCATCAACAAAGTGTGCCTGTCCGGCATCGACGCCATCGCCCTCGCCGACCAGATGATCCGCGCCGGCGAATTCGACATCGTCGTCGCCGGCGGGCAGGAATCGATGTCCCGCGCACCCCACATGCTCGA
This sequence comes from Rhodococcus sp. NPDC056516, assembly GCF_042794655.1. Taxonomy (NCBI): domain Bacteria; kingdom Bacillati; phylum Actinomycetota; class Actinomycetes; order Mycobacteriales; family Nocardiaceae; genus Rhodococcus; species Rhodococcus sp. NPDC056516. The sequence goes on along the minus strand of NZ_JBHTTG010000005.1, from coordinate 344,708 downwards.
AAAAAGCCGCGAAGGCTTCAAATACGGCGACGTCACGATGCGCGACCACATGGCCTACGACGGCCTCCACGACATCTTCACCGACCAGGCCATGGGCCTGCTCACCGAACAGGTCAACCAACACGAGAGCGCCCACATCACCCGCGCCGAGCAGGACGCCTTCGCCGCCGCCTCACACCAGAACGCGGCCCGCGCCTGGAAAGACGGCTACTTCGACAACGAAGTCGTCCCCGTCTCCATCCCCCAACGCAAGGGCGACCCGATCGTCTTCGCCCAGGACGAAGGCATCCGCGCCGACACCACCACCGAATCCCTCGGCAAACTGCGTCCCGCGTTCAGCAAGGACGGCACCATCACCGCCGGCTCCGCCTCCCCGATCTCCGACGGCGCCGCCGCCGTCGTGGTGATGAGCAAAGCCAAGGCCGAAGAACTCGGCCTGACCTGGATCGCGGAAATCGGCGCCCACGGCGTCGTCGCCGGACCGGACTCCACCCTCCAGTCCCAGCCCGCCCGGGCCATCGCGAAGGCCTGCGCCAAGGAAGGTATCGACCCCACCGATCTCGACCTCGTCGAAATCAACGAAGCGTTCGCCGCCGTCGGGATCGCCTCCACCCGCGAACTGGGCCTCGACCCCGCCAAGGTCAACGTCAACGGCGGCGCCATCGCCGTCGGACACCCCCTGGGCATGTCCGGTGCCCGCATCGCCCTGCACCTCGCCCTCGAACTGCAACGCCGCGGCGGCGGCATCGGCGCAGCCGCACTCTGCGGCGGCGGCGGACAAGGCGACGCACTCATCATCCGCGTCCCCAAGGTGTAATCAGTTTCTGCTGACCAGACAGGTCGCCGAGCCCTCATCGTGCTCGGCGGCCTGTCTGATTCACGCCGGAGGTTACGTCGGGTCGAGTGTCGTCAAGCGGTTGCGCAACAACTTCTCGATCTCCGACCGTCGGTATCTCCGATGTCCGCCAAGCGTTCTCAGAGTTCCGACTTTGCCCTCCCTCGCCCATCTGGATACCGTGGTCCGGTCGACGTGGAACAGTGCCGCAACCTGTTTGGTCGTCAGCCACTCATCGACAGGTGCTGTGTGTTCTTCTTCTCGGCTCATTGACAGACATTCGTAGCCGCAGCCCGAAGGGACGGGTCCGATGACGAATTGGCTACCCCAGGTGCGCTGTGAAAGACTCGCTGCAAACCTTTACTATTCCTTGGGGAAACTATGCCGAAGTCGGTAACTCTGATCCGTTCCACATCACTCTCTTCAGTCGCTGAATATGCCTATGCTGCAACGGCTCCCGCCGAGGCTCGACTGATCTTTCTCGCAGGATCTTGCCCGTTGAACGAGGACGGTTCCACCGCCGCCGTCGGCGACTACGCGGGACAGGCAGCCAAGGCCGTCGACAACCTCAGAACCGCCCTCTCGGACGCCGGCGCGTCCATCACCGATGTGATCAACACCCGCGTTCTGGTGGCGTCGAGCAGTCAAGAAGACCTCGTTGCGGCGTGGGAAGTAGTCCGCGACGCGTTCGGCGATCATGACGCCCCGAGCACTCTGATGGGTGTGACCGTTCTCGGTTACGACGATCAGTTGGTCGAGATCGAGGCAATCGCGGCCGTCGTCGACTGAACTCGAACTGGCTGGACGTTCCTGCCGGGGATCTTCCCTACCGTGGATCTTCGTGAGCCAGGGCCCGGTAGCCCTTTGCTCCCGCACGATCAACGGCGGCGCGCACAACAGCGAAGATGGCGCCCTGCAGGGCAGCGGCGATCAGGACTTCCCTACTCGACCTGCTCAAGTCCTTGGGCTCGGGCGCATTCTTGTCGTCACCGATGCGCTTCCACACCTGTTGGAAAACTGCACCCGCCAAAATGCCGCCCAGGACGCTCGTGGCCAGCGAGAGTGGCTTGTACATCGCTTTCGATACTGCGCTCATTGCGCGGATCCTCCGTCGTTCGACACGTACCGCCTGAGCGGCTGACCGACTCTCACTACCCCGCAGGCGAGTTGTCGAAACATCGCAGCGGCGAGACGCGAAGTCGACTGTCGCACGTTATGTTCCACGGGTTTACCACTTCTCGAGCCGGGTAAGATCGTCTTAGCGAAAGAAGGTTGTGTAAGTCATGGAAAACTACAGAATCGAACTACCGGACGGTACAACGGTGATGGAAGATTTCGTCTCGGATCGCGCCGCGATCGCATACGCGGTCGATTTGAATCACGGTTGCAGCGAAAAAGTGTCGGTATTCCGTATCACCGACGAAGGGGAAACGATCCCGACTCGGATGTGCCCCAAGCCGAATCCTGGTTCGCGGCGTCACGCGCGAGCTGTCCGATAGAAGCCAGTCAAGAAGCGTCGAGCCGAGGGAAGAGAGTTTCCCTTGCGAGCAGCAGCAAGGCCGCAGCGACCGGAATTGCCAGCAACGCACCGACAATACCGAGCAACGCTCCGCCCAACAGAACCGCGACGACAGTCACCAGTGCCGGGACCGCCACCGTCTTCCCGATGATCTTCGGGACGAGAAGGTAGTCCTCGAGCAGGCGTAGTGCGACGAAGAACGCAACAGTCGCCAATGCCGTTGGGACAGAGACTGTCAGGGAGACCAGGGCGACGATAACCCCTGCGATCGTGGAACCGACTATCGGGATCAAATCGAGCAGAGCGACCAGCAGCGCCAAGATCAACGGATACGGCACGTCGAAGATCACCAACCAGGCGAAGGTGCATCCTGCGGTGATCACAGAGATCAGAACATTGCCCAGGACATACCCGCCCACACCTGCCAGTATCTGGTCACCGATGGCGATTGCTCGCGGCCGGCGCGAATGTGGCACCAGCCGATACAGATTCGTGCGGATTCGTGGATAGTCGATCAAGAAGTACGTCGTCAGTACAGCAACGATTCCGGCGTCGGCGACTGCGCTGAACACCGCCCGCCCCGCACCGAGCAAACCCGTCGCGAGTGCAGAACCCGAACCATCCAGTTGTGTCGTGAGGTGCTGCTCGAGGTGATACTTCTCGTCGAGGTCGCTCACGATCGGATACCGGTCACGAATGTGTGTCAGGAGTTCGGGAGCGTGCGATGCGAACTGGCGTCCCTGCTCGACCAGCGGAGTGATCGCAGCAACGAGGAACAGAGCCAACATCACGGCAATTCCGAGGAGCACCACGGTGACCGCGATCCAGCGTCGGAAATTTCTCCGCTCCAGCCAGACGATCACCGGTTCGATGCCCACCGCGAGAAACAATGCGACCACGATCAGGATCAACATGCCCCGCGCCGCAAGCAGCACCTCGATCACCGCGTACGTCACGGCAACTCCGGCCGCGGCGCTCAGTCCGATGAAGAACGGTGAACGACGATCGAATCTCGGTCCGGGTTCGCCCAGCGGCCGGACGGGCGTCGCCAATGCTGCGGCTTCACGTTCGGCTTCCGCCATCGGATCTATCGGTTGAACTCCGCTTTCGGAATCCGGTGATGTGTCCGCGGAACTGGGATCCATCCAAGCCACCTCACGATCCGCGCGACTTCCCGGCTCGAGGGTGAGTACCCGTGCCGCAGTCGGATCAACCTCGAGGCTTCTCCGCTCCGCTTCGTGTCAGCGCGAGCCCGGTTCCCACAACACCGATGATCGACACGGCGATGGCGATGCTCGGCCAACCGTCGCTCTGCCAGTAGACGTCGTCGAGAGTGATCAGTAGTGCGGCTTCGTCGACGATGAGTCCGAGCGCAATGCCCAGCGCGATGCCCATCCAGGTTCTTGCGCGAGGACTTCGGTCGACGAGTCCGAATATCGCTACTCCCGCCAACAGGAGAATTCCCCACAGGTAGTGATGCAGATGAGTGCCACCGGCGCTGATGTCGCCGACGTCCCTGGTATCGATCTGGATCAACCAGGTCACCAGACGTGCTCCGCCGAACGTCAGCGTGAAGGCCACCCACGCCAACACCAAACCGCGGCGCGATTCGTCAATTTGATTCCATCTGCGAGGGAATCTGAATCTCTCTGCAGATTTCTCTTCGTCCTGATCTCGAGAAAGCATCCTTCATGTTTACCCGACGCCATTCAGAGTCAGGTTTCGGGGTGGATGCACCGACACGTAAATCGAGAACGAAAAAAGCGGTACTCGATCTCCGAAGAGATCGGGTACCGCTTTCTCAGCTACTCGCGCAGTATCGATCAATACCAGACTTTTCGTCCGCCCACTGCACGCCCCGTAGCACCGAGGATAGACAGAACTGCACCTACGACGACCAAGATGATGCCGACAGTGGTCAGAATGCTCAACCCCGTGAAAAAGCCGATCAACGCCAGAATAATGCCGAGAACAATCATGTGAGAACCTCATCCGGTATGCGTATAAAAATGATCTACTCAACTGACGCTACTACAGAAACTTCGCAATCGATAAATCCGATAAATACATTCAAAAATACAAAACTCGTATTACTACCCAATAGTGTCGCTGTTAAAACATCAGCCTTTCTTTTACTTCTCCGTCACGGTTCCACGTCCTCTATCTTCGCCTCGACCGCCGGCGTGATGTGGCTCAATACGCAGCGCCAACGACCGTCTCGTCGCGCGAACACGTCGGTGGTCCACTCGTCGGCGTCGTACTGCCTGCCGTCGTAGTGCGCAGTATTGGTGATCCGAGTGGTGAACAGCGCGACGTCACCGAAGAAACTCACGCGAGCGCTCCCGACGCGGTCCATCGCCGAATGCGTCAGGTCGCCTGAGGCCACGAAGCCCAGAAACTCCGCTTTGGTCGATACCCCGGATTCCGAGACGATCACCCAGTCGTCTGCCATGAAGTCGCCGATCCGTTCGGCGTCGTTCGAGCACATCGCGACGTTCCACTCGTCTGCGACAGCGATCAACGCCGCACTCTCCTGATCCGACATGTCTTCTCCCTGTCGTCGGGGCGTCACCCCTGGCGGGTGATGCCCCGACGACAGGGTTCCCGCAAGGTGGACTTCGAACCGACGTGAACGACGAGAGGGCAGAGATGACCGACACCAGCCGCACCGAGCTTGCAGCTCAGGCGTACATCTACGGATTTCCCCTCGTTTTCAATCTCGATCAGGTCCATCGGTACGTTCACGACGGTGTCGGAGCGAACCCCGCCGCACCTTTCAACACCTTCAGTCACGCCCGCACACTCGCCGGCCCCGCAGACACTTTTGTCACGATCAACAACGACACCGTGTATTCCATGGCGCAGATCGATCTCTCTGTCGGCCCCGTTGCGCTGCACGTCCCCGATACCGATGGCCGTTACTACGTCCTCCAGTTCGTCGATGCCTGGACAAACAATTTCGCCTACGTCGGGCACCGTGCCACCGGTACGAAGAGCGGAGACTTCCTTCTCGTCCCACCCACCTGGACGGGAACACCGGCGGCCCAGACCACGGTGATCAGATTTCCCACGAACATTGCGTCCATCGTGGGCCGGTGGGCATGCGGTGGCGACGACGACCTCCCCGCAGTGCACGCCTTGCAGGACGCCACCACCCTGACCGTCGTCGACTCCACCGGGACCCCGGCCGGTCTCCCAGTCCCCGACGCCGGGGTAAGCCAGGACCTCCTGTTCCTCGAGAAACTCCGCATCTGGTCACAGGCCTTTCCGCCGGCCCCGCGCGATCGAGAACTCCAGGAATCGTTCTCGCCGATCGGCATCAACGAGCCCGGTGCTTCTCCCTATACCTCACACTCTGCCGACTCGCTCTCTGCCGACGAGGCAGCCGCGTTGGCTGACGGTTTGACGATCGGTGAGAAGAATCTGCTCGAGGCCCTCACGAAAGGCTCCAGCCCCGAAGTCAACGGATGGAAGCTCACATTCCACGCCTTCGACTACAACCTCGACTACTTCGAGGTCGGCACAATCGACGATCCACAATTCAAGATCGCCGATCCCAAGTTGCGCATCGTCGAACGCGCCGCGGCTGCCAAGGGCGGGCTGTGGGGTAACCACCCTTACGAAGCGGCGTACATCATGACCTACGTCGACGATCAGGGCGAGCAGTTGAACGGAACGCGTACCTACACAATCAGACTCGACCCCACTCCGCCGGTGAGCGCCTTCTGGTCGCTGACGATGTACTCGGTGCCGGACTTCTTCCTCGTGGCGAACCCCGTCGACCGATACTCGATCGGCGACCGCACTCCAGGAATCATCCACGACGCCGACGGTGCGTTGACGATCACGATCAGCCACGAGGAGCCGAAAGATCCCACGGCGAAGGCGAACTGGCTGCCCGCCCCGCGCGGGGATTTCCGACCGGTACTGAGAATGTACGAACCTTCGCCCGCCGTGCTCGATCAGTCCTACGTCGTCCCCGCCATCACTCGCTCGCGAGAATGACGGCTCGCGTCTGACGGCCTGCCTGGGGGTAGGCCGTCAGACGGACGCAGAATCAGGCGTGTGTGCCGCCGTCGACACGGATCTCCGTGCCCGTGATGAAGGCACCATCGTCGGATGCCAGCATCGCGATAACTCCCGCAACACTTTCCGGCCCGGCCATGGGGGCACCACCGGACTCCAGATCAGTGCTCAGAATCGGTGACAACTTGCCGAAGAGCGACCAGTCGGTGTCTTCCGGCAAGTACGACGCCGTGGTGTCGGTGATCCCGCTCTTCACACTGCCTGGAGCCACCGCGACGGCACGCAGACCCTGCTTGCCGTATTCGAGAGCCAGTGCGTGAGTGAAGGACTGGATTCCTCCCTTACTTGCGGCATACGCGGCCATGTACGGGTGCGCGAAGGCCGCGGAGGTGGAACTGAAATTCACCACGACTGCGTTGCCGGTGGCGAGGAGAGCCGGCAGTGCCTGACGAGTGACGAGGAAAGTGCCCGTCAAGTTCACGGCGAGCACCTGATTCCACAGGTCCAGCGAGGTCTCGTGGGTGTGCCCACCACGCAGTATCCCGGCGGCGTTGACCAGTACGTCCAATCCCCCGAGAGTCGAAATCGCCTGACCCACAACCTCGATGACGGAACTCTCGTCACCGATATCGACGACGACGGTGTCGAGACGACCCTCCGTCGAGGCATGTTCAGCCGACTTCCGTGTGTCTGCCAGACCCTGCTCGGAGATGTCGGCAGCGACCACTCGGCCACCTTCGGCGAGCAACCGCAGCGCGGTTGCCTGCCCGATTCCAGATCCTGCGCCGGTGACGAGAATACGACGACCTTCGAAACGATTCATTGCTGTGTACCTTTCACGAAAACGAGTTGGCTGGTAATCCAGGCTCGGTGGCGCCGACAGTCACAACTCACCCGCGAGAGTCTTCAGGTACGGGAAATACGCAGCACTGCAACAGGTGTGGCACTGCGAAATCTCGGCGAGGCTATGCCCGCAGAGGTGGCGAATGTCAGACGGATCCGGCCGGTGCGGCCAAGGCTCTTTCGATCCAGACGAGACCAGAGGGGCGGCGGTCGATCGCCTTACGCCCCCGTCGGAATGTCGCTACGCCGAATCGGGCCGTGCGCAGTGCACGGCCGGAAGCGAAAGAAGAGCGGCGTATGGACATCACAAGCACGGTAGCAGCGCGAGCACAGGTCGCTCAAACGCGTTGTTCGCGGAGCGTGTCGTTCCAGGTAAGCAGATGTCGCTTCTGGACAACTCCAACTACTTAGGCACACTAACCTGATGGCACTCGACAATCCGATCCAGGAGCACAACCGATGACACATGCAGACGCCACGAGTACAACAACTTCCCCGACGACCGTCCTACGCACCGCCGACCACAATCGCGGACTCAACGACGTTCTCGCGATCGTCGAGGCAATGGAGCGACCGAGCGACCACCTGCTGCGGATCACGGCTCACTTGAGCGATTCGACCGACGACCCGACCTGGTCACGCCCGAATGTGACCGTACGCATGAATCTCGGGCCGGCCTTCGACGACGCTTCGCGCGTGTACACGGTGCGTTCCTACGATTCAGCGAGCGGATCGATCGTCATCGACGTGGTCCTGCACGGACAGACCAGTCCGATGATGAGATGGGCGGCGGCGTTGACCGTCGGCGACACCTTCGGCCTCACCGGTCCGCGGCCACACTTCTTGATCCCTGATGTTCCCGGTCGACGTATCGCACTCTTTCTGGACGGCACCGCAATACCTGCGTTGCACTCGATCATCGAGCAGTTGCCTACCGACGTCGCCGGAATCGGCTGGGTCACAACAGATGACGAGGTCGCCTTCGCCGAACTACCCACCCTCCCCGGCCTGGAACTTCACCGCGTCAGCGTCGATCCCGCCGAGCCCGACGGCCCACTGACGACGCGGGCGCGCGAGCTCACCGATCCCGAGAGCTACGTCGTGTGGGGCGCCGGTGAACGCAGTGAGATGCGCGCAATACGGAAGCACTTTCGCTCGACCGTCGGACTCGACAAGGACGACGTTGCGATATTCGGGTACTGGAAGCAGGGCATCAGCAACACCGAGATCGACCTCCGTCGACGCGAGAACTACGAGCGCATCCTCGCCGACGGTGGAACCCTGACCGACATCGACGACCTGGCCATCGAGATCTGATTGCCTACACCGGCCGACCTGACCGGCAGTGCACTGCGGTGATAAGTTCCTCTGTGCCAGCAGACCTCCACACAGGGGGTCAGGGAATCCGGTGTGAATCCGGAACTGACGCGCAGCGGTGAGGGTGACCGCCCGGGCTTACGCCACTGGATGAGAATCTGGGAAGGCGCTCGGGTGGGGCGATCTCGAGTCCGAATACCGGCTGGCAGCAGGGGTCAACAGGCGCCTGTTCACACGGTAACGGGTTCCGCGTACGAGCCCCTGCGAGAACGAGATTCCATGCGTCTGTCCAGACTTCGCCTACCCGCCGCTGCCGTTGCAGCCCTGTTGGGCGCATCCTTGGTTGCCTGCTCCTCCGACGACAGTTCTGCCGAACAATCCAGCGCCTCAGTCCAGAACTGTGGCCGAGACGTCACGGTGGAGCGACCGATCGAACGGGCGATCGCGGTAAATCAGCCTGCGGCCGAAATGCTGTTCGCGCTGGGAGTGCAGGACCGGATGGCCGGCTACGCCATGAGCGATGACGACGTCCTCCCCGAACTGCGCGAGGCGCGTGGTCAGGTGAAGGCCTTCGACACCGAGTTCCCGTCATTCGAGAGTGTCCTCGAACGCGAACCCGACATGGTTTACACGACCTTCAACTACACGTTCACCTCGGAAGGCATCGCCGACCGGACCAAGTTCACCGACCTCGGTGTCGCGACATATCAGTCTCCCAGCGAGTGCACCGGTCAGGATGCCGAGCAGAGCAAGGCCCTCACGCTCGACGACTTGTACGACGAAATCGACGACGTGGCAACACTGTTCGATGTCAAGGACAAAGGCGTCGAGCTCACCGAGAGTTTGAAGGATCGCGCGGCCACCGCCACGGCGGCACTGGGAGCTGAGAACGTGACGCTGGCGTGGTGGTACGCAGCCACGAAGACTCCGTACTTCGCCGGGTGCTGCGGTGCACCGGGAATCATGACCGACGCGGTGGGTGCGAAGAACGCCTTCGACGACAACAAGCAGTACTGGCCCGAAATCGGTTGGGAGAGTGTGCTCGATCGAGACCCGACCGTGCTGGTGCTCGCAGATCTCGACCGCGGTGGAGACGGCGACAGTGCCGCAGACAAGATCGCGTTCCTCGAATCGGACCCGGTCGCCAGCAAGCTCACCGCAGTGAAGAACAAGCGTTACATCATCCTCGAAGGCACGACGATGGATCCCTCGATCCGCAATGTCGGTGGCATCGAACAGCTCTCCGACGGCCTGCGCCAGTTGGGTGTGGTCTAGATGTCCGCGGAGATCAGAGAACTGGTGCGTCAGTGGGACGACCAGCAAGCCGCATACATCGCCGATCGCGAGAAGCGCTTCGACGTGATTCTCGACGTTCTCGAATTGCAGCACGCGCACACCCCGTTCACGGTCGTCGACCTGGCCTGCGGGCCGGGTTCACTGAGCGCCCGGATTCTCGAGAAGTTCGAGCACGCGAGCGTTGTGGGGATCGATTACGACCCGATGCTGCTGGAGCTCGCCCGCCAGTCGTCGACTCGTTTCGGCGACCGACTGCAGCTGATCGACGCAGACCTCGCGGGAGCCGATTGGCCTACTACGGTCACTGCGCCGGTTCAGGCGATTGTGTCGACGACCGCACTGCACTGGTTGCAACCGCAGCAGCTCGTCGAGGTGTACCGGCAGTGCCGCGAACTGCTGAGCCCCGACGGTGTCCTGCTCAACGGTGACCACTTTCGCTTCGACAGCCGCTCCCCCGTCATGAGTCGATGGGCGAAAGCTCACGACGAGCAGACACAACGCTCCGCTTTTGCGACCGGTGCTCCCGAGTGGGACAGCTGGTGGGACGGGCTGCGGGCCACTCCCGGCATCGGGGCACTGACCGGCGAGCGTGAGCGCAGATTCGCCGGGCGCGACGCCACCGCGACCACTGCCGTCGACTTCCAGTTGGCGGCGCTCGCGCAGGCGGGTTTTCGGGAGTCGGGAACGGTCTGGCAACTGTTCGACGACTACGTGGTCTACGGCGTGAGATGACGACAAGCGTTCGGCTGCGTGACAACCCGAAAGCCGTCACCCTGCTGTGGGTGATCGGTGTTGTCGCGCTGGCCGGGTCGGCCGCCGTGGCGATCACGTTGGGGCCGGCCGGTCTGTCGGTCGGCGAGGTGGCCTCGATCGTCGTGGGCCATCTCGGCGGTACCGCGGCGGACGTCACCCCTATTCGCGACGGAATCGTGTGGGATCTCCGTCTGCCGCGTACTCTGCTCGCCGCGCTCTGCGGTGCCGGCCTCGGGTTGTGCGGAGCGATCATGCAGTCTCTGCTTCGTAATCCACTGGCCGATCCCTTTGTCCTCGGTATCTCGTCCGGCGCCTCGACCGGCGCCGTTCTGATCGTGATCCTCGGAGTGGGGTCAGGGGTGGTCGGACTGTCGAGCGGCGCCTTCATCGGCGCGGTGATCTCCTTCGCACTGGTGCTGCTGCTCGCCCATGCGGCCGGCGGCACACCGGATCGGGTGATCCTGGCCGGTGTCGCCGCGACCCAACTGTTCTCCGCGCTCACCTCGTTCATCGTCATCACCTCGGCTGATCCAGAGCAGACCCGCGGTGTGATGTTCTGGCTCCTAGGCTCACTCGGCGGCGCCGACTGGCTCGATGTCGCGCTCTGCGCAGCGGTGGTGGCAATCGGCCTGGTGGTCTGTCTGACTCACTCCCGTGCACTCGACGCGTTTGCCTTCGGTGAGGACGCCGCGTCGTCGCTGGGAGTGAACGTATGGCGGGTACGGCTGACCTTGCTACTGGCAACAGCTTTGATGACCGCAGTGATCGTGAGCGTCGCAGGCGCCATCGGCTTTGTTGGCCTCGTCCTCCCGCATGCGGCGCGCGCTCTCGTCGGTTCGAACCACCGCCGACTCCTGCCCGCATCGGCACTGATCGGCTCCATCTTCCTGGTCTGGGTCGACGCCGTGGCACGCACAGCCATTGCGCCGCAGGAACTCCCGGCCGGTGTGGTGACCGCACTGGTCGGTGTGCCTGCGTTTGCCGTCATCCTCTGGAGACGGAAGGCCAGGCCATGACGCTCGAAGCGACCGGTATCAGCTGGCGGGTCGGCGGGGCGCTCATAGTCGACGACATCGCCGTCTCCCCCACCACCGGAAGTACGGTGGGGCTCCTCGGCCCAAACGGTTCGGGAAAGTCGACGCTGCTGAAACTTCTTGCCGGGCAGAATCGTCCGACGTCCGGAATGGTGACCCTGGACCGAACTCCGTTGTCCGACTGGAAACGGCGCGACGTCGCGCGCCGAATCGCCACCGTCGACCAGCACAGCAACACCGAGATCGATCTGACTGTTGCCGAGGTCGTCGAACTCGGACGCACACCGCACCGCGGTCTGTGGGGCGGGCAGTCCGAGTCCGATCGTGACGCCGTCCGCGCAGCGATCGAACACACCGACCTCGCCGGCATGCTGGACCGGTCGTGGCACACCCTGTCAGGCGGGGAGCGACAGCGCGTCCAGATCGCACGCGCCCTCGCCCAGGAACCCCACGAGTTGCTACTCGACGAACCGACCAATCACCTGGACATCAACCACCAACTCGAATTGCTCGCGCTCGTGCGACGCCTGCCCACCACCACGATCATGGCGTTGCACGATCTGAATCTGGCCGCCATGTTCTGCGATTCGATAGTGATGCTGAACCGGGGATCCATCGTTGCCCACGGAAGCCCGACCGAGGTCCTCACTGCCGACCTGATCGCCGAGGTCTATCAGGTCGACGCCGAAGTACGCCTTGATGGTCCCGGGGGCGCACCCACCGTGCGATACCTTCCGCCTTGCCACATGTAACCGTTCCGAGTGCCAATATGGATACGTGACCCTCGATGATGTCGCCGACGAACTGTACGGGCTCGACCCCGGCGAGTTCGTCGAGGCGCGTACACATCATGTGAAGGCTGCCCGTGACGACAACGACCGCACATTGGCGACGGAGATCGGAAAACTTCGGAAGCCGACCACCGTGGGATGGTTGGTCAATCTCATTGCGCGCGATCTACCGGAAGATCTGGATGCGCTTCTCGCACTCGGCGAATCGCTACGCGACGCCCAGCGCCATCTGTCGGGCCCGGACCTGCGCCGACTGACGACTCAGAGGCAGCAGGTGGTGCGGAGTCTCGCGCACAAATCCGGTGAGATTGCTGCTTCACGCGGAAAGAGCGTCGGCGAGGATTTGTTGCGTGATGTCGCGCAGACGCTCAATGCCGCCCTGGCCGACGAGGAGACTGCCGCGCAGGTTCGACTCGGACGGGTGGTGACCGCCGCGAGTTACAGCGGTTTCGGACCCTCCGGGCTCGCCGTGGTGAAGGAGAAATCACCGCAGCACGCCGCGGTTGAGGAGCCGCAGACTCCGAAGTCGAAAACTCCGGACCTGAAGACCGAACGTGTCAGAGCAAAAGCAGAATTGAAGGAAGCCACGGCGCAAGCCGACGAGATCCGCCGCCGGGTGAAGGCAGAGACCGCCGAACTCGAGGAAGTCAGAACGACGATTTCAGACGTCGAGCGTCGTGTTGAAGAACTGCGCGCCGAACTCGAGCACGCTGAGCAGCAACGACAGTTCGCACGGAACGCCGAGAAGACCCGTGATGCTGCGGTTCGAGAATCCGAGAAAGAACTCCGTGGCGCAGAGCGTCGCGTCGACGAAGCAGAACAAAACCTCGCCGCAATCAATTCATAGACATCCTGTTCATTAATCGATAGTCTGCCATTTATTGATCAGGTTGATCATCCTGGAATCCAGCAGCTACGAACAACGTCATGCCGATGAGGGTTTGGCGCTATCGGCTACTGCCTCGACAGTCTTCGGAGTGTGAACATGGACAGTGACAACGCGCCGGAATGGAGTTTCTTACACGGCAAGCGCGTTCTCGACCTCTCTCGACTTCTGCCCGGCCCGTTTGCGACGACGCTGCTTGCAGATCTGGGCGCCGACGTGGTCAAGGTCGAGGACCCGAGCCGCCCTGATCCCACCCGTATTGCTGGTGAACGGATGGCCTCGTTGAACAGGAACAAACGGTCGATTGCGCTCGATCTCCGCCTCGAACCCGATCGCGAGACGTTCCTTCGACTGGTCGAGACTGCAGATGCAGTGGTCGAGGGGTTCCGACCGCAGGTACTGGCACACATGGGACTCGGCTATGACGTACTACGAAAAGCCAACCCACGCATCGTATTATGTTCGATCACCGGCTACGGGCAGTCCGGACCTTATGCCGACAAGCCTGGGCACGAATTGAACTTCCTCGGCCTTTCCGGCTTTTTCGCAGTTCCCGGGTGCACCGACGGAGTCGTCACCCGCCCTGGCATCCGGGCCGGCGATCTGGTGGGTTCGATGTACGCGGCACTGTCCATCTCGGTTGCTCTCGCCAGCGTGGACAAGCACGGACGCGGACAACACATAGACATTTCCCTCGCCGAGGCTGCAACCGCCTGGTGCGCGCCTTTCGCGCTCATGATCCGAGATATCGAGAACCCTACCGATTCACCAACTGTCCAGGGAGACAATGACATTTTCGAGACTTCCGACGGTTGTTTGCTTTCATTTGCCACTTTCGAAGACAAGTTCTGGATCGAGTTCCGCACAGCATTCAGCGCTGAGTTTCCGGCACTGACCACGCAGTGCTACGACGATCGACGGACTCGAACACAGCACAAGGAAGAGGTGCGGAAACTCCTGGTCACCACCATTGGTGCGCGAACATATGAGTGGTGGGAAACATCGTTGACTGCGATCAATGCCCCGTGGGCGCCGGTGTTCACCGACGCCGGACAACTGATGAGCGATCCCCATGTCGTCGCTCGAAACCTGTTCTGCGAGGTCTCGAACGACGATGGAGGAAGCTGGCCTCAGATGAGATTCCCGGCGCAATTCAGCTTGGGACTGAACAGTTTTCGACTTCCGACTCCGTACGTGGGCGAGCATACCGAGTCTGTTCTCAACGAAGCCTCCACGGAAGCGAACCGTGACAGCGACTAGTCCGCTTTCAATTCGCCATCGAAGCCCGAAGACCAGTAGCGACCCCGCAACGAAAGTTCGAGCAGCATCTCGGTGACTTCTTCCGGGGTCAGAGGTGGCGGGTCGGACTCGAGCCACCACTGCATGACCGCGATCTGTTCACCCACCCATGCCCGCGAGAGTACTTCGATGTCGATTCGCGGAGTCACTCCGAGCGCCTCCGCCCGTGCGGAAAATATCCGCACGGCGGCGACGCTGCGGTCTTCGACGAACTTTCGCAGCGCCTTGCCGTCCCCCTCACCACGCAGAATCACACGGTAGACGTCACGTTCCTCGGCCGCATGCCTGAACATCTCGAGCACGGGCTTGCCTGTGAATCCGATCGAAGACGCAGGAATGAGTGGACCGAGTCGCTCTTGTAAGTCATCGGCCAGATCGGACACGACTTGACCGAGCAGGTCGTCTTTGTCGGTGTAGTGGCTGTAAAACGTCGCGCGACCCAAATCTGCGCGGTCCGTGATGTCTTCGACGGTAATCCCCGCATATCCCCGTTCCAGAACGAGCGAGACCAAGGCATCCCGCAGCAATCGTCGGGTACGCCGGACGCGTCTGTCTTCTGGAGGCACTGGCTTCCCTTCCTTCGCACTGTTGTACGCAGCATAGTTCAACATTGACAGGACGATCGAATATAGACAGACTGTCCATTAACATTCGTGATGTCAATTTTCTCTGGAGTGTTCATGAACCTCGGTACTTATCTCGCCCGAAGCGCCAGCTTCTACCCCGATCTCGAAGCCCTTGTCTGCGGCGAAGGCCGGTGGACTTACAGCGAGCTCGATACGGCCGCAAACCGTCTCGCGTCCGCTCTCGCAGTGACCGGGGTACGGCCCGGACACATGGTCGGAACCTTTGCCGGAAACTGCGGGGAGCTCGTGGTGACCGAAATGGCCTTGTACAAGGGAGGGTTCGTCAGGGTTCCGATCAACGCACGACTGGGCGCCGACGAACTCGCGCATATCCTCGCCGACGCCGACGTGCGTGTTCTCTTCGTCGACCCCGCCCATGCCGACATGGCGCTGAAGGTCGTCGCCGACGCCGGGCTGCACTGCAGGGTCATCGACTACAGCACCTCAACTCCCGGCGCGGACAGTTATCACGAGCTGACGGCAAGGGGCAGCGAAGACAACGTCGAGGTGGACGTCGACATTGACGCCCCGGCTGTCCTCAACTACACATCCGGATCCACCGGCAAGCTCAAAGCTGCGGTCCAGAGTCACGGCAACCGCTTGGCGAACATGCGCAAGCGACTGATGAGTCCGGAGGGTGCGCCGACTGTTGGTGATCGCTACCTCGCCCCCGGCCCGATCACACACGCCTCCGGCATGGTGATGCTCGGAATGTTCGCCAGGGGCGCCGCAGTGGTGATCCTGCCGGCATGGGACACGAGGACGTTCCTGCAGACCATCGAACGTGAGCGGATCACCACCACCATGGTGGTCCCGACGATGCTCAACCTGCTGATGGACCATCCGTCGGTTACCGACGTCGACCTGAGCTCTCTGCGCTGCATCGGCGTAGGCGCCGCGCCTGTTTCTCCACAACGGCTGCGTGACGCGGTAAAGCTGTTCGGTCCCATCGTCATCCAGGGGTACGGGCTCGGCGAAACGACCAGCGTCGTCACTGTTTTGACCGCTGAAGACGTGGTGCGCGGTATCGAATCCGACCCCGAGCTTCTTCTCTCGTGTGGTCGGCCGGCATACGACACCGATGTTCGAGTGGTCGACGACAACGGCGTACAGGTCCCGGCCGGCACGATCGGCGAGATCGTCGCCAGGGGTCCGGACTGTGTCCGCGAATACTTCCGCGAACCCGAACTGTCGGCTCAGACGTTCAAGAACGGCTGGGTCCACACGGGCGATGTCGGCTATTTCCGCGAAGACGGCTACCTGTTCATTGTCGACCGCAAGAAGGACATGATCATCTCGGGCGGATTCAACATCTACTGCAGCGAGGTAGAGGCAGCCCTGTACGAACATCCTGCTGTTTCCGAAGTATGCGTAGTCGGAGTTCCCGATCCGAAATGGGGAGAAGCGGTCAAAGCCGTTGTCGTGACCCGCGATGGCATTGACACCACCGCAATGGAATTGATCGCGCACTGCTCGACCCGTCTGGCAAGCATGAAGAAGCCGCGTTCGGTCGACTTCGCAGATTCGTTGCCCGTCAACCGAAACGGCAAGATCGATCGCCGCGCGATTCGCGCAACCTATTGGACCACCGCTGACCGTCACGTCAACTGACAGGAAAAACACATGTCATTCGCTCTCACCCCTACCTACGAAGACAACCCAAGGCTTCAATCGCTCGTCGAGCGTCTACGCGACTATCTCGACGGCGAACTCGCCGAGTACGAAGCCGAATTGGGTCTCACTCAAGAATCCCACTACATCCGTGAGACGCTCGAGCCAGTGTGGAGACGCAGCCGCGAACTCGGCTTCTACGGGATCCACCTCCCAACTGAACTCGGCGGCCAGAACCTCACCTTTACGGAACTCGCCGCGCTCAAAGAAGAGGTCGGCGCATCGCCGCGGGTCCTCGCGACGTCCGTACTCGGAGACATGGGCGGTCCACTCCGCGCGGGGTCGATCTTTCAGTACGCCACCGAATACCAGTTGGAAAAGTACTTGATTCCGGTACTGCGCGGCGAGAAGGCGTGCTGCTTCTCCCTCACCGAGAACGATGCAGGTTCAGACGTTCGCGGCATGCTCACCACAGCAACCCCGGACGGTGCCGGATGGCGCCTGAACGGCCACAAGGTGTTCTCGTCCGCGGGTCCCTTCGCCGACTTTTCGGTCCTGATCGCAAAGATGGCATCCGACGGCGACGGCCCGGATTCGTACTCTGCCTTTCTGGTCGACCTGGATTCTCCCGGCTGCACAGTGGCGGACGGTGACGTCCCGATGTCCGGTCAGCACATCGAAGCGGACATCATCCTCGACGACTGCTACGTGGGGCCGGAACAGCTTCTCGGAAATGTGGGCGAAGGCTTGCGAATCGGACTCGGCCGAGTCACGGTCAACCGGTTGTTGCATTGCCCCACCGTCCTCGGCGGAGCCCGCCGAGCGCTGGAACTGTCGGTGGAGTACAGCAAGACTCGCCAGGTGCAGGGCGCTCCTCTTGCGATGCTGCAGTCCATTCAACACAAACTCGCCGACATGGCGACGGACTACTACGCCGCGCGCTCGATGACCTACGACGCACTCGCCGCACTCGACGCCGGTCGAAGTCCTCGAATCGAAGCATTCATGTGCAAACTGTTCGTTGCCGAGAAGGCCTTCACCATCGCCGACCACGCAGTTCAGATTCACGGAAAGGCCGGGGTCATACGTGGTTCGGAGATCGAATCACTGTTCCAGAGGTTGCGGATGTTCCGAATCCTCACCGGATCATCCGAGATTCAGAAGAATGGCATCGCGCGCCAATTACTCACCACCTGAACATCATTGATCCAAATGCGTATCCACTCCGTGCCCGCCAGGTCGTCTCCCGCTCGATGTGGCGGCCGGACGGGCACTCGACGCTCTAGAGGCAATCCCTGTGATCGAGAACGAACCGGACTACAGATTCAGCCTTGCCAACGAGCGAACTTTTCTGGCGTGGATTCGAACGGCGTTGGGGTTGTTGGCCGGCGGCGTCGCAGTCGGCCAATTCTACGGGTCTGAGAATGACAACAGCCTGAACAAAATTCTCGGAATCGTGTGCACTGTCGTGGCGTCAGCGATAGCGCTCGGCGCGCTCAGACATTGGAAAGCAGTCCAAACCGCAATGCGGCGTGATCAACCGCTCCCCAAGTCACCGATGATCGCGCTTGTCGTCGGCGGGGTGTGCCTGGTCGCCGGCCTGTGTGTAGGGATGACGGTGTTTTGACGGATAACGAGGTTGTGGCGGAGAACGAGCCGCCCGGATTGCAACCAGAGCGAACGGTGCTCGCCTGGCGACGCACCGCACTTTCCGCCTTGTCGGTGTCAGTGATTTCGGGCCGCGAAATCGTCCTGCACCCGTCAGTCCTATCCGTCGCAGTGTTCGTCACACTGCTCACCACGGCGGTCGGCGTCACAGTGGGCGCACGGGTGCGACATCGTCGATTCATTCTGAACCCCAGGGATTCTCGAGAAATGCCACTCGCCATCATGGCAACCCTGGCGGCCGGCATCGCGATTGCCGGACTCGGCTCCAGCCTTGTTATCCAACTTTGAACCACAGATAGACAGAGTGTTTATTTATGTATATTCTCTCCACTAATGCTCGCTGTGACTCAGTGCACAGTCGACCGCCGCGCGCAGCTACACCGCGCCACGAAATCATCGGCGTATTTCGAGAGGGAACCCATGACCACAGAAGTTGCGTCACCTACCCAGTTTCAACGCGGTCGCCGGGGAAAGAATCTCGCACTGCTGACCGGTTCGACGGCAATGGACAACGCCGAAAGCAGCGTGACGTCCGTGCTCTTCCCTCTCATGCGCGAGGCCATGGGATTGTCATCGGCGGCGCTCGGCACGATCGTTGCAGTGGCCAAGGCCGTCGGGGTCTTCACGGCAATCCCCTGGGCGTTCTTGGCCCGACGATATTCTCGTAAGTCGGTACTTGCCATCTGTTCAGGGTTCTGGGGTGTCTGGGTAATCCTGGCCGGATTGTCCGGCAGCTTCACTCAGTTTCTCGTCCTCTACGCGATCGGCGCCGCAGGTTTCGCCGGCGCCGGCTCGATTGCATTGTCCATCCTCGGAGATCTGTACGAGGACGCCAGGAGGGGCCGCGCAACGGGATTGGTATATGGCGGCGTCGCCGTCATCACCGGCGCGACCGCCCCGATATTCGGGCTTTTGTCGCGCTTCGAAGATGGATGGCGCTACGGATACATAATCACCGGTGCAATCTGCATCGCCATCGGTGTGCTGATCATGCTTTTCCTCGACGATCCTGAATCCGCCGACGCGCATACACAGACGACCGCCGACGATCTCGGTGCCAAAGCAAGATTCTGGCGTGAAGGGATACGAGAGCTACTCGCTGTCAAGACATTCCGATACATACTCGTACAACGCGTATTCTCCGGTCAGAACGTCATCATGAGCTTCAGCATCGTATTTCTCGTCGAGGAGCACGGATTCACGACCGCAACTGCTTCGATCATCGCACCGCCCTTCGCAATCGGGTACCTGCTCGGCACGTTCGTCGGCGGACGAGTCAACGACGCCGTACACGTCAAACGACCCCGAAGCGGCCGCATCATCATGCTGCAGGCCAGCCAACTCGGATTCGCGGCCGCAGCACTGATCGCTACGCAGATTTCCTGGAACAGCATCGGCGTCTACGCGGTCTTGTTCGGGATCGTGGGCGTCCTTCAAGGTCAGGTTCCAGTGGTCAATCGGCCGATCATCATGGCTGTAGTCCGTCCGGAACTGCGAGCCCTGGCCTTTGCGGTTTCCGTCTCGACAGTCGAAGCGCTGGCCTACGCCGGATACGCTGTCTTGGTCGGAACCCTCGGCGACAGAATCGGATTGCAAGGCGCACTCTTCATCGTCACCGTAGTGCTGACCACCGTCAACGGGGTCGCTTCAGGCGCACTGTATCGCCCGTACGCCCGCGACAGCGCAGCCCTACTCGCCAAGCCATCCGCCAACCCCCTACATGAACAGAATGCGCTTCGGCACTAGGCAATTCAGATCATCAACTGCGAACTCGGCAATCAACACTCCAACTCGGCAATCAAGACGGAAGAAGACCTCAGATGACACAAAACATCGCAACGGATGACATTCCCTGGGCGCGCGGATTCACCGACCCCGCCGATGTGCGCCAACAAGCCACAACCATACGAGAGATGGTTGCGACCCGCCGTGTGTGGCGCGGCGACGGACCCAAATGGACCCTCCCGACCGACGAAACGGATCTATCCGGTGTCACGTTGAACCTTCCGGATCAGCCGAAGCAGACGGTGTCCGAGTTCCTCGCGGGTGCGCATAGCGACGGTATCGCCGTGCTGCATCGAGGACGCATCGTGTACGAGAGCTACTTGCACGGTTGCAAACCGCACGAACCGCACCTCAATGCATCGATGGCGAAATCCTACGTCGGTTTGATGGCTGCACTGGTCGAAGCACAAGGATTGTTCGACCGCCAGGATCGGGCATCGAAGTTCATCCCCGAGTTGGCTGGAACTGCGTTCGGAGACAATCGGATTCAGGACCTTCTACACATGGGCACTGATGTAACGTACGGCGGTCGGCCGTTCTATCGCACCATCGAAGCCAGCCGTTTCTGGGCCGTAGTCGCCCCGAAGCTGCGCCCCGCAAATTACCGCGGACCGGAGACCATTCTCGAGCACCTCGCCACAGCACGCACCGCGGGCCCGACTGGCGTCGAATTCCGCTACGAGAACGGCAATGTCGAGACTGTCGGAGAAATACTGCGCCGCGTGACCGGAACTTCACTCGCCGAACTACTCAGTGAGCTGGTCTGGTCACGGATCGGGGCCGAAGAGGATGCGTTCTACATAGTGGACTCCGCCGGAACGGAGATGGCGGCAGGCGGATTCAGTGCGACCCTTCGAGACGTGGCCCGAGTGGGTGAGATGATCCGCTGTGACGGCGCCGTCGGGGACCGTCAGGTGATCCCGCCGAGTATTGCGCAATCTATGACCGCCGGTGTGCCCGCAGGCTATCCCTCGGAGGTCAGAAGCCCGCGTGCCGCTGTCGACTCACCCGCCACGATGAGCTACCACGACTACTGGTGGATTCTCAATGATCCGTTCGGATCGTTCATGGCAAGCGGAATCCATGGTCAGAGACTCTTGATCTCGCGCGACCTGGAATTCGTAGTCGCACATTTCGGAGCCCACATCCTTTCCCCCGCGATCGGCACTCCGGACTTCGTACCTGCGTTCCTTCAGATCGGCACTCATTTGGTGTCGAACGCTCGCGGAGAGGCCACCGCCGGCTGAGTTTCTCGTGCATTCAGCCTGCGGCAGATTCGAGCTCACCCAAGGATTCCTCGAGGTGACCTAGGAGTCGTTGCAAGTGGGGGACATTACGGCGGCAGCCGACCAGCCCGAACTGCATGGTGTCCGCGTAACCGATGACGGTGATGTTCATTGCCTGCCCGTCCAACGGAATCGACGCCGGATAGCAGCTCTCGAGCTTCGCGCCGTTCCAGTATCGTGTCGTCGTCGGGCCGGGGACGTTGGAAATCACCAAATTGAAAACCGGACGACCGGTGATCAGTCGCGAGGACCCAGGAATCAGCGGTAACCCGAGACCCGCGACGTTCAACGCACTGAGTGCCGTGATCTGCAGGGGCGTCAGGCCCGACATCAGGGACTTGGCGCTACTCATCGAATCGTGAACTCTCTGGAGTCGGGCCGCCGGATCCGCCAATTCGGTTGCCAGATCGCACAACACCGCACCTACGGCATTGCCGGAAGCCTCACCTGTTTCGCCTTTGCGAAGAGATACCGGCACCATCGCGATCAACGGTTTGTCCGGCAATTCGTCCAGTTCGATCAGATAGCGTCGTAGCGCGCCCGCGCACATGGCCAACACCGCATCATTGAGCGTCACGTCTGCAACGCAGCTGACCTTGCGCAGGCGCTCGATCGGCCACGACTGCGCGGCGACTCGCCTCGCTCCGGTGATCGGGACGTTGAAGATCGATTTCGGAGCAGCGAACGGCAACGGCGCTACGTGGTCCTTCACTGCCGAGGCAGCAGCGTTCACTATCGCGGGGCCCACCCCGACCACATCTTGCACGGTGTCGATCACCGAGCCCACCCGCCTCTGCAGGTCCAGCCCGCGACTGGCTCGGACCCGACCGGAAGACGGGCGCTGCGCCCACGGCGGCATCGAATGCCGATCGAGCGGATCCGACGAGAGGCTGCGGTACCACGCTTGAACAGCGGACACACCATCCATGAGCGCATGGTGTGTCTTCATGTACACGGCAACTCGGCCGTCGGCGAGGCCTTCGATGACGTACGCCTCCCATAGTGGCCGATGCCGATCGAGCAGCGTGCCGTGCAGCATCGAGGTCAGTTCCAACAACTCGCGGACTCGACCCGGCCTGGGCAGCGCAAGCAACCGGACGTGATATTCGAGATCGACGTCCTCGTCCTCCGTCCAACGCACCGGCGCAAAGTTCGACAGGAACTGCACCGGCTTGCGGCGAAAGAGGGGGCGGATCGACTCGACGTCGGTGAGCGAACGGTAAAGAGATCTGGCGAATTCGCCGTCGTCCCCTTCCGGTGGAACGAACAGTGACAGTCCACCGACGTGCATGGGGTGCTCCCGTGACTCCATCAGCAGGAACATCGAGTCGAGCGGCAGCATCAGCGTCATGGCGATCCGTTCTCTCAGGCGGCTGACCGGTGCACCGGTCAGCCGCTGTTCGACAAGTTACTCGCCCTGACTCCCCACATTGATGACTCTGGCAAAACATTGACTACTCGATTTTGGCGGGAGTCTGATGTTCCGGTCGACGAACGCTATTTCGGCCGAAGCATTTCACGTCGATTCGCGAGTGAATGATGAGACACATAGCACTGCAACGAATTTCAATGCCCACGCCCACAAGTAGTAGCGGAGCCGATCGTTGTCCTACTTTTGTCGGAATTGTTGCGGATTGTCTGTACATCCAAGTCACACGTGACTACCGTCACTGATCATCACAATCCGACTGGTCGCGACGTCGCGACTCACGAGGTTGCATCCTAAGGAGAATTACATGTCCCGACGTTCAACGTCGCGTGGGCCTTTCAGCGCGCTCGCCACCGCAACTGTGCTCGCCACCGTCACTGCGATGGGAGCCTTGTCAGCAGGTATTGCAGGCGCCGCCCCAACTGCGGAGACTCCCTTCGGCGGTTGGGATTCATGTCCGATCGACAATCCCGAGACCAGCACCTGCATGGACGTCACAGTCACCGGCGGGAACATGAAGATCGGCAAGCTCTCCGTCAGTATCCCCGCTGGGGCGATGCGCATCGCCGGCGGAGTTGCCTACCGGGAGAATCCGGAGGCTGAATTCGGATTCGACCAAGTATTCATCCCGCCGAACGACAACAGTCGGGGGATCTACGCCAAGCCCATCGAGATCCCCGGCGGCGCACTCGGAATCGACCTACCGTTCAACAATCTCTTCGGACTGAACAAGGCCTCGGCCACCGTCGAGTCGACTTCTGCACTCCCCACCGTGGATGCATTTCAGCTTGGTGTGAAGCTACCCGTCAAACTGAAGATCGCGAACCCCCTACTCGGCGGCAAGTGCTACCTGGGCTCGGACAGCAACCCCGTCCAGCTCAACCTGGATGTGACCGAATACGGTGTCCTCGAGGAAGTTCCAGGTTTCCCGGACACCGCGGTCGTTCGAAACACCGGACACACCGGACAGCCCTTCGCGGTCCCGACGGCTTCGGGATGTGGCCCGTTCGGCGTGCTGAATCCCATCGTGAACTGGCGCGCCGGGCTTCCCTCGTCCACCACCTCCAACTCCCTGACCACAACGAGTGACGTCTACAACATCGGTGCCGACAGCCTCAGGCCTCAGCCGGCCGGCTCACCCGAGCCCGCTGCCGTCATCGCCGAACGTAGTGCCAACTAGCAATCCACCTCCACCTCCCGACCAACCGGAACCGTCAGCGCCGAAAGATTTCTCACCCCGAACGGAGCTCACTTGTCCATGCGCACAATACGATTCAGAGCCGTGCTCGCTGTCGTCGCAGCAGGAGTCCTCACTCTCGGGGCGGTGTCAACCGCGACGGCGGCTCCGCTGCCCAACGCACCGTTCGGAGGTTGGGGAAAGTGCCCGATTGCCAATCCGGAGACAAGCACCTGCGTCGACGTCGTCGTCAAAGGCGGCGAAATGAACATCAACGGACTCAAAGTACCGATTCCTTCCGGCTCGTTGAATATCGCCGGCGGTGTCGCCTATCGCGAGAACCCCGACGCAGAATTCGGGTTCGACCAGATCTTCATTCCTCCCGCTGACGGCACCAAAGGCGTCTATTCGACCCCCATCGAGGTGCCGGGCGGGATCTTCGGACTCGGTATACCGTTTCCCGGCGGCCTGACCACTATCAAGGCGACTGTCGAGCCGGTCGCGTTGCCGACAGTCGACGCATTCCAACTCGGCGTCACACTTCCGGCCAGATTGAAGATTTCCAACCCTTTGCTCGGGGGAAACTGCTATCTGGGTTCTGCGAGTAACCCGATCATGTTCAAACTCGGAGTGTCCGAAAATGGTGTCCTCGAGGAAGTCCCAGGATTTCCGGATACCGCCGCCGTCAGAAACGTGATGCACGCCGACGAGACTTTCGCAGTACCGGGCGCATCTGGCTGCGGATTGTTCGGCGCATTGAATTGGGCCGTCAATCTTCGCGCGAACGTTCCGTCTTCAAGTGGTCACAACTCTTTGACCACCACAAGCGATGTGTTCAACATCGGCGCCGACAGCCTGCGGACGCAGTAGAGCAAGCACCGGCGACTCACGAAGTATCACCGACAACAAGGAGATATCGATGTCCCATGCAGTTCGCCGCACCACCTTCGTCACAGCTGCCGCAGCAGCCGCGATTGCAGTCGCAGCCGGCACCGCTCTGGCTTCGACCGTCGTCACTCCAGCGGGTCAAGCCGTGACTGCTTCGAGTAGCAATCTCAGCATCAAGACAGGAACGATCACACTTACCTGCTCCAGTACGACGGGCTCCGGAACCATCCCAGCGGCACCGGGTAACGCCAACACCGGCACCGGCGGGGTCAACGTCAATATCGGCACCCCCAGTCTGACCGGATGCAAAGCCAACGGTCTACCCGCCGTGGTCACGACCTCGGGCTCGTGGCTGTTGAACGTCTCGGCAGACACCGGATCGGCTCAGGGATCCCTCGTCATTCCTGCTGGAGGCGCAGTCGTCACGATGCCTGGATCAACATGCACAGTTACCGTCGGTGCCAGCACCATCGGACCGCTGCCGTTCGATGTTCCCAACCAGCGCGTCGTGGCAAGCAACACCGGCACTGTGAACTACACGCGTACCGGCACCGGGCCCGTCTGCCCCGCCGCAGCCACTGGCACGGCAACCATGTCCGGCACACTGCAGTTCGCGTCGGCCTCGCCGATCAACGTGACACCGTGAGGATCGACAGGTAGACAGCAAATCTCGTTGGGGGATCGACGCTTCCGTCGGTCCCCCAACGAGCGTCCGACGGCGCGGATCCGCACACGACCACCATCGGTTGCGCTTCGAAGTGGATCAGGGCGTTATTCATCTCCGGCTTCGGTGGCGTCGAGTAGCGCACCGAGGGCGCGGTGAAGTTCGGCAAGCTCACGTCCGCCGGTTTTTGTCAGTACGCGAGTATTTTCCGCGTCCAATTCGCGGACAATGTCTTTGGCGAGCACGATAACCCGTTTTCCCTCGTCGCTGAGATCGAGGCAAACGGCGCGAGCATCGCGACTGTCACGTTCGCTGACAACAAATCCGCCCTTCTCCAAAGCTCGCACGAGCTTGGATATGTAGATTCTCTGCAACCCTGTCTGTGCGGCAAGTTCTCGCTGACTTGGCCTCTCCCCCTCACTTACGAGACCGTGGAGTGACGCAAGCACCGAATACTGGGCGTGAGTCAACCCGAGATGCGCGATCGCTCTGTCAACTCCCGCCCGCCAGCGAAGGGCAAGATGCCACACCAGCGACCCTGTAGTCCATGTTTCTCGATCTTGCATACATATAGAGTACATGGCTACTATCTCAATTAGAGTATATGGAAACTATTTGAGGAGTCGCAATGCCCACAATTTCCGTGCTCGACTCGACCATGGCTTACAGCTCGTGCGGCGAAGGCGCACCCTTCGTGCTGATCCACGGAAATCCCACATCTTCCTATGTGTGGCGAAACATACTGCCACACATAGGAAATACCGGCCGCGCACTTGCTCCCGACCTCATCGGAATGGGCGCGTCCGGCAAGCCCGCAATCGACTACGGTTTCCTCGATACCGCCCGCTACCTCGATGCCTGGTTCGACGCGATGGAGCTCGACGACGTCGTACTCGTCGGGCACGACTGGGGTGGAGCACTCGCACTCGACTGGGCTACCCGTCACCCCGATCGCGTCCGAGGTGTGGCACTCTTCGAAACGATCCTGCGTCCGATGACCTGGGACGAGCACTTCCCGGGAGACGCACGAGCACGGATCGAGGCGCTGAGAGCCCCCGGGACCGGCGAGACGAAGGTACTCGACGAGAACTTCTTCCTCGAAATCGCGCTTCACAGAACAGTTCTCGGCGGCCTGTCCGAAACAGACGTCGACGCCTATCGTGCCCCTTACCCCTCACGTGAGAGCCGCCGGCCCCTTCTCGCGTGGCCACGATCCTTCCCCATCGAAGGAAGTCCCGCTGAAGTGGATGCACGTGTGTCGGCGTACAGCGAATGGCTCGCGGAAAGCACCGAGGTACCCAAACTCCTTCTCACCTTCAGCGGCCCCGCCGAACTTCTCATGATCGGACCCGACGAAGTCGCGTGGAGTCGATCGAACATCGCGAACCTCGAGGTGACCGAGTGCGGTCCCGCAGGGCATCTCGCCCCCGAGGATCAGCCCTCGGCAATCGCCGCGGCAATCACCGAATGGACACAGCGGCAACACCGTTTCAGCCGCGAGTGACCGGACTCCGTCGCCCAAGCGCTCCGAGCGTCGTTTCGCCAACGCGTGCGGTAGCGACCCAGACCTTGCTCCGAAATGTGGGACCGACACCACCTCCGCCGGATTTGTCCGATATAACTAACTGGCGAGTACGCCGGTTGGGACGAGGTCGAGAACGAGGGGGCGTGGGTGGTAAGTGAGGACGGGCTGGGACAGACCTCGGAATCGGGGGCCCCACACAGAGTGGGCGGGTTTCTCTATCACCGAAGCGGCGATCGGTGGGAGTGGTCGGACGAAGTTGCGCGGATTCACGGCTACGAACCCGGACAAGTAGACCCTACGACTGAATTGATGCTCTCGCACAAGCATCCTGACGACCGAAGTCACGTTGCCCAGACACTGCTCGCCATCCGCACTTCAGGCGGCCCGTTCAGTAGCCGGCACCGCATCATCGACACTGCCGGGGACACGCACTCGGTAATCGTCGTCGGAGACAGCGTCGTGGCCGAGTCAGGTCAAGTGGTGGGTAGCTCCGGCTTCTACATCGACGTCACCGAAACCCTGGACAGCACAGTGAAAGCATCGGTCGACGTACTGGTCAACGAAATCACCGCTTCTCGCGCAGTGATCGAGCAAGCCAAAGGCATGCTCATGCTGATCTACGGAATTTCGGCCGACCGCGCCTTCGACATCCTCGTGTGGCGTTCTCAAGAGACCAACGTGAAACTGAGGGACGTTGCGGAGCAGTTGATAGTGCGAACGCTGGACGAATTCCGGGTACCGACACCATTGCGGACCCGATTCGATCACTTGCTGTTACAGGGTTGAACGACAACAGGGTTGAATGTCGACTGGGCTGAGGGATCTGTCCAAGGCGGTTCCCGTGGCTGGCTGCTCAACCTCGAGGAACCTCGCCCGCATTGATTCCGGGACGGTCCGATGCGGCCTATCCCCGTTGTTACCCAACACGGAGTAAAAGGAAACTACTTGTCGCCAGACTTCTTGTCGGAGGTCTCCTCGACCAGTTCAGGTGCTTGTTCGCGAGTTGCCATTCCGCCGTCACCGCCCTTGTCGACGGGCCCTGGGTGCCCGCCCTTGGGTGACTGGTCGTTATTGTCCTTCTCGGTCATGCGGTCATCCCCGTCATCTGGTCGTGTCAGTCATCTGGTCGTGTCAGTCATACGGCGCGCGGCCTTGCAAGAACGTCAAGCCCACCGCCCTCTCAATCTAACGCTCTCAGCACTTCTCGCAACCCTCACCGATTTGTTTGCATTTCAGCACTTTCGGGCAGGTGACAGCGAACAGCATTTCCACGATGAGAGGTCGATCCCAGTGCGCGCAGTGACTTGGCAAGGCAAACGGAAAGTAAGCGTCGATACGGTTCCGGACCCCACGATCATCGAGCCCACCGACGCGATCATCAAGGTCACCACGACGAACATCTGCGGATCGGATCTGCATCTGTACGAGACTCTGGGTGCCTTCATGAATGCGGGCGACATTCTCGGTCACGAACCGATGGGCATCGTCGAAGAAGTCGGATCGGATGTCACGAATCTCGAGATAGGCGATCGCGTCGTGATCCCGTTCCAGATCTCGTGCGGCAATTGCTTCATGTGCGATTCGAGTCTCTACACCCAGTGCGAGACCACGCAGGTCCGCGATCAGGGGACGGGCGCAGCGCTGTTCGGCTTCTCCGAGCTGTACGGATCGGTGCCAGGTGGTCAGGCTGAATACCTACGAGTCCCGCAGGCACACTTCACACACATCAAAGTCCCCGAAGGTCCGGCAGATTCACGATTCGTCTATCTCTCCGACGTGCTTCCCACTGCCTGGCAGTCAGTCGAATACGCCGACATCCCGCCGGGTGGATCCGTGACAATCCTCGGCCTCGGACCGATCGGCGACATGGCTGCTCGCATCGCGCACCACAAGGGATTTCGGGTGATCGGCGTGGATCGTGTACCCGAACGCCTTGCGCGCGTTGCCGAACGCGGTATCGAGACCCTCAACCTGGACGACTACGGCAGCAAGATCGGCGATGCTGTCAGAGACGCGACAAACGGACGCGGAACCGATTCGGTGATCGACGCTGTCGGCATGGAAGCGCACGGGTCTCCGATCGGAAAGCTCGCGCAGCAGTTCGTCGGACTCCTTCCCGATGCTCTTGCCGCGCCTGCGATGCGCACCGCAGGGATCGATCGCCTCGGTGCCGTCTATTCGGCCATCGACATCGTTCGGCGCGGGGGAACCATTTCTCTGATCGGTGTCTACGGCGGAATGGTTGATCCACTGCCGCTGATGACCATGTTCGACAAGCAGATTCAGCTCAGGATGGGCCAGGCGAACGTCAAGAAGTGGGTAGACGACATCATGCCCTTGCTCGCTGACGACGACCCACTCGGCGTCGACACTTTTTCCACTCATCAGCTCCCGCTCGATCAGGCGCCACACGCCTACGAGATCTTCCAGAAGAAGCAGGAAGGCGCGGTCAAGATCCAACTGAAACCGCACGGTTAATCCAACTCCGCAGTATTGTCGCCCGATATGCCGTATTTGGATCGCGTCGGAGAAGTATTTGTCCTCCACCTGGGTAATGAAGGCGAGCCGGATACGCCGAATCCGTTCAACCCCCGGTGGCTCGACGAGGTCGAGGAACTCCTCACCGAAGTCGAGAACTTCGACGGTCCGGGAGCGCTGGTCACGACAGCTGAGGGCAAGTTCTATTCCACTGGGCTGGATACAGATTGGATTCTGCACAACGCCGATCAGGTCAACGGGTACATCGACCGCGTTCAAACCTTGTTCGCGCGACTGTTGACGTTTGCGATGCCCACCGTCGCCGCGATTCCGGGACATACCTTCGGCGGCGGTGCAATTCTGGCCGCCGCGCACGATCACATCGTGATGCGTGAGGATCGCGGATTCTTCTGCCTGCCAGGGATCACTATAGGCGCGAGTTACGCACCCGGAAGCATCGCTCTACTGGCATCACGTCTTCCGACACGCACAGTCCACGACGCGCTCGTCACAGGTAGGCGGTACGGCGGAATCGAGGCAATGTCAGCAGGATTCGTAGATCAAGTCGCGGCTGCGGACGATGTACTTTCGACAGCCGTCGACTACGCACGCACGTTGACTCGAACTCGTGGACGCACACTCCACGAGATCAAGGAACTGCTGTATGCCGAGCCGTTGGCCCTCCTACGATCGCCAGTAGTCGGCATCGACAAGCAAGTAATACTGAAAGACAACTGACCGATACCACCGATCGTCGTACTCGCTTCACACACGCTCGACAGAAAGAAACTGAAACCGAAATGGCTCGCGAACTCACCGTCTCCGACAGCGTCGTCGTCAACGCTGACGCACTTTCCCTCTACGAGCTCATCAGCGATCCCACTCGTATGGGTGCCTGGAGTCCCGAAAACACAGGCGCAACCTTGCGAGGAGACAGCGAAAGCGCTTTCCTGGGCATGGAGTTCGACGGGCACAACAAGCGTGGGCGCGCGCAGTGGACCACGAGATGCACAGTTACCGCTGCCAACGCCGGGAAGCTCTTCGAATTCCGTGTCCACAAGATCGGCCTCGGCACTCCCCGGATCCCCGCCTCCATCGCAACCTGGCAGTACCGATTTTCACCGATGCCCGACGGAACCCGAGTTACCGAAACGTGGACCGACGACAGACGCGGCTGGCCGGACTTCGCCGCCGACATTTTCGACAAAATTGCCACCGGAGGAAAAACGTTCGCCGACTTTCAGCGCGGCAACATCCGCAAGACGCTCCTGAACCTCAAGAACGCAGTTGAGCAGGAGTTTTCCGGCGTCGAAGGTAACGCCGGCTGACCAGCCAACACCATTTGTGGCAGTTTCTGCCACTTTTGGTACAGTGCGGATATGGCAACAGCCCGCCGCACCGCACTGCTTCTCCGCGTCTCGCAGAGTTGTGCTGCCGCTTTCGTCGAACGCGGTGACACTTCGACAACCATCGCCGAGCTCGCGGAGCGCGCGGAAATCTCCGAGCGAACGTTCTACCGCTGCTTCGCCACCAAAGAGGAGAGCATCTGGCCGATGCTCGACGACGGGAACCGGAGTCTCGCCGCTGCACTCGGTGAGCAGCCACGCGATTCTGGACTGGCGCGGGCTGTCCGGAACGCCTTCGTCGCCTCGGTCGGTGAGTCTTTCGAAGAAATGACTCGATCCCTGATGCCGATCATCTTCGGTGATGCCGCACTCCGGAGGGTGTGGGAATCAGCGACTTTCGAGACGATGGAGCTCATTCGCCCCGAAGTGGCCCGGCTGATCGATCGACCGGAAACCTCGCTCGACACCACTGCAGCGGCGGGTCAATCGACGCTCGCTGTGGTCGCAGCACTGCGGGAGATGGCAGACCGCCGAACACCTGCACTCACGGCAATCAACCGCGCGCTCGACGCGTTTTCGACGTCGTATCTCGCGCACCCAACAGGTAAGGAATAATCATGACTCAAGATCTCTCCGGAAAAATCGTTCTCGTCACAGGTGGCGCCCGCGGCCTCGGTGAAGCGTTTGCGCGCGGCATCGTCGCAGGCAACGGGCGCGT
Organism: Rhodococcus sp. NPDC056516; assembly: GCF_042794655.1. NCBI lineage: Bacteria > Bacillati > Actinomycetota > Actinomycetes > Mycobacteriales > Nocardiaceae > Rhodococcus > Rhodococcus sp. NPDC056516. The sequence continues at coordinate 312,908 of NZ_JBHTTG010000005.1, read as the reverse complement.
GGTCATCGGCGACATTCTGGATGACGACGGCCGAGCGGTAGCAGAATCTCTCGGCGAGGCAGCGCGTTACGTTCATCTCGATGTCACCGACCCGGCATCGTGGAAGTCCGCCGCCGAGTTCGCCGTGTCCGAGTTCGGCGCAATCAACGGACTGGTCAACAACGCGGGAATCTCCGCTTCCGGCCAGACTGTCACCGACGAGCCCCTCGAAACGTTCCAACGGATCATCCAGATCAACCTGGTGTCCGTACACACCGGCATCCACACGGTGGTCCCGTTCATGAAGGCCGCCGGTGGCGGATCCATCGTGAACATCTCCTCGGCCGCAGGCCTGATGGGCATGGCTCTGACCAGCGGTTACGGCGCAGCCAAGTGGGGCGTGCGAGGACTGAGCAAGATTGCTGCCGTCGAACTCGGTCGCGACAAGATCCGGGTCAACTCGGTTCACCCCGGCATGGTCCTGACGCCCATGACTGCACCGACGGGCATCAGCCTCGAAGAAGGCGCATTCCCCAACAATCCGTATCGCCGCGTCGGTCGCCCGGAAGAGTTGGTCGGGGCGGTCACGTACCTTCTTTCCGACGATGCCTCGTACACAACGGGTTCCGAGATCGCCGTCGACGGTGGCTGGACTGCCGGACCGTCGATCGAATACATCGCCGGCCAGTAAGGACGGGTTCCGTTCCCGCCTGAATCTGCGCACTCCGACTACCCTCAGGTTGACACCAACATCTCCCTGATTGCATTCGGAGAAGGCAACTTTCGCAGTCGCTGGAGCGCACGATGCAGGTCGAGTGACACCTGGTCGGTCGAACGGGCAAGCGATGTTGCAGTCTCCTCGTTGTCGAGGCCGACGATCAACCGCAACACCAGGACGTCGCGCTCGACAACCGGAAGCGTTGTCGGAGGCGGGAGCGGCCCGACGGCGAAACCGTCGGATACCGCACGAGCAATCGCGACGCTCGTACTCGCGTACAGCAGACGCAAGAAGGGCTGATTCGTCTCCGATCCGTCGCACACTGCCGTGAGAACCGCGACGCACGCGGCATCCGCGGCGGAGTCGGAGACGGCCCGATCAAGCTCGGCGCGGCACCGCAGCACAACCATCGGACGAAACGCCGCATACAAACTGGCCATGGACTCACGGTTACCGCTCCGCGCCGCGGTGGCAAGCCCATCCAGCGAGCCTTCCTTCAACATGGGCTCACATTCTCTCTTTCTCGACGGGAAATTCGTTGTGCAGTCCGAGGGATCAACTACAACCGAATAGTCCGGCGAAGGGGTTCACAGTCGGCGCGGGTACCTGATCTTGCCGGCCTTGCCATTGGTCTCTCGCTGTCCCGATTGGCGCACTCACCAGTGAAGTCCTACATCCTTGCCGCCCACTGGCACTAACCTGGCAACTTCCTGGCAGGTGGCTTTTCAAACCGAACGCCTTGCACTGCAGAATTTTTCGATCTAACCAGCTTGTATTTTCTGCTCCAGGTCCGACCGTTCCGTTCCAGGCGGCGAGGGGTCACACGGGCGTAAGGTCGAGAGAGTTCGGCTCAGTCGTCAAGAGCGGAAGGACACCCAGACAATGCGGAGCGACGGAGATACGTGGGACATCGTCAGTAGCGTTGGACTCACCGCACTGGCAGTGGCAACATTTCGCGCATTGGAGAGCACCCGTCCGGATGCGATCATCGAAGACAAGTTCGCATCGTGGTTCGTAGAAGCCGCAGCAGAGCCACATTTCACAGCTCTGCTGAAAGATCCTGAACTCCTCGACGACACACCCTTCGGCGGTTTCATGGGCTTGCGAACCAGATTCTTCGACGAATTCTTCTTGTCGTCAACTGAATCCGGCGTTGCACAGGCGGTCATCGTCGCGGCAGGCTTGGATTCGCGTGCGTACCGACTGGAATGGGCGTCCGGATCGACAGTCTTCGAAGTAGATCAGCCAAAGGTATTGGAGTTCAAGGCCGAAGTGCTCGCGGCACACGACGCCCAGCCGAAAACCGATCGACGCGCTGTAGCCACCGATCTGCGAAACGACTGGCCGACCGCACTCGAGGAAGCTGGCTTCGATCCGCACAACCCCACCGCCTGGTCGGCGGAAGGCCTGCTCGCCTATCTCCCCGGCCCTGCCCACGACGCCCTGTTCGAACGGATCGACGAACTCTCGACCACCGGTAGTCGGTTGGCGGTGAACGACTTTCCGGCCGGCACCGACCCGAGCAAGCTTGCGGCCATCAGATCCAAGTACTTCGCCAAGAACCTGTTCGGCGACCTGGACATTTCGCAACTGTTCTACAGCGACACACGATCCGATCCGGGTCAGTGGTTAGCTGAACACAATTGGACCGTCCGTCGCTTCAGTTCGGTCGAGTTGGCAGAACTCTACGATCGCCGGATCCCCGAACTCCCCGAAGAAATCGCGGCACTGTCGGCGCAACCGTCTTTCCTGGCCGCGACCAAGAACTAACTCTCGCAGTCCTCACGAAAGCGCCTCGGGTGCAGCATTTCTCCCTTTTGTCCAGCTTCACCCTGCGTGTCACCACTACGAGCCGTAGACGGTACTCGAGGATGAACCGATTCAGTACTTCAGGCTGAGAATGTCTACACCTCAGACGGACGCGCGCCGGCGAAGATACTGATGAAATGAGTCCATGAAACTCGAACACACACGCAGGAAGAGTCGCCCACTCACGTTGGTGGCACTTGCCTCCGCAGCGGTATTCGCCCTTGCCGCATGTACTTCCGGGACCGATTCCGCACAAACCTCCGAAAACAGCACAAAGGTCTCCGCCACCGAGGCACCCGCAACGGTCACGATCCCTGACAGCGCCGTCGGCAAGCAGATCACCTGGCTTCTCAGCGCGGTCAACACGAGCACACCCTTGACCCAAGAAGGAATCGCCGAGCATTTCGGGCCCACCGCACCTGTTGTCCTGACACCTCCGGACTTCGACTCCATCCGAGCCGGACAGCCATGGACCACAGTGAATTACAGGGGAGGCGACACCGACGGCACTGTTTCCATCACCAGCACCACCGGCGGTGCGTTCGACATCAACGTCGTCGTCGACGGCAGCGGGCTGATCCTGGGAATGGCGATCACACCGACCAAGACCGATCATGTGCCGGCCGCATCGTGGCCAGAGCTCGAGGCAGTTGTCAAAGCGCTTCCCGCGCCGACCAATCTGACCGTCACCGAGGTCACCGGCGGAAAGAACGCCGCAGTCTTCAGTGTCGGTGACACCGCACCCCAGCCGACAGGGTCGACGATCAAGCTGTACGTTCTCGGCGCGGTCGCGACGGCTGTCAAGAACGGGACACTCTCCTGGGATCAGAAGCTCACGATCACCGACGACCTCAAATCGATGCCCGGTGGGACCCTGCAGGATCTGCCATCGGGAACTGAAGTCACGGTCCGGGAAACCGCCGGCAAGATGATCTCGATCAGCGACAACACCGCCACCGACATGTTGATCGCTGCTGTCGGGCGCGAGCAGGTCGAAGCCGAATTCGCGCCGATGGGCATGGCGGATCCTTCCCTCAACATCCCGCTCAAGCCGACCCGCGCACTGTTCCAACTCGGCTGGGGTGACGAAGGCGCACAACGTATCGCTTGGCGCGACGGAACTCCTGATGAGCGTCGAGCGATACTCGCGGCGCTGCCGGGTGGTCTGGTGGACATCCCGGCGTCAGCATTCACCACCCCCGCATGGCCTTTCGACATCGACTGGTTCGCCTCGCCCGCCGACCTGCGTTCCGCGTTGGTCTCGTTACAAGAGATGGCGAAGACCGAGAGCGGCGCACCTGTTCGAGACATACTCGCCGAAGATCCGGCGCTCAGCGACGAGTCCGCGAAATGGTTCACCTACGGCGGATTCAAGGGCGGCAGCTCCATCGGGGTCCTCGCGGGTGCCTATTACGTGGAACACGACGATCGTGCCTGGGTTGTCACCATGCAAACTCATGGTGACGAGGCTGCATCGGTTGCCGATCCGGCTCTGTACTTCGATCCGGTCGACGACGCGATGCTCTTGATCCAGAAGGATGCAACCAGCTAGAGCGCACTTCACAGCTCGACCACATATCACCGAAAGGCCTGTCCCGACAAAGCGAATCGTTGGGGCAGGCCTTGTCATCCCTCAGGAAAGTACGACGCTCTCGAGTCTGTCAGCGATCGCTTTGCCGACGCCCCAGTCGAGTGCTGCGCACCCGACCGACTTGAACACCGTGCGACCGCGACGCTCCACGCCGGATTCCATTACCGCGCCCAATGATCGGAGGGCGGAGATGGGAAACCGCCGCTCGATTGCCGACCGGACTTCACCCGACCCCTCCAGACATCCGGCTACATCGTCGAGAACGGTGACCGTCGAAGCATCGATGAGCCCGGCAGGAAGTTCCGTCATCGACGGACGGAAAGATCCGACTGCATTGACATGGACGCTTGCCGGGAGTGCCTCCAGGTCGAACAACGGTGACGTGGCGCCGGTCGCGCAACACACCACGTCAGCATTTCCGACGCATTCGTTTGCCGATCCTGCTATAGAGAACCGGAGTCCTGGATGCCTCACTTTTGCTTCGTCGACAAATCGTTGTGCATGCGCGAGAGTCCGGCTGTATACCGAGATCTCCTCGAATTCCCGCACTGCGCAGCAGGAATCAAGTTGTGTCGCGGCCTGGGCGCCGGAGCCGAGGATCGCCAGACGCCTGACCCTTTCCGGCGCCAGGACGTCCGTTGCCACGCCCGAAACCGCACCGGTTCGCAGCGCGGTGAACCGGTGGGCTTCCACACTGAACCGCGGAAGTCCGGTGGCTCCGTCGTACCAGAGCACAGTGCCTTCGATGCGCCTGCTTCCGTCGATGTCGTAGATCGTCAACGTCTTGACAACGGCGTCTCGGGTGGTCCGATGCAGCGCAGACATCACGAGCAACTGGCCGTCCGCCACTACCGTTCGCGGCGGCTGTTCGAGCCGCCCCTCGTGAAGTTCGGTGATGGCACCGGCCACCGCTGCGACGGCGACCCCGACCGGAATCAGCGAGTCGAGCCTGGCGAGGTCGATGTGTGGAGCCGGTGGAGCCACTGCATGATCTTCGATTTCCATCGTTATTCGATTCCGTTTCTCGGGGTGTACTTCAGGGCTAGTTCACTGAAATTCCTTGACATCCAATCGGTAAGGTATTACACCTAATGCATCCTCGCAAGGCTCCGTACGAACCCGCCGTTCCGAACGAACGGCCCGAAGGTGGATCTGATGGACAAAACAATGACGCGGTTCTCGAGGCGTACCGCTCTGGTGGGAACTGCAACTGCACTCGCACTGGTTCTCGGTGGTTGTTCAGGCGCAGCTAAAGACGCAGGCGCCTCGTCCGAGCCCGCCGGCGAGCCGCAGCGGGGCGGTGAACTGCGAGTTTCGATCGGCGCAGAACCGATTGCACCTGCGTTCGACATGGGAACAATGGCCGTCACCTCGGTGGGTACAGCATCGATCGCCACCCTCGCGTACAACGGTCTGGTCGACTTCAAGGACGGTCAACCGGTACCCGAACTCGCTACGTCCTGGAAGCAGACCTCCCCCACCCAGTACGTCTTCACCCTCCGCGACGGTGTGAAGTTCACCGACGGAACGCCGTTCGATGCCGAAGCCGTCAAATTCAATCTCGATCGATTGCTCGACCCGAACGGAACCGGTGCGAACCTGCCGCCGTCTTTGGAATCGGTTGAGGTCAGCGCACCCCATGAAGTAACCATGAATCTCTCGACCCCCGCCGGTGGATTTGTCGCCTCGTTGCGCCGTGGACGGGTGATGATGATGTCCCCCACCGCCGTGACGCAGTACGCCAAGACCGACCCGTTCAAAGCTTCGGTGGGCACCGGTCCGTACAAGTTCGAGGAGTACAAGACCGGTCAGTACATCAGGCTCGTCCGCAACGACGACTACTGGGCTGACGACAACTACCTGGATTCGATCAAGATCTCGATCCTTCCCGACCCGACCACCTCGATGCAGGCATTCGTCAACGGGGAACTCGATGTTCTCGGTGTGACACCGGCCCAACTCGCACAAGTCAAAAGCAGAGGCAACTCGGTCATCAAGACGTCGATCAGCAACACGTTCAACTACGTCAGTTTCAATCAGGCGGTCAAGCCTTTCGACAACGTCGACGTCCGCCGTGGATTCTCTGCGGCGATCAACCGCGACGGTATTGCACAGGGCATCTACCAGGGATACGCCGATCCGGCGAGTGGGCCACTCAGCCCGAAAATCGGCGATGCATACTCGGACCTCTCCGGCCTTGCCTCGCAGACGTTTTCAACAGAGAAGGCGAAGGAATTCCTGAAGACCGGAAACTTCGACTTCGGTACGACGATTCCGTTCAGCACGTTCACCCAGGCCCCGTTCTCGACAGAGGCTGATGCGGTTGCCGAACAGTTCCAGAATGTCGGAGTCAAAGTCGACATGAGCAAAGAAGAGTTCGGATCCTGGGCTCAGAAGATCTACACAGCAAAGAATTTCACGGTCATGAACAGCGGCCAGACCACGGCCACCGTCGATCCCGACGAGATTCTCTACCCTTTGTTCCACAGTAAGGGCGATCTGAACGCCTCTTCGATCAACGACCCCGAGCTCGACAAGCTGCTCGACGATGCTCGCGCCGAACAGGATCCGCAGCAACGAGCACAGATGTACCAGCAGGCGTCCAAGCTGATCGCGGACAAAGCTTACGCAGCGTTCACCGTGTACCCGCAGAAGATCGCCGCAACCAGCCCGTCGGTCGGTGGATACGAATTCACGGAAGGTGGCACCAATCCGCTCTCGAGGGTTTGGCTCGCCAAGTGAGCGTGATCGAAGCGGTACCTGACTCCGATATGCCGCCGAAGGCGACAGAGCCCGCGCCCTCGTCCGGGCGGCTGCGCCGAATCGCGCGAACCCTGTTGATCAACGCTGCACAACTGGGAATCGTCGGACTCGCCGCAACTTTCCTGATGTTCGTACTTCTTCGGACAATCCCCGGTGACCCGGCTCGCACGGTCAGCGGGCCCGGTGGGTCCGTCAGTCCAGAGCAGATCGCGCGTATTCGTTCCGAACTCGGCCTCGACAAGCCCGTGGTGGTCCAGTATTTCGACTGGCTGTCCGCAGCGGCCCGTGGCGACCTCGGAAAGTCCTTGGTGCTCAACGACTCGGTGACCACCTTGCTGTCCGACCGAATCGTCGTAACACTCCAACTGGGTATGTACGCGCTTGCCTTCGCATTGTTGGTGGCGGTACCGCTGAGCGTCCTCGCGTCGAGGTTCACCAGCGATCGCGCGAACCGGAGTGTGCGACTGGTCGGAACGCTGGGTATCGCAGTACCCAGCTTCTGGTTGGCTCTCCTGTTGATCATCGCGTTCCAGAACGTCTTACCGACGTTTGGATACTCCTCGATCAGCGACGGTATCGGTGCACATTTCCAACACATGATTCTTCCGACCATCGCGTTGGGTGTCGGTATGTCGACTCTGCTCTTCGAAACCACGCGTGCGTCCTTGATCGGCACACTCAACTCCGATTACGTCCGCACAGCAAGGTCATTCGGGATCCCCGAGCGCCGCGTCTACTCCCGATACGCACTACGGAACGCACTGCTTCCCACCGTGACCATCGCAGGACTGGAGATGGGAGCGCTGATGGGTGGAGCGCTACTCGTCGAAAACGCTTTTGCCGTTCCCGGTATGGGCCGACTCCTCGTTCAATCCGTCTTGGCTCGCGACTACACAGTGGTGCAGGGTTGCATCCTCGTGCTGGTCATCGTCGTCGTATCCGTCAATCTTCTGATGGATGTCGTCTATTCCTTCATCGATCCCAGAGTCAGGACCGACAATGACTGAGTCATTCGGGGCTGCGTCATCCCCGATCGCGCGGAGCACACGTCATCGGCGTCGATTCATGGCCCGCATTCTCTCTTTACCCGGACAGAAGCTGGCATGGAGCATTCTGTTCGTACTGGTGTCGGCTGCCGTGCTCGCGCCTCTTCTCGCGCCGCACTCCCCCAACGTCCAAGATCTCACGTCGACGCTCGCTCCACCCAGCGGTGAGCATCTCCTCGGCACCGATGACCTGGGTCGAGATCAGTTGAGCCGTCTACTGTTCGGACTCCGCACCTCACTCGCCATCAGTGCTGCCGTGACGTTGGGCGTCATGATCATCGGGCTACCGCTCGGAATGCTGGCAGGTTTCACCCGGGGAATTGCGAATACCGTCATTGCCCGGCTCATCGACGTCGGGTTGGCTTTGCCATCGTTGCTGCTCGCACTCGCGCTCATCGCCGCAATGGGAGCCGGGGTCACCAGTACGGTCATCGCTCTCGTTGCGGGCTACACGCCGTATCTCGCACGGGTTACCCGCAGTGTCGTACTCAGGATTCGTGAAGAGGAATATATCGACAGCGCAGCCGTGAGCGGAGTTCCGACCTGGCGCATCATCATTCGGCACGTCACGCCGAACATGATCGAATCAGTATCGGTTCAGCTGACCCTGATCTTCGCCTTCACCGTTATCGCCGAGGCCGGGCTCAGCTTCGTCGGCCTCGGTATCCAGCCACCGACCTCGTCTCTGGGCAACATGCTCGCCCTCGGCTCGACCCACAGCATCGACCTACCTTTGATGTCGGTAGTCCCCGGATGCACCATCGCCCTCGTCGTCATCACTTTGCTGGTCTGTGGAGACGGCCTTCGCCACGCGCTCGACCCGAGGAGCAACCGATGACGAAACCACTACTGTCGATCACGGATCTCCGTGTAACACTGGCTGACAATCCCGCACTGCGGCCTGTGGACGGAGTCAGCTTCCACATAGATTCGGGTGAGAGCGTCGCTTTGGTCGGTGAAAGCGGTTGCGGCAAATCAGTGACGTCGTACTCCGTACTCGGTCTCCTCGAAGGCTCCCTGGCAGCGCACGGAGAGATGGTCTTCGACGGCCGGCGATTCGACATGTCTGACAGTGTTGCGCTGGCCCCACTTCGAGGCACCTCCATTGCGATGATCCCCCAGGACCCCGGAACCTCGCTGAATCCGGTGGTGAGCATCGAACGACAACTCGGCGATCTCGTCCGCATCCACCACAAGCTCACCAAACGCATTGCAGCCAAACGAGTACGCGAACTGCTGGCCCGAGTCGGAATTCCGGCGCCGGATCGGGTCGCCGGTGCGTTTCCTTTCGAACTGTCCGGTGGCATGCGCCAACGTGTACTCATCGCAATGGCTCTGGCCTGCGAACCGACGATGCTGATCGCCGATGAGCCGACCACCGCACTGGACACAACAGTGCAAGCGCAGATCATGGATCTTTTGCACAGTCTCATCGCAGACGAGGGAATGTCCATGATGTTCATCTCCCACGATCTCGGACTGGTTGCACAACACTGCAACCGGGCGTACGTGATGTACGCGGGCAAGATCGTCGAATTCGGATCGGTCGACAACGTACTGCGGGAACCGGAGCATCCGTACACGCATGCGCTGGTCGACTGTTTGGAAAGCATGAACTCGGGTGCTCGACGCTTGAAGACGGTACGAGGGATCGTGCCGTCGTTGTCTGACCGAAACCACGGTTGCCACTTCGCCCCTCGCTGCGACCGCGCGGGCAACGAATGCCTCTCAGGCTCACCCGAACTCGAAAGAAGCGGACACAATTTCGCGGCCTGCCTGCACCCGATGACAGGCTCACATCAGCGCGTCTTGGCAAGTGAGGTGGCTCGGTGACTACACACCAGTTCGTTTCCACACACGAAGTGGCCCGATTGGAAGGGATCACCCATTCCTTCCGGACACGTCTGGGCGGCCGCGCCGTGCAAGCACTTCGGGGCGTCGACCTGTCGATCCAGGCAGGACGGTCTCTTGGACTCGTCGGTGAAAGCGGAAGCGGCAAGTCCACTCTCGGTCGGGTCGTGACCGGCCTGCTCGAGCCGTCCGGCGGCAACCTGGAAATACTGGGGCAGCGTGTCACCGGCCAGTCCTCTCGCAAGCGAACCCCGGGATCTGTGCAAATGATCTTCCAGAACCCGCGCGCATCGATAGATCCGAAGCTACCGATCTGGCGGGCGATCGCCGAACCACTACGCATAGGCGGGCATTCGGCGCGACGTCAGGACGTCGACGACTTGCTGGACCGCGCCGGACTGAGTGCGTCGTACGGAGACATGTACGCGCACCAACTTTCGGGTGGGCAGTGCCAGCGAGTGGCGATCGCACGCGCAGTCGCAGCGAAACCGCAACTCATCGTTGCCGACGAACCTGTCTCCGCACTGGACGTTTCGGTGCAGGCACAGATCCTCAACCTCCTCAAGGATATTCAAGAGGACTCCGGAACATCCTTCCTTTTCATCAGCCACGATCTAGGCGTCGTTCGATTCTTCTGCGACGAGGTTGCCGTCCTGTATCTGGGTCAGGTGCAGGAGTACGGTTCGACCGAGAGCATTCTGACCGAACCTGCACACCCGTACACGCGGGCATTGGCCTCGGCATCGCCGACGTTGTTCTCCGAAGCTGCGCGAGAGCGAATCATCCTCGCGGGCGAGCCTCCGAAGCCTGACAACCCGCCCAGCGGCTGTGTCTTTCACGAGAGATGTCACCTGCGCATCGGCGCGATCTGCGACACGGTCTCGCCCCCGACCTATTCCACGCCTTCAGGTGAGGCGCGTTGTCATCTTTACGCCCCGACTCTTTCCTCGAGTTCGTGATCACGTCACTGCGTTGATCGAAACATTCGCCTTTCCAACAACTACCCGGAACGGAAGACCATGAGCACCAATCCCCTCAGGATCCTCGCCTCCATCGCCGACGTGTGCGACGACGCAAACGCCTCCGTCGCGTTTCACGTCCGCAGTCTCGACGGGAAGTTCGAAATCGGTTCCGCCGCTGATGCGCGTTCGGTAACCGCCTCGACCTACAAAGTTCCCGTCATGCTCGAGGTCGCCGCCCAGGCATCCGAGGGACGCTTACAACTGGCCGACCGAATCAAGGTCCCTGCAGACAGGCGCACCATCGGGCCGTCCGGGATTTCAGCGATGACGGACGACGTCGAAGTATCCATCCGGGATCTGGCGCTACTCATGATGCAGGTCAGCGACAACACCGCCACCGACATCCTGCAAGAGATGGTCGGTACCGAGAGCATCATGCGTCGACTGCGCTCGCTCGGACTGAACTCGACCGACATCACCACCGACTGCGAAGGCATCATTTCGCTTGCTCTCCAGGAACTCTCGACCGAGAAATACGCAACATTGCAGAACACGTCCACCGGTAACCCGTTCGGGCTGCCCGAAGACGAGTTCGTCGCGGCAATCGCAGCAGGCGAATCGTTGAACGCGCGCGGCGGAAACACCAGCACCCCGCGCGAGATGACCGAACTGCTCAGCCTCATCTGGACGGACAAGGCCGCTGACGCCGAAGCCTGTGCCGAAGTGCGGCGAGTAATGGGACTGCAGTTCGCGCCTCACCGACTCTCCTCCGCGTACGTCGACGGCCCGACGATCTCCGGCAAGACCGGCACGTTCCTGGCCGGCGTTCGCAACGAGGTGGGTGTCGTCGACTTCGGCGACGGGGACGTCTACGTTGTAGCCATTTTCCTGAGGGACAAGAACAACAACATGCGTAACAGCAAGGTGGACGCGGCAATCGGGAAGATCGCCGCACTTGCGATCGACAGTCTTCGGAACGCAAGCCGAGACGCCGCTGCGACAGCGGTAACAGCCTGATGACCGTCATGCTCGGCGCACCCCCCTCGATGGCGGAGATGACGTGGACCAAGATGCAAGAGACGATGAACGACGGGATCCGCAACGTCATCTTCGCAGTGGGAGCGACCGAACAACACGGCCCGCACCTGCCCCTGTCCACCGACACCCTGATCGGCACTGCCACTTCGCTTGCCGTCGCCGCACGGATCGGGGCGACGATGGTGGCGCCCACCATCGCATTCGGGGTTTCCCCGCACCACATGTCCTTCCCCGGAACGGTCTCCCTACGCGAAGCAACCTTTCTCGACGTGGTCGAAGACTATGTTCGCAGTCTCGCCGCTCATGGGTTCGACAATATCCTCGTCATCTCGAGCCACGGAGGTAACTTCGAACCCCTCGCGCATCTGATCGAGAGAGTCGGGCCCCGGATCGGCGAGACACGGATTCATGCACACACCGACCTTCTCCAGTTGCTCGCGGCTTTCGAAGCAGTGGCTGACCAGGATTCGATCTCTCCCGAAGCCTGCGGTTCTCATGCCGGCGATTTCGAAACATCGATAGTCCTCGCACTGCGACCCGACCTCGTCGACATGACCGCCGCCGAGCCCGGATTCCTCGGACGCTTCGACAAGGACACTGCCGCCGCGTTGTTCGACGGCGGGACAAAAGCATTGTCGGTGAACGGCATTCTGGGCGACCCCGCCGCCGCACTGGCGTCACGCGGCGAACGGTATCTCGAATCACTGACCACCGTTGTCTCGGAATACTTTTGTACCGAGATCGCAAAGTACGAAGGACGCGAAAGATGACTGTCGACGTACAGCGGGTGGTGCAGGCCGAGCTCGACGCAATGGTCAGCGCAGACACCCAACTCGGCATCCAGGTGGCGGTGTACCAGCATGGTCAGCTGGTCGTCGATGCCTGGTCCGGACACACCGAACCCACTCGAAATGCGCCTGTCCGAAGTGACACCCTGTTCCCGATCTTCTCGTGCAGCAAAGGTCTGATGTATACGACGGTGCATCTGCTGGCCGAAAGCGGCGAACTCGACTACGACGCACGGGTGAGCGACTATTGGCCGGAGTTCGGACAGAACGGCAAGAGAGAGGCAACCATTCGACAGGTCCTCGTACACACCTCCGGAGTCCAAGACATCACACACGACTTTCACCTCGACGACTGGGACGGCACCTGCGCTCGCCTGGCCGAGTCCGAGGCCATGTGGATTCCGGGTAGCGAGACCGCGTACCGCGGACTGTCTTCCGGATTCGTTCTCGGCGAGGTAGCAAGTCGCGTGTACGGAAAGCCCTTCGGCCAGATCGTCACCGAACTGATCTGCGAGCCTTTAGGTATCACGGATCTGTTCTTCGGCGTTCCCGCTTCGGTGAAGGACCGCATCGCAGTTCTCGCGAATGACGAATCAGTTCTGACCGGTCCCGCGTCGAGCCCCGATACTCGGATCATGGCCGAACTCTTCAACACCCCGTCGATTCAGGCATCCGCGGTACCTGCCGGAGGCGCCATCACCTCCGCCCGATCGTTGGCGAGACACTACGCGTCGTTGATCGGCGATGGTGTGGACGGAGTGCGTCTACTCCCGCCGGCGCGGACCACTCTTACAACGACGTTGGAAACCGATGCGTACGATCAAACGCACAAGGCGCCGGTCCGCAAGGGTTTGGGTTATCTACTGGGCGACAAAGGGATTGCGATGGGCGGACGGTCGAATTCATTCGGCCACAGCGGGTTCGGCGGTTCGTACGGGTTCGCCGATCCGGACTACGGTTTGAGTTTCGCGCTCACGAAGAATCGACTGGTTGCCACGACGCCTCCCGAGGTGCCTGCCTCGATCGTCCTGGCGAATACGGTACGAGAAGCTTTGTCCATCCCGAACGGTTGACCACCTCGGACCGAGTAGTCGCGAAGACAATCGACAGACGGAGAGTCTCACTATGCACGTTTACATTTCGGTGGACATGGAAGGCATCGCAGGAATCGCGACGCTCGACCAGATAGTTCGTGGAGGTCACGGATACCAATGTGCGCAAGCACTGATGACAGCCGAGGCCAACGCAGCAATCGCCGGAGCATTCGACGCGGGCGCGCAATCGGTGCTCGTCAACGACAGTCATGGAACGATGGACAATCTGCTGCACGCCGAACTGGATCCGCGGGCGCGGGTTCTGTTCGGATCGCCGAAGCTGCAGTGCATGGCAGAGGGTCTCACCACTGAACACGACGTGGCTCTTTTTGTCGGCTACCACGCTCCTGCGGGTGGTCCGGGTGTGCTGGCACATACGTTCTCGGCTCTGTTCACGGATGTTCGCCTCGACGGCAGGACCGTGTCGGAAAGCGATGTGAACTCGCTCTACGCGGCTACCCACGGCGTGCCGGTCGGCTTGGTCACTGGAGACGACGTGATCTGCGGGTTGGTCAGCGCTACATCTCCTTCGACCGAAACCGTCGTGGTGAAACAAGCGCACGGGTGGTCGGCTACCAACTCACTGCCGCCGACTCTGGCGTGCGCAGCCATTCGCGATGCATCCAGACGAGCTGTGCAACAGTGTGACTCGTTGAAGCCGACGGAGTTGCGCGACGAGTGGGTACTCGAAATCGTTCACCCGACAACAACTGCTGCGGAGATGGCGGAGGGTGTCCCAGGTTCTCGGCGAACGTCAGATCGAACCATCGAGCATCGCTTGGACACCGTCGACGACATCATCGGACTGATCACCGTCAACTATCAATTGGCATCTGCCGGCCTCCGCGGGCAGATGACGATCGCCAACCGTCAGTAGAGGGCAAATTTCTATGAGAGTGACCGTTATCGGTGCGGGTTCGATCGGGTTGTGCTCGGCGCTGGCCTTAGCTGCCGAAGGAGCCGAGGTCTGTGTCGTCGACGCGAGGACTGCAGGAGCCGGCGCATCGCGACACAATGCCGGGTGGGTCGTCCCGAGCATGTCAGCACCCGTCCCCGCGCCCGGAGTACTGACCCAATCGCTGAAGTGGATTCTGCGTCCTGACAGCCCACTGTACATCCGCCCTAGCCGTGACCCTCGCTTCGTCTCCTTCATGATTGCGATGCTTCGCAACTGCACTACAACGAAATTCGAATCCGGTCTGCGAAATCTGATGGCACTCAATCATCGGACTTTCGAGCTTTTCGACGAACTCGAGCGCTCCGGGCTGCAGTTCGAGAACCACCGATCCGGGTTGGTGCAGCTGTTTCGTACACAGAAGTCGCTCGATTCTCACGCCGAAGAAATGACGCTGGTGCGAGCACTCGGCGGTGACGAATTCGACGTACTGACCAGTGCCCGAACGGCTCAGATGATGCCGGGACTCTCGAACTCGGTTCTCGGTGGGATCGTCTGTCCCAACGAAAGATTCCTCGACCCTGCAGCTTTCATCGAGAGCTTGATCGCGCAATGCGAGAGCCTGGGAGTCGAGATCATGGAAGGCACCGAACTCACGCTGTCGGCAGACTTCACAGGTAACGTGACGGCGTCTGGGGCAGACAGGCCGATGACGTCGGATCATTTTGTGGTCGCCGCGGGCGCCTGGAGCGCAGACGTGGTCCGTGCCCTCGGGTACACGCTCCCCGTCCAATCGGGCAAAGGCTATGGTTTTGATGTTCCACCGATGTTCCCCGCTGGAGTTCGGGCGTCGTATCTATCGGAAGCCAAAGTTGCCGTCACGCCGTTGTCCGGCGCGACCCGACTGGCCGGCACCATGGGATTCGGTGGCCGAAGTGAACACATCGACAGGCGAAGGGCCGGAGGAATACTGACCTCGGCGGCCGACTATTTCGACAACTGGGAACGTCCGCAGAACGCAGTCCCGTGGTCGGGGCTACGTCCGATGACACCGGACGGAATGCCCGTCATCGGTCGCTTAACTCACCATCCGAATGTCACCGTCGCGACCGGCCACGCGATGCTGGGTATAACCCTCGGCCCCGTCACCGGAGAGTTGGTCGCTCGCAGCGTGTTCGGCCGAAGCCTCCCCGCCTATGCTGGTGCGTTCGGGGTGGACCGCTTCAGTCGGACTTTTCGGCACGTCCGGCCCACAATCCGCTGACGTGGTGGAGGTGTGCAGTCATGACAGCTTCGGCCGCAACCGGGTCTCGCGACTCCAACGCCTTCAGGAGTTGATCGTGCTCTCGCGCGGACCCGACCAGATCCTTGCTGCCCGCAATGCCTTTGAGCCCGGACAGTCGGGTCTGATCGCGCAACTGCTCCACCACCTTGACCAGCCGTGCGTTACCCAGTGCAGCCAACAGTTCCAGGTGAAAGTCCTTGTCGAGGGTCAGGAAGGAGACCAGATCCCCCTCAGCCGCGGCGTTCTCGACGCGCTTGCTCAGCGTCCAGAGATCGGTGAGATCCAACGGGGGTTCGAGCACAGCAACCTTCGCCATTGCAGGTGGCTCGAGCATCAACCGAACTTCGACGATCTCCTCGAGTTCGTCATCCGTCAGTTCGACGATGCGAAAGCCGCGGTTCCTCACCATCTCGATGAGACCTTGGCTCTTCAGATCGAGTAGAGCCTCGCGTACCGGAGTGGGCGAGACTTCGAGCTGCGCAGCGATGTCTCCAATCGCGTAGAGCCGGCCGGACTCGAGTTCACCGCTCGAGATCCGAGCCCGAAGCAGTCTCGTGGCATCGCTGCGCAAGCTGGTCCGTGCCAGTGGTTGGAATACGGCACTCTGCTTTTCGTCGCGGGTACTACGATCTGCGCTTGAACCGGCCGGCTGCTTCGTCCCCATACCTGCACCCTAATACCGATCGATGTCCAATATGTAATACCTAACATTTTATGTGACAAAGATCGTTCCAGCTCGCGGTTACGCAGGTTCCCACCACGGCCGGACGACAGAGGGAGGCGCGTCGGCGCCGGAGGTGCTCGACGTGCCGATCGCAGTCTCCGGCCGGATCGGCAGATGAGAGCCGGATACGGAGAACCGCTGCGCATCCGGTGTCACCAGGATGCGCAGCGGCTTCGGTAAGTCTTAGCCCGTGGGAGGGTCAGTCTCGTCCGACGAGAATCCGTCGAAGAATGCGATGACCTTCTGAAGAAGTGTCGCGATGTCGAAATCTTCCAAGCTACCCATTGCGTTCGTCCTTTCGTTTAACACTGGAGGATGAAACGTGCATCTTGCAATTCCCAATGTAAAGCATCAATGGGATTTTTTCTCGACCAGGCAACACTTCGACTGCAAATTCCCCATTCAGCAAGATGTGAGCAAATTGCCGCAAATAACAGCCCTACAAGCAATATTCCCCTCATCCACGACCTACGAATAGTTCCCAATTCACAGGTGGGTAATCTTTGAGAAAAATTTCTGGTCGCGTCGATTTCCATAGATATTCCTGGCGAAAGCCTGAATCAGAGACTGCAAGGTAGACGAAGTTTCGACATAGAAGGTATGCAGTTCTGTCGGACATTCGACCGCGATAACGAATCGATTGCACCACTATCCTTGACACCTCTCCACATCTTTGGAATTCACATGTAACCACTAGTGATTCCCGCTGATCGAACGCAATACCAGTTCAAGAATTCGAGAGCTTCAATTGATACTGTGCGCGCGATTAACTGATCGCGCCTGCACTAAGTCACCGAGCGCGCATGCTCCACCAAAATTTCATATCCAATTGTTGGACGTTAGTTTAGATGAGTTCACATTTCTCCGAAATCGGCCCGATAACTGGCCGACTCCACGGACAGAACCGAGGCTGCCCCACGGCAGTACGCCAGGACATGATCCGCGACTCGACCACAGGTGTGCGGGCGTACGGGCAAGCTCACCCGAGGGTGAAATAGGGGGTGAGACATGCCTGGGGGTCTCGTTTTACCGAGTCCGGCACAGTACGTTTTCCCAGGCACGCCAGTCCCCAGATTCACACGGTGTGCAAGGGCTCGTTGACGCTTCCGAGATGTTGGCAAGACCGACCACAGGCCCCGTTCTCCCGACGAGAACGGGGCTTCCTCGTGTCTGTTTCCGCCTTCCACCGACCGGGTAGACGCGAGCATGAGCGCCACCTGCTCGACGGGATCCACCGCCGGCCGCTACGAATCGACGACCCCAACCATCGGCGTCGAAGAAGAATTCATCCTCGTCGACCCGACATCGTGGTTGCCGTCCACCGACAATGCCGCGGTTGCGGAAACCGCGTCGACACTGGGTTTGGATCTTCAGCTCGAACTGTCCCGCTGCCAAGTCGAGACCAACTCTCCCGTGTGCCAGGGCATCGACGAGCTCCGAACCCACCTGATCGACATGCGTCAGCTCGCGGGGAAGGCGGCCGAGTTGAACGGCTGCAGGCTGTTGGCCGTCGGCGCACCGCTTTCGGGACCTTCCCGTTTCGAGATAAGCGACTCGCCTCGCTACCGGCAGATGGGGCAACACTTCGGCGCCCTCGCTGCCGAACAGAGCATCTGCGGTTGCCACATCCATGTAGGCGTCGCTGATCAAGCTCAGGCAGTGCAGGTCTGCAATCACGTGCGCATCTGGCTACCGGCCTTGCTTGCCCTGAGCGCCAATTCCCGTATCCACCAAGGAGTCGACACAGAATTCGCGAGTTGGCGAGCGGTTCAGTGGTCCAGGTGGCCCGTGGCCGGACCGCCGCCGTACTTCGAGACCGCCGAGGACTTCGACACCGCGGTCGCGATGATGGTGGATTGCGGAGTGATGCTCGACAAGCGGATGGCCTACTGGGATATCCGACCGTCCTGCCACCTACCTACCGTCGAGATCCGGGTCTGCGACGTTCAACCGACGGTCGACGACGCCGTGCTGCTTGCGACACTTGTGCGTGCTCTGGTCGCCACTGCGCTGCGCGCCGTAGACAAAGGCGTGCCCGCACCGCGCGCTTCTCTCGAGAGTCTCCGCATCGCGACATGGGTGTCCGCGAAGGAGGGCATCCTGGGAACACTGATCGATCCGGTTACCGCACAAAGAATTTCGGCCACGGAGCTGTTTCGCCGACTCCTGATCCATCTCCGCGACTCACTCCACGAGACGGGTGAGTACGCGAGTGTGGAGTCGGCGCTGCGCCACAAGTTGGTCACCGGTAGCGGCAGCGACTGGCAACATCGAACGCTGCGCCAGGTCTGCCTTCGGGAACTGATCGCGCGTGCCGTTCGACGCACCCTCCCGACCGCGCCGGCGGGCATGGATGCGCATGGCGGCCCGCCTCCGGATCAGTAGTAATGCCGCCGACCACCGATGGCATGCCCGGCCGCGCCCAGCGCGTACAGGATGATTCCGATCACCAGCAAGACGACACCAATCGTCCACAGGATCGGAATGTTCACCACGAAGCCGATTATCAGCAGGATTACGCCGAGGATGATCATGACAAGCTCCTTCAGTGCGTTCACTCGGGCGGATACGCCCGCCTCGAGCCGCATACACCGTGGATACCCGTCAGTCGAGCGTTTCATACCCACTCTGACCGGGTATTTCGCTGGGCACCACAATATTTGAAGAATCGAGCACGCCATGATGAGAATTGTGACTCTGATCGTTCTGATCTGGCTGATCGTCGGGGCCGTCGCGGCCGGCCAGCGCGGCTACTACAGCAGTTCGCCGACCAACTGCGCCGGGGTCGGGACCATCGCGCTCACCGTCGTCGCCGGCCCGCTGAACTATTTCGGCGTCAATCCCAAAGTGACGGATTGCACGCTTCCTCAACCGACCGAATGAACTGCCGAAAATCCACGCTAAACCGACTAGTCGTTACCCTGGAGGTGAGTCGACACACATCGAAGTGAGGGGCCACCATGACCACTGCACCAGATCGCACCCGAATCGAGTTCCCGGACATCAGCTCGCGTGCGTGGGAACACCCAGCCGATCGGGCTGCATTGGTGACGCTCCGGACGCTTCGGGGGTTCGACACCGTTCTGCGGACGCTGTCCGGTCTGCTCCAAGAACGTCAGCATCGCCTCATGTATCTCGCCACGTCCGTGCGAGTCGACGAACGCCAGTTCAGCGACCTCAACGACCTGCGACGCGACTGCGTCGACATTCTGCAGGCCGACGAGACACCAGAGTTGTTCGTGCTCCAAACCCCGATGGTCAACGCCTTCACCATCGGCATGGACAAGCCGTTCATGGTGGTCACAACCGGCTTACTGGACGTGATGAACTACGAGGAACAGCGGTTCATCATCGGCCACGAGCTTGGCCACGCGCTGTCCGGTCATGCTGTGTATCGGACCATCCTGATGCATTTGATGCGACTGGCCGGAACCATCGGCTGGTTGCCCGTCGGCGGGTGGGCGCTGCGCGCGATCATCGCGGCCCTCATGGAGTGGCAGCGCAAGTCCGAACTGTCCGGAGATCGCGCCGGACTGCTGTGCGGGCAAGACGTCCACACCGCGATCCGCGTCCAGATGAAATTGGCGGGCGGATCCCGAGTCAGTGAAATCGACATCGACGCATTCTTGGCCCAGGCCGCCGAGTACGACGCCAGCGGCGACCTCCGCGACGGTGTACTCAAGCTCCTCAACATCGAACTGCTCTCGCACCCGTTCTCGGTACTTCGCGCCGCAGAACTCAAGCAGTGGGTGGACAGTGGAGGCTACGCCGCAATTCTGCGCGGAAACTACCCGCGGCGAGGAGAAGACGACGGAGCGAAGATCAGCGACGAGTTCAAGAATGCGGCCAAGACCTACAAGCAGAACTTCGACGAATCAGAAGACCCTTTGATCCGAATGGTGCGCGACATCGGCAGCGGACTGGGCGGCGCGGTGGGCGCCGTCGGAAACGGCGTCGGCGATGTGGCGTCGGATATCAAGGAACGATTTACCCACTGGCGCAAGAGTTCCGACAGATCAAAGGGCGCCGACGACGCCGAGTGAACAGAATCGGGACCTGCCACCGAAGGCAGTCGGCGGCAGGTCCCGGGTTCTTGGCGTGAAGGTGATGCAGGCTTCCCTCTGCACCACCCTCACGTTCACAGACAGTACCAGCAGTCGAACAAACGTGCGAACTGAAAGCAGTCGTGTCGAATCACCAGTTGTCGGGTACGCGGCATAGGACCACTACAGAAGGGAGCCGACATGCATGCTGGGCGACTGAAGAAGGTCGGTTCGAGTGACGGCCCGTTTGCCTCCGTGTACTTCGAGGACGTTCGCAACCGGGAGGATGCGCGCGAGCGCTTCGAACTCGAATGGCGCTCGATGCGCAATCAACTCTCGAAGCAGGGCGCATCCGAATCACTGATCGCACGGCTGGACGAGGTGAAGGACAACCATCACGGAATCTCGGGACGCGCCGGGCGGGCGATCGTCGCCACGCCGGAGGCCGTGCTGATCGACGACATTCTGCTCGAACCTGCCGGATCGACCATCGCAACCTTGGGCGAGTTGCCCTACCTGATTCCACTGATCGCGCATGGATACGACACCGAGCCGTTCCTCATCGCCAAGGTCGACCACACCGGCGCGGACCTGTGCGTACGCGATGCGCGCGGGCGTGACGTGTACGGCGAATCGGTCGACGGCGACGGCTTCCCGGTCCACAAGGCACACGTCGGCGGTCAGGAGCGGTACACCGACAGCCAAGGCCTCGTGGAGGAGAACATCCGGAAGAACCTGACTCTGGCCGTGGAGCGCGCGGCGGCGCTCGCCCGTGAACACAAGGTTGCGCTGGTAGTCGTGATCGGAGAAGTACAGTCACGCAAAGCTTTTGCTCAGCTCCTACCGTCGACGCTACGAGTGGTGGACGTCGAAAAGGGTTCGCGTTCAGTCGGTTCGACACCCGCAGAGGTGTCGAAGTCGATTCGTGAACTGATCGACACGCAGCGGCTGCGCAGAATGGATACGGAAACCGAACGCTACGTCGCAGAGCAGGGACGGGACTCCGGTCTCTCCATCGACGGGACCGCACGCGTCCTCGACGCACTCGAGCAGGGCAAGGTCGAAACGCTGCTGCTCACCGACCCCGACGACAAGGAAGTCACGAGCGGAAAGCTGATCGGGCCCGCCGATCGCGTACTCCCCTACATCGCAATCGGGACCGGTACCGAATTGGTACAGATCGACGAACGCCTGGTTCTCGCCGACGGCTACGGCGCAATACTTCGGCACCCCTGAACAACGACCTCTGATCAGATTCGGGGGCGAGCACCCTCAGCGAGAAGCGTGCTTGCCCACCGAGTCCGGAAAACCATCGGCAATCGCTGCCACGAGCTCCAGATATGCCCGCGCAGTGCGCTTGTTCAACAACTTCAAGTCGATCGGACCGCCCTCGCCGAGGTGATCGTCGTAGGGCAGGGTCTTGACCGCGCGCACCCCTCGCTGAGCGAAAACGTCCTCGAGCTGGTCGAGATCGAGCGAAGACGAACCCGGCCGCGTCGAATTGATCGCCACAACCGACCTGCTCACCAGATCTGCGTATCCATGTTTGGTCAGCCAACTGAGCGTTGCTGCTGCACTACGGGCACCGTCCTGCGCCGTCGGGCTGACGACAACCAGGGCATCTGCTTCGTCGAGAATTCCGTACATGGCCGAGTGCATGATTCCGGTGCCACAGTCGGTGATGACGATATTGTAGTGCACCTCGAGAATCCGCAGGGTATCGAGGTAGTCCTGCTCGTTGAACGACTCCGAAGTTTCCGGATCTGCTTCACTCGCAAGGATTTCGAGCCGGCTGTCACCTTGCGACGTGTAGTAGCGAACATCGCTGTAGGTACGAATGTCGCCGTCAGCCAACAGATCACGAACGGTCAGATGATGTTCACGTCGTTCACGATCAGCCAGAGTCCCCAGGTCGGGATTGGCGTCGATGGCTACGATCCGATCGCCACGGATCGAGGCGAACGTGGATCCGACGGTCTTGGCCGCCGTGGTTTTTCCCACTCCGCCCTTGAGCGAGATGAAAGCGATCTTGTACACGCCGCGCACCGTGCGGTTGGCACGGCGCACCAGAGCTTGGTGTTCGAGTTCGGCAGCCGACTGCCCAGTGTTGATGCGACCGCCGGTGAGTTTGAACAACACACTGCCCAAACCGCGTTCAGGTGGACGCTTCGCCCGCTTGATGATGTCCAGGTCGTCGACGGAGGTCATAGGCCTGGGCGTCGAGGTTCGAAAATCGGTGGGCTCTTCACGACGTTGCTGGCGCATCCGCTGGCTGGGCAACGGTTTTGCGGCTGGTTCGTCGAATTGCGGTGTGAACGTGACAGTTCGAATCGAGGTTGAGTAGCCGTCGTCGGACGCGTCGAAAAGGCCGTCGCCTCTAGTCGTTCCCGAGTTGTTCCCCAGGACTCCGCCATTCGAACCGTTGTTATCGCTGCGCACCGTTTTCCTAGGTCGAGGTCGGAATCAATTCGGACATAGCCTCTCGGACGCTATCACTCTGGCGGGCTTGCCGTTCTCTGCTCAATACCGTCACAGCACTTCAGACCGTTACACCCGCCTTTCGATGACTTTGGTCCCCCCGCTGGCGCCATTCTCAGCAAATACGAACGCCGTAACGATATGCGGCACATATATCTTCATCTGCCGCTGAAAACAGCTCTCCGCAATGCCAGGGCAAATCCCTTGGTACCAAACGAGAAAAGGGAGGGTGATCGCCTGGGCGATCACCCTCCCTTCATGGACAAGTGTTCAGCTGCTGCAGGATTCCAGGCTTCCGAGCGAAGTGCCCGCCCCTTCGGCTTCCTGCCAGTCCGACCGGATCACTCTTACCATTCGACCTTCATCACGGGCAAAGCACACTCTTCACGTATGCAGCACTCGGCTTGACGGTGCCGTCCGACCTCACTGCACCGAAATACGACTCTCGATCCGTCGTTGCTCCGTATGGCGCGTAGTCGTTGAGCCGGTAGAAGATGAGCGGCCCCAACCATGGCTTGGTTTGCTTGTCCGCCATCGCCGACTGATAGATCTCGAGCTGACGCGCTTCGCTGACGCTGTCCGGAGTCCCACTTGTCGGCGCCCCGAACTCGGTAATCCAAATCTTTTTTGCAGAATCTCCGTTGGCAGTCATGATTCCGCGAAGGCTCGGCCGAACGATCCCGCCGCCCGCGAACGACTCGACACTCATCTGAGACCACGAGTTCCAGTCATGTTCGTCTGTAGGCAGCGCCGGATACGAATACGGATGATGCCCGACAGCGTTGAACGATGACCGTGCACCATTCGTATACAGGGATTGTAAGAATGTGAGCGGCGCGACCTGGCTGCCGTCGGCAGCGTCCGTGGCAGGTGACATACCGCCGCTGATGATCGTGATCGAAGGATTCGCCAAGCGGGCCGAGGTAGCAGCCGCTTTCAGCAATTGTGCGTATCGCACGGGATTAGGCTTCGGATTAGCAACCGAGTCCTTCCAGAACATACTGATATTCGGTTCGTTCCAGATCTCGTAAGACATGATGCCTTTAGGTGCATAGCGTGCAACAAGCTTGTTCACGAACGTCGCATATTTGGAAATGTCGGCCGGTGCGTACTTGTCGTCCGCAGGAGCACCTGCAGGTCGAGCCCACGCCGGCGTTGTATGTGGCAGGAGAATGATCTTCTTTCCGTGAGCGATAGCCTCGTTCACGACCGTGTCGAGCGGACCCCAGCTATAGGAATTAACGCCCCCGGATTGAATCTGCGACCAAAACGCATCGATACGAACCCAACTCACGCCTGCGCTGTCGATCAGGTTCAGCGCAGCTTCACGCACCGCTGGGGCGGACGATTGATTCGCGTAGACGATGCCGTAGTCACTGACCGGACAGACCGTTGGCGCGGCAGTCACAGATGGTGGGTTGATCAAAAATGACATCAACCCCAGAACTGCTGACACGGCAAATAATCTCATTCTGGACATTTCACTCCCCCATTGAAACCTGAATGTCTGCCGAACGTAACGGCGTCCGTCGACGGCGTCAATCCGATGCGCCGGACTCGACTACTAGCCGTCGTAGTAGCTGCCTGTATCCTTTCGCGTATGACGCCGGGTCCGAAAGATGTCGCGCAGCTGCGCGGCGCCTTCGTGGGCGGCACATCCGGCGCGGTCTCTGTCGCGGCCCACGCCCTCGGTGGCGGCGGCATGGCCCCGTCCGAAAGCGCGGTGGTGTTGTTGATCCTCGCGTGCGCGAGCGTCGGCGCGGTGGTCACGTCCATCGACACCCGTCGCTCCCCCGCGCTCTTGCTTGCCCTCATGCTCGCTGCGGGTCAGGCCATCGGTCACGCGACTTTGACCATCGCTTCGGATCATCAGCACGGACTGCTCCTGTCCCTTCCGATGCTGGCGGCGCACATCGCTGCCGTCGGAGTGTGCGCAGTGCTGATTCGCGGCGCAGAACGCGGGTACGTCGTGGCGGCGTCGACGGTGGCCGCCATCGTCGCAGTGCTTCTGCGCCCGTGGGCACCTGAGCCCTCGCCGTTCACTGCGCGGACTCGATACCGCGCCAAAGTTGTTCTGCGTCAACTTCTCACCTCCGGCCTGGGCACTCGCGGCCCACCGGCATTCGTGTAACTCACCTTCCCTTTTCACTTCACGCACGTGAATACGTGCGCCACTTTGCTGTGCGCCTTTATTAACCGCCCGCGGTTAATAAAGGCGCACGGCGGGATCGAGTACACGCATGTCCGCACCCGAATTGGAGCGCGCACAGACGCGCGCGTCCAACGACAGTTCTCCCCCGAAGAAACAGGTTGGCGGCGCCAGACCCCTGATCCTGCGCCTGCACTTCTACGCCGGCATCCTCATCGGACCGTTCATTCTCATCGCCGCGCTGAGCGGCGGTATCTACGCGATGGCGCCCACCATCGAGAAGTTCGTTTACGACGACTACCTCCAGACCGACACCACCGGACAGATCGCGTCTCTGAACGACCAGATCCGTT
This sequence comes from Rhodococcus sp. NPDC056516, assembly GCF_042794655.1. Classification (NCBI taxonomy): domain Bacteria; kingdom Bacillati; phylum Actinomycetota; class Actinomycetes; order Mycobacteriales; family Nocardiaceae; genus Rhodococcus; species Rhodococcus sp. NPDC056516. Next base: position 287,342 of record NZ_JBHTTG010000005.1, on the reverse strand, counting down.
CCGCTCAGCAGTACCGCCCCGACTTGACTGTCTCGGCAGTACGTCCGTCGCCTGGCGCCGGCGAAACCACCCGGGTCCTGTTCACCGATCCGTCACTGGGCGAATCGGAGAGGCTCGCGGTCTTCGTCGATCCGGTGCTCGCACAGCCGGTCGGCGAGTTGGCGGTGTACGGAAGCAGTGGTTCGCTGCCACTACGAACCTGGATCTCCCAACTGCATCGCCACCTACATCTGGGCGAACCCGGCCGCCTCTACAGCGAATTGGCCGCGTCGTGGATGTGGGTGGTCGCCCTCGGCGGTGTCTACCTCTGGTTCCGTCGATACCGCACCGCCCGGAACGCTCGACTGCTCACGATCGATCGAGCGTCCACCGGACGAAGCCGGACCCTGAACTGGCACGGTGTCGTCGGCATCTGGATAGCAGTTGCATTGGTCTTTCTCTCGGCGACCGGCCTCACGTGGTCGACGTACGCCGGAGAGAACGTCAGCAATCTGAGAACCGCATTGAGTTGGACGACGCCCTCCGTCGTGAAGACTCTCGGCGACGCTCCCCCACCGGCAACGGGCGGGCACGAGGGTCACGACATGGCCCCCGCCGCCACCGGCACGCTGACAGACACCAACGTCGGACGCGTCGACACAATCCTCGGTATCGCAAGATACAACGGGATCACCGGTCCGGTCGAAGTATCGATACCGGCGAACGCCGAGACAGCGTTCACCGTCGCCCAGACACGTCAGCCCTGGGTGTACAGCAACAACACCATCGCAATCGACGGAGCGACGCAAAAGGTCACCGACGAGTTGTGGTTCTCGGATTGGCCACTCGCAGCCAAACTTTCGGCCTGGGGAATCCAGCTCCACATGGGTCTGCTGTTCGGCCTTGCCAACCAGATCGCACTCGCCGCATTGGCACTCGCGCTGGTCAGCGTCGTGATCCGCGGCTACATCATGTGGTGGCGCCGACGCCCCACCAGAAGCTCCGACTGGGCAGTCGGCCGGGTCCCCGCCCGTGGCGGAATCCGCAACCTCTCCCCGATCAGCATCGTTGCGCTCGTCGCGATCACGGCGTTGGTCGGCTGGTTCGTGCCGCTACTGGGCATCAGCCTGCTCGCCTTCCTGCTGATCGACGTGTGCATTGCGGCGTTCAAACGCCGTGCCACCACCTGACACTTCACGAAATACGGAGATACACATGACTGTTCGTACAAAGATATTCGCAGCTGTTGCACTCACCGCGGCTCTCGCTCTGACCGGCTGTTCTTCCAACTCCGACAAGGAAACCGAAGCTGCACAATCGATCACCGTTCAGGATCAATGGGTCAAGGCGGCGCCGGAAGGAATGAGCGCGGCATTCGCCGAACTCGTCAACTCCAGTGACAAGGACGTGCGCGTGGTCTCGGCAACCAGCCCCGCGTCGTCGCGACTGGAACTGCACGAAGTTGTGACCGGCGACGGCGGAACCATGACGATGCGCCCCAAGGACGGCGGTTTCCTGGTCCCCGCCAACGGTTCCGCCTCCCTGACGCCGGGCGGTGACCACTTGATGTTCATGGACCTGTCCGCGCCACTGCTCCCCGGCGCAGAAACCGACCTCACCTTGATCTACGACGACGGTTCCAGCACCACGTTCACGGCCCAGATTCGCGACTTCTCCGGTAATCAGGAGAACTACGACCCGAATCACGGTGGCTGAGAACACGAACCCGCCCAGCCGAGCTCTCAGCCGGCGGCGCCTTCTCGGAGGAGGCGCCGCCGCGCTCGGCGTCGCGGGAATAACCTGGGGCGCAACCACAGTGGTCGAGCGCAGCGAACACGAGCAGCAAGCAGGCAAGCTCATGGAACCGTTCTACGGAGTCCACCAAGCCGGCATCGACACCACGCCACAAGCGCACGGCACCTTCATCGGGTTCGACCTCTTGCCGGGAACCGATCGAGCTGTAGTCGTCGGAATCATGAAGATGTGGTCCGAGGACGCGTCACGGCTCACCGCCGGCAACCCGGCGCTGGCGGACACCGAACGGGAACTGGCTGTGGATCCGGCCCGCTTGACGGTGACCGTCGGCTACGGCCCTGGCCTGTTCTCCAAGCTGGGATTACAGGCACGTCAACCGGATTGGTTCGAACCGTTGCCGAGCTACGCGATCGATCGACTCGACGATCGATGGGGCGGCTCGGACCTGTTGTTGCAGATCTGCGGCGACGACCCGGTGACCATTGCTCACGCTGTGCGAGTCCTGACCAAGAACGTCCGATCATTGACGACCATCCGGTGGACGCAAAAGGGATTCCGCAATGCTCGCGGCACCATGCCTGAGGGAACCACGATGCGCAATCTCATGGGCCAGGTGGACGGGACGGTCAATCCTGCTCCGGGAACAGTGGATTTCGATTCACTGATCTGGCACGACGGCGCAGGTCAGTCGTGGCTGGCGGGTGGAACCTCGTTGGTACTGCGACGCATTCGTATGGAAATGGACACGTGGGACGAACTCGACCGCTCGGGGCGCGAACTCACCATGGGGCGCACCTTGTCCAATGGCGCTCCGCTCAACGGAACCAACGAATTCGACGAAGCGGACTTCACTCTCACGGACAAGTTCGGCATTCCGGTTATCCCGCCAGGATCACACATCGCCAGAGCCCACCGCACACACGAGAAGGAGCAGTTCTTCCGTCGGGCGTACAACTACGACGACGCACCCGAGATCGGGCAGACCTCGAACTCGGGATTGATCTTCGCAGCGTTCCAACGGGACATCGCCGAGCAGTATCTACCGGTCCAACAGCGGTTGAGTGACTTCGACGCACTCAACGAGTGGACAACGCCGATCGGTTCGGCGGTGTATCTCATTCCGCCGGGATGCAGCGAGAACGACTATCTGGGAAGCGGATTGCTCGGATAGCGACGCTGGCGAGGGCGTCAACAACACTGTGGGGCGGGATCCGGTCGGATCCCGCCCCACAGTGTTGCCTACCTGGAACTGTTGCCTTACTTGGACTTACGAGGTCCCGGCATAACCGCACCTGGGCGGGCGGTGGTCAACCGCGTGACCCAACCACTGACGGGCCACTTCTTCAGGCCGACGTTGTGGGGGGTGACTTCGGTTCCGACGTACTTGGCAGCAAGCTCGTCGTCGACGGTTCCGTTGAACCGCCACAGCTGGCTTCCGTCGGCGTTGCGCGTGGACACCTCCCACGACTGAGCGCGGAATGCACCACGAATGATGCTGTCCGCAAACACCAGAACCGGGATGCCGATCTCGGCGCGGACAGCCGCCCCGGCAGACCACTCGGCGCGCGCGAGTTCGTAGATCTCTTCCTGCGTTGCTCCCGGACGAGCCGATGCCGGTACATGAAGGACGATGCTCGGTGTCGGGAGTTCCGGCGCGGGGTCCGCCGAGTACCGCAAGGCGAGTTCCTCGACGTGGGTCGCACGGGTGTCCTTGTCCGACGTGTCGCCAGCGAGGTTGGTCAGCCCGTCTCCCGCGTCGGTGATCCGCAATGCTTCCGCGATTCCGCGAACGATCTCTCCCGTGGTGGCGGCCGAATCGGTAGCGGCAGAGACCGAGCGGAGAAGTACGAAGTGCTCCACCGCCGAACCTGCGTCGTAAATTTCGCGGATCCGAGCGATCTTGGCTGCGGTCACTGCAGTATTCGCCTCGGCCGGGCCGTCCGCACCTTCGAGGTTCGCGAGTTCACCGAGCGCTTCGAATACCGGCGCGAACACCTGATTTCCCGTGCCGTGTCCGACATGGAATACCTGGTCGTTGCGTGGGTCGCGCAGCGCAAAGACATACTGCCCCAGCCGCTTCCCGACCTTCTCGGTAAACGGCTGCGGAGCCGGCTTCCGGACCACGACCTCGGTGGACAGAGTGCGCATCACGGCCAGACGGAGTGCGTCGGGCACGCTACTGGAGCCGGCAGCACCGGAAAAGATTGCCGCCGAAGCAGCGCTGATCGAGGTGAACGTGCGACCGACTTGCTTCTCGAGAGAGGCAGAGACCGTACCGACCGCAGTCAGTTTTGCATCGAGGGTGCCGTCACCCTCGACAAGGAACTCCTTGATCAACGGAGCAACGAGCAGGGTGGAGCCGATAGCGCGAGGAACTGTCCAGACAATAGCCATGGCACGAGCCTAGGCGATCACTTCGAAGCGCGAGGCGAACGCGTCTCAGCCCGCCGCTGCCGGTCCGGCCAGTCCCTGCACAAGAAGGTTCCACGCCGAGTGCGCGACTTCTCTTCGCGAGCTCTCGGCGGTCCGTTCCATGATCGCGGCAAACATGGCGATCGCCAGGATCACGTCCTCAGCAGTGACGGACTCGCGTATCTTTCCAGCTCGACGCGCCTCCGCGAGGCGTCCTTCGAGGAGATCGGTCAGGCGGGTGCCTGCCGAATTCAGTCGAGAGTCGCCGAAGGAGACGGGCTTGATGACCTCCACGAACACGATGGAGGTGGTGATCTGGTCGACCAACAAACGAAAAAGATCGTCGAGAGTCGAATCCGGATCGGCAGCCAGGTCTTGCAGTTCGACGAGGTTCTCGTCGAACACCGCGAGGGCAAGGCTTTCGCGAGTGGGAAAGTGCCGGTAGAGGCTGCCCTGGCCGACGCCTGCCGTGCGGGCGATCAGGCTGAGCGGAGCAGCAAAACCATGAGTGGCGAACACCTCGCGAGCTGCCGAGATGAGCGCCGCACGATTGCGCGCCGCATCTCTCGGCCCTCTGTTGAGGGATCCGCTATTGACGCGGCCAGACGATGTCACGCACACTACGATACCAACCGGACAGCATTGTCCGGTTGGTTGCGGCCCGACACCGGTTCACACCCCGACCCGACCGTCGTGAGCGCTCGAACACGCGCCTGCCCTCCGTGCTGCCTGTCCGTGAGGCACGTCTGTCCGTGAGAGATACGAAAGGCAATCCCGCACCGGGAGTTGGACTCGATGAAATCGTTCACGACCATCAGAACCAGATCTGCCATCGCGCTCGTCGCATTGATCACCATCCTTCCGGTGTGTGTTGCCGCTGCCGAACCCGCCGCTGCCCCCGGCTCCATCCTCGAGGCTTCAGGCGTCGGCTCGAATGCAGCAAGTCGCGCGGAATGCGGGCCCGGTTCGATGCCCGAGACAGGATTGCAGGGCGATGTGCCCGCCGAGGACCGAAACAGCGGACGCAGCCGAGACGGATACAGCTGCAACATGTCTCAGATCGGCGGCTACTCGGGTCGCGGCGGCGGAATCACGTCCACCAACTTCGAACACTGCTCGTACGTCGGCAGCTTCTTCCCCGGAAACCTCCTGGGCCCCGCGCAGGGTGTCCAAGTTCTCGACGTATCGAATCCTGCCAACCCCGCACTCACCGCTACCCTGACCGAACCCGCGATGCTCGCCGGAACGTGGGAGAGTCTCAAAGTCAACACCGCACGAAAGCTGCTGGTGGGCACGGGCGTTCCGCTCTTGACCGGCGTCGGCCTGATGTCGGTCTACGACATCTCCGATTGCGCGCACCCGAAACTACTCAACCCCGGCCCCGGAACCGATCTGGGAATGTTGCTGCCCATCACCAATCACGAAGGCGGATTCTCACCGGACGGCAACACATACTGGTCTTCCGGCACCGCGCCCGGTGTTGTGAGTGCCGTCGATCTCACCGATCCCGCCAACCCCCGCGTCATCTGGCAGGACCTCATCGGGTTGTCGACCCACGGCTTCGGCATCAGTCCCGACGGAAATCGCATGTACCTGTCGAACAATCTCGGCGGAATACATGTTCTCGACATCAGTGAGGTTCAGCGCCGCGTCCCGAATCCGCGAGTGCGCCAACTGTCCCAGCTCTCGTGGACCGACGGCTGGGCCACCCAACACAGCATTCCGGTCACCTACGACGGTTCGCCGTACCTGTTCACCGTCGACGAGGGTGGTTCCGGCGGCGTCAAATTGATCGACATCTCGAATGACAACGAACCGACCGTCGTCAACTCGGTGAAGCTGGAAATCAATCTGCCGGAGAATCAAGACACCGCGCTGGCGTCCGCTGCCGGTGGATCGCTGTTCGCGTACGAATCGCACTACTGTTCCGCCGATCGCCCAGTCGACCCGACGGCGCTGGCATGTGGATGGATCTCGAGCGGGATTCGGGTCTTCGATGTTCGAGATCCCTTCGACGTCCACGAAATTGCGTACTTCAACCCACCCGCCCGAACCGGCGACAATCTCCAACTCGCCAACTCGCCGCATGCTCTCGCCTCGCTCATCGGGGTACCCATTCTCAGCACGCCGGCAATTGCGCAGTCGATCGCGCAAGGTCAGTTCGACCCCGGCCAAGCGCTGAGTTCGCGGTCAGGCATGGTCGCTCTCGGCGACATCTCCACCGATTGGTGCTTCTCCCCACCCGAATGGCGAGGGACCACGTTGTGGGCGACGTGCGCCGACAACGGCTTTGTTGCCATGCAGCTCGAAAACGGCGTCTACACACCTCCCACCGACCAGAAAACAACTGTCGGATCATGACGGCTACGCGATCGGTCAAAGCCGTCGCGCTGGTCGCGGCGGCCCTGATGCTGCTCGTACTCGGCGCAGCATTGCGCCCCCTGTTTGCGCCCGAGAACCATACGCAGACAGCCGTTCTGAGCGAAACCGAAATCGGATTCGTGCACGACATGGCGACCCACCATCAGCAGGCCCTCTTCATTCTCGCGCGTCTGAGTCCCGATGTGGACCAGGCAGTGACGAGGCTGGCCCAACAGATCGACGACGTTCAGCGAACCGAGATCGGCGTCATGCTCGGTTGGCTCCGACTGGCGGGTGTACCACCGAACAGTAGAACGCCGATGGGGTGGATGGAAGCATCCGTCAGCGGCACCGGCGATGGCCATCATCACCCGGCACCCGATGCGCCCGACACAGACACCGAGGTCATGCCCGGAATGGCTACGACCGAGGAACTCGAGAGATTGGGCGCCGCTCAGGGCAGCGATGCCGAGGTCATGTTCCTTCAACTGATGGAACGCCACCACCGCGGCGGGATCGCCATGGCGCAGGCCGCCGATGCACTACTCGAGAGTGGGCCGGTGAAACAGTCCGCCCGAGACATGATCAACACCCAGAGTCAGGAATCCGGGCTGATGACACTGATGCTCGGGCAACGCGGGGCACAACCACTGCACTGAACCGCACGTGCACTGACTACCATAAGTGTCGACCTGCGAACTACCGCGCCAACCGCGACGACGTCTCGTCCAGAAGGAATCGACACTTCATCATGACCCTGCTCGTCCGCGGAATCGAATGGTCGAACCCGACAGCACCACGGATCCGATGCGTCGACGACACCACTTCCGCTACGACGTTCTTCACTCACGACTCGGTACTGCGATTCTCCGTCGACAAAGCGAAGGGCCGCCGTTGCCTCGGGTGGCGAGATCTCACCGCAGAAGGTTCAGGCCACTCGCCGTGTGACCGCGGGGCCACCGTCGTTGCTGGACGCCAATGCGATCGGTGCCGAAACCGTGAGGGGTTCACCACAGTTCATCAGGCACACGTCAGCGGTGCGCACATTCATCCGAACGTGCGTACCTACCTCGCACAACCACAATGGCTCTACGTCGACGTATTCGCCGGCGGTCAGATGAAGGTGGGGACGGCGTCCGAGTTCCGCAAGCATCCGCGAGTCGCCGAGCAGGGAGCAGTCTGCGCGTTGTTCGTCGCGCGGTCGACAGACGGTTACAGCATCCGTTCGCTCGAAGCCCGGGTGTCGGAAGAGTTCCACTTGAGCCAGGCCATCCGTACGTCTCGAAAGATCGAAGCACTGACGGGTTCTTTGGATCGCGAGAAACTCCGAAAGTCTTTGCATCACTTCGTATCGTCGATCAAAGACGAGTTGAAGGACATCGGGGCGGACATCGACGGCATCGAGATCCTGGAGGCTCCCGAAGAATGGACGGCGCCGGCGTGCGCCGACGTGGTCTTCGATGCGGCACCGTTGATCGCGTATCCGCACACTTTCGAGTCCGGGGAGCATTCTCTGTATTTGGAGGGCCTTGCCGGGTCGATCGCATCGCTGCGGATCGACACCGACCCTGAATCACCACGCTTTGTCGCGGACGTGTCCGGACTGGTCGGTCGAACCATCACCGTCGGCGAGTTCGTATCCCCTGGCGTGGCGATTCAGGAATCGTTGTTCTGAAGGGAAGTCAGCAGCTTCCTGCGGTCGCTGCGGCGAATCCGCGAGTGACCTCGGCCTGCTCGTCGGCAGACAAGCTCGACCATTCGGGATAAGCCTGGATGGACGTCATCATGTCGTTTGCCAATGATTCACGCGTCATACCCATTTCCTCGCCCGACTGGTCGATTGCCGGCTGGTACGCGTCGAGGTACCGGAGAACGTCGGCGCAGGCTTGCGCGTATGTCCGCGGCAGCGCCGAGCTTGCGTTCGGGTCCGAAGGAACCTCCACCGGAGCGCTCGACTCGACCGAAGGTGCCTCGGTAGTCATGTCCGACGACGTTGCCGGAGCCTCGGATGACGCCGTCGGCGTCGCCGTGGTGGTCGCCGAAGCGGAGGAAGTGAGTGTTCCGACCTCGGTCGGCTTGTCTCCGTCAGAACCGCAGGCAACCAGCGCCACCAGCGAGCAGGCACCGATGAACCCGGTGATCGTTTTCTTCATCCCTCAAGGATGCCAGAGGGCCACTGAGGTTCGAACGGACCGGCATCGCCGATCAGCGACAATCGCCCGCGCAGCCTGCCGAATCCGAGCGCCTCGTCCTCCCGTCTGCGGTATTGGACCGTATACCGCCTTCGCAAACCCATGCTACGGTGATTTAACTGCAAAGTAACTACGGGTGGGATTGTCCGGTCTGCCGCGTTCATCCGGAACGCACCGATCGGAAAGAGTTCGTCTTTAAGGGGCTGGAACGAGTGGGACTTTTTCGTCGACGAGGTTCCCGGGAGGATGATGACGATCGCGGGCAAAACCTCGATCGCAGCGATCCCGGGTACGCCGCCTGGTTCGCGAACGTCGGCGACGCGGGCGGTCAACCGATTCCGTACAAGCGACCACTGACTGCGCCGGTGTATCCACAACTCCAGCCGCCGGTCCCGGACTACGAGACAGACACGCGATGGCCGCTCAACGCACCCCCTGGAGACGGCTGGCTGCCCGCAGACCGCATCGACGAATTCGAGTCGTCGAACGGCCGCTCATCTGCGCATAGCGGAGCAAGCCCCCAAATCTCACAGGCTGAACAGTTGCCGCCCGGCCCACCCCCGACGCCGCAACCAACGATTCCACCTCGAAATGTACCGATGACTTCACCACCGAAGCATCACCTGGAGTCGCCCCGCGCGGCTCTGTCCAACCAAGGAGAAGTAATGAGCAACATCGACAAAATCCTCGGCGAATTGATGCGCATCGACGGTGCCAGCGGTGTAGCCGTCGTCGACGCCGACAGCGGAATGGTTCTCGGCATGAGCGGCAACCCGTCATTCAGCCTCGAGTACGCCGGCGCCGGCAACTCCGAGGTTGTGCGAGCAAAGCTCCGCACGATGAGTAACTTGGGGATTACCGACACCCTGGAAGACATCCTGATTACCCTGAGCAACCAGTACCACCTCATTCGTGTCCTCGAGACGCCCGGACTCTCGACGCTGTTCGTGTACCTCGTCCTCGACCGCGCACGTGCGAACCTGGCACTCGCTCGCCACAAGCTGGGCGAACAGACCCCCAAGATCGAGATCTGAAGCTTCCACACCTCCCGACAAGGCCCGGAGATCGCCGCACGGCGACAACCGGGCCTTGTTTGTTTCGCATCGTGACTTGTGTACCTCCGGCGGGCACCGATACTGAGACCGTGACTATCGCGGACACTCCTTGCGTGTGGTTGACCACCCTTCGAACTGACGGCTCGCCGCACACGACTCCGGTCTGGTTCTTGCTGCGTCAGAACACATTCTGGATTCCGAGCGCCGAAAGGAATCGGAAGGTCCGGAACTTGCTGGACGATCCTCGGGTCTCCTTGGCGGTTGACGGCTCCACACGCGACCCGTGGGTCGCACAGGGTCTCGCAACAATTCATCGCAACATCGACGAGTTCGGTGATCTCCTGCGACTTTTCGGCAAGAAATACGACGGATGGGACGCCGCAGATGAGACTCGCGACGGCCCGCGAGTTCTAGTCTCCGTCCCGGTGAAGCGGTGGCTACTTCGACCGGACTGACGGGAGGTGCCGGTTCAGCCCGAAATGTCGCGAATGACATACTTGTAGTTCATCTCTCGAAGAAATGGACTCTCGCACATGGCACGCACGGCACATCACAGGCGCGGCATCACCGGCGTCACCATCGGCATCGCTGCCGTGATCGTGCTGGGAGGCTGCGCCAATTCCAAGGCCGATGCACCCGAAACATCTTCTCTCGGTTCAGGAATCGGATCCGGCGTCACGACGACGGTCGCGACCGAAGCCTCGACTCCTTCGTCCGCCGCAATTGAACTGCTGGCACAGATCCCCGTCAAAGGACGCGCACCCAAGACCGGTTACGACCGCGCACTGTTCGGTACGGCCTGGACGGACGACGTCACCGTCGAGTTCGGCCACAACGGCTGCGATACGCGCAACGACATCCTGCGGCGTGACCTCACCGACCTGACATTCAAGGACGGCTCCAAAAGCTGCTCCGTCCAAACCGGCACGCTCCGTGACCCGTACACGAACAAGACCATCGCGTTCACTCGCGGCCAGGACACGTCTTCTGCAGTCCAGATCGACCACGTGGTCGCACTCTCGGATGCCTGGCAGAAGGGCGCACAGCAGCTCGATACGCAAACGCGAACCAATCTCGCCAACGACCCTCGAAACCTGCGCGCTGTCGACGGACCCACGAACCAGAAGAAGTCGGATTCCGACGCGGCGTCGTGGCTGCCACCCAACAAGGCCTACCGCTGCCAGTACGTGACTGCTCAAGTGGAAGTCAAAGCGGCATACGGTTTGTGGGTCACCCAAGCCGAACATGACACCATCGCCGACATTCTCACGACCTGCTGAAACTCTTACGGTGATCAGAGTCCAGTGATCAGTGGCCCTTGATCAGCGGCCCTTGATCAGATACCGCACAATCGCCATTCCGAGCGCGAGCCCCAACACGGTGGCCAGCGCTGCAACGAGACCGTGACCGGTCAGTGCAACGAACACACCGGTAACGATCGCGACAACGGCGATGATCCCCGCGTCCACTCTGCTTTGACCACGTTCAGGCATGGCACTCTCTCGTGCTGTCAGGTCCGTCCGCTCCCCTCGTAGCGGACGGACCCAGCGGCAATCTGTCGAAATGCGCGAACTTCTGGTGGCCTCACCGGGCTGACTTTGCGGGCGGTCCTGCGAGGCCGGCACGTCCCCCGGAGCCAACTCACATCGGTTCACGAAGTCCGTACCTTCGCAGAATATACCGAGTGGTAGGTAAATACCGAGGGCCAACGTCCCTGGTCGTCGACTCATGCGACGAGTGGTCGGCAACTCGAGACGAACGAGCGCATCCGCGAGCCGAGTGTTCAATCGAAATGGCAAGAACAGCCATATCCGATATTCATGTCAAACCAGGAGACGTCTATGACCCGAAAAGTGATCCGAGGTCCAACGATCCGATTGACGACACTCTCTTCCAATCAGCGCAATATGCGGTGGTGAAGCGAGAATCCGTCAAGAGAATCGTGACCGTCGCCGGTTCGAGGGTGCTTTCGAACTCGAGGACATTCAATTCACCGTCGCCGCCAACTTTTGCTCGGCCGTAAATGCATGGCATGTCAGCCGATTCGGGTCCAGAAGTCGTGTAGGTTCCCGGCAACACCTCCCACGGCACGTCGAACAGCCCGTGTCCGGGAATGCTTCCCGGCGCTGCTGAAGCCGTAGACGTCCCGATCATTGCCACACTGACAGCTACTGCCGCAGCGGACGCGAGCAAACCAACCTTGCGCATTTTCCCTACCTTGTTCATACCTGAACCGCAGCGGCGAGTTCGAAGGCTTGTTGATGTAAGAACCCGCGGATCGCGCAGTTCTTCAACCAACGGTAGTAAAAGGGCACGAGTTTTGGTGAGCTACCTTTTGTGGTTCCGGCCCGGTTTCCGTGACGGAGACTCCCATTGAGAAAAACAGGGAACGCCGGCGTTGCGGCTCTCGACATGATTCGAACCTGTCATTCCAGTATTCGACCACACACCCAGATTCGAGCCGAAACGTCGACGCTCCCCTGCCGTTTGGGTGACTCAGCCTCCGAGTGAGCCCGTCGGCAGCTTCGAGAAGATGTCACCGAGGCTTCCGGTTCCGCCCGGTGTTTCCGGATCCGTCGGATCCACCGGCTCGACGACGATGACACCAGGCACGGTGACGGTCACGGTCTTGTCCGCAGATTCCGAAGAACTGAACTTCTTGGTACCCAGAAACTTTGCGGTGATGCGATGCTCGCCCTGGTCGCGGAACGGCCAGACCAGTTCAGCATGGCCATTCGAATCGACTGCGGCGCTGCCGATCTTGGTATCGCCGTCGAAGAACTCGACTGTTCCCTCACCTGGATTCGGGTCGATGCTCGCCGCGATCTTGACGTCTTCGCCCGTCAGTGCCTCTAGTGCGACAGCGACCGTCGTCTCGGTCTGGTTGGTCGAGAAGACCTCTGTAGTCGAGAGGGCGCCGCGTCCGTCGCCCGAAGCAACACAATACCCAGCGGCATTGACCCATCGGGACTCGCCGAAGCTCATGCTTGTGTCTTTGATCTTGATAGTCGGGCTCGAAGCCCCTGCACGCAAGTGCGTCGTCGCATTGCCCTCGTCGGAGCGAGCTTCGAGTTTCAATTCGACTGCCGGCAGACGGAAGTCCGTGTTGGCCTTGACCTGCAGCCCTTCCTTGGGCTTGTTGTCGTTCGCGCTCGGACCGTCGTTGACAGTTTTGTTGCTGGTCCCGGTAATGCGCAAATATTCACCGGTGGCGTTCGCATTTCCGTCTGCACCCACACGGAGCAGTACCGCAGCTTCGCCGGTCAAGTTGGACGACGAATCACCGACGAGAGAGTACGAAACCAGTGTTGCCCCTTGCGGAAGCGCAACGTCGTACTTGATTCGACCGGTGTCCGAATCCGAACTACGCATGGTGCCGGGATGGAGTTTCACCGTGAACTGCTCGCCGGGACGCACGGACGTGGGCGCCGTGACCTCCATGTTGTCGGAGAACGACGAATCCCAATCGGTGGCGCCGTCGACCCGGCACTTGTGTTCGAAGGAAACTGTTCGTGTCACGGCATCTGATGCTGCTGCTGTCGGCGCGGACACAGCGAGGAGTCCGGCCGCGAGAGCGGGTACGGCTGCGCAAACAGCCAGAGAACGGGGGTTCATGTATTGCCTTTCAAAAGAACTCGGGCATCGAGTGTTCGGTGAAGTAGATCCGTGATCACTTGCCGCCGAGCGAACCCGTCGGCAGCTGCGGCAGAACGGACTCGAGGCTGCCCAGACCGCCCGGCGTGCCCGGATCGGTCGGGTTAGGATCGACCGGACCTGTTGAATCGCCGGTGACGGTGAGAATGTGTGCCGCAGACATGTGCTTCGCCTCGTCACCGGTAGCGGTGAACACCGCAGTCACAGACTTGATTCCAGCCTTACCGAAGGTCAGATCCAGGCGGGCGATACCGCGAACCACCGGCCGCGGTTCGCCGGCGGGCTTGCCGTCGACCATGAACTGGACTGTTCCCGTGGCATTTTCCGGTTCGACGTGAGTAGCGAAGGACACTTTGGTGCCGGTTACGGCGGTAGCCGGTCCTTCGAGTGTGGTCACGACGTCAGTGCCGGGCTCAGGATCTACAGGTCCCAGGTCCCCGTCGATTTTTGTCGACGCCAGGCCGCCGGCACCGGCATTGAGAGGGCCGGTCTCGCTGTCGCGGGGTGAGCAGGACGTAGGCGCCCAGATCGTTCCCGCGAGCCAGTGACTGACCTGAGGGAGGAAGGTCAAGAATGACTCCGGCCCACCGAAAGTACCTGCAGCGCCCGAGGTCCGGACATTGGTCTCGACCACGCCGGAAGACCCGGCCTTCACGGTAATCCTGATCTTCGGAAAGACGATGTTCGTCTCGGCACCGGACTGAGCATTGATCGCGAGACCACCGTGCGCTCCCGACGACGATGACGGACTGTTGCCGATCGCTTCGTTTGCGCCGGACAACCGGAGTATCGTGCCGTCAGGAGTGGGAGTGCCGTCTTCGTTTACACGAATCACCGAAGCAGGTTTCCCGGCAACGACATTGCCCGGATCGGTGACCACCGCCGAGACGAACTCCGCGTTGGCCGGAATCGGAAGATCGATCTTCAGACGTGAGATCTTCTTGACACTTGCGCCGCTCACATCGTTCGGGATCTGGACGCTACCCGGATCCACGTTGATGTCGAAGACTTGACCTGGCGCTACGACCGACGGAGCCGAGACCCGCACCGTGGCAGGCTTTCCGTCTGACGACGGCCCGGAGAACGCACTCGGAACTGCGCGGCACGTGACCTGAAAAGTTGTCGACGTGGTTTCTGCAACGGGTGCCGCGGTCGCCGGAATCACGGCCACCGCGGTTCCACCGGCAAGGAGGCCGGCTAGCAGCGCAGCATTCAGTAAGCGTTTTGACATGATGTCCTCTCGGAACAACCTGATTGACGTTTGCCGCCGAACTGTAACGGAGCGAACGCCCGAATTGGCCAGTTTTCGATCAACAAAAACCACACAGTAGGTAAATACTTGGTAAGGGTTACCGGCCGTCACATCTGACAGCCAACGCGAGCCTTCCCCTTCCGCTGAATCGAAACAATCGAGATTCATTGCAGCGAAATAGAATTCGACCGACACTCGCATCGCTGTCGCATTCTCGTTCACACTCTACCCTTACGGGAGGGTAGAGTCTGAGAACCTCGTCAGGACGGAATCTCATGGCAGTAACCACCGCTTCATCCACCATCGACAACTCGGTACGAACCGCGCTTCGGTCACCTCGCCGACTCAAAACCGAAGTCTTGGCCGGACTGGTCGTGGCCTTGGCATTGATCCCCGAAGCGATCTCGTTCTCGATCATCGCCGGGGTGGATCCGCGGGTGGGGCTGTTCGCGTCGTTCACGATGGCTGTGACCATCGCCGTCGTCGGCGGACGACCTGCCATGATCTCCGCGGCCACCGGCGCCGTCGCACTGGTCGTCGCTCCACTGACGCGCGAGTACGGAATCGACTACCTGATCGCGACAGTCCTCCTGGCCGGCCTCCTCCAGATCGTGTTGAGCCTCCTCGGCGTCGCAAAGTTGATGCGTTTCATCCCGCGCAGCGTCATGGTGGGATTCGTCAATGCACTGGCCATCTTGATCTTCATCGCCCAACTCCCCCACCTGATCGATGTTCCGTGGCTCGTCTACCCACTCCTGATGATCGCCCTGCTGATTCTCGTGTTCTTGCCGAAACTGACGAACGCGGTCCCGGCTCCGCTGGTGGCGATCGTGCTACTGACCGCCGCCACAGTCGTTTTCGCATTCGATGTTCCCGACGTCGGCGACGAGGGCGAACTTCCGTCGAGCCTGCCGACGCTACTGTTCCCCGACGTCCCTCTGGAAATGCACACACTGTCGATCATTGCTCCGTACGCGTTGGCCATGGCGCTCGTCGGACTCCTGGAATCGTTGATGACCGCCAAGCTCGTCGACGACGTCACGGATACCCACTCGAACAAGACCCGAGAAGGGTGGGGCCAAGGCGTCGCGAACATCGTCACCGGCTTCTTCGGAGGCATGGGAGGGTGCGCGATGATCGGCCAGACCATGATCAACGTGAAGGTCTCCGGCGCTCGCACTCGGATCTCGACCTTCCTTGCAGGCGTGTTCCTGCTGATACTCGTGGTCGGCCTCGGCAACATCGTGGCGCTGATTCCCATGGCCGCATTGGTGGCCGTCATGATCATGGTCTCGGTCGGAACTTTCGATTGGCATAGCATCAATCCGAAGACCTTGCGCCGCATGCCGATCGGCGAGACAACGGTCATGCTGGTCACCGTGGCTGTCACCGTCGCGACCCATAATCTCGCCTACGGCGTGATCGTCGGAGTGATTGCCGCGATGGTGATCTTCGCCCGCCGCGTCGCGCACCTCACCGAAGTTGTCGACGTAGCGCATCCAGACGAGGACACCCGTGTCTATGCGGTTCGAGGCGAGTTGTTCTTCGCATCGAGCAACGATCTCATCTATCAGTTCGACTACGTCGGCGACCCGAAGAGCATTGTCATCGATCTTTCCGAGTCTCATATCTGGGACGCGTCGACCGTGGCGACTCTGGACGCCATCACCACCAAGTACGCCGCCAGAGGCAAGAAAGTCGAGATCGTGGGCCTCGACGGCGCGTCGGCCGAGCGCCATCTGCGCCTGTCCGGTCGCCTGGGTGATGGTCATTGAGAGTATGGAGGCTCAGCGCGACGAAAGTGGGAGTGATGTCTGAGCCGGAACACGCGGGCCAGGGGCAGAACATGCAGATCGGTCAGGTTGCCGAGCGCACCGAACTGTCGATCAAGACGATCCGTCATTACGACGAGGTCGGTCTGGTGACCCCCTCCGAGCGGAGCGCCGGAGGTTTCCGCCTCTACACCGAGGCCGACGTCCAGCGGCTACTGGTAATCCGACGAATGAAGCCGCTCGGATTCAGTCTCGAAGAAATGAAACAACTCCTCGATTCTCTGGCAGTGCTCGGTGACGAAGGTTCGGACGCGTCGATGCGAACCGGTGCAACCGAATTCGTCACCGCCTGCCATACCCGAGCGGAAGAAAGCTGCATACACTTACGTAAGCAACTCGCCTACGCCGAAGAACTGACGGGATTACTCGCCGACCACAGTCTGAACGGTGAACTGCATTCGTGATCTGCCGACTGAACTAAGCTGAGTTGATGGCCCGATACTTCGACGTACATCCCGAAAACCCGCAGCCGCGCGCGATCAGCCAGATCGTCGAAATGCTGCGCAACGACGCGGTCATCGCCTACCCCACCGATTCCTGCTACGCCTTGGGCGCCCGAATGGACAATCACTCGGGCACCGATCGGATCCGCGAGATCCGTCATCTGCGGTCGGATCACCACTTCACACTCGTGTGTGCCGACTTCGCGCAGCTCGGGCACTTCGTCCACGTCACCAACTCGGCGTTCCGCGCGGTGAAAGCCGCCACCCCGGGCCAATACACGTTCATCCTTCCCGCCACGAAGGAAGTTCCGCGGCGGCTGGCACACGCCAAGAAGAAGACCGTCGGGGTGCGCATCCCCAGCCACCCGGTAGTGCGTGCGCTCCTGCAGGAATTGGGTGAACCGATCCTCTCCAGCACCCTTCTGCTGCCCGGCGCCGAGGAGCCGATGACGGACGGCTGGCAGATCAAGGAAGAACTCGACCACCAGCTCGACGCGGTCATCGACTCGGGTGATTGCGGAACTGAACCAACCACAGTGGTCGACTATTCGTCCGGTGTCCCCGAGATCGTGCGCGTCGGAGCAGGGGATCCTTCTCGTTTCGAGTGATCCCCGCCCGGGCCACATCATGGAGTCGATCAGTCACGGCGTGACGATATCGAACCACAGATCAAAATCCTCCAGCAGCGAGATGAACGTCTCCAGTTCCGACTGATCCCCCGCAGCCGTCGCCGTTCCGGAGGTGATGGATTCGGTGAGTGAGGTCGTCCCCAGATACACCTCGTTGAACACCGCACGGGTCAAGGTCAGAGTCAGGGCGGCCGACGAATCTGCCCTGTCCATGTCGTAGTTCAGCACGCCGTTGCGCACTGTGACCAGGACGTTGTCCTCGGTATCCGACAACACGAATCGCAACGACAGGTCGACGTCGGCGGCCTTCGGGCCGTCGAGGCGAACTGCCCAGAAGTCCAGCATCTGTTCGAGCGGCATCACTGCGACGACGGCCGGGCCGGTGGGGTTGTTGGACGGCATCGGTGCCAGCGGATGTCGCAACTCCATCGCTCCGACCAGATAGAAGTTGCGCCACGTACCGTTCTCGGCTTGGTAGCCGAGCTGTTCGTACGTGTCCGCCAACAACTCTCGCGCTTTCCGATTGCTCGGATCGGCGAAGACCAGGTGGTTCACCAACTCCGCCACCCAGCGGTAGTCTCCGTCATCGAACGCCTGCTTGCCCTTCGTCAGGAGCGCGTCCGGTCCACCGACGGCTTCGACGTAGCGCTTGCCGTTCTCCACCGGCGGATGAGGATTCAGGTGAGCGGGAACGCCGTCGAACCAACCGAGATAGAAGGTGTAGATCGCCTTGACGTTGTGACTGAGCGAGCCGTAGTACCCGCGGTTGTACCACTGCTTTCCGATGGCGTCGGGTACCTCGATCTGGTCGGCGATCTCGACGGGTGTCAGTCCCTTGTTGGCAAGACGCAACGTCTGGTCGTGGAGATACTTGTACAGGTCTGCCTGATCCGACATGAGCTTGCGAATCTTCTCATTGCCCCATGTGGGCCAATGATGCTGCGCGAAAATGATTTCGACGTCGGGAAAGAGCTCCATCGCCAGGCGAACGTAATGCGACCAGGCCTTGGCGTCGCGAGTCTTGGCGCCGCGCAACGTGTATAGATTGTGCATCGTGTGTGTGACGTCCTCAGCCGAACCGAGTCCCTTGAAATCTGGTAAATAGAAGAGCATTTCGGATGGCGCTTCGGTTCCCGGCGCGAGCATGAACGTCACGCGCACACCGTCGATGACTTCTTCGTGCACCGGTTCGGTGATGACGTCGGTCGGCACGGCGAACGTCGACGTGCCGTGCGAAGTGGACAGTCCGAGACCACCGGATACCTGCCCCTGTGGACCGGGACGCAAAAACGATCCGTACATGTACATTCCGCGACGCGTCATCGCCGTACCGGCAAGCACGTTCTCGGAGATCGCTTCTTCCGTGAAACTGTCGGGTGCATAGACTTTTACGGCACCGGACTCGATCTCTTCGTCGGTGACAAATCCTTTCACACCGCCGAAGTGATCGCCGTGGGAGTGAGTGAAGATGATTGCCTTGACCGGGACCTTGGGGCGGTGCTGGTAGTACAACTCCAACGCGAGTGCGGCTGTTTCCGCGGACATCAGAGTGTCACCGATAATCAATCCGGTGTCGCCCTCGATGATCGTCGTGTTC
Organism: Rhodococcus sp. NPDC056516; assembly: GCF_042794655.1. Taxonomy (NCBI): domain Bacteria; kingdom Bacillati; phylum Actinomycetota; class Actinomycetes; order Mycobacteriales; family Nocardiaceae; genus Rhodococcus; species Rhodococcus sp. NPDC056516. Next base: position 268,181 of record NZ_JBHTTG010000005.1, on the reverse strand, counting down.
GACAAATCCTGGCCGATCACCTGATACAGGCGATCAGCGAGCTTGAACAGTCCGCCGCCCTTTCCCATCAAAGTCGCTTGGCGCCACAAACTCGGGTTGACGGTGTCCGGCGCGTCGCCGTCGGCGAACCCGTAGGCGTCGTAAGAGAAGATGAACTGCCCTTTGTCGCCCTTGACGAGCCCGCCGTCGATGAGCGGCGCCACCAGACCTCGTGAAATCAAATCGAAGTCGAAGGTGTCGTCGAAAGGAAGGTCACGGAGCACCTGAGCATTCGCCTGGCGAGTCGCATCGGTGGCGGGCTTGGGGTCGAGTTCGGACGGTGTAGTCATCTTCTCTTACGCTCCTCGGGAACTCGCGGTGGCCTGTGCCTGGATACCGGTTCATCCTCGATCCCGACAGCACCCACGCGCATCACCCGGAAGGGATGATCAGGCGGTCCTTCCTGCACTCAACAGTGCAGCGACGAACTCACGCACCAACGCCCGCTCGTCATTCTCGTCCGCCCCCGGCACCATGAGCAGCGAAAGGATCACTCGCACGATCCAGCGTGCTCGCGTGGCTGCCTCGGCACCGGTGTCACCGAGCGTCGCGACCCCCAACCCGTTGATGACATCGGACGAATTGGCAAGCTCACCGGCAAGACTCGCATCACCCGGGGTGAACCATGCAGCCAAAGTCGGAGTGCTGCGTACCGCGGACACTGCAGCGAGCATCGCCGTTTCGAGACGCTCGCTCGGATCATCGATGGCCGCTACCGATTCCGCGATCGCCGTTCCGAGCCTGCGCGCTTCGCGGTGAACGAACGCGATGTGTAGAGCCTGTCGATTCTCGAAGTACCGATACAAGGTGGCCCGAGAACATCCTGCAGCAGAGGCTATTTCCGCCATACCGACCGTTGCGACGCCCTTTTCGACGAACAATTGTGCCGCGCTGTCGAGGATCTTCTCGGCCGCCGCCAAAGCGCGGCCCTCACCGAGCCAGTCATTGCTCACGGCCGGCTAACCGACATCGGGGCGGTGAGCGGACGGCGGACGTAATTGCCTGGTGCGTACTGCATCGCGTCGATGTCGACGTGGAAGTCTGGAATCCGGGAGAGCAACTCTTCCAACGCAACTCGTGCCTGCATTCGAGCGGCCGACGCACCCAGACAATGGTGGGCGCCATGACTGAAGGTGAGTATCTTCTGTGGCCGGCGCAAGACGTCCAACTCCGCCGCGTCGGGTCCGTACTTTTCGGGGTCACGATTTGCCGCACCATACATCAGCAAAACCTTACGTCCTGACGGAATCACTTTGCCACCCAAGGCCACATCTCGCGTCGTGGTGCGTGCCAGACCTTGGACCGGCGAGGTGAGCCGAAGTAGTTCATCGACTGCGTCAGTGATCAATGCAGGATCGTCCAACAGGATCTGACGCTGGTCGAGGCGTTCGGTCAGCATCGCCACCGATCCGCCCAACATTCCTGTTGTAGTGTCGTTTCCACCGGCCACCATGGTGAAGGCAAAGCCCAGAATCGACAGTAAGCCGGACATGTCGCCTTCTTCACCGAGCCCAGCGGCGAGTAGGTGCGAAATAGTGTCGTCACCCGGTTCGACCTTGCGGCGTTCGATCAGCGAAGCGAAGTACATCATCAACTCACCGGTGGCGGCCTGCGCCGTCGTCGCCGCTGCGGCCACACCACCTGCCGAATTGGCAGCAACAATGGCCTCGGTCCAGCCGTCGAACTGATCACGGTCCGATTCCGGCACACCCAGATAATGTGCGACGACCATCGACGGCAACGGCTTGAACAACTCGACGACGATATCGCCGCTGCCACGCGCTTTCAACGCCTCGATACGTTCGACGACAAATTCGCGGACCATCGGCTCGACCGCCGACACCTGACGCGGGGTGAACCCCTTCGACACCATGCGCCGGAACTCCGACTGCGCGGGCGGGTCCTGCATCACGAACGGCGGATTGTCCTGCATCCCGATCTGCTCGAGTTCACCGTAGACAGTGGTCAATCCCTTTGCCGACGAGTACGTCTCGTAGTCGCGAGCGGCGTTGTAGACGTCTTCGTGACGGGTGAGCACCCAGTAGTCGTCCTGCGGCGCAGCTTCCGGCACAACGTTGTGAACAGGATCGTTCTCGCGTAACGCGTCGTACATTGCCCACGGCGAACGCCAGGACTCCCCAGTGGAAGGAACAAACCGTGGCGAATGTGACACAGAGATTGTCATGACTCGACTATGAGACAAATAGTCGAATGTGTCAAACAATCTCCATCCTCAATATCGAGTAAATCGCTTCCACGCAGAGCACTATCGTGTGTCGGGTGATCACGGATCCGAAGAATCATCCGAACAGCTCTGACACCGGACGTCGCGCAGTGGTTGCGGTCCTGCTCCCCCGCGAACATCTCCCCTTCATCAGAGACTGGTGCCTGCACCACATCGAGCAAGGCTGGGAGGTTGTTCTCTACGACAACACCGGTTCCGTCGGGTCCACTCGCAAGACAAGCGCATTCAGTCTCAACCGCTGGCACGGACGCAGCGAGGACAAGCGCGGCAACTCGTACGGCGCCTTCACGCGATCGATGTCGGACAGCGAGGTTCAGGTCGCATTCCGCAAGGAACTGCACGACCTCCCGGTGACAATCATCGACTGGCAACCGCGCGACGCGGACGGTCGGATCGTGCACGGACAGGTGGAGGCCTACGTCGATTACGTGACCCGATACCGCGACACGGTCGCCTGGGCAGCATTCATCGACGCGGACGAATACCTCCAACACGCACCAGGATTGGACTGGGGGACACTACTCGGCGGTGTTACTCGAGGGGGTTCGCACCGCGTTGTTCTCGATGCGCTGGTCTACGAATCCAGGTGGACGCGCGACGGGCAACTGCGAGAAGTCGGTACGCTCAAATGCCTTGGGCTACAAAGCCACGGCTGCAAGAACATACTCAGACTGTCGGAGATTCTGCGAGCAGACGTCCACTGGGCCTGGAAGACAACCGAACCCGACACAGTGGTCCGGCCGGACAGATCGCTTTACTACTTCCGCCACTACCGCGGTTCGGAAGCGACACTCGATTTCACTCCGTTGCCGAACTTCGGACCCCAGGTCTACGAAGAAGGTGTGGACATACCAGCGACAATCGAGGTATCACAAAAATGAATGTGCCTGCAAGACGCAGACATTCACATGAAGATAAACCTCCGGCCCGCGTCCACGAAGGCAATGCCTTCAGGACGCGGGCCGGAGGCCGTAAATCCGGTTCAGCGAAGCAATCAAGCCTTCGGCTGCGAGCTTCCTGCGCCACCGATTGCGCCGAGAAGACCAGCAACTGCGCCGATGCCGACGAGGACGCCGCCCAGGCCTGCAATGATCTTCTGGAAGTCGCCGAGCTGTGCCAGGTCCGTCTTGCTGCTGCCAGTGGTGAATGCCATGTCTAGCTCCTCATCATGGAATGTGTACGCGGTCCGCGCGCCCGGTATGTAACGGCGCTCACAATATACGTAAGACAGCCGAAATTTGAAGCGGTGCCGCCGAGTGGGACGTAACTCACATCTCATCCAGCGGGAACCCACGAGTAACAATGCGCGATTCGGACAACGCTTCGGGAACCGTTGAATGACGAGCAGGAGAACAGCAGTGGGCAAGTTGGATGGAAAAGTGGCCCTGATCACTGGCGCAGGGCAAGGAGTCGGCCAGGGAGTTGCGTTGGCACTCGCCAAGGAGGGCGCTTCTGTCGCGGTCGCGGGCCGCACTGAGTCGAAACTCGTCGTCACATGTAACGAGATCACCGAACGTGGCGGCCGCGCCGAACCGGTGCTCGTGGATATCGCCGACGCTGACTCCATCACTGCCGCTGTGTCGCGAACAGTGGAACTGTTCGGCGGCGTCGACATTCTGATCAACAACGCCAGCCTCAACCCGCTCGGCAACATCCTCGACCTCACTCCGGAGCGCCTTGCCGACGGACTGACTTCCGGTCCAGTCGCGACGCTGCGAACAATGCAAGCCTGCTACCCGTTCATGAAGGAGCGCGGCGGCGGGGCGATCATCAACATGGTCAGTTCCGTGGCCGTCCGCTGGGACGCTGCCGGCTACGGCGGATACGCGGCCGTGAAGGAATCCGTCCGAGCCCTCAGCCGCGCAGCAGCGTGCGAATGGGGCGTCGACGGGATCCGTGTCAACGCGGTGGCCCCACACGCCTCGTCACCCGGGTTACAGCGTTGGGCCGATGCGCGTCCGGAAGAGGCTGCCGCTTTTGTTGCCGGGATTCCACTGCGGAGGATCGGCGACTGCGAGACGGACATCGGTACAGCGGTGGCTTTCCTGGTCGGGCCGGATGCCGCTTATCTGACGGGAGCAACAATTCCGCTCGACGGCGGTCAGTCGCGCTGGGGCTGAGATGCGGCGTCGTCGAAGGCAAGCACCGCCGACTTGTCTTCGGCGATCGGGCGGCGGAAAACGAAACCGACCAGAACGGATGCCAAAACCAACGCGGCCAGCACAATGAGCCCGACCATCCACCACATGGTTTTCAGTATGCCCGAACCTCCCTCGGCCGGACGCGAACCGCGGCCGCGAAAAATCGATGACAACCACGAAAAGTGCTTGGCACCAGTCAAATTCCGTTTTGACCGTTTCGTGAGCTTCTGGACAATCCGTGATCGAGCACACAATTTCGCATCTCGAACTGGGACGAGTGCGTGACTACGACGACACCTCGGTGCATCCTGGCAGGTATGGAATCCGCTGTTTCGGCCCAACTTGCCGACGGAAGCACCCTCACGCACCCGTGGGGCGGGACAAGCAACATCACCGATCTTGGCGGTGATGTTCACTGGATCGACTTCGGCGGTCCCAGCGGAGCGCCGCCCATCGTCCTCGTTCACGGACTGGGCGGCTCACATCTCAACTGGGTACGGGTGGCACCGGCGTTGGCCGCACGCACGCGCGTGTATGCATTGGATCTCGCCGGATTCGGACTCACCTCTGCTGATGGGCGGCACACCGGCGTCGATGCCAACGCGGCGCTCCTGAATCGCTTTCTCGACGCAGTGGTGCGTGAGCCCGCCGTCCTGTTCGGCAATTCGATGGGCGGAATGGTCTCGGCAATGTCGACCCATGCCAGTCCCGAATCAGTGGCCGGCCTGGTCCTGGTGGATCCGGCACTCCCCCTTCCCGTCCAACTTCCCGACCTGACCGTCGCCGCTCAATTCGCGCTCTACTCGATGCCGTACGTCGGCGAGCAGGTTCTCGGCTTCGGACGCCGGAAGATGTCCGACCGGCAGTTGGCCGTACAGATGACCAGATTGTGTTTCGCCGATCCGACGCGAGCAGACCCCGCGGTTCTCGACGCGGGCGCCGCCTTGACGGCTATTCGCCGCAACGAACCCACTCAGGATGCCGAGTTCCTGCAGGCAGCACGATCACTGCTGATGACCCTCGCCCGCCCGGCTTCGTATCGAAAGACCCTGCGAGAGATCACGACTCCGACGCTCCTGATCCACGGCGACCGCGATCGTCTTGTCCCGGTCGAGGCCGCACGGGCGGCCGCTGCTGCACATCCACACTGGACCACCATCATTCTCGGCGACACCGGCCACACCCCACAGTTGGAGATTCCGGACGAGTTCACCCGTCATGCGCTCGCGTGGCTCGATCGCACGGGGCTGATCAGGAGCTGACCCGCACCGGCACTACGCCAGTAAAAAGTCTTTACCGATTGGGCAAGTGCCCCAATAATTTCGGCGTAGTCAGAACGATTCGGCGCAGATGATACTGGCGGGTCCGGTCCACCGGTGAACATGAAGCGGCCAAATACTCCAAAGCCCTCGATCCCTGGGAATGTGTCGGGGTGCGCGCGTAGCGTGAGAATCGCGCCTTCATCGGCCAGCCCGCTCTGTGTCCCTTGCTTGTGTATCCGTTTCGGTAAAGGAGAATTTTCAGATGCCCGCACGTACAGCGCTCGACGGAACTCCCTGTTGGATCGACCTGACCAGCTCCGACACGGCGGTTGCCAAATCCTTCTACACCAACGTGTTCGGCTGGCAGGCTGACACAAACGACGACCCGCAGTACGGGGGCTACGCGATCTTCAGCAAAGACGGGCAGCCCATCGCCGGGCTCGGCCCCCAGCAGGAGGGAAACCCGTACGGCGACGTCTGGACCACCTACATCTCCTCGGCGGATGCGGCGGCGTCGGCGTCCAAGGCGGAAGCCGCGGGCGGCACGATCATGATGCCGTCGATGCAAGTCGGTCCTCAGGGCAGCATGGCGATCGTGGGCGATCCGGCCGGTGCCGTCGTCGGCATCTGGCAGGCAGATCAGCACCACGGCTTCGGTCTGGTCGGCGAGGCCGGAGCGCCGGTCTGGCACGAGACATTGTCCAAGAACTACGCCGCGGTCCTGCCGTTCTACACCGACGTGTTCGGCTGGACCTACGAGTCCATCGGCGACAGCGACGAGTTCCGTTACTCACAGGCCAAGCAGGGCGACACCGTCGTCGCCGGTTTGATGGATGCCAGTTCGTTCCTCCCGGCGGAGGTGCCGTCGTTCTGGCAGGTGTACTTCGGGGCGGACGACACGGATGCGGCAGTCGCCAAGGTCGTCGAATTCGGCGGCAGCGTACTGCGCGATCCCGAGGACACGCCCTTCGGCCGCCTCGCATCGGTTGCCGATCCTCTCGGTGCCAAGTTCCAGATCTCGACGATCACGGAGTGAAGGCCGGTTTCGAGAAGCGCAGATTTGAACACTCGCCCAGAAGGTATGCAGTTTTCTGCGTCCAACGCCTAATCTCATGTGATGCCCGCCCCCGCCCCTCTCCTCGATGTGTACTCGCAGCCGACACTGTCGACGCTTGCGCCGTCGGTACTCGCTTCCCTCGGAGTGAGTGGCGAAGCGAACCGTCTCGATCTGCAACCCAGCAAGAAGACCGTCATTCTGCTGGTAGACGGGATGGGCGCGAATTTGCTCGCCCGCAACGTCGAACATGCACCATTCCTGAATTCACTCGCCGGAACGCCCATCCGGGCTGGATTCCCCACGACGACGGCCACCAGCATCGTCTCGCTGGGGACCGGTCTGCCTTCGGGAGCGCACGGCATCACCGGCTACCAGTCCTACGTCGAAGAAGCCGATTCGGTGTTCAACTGGCTGGGCTGGCACAGCGCGGGCAAGAAGGATTCGCAGACCGACTCCATCGTCCCGGAGACCTTGCAGCCGCAGGCAACGACCTTCGATCGCGCAGCGGCCGCCGGCATCACCGTCACTACCGTCGTTCCGTCGAAGTTCGACGGCAGCGGCCTCACCCGTGCCGGGATGCGCGGTGCCCAGTTTGCCGGAATCCAGGCATACGGAGACCTCCTCGCTCGCACCGTGGCGGCGTCGAAATCTGCCGACCGTACGTTCACGTACTGCTACATCAGCGAGATCGATGCACTCGGCCACGTCTACGGCCCCGAGTCCGAGCCGTGGATCTTCCAACTGATGCTTGTCGATCGACTGGTCGAACAACTCGCCACCGCTCTCGGTCCGGACGTGAGATTGCTGGTGACGGCTGACCACGGAATGGTCGACGTGTTGGACGAGAACAAGATCGACTTCGACAACACTCCGATTCTGTCCAAAAACGTACTCGCCCTTGCCGGTGAACCGCGTTGTCGTCACATCCACACCACAGAAGGCGCTGCACAAGATGTTGCGGACCGCTGGCGCGCCGAGCTGGGTGATCGCATGTGGATCGGGACGAGATCTGAAGGCATAGTCGCAGGATTGTTCGGGCCCGCAGTGCATTCCGAGTATCACGGGCGGATCGGCGATGTGATCGCCATTGCCTCCGGAGACGTAGCCGTCGTACGCCGATCTGTCGAGTCAGGACTGTCCGGCCTCCGTGGACAGCACGGTGCCCTCACCCCGGACGAACTGCTGGTACCGCTCCTGTCCTCAGGACAACAGTAGGGCTCGGGCCCGGCGAATCTCGGGAACACCGACCACCTTGCACGCGCCCAACAGGACAATGACACCAACGGCTGCACCCGCCGACAAGGAAACAGCAGCAGCGAGTCTGGGCTCGGGGATGCGATTCTGAACCACCACAACCAGAGCGAGCGCACAACCGCCTGCCAGCACTGTCGCCGTCGAAATCCTGCCGACAGTGGCCCGCACGTGACGGAATCCCAACAGCCCATATCGTTTTCGAAGCAGGACATGGCCGAGCACCGCTCCGAACACGTAGGAGAACGAGCCGGCGGCGCAGACAGCCAGGATCAGCGTTTCGTCACTCGCCGACAGTGATGCAAGAAGAACGAGTGTCGTCTTGGCAATCACCATCACAACGGCAATCACGGCGGGAGTTCGAGTATCGTTGTCGGCGTAGAACACTCGTAGCTGAAGCATGACCATCGCAAAGGGCACCAGGCCGAATGCACTGACTGCAAGGGCCGTCCCGATCAAACGGGCACTGCTGCCGTCCACCCGGCCGAAGAAGATCAGAGTGGTCAACGAGGGGCCGAACACCATGAGTGCCACGGTGACCGGAATCAGAGCCACCACTGAATACCGGGCTCCGCGGCCGAGATCGGATACGACGCCTACGTCATCCCCCGCGGCAACTGACCTGGCGATTCGCGGCATCAGTACCGTCAACAGAGACACTCCGAGAATTCCGTATGCCACTTGAAACAGCAGATCCGCATGTGTGTACATCGAGTAGACGTGACGTGAGAGCGTCACCTTCATCGTCACCCACACCCCGACCTGACCGGCAACAACGTACACCAGAACCCACCCGAGCAACGGCACCCCGACGCGCACCGGTCGCCAGGTGTGCGGTACGACCCGCACGCGAAGGCGCCACCGAAACCCGTTGCGGTGCAGCGCTAGAGCAACGACAGCGGTTTGCGCCACGATCCCGAGCAGAGTACCGACACCGATCACCAGAACCTGCGCCATTGTCATCGACTCTGGAGTCAAAGCCACCGGACCCGGGATGCACAAGAAGACTGCGACCGTCACCAGAAGGACGACGTTGTTGATCACCGGTGCCCAGGCCGGCGCGCCGAACACCGATCGAACACTGAGCACAGCCGTCATCATCGCCGTGATGCCGTAGAAGAAGATCTCCGGCAGAAGTAGATACGCGAAGAGCGTCGTGAGCTCGCGTTGAGCCGGATCATCGATCACGGCCGAGACCAGCGGCGGCGCGCACACCACCGCCACTACTGTCACGAGAGCAAGAGCAAGCGCTCCCACAGTGAGGACGCGTTGCGTCTGCGCTCGTTCGAGCGCCCGCCCACGGAGTCGTTGCCGCGTCAGATACGGAAGCAGGACACTGGCGAGAATTCCGCCGAGTAGGAGCTGATAGACCATGTTGGGGAAGCTGTTGGCCGCGTTGTACGCATCGCTGACGAGGGCAATGCCCAGGACTGCGGCAAGGGCAAGGGTGCGGACGAAACCGGTGATCCGGCTGACCGTGCTGGCGAGCGCCACTTGCCCGCCCATCTTCGCCAAGCTGCCGCCCGTCTCACCCGTACGTTCGGACTCCCTCACACTCTCGACCATCTCGCCAGGGTGCCACATCACAGGTTCCGACGAGCCGGCCTCGGAAACGACTGCCCTCCTGGAAACGACTGAGCGCCCCGAACCGAAGTTCGAGGCGCTCAGTACGTACGAGTGAAGATCAGGCGGATTCTGCCCCAGCCAACGGCGGCATGACGACAACCTGACCGGCGAAGGACAGGCCGGCACCGAAGGCGAGAAGCAAGGCCTTGTCGCCCGGCTTGCACTGTCCGTCGCGCAGCATCTGCTCCATGGCGAGCGGGATCGACGCCGCGGACGTGTTGCCTGTCTCGGCGATGTCGTTGGAGACCGGGAATCCCTCGGGCAGCTTCATGCTGCGAGCGATGACCTCGTTGATGCGCTGGTTTGCCTGGTGCGGGACAAAAGCGTCGATGTCCTCGATACCCAGCCCCGACTTCTCCAGGGTGCGAGTGGCGACCTTGCCCATCTCGAAGGCAGCCCAGCGGAACACCGCGGTGCCGGCCATCTTGATCCACGGCCGAGGTCCGGTCGGGTTCTTGGTGTAGTCGAGCCAGCTGGGCTCCTGAACGATGGCGTCGGACTGGCTGCCGTCCGAACCCCACTCGACCGGGCCGATTCCGACGGTGTCGCTCGGGCCGACGACAACTGCGCCTGCGCCGTCACCGAAGATGAAGCGAACGCTGCGATCGGTGGGCTCGGTGGCCTCGCTCATCAACTCGACGCCGACGACGAGAACGTGATCTACGGTGCCACCGCGAACGAGGTCACTGGCCACCGCAAGGGCGGTACAGAAACCGGCGCAACCTGCTGCGACGTCGAACGCAGCCGGACCCTTGATACCCAGCTCATGGGCAACGATGGATGCGGCCTGAGGAGTCTGCAAGTCCCACGTCGACGTCGCGATGATCACGGCGCCGATCTGCTCGGGTGCAATGCCGCTGACGTCCAGTGCCTTACGGGCCGCGCTGATCGACATGGCGAGGATGCCTTCGCCTTCGCCGGAGAACCGGCGCGACTTGATGCCCGATCGCGTCTGGATCCACTCGTCGGTGGAATCGATCAGCTCGCAGATCTCGTCGTTGGTCACGACTCGCTCCGGGCGGTGAACGCCGAGCCCGAGAAGGACGGACTGCCGACCTCCGGCCACACTGGCAATCGGCTTACCCATTGATCGATCTCCTCGTTGGTTTCTGGTGATGACGCGCATTCGACATCACACGTTACGTACAGGACATAAGCCCCTGCCTCTCAGGTCACCGTTCGATCACGGCAACAACATGAGGCTCGCTCACGTTACGCTTCGGTCAGGTATGTAGTCCAGATCCTCGATCAGGCGCGCAAATGAGCTAGAACTGCCAAAACACGACGATGCCCGCTTTCCGAAGCCGACAGGCCGAGTTTCGCGAAGATATTTCCTATGTGCTTGCTCACAGCGGTGTCGCTGACGACCAATTTCCTGGCGATTTCCTGATTTCCCAGCCCCTCTGCCATCAGCCCGAGAACTTCGGACTCGCGTGGGGTCAGTGATCTGATCGGATCGTCGGCGCGTCGACGACTCATCAGTTGGGATACGACCTCGGGATCCATCACGGTTCCGCCGTCGACGACCCGGTTCAACGCGTCGACGAACTCGGCTACCTTCCCGACCCGTTCCTTGAGCAGATAGCCGACGCCACCGGCGCCGCCTGCCAACAATTCACCGGCGTAACGATCCTCGACGTACGCAGAAAGGACCAGGACGGGAAAGCCCGGACGAAGCTTGCGCACCTCGATCGCCGCTCGAAGTCCCTCGTTGGTGAAAGTAGGAGGCATCCGGACGTCGAGCACCGCGGCGTCGGGGGCGGTCTCCTCGAACACCGCAAGGAACTGTGTGGCGTCGGAGACGGCAGACACCTCAAATCCCTCTCCGCGTAGCAGCAGTGCAAGCCCTTCGCGCAGGAGAGCGTCGTCCTCGGCAATCAGAATCCGCACGGTAGTTCCACCCTCATCGTTGTCGGTCCACCCTCCGGGCTCTCCAGTGCGGCGGTTCCTTCGAAAGCCTCGACCCGGCGCCGGATGCCCGCCACGCCGCCGCCCGGCCGTTCGTTCGCACCGCCGTGACCGTCGTCGATCACGTCGATGAGCATCGTCTCACCCAACGAGTCCGTCGACGCTTCCGTCCGTGCCGTGACGGTGACACTGCGCGCTCCGCTGTGTTTTGCGACGTTGGTCAAAGCCTCGGCGACGACAAAATACGCGGCAGCCTCGACGGCAGCCGGGGCACGGCGGAGATCGTCGATCTCGAGCACACAGGGCACACTGGAGCGCCCCGCGAGCGCGGAGATCGCGCCCTCGAGGCCGAGCTCGTCGAGGATCGGCGGATAGATGTCGTGCACCAACGTGCGCAGTTCACTCAACGCCTCGGTCGCGGCATCTTGCGCCCGATGCAGTTGCGGCAGAGCCTGGTCCGGGTTGATCTGCAACGACCGCTCCGCCATCCCCAACATCATCACCACCGCGACCAGACGGTTCTGCGCACCGTCGTGCAGATCCCGCTCGATGCGCTTGAGTTCGGCCGAATGCGCGTCGAGCGCTGCAGCGCGGCTGGCCGTCAGGGCGGTGACGCGCTTCGATAGGTCCGAACGCGTATCCGGCGCAAGCAAAGTCGTGGTCGACCAACTGATCCACTTCGCCATCGCGGGGATCAACCACCACGCGATCAGGAAGTACAGGATGCCGATCAACGGCATCCCCGCAGCGCCCAACCACGACGTCACGGGGTACGGGTTGTTGACGGGTTCGCCCGCGGGCATCTGCTGCCAGTACAGCGGGACGGCAATCGCATTGAGTGCACCGAGTGGCAGAGCAATGGTCAGCATTGCCGCGACGAAAGCACCCAGACCATGAATCGACAACCAGGCCGCGTCGCGCCTCGTCGACTGATCGGTAAGGAACCGGCGCCAGTCCCCGAATGTCGGATTGCTGGGCATCGGTGGGTATCGCTGCAGAACAGGGCGCCCGGTGTACGCAGTGGTGCGTTTGCGAGCCAGCCCCGCCCACCACCGGAGCACTCGCACGTACGACGGCAACAGCAACCAGCCGACGATCAGAATCGAGAGCGACAAGAGAATGAGGCCGACCATCAGCAAGAACAGGGAGACCACAGCTGCCGCACCCTCGACGAGCACGTATACCGCAGCCCTGGTTCTCTTCTTCACTGCCCCAGCATGCCGCACCGCACCGCACGATCCACTACAGCTGGCTACACCATTGATTCGGGACTCTGCTGGATGTCGACGAATGCCGAATCTCCATAGCGTTCTTCCCATGAAGAATCGACACTCGGTCCTCGCCCCGCCGGCCCCTGATGCCACGGGAGCTCGAACATCTGCCGTGCGACTCGAAGGCGTCAGCAAGGTCTACGGCAACGGCCGCGGCGCCGTGACCGCCCTCGACAACGTCAGCCTCACTCTGCCGCGCAGCACCTTCACCGCCGTGATGGGCCCGTCCGGCTCGGGCAAGAGCACTTTCCTGCACTGCGCCGCAGGGCTCGACCGACCGAGCAGCGGATCGGTGTGGCTGGGCGACACCGAGATCTCACAGCTGAAGCCGAAGGCCCGCAGCATCTTCCGACGCGACCACATCGGTTTCGTCTTCCAGGCGTACAACCTGCTCGGCGCTCTCGACGTCGAGCAGAACGTCACACTCCCCCTACTCCTCGCCGGACGACGAGCCGACAAGCAGTACCTGACCTTCGTCCTCGAATCCGTCGGGCTCGGATCACACCGAAAGCGCAAACCCTCAGAACTGTCCGGCGGTCAGCAGCAACGCGTCGCCATCGCGCGCGCCCTCGTCACCCACCCCGACGCACTCTTCGCCGACGAACCGACCGGCGCCCTCGACTCCCGCAGCGCCAAGCAGGTTCTGGAATTGCTGCGCCGAACGGCCGCCGAGTTCGACCAGACCATCGTCATGGTCACGCACGATCCGGTGGCCGCGTCGTACGCCGATCGTGTGCTGTTCCTCGCCGACGGGAAACTGGTCGGGCACATCGACCGCCCGACACCCCAGCAGATCGCCGAGCGCATGACACACCTCGGGGACTGGTGATGATGAAAGCGCACACGTTTGCCCATCTGAAAGCGCATCGCTCCGGTTTCGTCGCCGTGTTCGTCTCCGTATTCTGCGCGGCTCTCCTCACCTGCGGTCTGGGTGTGCTGCTGGAATCCGGAGTGCGAGGCGGAGTCTCACCACATCTCTACGCCGGCGCCGACGCCGTGGTCAGCGCACCGCAGGCACTCGAGGTCAAGGAAGATGCCGATCAGCCTTTTGCCGAGAGAGTTCTCCTCGACGGTGACGCGGTCCGCAAGCTCAAGACACTCGATGTCACGGTGGTCCCCGACATCTCAGTCCCCGTCAGCACCGCCGAGGGCGTCGTACTCGACGCACATCCTTGGAACACAGCACAATTGGCGCCGTATTCGCTCGCCGAGGGTCGCGCTCCGCAGAGCCGCGACGAGGTGATCTCGACCACCGGCGCCGCGCTCGGCGAGCGAATCACGCTGGCTCACGGCGGCATAGTGGACGAGTACACCGTTGTCGGCGCAGCAGATTCGTCTTCGGTGCCTTCGCCCGACCGTCCGGCACTGGTCTTCCTCGACGACAATGAGGCCGACCGGTTGTGGCCGCACCAGAACTCGGTCACCGCAGTCGGATTGATCGCCCCCGAAGGCGTGAATGCCGCCGCTCTCGCTCGCGAGGCACTCACCGGGACCGGCGCCGAGATCTCGACCGGCACCGCACGCGGAGGCATCGAATTCCTCGACGCCGGTGCTGCGCGGACACAGTTGATCGTGCTCTGCGCCACGTTTGCGGGCCTTGCGTTGATGGTCAGCATGTTCGTCGTTTCGAGCACGCTGTCGCTCTCGATCAACGCCAGGCGCCGAGAGTTCGCTCTGCTGCGTGCAATCGGAGCCACCACTCGGCAAATCCACGTCATGATCGGGCGTGAAGTGCTGCTCGTTGCTGCAGCTGCTGCGGCCCTCGGCGCGGTGCCCGGATACCTGCTCGCCCGAGTTCTGGGCGCACAGTTCGCCGACGCCGGGGTCATGCCCACAGATTTCGCGTTGGCCTACAGCCCCCTTCCGTCGATCGCGGCATTCCTGATCTGCGTACTCACTGCCCGCGCTGCCGCTGCGATTGCTGCCCGTCGGCCGGCAAAGCTCGACCCTGTCGAAGCACTCCGCGAATCCGAAAGCGGCCCGGCGAAACTGGGCCGAGGACGCATCATCACCGGGCTGATCTTCGGCGCCGCCGGCCTCAGCGCCTGCGTCCTCCCTGCTTTCCTGCCCGGCAGCGTGGCGGCCGCTGGAGCCGGTTCGAGCGCACTGTTGTTGATCTTCTCGGTCGCGCTGCTCGGCCCCTTGTTGGTGCGCGGCATCATCAAGGTGATCGGCGGTCCGCTGCGCCGCAGTGGGTCGGCGTCCAAAGTTCTCGCTGCCGCCAACGCCGAATCCAATTCGAGACGGCTCTCGTCGGCGGTTGTTCCGTTGGCTCTCGCAATCGCATTGGGCTCGGTGCAGTTCTTCAGCCAGAGCACCGTCGCCGCCGAGGCGACCAACCAGTCGATCAAGGGCGTCACCGCAGACCTGATCGTCGGCGCACCAGCCGGTATCGATCCCTCGCTCCTCGACTCGATCGCATCGGTGCCCGGAGTGAGTGCGGCAAACCCGGTGGTCCGCAGTCAAGTCCTGCCGGTACCCAGCGGTGAGGAAGGCGGCTCAGCCGACAGCGCGATCGCGGCCCAGGGCATCGACGCCGCCAGCGCCGACGCGACCCTCGATCTCGCGGTGACCGAGGGCGACCTCAGCGCTCTGACCGGCGATACCGTTGCTGTGAGCGAAGACGGCGCCTTCACACTCGGAGCCAAGGTAGGCCAGCGCGTCGACCTCTATCTGGGTGACGGAACACTGGTGCATCCGATGGTCGTCGCAAAATATGGGCGCGGCCTCGGATTCGGGGACGTGACCATGCCGATCGAGACTTTGCGTCAGCACTCCACCGACGCTCTGATCGACACCGTTCTGATTGCTGCCGAACCCGGACGGTCGGCTGAAGTACAGCAGTCGTTGCAATCTTTCCCCTCGATCGCCGCGATGAACCAGGACCAGTTCGGGGCCGCAGGCGAAGATCAGCGTCGCATGCAGTCGTGGGTCAGCATCCTCGCCGTCCTGGTCCTGCTCGGCTATCTCGCAGTCGCCGTCGTGAACACCCTGGTCGCCGCCACTGCCGAGCGTTCCCGCGAGTTCGCGCTCCTTCAACTGGTGGGTTCGCGGACGAGGCAGGTCCGAGCAATGATGCGCATCGAGTCGTTGATGGTGGTGGGAATCGCCGTCGTGGTCGGATCACTGATCGCCCTGCCGCCGCTGATGGGCATTGCCGTAGCGGTGTCCGGGCAGCCGATCCCGGCGATTTCACCGGCGATCTACGGTTCCATCGTCGCGGTGACCGCTGTTCTGGGATTTGTCTCCATCGCGATCCCGACGAGCGCCGCTCTACGCAAGAACCCGATGGACGGAGTGCGTAACCACTGAGTGGCACTACCGTCGTCATCTATGGATGCGGCGGCCTGGGACAAGAAGTACGAAGAAACCGAGCTCGTCTGGGGCGCTCCTCCCAACGAACTGCTGGTGGAATACGCGACGGCCCTCCCCCACGGCCAGGCACTGGACCTGGCGTGTGGCGAGGGCCGTAACGCGTTGTGGCTCGCGACCCGCGGTTGGGAGGTCACCGGCATCGACTACTCGGCCATCGCGATCGAGAAAGCCCGCACGATCGCGGCCCGCTCGTCCCGATCGGTTCTCGACCGGCTCGACTACCGATGCGGCGACGTCACCGTCGCGGATTACGCCTCGAGGAACGGGCAGGAATACGACTTGGCCCTGCTTCTTTACCTTCATCTGCCCGCACCACAACGCACCCTGGTTGTGAACCGTGCCATAAATTCTCTGAAACCTGACGGAATCCTCATGATTTTGGGTCACGACCGAAGCAACATCGACTACGGCGTCGGCGGGCCGCAAGATCCCGAAATCCTTTACACACCAGAAGAATTGATGCAGGAATTCCGCGGAAAGCTCGAGTTCGAGATCGCCGGAAATCCCCACAGGCACACCGAAACGGGACTCGCGGTCGACGCGCTTGTCGTCGGACGCAAATCCGGTGTTGGCAATGCAAAGAACGGCTAGTAACATGTATTAAGTTACCGACGAGTAATAAACTTCGGGCGGTACTAGGAGTGCTGGACCGCACCACCTCACTGGGAGAAGCAGAAGACATGGGCCATTACAAGAGCAACGTTCGGGACCTGGAGTTCAACCTCTTCGAGGTTCTCGGACTGGAGAAGCCACTGAGCGAAGGCGCTTGGGGCGACCTGGATGCCGACACTGTCCGCAACATGCTGGCAGAGGTCGCACGCCTGGCCGAGGGACCGCTGGGCGAATCTTTCGCCGACGCGGACCGCAACCCCCCTGTCTTCGATCCCGAGACGCACACCGTTGCACTGCCGGAATCCTTCAAGAAGTCTTTCAAGGCTCTCTGGGACGCCGAGTGGTACCGCATGGGACTGAGCGAAGAGGTCGGCGGCGTGCCGGTTCCCCGTTCCGTCGTGTGGGCCATCGGTGAGCTGATCCTGGGCGCACAGCCCGCAGCGCACATGTACCAGGCCGGACCCGCCTTCGCGGACGTGCTGTTCAACAACGGCACCGAAGAGCAGAAGAAGTGGGCCGCCACCATCGTCGAACGCGGATGGGGCGCCACGATGGTCCTCACCGAGCCCGACGCCGGCTCCGACGTCGGTGCCGGACGCACCAAGGCAATCAAGCAGGACGACGGCTCCTGGCACATCGAGGGCGTCAAGCGCTTCATCACCTCGGCCGACTCGGACGACCTGTTCGAGAACATCTTCCACCTCGTTCTCGCTCGCCCCGAAGGCGCCGGACCCGGCACCAAGGGCCTGAGCCTGTTCTTCGTCCCGAAGACGCACTTCAACTTCGAGACCGAAGAGTTCGGCGAGCGCAACGGCGCCTTCGTCACCAACGTCGAGCACAAGATGGGCCTGAAGGTCTCCGCCACGTGTGAGGTCACCTTCGGCGGCCACGGCATCCCCGCACAGGGCTGGCTGGTCGGCGAGGTCCACAACGGCATCGCCCAGATGTTCGACGTCATCGAGCACGCTCGAATGATGGTCGGCACCAAGGCAATCGCCACCCTCTCCACCGGTTACCTCAACGCTCTCGACTACGCCAAGCAGCGTGTGCAGGGCGCAGACCTGACCCAGATGACCAACAAGGCCGCGCCCCGCGTGACCATCACGCACCACCCCGACGTGCGTCGTAGCCTGGCAATGCAGAAGGCATACGCCGAAGGCCTGCGCGCTGTGTACCTCTACACCGCAGCACACCAGGACGAGGTTGTCGCCAAGCTCGTCTCGGGCGCAGACAAGGACACCGCGTTCCGCGTCAACGACCTGCTGCTCCCGATCGTCAAGGGCGTCGGCTCCGAGCGTGCGTACCAGTACCTGACGGACAGCTTGCAGACCCTCGGCGGCTCCGGCTTCCTGCAGGACTACCCGATCGAGCAGTACATCCGCGACTCCAAGATCGACTCGCTGTACGAAGGCACCACGGCCATCCAGGCTCAGGACTTCTTCTTCCGCAAGATCGCCCGTGACCGCGGCGTCGCGCTCGCTCACGTTGCCGGACAGATCAAGACCTTCATCGACAGCGAAGCCGGCAACGGCCGTCTGAAGGCGGAGCGCGCACTGCTCGCCACCGCACTCGAAGACGTCCAGGCCATGGCTGCCACGCTCACCGGCTTCCTCATGGGAGCTCAGGAGCAGCCCACCGAGCTGTACAAGGTCGGCCTCGGCTCAGTCCGCTTCCTGATGTCCGTGGGCGACCTGCTCATCGGCTGGCAGCTGCTCCGTCAGTCCGAGATCGCTCTCGCAGCACTCGACAACGGCGCTTCCGACAAGGACAAGAGCTTCTACGAGGGCAAGGTCGCCATCGCGTCCTTCTTCGCCAAGAACGTCTTGCCGGAGCTCACCGCTTCGCGCGAGATCGTCGCGAACACCGAGAACGACATCATGGAGATCGACGAAGCAGCATTCTGATTCGCTCCTGATTCATGAAAAGTGCCGGTCCCGAGAATGTTTCGGGGCCGGCATCTTTGTTGTCAGCGGTCATCTGCGCTCGATGGTGGGGCAACTGATCTGAGCGGACAGGACCGACGTCGTCGGCTGTTCGCCGGCTCTCGCCGCCGTTCCGGTCATTGCGATTGCCAGACGCGTTCGGTCCGAGGAACCGGTCATCTCGAAGGGCGAGTCGTCACTGATACCGAAGGACACGAACTCTCCGCTTTGATCGGAGAACTTCACTATCGCTCCGGATCGCCCTTGCTCCGGACTCTCGTTCACCATGACGTACAAGTGAAAATCGCGTCCCGGATATTCGCCGCCTCCGTCGTATTCGTAGAACGAACTCGTATGCACCTCGTACGTCCATTGACGGTAGCCAGTTGGAGTGGCATCTCCGGAACCTGTTTCGAGACACGTGACAGATCCGGGCACCGAGACTTTGGCAGCGCCCGTCCAAGCACCCGACAGCTTGATCGCTCCGTATGGTGCATCCTCGGCAGGCAAGGTCGGAACAGTCGGAGGACCAGCAGCCGGATTGCGTCCGGTGAACGCGAAACGCTCTTCGCTGGACACGAACGGGAGCGACTCGCGCTCACCGGCACAGGAGACAACCGACAGGGCGGCCATGACAAGCAACACGCACATACCGCGTCTACGAACCGGCACCTCGACTCCCCCTGTCCGTTTCCAACAGAATACATACCGTTCGGTCTCCAAGTTGTCAGACGTGTCCGACACATCCCGTTCGTGAGACCGCTCGCCCCCTACCGATGTGATTGGGTGAGCACGAACGTCCACTGAACCAGCACTCGGTTCCTTCGAAGGCCGAGTAGATCAACAGACAGGTGATCATCGTGGTCGCACCAGAGCACGCACAACCCGATTACGCCCCCGACCTGGCATTGACTGCCACGGAGTTGGCGCTCGACGGCCCATGGGGGCCGGTGTTCGGACCCGTCAACCTCGAAATTCGTGCGGGCGGTGTGACCATCCTCGAAGGCTCGGCCGGTTCAGGACGTACGTCCTTACTTCTGACACTCAGCGGGCGAATGAAAGCCAGTTCCGGATCGCTCTCCGTCTTCGGCCGAACCCGTCCCCGTGAGATCTTCGAGATCGCCGGGGTCGCCGGGTTCGAGGACATCGACGAGCTTGCCGAGTCCGTCACCGTTCGCGATCTGATCACGGAGCAGATCCGGTGGGACGCACCCTGGTACAAGCTCATCGGACGTGCCGGGGACCGAGAACTCGAAGCCGTGTGTGCCCCTGTCTTCGGTGACCATCCGTTGCCTGCACTCGGCCGATATGTCAGCGACCTCGGCGAACTCGAGGCGACCCTGCTACGCATCGCCGTCGCGAACACGAAGAAGCCGGCCGTGCTGGTCGTCGACGATCTCGAACAGGTGCGGCGTGACTCCGAGCGCGCATATCTCGTCGAGCGACTGGTCGAGATGGGGAGCTACCAGACCATCATCGCGTCGACCGTCAACCCGCTGCCTGACGGATCACCCATCGATGCCGTCACCTTGCTCCAAGAAGTCACCAATCCCGACCAAGAAGGGGCGAGGTAATCGCGATGCTCGCTGGAATGTCTCTCGGAACCGAACTCAAGCGGTTCTCCCGCGGCGCGATGCCCAGGATTGCACTCGTCACCATCATCTTGATGCCGCTCCTGTACGGCGCGATGTACTTGTGGGCCTTCTGGAATCCGTTCGGTGAGGTGAACAAGGTCCCCGTAGCTCTGGTCAACACCGACCGTGGCGCGATGGTCCAAGGGCAGGAACTCAACGCGGGCGACGAGGTCAGCCAAGCGCTGCTCGATTCCGGTGAGCTCGATCTCCATCTGGTCTCACAGCAGGAAGCCGCGCAGGGAGTTTCGGACGGCACCTACTACTTCTCTCTCACTCTGCCCGAGAATTTCAGCGAGGCCGTTGCATCCCCGACCTCCAAGGACCCCCACAAAGCGCAGTTGCAGTTCACCTTCAACGACGTCAACAACTATCTCGGCACCATCATCGGTCAAAATGCCGCCCAACAGGTCCTCAGCCAAGTCAGCGACAAGATCGGCGCGCAGTCGGTCGAGACGGTTCTGGTCGGATTGACCGACGCGGGTGCAGGTTTGAAGCAGGCCGCCGACGGAGCGCTCCAGCTCTCGGCCGGAGTGAACACAGCCAACGCCGGAGCCGGCGAATTGGCGTCGGGCTCGAAAACTTTGGCAGACAACATGGTTACCGCACGCGACGGTGCAGCCACTCTTGCCGGCGGCACGGCGCAACTCTCGACCGGCATCAATACCGCCACGGACGGTGTCCTCGCACTGACCGACGGTTTGGGGCAACTCGATCTCGGAGCCGTCCAACTGGGCGACGGCGCAAGCCAACTCAGTGGTGGCGTCACCCAGGTCGTCGACCAACTGAGCGTCCTCGGGAACACACAGGCAGACGTCGCACAGCTGGTCGGGCAGGCCGTGGCAAGCCTTCGGCTGAACCCGGATCCCGTCAGCCAACAGATCGCCAATGCCCTCGCGCCTGCCCAGGACATGCTGCGCACTCAGGGTTTCGGTGAAGCGACCATGGGCCAACTGGGCGAACTCAAGAGCGGTGCACAACAACTCGCTTACCAACTCGACGATCCGTCGAGCACCTTCCGAGCCGGGCTCAATGCCGCGGCCAACGGCGGCGGTGAACTCCGCAACGGTCTGGTGCAGCTTCGTGACGGCGGTCAACAAGTCAACGACGGCGCTCAAACCCTCAGTAGCGGACTGGTTCAACTCACTGACGGCAGCGTCCAACTTTCCGACGGTGCGGCCAAACTCGCAGACGGCACCGAGCAACTCCGTGCCGGATCCTCCGAACTTGCAACCAAACTCACCGAGGGCGCGGGCCAGATTCCCAGTTGGACCGATCAACAGCGAACCGCAACCGCTCAAACCCTCTCCAGCCCGGTCGAACTGCAGGAAACTTACGAGAACCGGGCAAGCACCTTCGGCACCGGATTTGCTCCGTTCTTCCTGCCCCTCGCGCTGTTCGTGGGCGGCATCATCACCTGGATGCTGCTCAAGCCGCTCCAGAACCGGCCCATCGCAAACGGTCTCGGCGCGCTGCGAGTGGTCCTCGCCTCGTACTGGCCGGCACTGCTCATCGGCATCTGCCAGGTGATCGTGATGTACCTGGTCGTGCACTTCGCCGTCGGTCTGCACCCCACGCACGCCCTCGGTACCGTCGGGTTCCTGATGCTCATCACCGCCACCTACATGGCGTTGATCCAGGCGTTCAACGCCATCTTCGGAGTATCCGTCGGACGCGTCATCACCCTGGCCTTCCTGATGCTGCAACTGGTTTCGGCCGGCGGCATCTATCCCGTCGAAACAACCGCGAAACCGTTCCAGATCATCCACCCGTTCGACCCCATGACCTACGCGGTGAACGGGCTACGACAACTCACCGTCGGCGGTATCGACTCGAGGCTGTGGGTCTCGATCGCCGTCCTCGGTGGCCTCCTCGTCGCCTCACTCGGCGCCAGTTCACTTGCTGCACGCCGAAATCGGCAATGGACCATGGACAGGTTGCATCCGCCGATCGAGGTCTAGGTTTAGGTCTCAGGCCAAGGCTCCACGGTCAGTGCAGGCCATTCCCTGCGCCACCGTGCCGCCTTGGCCTCGTAAACCTCTCGCGGCGCCAGCACCGGGTGGGGCGGACGATCATGTTTTGAAGCAGCCTCGCACGTGATGCAGACCCTGCCAGGAACCTTTACGACAGGGTCTGCATTCGGCTATCTCATATATCGTCGGAGCTGCCGATCAGCTCACGTCGAATATTCTATTTCGCGCTCATCGATCGAGGCTTGCCCACCCGCCGCCTTCCATTGATGCGGTCCACAACCCGACCAACGTCAGCCCGTAAAACGCTAGCGTGTTCTTGACACTTCCGGTCCAGAAATCAGACGACATGAGTTCACCCTTCTTTACGAGAGTCCGACAAGGAATTGTTGAAGCGGAAACCTAAGGGCGTAGAACGTCATGGTTGCAAGTTCAGCCAGGTCCGTGCTCATTGCGTTGAGCGACATCTAGTTTCTCCTCAGATTGAACAGGGTCACCGGGGGTAACCGAATGACAGTTGGAGCGGGATATCCATCAGATATGTAAATAACATCGGAAGCATCTGTTCTACGGTCTGCCCCAGCGACGCGGTACCTTGCTGCACGGATCCCATCAGCCCTCTCCTCCACTCGCGGACATGTCGAGCGAGATGGCGTTCAATCCATCAAGCCCGTCGCCTAACGATGTTGCAAAGGACGGGATAAATGCCCGCAGGAGGGCCATGAACTGACCTAACATTTGTTACTCCGTTTCCAGTAGGTAATTGCTTTGACTGTGGCGCGGGGCCAGGTCGGTTTATCCGGCACAACAGCGGTTGCCAAGCGAGGTTTTGGGGAAGCCCGCAACTCCTCGTGGTGCCGACAACTGTACCCAAAATTTGCAAATTAGGAACTCGTTCTAGGAATTTTTCTTGCCATAGATGGAATTCATTTAGTTAGCACTAAAGTCCTAGTACTATAGTTCGATTCATTAAATCTTTAGGACTAGAAATTTTGCACCGAAAGCGAGATGGAACCGCTTGCAGGATCAGAAAGCCACCCGAATCACGGATTCAGGTCGCGCAGCCAACTTCCCGATCACGGCTTCACGAACACTATTCGGTGGCACAAGAATTGATTGCGAGCCAACCTTACGGCGATTGCCCATAAGCCCTGACTTCGAGACGATACCGATGCCGTCCAATCCGTGCCGGACGACCGAATTACATCGAGCAGGCTGCGAGACAAAGCCGCAGAGACAGGCCTGCATTCGTCACAGCCGAAGCAGCATTCGCCATCTCCCTGGCGACACCCGCGCCCATTGTCACAATTGCCGAAACACACACCCGAACTCGCAACACGGCGTCATACGGCGAACGGGTTGGAGCACGGAGACCCGCACTCCAACCCGTCCAGGTTCTTACGATCAACCTTGCAGCCGATCGACTTACTGGTAGTAGAAGTTCACCTTCGAGGCCCTATCCGAAAAGATGAACGCATTGCCATGGAGGAGGAACTCCCCTGCATCGATGACGGCGTCCGCCCCGCCGCCCGACCACTGCCCTGTGCGAGTTGTTGTGCCGTCCAACACGGTCGGAGTGTCGGTGGACATCCTGACCTCACCACCGCTCGTCACGGTGCTAGCCATCGCCGAGTCACCCTGCATGCACCATCCACCCGCGGCATTCGTTGTGGCGGTGAAGGTCGTGATCGGAGTCGTGCTGGAGGATGAGCTGTATAGCTTGCCAGTGACCTGGGCGCCCACTACCGCTTTGGCACCAGAAGGCACGCCCGCCACGTGGGCGTCCGGGCCGACGTAGAAATTGCCACATACCTGATACGCAGAGGATGCGGAAAGAGTTACGGCGGAGCCAGCAGCGCCGACGGTGGCAGCGGATGCAATACCGGTTCCGGCGAGCACCATCGCACCGGCTGCGGTACCGAGCAGGACACCTCTGACGGAATTCTTGGCAGTCAACTTCACGAATTCTTCCTTCGGTTGAATTGATAGACCCCAGGCGTTCAATTCATAGGCGAGAGCGCGGAGTCCTTAACGCTCCAACCCGATCTGTTCTGACCATCTCTTATCACCAGCCGACCTGCTATCTTCGGGGCTATCGCCAACTTCGCATTTATGGCCCTGCTCGCAGGGCTACAACTTTCCCTAAAAGGGAATGCCCTGGTGAGAGCTCGCATTGAACAGGACCCGAAGCTCTGGTGACGTGAGTCACTGTACTCACATTTTGTCCATTCGGGAACAGGTTCTAGAAATTTGTCTTCCAACCTCGATATTTTTCTCAATGAAACTTCAAACATCGGATGCAAAGCGTTTAAACCGACAATCCAAATAGTCGAGAAGTTTGAAAAGCCACGACAGTCGTCGAGCAGAAAATATTCCGATATGTCGCACGTTGCACGAAAAGTCACATAGACAAACCACACTTTCACCGTAGAATGTTCATTTGTTAGTGATGATTGCTATTCACATTGGAGAAGCCTTATTAGCACTAAAGAATTAGACGTAAAGTATTAGAAACAATCCACCAAATATCGGAAGAGATTTTCACCATGAGGGGACCCAGACAATCATTGATGAACGTCGCAGCACACAGAAAGTTCGTGAAATTAGCGCAGACGATTCCGAAAGGCGCAAGGTCTTGCGGGGTTCAACTACCAGAACTACAGCTGGATGCGTTGAATCCGGCCGGTTGTCTCCATGCACGGACGGACGAGACAGCAGGGTCGACACGGATCGGCCACAGTTCGTGGCCGTGGCGGACGCACTGCGACCAGGGGAGACACGCCTCTCACGCCCAAATCGGCAATGGGCGGGTTGCATCCGCCGATCGAGGTCTAGGTCGAGCTCTCAGGCCAAGGCTCCACGGTCAGCGCAGGCCATTCCCTGCGCCACCGTGCCGCCTTCGCCTCGTAAACCTCTCTCGTCGCCAGTATCGGGTTGGGGCGGACGATCATGTCGAAGAGATCGTCGTATCCATGCGGGGCATACACGTCCAAGGCCCCATCCGATCCCTTGGTGATCCCGAAACAGCAAGTTATGGAAGCGAAGTGGTCGATGGCGTCGCGGCAACTGGTGAATGGAACGCCAGGAATCCCGAAATGCTGCTCGTACCACAGGTGCACGCGGGCTTCATTGCGCACTTCGACGTCGGCATCCACATCGGCGAACAGTTCTGCGGCCGAACGAATTACACGATCTTCCGCTTCGTAGCTCAGATCGTCGGCGTCGAAATAGAAGAGGTCGTAGTCCTTGATTCCGACTCCGGGGTCACGGCCGTCGATGTGATTCCAGACGGTTTGAAAAAGCCCACCTGCGGTCAGGTACCACTCAGCCAACTCCAAGTTCGGCGCCCGATCCACGATCGTTGCGACCACCGGATTTGCCAGGGCGATCTCGAGAAATCGTTCACGCATGCCGTCAGCTTTCCATATGACAAGCAAACTTGACATCATCTGACAAGTATTCTTTACTTTTCCCATGACTGGCAAGGCTGGCAACAACAACGTGCGGGAACACCGACGCCTCGCCGGCCTCACCCAGGCACAACTGGCCACGGCAGGTCAGGTGAGCAGACAGAGCATCGTCTCCGTCGAACGCGGCGACTACGCACCGAGCGTCTACCTGGCACTTCGCCTGGCACTGGCGCTGGGGACCACCGTCGAAGCACTCTTTCCCCTACCCGAATCGGCACTCACCGCAGAAATTCCAGAGGAGACGGCATGAGCACCATGATGAAGGCAATGCGGTTCGTCGGCGATCTGGACGACGACTTCTACAAGGACGAGCGTCAGCGCGACGTCTGGAACGAAGCCTCGGCGGTGGGACTCCAGAGTGTCTTCTGGGCAATATTCGTCAGCTCGGCGATTCTGCCCTGGGTCGCCGGCCGAACAGGGGCGTGGATCTCGCTCGCGTTGCTGATCGTTGCGTTGTTCGGCTCGTTGATCACGATCATCTATGCACTTCGGTGCGACGTCGATGTCTACGTATTGTCCAACTACAACCGCCCCCGGGTCGTGATCGGCATCGCGCTGTACCTCGTCGCCGCAGTCGGCATCATGGCGCGTCTCAAATTCGATTCCTACGAAGAATCGTCTACCTGGGTCGGCGCTCTCGTCGGCGGAATTGTCGGTGGCGGCATCGCAATCGCGGCAGTCAAGCTTCACCAGCAGCGAGCCAAGCGACGCGAAGCGGCCGAAGAACTTCTCTGAATTCCGGAAGTCTGCCCAGCACAACAGAATCCATAGAGTTGGTAAAATCGTGCCAGGTCAACCGATCGCGAGTAACGTCGAAACGGTGAGCACTCGCCTCGGATACCAGATGCCCAACTTCAGCTACGGCGGTCCGGTCAAGGACCTCTTCCCCACCGTCATAGCGCAGGCCCGCGAAGCCGAAGCCGCAGGCTTCGACACTGCATTCGTGATGGATCACTTCTACCAACTCCCCGGAATCGGAGCGCCGGACGCCCCGATGCTCGAGGCCTACTCCGCGCTCTCCGCGCTGGCGACGGCCACCGAGACAATCCAGTTGTCTGCACTGGTCACGGGAAACACCTACCGCAATCCGCCCATGCTCGCCAAGACCGTCACCACCCTCGACGTGGTGAGCGGCGGTCGGGCCATCCTGGGCATCGGCGCCGGTTGGTTCGAACTCGAACACAATTCGTTCGGATACGAGTTCGGAACTTTCACCGAACGCTTCCAGAAACTCGACGAAGCACTGCAGATCATCGCGCCGATGCTCCGCGGTGAGCGTCCCACCTTCGACGGCAAGTGGTACCACGTCAAGGACGCCATCAACGAGCCCCGCGTCCGCGACGACCTGCCGATCCTGCTCGGCGGCGGCGGCGAGAAGAAGACGTTCGGGCTCGCCGCTCGCTTCGCGGATCATCTCAACATCATCTGTGACCCGTCGGAACTGCCGCGCAAGATGGAAGCACTTGCGGCACGCTGCGACGAAGCCGGCCGCGACCCCGCGACCCTCGAGACCAGCTTCCTGACGTTCATGATGATCGACGAGGACGGCGACAAGGCTCGCGCGCATCAGCGAACGTTCCTCGCAGAGCGTGGTCTCGACATCACCACGGCGCCGGAAGACGTCGTCGCCAAGGCCACCGAACGTCACTTCGTGGGCAGCCCGGACGACGTCGCCGAGCAGGTTCAGACGCGCATCCTCGACCACGGCATCGACGGCGTCGTGATCAACCTGATCACCAACGGCGAAGAGCCAGGCATCGTCGACCTTGCGGGCCGCACCCTCGGCCCACTCGTCGGCAAGTAGTTCCCTACTCGCACTTCACGATCGGCACCGGGTCGTACTTGACGGTCCGGGTGTTCGAGGAAATCTCGGCGCCACTCGCGTGGTCGGTGATCACGCGAGTGTCACTGACCGTGAATCCGGGCGCACCGCTCGAAGCCACACAACCAGGCCCCTCCGGCAACGTCACGGTGTTCGGTGACGTCGGCGACGTACGCGGGCCGGTCGTCGAAGCGACATCGACGGTTTTGGTTCCCCAGATCCGAACGGTGATGTTCGACGACGTCGCAATCGTCTCGATCATCACGCCGGTCTTCGCCGGATTCCGGAACTGCAAGTCGATCGCACCATCGAAGATTGTCGCCTCACGAGCCTCCGGGTACCGCGAGATGTAGTAACTGTGCTCGGTGTGCGCGACGTCGTCCATGCCGGCGAAGTACGTCGCGTTGTAAAGCGTCGTCGCGAGCTGGCTGATACCGCCGCCGACAGCCTTGTCCGGGCGACCATTGTTGATGATCCCCGACTCGACGTATCCCTGAGCTGCACCGCGCGGGCCCGTGTACTCGTTGAGCGAGAACGTATCCCCGGGCTTGATGACCGCACCGTCGATCTCCGACGCAGCCAGGCCGATGTTGACGCCAGACGCGTATTCGAAACCACCGGTGGTGAATTCGCCGATCACCTCGTTGATGCCGAGGGCCTCCGCGGCTTCGGTGGTCAACGCCGGCGGGACCGGTCCGTAAACGGCGGGCGTTGCCCGAGAAGCCGTGCTGCCCAACAGAACCGGAAGTTCCTTGACCGTGTCCGGCCAGTTGATCAGATCACCGACGACACCGGGCACAACCGACGGTTTGCCACCGGCGAAGGTGAACGACGCGTCCTTGGGTTGTACTTCCGTCGACGCCAACTGCGGAGTCAGAATCTTGATCGCAGCATCCGTGTTGTACTGCGGAGCCAGCCCACCCGAGCCGTCGGGTGTGAAGGTCAGAACCTCGCCGATCTGATCGACGCCGAGTGTCGCGACCTTGCCGTCACGGCCGTTGACCACGACGTCACCCGAGACAGCTGGAATAGCGATCTCCTGCAGCGCACGATCGACACCGGCCTGAGTGACCGTCACCGGAACCTCGTCGACCGGAAGATCGACGACGCCACCATCGGACCATTCAGCGGCGAAGGTCGAACCCGCCTGCTGCGTTTCGAGCGCCTGACCGGCAGCGGGCGAAACACCAGTCGCCTTCCCGTTCTCGAACACGACTGCACCTTCGACGGGCGCACGATCGCTGTTCGCCGCGAGCTGCGCCATCGACGCATCCAACGCACCCTGGTCGATTGCCGACACCACGGGCACCTCGCGGGAGCCGAAGAACGACGTGATGCGGGTGATCGGGTTGATGGGCTGAGCGTTCACGCCCGACAGCGTCGCCGACCAGTCGACGTCCACACCCGCAGACGCGGGAACGATCTCGGAGTCGACGCCGCCTGCATGTACCGCTACCGGTTCGACGAGCCTCGGGCCGAGTTGGGCGCGCAGCGTGGCTTCCGCGTCGGCGGGCGTGAGATCACCGATGTCGACCCCGGCGACCTGCGTGCCTCGGGGTGTTTTCCCCGACGACGTGAAGATATCCACTCCGTAGGCGATCACTGCGACGGCAAAGATGGCGCCGACTGCTATCGCCGGTTTGACCCACTTACGGGAAGACGCCGGAGCGGGCGCCACTGGTCGCTGCGGTGGCGGGGGTGCAATTACCTCTGGTTCGCGGACAACAGGCTCGTACTGCTGCTGGATGGGTTCGAATTGCTGCGTGTCGTACTGCTGCACGAACTCGGGGCGTGGCGGCTTCGGGGGAACCACCACTGCTGGAGGCTCGAACTGCTGCGTCTGCTCGTCGATGGCTTCTGTCGCCGGAGCCGAATCGACTACTTCCGTCGGCGGTGCGTCCTCCGCTGGGACGACAGGGATGACGGTGGTGACCTCGTTTGCCGATTCGTCGACTGTCGGTTCCGTGGAATCGATTGCGTCTTCATCGACAGGGTTTGGCGCTTCGACTTGTTCAGGCTCTCCTGCTTCAGCCTCGGAGACTGGCTCGGTGTCCTCTGAGGTATCGGGTTCCTCGACCGACTCGGTCTCTTCGACCGCCTGAGGTTCCTCGACCGATTCGAGTTCCTGCTCTGGGAGGGACGAGTCCTCGCTGTTCGTCTTCTCGACGGACGGACCCTCTTCGTCACTCACCTGTTGGCTCCTCGCTGCATCAACCGTCGCTGCGGCGCTCACCGACAACTCAACACAGGATATCCGGACATACGAGAGCCCCGTGTTGCTGCCAGGTCGGGGGTCAGGCAGCAACACGGGGCTGTCATGAATATCGGTAGCTATTCTGCAGCGTTACACGCCTTCGCGAAAAAGTTTGCAAAGAGTTCGGGGATCCGGCCACCCCTCGTGGCCGGATCCCCGATTACGCATCCCCTCGCGCCGATCACTGCAGGTGAGCGCAGTTTTCACACGCGTGGGGAGATTGTGGAGCGGTTACCGCTCGATAATCGCCGTGACGCCCTGGCCGCCGGCGGCACAGATCGAGATCAGGCCGCGGCCCGAACCCTTTTCGGCGAGCATCTTGGCGAGGGAAGCGACGATACGTCCGCCGGTTGCCGCGAACGGGTGACCTGCAGCCAAGGACGATCCGTTGACATTGAGCTTGCTCCGGTCGATCGAGCCCAGTGCGCCGTCGAGGCCGAGGCGTTCCTTGCAGTACTCGTCCGATTCGAAAGCCTGCAGGGTTGCGAGAACCACTGAAGCGAAGGCTTCGTGGATCTCGTAGTAATCGAAGTCCTGCAAGGTGAGGCCGTTGCGGGCCAGCAAACGCGGGATCGCGTACGTGGGAGCCATGAGCAGCCCGTCCTTGCCGTGGACGTAGTCGACGGCAGCGGTTTCGGAATCGACGAGGTGCGCCAGAACCGGAAGATTGCGCTCGGCTGCCCACTCGTCGGTGGAGAGGAGCACTGCCGAAGCGCCGTCGGTGAGCGGCGTCGAGTTGCCGGCCGTCATCGTCGCGTCGCCGAGCTTGGTACCGAATACGGGCTTGAGCGTGGACAGCTTCTCGACGGTAGAACCGGGACGGAGGTTGTCGTCGCGGGTCAGACCGAGGAACGGGGTGACGAGGTCGTCGAAGAAACCGCGGTCGTAGGCAGCCGCCATGTTCTTGTGGCTGGCCGCGGCAAGTTCGTCCTGGTCCTCGCGCTTCACGCCGAATTCCTTGGCGGTGATCGCAGCGTGGTCGCCCATCGACTTGCCGGTGCGAGGCTCGCCGTTGCGCGGAATTTCGAGGCCGAGCATGCCCGCACGAACATTGCCGAGCAGCTTGATGCGGTCGCCCGTGGACTTCGCGCGGTTGAGGGAGAGCAGGAACTCGCGTGCCTGATCGTTGACGCCGATCGGAGCATCGGACGTGGTGTCCGTGCCGCCACCGATGCCGGAATCGATGCGGCCGGCCGAAATGGCGTCTCCGACGGCGATGATCGACTGCAGTCCGGTGCCACACGCTTGCTGAAGGTCGTACGCCGACGTGTACGGGCTCAGCGCGCTGCCGAGAACGGACTCGCGAATGAGATTGAAATCACGGCTGTGCTTGAGTACGGCGCCGCCGACGACCATGCCGAGCTTCTCGCCCTGCAGATTGAATCGGCTCACGAGACCGTCGAGCGTCGCAGTGAACATGTCCTGGTTGGACGCCTGTGCGTACGCCTTGTCCGAGCGTGCGAACGGAATGCGATTTCCGCCGACGATCGCAACCGGACGGCGCTGACCTGCGGACTTCGCAGCGGCTGCGGCCGGGGCAGTGCGCGGTGCGGCGGGCTTTGCATTTGAACGGGCTTTGCTTGTCACTTGCGTCTCCAAGGATGGTGCGATTACCTGTTGAAGACTATTCTTACTCAGTAGTAAGTTACTTGTCTATCGCCGCATTCTTCAGATTGCCCGGTGAGAGACAACCCGAAACACAACAGAAGGTAGGACCGTGGCAGCCAGCAAGGGAGCTCCCGACCTCTATTCACAGTTCCTCTCGTCCGCCCCCGGCGCATTCATCGCGTCGAAGGCCGGCCTGCCCAGGCCCGAGAACCTGCGTCGCTACAAAGCAGGGGAACCCGCACTCGCCGGACCTGTCCTCATCGGCGGCAAGGGTCGGCTCGCAGAACCACTGCGCGTACTGCTTTCCGATTACCCGGCAGCCCAGGCGCACGACAGCAGCTTCGGCGCACTCGTGTTCGACGCAACCGGAATCACTCAGGTCAGCGAACTCGAGCAACTGTTCGAGTTCTTCCAGCCCGTGATCCGCAACCTCGCACCGTCGGCTCGCGTTGTCGTTCTCGGCACGACGCCGGAAGAAACGTCGAGCGTCGACGAGCATGTCGCGCAGCGCGCTCTGGAAGGCTTCACCCGCAGCGTCGGCAAGGAGATCAAGCGCGGCTCCACCGCTCAGCTGGTCTACGTCTCCCCCAAGGCATCCACCGGACTCTCCGGCGTGGAATCGACTCTGCGCTTTCTCCTTTCGGCAAAGTCCGCCTTCGTCGACGGCCAGGTCATCGTCGTCGGCGCTGAAGATTCCGTCGCGCCCGCAAGCTGGGACAAGCCGCTCGAAGGCAAGGTTGCCGTCGTCACCGGCGCAGCCCGCGGTATCGGCGCCACCATCGCCGAGGTCCTGGCCCGCGACGGCGCGCACGTCGTCTGCGCTGACATCCCGGCCGCCGGCGAAGCGCTGTCCGAGACCGCGAACAAGGTCGGCGGCACGTCCCTCGCCCTCGACGTCACGGCAGCCGACGCAGCCGAGGTCCTCGCAGCTCACCTCCTCGAGCGTCACGGTGGAGCGGACATCATCGTCCACAACGCCGGCATCACCCGCGACAAGACCCTCGCCAACATGGACGAGGGCCGCTGGAACATGGTCATGAACGTCAATCTTCTTGCACCGCAGAAGATCACCGAGCACCTCGTCGAGAAGGGCGCCCTCAAGGAAGGCGGCCGCGTCGTCGACGTCTCCTCCATCGCCGGCATCGCGGGCAACCGCGGCCAGACCAACTACGGCACCTCCAAGGCCGGCGTCATCGGTCTCGTACACGCCGAAGCTCCCGTCCTGGCGAAGAAGAACATCACCATCAACGCTGTCGCACCGGGCTTCATCGAGACCGCCATGACCGCAGCCATCCCCTTCGCCACCCGCGAAGCCGGCCGCCGCATGAGCTCGCTCCTGCAGGGCGGCGAGACCGTCGACGTCGCCGAGACCGTCGCATACTTCGCCAGCCCGGCCTCCAATGCCGTTACGGGACAGGTCGTTCGCGTCTGCGGCCAGAGCCTCCTGGGCGCATGATGGCAACAAAGACCGTCGCGCTCACCGAGCAGCCGAAGACCCTCGACATCTACTCCCGCGCGGTACTGGGATTGTTGCCGTGGAACAAGTCCAACTCGCGCTCGGTGCCACAACAGACTTTCACCCTCACCGGATTGAAGGTCGACACCGACAATCTGGCGGCGTACTGCCGTGTGACCGGACTGCGGTTCGGCGACACTCTGCCGATCACCTATCCCTTCACCTTGGCTTTCCCGACCGTGATGAAGCTGATGGTGTCGAAGGACTTCCCCTTCGCCGCCGTCGGTTCCGTCCACGCCGAGAACGTCATCGAATCGCTGCGGCCCATCTCCGTCAGCGAACCGCTGGACCTCTCGGTACACGCCGAGAACTTGCGTGAGCACCGCAAGGGCCTGCTGATCGACGTGGTCACCGAAATTCGGGTGGGGCGGGAACTGGTCTGGCGACAGACCTCGAGCTTCCTGAACCAGCAGAAGACCTCGCTGTCCGGCCAGCCCGGACCGGAGCCAAAGGCCGACGAGGTTCCGCCGATGCCGATGAGCACCATCCGCGTCGACCAGACCACGATCAGCAAGTACGCCGCAGTCTCCGGCGACCGCAATCCGATCCACGTCTCCTCCCTGGGCGCCAAGGCTTTCGGTTTTCCGAAGACCATTGCTCACGGAATGTGGAGTGCCGCAGCCCTTCTGCGGACCGTCGAGGGTTCCGTTGCGGACAACGTCACGTACAGCGTGCGTTTCGGCAAGCCGATTCTGCTACCGGCGACGCTGAATGCCTACGCTGATCGCACCGATGACGGCTGGGATCTGTCGCTGCGTCACCCGAAGAAGGGTTACCCGCACGTCACGGCGACGCTGCGCTGACCTGAGCTTTGTCGGGTTCCCACCCGCCCCAATTGAGCGAACGTACCTTTCGGCGCCTTGGATGCGCTGAAAGGTACGTTCGCTCAGATTGGCTTGAGGGCTACTCGGACTTCTTCTTGCCCGACAGACCGCGCCACGCGAGGGATTCGAGTAGGTCCGCTGCGGCATCCACTTCGATTTCCCCACCCGCGACTCGGTCGGCTACTGCCTCACCGGCGCCGACGAGCGCGATGGCGATGATCCCGTAATCGTGCGCGGCATCAGGATCCTTGGTGCTGGACTCGAGTAGATGCGCGGTCAACTCGATCAACCGATCGCGACTGGACTGCACGGTTCCCGCAAAAGCCTGCTGCCCGACGGCCTGACGGTAGAGCACCATCCACGACTTGCGATTTGCGCCCACGAACCCGAGGAAGCCCTCGAGAGCGGCGCGCAATTGTTCACGCGGAGTCAGGTTGGGCGCGCCGGCCGGGGCGAGGGCCTCGAGGAAGCGGAGTCCTTCACGATGAATGCACGCCGCGAACAGCTCTTCCTTCGAGCCGTAGTACAGGTACAGCATCGGCTTCGAGATCTCGGCTTTGGCCGCGATGGTGTCCATCGAGGTTTCGTGAAACCCCCTGTCGGAGAACACGTCCACAGCTGCGTCGAGCATCTGCTGCTCACGCACTGCGCGTGGCAGTCGCTTGGTACCGCCGGCCATGCTTCCTCCAACCACAGGGTAAATGTCGATCTTACTCTACGGTAAGATTGTGCGTCGAATCGCAGCTTCGACTCAGCAGGTCACGGCACCTTTGGCCGCGGCAACCGTGACGACGGCCTGATCGACTCGCGCCTGCGGAAGCGCACCCGACGCGACGGCCTGCTCGAGATGGTCGAGAACCCGCGGTACGTCATCGGTGGTCAGCCACAATGCCTGATCGACTCCTGCCGCAAGTGCAGCCTGAACTGCGTCGGCAATATCGTATCGGTCGGTGATCGCCTGCATACCGCTGAGGTCGTCGGTGAACACCGGACCGGTGAACGGCGCTGCGCCGTAACCCACTCCGTCGCGAAGCAACGCAACGGCGGCGGGGCTGATGCTGGCAGGCGTGCCGGGCTCGGTCAGACCGGGAACCTCGAGGTGACCCATCATGACGCCGACTCCGGTTCCCGACAGTTCGCGGAAGGGAATCAGGTCCGACGCGATCAGATCCTGCAGCGGCGGCGTGGTCACCTCACCGCGGTGCGAGTCACCCGACGCGCTGCCGTGCCCGGGAAAGTGCTTGATCACCGGGAAGATTCCGGCGTCGCGCATGCCCTGCGCGTACGCACCGGCGTAGGCAACCACGGTCTGGGGGTCGTCTGAGTACGAGCGGTCACCGATCACGGAGTCGTCGGGTTGGCTGCTGACGTCGACGTCGGGTGCGTAGTTGACGGTGATCCCGAGATCCTTCAATCCGCGTCCACGCTCGAGCGCCATCTGGTACGTCTGTTCCACTGTCATGGTCTGCGCAGTTTCCCTGGCCGACGGATCGGGTCCGAGGATGTCCGCGACGCGGGAGACCCGTCCACCTTCCTCGTCGATCGTCACCATCAGGGGCAACTTCGACGCCGAAGCAACCTGCGGCACTTCGCGATTGGTGAGCATCGACTGATCGGTCCAACTTCCGACGAAGATGCCGCCGATCTCCTCGTTCTGCACTATCGACAACGCGTCGTCGGTCCCGGTGACGCCGACGTTGAGCAGCTGGGCAAGTTTCTGACGCAGGGACAGCGAGGCCAGAAGGTCGCTACCGCACGACGCGGCGACGGGTGCGGAGCTCGATGCCGCAGGCGTCGACGTGATCTCGGTGCTGGTGCTGGTCGGGGCGCTCGAAACAGGATCAGCGGTCCCGTTTTCGCCTGAGCATCCCGCAACCAACCCTCCGCATAGAGCAATGGTCGTCGCAGCCTTCAGAAACTTGATCCGCATATCTCGACCGTAACGGACCCGGTACCCATACACTCCCTCACGGGCACATCGGGACGGTAGCCTGGAAGAGAACCGATTCCCCCCGCTGACGAGGAGGTCGTGATGCCACAAGGTCTGATGCTCATCGCGTACGACGGTTCCGACAACGCCAAGCGCGCCGTCAACTATGCGGGGCGTTTCCTCTCCGCCAATCGTGCTGTTCTCGTCACCGCCTGGGAGCCGATGGTCCGCCAGGCCGCTCGCATGTCCGGCCTGTCCGGGGTGATGCAACCGGAGTGGGTTCCCGACGACGACGTCGAGGACATCGCGTACACCGACGCCAAAGTCACCCTCGCCGAGGGCGTCGCGCTGGCTGAAGCCGCGGGCCTGACCGTCGAAGGTAGGAGCGCCGAGTGCCGCTCCGCGATCTGGTCTGCAATCGTCGAAACCGCAGACGAATTGGACGTCGACATCATCGTGACCGGCACCCGCGGTACGACGGGTTTGCGGTCGCTCTTGCAGAGCAGCGTCGCGGATCATGTTCTGCGTCACAGTCATCGGCCGGTGTTGATCGTCCCTCCAGGGAAGTGACCTTCGCGCATTCCTGATCCGCGGCCGACTAGTGTCGAATGCACCATGGACGGTTTTGTTCTCTCGCGCCCCGATCACAGCGTTGTCACCCGCGGCGTACGACGCAGCTTCGACAGCTCCGACGCGGCTGCCAACGCTTTGTCGGCAGGTTCGGCAAAGCTGATCGTCGGTGCTCTCCCATTCGACCCGGCTGCCGCAACGGCGTTGTACGAGCCTGCCGAGGCAACGATCACGCCCAGGCAATGGCAACCGGTTGATCCCCAGCCGCTGCCCACGACCCGGGTGGGCCGAGAGATCCCGTCGTCGTCGGAGCATCTTCGTCGGGTGGAAAAGTTGATCGGACGCCTCCGCAGTGGAGAGGTCGACAAAGTTGTCGCGGCTCGCACTGTGGAGCTTCGGACGCAGACCCCGATCTCCCCGGCTGCGCTCGCCGCACGCATGGCGGCGCTCAATCCCGTCGCCAACACCTTTGCCGTCGATCTCTCTGCGGCGGGAGCCGAATTCGAGGGCCACAGCCTGGTCGGCGCAACGCCCGAGGTGTTGGTCAGTCGACGCGGGCGCGTCGTGACGTGTCGCCCGTTGGCCGGGACCGCAAAGCGGTCCACCGACGCCGATCGAGACCGCGAGGCAGGCGAGAGCCTTCTGCATTCGACGAAGAACCTGGCCGAGCACGCCTTCGTGACCTCATGGATCCGCGAGATCCTGCAACCGATGTGCAGTGACTTGTCGGTACCGGCGATACCCGAGCTGACCACTACCCACGAGGTCTGGCACTTGGCCAGCCCGATCCGCGGCACGCTGCGAAACGACACAACTGCGCTCGATCTCGCCATCGCCCTGCATCCGACGCCGGCACTGTGCGGAACACCCACTGACGCGGCACTGAAAGTCATCCGCGAGACCGAGGAGCCACGCCGTTTCTACGGCGGCGCCGTCGGCTGGTGCGACGATGCCGGCGACGGAGATTGGGTGGTTGCCATCCGCTGCGCCGAGATCGGTGCAGACGGCCTCAGTGCTTGGGCCAGCGCGGGTGGCGGAATTGTCGCCGAATCGGACCCGCAGGACGAACTCGACGAGACATCCACGAAACTGCGCACTCTGTTGACCGCGCTTGGCGCCGAAACCCTCGACTGACCAGCACGTCACGAGGGTAATCGTCCGGATTCTCGAGTGCGGGTGATACCTTGACCCGAGCAGTTCGTACGGGCCGGTAAGTCCGTCCGACCGCGAACGACCGACTAACGACCAATTGGGAGATCCGCGATGACGAAGTTCCTTGTCCCCGGTGTGGCCAGCGCTGTCATCGGTGCCGTTCTGGGTGCCGGCGTCATCTTCGGTGTCACGGCCGCCGCGTCGGACAACACTCGTCCCGAGATCGACCGCAGCGGAAACGCAGATTCTTCCGTGCTGAACCAGGTTGAGTACGGCAGCCGCTGAGAGCGCAGGCCTCGCGAGTTCCCGTTCTTCCGCCGACGCAGCGGTGTCTTCGGTAGACACCGCCCCGTCGGCAGAGCCCCTGTCGAAGCGGTGGCTGTTCGGCGCCTCCGTCGTAGCGTTTCTTCTCACTTTTCTGCAATCGCCGGGTCTGATCACCGCTGACACCAAGTACGACCTGACGCAGAATCCGTTCGGTTTCCTCGAACGCGCGTCGCATCAATGGAGTAGTCAGGCCCCGCTCGGCCAGGTTCAGAACCAGGCCTACGGATATTTCTTTCCGCACGGGCCGTTCTTCGCGCTCGGCGAGTTGGCGAACGTTCCGCCGTGGATCACCCAGCGCATCTGGTGGGCTCTGCTCCTGATCGCGGGTTTCTGGGGCATCATCCGAGTTGCCGAGGCTCTCGGAATCGGCAGCCGTAGTTCACGCGGCATCGCAGCGGTTGCCTTCGTTCTATCTCCCCGCGTACTGACCACGCTCGGCTCGATTTCCTCGGAAACCCTGCCGATGATGTTGGCGCCCTGGGTGTTGTTGCCGGTGGTTTTGGCCTTCGGCCCTGTGCGTGGAAACGGAGTCCCTGGACTCCCTAACCGCTCACGGGGGTTGAGGCGGTTGGCCGCACAATCTGCGCTCGCCGTCGCGCTCATGGGTTCGATCAATGCCGTCGCCACCGCCGCGGCCTGCCTTGTCGCGATCATCTGGTGGCTCTCGCACAAACCCAACCGAACGTGGCTGACGTTCACCGCCTGGTGGGCCCTGTTCGTCGCTCTCGGCACCCTGTGGTGGATCGTTCCGCTCCTGCTGCTCGGCAAGATCAGCCCACCGTTCCTCGACTACATCGAGTCCGCCGGTGTCACCACTCAGTGGGCATCGCTCGCCGAGATACTTCGCGGCACGGACAGCTGGACCCCGTTCGTCTCCCCCGAACGCATTGCCGGCGCCGTACTGGTCACCCAGCCCGCAGCAGTCGTCGCCACCGGTCTGGTTGCCGCCGCCGGTCTCGCCGGGCTCTGCATGCGGTCCATGCCTGCTCGCGGCAGGCTGACGCTCATCCTGTTCGTCGGTATCACCGGCCTGGCCGCGGGATACGTGGGTGAACTCAGCTCACCGGTGTCGGAGTCCGTGCGCCTGTTCCTCGACTCGGCGGGCGCTCCGCTGCGCAACGTCCACAAGCTCGAGCCGTTGGTCCGTCTGCCGCTGGTGCTCGGACTCGCACATCTACTCGCCAAAGTGCCGCTACCGGGATCGGTTCCGCTCGCCCGATGGCGACGCGCGTTCGCCCATCCCGAGCGCGAACCGATGGTCGCACTGACCAGCCTGATCCTTGTCGCCCTCACCCTCTCCACCGCCTTGGCCTGGACTGGAAAACTCGCTCCCCGCGGTGCATATCCGGACGTCCCCTCGTACTGGAACGAAGCAGCGCAGTGGCTCGAGGACAACACCTCACCCGGATCGGAAGCTGAACGTGCCCTGGTCGTCCCGGGAGCACCGTTCGGCAGCCAGGTCTGGGGCCTGACGCGTGACGAGCCGCTTCAGGCGTTGGCGAGTACGCCGTGGGCAGTGCGTGATTCGGTCCCGCTGACCCCGCCCGGCGCGATTCGCGCGCTCGATTCGGTGCAACGTCTGATCGCCGACGGACGCCCGTCGGACGGACTCGCGCAGACCTTGCTCGGGCAGGGCATCCACTACCTGGTGATGCG
Organism: Rhodococcus sp. NPDC056516; assembly: GCF_042794655.1. NCBI lineage: Bacteria > Bacillati > Actinomycetota > Actinomycetes > Mycobacteriales > Nocardiaceae > Rhodococcus > Rhodococcus sp. NPDC056516. Next base: position 228,742 of record NZ_JBHTTG010000005.1, on the reverse strand, counting down.
CAACGACCTCGACGGCGAAACGTCGCGCTCAGCCAGGCCGATTCTCGTGCATCAAGCGGTCGAAGGCTCTCCTGGAATCGAACGAGTCGCGCACTTCGGTGAGGACAACAGCCCCGAACCGATCGAAGGGCTGGTCGCGGACAGCGATCTGCGCCCCGGTTACCCGGCCATCGAGATCTTCGAGGTCACCCCGCCGGACGGCACCGCGGCGGTCAGTGGACCGTACTCCGTAGCCCTGAACCAGGTTCCGCGCGTACAAGGCGGGCCGGAATCGACTGTGCGCCTTCACGAAAGCGGGCTGGTTCCGGGGACCGGGCCGATGATTCTGGCGGCCGACGCCGAAGCTGCGGGGCTGCCGGTCGATTCGGTCACCGTCACCGACACCCCACGCGATCGAGAAACCGATTTCGGTCAGGTCGACAACCACAGTTCCGCGCTACGTACCCCCGACGACGCTCGTCGCACCTACAACTTGGTGCCCGACTATCCGGTTGCGAACACGCCTCTCGTGGAAGGCCGCTGGAGCGGCGCTTCGATCACCGTTTCCAGCGCCGCCTCAGATGCCACCCAGCTGGGCGGCACTTCACCGTCGAGCAGTCCCGCGTCGACGGTCGACGGCGATCCGGCCACCGGTTGGTTCAGCAACGGCATCGAACGCGCACTGGGTCAGTGGTTGCAGATCGACTTCGACGCACCGATTTCCAGTGGCCTGCTCCACCTGACCACCAGTGCCGCGGCAATCGGCGCCCCTGTCAAATGGCTCGAGGTCTCGACACCGAACGGCAGCACGGCGGTGAAGGTGGAGCGTCCGGGCGAGCCCATCACCGTCTCGATTCCGGGCGGAAATACGCCGTGGGTGCGAGTCACGGCGACTCACACCGAAAATGGTTCACCCGGAACACAGTTCGGCATCAGTGAACTCTCCGTCGAGGATTTCTCCGACCGCAATGCGCCGAAGACCGTACCGATCCGTTTCGACACGGTCCTGCCGAGTACGCCGACAGGCGCATCCGTGAACGCCTGGAATCTGAGCCAAGAGTTCCCCGGCCGCAATGCGTGCGCGGACTCGACGGACCGCGTGCGATGCAGCAATGCGTTCATGGCGATACCCGAAGAGCCCAGCCGTTTCCAGCGCACACTCACGGTTCCCGAAAACACCGTGGTTGCACCGGCACTGACTGTCCGCGCGCGTCAAGGAAACGCCCTCGAAGACCTCCTTTCCGTCCCCGGCCGAATCACGGCTTCGGGTTCGAGCGACATCGGCGACACCCGCGGATCTGCCTTCGCTGCCACCGACGGGGACGGACGCACCACGTGGTCGGCGCCGCAGCGCACCACCGAGCCCGGTGGCCCGAAACCGACTCTGACACTTACCCTCCCCGAGCCGACCCTGGTCACCGGACTGGACATCACGCGGGGGCTCGGCACCCTCCCGTCGCTGCCGACCAGCGTCGCAGTGAACCTCGGCAACGGCCCGCAGGTCCGAGAGCTCGAAACACCTCAGACCAGTCGAGTTCCCCTCTCCCCCTACGTCACCGACAAGATCGTCCTGAGTATCACCGGTTGGGAGCCGGTCCTCGATCAAACAGCACTCGGCTTCGCCCAGGCGCAGCCCACCGGACTCGCCGAGGTCGGTGTCATCGGGGCCGACGGAACCCCGATCGCCGATTCCGGAGTACAGAACACGGACGCACTCGACAACCGCACCGTCACCGTCCCGTGTGGCGAGGGCCCGACCATTTCGGTTGCCGGACAGCAGTTCCCCACCTCGATTACCGCGACGGCGGCGCAGCTACGCACCGGCGCACCGGTCGAGGCGCTCGCGTGCGGCCCGAACGCGTCGACGCCCCTGCCTGCTGGACAGCCCGAGGTGGTCGTCGAACCCGGCCCGGCGTTCTCGGTCGACAACCTCGACCTGACGGCGGTTGGTCCTTCAGCCGCGCAACGGAATACACCGCTCGAATCGACCGCGTGGACGGCGAATCACCGGGAACTCACCGTCACGAACTCGTCCACCGATCAGCTGATCGTCAATCCCGAGAGCACCAGCATCGGCTGGATCGCCACGGCGCCGGACGGTTCCGAACTGACGCCGGTGGTCGTGAACGGATGGCAGCAGGGCTGGATCGTGCCGGCAGGCACCGCGGGAACCGTCACCATCGACTTCCCCAGTGACCGTTGGTACCGCCTCGGCATCTTCGGCGGACTCGTGTTGCTGATCCCGCTGCTGTTCGCAGCTTTTGTCCCCGCTCGCCGAGAGTCCAAGCCCCTCACACCGCCCCGACCGTGGCGCAGCGTCGCGGCGGGATGGGTGGGCGTACTCGCGGCGGCCACCGTCATCGGCGGCGGAGTGGGAGCGGCGATCGCAGTTGTGTGCTCGATCCTCGGACTTGCCGCGCTGCGAATCTTCGGCCCGGCGCGGACCGCACGCATTCTCGTCGGCACCGCCGGCGTGGCCGCGATGATCGGCATCACGCTGCTCTCGACCGGACCGTGGCGGGCACCGGGCGGCTACTTGGGCGACTCGTTCGCGATTCAGTTCTCGATGTTGGTGGCCTTGGTCGTGACCGGGTTGGCCGCGTTGCCCTTTGCCGGTTCACCGATGTGGCGACGCTTCTCCCACCGCGTCACCGCAACGCGCGCCGGTTCCTCCACCAACGCGTAACTGGCCGAGGCCACAGCGACGCTCAGGACGACCGTGAGGGCCAGGACGTAGAAGAAGCTGCCCGAGAACGGAACTATGCCGAACACGGGGAACACAGCGTTCAGTACGGCCAGGTGCCAGATGAACAGTCCGTAGGACCAACGTCCAATTGCCAGCGCCAAGGGACTGGCCAGGAACCGATGCTGCGATTGATCGCGCAGAACCAGTGGCGCGATCAACGAGAAGCTGATGATCGCGCCAAGTGCAATCTTGATCGCGTACTGCCACGGCTCCGGCCGCACCAGACCTTCGGGCCCGGCCAGATCGGTGCACGAGAGAACGAAGGCGACCAAGGCAACAAAGGTCAGGAGTACCCGACGGTGCGCGAGGCGATGCACCCACGTCGACGGGCCAACTGCCAGCTCGGCCAGGATCATGCCGGCGCCGAACCACGGCAGGTAGCCGGGCAGCCAGTTGTCGTGGTGGATGGCGTCCGGCGTCGGAATCGGAATGAATGCCCACGTCAAGGCCAAGACCGACACCCCGAGCAGAAGCGGCAGCCGGAACCTGGCCGAGTTGCCACGGAGTCGCGCCATCAGGAAAGCGAACAACGGCAGCAGGAGATAGAACGCCACCTCGACCGACAAGCTCCACATCTGTGTGAGCCCCTCGGTGAGTGTCAACGGCACGAATACCTGCGCCAACCCGAGATTCGCCAGCCACACTTGGTAGCCCCCGCCCGCGCCGGGCAGGAACAGCAGGATCAGGACCACTGCCACCCAGTACGCCGGCAGAATGCGCGTCGCGCGGGAGATCCAGTACCGGACGGTCGACTGTGGCTGCCCGATTCCGCGAGCCTTTGCCGCGTGGGGGCGCCACAGCAGAAATCCGGACAAAGCAAAGAACACCGCTACGGCGAGATCGAGTCGGCCGAACGCGCGCCCGATCGCACCCGACTGAGCTTCACCCGTCTGGAACGCGACATGGGTGACGAGGACGCCGAGCGCGGCCAATCCACGCATACCGTCCAAAGCTGGAACGAAGCCCCGAGCCTGTGGCGGGACCGTCTGAGAGGAATTCGTGGAACTGATCATCACGGATAAGTGTGCACCCCAGGCCGATTGAGGGAAACCACCAGGGACTCGCAACAAAATGCCTGGCCAATTCATGCCCTCATGCGACAAACCGGGCCGGTGGACTGTTAGTGTTCTGCCACACATGGTGTCCATCGGGGGCCCCATGCGATCTGCGCAGCTCATATTGTGCCGGTTGGGGAACCTCGAAAGACTTAACGGGTTAGGAGTCACAGCATGGCGGAACGCTCAGGGCCGAGCCGGATACTTCCTTGCATTCTGGTGGGCCTCGGTGCCTTCCTTTTGGCCATCGCCATCCTCATTCCTACCTACACGGTAGGCAAGCTGGAGAAGACGCCACTCGACCTCGAGGTGACCACCGTCGCCACGGGCACCGGTAGCGTCCTCAACTCGGCGGCCCTCCTCGGCGGTAAGGCACAGGTTGACACCAACGTGCCGATCGTCGCTCAGCGCTACGTCACCACGCAGGACCCGTCCGACGCCGACATCATCACCGTCGAAGCCGGCCAGACGGTCCGTCGTACCGACAAGCAGGGCGACACCGGGCTGCTGACCGCAACCCTGGACCGCGTCACGCTCGATCGCGTCAGCTCGATGCCGACCAACGATCCGGTCGGAACCGTCCAGACGTCCAGCGACCAGCCCGCCGAAGAAGTTTCCCGCGACGGTCTGCAGTACAAGTTCCCGTTCAACACGGAACAGAAGAGCTACCCCTACTTCGACCTGAACGCTCGCGCCACGAAGGACATCGACTTCGTCGAAGAGACCGAGATCAACGGTCTGAAGGTGTACCACTTCCAGCAGACGATCGATCCCGTCGACTTGTCGAAGGTCGTCAACTCCCCCACCAACAAGCTGAGCCTGCCCGCCGACACCTGGGGCGTTCCCGGTGGCGCTACTCCGATCACGATGACGCGTTGGTACACCAACGTCCGTGACCTGTGGGTCGAGCCCAAGACCGGCGTTGTCGTCAAGGGCCAGGAGCAGTTGCACCAGTACTACGGACGCAACAAGGATGCCGTCGACGTCGAGGTTCTCAAGGTCACCCTGCCCTTCGACGAAGCGACCATCGAGTACCAGGTCCAGCAGGCACGTGACGGCATGGACAAGCTCTCGCTCTTCGGCCGCACCGTCCCGATCGTGGCAGGTGTCCTCGGCGTCATCGCGCTGATCGCCGGTATCTTCCTCGGCCTTCGCGGCGGCAAGGGCGGAACTCCGGCCCGCGCTGCACACGGCGGAACGAACCAGAATCCCAGCGGCCAGGCCTCGCCAGAGCCGGCTCCGGGTGAGCACGACTGGACCTCGGACGACACTCAGGTGATCCCGCGTCCGGATCTGCGCAAGGACTGATTCAGACAGTAAGTAGAGCGCCCCTTCCACACGGAAGGGGCGCTCTACTGCGTTTCGGGATGTTGTTGCCGGATCGGCGTACGGATTGGCGCGACGGATGGTTCCCTCCGCACGGTCACGGGCTTAGCGTTTTTTGGAAGTCCGGATCACCCCGAGCACGAGGAGCCACATGCCCGCATCAACAGTTCTGGGGTCGCACATCTGTGTCAGCGATCTGACGCGGCGGAGATTCGTGGTCAGTACGGCAGCATTCTCCGGGCTGTTCGCCGCCGGTTGCGCAAGGTCCGCCGGTACCGAGGGCGATGCGTCCGGGATGCGCACGGTCACGACCTCGCTCGGAACCTACGACATTCCGGTGACACCGAAGCGCGTCGTCGCCATCGACTCCCGACTCGACCTCGAACCAGCCGTTGCGATGGGCCTGCCGGTCATCGCGTACAGCTTCGACGCCGCCGAGCCGTGGGTTCCGGCCGATCCCACGGCGCAGGTGTTCGAAGCACCGGTCAACGTCGAGGCAATTCTCGCGCTGGAACCGGACCTGATCATCTGCACCGACATCGGTGAGGCCTCCGACATGTGGCCGCTGCAGCAGTTGAGCCAGACAGCTCCTGTGCTTCCGATGGACTTCACCCGTCCGTGGCGCGAGAACATCGACCAGTTGGCAAGTTGGCTGAATCGCACCGAGAACCCCGAAGTCCGTCAGGTCATCGGAGCGTACGAGGACAAGGCAGCCGGATTGAAGGAACGCCACGCCCGGAGTTTGGCGAGCAAGCAGATCGTGCTGCTGAACTACGTGAATCAGAAGGTCAACGGCGTCAACCGCAAGGGCATCTCCACGCAGGTGGCCGAAGACCTCGGCGTCCAGCTCCAGTGGCCGGTCGAGGGACAGAAGGAGATCTCCACCGAAAATCTGGTGACTTCCCTCGACTCGGCCGACGGAATGATCGTCACCACCGCGCCCGGCGTGGATCCCGTCACCGACGACCGCGCGATGTGGAACCGTATCCGCGCAGTACAAGGCGACAACGTCGTCTACACGGGCGGGAACATCAACTACGGATCCGTCTACACCGCGATGCGCACGCTCGACTACTTCGACGATCTGTTCACGCGTCTGGAGAACTGACGCCGCTGCGAGGGGCCGGCCCGGCGCGGTCGGCACTTCGCACCGCAGCGACGGACACCGCCAACGCCGTCGTCGACGCAACCACGACGGCGACACCGATCAACTCTCCCGGCGTCTTCGCCCACACCAGCATGACCGTCGCCTCCACAGCCAGCCCTGCCCATGCCAGAAGGGCCACTCGTGTGCGTTCTGACGCGATTGCGGACAGCAAAGCACCCTGGAGTACCGCCAGCGCTGCACCGTGCAGGGCGAAGGCCCACAGCATCGGAGCGACGGCGGCGTACGCGTCGCCCACGAGCATCGGCACCAGCGGGCCGGCAACCGCCGCCCCCAGAACCAAGACGGCGCCGATACCGACGAGCACCGCCAGAGCCGAGCGAACCGCCTGCGCCGAGTGCGCCGGGTTCGCCATCTTCGGGTACAGCACGACGCCCACTGCCTGCGGCAGCCAGAACGCGACCTTCGTCGCGACGGCGCCCAGTGCGTAGACACCGGCGTCGTATTCACTGAGGACGACGCGGACGATCAGCAGGTCCAGCGAGGACAACGCGATAAGCGCGAGCTGAACCTGCGACGCCGCGAGCACGGAGACGACGCCGATACGCACCGGCCGGTCCTCGCTCACCGAGACGGTTCGGTCGACCACGCGCACTATCGCCACCAGCACCGCGGTTCCGGCCGCGCCCGCGACCAATGCCGCACCTGCTCCGCCGCCGAATGCCAGAACGATCACTGCCGGAAGGACTTTCATCACCCCGGCGCCGGCGAGTACCGCACTGAGAGTGCCGAATCGACCGTGCCCCTGCAACAACCCCTGCTCCGTGGCCAGCAGAACCAACATGGGCGCGGTCACCAAGGCCGAGAACGCCGCCACGATTCCGGTGTCGAGCAGCCAGGCCATCGCCGGAGCAAGCGCCACCGCGAGGACGGCGACGATCGCCGTGCATCGATACCCCAACGACCGCAACGCATCTGTACTCTTGCCACGCACCGCCTCGCGGGCCACCACCGTCTGCAACGCCAACGCCGGAACCGCAAGTACCAACTGGGCGGCAAGCAGACTCGCGAACTCGCCGTAGCCGACCGGCCCCAACCATCGGCTGGCCAACCACGCCAACAGGTACGACGCGACATTGGCCGTCATCGATCCCACCAAAACCATGCCGACCCCGGCCGCGGCGGCGCGATCGAGTGGTTGGCGAGACATGGCAGTAATGATGCACCACGTATCGTGCGCGTCATGACAGTGCAAGCCGGATACCGCCGTTACCTGCCTGCGGCGTACAGCCTGGCGCTGGCACTGTTGATCCTCGGACCGCTGCTCGGCCCCGGCTACCTCCTGCTGCGCGACGCCGTCAGCACGCCGCGCTCGTACCTGACCGACTCGGCCCTCGGACTCACCGACGCCGCAGCCCGCGCTGTTCCCCAGGACGCGCTGATCGCAGCATTGAGCACCGTGATCGACGGCGGACTGGTGGTCAAGTTCATCCTGCTCGCGGCGCTCTGGCTCGCCGGTTGGGGTGCGGCGCGCATGGTCGCCGTTCTGCTGCCGACTGCCGGTCTCGGTCCACAACTCGTCGCGTCGACGGTGATGCTCTGGAACCCGTATGTGGCCGAGCGCCTGCTGCAAGGACATTGGAGTCTGCTGACCGGATATGCCGCACTGCCGTGGATCGTGTGTGCCGGAATCGGAGTTCGCCGAGCAACGCCCGGATCGTGGTGGGCGTTGGCCGCGTCACTGGCATTCGCGGGCCTGACACCTACCGGCGCTCTGCTCGCTCTGGCGGCTGCCTTGGTGGTGGTTGCCTCCCCAGGAGGGCGCACCTCCGCTCCGAGGCGTATCTGCGGCACTGTCGGGCTCTTCCTCGTCACGGCCTCGCCGTGGTTGGTCGCCACCTTCGTATCCGGAGCAGCAGGCGACGGTTCCGATCCAGCAGGAGTCGCGGCCTTTGCCGCCCGAGCGGAACCCGGACTCGCGACGCTCGGCAGCCTCGCCGGTCTCGGCGGTATCTGGAACTCGGCAGCGATACCGTCTACGCGCACAACACTCTTCGCATTGATCGGAACACTTCTTCTGCTAGTCGTGGTGTTCGCCGGTGTGCCCGCTCTGTGGCGACGACGCCGAAACCCTGTCGCCTCCGGACTCGGCGCGCTGGCACTGTTTGCGGTGCTGGCTCCGACCCTGGGCGCCACCCCGTGGGGAATCGACGTCGGCCGATGGTCGGTCGAGGTGTTCACCGGCGCCGGTCTGCTGCGTGACGCGCAGAAGTGGGTCGCGCTGGCCGTACCGTTCTACGCACTCGCTGCCGCCGCCGCGGTGATGTGGGCAGGCAATCGGTTCACCGTTCCCCGCCCGACATTCTCGATCGTCGCCGTCGTGGTGACGATCGTGGCACTGCCGGATCTGGTGTGGGGCGTCGGCGGCGCGTTGAAACCCGTGCACTATCCCGGGTCCTGGACCGTGGTGGTCGAGCAACTGCAAGACGAAACCGGTGACGTTGCAGTGCTTCCCGCCGGAATGTTCCGTGCCTTCCCCTACAGCGGCGATGCGCCGGTGCTCGATCCCGCACCACGCTTCCTGCCTCTCGACGTTCTGCAGACCGGCCAACTGGTGGTTGCCGGTGGTGCGGTCGGCGGCGAGGGAACCCGAGCCACCCAGGTCGAGGACCTACTGCTGGCCGGCGGAAGTCCTACGCAGTTGGCCGCTCTCGGAGTCGGATGGGTGCTGATCGAGCGCGGGACACCGGGTCAACTCGGCAACTCGGCAACCGCGCTCGACGGATTGGAACAGGTCTTCGCCGACGACGACCTCGAGCTCTACCGAGTACGGGGAGACGTTGCCACACAGGAAGCCTCGACCGGCGCCCGAACTGCCGTCATAGTTGCGCATCTCGCGTGGATACTGATGGGCGTGATCGCGCTGATCTCAGTCGGACTGAACCAGAACCGAATTCGACTCGCGCGGCGCGGCCAGTCCTGAGACCCACCGGCCGTCCTTGTGTGCAGACAGCACCTCCAGGACTCCGGTGCCGGTCTGTTCCCAGGAGAACTCACCGGACCACACGCGAGCTTTCTCACCGAGCACCGTGCGGAGTTCGTGGTCGCGAAGCAGGGTGCCGGCAGCCTGCGTCAGATCAGCGATGTCACCGTCGCCGGCATGCTCTCCGCCGACCAGAAGCCCGGTCACTCCGTCGACGATCGAATCGGTCAGGCCTTTGGAACTGCGGTAGCCGATCGTCGGAACACCGTGCTGCGCAGCCTCGATGACTGCAAGGCCCCATCCTTCTTTTCGCGAAGGCATGAGATGAATCCACGACTGCGCCAGTAGTTCATGTTTGCGAGCCTCGTCGACGTGGCCGTAGAAGGAGACGGCGTCACCGATCCCCAACTCGGCAGCGCGATCACGCAGGTTCTGCTCCCACCAACCACCACCGATGACGTCGAGATGGATGTCAGGAAGCGTCGGCCGCAGCGCCGCGACAGCTTCGAGTGCGTCCTCGATCTGCTTGTGCGGCACCAGTCGCGAGAGAACCGAAATGGTGGGACGCTCGGCTCTGGTGATCGAACCACCCGCGTCGACGCCGACGGGAAGCCGATCGGCACCGTTGCGCACCACGGCAATTCGTTCGCGCTCGACACCGAGGTCTACCAATTCTTCCGCCGAGGGAAGCGACACCGTCAGATACTGACTACGTCGATGGGTGCGCGGTGACAATCGCGATTCGACCCACCAGCCGATCCGACCGACGAGCTTGCCTGCCACCGGCCACTGTTCACGATGGCAGTGATGGACCAGAAGCGTGACCGGCGCACCCGCCACGGTCTTGGAGAAGAAGGGGATGCCGTTCTGGGTGTCGATCACCGCGTCGGGGCGAATGCCCTTCAGCGATCCGAAACCCAGACGCCCAGCGGCAATGGCAGCCAGAGCGCGGGGATACACACTGAAACGTCCACCCGCTCGGCTGATGGTGATGCCGTCACGAACCTCCGACGCGGGCGCTCCGGGATACGACGCCGTCCGCAGCGTCACCTTGATGCCGCGCTCGGCCAACTGGGATCCGACCTGCTCGAGGTAACGCTCGCTTCCACCGCCCTGGGGATGCCCGGTATCGCGCCAGCAGAGCAACAGAACCTCGCGCACGTGCGTTACTCCCTGAGTTGGTCGGTGACCACCACGATTCGGGCGATCCTGCGGGATGCCCCGCCTGACCGGCCGGTAACCCTGCCGAACACCCTAACTGTTCGAGCGTCCGTATTGCCGCGCTCGTGACGGTGTTCGTGGACCGGGCGCCCCAGTGGCTAAAGTTGCTACCCGTGACCAAGCCCGCAGTGACCCGCATTTTCGGCCGACGGGCAACCCTGAAACGCTCGTTCGGCCTGCTCAGCGACTTCCGCCACGAGCAGACCGCACCCGACATCTTCTACGGTGCGCTCGCACGCGACTCCGTCGAATTGATCTCGGACCTGCACGAAGGTCACACCGGGCGCTCCCTCGACGGTCTCACCGTCCTCGACGTGGGCGGCGGGCCGGGCTATTTCGCGGAGGTCTTTCAGGCCGCCGGCGCCCGCTACATTCCCGTCGAACCCGATCCCTCGGAGATGCACGCGGCAGGTCTGACGGTAGGAGGGGCGGTGCGTGGATCCGGTTTGGCTCTGCCGTTCCAGGACTCGTCCGTGGACATCTGCTTCTCCTCCAATGTCGCCGAACATGTCAGTGAGCCGTGGCTGATGGCCGAGGAAATGCTGCGCGTGACCAAGCCCGGCGGCTTGATGGTTCTCTCGTACACCCTGTGGTGGGGTCCGTTCGGCGGCCACGAAACCGGGCCGTGGCACGCGCTGGGCGGCGAGTACGCGGCCAAGCGGTACCTCCGCAAAACCGGACGCGAACCGAAGAACAGATTCGGGGTGTCGTTGTTCAAAGTCGGCGCCACCGACGGCCTACGCTGGGCCCGTGGAACCAGCCAGGGAACATTGCTCGCCGCGATCCCGCGCTACCACCCGTCGTGGGCGTGGTGGATGGTCCGAGTCCCCGGCCTGCGGGAGTTCCTGGTGAGCAACCTCGTCGTGGTTCTCGAAAAGCGATAGCGGCATGCGCCTCGCACTCGACATCGGTGGCACCAAGATGGCTGCCGGCGTCGTGTCCGAGGATAGCCGTGTTCCTGTGTTCGACAGCGTGCCGACGCCGCAGTCCGACCCGTGGGGAGCGTGCGCGGCGCTGCTCGAGCGAGTCGCCGACGGCCGAGGCGTCGACGGTGTGGGCATCGCCTGCGCCGGGCCGGTGGACACCGTCTCCGGCGTCGTCGCTCCCATCAACATCACCGAGTGGGCACAGGGATTCGAGCTGGTAGCGGGCGTCCGTAACCTCTTTCCCGACGCCGGAACCGCCCTCGCCATGGACGGGGCGGCAGCGGCACTGGCGGAGTTCTACCACGGCGCCGGACGCGGAAACCCGAACCTCCTGAGCCTGGTCGTCTCTACGGGAATCGGCGGCGGAATTGTTCTCGGCGGAGAGATCGCGCAAGGTCGAACCGGCAACGCGGGCCACATAGGTCACCTCGTCGTTCCAGGCTCTTCCGAACCGTGCAGTTGTGGGGGCGTCGGCTGCCTCGAGACGGTGGCCAGTGGACCGTCCGCGGTGCGATGGGCTCGTAGCCAGGGCTGGTCGGGGAACACCGGCCGTGAACTAGCCGAGGGTGCACGCAGCGGCGACGCGATCGCCGTGGACGCGCTTCACCGCGCAGGCACGGCGCTCGGTGGTGCCATCGCCTCTGCGGCTGCCCTCCTGGACGTGGACCTCGCGGTGATCGGCGGCGGTTTCGCACAGTCGGGTGCACCGCTGTGGGAACCGATGCTCGACGCGGCTGCCCGACATGCCCGTTTGTCGTTCATCGCCGGGCTCCGGATCGTTCCCGCCGAGCTGGGCGGCGCCGGAACTCTGACCGGTGCGGGCTTGCTCGCGCTCACCGCCGTTATCTGACACGCGTTCTTCCCCGATAAATCCGCAGGGAGTCCCACTAAACGGGTGCCACCTGTTCCCAATTTCTGTAACGTGTTTTAGTGTTCTGACTCACACCGTTACGGGCATTGCACGTGACGCCTACGGGAAGGAGGTGACCGTGAGCCCAGACGCTTCCTCATCTGACGTTGCCTCGACTGCTTCTTCGACCGATGAAACCGAGCATCACGCCCAGGTCGCCCGACCGAGCGATTCCCTCCGCGACACCGAAGATCTCCGTGAGCGCCTGGAACGGTGGATGGCCGGCAAGGTGCCGAGCGAATCCACTGTGACCGTCGCCGACGTCACCTTGCCCGCAGCCAACGGCATGTCCAGCGAAACCATCCTCTTCGACGCCACCTGGGACGGCGAACATCATCCCTTGGTCGCTCGGGTGGCACCGACGGAATCGACCATGCCGGTCTTTCCTGCCTACGACCTCGAATCCCAGTTCCGAACCATGGCTCAGGTGCGCGAGCACTCGGCAGTGCCCGTGCCCGCGGTGTACTGGTCCGAATCCGACCCGGACGCGTTGGGTGCGCCGTTCTTCGTGATGGAACGCATCTCCGGCGACGTGCCACCGGACGTCATGCCGTACAACTTCGGATCGTGGGTCACCGAAGCGTCTCCCGAGCAGCGAAAGACCCTGCAGCGCAGCTCGGTCGACGTCCTGGCTCAGTTGCATGCCATCGACAAACCTGGTGAGCGTTTCGACTTCCTCCGACTCCCGAATTCGGGAACGACTGCACGAGAAGCATTCACGGCACACATCGCCGAGCAGCGCGCGTACTACGAGTGGGTGGTCTCCGACGGGATCAGATCACCGCTCATCGAACGTGCCCTCGACTGGATCGAGGAGAACAATCCCGCGGACGATTCGCCGGCCGTGCTCTGTTGGGGCGACTCGCGTATCGGCAACGTCATGTACCAGGACTTCGTGCCGGTAGCCGTACTCGACTGGGAAATGGCAACTCTCGGCCCGCGGGAGATGGATCTGGGCTGGATGGCATTCCTGCACAGGTTCTTCGAGGACATCGCCGGTCTGGCGAACCTACCCGGCCTTCCCGACTTCCTTCGACTGCCGGATCTCGCGCAGACCTACGCCGAGATCACCGGCCACGCCCCACACGATCTGGAGTTCTACGTTACCTATGCCGCACTGCGTCAGGCGGTCATCATGTGGCGAATCCAGGCCCGCGCCATAGCTTTCGGCCAGTCGCAGCGACCCGAAGACCCCGACGACATGATCATGCACCGCGCTTCGCTCGCCGCGATGCTCGACGGTACCTACTGGGAGAGGTTGGCCTGACATGCTCTCACCGATGGACGACTATCCCGTTCACCAGATCGCCGAACCGATCCGTCACGTAGCCACCTCGGATCGAAACTTCTACGACCGCTACTACTTCAACTGCTACCCCACCGAATCCCCCGACGTGTTCCTCATCGTCGGACTCGGCCAGTACCCCAACCTCGGCGTCATGGACGCCTTCGCGGTACTGCGCCGCGGTGACGACCACATCGTTGCCCGTATGTCGAAGGCTCTGGGCGCCGACCGTACCGACACCACCGTCGGACCTTTGCGCATCGAAGTGCTGGAAGGACTGCAGAAGCTCCGCGTCGTCCTCGAACCGGGCAGCGAATACGATCTCTCCTTCGACATCACCTTCGACGCCACCATCCCGGCGGCGCTCGAGCCCAAGCACTTTCGCCGTCAACTCGAACGTGTCACGTTCGACACCTCGCGCTTCCTGCAAACCGGAACCTGGACCGGATCGCTCACCGTCGACGGGGAGGAGTTCGCGATCGACCCGAAGACGTGGCGGGGAAACCGCGACCGCTCGTGGGGTGTGCGTCCGGTCGGTGAAGCCGAACCGCAAGGCAGACGCGCTGTCGACGGAATCCAGAACTTCTTCTGGATCTACGCGGTCATGCAGTTCGACGAGTTCACCATCTCGGTGATCATGCAGGAAGACGAGCAGGGCAGGCGCATAGTCGAAGAGGCCATGCGAGTGTGGCCGGACGAAACCAGGGACAACGAATGGCTCGGCCGGCCCGAACACGAACTGACGTTCTGCCCCGACACCCGCGACGTCACCGGGGCGAGAGTCACCTTTCACCGGCCGGGCGGTGAAGTCCTGACCGTCACCTGCGAACTGTTGCTGGCCAACTACATCGGAATCGGCACCGGCTACGGACTCGAACAGGACTGGCGTCACGGAATGTGGCAAGGCGAACTCGTCGTACAGGGACTGCGCCACAAGGTCCACGAGATCGAACCGTTCCAACGCATGTTCTCCCCCGTCGACAATCTTGCGTCCTTCACGCTCACGGAAGGCGCGAACACCCACACCGGCACCGGCCTTTTCGAGGTAGCCGCCATCGGACCGCACGAGAAATACGGATTCACCAGTTTCACCGACACCGCACAGGCAGACGACGCGTATGCCCTCGCGGCGACCGACAACACCGAGGAATGAATTGATGACTGACTACGACAAGCTCTACATCGGTGGAGCATGGGTGGCCCCGGCCACCGACCAGGTACTCGAAGTGTTCTCTCCCGCAACGGAGGAGCGCGTCGGCAGCTGTCCCATCGCAGCACCGGCAGACATCGACGCGGCCGTGTCCGCAGCCCGCGCGGCGTTCGAGGGACCGTGGTCACGCACCACCCCCGCCGAGCGCGGAGCAATCCTCGCCAAGGCCGCCAAGCTGATCGAAGAGCGCAGCGCGGAGATCAACCAGCTCATCTCCAACGAGATGGGCCAGCCGCCCGCCATGGTCGGCATGATGCAGCAGACCCCGTCGATGGCGACGCTGGGCTACTACGCCGAACTGGCCGACAAGTTCGCGTGGGAAGAGAAGCGCACCGGCGCATTCGGGCAGACCAAGGTGACCCGTGAGCCCGTCGGCGTCGTCGCCGCCGTGCTGGCCTGGAACGTCCCGCTGTTCCTGGTGATCAACAAGCTGGCACCCGCCCTGCTCGCCGGCTGCACTGTTCTGCTCAAGCCCGCACCCGAATCCCCACTGTCCGTCCACGTGATTGCCGAGATCTTCACCGAGGCAGGCGTTCCCGAAGGCGTCATCTCCGTGCTCCCCGGCGGAGCCGAGACCGGCGAATACCTGGTCTCTCATGCGGGCATCGACAAGATCACCTTCACCGGATCCAGTGCCGTCGGCCGCAAGATCGGTGCCATCGCCGCGCAGAACCTCAAGCGCTGCTCCCTCGAACTGGGTGGCAAGTCCGCCGCGATCATCCTCGAGGACGCCGACATCGCCGCCGGAATGCCGATGCTCGTCATGTCCGGCCTGATGAACACCGGCCAGGCCTGCGTCGCTCAAACCCGAATCCTCGCTCCCCGTTCGCGTTACGACGAGGTCATCGAGGGTATGAAGACAGCCGCAGGCTTCATGACCGTCGGCGATCCGTCCGATCCTGCAGCACAACTCGGCCCGCTGATCTCCGAGAAGCAGCGTGAGCGCGTCGAGGGATACATCGCCAAGGGCAAGGAAGAAGGCGCACGCGTCGTACTCGGCGGTGGACGTCCCGCCGGTCTGGACAAGGGCTGGTACGTCGAGCCGACGATCTTCGCCGACGTCGACAACTCGATGACCATCGCACGCGAGGAGATCTTCGGACCCGTTCTCTCGGTGATTCCGTACGACTCCGAGGACGAGGCCATCAAGATCGCCAACGATTCGGATTACGGCCTCGCCGGATCAGTCTGGACCACCGACATCGATCACGGACTCGAAGTTGCCGCGCAGATCCGCACGGGTACCTACGCGATCAACTGGTACGCCTTCGACCCCGGATCACCGTTCGGTGGTTACAAGAACTCCGGTATCGGGCGCGAGAACGGACCTGAGGGCCTCGAAGCCTTCTGCGAGACCAAGTCCGTACTCATGCCGCCCGGCTACGTGGGCTGACCCACCCGGGAGTTGGCACCCTTTGCTGACAGTTGGCACCCGTTCCGACCTGCCGGAACGGGTGCCAACCCCGTGAAAAGGGTGCCAACTCCCAGCGAATCCACAGATCCACCCGGTACCGTCGAAAACGAATCAGTCATCTCACAAAGGACATTCATATGCTCACCAACGCCATCAACGCTTTCCTCGCACTCTGGGGCAGCGCCTCCGTCGGCAGCAGTGGATACCAGATCCCGCCGGGAACCCTGCCCTTCGGTTCCTGAGACAGGACAACAGAACCCGCTGAGCGCACTTCGCGCCCAGCGGGTTCTCTGCTTTCACCGACCCTGCATCTACCGGTCCAGAACGTGATCCACCAATAGATCCTCGAGACCGGACACCAACGCGTCGGCGTCTCCGGCGTCCACGTGACCGAACCAGGTACCACCGGGGTTCGCGATCACCAACGGCCCCAGGTTGCACGGGCTCAGGCAACCGGTCCCCGTCACCTTTGCCGAAGTGCCTTTGGCCGCCGCGCTCATCGCCCGGTGGAGAGGTCCTGCTCCGTACGCCATACAGCGGGGCCCCTTGCACACCAACAGATGCCTCTCGTGCGGCTCGATCACCGACCACGCCGGACTGCGGTACGACGCCGGACTCGCTGTAATCGGCTTTCCCAACGAGTCGAGTTCGTCGATCACCTGCCCGGCCACCGCACCTTCGAGCGATTCCGATTCGTGGAGCGTCACTTCCAGTTCGGCGTCGATTCGGGTTTCGCGCCAGTTCGCAACCGCCTTGCTTGTCCAGGTGAGCAGGTACCGATCCCTCGGCACCGCAACTGGAATCAACACGACCTTGCCCACGTCATCGGTACGGGCTCGATCGAGTTCCTCGTGAAGGCTCGGCGAAGCGACATCGAGGTACGCAACGCGAACGTCGACGTCGGTGCCCGCTTGAACAGCGTCGAGCATCCGGCGTGCAGCCGCCTCGTCGAGGCCACTGACCGTCGGCCGCACTACAACGATCACCCGACGCGAGCACCGGTTGTTGCTCATGCCGACGGCGCAGTTGTCCAGTCGATGCTGCTCGACGGAGCCAGCCCGAACTCTTCGATCTTCGCGCGCAACTGTTCCGCGCCGTAGATGTTGGGAAATCCGCTGGTGAACATGGCGAGCGGGAGCACGACGAAGCGGTTCTGCTTGACGGCGTCGAGGTCACGTAGGCCTTCTCGGCTCTTGATCGCGTCGATCTTGCCCTGTACTTCGTCGGCACTCTTCTTGTAGTCCATGATCACGATGACGTCGGGTTCGGACTTCGCGACGGTCTCCCAGCTCGCCTTGAACCAGGTGTTGTCGACGTCGGCGAACACATTGGTTCCCCCGGCCGCATCGATGATTCCGTTGGGGGCTCCATTACCTCCGCTGGTGTACAGATCTTCTTCACCGCTGTCGTAGATCAGCACCTTCGGCTTGTCGCCCGCATCCGGTGCCGACTCCAGACGCGCCAAACGCGAATCCAATTCGGTCTGCGCCTGGGCGGCGGTGTCCTCGGTTCCGAACAGCTTTCCGTAATTCGTCACGTCTGCACGGAGGGCATCCCACGGCCCCATCGTTCCGAGCGCGGAATCCGCTGCGGCGCTCTGCCGACAGCTGTCGGAGATCACATATGAGTCGATATTGTTGCCCTGCAGCGATTCCGGCGTCACACCGGAGGCACCCTTGAACAAGCCGCTGTACGAGCCGACCACCAGGTCCGCCTGCTTACCCAGAATCGTCTCCATCGTGATCGTTCCGTCCAGGTGTGGGACGTCGGCGATTCCAGGACCGAACATCGAATCCATGACCGCGTCGTTGTTGGTGTTCAACACGACCGCAGCGAGACGATCCAGCCCGCCGACTCGGAGAATGGTGCCGATATTGGCCGCATTGCTTGTGGCAACAACTTTTTCGATCGGAAGTTGGAAAGTGCTTTCCGTTCCGCAGTTCTCCAGCGTGACCGAAGTCTTGTCTGCTGCTTCGTCGAGGGGTGCGGTCGCTGTGCAGCCGGAAACGGCCAACAACGCTGTCGCGGCTGCGACCGCACCGAACGACGCGCGGGTCTTGACGTGTATCAAAGTGCACTCTCCGAAAATGTGAGTTGTGGTTGAGAACTTCGTGATTCGAATACGAGGTGTGAACGGCCTGTCGCAGGGTTCACGAGCTCGAAAGTCTCGACGCCGAAAACAGTTGCGACCACCGAGGTGGTGAGTACGTCGGAGGGATGACCGAAGGCCTTGGCAACTCCGTCCGCGAGCACGAGTACCCGATCGCACACTGCCGCAGCCAAATCGAGGTCGTGCAGGGCCATGATCACCGTCCGGTCCAACGACCGGACCAGATCGAGTAGTTCGAGTTGATGCCGGATGTCGAGATGATTGGTCGGCTCGTCGAGGATGAGTACGCCGGCGTCCTGTGCGAGTCCCCGGGCAAGAAATACCCGCCGACGCTCGCCGCCGGAAAGCGTGTCCATCGAAGAGAATCGGTGCTCGATCATTCCGACCTCGCCCAGAGCACGATCGACGACGGCATTCTCGTGCTTTCCGCCGACGCTCCAGGGCTTTGCGTGTGGGGTGCGCCCCAAAGTCACGTATTCGTGAACCAACAGGTCAGCGGGACTCTGCTCTTCCTGCGCCACAAAAGAAATGGCTTTGGCCCGCGAACGCGCCGACATCGCGTGCACGGACTCGCCGCCGACGCGAACGTCACCGCCGGCGATCGGTCCGAGACCGGCGAGAGCACGCAAGAAGGTCGACTTGCCCGAGCCGTTCGGACCGACCACACCCACCACTGCGCCGGCGTCAGCGACGATGTCGACGCCCTTGACGATGGTTCGACGGTCGATGCGAACAACTACTCCGGACGCAGTCAGCGGCAGTGCACGGGCGCTCACGAACTACCACCGAAACGGTAGCGCCGACGGCCGAGAAGCAGGAGAAACAGCGGGGCCCCGATCACCCCGGTCACCACGCTCAGCGGGATCTCTGTCGGCCGCAACGACGTCCGCGCCACGACGTCGACCCACACCAGGAACGACGCCCCGATCAGCGCTGCCGCCGGCAACACCACTCGATGTCTGGCTCCGACGATCATGCGTGTCACGTGCGGAATGACCAAACCTACGAAGGCGATCGCACCGGACACCGCAACCATCGTGCCGACCAACGCTGCCAGCACTCCGAACAACACGTTTCGCAGGGTTCGGATGGGAATACCGAGCGAAGCCGCGACGTCCGGTCCGGCCGCCAGCGCGTCCAGCCAACCGTGCAGGGCGAACACCGCTGCCGTCAGCAGGAACACTACGATGACCGGCGCCCACAACTTGTCCCAGGATGCCCCGGCCAAACTTCCCAGGAGCCAGAACAATACGGACTGCGCAGCCTGGGAGTCGTTGGTGCGCAGGACCAAAAAGCTCGCGATCGCCGACAGCGCGGATGCGGTAACAGTTCCCGTGAGAACCAATCGCAGTGGAGTGATGCCGCCTTGCAGCGTCGCGATGGTGAAGACCAGAATCGCAGCTCCCAGAGCTCCGATCATCGCGCCGAAACTGAGCGCCCACACTCCCGCGCCGGCGAACAGTCCGGTGGTGATGACGGCGGTGGCACCGACACTCGCGCCGGACGACACTCCCAGCAGGTGGGGATCGGCGAGAGCGTTACGGACGAGGGTTTGCACCACCGCACCGGCAACGGCAAGACCAGCGCCGACAGCCAGACCGAGCAGCACCCGAGGTGCCCTGATCCCCCACACGATCGCAAGTTCGGAACGCGTGACGGGTGGGCCCCCGAAGCGCGAGTGCACCACGTCCACCACAGTGGACACGGGGAGCATTTCGGATCCGAATGCCAACGCGCACACAGCAGAGAGCACGGTGACGACCAGCAGAGCGGGCAGCACGATACCCGGACTGAGTCGTCCTCGCGGTGCACCAGCCTTCGGCGAAGGCAGGTGGGTAGGTGGAGACAGAGCTCCGCCAACAGCATTCATGGTGTGACCGATCCATCCTCGTGGCATGACACAACGTCAACGAGGGTGGTATCTGGCTACGGTCGACGCGTGGACGACCTCACAGTGGCGGGACCGCGCCGGAATTGCACCGACTTCCCATTACCTCGATGATGACGTCAGAACCATAACGGACTGCGGTCACCATTCCCCACACCGGATCAGGATTCCGACGCGATCATCGATCTCGCCTGCCGCACGACGGCTTCCGTGCGCACCCGAAGTTCTTCCGGTGAATCCGATTCCAGCACAACCCGATGCACCTGACTGTCCACGGCAGCCACGGTCAGCCGCGAAGTCAACAACGCGTCCTGCGCACTGAATCCACGACTTTGCAACACGTCCGAAAAACGCAGTACCAGTTGCCGATTCATTCCTTCGACCTGCTCGATGAGCTCACGCGTACGAGGAACCTGGTCGTAGAGCAGGTGAAAGAACTCTCGCGGTTTACTGTTCACCGCGACCGCGGACTCCACCAACATCCTCACGGCTTCATCGAGGGAGAGTTCGCGCTCGACGATGTCGGAGAGGCACACCGCAAAACTTTCCCGCGCGGCACTCACATGACGGTTCGCCAACTCCGAGAGGATCTCGTACTTGTCGCCGAAATACTGGTAGAGCGAACCCACCGACACGCCTGCCTCGTCGGCGATCCGGTTGGTGGTCGCCGCCATGCCCTCCGAAGCGAAAACGCGAGTAGCCGCCTCCAGGATCGCGTCGTACGTGGCCCTGGAGCGCTGCTGGGAAGGCCTTTTCCGCCGAGTCGACACGGTCCTCCGATGCGAGTTGTCAGCCGCAACGCCGGTACCGAGAATTGTGTAGGTGACCAGCGCCGATTATTCGAAGTTTATGCCCGACCGGTACGCCGACCACATGCCGGCGCCGACCCCGACGTGGTGGGAGTGGAACGGCAATACCGTCCACGTCGCACGGGCGGTGGTGCCGCACGCGCCGGTTCGTGTTCTCGGCATCCACGGCGCCGGCGGCTACTCGGGCGCTTTGTGGCCGTTTGCCGGGATCGGCGTGAAACTCGGAACCGAAGTCCTCTTCCCTGATCTTCCGCTGTACGGCGACACCGTTACAGCCGATCCCGCCGGCGTCCGGTACGAGCAGTGGGTCGATCTCCTCTGCGATCTCGTCCGGGCCGAGAAGGCAACCGACGATCGGCCGCTGGTGTTGTTGGGAGCCAGCATCGGCGGTCTGCTGGCCTACGAGGTAGCCGCGCGGACCGGTCTGGCCGACGCCGTTGTCGCTACCTGCCTGCTCGATCCCTCGAATCCGTCGGCCAGAGCTGCCGCGGCGCGGTTCGCCCCGATGGGTGTCTACGGCGCTCCCCTGATGCGCCGCACCGATCGGCTGGTGGGCCGCATCCGCGTACCCATCCGTTGGGTCGCCGACGTCGCGAACATGAGCAGCAATCGGGAACTCTCGACGCTGTGTGCGACGGACCCGCGCGGCGGCGGCGTTCGGGTGCCACTCGGATTTCTCAGCAGCTACTTCTCGTTCGAGCACACCGCGCCCGAATCATTTCGCACGACACCCGTCCTGCTCACCCACCCGGCCGACGACCGATGGACACCGCCCGAACTGAGCCTGAAGTTCCTTCGCCGTATCAACGCACCCACCGAATCCGTGATGTTGGAAGGGTGCGGGCACTTTCCCGTCGAAGAGCCGGGCCTGACGCAGTTCCACGACGCCGTCGCCACACTGTCGCAGTCCGTCGCCGAGCGTCACCGCACGAAACCGTCGTCACCCGCCTAGCCTGAGAATCGTGAGCACCGAAACGGAAGCATCGGCCGACGAGAGCACCACGACGGTCGTACTGGCGTTTGCGGCGAACGCACTGATCGCCGGGGCCAAGACCGCGGCCGCCATCGTCACCGGATCTGCCTCGATGGTCGCCGAGGCCACCCATTCCTGGGCCGATACCGGCAACGAAGTGCTGCTGCTGATCGCGAACCGCCGCTCGAAACGGGTTCCCGACCGAGACCAGCCACTCGGCTACGGCCGGGAGGCCTACATCTGGTCGATGTTCGCCGCTCTCGGACTGTTTGCACTCGGCGCGGGTGTCTCGATCACTCATGGCATCCAGGAACTGTTCCATTCCGAACCGGCGTCCGACTTCGGTGTCGCCTACGCCGTCCTCGGCGTCTCGTTCATCCTCGAAGGCATCTCGTTCCGGCAGGCGTACAAACAACTCCGAAACGAAGCGTCCGCCGTGAACCGCGACGTCATGACCCAGGCACTCAACACATCCGACCCGACGACTCGGGCCGTGTTCGCCGAAGATGCTGCGGCACTTATCGGTTTGGTCATCGCGTTCGTCGGTGTTCTGTTGCACCAGGTCACCGGTTCACCCATCCCCGACGCCCTCGGCTCCATCTTCGTCGGCATTCTCCTCGGGGTCATCGCAATCATCCTGATAGATCGGAACCGCCGCTTCCTGGTCGGCGAAGAGGCCTCGCCGACGCTGCGGGCAGCAGCCGTCGAAGCTCTCACCCAACTGCCCGAGATCAACCGAATCACGTTCCTGCGTATGGAATACCTCGGGCCGCGACAGGTCTACCTGGTGGCCAGCGTCGACCTGGTCGGTGACTACGCGGAATCCCGTGTGGCCCACACGTTGCGCGAACTCGAGCGCTCACTCGAGCAGAGCCCACGTGTCGTGCGGGCGATCCTGACCCTCTCGACCCCCGAAGAACCGTCGATCACAGTCTGAACTTCCGGCCGGGCGATAGGCTCGGGCGATGCGCACACTGATCGTGATTCTGGCGGTTCTGGGATTTGTCGTCGGGGGAATTCCCCTGGTGGGCAGTCTGATCGACGTGATGACCAGCCCTGACGAGACCATCGTCTATCAGGGTTCCTACGTACCGTTCCGGGACGTGCAGATGGCTCGGGACTACGAGTCGACAATAGCCACCGCCTACGAACCCTTAGACGGACCGCGCTGGCTCGTCCTGGCCTGCTATCCCTTGATCGGAGCAGCATTGGGCGCTGCGACGGCCGTCGTACTGGGACGTCGCGGGTGGCACCTGACGCGAGCCTGAACAGACGCCGATGGCCACCCGCCGTCTACACGAGGGTGGCCATCGAAGAAGGAGTGCTTCAGATGTACATCGCAGGATCGATGTAACTGTTCGGGTCCACCAGTTTTTCCTTGGTGGTCCGTGGCCGCGCCACCGCCGGGATACCCGTCGCGATGGATTCGGCCGGAACATCTCTGGTGACAACGGCGTTGGCGCCGATAGCGCTACCTTCGCCGATGACGACGGGCCCGAGGATCTTGGCACCCGCACCGACCGTGACCCGGTCTCCCAGCGTCGGGTGGCGCTTGACCTGCTCGAGTGAGCGGCCACCGAGAGTGACGCCGTGATAGAGCATCACGTCGTTACCGACCTCGGCCGTCTCCCCGATCACGACGCCCATGCCGTGGTCGATGAAGAACCGTCGACCGATGGTGGCACCGGGATGGATCTCGATGCCGGTGACGAAGCGTGTCAGCTGCGAGAGCACTCGCGCCGGGCCGCGTAGTGCGGGGACGGCCCACATGCGATGCGCAACCCGATGTGCCCAAATGGCATGCAGCCCTGAATAAACGAGCGCGTTCTCCACATTGCTGCGCGCGGCAGGATCCTGACCGCGCGCAGCCTGCAGGTCCTCGCGAATTGTCCCGAGGATACTCACAAGTCTCAGTCCCGGATGTGTTCGAACAGCGGGGTGGAGATGTAACGCTCGCCGAAGTCGCACACGACAGCCACGATCAGCTTGCCGGCGTTTTCCGGACGCTTCGCCAACTCGAGTGCGGCCCAGACGATGGCGCCGGACGAGATGCCACCCAGGATGCCTTCCTGGGTGCCGAGTGCGCGAGCGACCTCGATGGAATCGGGGAACGAGACGTCGATGATCTCGTCGTAGATCTCACGATCGAGGACGTCGGGCACGAAGTTCGCGCCGATTCCCTGGATCTTGTGGGGGCCGGGCTGGCCACCGTTGAGGATCGGCGAGTCGATGGGCTCGACACCGACGATCTTGACCTCGGGCTTGTACTTGCGGAGGGTGCGTCCGACGCCGGTGATGGTGCCACCGGTGCCGATACCGGACACGAAGATGTCGACGGCGCCGTCGGTGTCGGCCCAGACCTCTTCGCCCGTCGTGGCCTCGTGGATGGCCGGGTTGGCCGGGTTCGCGAACTGGCTGGCCGAGACGGCGTTCTCGGTCTGCTCGACGATTTCCTTGGCCTTGGCAACTGCACCGGCCATGCCCTCGGAGCCCGGGGTCAGCACGATCTCGGCGCCGTATGCACGAAGCATCACTCGACGCTCGGTGGACATGGTCTCAGGCATGGTCAGGATGACCTTGTAGCCGCGAGCAGCCCCGACCATGGCAAGGGCGATACCGGTGTTACCGCTGGTGCCCTCGACGATGGTGCCGCCGGGCTTGAGTGCTCCGGACTTCTCGGCGGCATCGATGATTGCCACGCCGATCCGGTCCTTGACGCTGTTGGCCGGGTTGTAGAACTCGAGCTTGACGGCAACCTGTGCGTCCAGGCCCTCGGTCAGACGGTTGAGTCGCACGATCGGGGTGCGCCCGACCAATTCGGTCACGTTGTTGTAGATCCCGCTCATATCTGGTCCTCCTGAGGATCGAGTGTGTCGACCCGCTCGATTCGCTGATCACTGCTTTACGGCTGAACTGCTTTACGGCTACAGGCAAGGGCATACAGACGACCGATGCCGCATCGGTTCATCAAATTGAACCAATGCGGCATCAGGCCACTACATACGGGGGCGGTTTATCAGGCCAACCGCTGCTTCAGAGCTTCGAACTCGTCACGAATGCCGGTCGGAAGCTTCTCTCCGACGAAGTCGAACCACTCTTCGATGAGCGGGATCTCGGCCTTCCACTCGTCGATGTTCACCGCGAGAGCCTCGGTGATGTCGGCGTCCGACACGTCCAGGCCTTCGATGTCGAGTGCCGATCCGGTGGGAACGACGCCGATCGGGGTGTCGATGCCCGCAGCCTTGTGCTCGATACGCTCCACGATCCACTTCAGGACGCGAGAGTTCTCGCCGAAGCCTGGCCACAGGAAGCGTCCGTCGTCGCCGCGGCGGAACCAGTTGACGTAGAAGACCTTGGGGAGCTTGGACGCGTCCGCGGACTTGCCGAGGTCGATCCAGTGCTGGAAGTAGTCACCGACGTTGTAGCCGAGGAACGGCAGCATCGCCATCGGATCGCGGCGAACCGTACCGACCTGGCCTTCGGCTGCTGCGGTCTGCTCGGAGCCGACCGTTGCACCCATGAAGACGCCGTGCTGCCAGTCGCGAGCCTCGGTGACCAGCGGAACCGTCGTCTTGCGACGTCCACCGAACAGGATTGCCGAGATCGGCACGCCCTTCGGGTCGTCCCACTCGGGAGCCATGATCGGGCACTGCGACATCGGGGTGCAGTAACGCGAGTTGGGGTGAGCCGCATGGGTGCCCGACTCGGGCGTCCACTCGTTGCCCTTCCAGTCGATCAGGTGCTGCGGGTCGCCTTCGAGGCCCTCCCACCAGACGTCACCGTCATCGGTCAGAGCGACGTTGGTGAAGACCGTGTTGCCCTGGTCGATGGTGCGCATGGCGTTGGGGTTCGAGGACCAGTTGGTGCCGGGAGCCACGCCGAAGAAACCGAACTCCGGGTTGACGGCGTACAGCTGTCCGTCCTCACCGAAACGCATCCAGGCGATGTCGTCACCGAGGGTCTCGGCGCGCCATCCGGGGATGGTCGGCTGGATCATCGCGAGGTTGGTCTTGCCACAAGCGGAGGGGAATGCCGCCGCGATGTAGTAGGCCTTGTCCTCGGGCGAGATCAGTTTGAGGATGAGCATGTGCTCGGCCAGCCAGCCCTCGTCGTGCGCCATTGCCGAAGCGATACGCAGCGAGTAGCACTTCTTGCCCAGGAGAGCGTTTCCGCCGTAGCCGGAACCGAAGCTCCAGATCTCACGATCCTCGGGGAAGTGAGTGATGTACTTGGTGTCGTTGCACGGCCACGCCACGTCTTCCTGGCCCTCGGCCAGCGGAGCGCCGAGCGAGTGCAGAGCCTTGACGAAGAATCCGTCGGTGCCGAGCTTGTCGAGAACCTTGCCGCCCATGCGGGTCATGACGCGCATGGAGACGACGACGTACTCGGAATCGGTGAGCTCGACGCCCAGCTTCGGATCCTCGGCGTCGAGGGGGCCCATGCAGAACGGAACGACGTACATGGTGCGTCCACGCATGCAACCGCGGTAGAGGTCACCCATGAGGGTGCGCATCTCGGCCGGGTCCATCCAGTTGTTGGTGGGACCTGCGTCGATTTCTTCCTTCGAGCAGATGTACGTACGCGATTCGACTCGCGCCACATCGGAAGGATCGGAGTTGCCGAGGAAAGAGTTCGGCTTCTTCTCGTCGTTGAGGCGGGTGAAGGTTCCTGCCTCGACCAACTTCGTGGTCAGTCGGTCCCATTCTTCGTCCGAGCCGTCTGCGAAGACGACGCGGTCAGGCTGGGTGAGTTCGGCAACCTCTTGCACCCATGCAAGCAGTTCCTTGTGCTCCGTGGGGGGCGTGCCGTCAGTTCCATTGAGACCGGGAATGGTCGCTGAGGTCATCAAACTCTCCTGGGGTGAGCCGGAACCGGGTTCTCGTGACACCGGATGCGAACTGCAGCGCCCCGATACCAGTCGATCCCGGTGTCCCCCTCTCGACGGGGTCCAGCCGCGTCATCCACTCACGTGGATTTCACGGACGCCGGGTGTCCTATGTATTGAGGTTAACGCTGGCTGTTCACCTGCAGGTAATCGGGTGCGGTCAGAAATGTCACAGAAACGATTCAGTTGGTGTGTTCAGGTGCCTACCCGGCGCTCAGAGCACATAAACGGAAGCTTTTCAGAGCGCGCCGGCATCGATTTTCTGCCAGACGAGGGAGCCTGCGTCGTCTCGACGGCATTCCCAGGCCGAGTAGTCGCCGTCCGACTCGATCATCGTGAGGCGATCGGCGCTACCGTCACGATCGAAATCGGACACGATCACGACGGCGTCGTCGGAGTGAACGACGCGGCTGTCGACCGTCCCGTCACCGTCCAAGTCGAAGGCGTCGAAGTTCATTTCGCCGGCATCGACCGGTCCCGACTCGGGCCCGAAGGTCGCGGGCTCGATACGCCCAGGATCGAGCGCTTCGGATTCGTGCCCGTCGATGTGTCCGGCCGTGATCAGAAATGCATCCATGAATCCCCCAAATGAAAGTGACTGCTGCTTCGGCAACCCCTACCGAAACCGTCCGCTCAGTATTACCAGACTCGGCCGATCACGCGTGGCCGAAATTGCCGCCCTGTGGACAACCGCCCGCCCGAGAATCGTCAGAGGGCAGCGTTCAACGCGGCGAGGTCGCGCTCGCACGACGCGAGCTGACCCGATCTGGCCGCGGCAAGCTCACGAAGTTCACCGTCGATCTCCACGATTCGTGCCTGTGCCGACGCCAACTGTTCGCGACTCTCCGCCATGATCGCCGTTCCCAGATCTGCCTCCGCCTCGAGCAGCACGCTCTGTACCCGCTGCTCCCACTGAGCGCGCACCGTCGACATCGACTCGACGATCCACGATCGCGATTGGGCACGATCCGCCATCAGCCCGCGAGTTCGCGCCAACCACCACGCCGCGACGCCACCCAGTACCAAGGTCACCGGGATGCTCGCGAATTCCAACGCCGGAATCATCTCCAGCGGAGTCACCGCGATCCGGCCGAGCCCGAGGCCCGCGGACGCGCCGACGAGAATTGTCACCCGGTCTTCATTTCGCCGTCGACGATCCGGCGGGTCCTCTGGAATCCGTGGGGAAGCCACGTAGCCGGTCGCACCCGCCACCTCGACAGCTGCCGCCATCGCGGCATCGATTACCCGGGTGTGATGGTCGACCTCGTGCTGCAACCGCATCGGTACGCTGCCCAATTCGGCTCGCGAGGCCGTGTCGACCCAGGCACGTGCCCCTGCGACCGTCGCCCGGGTCGCTTCGGCGATTTGCTGTGATAGATCCCCACGCGCTCGTTGCAGTCGGCTTCGCACCTGCACCAGTCGTTCGCCTCGCCGGCCGTCGCGGTCTGCGAGCAGCTGTGATCGCTCGGCCCGCAGTTCGGCACCCGGAACGCTGTCACGAAGATTCCGGATCTCTACCTCGATCATCCGACGTGTCTGCGCTATGACGCCGGAATTCGAGTCGCCTGCATGCCTCTCGCGTGCCACCTGGCTCACGACGGCAACGAGCGTCTGCTCCTGACCAGGCGCAATCGGAACGATCGATGCCTGGGCAAAGGCGGTGCAGTGAGAGGAAAGAACCTCGGCATTGCGTCGGTGCACAGCCTGCCAGTCTCGGTAGACGTCAACGCGGGTCAACGCCACCACCACCGGCGTTCCGCTTTCTGCTGCGTCGTCGAGCAGAAGAAGATCCTCGCGACCGATCACGC
This sequence comes from Rhodococcus sp. NPDC056516, assembly GCF_042794655.1. Classification (NCBI taxonomy): domain Bacteria; kingdom Bacillati; phylum Actinomycetota; class Actinomycetes; order Mycobacteriales; family Nocardiaceae; genus Rhodococcus; species Rhodococcus sp. NPDC056516. The sequence continues at coordinate 200,109 of NZ_JBHTTG010000005.1, read as the reverse complement.
TGGCAGCATCGACGACCAGAAGTACGACGTCGGCGTCCGCTTCGCGCGCCGCTATCGAACACTCGCCTGAAGCACGGAACATCTGCACGATGTCTTCCCGACCACATCTCTGTGGCCCGACAACGTAAATGCAAGTGTCACTGGATGATTCACCACTGACGAGGCGACCCGGATCGGAGGACGGGTTCCATCGTTGCACCACACGCAGAATCGAATCCGGAAGTACCGAAACGCTATTCATCGGTCACCGCCGGAGCGGAGCGATCGCCCCCGAGCTGCGCCCACCGACGCACATACCCGCGGCGAATCAGTGAGATCCTTTGTTGTGGAGCCTCTTCCGACTCGTCGACGAGCTCGCCCCACCACCGACTGCACGTGCCCGCCTCGTCAGCAGTACGAGGATCGGGAGGCTCGCCGTGACGCAGGCCTCGAATTTCGGGGCTCATCATCGCCGCCGCGGCGCCGAACAACACCGCGGAGTCCGAACTCAGATACAACTCGATCTCGTCCCTGCCCGCAGTGCTGCGCGAGGCAGATCGCGTCAGAACTGGACCGATCTGCTCGACCCGGCCCCACCACTGCGCCTCCAGGACAGGTCCGAGGGCCGCGAACAACTCTTCGACGCCGCGTCCGGTCAGCGTCTCCACCGGAACCGTGTGCACGCCGACGGTCTCCGAGATTTCCGCGGCCCGTCCCAGTGCCTCGTCCCAGCGCGGTCCGAACAGGTCGGCCTTGTTTGCCGCGACCACCGCCCGATCCGAGACTCGGGCGATCGCTCGGCGGTCGACTTCGCGGACCGCGTCGACCACCACGTAGACAACACAACGACGACCCAGATCAGGGTTCGACGTTCCGGGGACGTCGAACGCCCGCGACTCGGTCACCACAACCGGTGCACCGACAACTCTGCGCGAGAACCGCTGATCGCGCCCCAGGACCCGGACCAACGACGACCGCCCCACCCCGGCTCGACCCGCGACTACCAACTCGAGCGGCGCGGTCAGCGATCCGAGCACGGAGTGAACCGCCTCTGCGGCTCCCGAATCGATCGACGCCAGCCGGTATGCCAGAGCGCGCAACCGGTCGATCGGCTCCGCGCAGGCGTCGTCGAGCGATTCTGCGGGCAACATTCGTGACCAATTACTGCATGCAAATCCTGTGTTCATCCCCACCCCACGTCCCCATCGTGTCGGTGAGATTCTGTCAGGTTCTCGGCAAGGACGGCAGGTGACACCGCCCTTTCGCCGACTGTCCGAAGTCGGCGGATTCAGGACTTTCCGCGGAAAGTCTCAACTCAAACTTCAGACCCGTCTGCGCTAAACGGGGGTCATGCGTGACAATGGGTTCGTGAACGAAGCCGATCAGCATGCACCGCAGACCCCAGAGACGGGGCAGACGGACCACGCCAAGGGGTCCCGTCTCCATCCGAGAGTGACCAGCTTTCGCTCTCGTCGGGGTGCGCTGACCGACGCACAGCAGCAGGCTTGGGACCGTCAGTGGCCGCTCATCGGCGCCGACGTCTCGGACACACCGCTCGACGCGAACGCCTGGTTCGGACGCGAAGCACCCCTGATCATCGAGATCGGTTCGGGTACCGGTACCGCGACGTCCGCTATGGCCAAGGCAGAACCGCACGTGAACCTGGTCGCGATCGAGGTGTACCGCCCGGGGCTCGCACAGCTTCTGCAGCAGGTCGAACGCGAAGAGATTCCCAACGTCCGCGTACTACGCGGTGACGCGATGGACGTACTCGAAAATATGGTCGCCCCCGAATCCCTGACGGGCGTCCGGGTGTTCTTCCCGGATCCGTGGCCCAAAGCCCGCCACCACAAGCGTCGCCTCCTGCAGGGGCCGACGTTCGCGCTGATCGCCAACCGCCTCAAGCCTGGCGGAGTGCTGCACGTGGCCACCGATCACGCCGAATACGCAGAATGGATCGAAGAAGCCGGTAATGCCGAGCCGCTGCTGACCGCACTCGACTGGGAGTCTCCGATGACCCACGAGCGTCCGGTCACCAAGTTCGAGGACAAAGCCCATAAGGTCGGAAGTGCAATCACCGAGCTTATATGGGGGAAGATCAGAGCATGAGCGTCAGCGAACAGCTATCCGACGACGTGGCGTCGTCGGAATCTCCTCTCGACTTCGGTCGTGACTCCCGCCACCCCAAGCGGGTGCTTCTGGTCTGGGACGCCCCCAACCTCGACATGGGCCTCGGCGCCATCCTCGGTGGCCGGCCTACTGCCGCCTACCGGCCACGATTCGACGCACTGGGCCGCTGGCTGCTCTCCCGCACCGCCGAACTGTCCACACAGAACAGTGGCACGCTCGAGCCCGAAGCGACGGTCTTCACCAACATCGCCTCCGGCAGCGCCGACGTCGTTCGTCCTTGGGTCGAAGCCTTGCGTAACGTGGGTTTCGCGGTGTTCGCCAAGCCGAAGGTCGATGAAGACAGCGATGTCGATTCGGACATGCTCGAGCACATCGCGCTCCGGTACGGCGAGGGCCTCGCCGGAATCATGGTCGCGTCTGCCGACGGCCAAGCGTTCCGCGAACCTCTCGAGGACATCGCAGCAACCGGCATCCCGGTCCAGGTTCTCGGGTTCCGTGAACACGCCAGCTGGGCTGTGTCGTCCGATATCTTGGATTTCGTCGATCTCGAGGACATCCCGGGTGTCTTCCGTGAGCCTCTGCCACGGGTAAGCCTGGACACCCTGCCCGACGAGGGCGCCTGGTTGCAGCCGTTCCGACCGCTTTCTGCCCTGCTCATCGGGCGAAAAAGTGTTGCCGAGTAGGAGTTGATCAGTGTTCGCCAGCTGGGGAAGCATCGTCTATCGAGCCCGCTTCACCGTCATCGCTGTCATGGTGGCGGGGCTCCTCGGGCTCGCTGCGTACGGCCTGAGCCTGCAGGATCATCTCAGCCAGAGCGGCTGGGACGATCCGGGGTCGGAATCGGTAGAGGCTGCAAAACTCGCTGACGGCACGTTCGGGCGCAGCACGACGGGTGACGTTCTGGCGCTGTACACAGCGCCGGAGGGCAAGACGGTCGACGACCCCGAGTTCCAAGCGAAGGTCATCGACAATCTGCAGCGGCTCGTTGCCGACAACCCCGACCAGATCATGAAGATCAACGGCTCGTACTTCAAGGTCGACAACGGTCTCTCGGTGGCGGCACTGGCGGACAAGACCAAGCAACACGCGGTCACCAGCATCGCGATCGCCGGCGACAACGACACCGCGGTATCGAACAACTTCCGCGACGTCGAGTCGCAGTTCTACATCGACGGCGTCGACGTGCAACTCGCCGGCCTGCAACCTGTCGCGAATTCGCTCAACGACACGATGGCCAACGACATCAAGCGCATGGAAATGCTCGCAATTCCCGCTGTCGGTGTCCTGCTGTTCTTCGTCTTCGGTGGCGTGGTCGCTGCCGCCCTCCCGTTGATCGTCGGCGGACTGACCGTCATCGGCGCCAACGGCATCATTCGACTGATCACCAACTTCACCGAGGTCAACGCGTTTGTCGCGCCCGTGGTCTCTCTGGTCGGTCTGGGCCTCGCGATCGACTACGGACTGTTCATCGTCAGCCGTTTCCGAGAAGAGATAGCCGAGGGGTACGACACCCCGACCGCAGTACGCCGAACAGTCATGACGGCAGGTAGAACGGTCATGTTCTCGGCGACCATGGTTGCCGTCAGCCTCGGCGGTCTGCTGTTGTTCCCGCAGGGCTTCCTCAAATCGGTGGCCTACGGCGCCATCGCTGCAGTCATGCTTGCCGCGATCTCGTCCATCACGATCCTTCCTGCGATTCTCGGCATTCTCGGCAAGCGGATCGACGCACTGACCTTCAAGAAACTGCGCCAGACCAAGACCAACGAGGAAATCGAGAACGGTTTCTGGGGCAAGCTGACCCGCTGGGTCATGCAGCATCCGCTCAAGGTCGCGGTCCCGATCGTCGCGGCTCTGCTGCTGATGATCATTCCGCTGACGGGCATCAAGTTCGGCGGTATCAACGAGACGTACCTGCCCCCTGACAGCCCCACTCGTGTCGCGCAGGCGCAGTTCGACGAACTCTTCCCGGGCAATCGGACCGAGCCCGTTCGACTCGTCATCGAGGGAGCCGACAACACCACTCTCGGTCAGATTTCCAAGACCGCAAACGCTGCGCCGGGTCTGGTCGAGAAGTTCACCCCGGAAGTTGCGACCAAGGACGGTGTCAACGTCCTCAAAGCCGGTCTGACCGAGCGCAACGAGGCACGTCCCACCATCGACTATCTGCGATCCGCGGATTGGCCCGAGGGCACAACTGTGCTGGTCGGCGGCACTCCGGCCATCGAGCAGGACAGCGTCGACGCGTTGCTCGATCGTCTGCCGCTGATGGTCGTATCCGTCATCCTGCTGACGACCCTGCTGATGTTCTTGACGTTCGGTTCGCTCGTCCTGCCCATCAAGGCTGCGTTGATGAGTGCGCTGGGACTGGGTTCGACGCTCGGAATCCTGACCTGGATCTTCATCGACGGGCACGGTTCCGGTCTGTTGAACTTCACACCGGGACCGATCATGTCTCCCGTCCTGGTGCTGATCATCGCGATCGTCTACGGCCTGTCCACCGACTACGAAGTGTTCCTGCTCTCCCGCATGGTCGAAGCGCGAGCGCAGGGCGCGAGTACCACCGAATCCATCCGAATCGGCACGGCACATACCGGCCGAATCATCACCGCTGCCGCACTGATCCTGATCGTGGTCACCGGTGCATTCGGCCTGTCCGATCTGGTGATGATGAAGTACATCTCCTACGGCATGATCTCCGCGCTGATCATCGACGCGACGCTGATCCGAATGTTCCTGGTCCCCGCCACCATGAAACTGCTCGGCGACGACTGCTGGTGGGCTCCGGCCTGGATGAAGCGGATCCAGCAGAAGATCGGGCTGGGTGAGCCGATCCTCGACAACGAGCTGGTACTCGCGAACGTCCCGCAGATCGCGCCTGTCGGTGCGATCGCCGGACCGGGTCAACCGCGCAAGATCGAAGCGGCCTCTCGGGTCATGCCGCCGCCTGCCCCGGCTGTACAGCCGGACAGCGGACCTCGTGTTCCCGATCCACTCACCGAGCCCATTCCGCTCAGCGAAATGGCGATCAAGGCACCGAACACGGATACACCTGCCGCGGAGAAGCCTGCACCGCGACGTCGTCTCGATATCGGGAGTGCAGCCAGCGCCCCCCAGAACTTGATCGAGGCACCGGTCCCCAATCCTTCGTACCGACCGCAACCGAACGCCACCGACAAGTGCAGGAACCCCGCGCCCGCTGCGCCGGCCGAGCGTCCCATCGAAAGCTGGTTGTCGGACTTGCGGGCCCGGGAACAGACTCCCCCGGCCTCACGGCCGCTGCCGGTGGTGCGGACGCCTTCGCGTACAAACGGTTCGGCGACCAACGGTGCTGCCAGCAGCGCTTCAGGCACCAACGGCTCGAGCCGGAACGGCTCTGCAAACGGTGCTGCCACCGGCTCTGCAACAAACGGTTCCGTAACCAACGGCTCAGTCCCGACCTCGGTGGAGGCGACCCCCCAGTCGCCGCCTCCACCGACCGCTCCGGAGCGTCGCAACGGGGTTTTCACGGATGCGCCTTCGCCTACCGACGAGCCCCGAGTTTCGGACGCCACCCCCGACGGCGACGACAACGCCACCGGCAGGCACCGACCTGACGATGCCGGCGCCATCAGCGTGAGCGAGCTCATCGCTCGCCAGAAGCGGAGCTGACCTGCTCCTGCTCCTGCTTGGCGAAGGCTCGTGCATAACGTGTCCCGACCAGCAGGAGCAGCAAGCCGACCACCAGGAAGGCGACGCTGCGCACTAGCCCACTGAGTGTGGCCAGGTCGAAGAGGAACAGCTTTGCCACTGCCGCACTGGTGAGAGCAAGCCCGGCTCCGAGCAAGACGCGAGCGTGCTGGCGGTTGTTCAATCCGAGCACCAGCGCTGACGTGGCGGCAAGCATCCAGACGATGGTTGCAACGCTGTGCCCGGCAACGAATCCGGTTGCACTGTCGAAAATTTCGACGCCGGATGAGACGAGCGCGCACGTCACCGCGTAGAGGACACCGAACCCTGCGACTGCCCAGAAGACCGCTGCGTTGGAATCGGCGACCAACTTCAGTCGGTGAATCGCCCACACCAGCATCACCAGTGCGCCTATCGCTGTCAGGCTCGAAAGTGCCGTGATCGCACCGAGTTGCATGGATGCGGCACGGGCGGTCGTCAACGCTTCCGGCGGAACCGTCGTGAGGTATCCGATCGATCCGATTGCCGCAAAGGCGGTTCCGAGCGCGAAGACGAAGCGCGAACCCGCATACAGCGAGACTCCGAGGAAGATCATTCCGACCGTGAGGATCAGCGGCACGACCAGAGATTCAGTCGCCCCGGAGAAGCAGCAGAGCAACAATGCGAGGGCGCCGGTTGCGCCCAGTCCGAATCGCAGTTGCGTCGGCAAAGGCTTGGCCGCCGCTGCAGCCGAAAGAAGTAGTGCCGCAGTAATTCCGTACAGCACTGCGGATTCGGTGCGCCCGAGCACGGCTCCGACGCTCATCAGCGGAAGGGTCGAGACAACAAAGGTAGCGGTGGACCACGCCCCTGCAACTCCGCCGCGCGAGGGCCAACCCGTCCACTGCATAGCCATCGCGCAGCCGGCGCCCACGATTGCAACCACGCTGGCACTGATCACCAATTGCACTGCACTGTTACCGGATTCGTCGAAGATGGACTCCGACGCTATCGCGATGAGCAGTGCGAGAACCACCGGTACGGTGCGCGCCATACCCAGGTACTTCCAGTCACGACCGAGCTGGGCGGAGAACGTCGCCGATTGGATCGCAAACAGGAAACCGATGAGGGTCAACGATATTCCCGACGTCAGTACGGGAGCGAGCACCGCTGCGCCGAGAACGATCATGAGCGCCAGTGATTCGGAATCCCATTTGACGGCGAGGGCAACGCCGGCGGCGGCAATTCCGAAGGTAATCACCACCGCGAGCGGCGTCGTCACCCAACCGTAGAGAACGGACGCTGCGACGACGTCGAGGTACATCCCTGCGAAACCGGTGGCAGCCAGGGCAATTGCCCCCACCTTGCCCCCTGGGCGTCCGTGCACCCGCACCCCGGCAAATACCAAGGCGCCGGAAAGAAGTGCGCCACCGAGCACCCGCAGCGGCGGCCCGAAGAACCCGGCCTGCGCTGCAAGTACCAGCAGCATCACGACGCCGATCAGTGTGACGGCAACACCTGCCGCGGCCAGGAGTCGACTGATGACACCGTCGCGTTGCCACCAGGGCTGGCGAGGTGCCGCAACCGGATACGTCGGCGGCTGCCACGAGGGCACGCTCTGCTGAGGGCGGACCTGCTGCATCGGCTGTACCGGGGCTACCTGAACTACGGGAACAGAAGCTACCGGAGCCGGAACTACCGGCGCGGGCGCCGGCACGGCGGTCGAGGCCAGCTGAGTCTGCAGAATCGACAGGTTCTGGCCCATGTGACGCAACTGCCGGCCGATGCTGTCGCACTCGGCCGAGAGGGCGATCACCAGTCGCGGATCGACGGCGGGAGAGCTCGGTGTAGTCATGAATATGAGCTTGCTGCTCAGCCGAACAGATCAGATGAGTAGTACTACCCGATCAGCGTGGGGACTTCTCGTATTCGACTGACAGCACTTTCGACTGACAAGGCACTATCGCCGAGCTGCTGCGTTCCGCAATCGTTCGGACAGAAGCCGACCCGAAGTGTGAAGCGGAGCGGGATCCTGACGCGCTCGCGCGAGCACCAGCGCACCCTCGAGTGCAGACAGAGCGAGAATGGCCTCGGACTCTGCGTCCTCGCGGGACCAGCCGTCGGCTTCGAGGCGCTGAGCCAACAGAGCAAGCCAGGAGTTGTAACCGTCCGCGCAAGCACCACGGATGACGTCGGATTCGGTTGCGGCATCCAGCGTTGCCGTAGCCAGAGCACATCCACGTTCGTAGTCCGAATCCGACAACCGAGCAGCCAGCGCGGCGGCGAATGCCGAGATCGCGGTGGCGGCATCGGGTGAGCTCTCCAGCAGATGCCGGATGAAATCGGCCATTGCCTCGCCACGACGCCTCAGAGCCTCGCCTGCGAGTTCTTCCTTGCCGCCCGGAAAGTGAAAGTACAAGGAACCTTTGGTAGTCGCACTAGCCGAGAGAACTTCCGACACACCCGTTCCCGCGTAGCCCTTCCGCTGCAGCAAATCGGCAGCGGCATCGACCAACAAATCCCTCGTAGACATAAGTTTAATATACCGATCAGTACACATATCAACAACACTTGAAGTGCATAAACTGCCAAAACCTTGCATCACTAGACCGATTGGTACATGATTCGGAAATCGACAAACCGGAGCGCGGCCAACGACGCTCACGATGGCAAAGGATCGAATCGATGTCCCCGAATCCCACAAACCGCACCACGCCGACCGTCCTCGGACCGGACGAAGATCTCGCCGCGACTCTCTCGGCCACCGGCGTCCGGATGATGGTTCGAAGCAAACAGACCGAGGGAGGATTCTCGCTTGTCCAACACCGCATCGCTCCGCATTCGATGACCTCGCCGGTCCATCGCCACAGCCGGGAAGACGAGTACACGGTGGTTCAAAGTGGCCGCGTCGCAGCGATGGTCGGAGACGAGGTCGTCTACGCGGAGACCGGCGCCATGATCTTCAAACCACGTGGCCAGTGGCACGCAGTGTGGAATCCCGACGACATTCCAGCCCGGATTCTCGAAATCATCACACCAGGAGGGATGGAAGACCTGTTCGAACTGATGCCGAAGCTTCTGGCCGAAGCAGGTGCCGCAGCGGAATCGGTTGCAGCGCGGGTAGAAGCAGACTTCGGGATCGAATTCGATCTCATGGCCACCGCCGAGATCGCACAGACACACGGTGTGGGATTCGGCATCGAAAGTCACTGACCGACTGTCAGCACCTACCGATCGAAGGAAAATTCATGCTTGTACTCACCGGAGCAGAAGACCTCACCGCCAACCTGAACCAAGAGTTGGGTGTCAGCGACTGGCACGAGGTCACTCAGGAGTCCATCGACGAGTTCGCCCGCGTCACCGGCGACGATCAGTGGATTCACGTCGATGTTGATCGCGCGAAGGAGTCGCCGTTCGGCGGAACCATCGCGCACGGCAACTACACGCTCTCACTCGGCCCCAAGTTCTCGTACGCGATGTTCTCGCTCGAAGGTTTTGCGTTTGCTCTCAACTGTGGATTCGACAAGGTCAGGTTGCCTGCTCCGCTACCGGTGGGCTCTCGTGTCCGCATGCGTGCGACGTTGAGCAAAGTCGAACCGATAAACGGCGGCGTCCAGATCACGGTGACGCAGACGTTCGAACGAGAACACGGTGACAAGCCCGTATGCGTCGCCGAGATGTTGACCCGCGCGTATCACTGAAAGGTCAGGAGCCGAACATCTTTCGGATCGTGGTACCGAAGGGATGCTTCGCGGTGACACTGCCGAATCGCACCTTGCCGTGAACCACCAGGTGCAGCGGCCCCATCTGTGGACCGGAGCGAACCTTGTTGGACGCGCTTCCTCCGACTGCCTCGACACCGTTCATGTCCACCGTCGCCTCTTCGGGAACGATCAGTGAGATTGAACTGGCGTAGTCGTCGATCGAGATGTTCACGACCTGCGTCTGCATCACTGCACGCGTGAAATCGATGGTCACACTGGACATTCTGGTGTCGACCACGACGGCTGGAGGAACGATCCATGCACCGTTCCGCGTCACCGTCGCCATTCGTCCGCGGATCACGGCAGCATTCGCCGCGCCGTACGCACCGACAACCGGAGCCCCGACCGGAGCGCGGTAGGGCGGGCTCGGGTGAACCGGCGGTGGCTGATGCGGCTGGGGTTGGTAGGTCGGCGCCGGATAGGGCTGGCCTTGGTACATCGGCTGACCCGCATTGGGATACGCGGGCGGATCGTAGTCGGAGATCAGTGTGATGCCCGGAAGATCCGTGAGTACCGAGTTGAGTTCACCTCGCGTCTTCGCGGCCAAGGCCGTGTCCATGCGCTCGGTGAACTCACCGAGCGAGAGCATCCCTTGACCGACAGCTTTCTGCAGCAGCTCGCCGACGTGCTCTCGTTCGGCATCGGACACGCGTAGATTCCTGGCCTCCATGATTTCCAGGATAAACGTTATTCGAGACCTTGTTCTATTGCGTATCGCGTGAGTTCGACGCGATTGGCCAATTGAAGTTTCCGAAGCGTCGCCTGGACGTGGTTTTCGACGGTCCGGTGGCTGAGCGAGAGCCTCGTGGCGATCTGTTTTGCGCTCAGCCCCTTGGCGACAAGACGGAGCACTTCAGTCTCACGGTCGGTGAGCCGAGGCAGCTCTGGTGCACGATCGTCGGCCGGTGCCGTCGACATCCGGCGGTACTCGCCGAGCACCAATCCGGCGAGGCCGGGTGTGAAGACGGCTTGTCCGTCGAAGGTCGCTCGCACGGCCTCGAGCAGTTCCGCCACGGAAGCACTCTTGACCAGGTAACCCGACGCTCCGGCTTTGACCGCGTCGAGGACGTCGTCACGCTCGGCGGAGGCCGAAAGCACGAGTACCTTGCTCTTCGGCGAAACCTCGAGCACCGCAGTGGTGGCGTCGGCGCCGTTTCCGTCCGGCAGGTTCATGTCCATCAGAACCACGGCGGGTTGCACGGCGGCGGCGCGGCGGCGTGCACTCTCGACACCCTCCGCCGTCGCACTCACCGTGAAACCGGCGGCCTCGAGGTCCCGGGAGACACCGTCGCGCCACATCGGGTGATCGTCGACGACCATCACCGTCACCGGATTCTCGCCCTGTTCGTCAGCCACGCTCACTCTTCCCCTTCGGAACGTTGATCTCCCATTCGGTGCCCTCCCCTGGCCCCGTTTGCAGGACTGCAGTTCCGCCGAGCACCTGCACTCGGCCGAGAATGGACTTCGATACTCCCATGCGGCCTTCGGCTTCGGCTTGCGCCAAGCGACCCTCTGGAATTCCGATTCCGTCGTCGCGGACGCTGACGATCACCTCGCCCGGCAAATCTTCGAGCAATACGTATGCCTTCGCCGCGGGCCCGGCGTGCAGCCCGACATTGGACAGGGCATTGTCGACGATGGCTGCCAGTTCGATGGCTCGATCACGCTCGATCACGACGGGGTGCGCGGGCGTCGACACCGACACCGACGTGCTTGCCTGCGTGGTCAACAGCGGACACAGGTCCACTGTCTGTCCGCCGACGTCAGCCGCGGCACCCGAAACCTGCTCGGAGATCAGCATTCTCAAGGCGACCTCCTGCTCACCTGCCAGAGCAGCCAGTTCAGCTGCCTCGCCGCCGAGTGCCGCTCCTCGCCGGCGCACCATCGCCAGGACCTGCAGGACTCCGTCGTGTACTTCGCGTGCCAAGCGTTCGCGCTCTTCGGTGGCCGCCGCCAGACGTACGGCCTGCTCGAGTTGTCGATGCGAGCGCCGAGCGGTGGTGGTGGCCAAGCCCAACGCCAGGCCGACCGATACGAGCACGGGAGCCGTCGCATCGCGCCAGAGGTCCAGGTTGACCTGGTCGCGGATGATCGCGCTGGCCGCCGAGATGACGACTCCGGACGCCATGCCGAGCCACGGCCCGCCGAGAATTGCCGCGGAGATGACAGCGTTGGTGGCCCACAGCGTGGTGGGGAGCGTCTGGTGATTCTGATACCACTCGTGGTCGGAGACCAGCCTCGTCGACGCCATCAGCAAGACGACGACCACCTGATCGGCAATCACCACCTGATATCTCGGCAGCTTCTTCCCGAACAAAGCACCGGAGGTCCCGAGCAGCAGTGCCGACACCCCGGTCCACACGGCCATCAGAGCGACGAAGAACCAGCTGAGCCGGGAGTTGGTGTAGTCGGAGGCCGAAGCGAACTGGTAGCTGATCGCGTACACCAGCGTGACGAGCCGAAATGCCTGCGCCGCCCGCCACAGCGGGGCATCAGGGTCGGTGTCGATGCCCGACGCCTCGCGAACGGTCGGCTGATAGTGCAGCCGACGACGGCGGGTGGGCTCAGTCATCGGGAGGGGTGGGGTTCACGATGCGAGGCTCGGCGCGCGGCTCGTCGGGTTCGGCGGGGAACAGTGGGGTCTCCGGATCTTCGACGTGCAGTTCGGCGTACGCGATGTCCGGGTCGTCAGCGAGGAGGGAACGAATAGCGGTATTCAGGACCGCGACGATCGGAACAGCCAATAGCCCGCCGACGATTCCAGCGAGAACGATGCCCGTCGTAATGGCGAGAACGACTGCCAGCGGATGCAGGCGAACAGCGCGACCCAACAACAGCGGTTGCATCACGTGCGCTTCGAGCTGCATGACACCGATGATGATGCCGAGGACAATCAGCGCCGTCAGGAAACCCTTCGTGACCAGAGCGACAAGCACCGCGAGAAAACCGGTCAGAAATGCACCGACGATCGGAATGAACGCGCCGATGAACACCAACGACGCCAGCGGCAGGGCGAGCGGCACCCCGAGGATCGCCAGGCCGGCACCGATACCGATCGCGTCGGCTGCGGCAACCGCGACCGTGGCGCGCACGTAACCGATCAGCGACCCGAACCCCGCAGAACCGGCGATCCGCACGCGACGTCGAGCGTCGGTGGGAACGATGCGGGTGACGAACTGCCAGATCTGGTCGCCGCCGTAGAGGAAGAAGATGAGAGTGAACAGCGTCAGCAATGCCCCGGTGAAGATCTCACCGATGACTGTCGCCGTGGTCAATGCGCCGCTGGTCAGGGACTCACGATTGGATTGCACCGACTTGACGACCGAATCACCCGCTTGGCGGATCTGATCCTCACTGAAGTGCAACGGTCCGCTGGTGAGCCAGTTCTGAATCTGCGTGACGCTAGCCGTGAACTGGTCGGTGAGCTGCGGCAACCCGTCGATGAACTGCTCGACGACAAACGTCATGATTCCCGCGACCAGCCCGATCGAGCCGAGCAACACGACGATGACAGCTGCCGAGCGAGGAACACCCCACACCTGCAGCCGATCAACCACCGGAATCAACAGAGCCGATGCCAAAAGAGCCAGCCCGACTGGGATGAGCACGGTTTCGAGACGTAGAACGACATACCCGAGAACCAACAGTCCAGCGAAGATCACAATGAGGCGCCACGACCATTCCGCCGCTATGCGCACACCCGGATGCACTGCCCGAGCGTCGGCGGATATGGGTCTGTTCATCCTCGAAGCTCGCTCCGCACGCCCCCTGTTTGCGTTCACATCGCGAGCCTAACCGGACCGGCCGACACAGGTGAGCGGACGAATAATCGGACGCGCGTACCAACACTTCGACCTCTGCCAGCTAAATTGAACCCTGTGCGGGCCTCATACAGAGCAATAGCGGTGACCATCCGCAGCCGGTGGCCTCTCTATATGCTCTCCATGCTCGCGGCCAACCTGATCGGCGCGGTACTGGTCTTCGCCTTCGTGCGGTACGGCGTGCCGATCCAGGAGTCCGACGCAATAGTTGCCGACCGGGTCCGCAACTTCGCGATCTTCGGCGTGTACCTCGCGTTCGCCGGTGCCGTCAGTCTCACTGCAGCGGCCATGATGTTGAAATCGGTCATCCGTTGGCGGCTGCGCGGGGGTCCGCCGACAAGGTCAGAGCAGATGGCGGCACTCCACGCGCCGCTTCGCCAGGCCATCGTCCACCTGGTGCTGTGGATCTTGGGCGGAATCATCTTTGTGTTCCTCACCATCACCGAGATGCCCGGACTCGCGATCGCGGTGATCGTGACGGTGTGTATGGCCGCGACCACGACCTTCGGGTTCACCTACATGCTCGGTGAGCGCATCTTGCGTCCGGTCGCCGCCCAGGCCTTGAGCGAAGGCGAATTCGATCGGACCATGGCGCCGGGCGTCGGCACCCGGCTGGCGATGACCTGGGGACTCGGCACGCTGATGCCCGTCGCAGGCATCATCTTGCTGTGCTCGACGCAGCTCACGACGAATCTCGAGTTCTCCCCCGACTCACTCGCGTGGGCGATCCTGCTCATCTCGATCATGGCGATCGTGCAGGCGTTTGCGCTGTCGATGCTGACGGCTACTCAGATCTCCGATCCCATCCGCCAACTGCGTCGGGCCATCGAGCGGGTGCAGCGCGGCGCTACCGACGTACGCGTCGAGGTGTTCGACGGCAGTGAGATCGGCCGGCTGCAGGTCGGCTTCAACCGCATGATGAAAGAGTCCGACGAGCGTCGTCTGCTGCGTGAGCTGTTCGGTCAGCACGTCGGCGAGGACGTGGCCCGGCGCGCGCTGAAGTTCGGTACCGAACTGGGCGGCGAAACTCGATTCGTGGCAGTTCTGTTCGTCGACATGGTCGGATCCACCGGCGCCGCGGCCGAGCGCCCGCCGGGTGAAGTGGTCGAGCTGCTCAACGAGTTCTTCCGTGTGGTCGTCGACGTCATCGATCGTCACCACGGTTTTGTCAACAAGTTCATGGGTGATGCGGCGCTCGCCATCTTCGGTGCACCACTCGATCGACCCGACGCTCCGACGGCAGCCCTCGCTGCGGCTCGCGAGCTGCGGTTCAAGCTCAACGACATCACCGGCCTGGACGTCGGGATCGGCGTGAGCGCGGGTCTTGCGGTCGCCGGCAACATCGGTGCTGCCGAACGTTTCGAGTACACCGTGATCGGCGATCCGGTCAACGAAGCGTCACGGCTCACCGAGCTCGCGAAGCTTCGGCCCAGCCGAGTGCTGGCGTCGACGAGCGCGCTGTACTTCGCCGACGAAGAGGAACAGGCCGAGTGGGAACTCGGCGAGCAAGTTCAACTGCGTGGACGCCGACGACTGACGCATCTGGCGTGGCCCGAAAAGTATCCAGAGGTCGATCCGGATCAAATTGGTTAGGGTGAGTCGATGGCTCAGCCTGGAAACACCCCACGGCGACTGAGACGACCACGCTCGCCCGTGGCCGAGACCAGTCGGGCCAGAGGGCGCTTCTGGTGGCTGAAGTGGCTGCTCGGGGTGGCGCTCGTCGCCCTTCTGATAGTCGAAGGCGCAATTCTCTGGCCCAAGCTCAGTGAGTCCTGGCGGGCCCTCACCGAAATCCATTGGGGATGGGTGGCCGCCTGCGTCGCGGCGCAACTCATTTCACTCAGCGGTTACGCGTCCGTGCAGCAACGTCTTCTCAATGCCGCCGGCGTGGTTGCCGGTCATCTGAAAAACCTCTCGGTCATTTATGCCAGTACGGCGATGGCGCTGACGCTACCTGCGGGCCAGGTTTTCTCGACCGCGTTCACGTACAAGCAGACTCGAAAATGGGGCGCGACACCGGTGGTCGCGTCCTGGCAGTTGGCTGTGTGTGGAGTGATCGCTGCTGCGACGCTGGCACTCCTCGGCGCTACCGGCGCAATAGCATTCGGCACCAAGGTCAGCCCCATAACGCTGACGATCTCGATCATCGGCATGGCAGCACTGTTCCTCGCGTTGCGATACATAGCCCAGAACCCCGGCAGTATCGAGCGGATCGGGCATCGAGTCCTGGCCCGATACAACCGAATTCGCAAGAATCCACTCGGCCGCGGAATGCGACGCTGGTCCGAGATCCTGAAGCAACTGGATTCGGTCGAGCTCAGCCGCACCGACTCGGTCATCGCATTCGGGTGGTCAGCCATCCATCGCGTCGCCGATGTCGCCTGTCTGGGTTTTGCATGCTGGGCGGTTGGCGCGGAGCCCTCTTTTGCGGGGCTCCTCATTGCCTTTACTGCCGCCAAAGCAGTCGGCAGCATTCCGCTGGTTCCCGGCGGACTGGGTTACGTGGACACGGCCCTGATCACAGCGCTGACGATCGCCGGAGCCAGCGGGGCGCAGGCAATCGCGTCG
Organism: Rhodococcus sp. NPDC056516; assembly: GCF_042794655.1. NCBI lineage: Bacteria > Bacillati > Actinomycetota > Actinomycetes > Mycobacteriales > Nocardiaceae > Rhodococcus > Rhodococcus sp. NPDC056516. The sequence goes on along the minus strand of NZ_JBHTTG010000005.1, from coordinate 184,202 downwards.
GTGTTCGTGTATCGAATGGTCAGCCTCGTTATGGTCGCTGTCGCCGGTTGGATCGTCTTCTTGATCACTTTCCGTGCAACCCACCACGAAGATCTCGAGATGGACCTCGAATTCGAACGTCGAGAACAACCCGGCGTCTAGCGTCGCAACGCTGCTGCCATGTCGTCGAGGTGTGCCCGGCTGATCCGTACGGCTGTCTCCGCGTCGCCGGCTTCGATGGCGTCCACCAACATTCGATGCTCGTCGGCGTCGGGCTGGCTGTGTGGATGTAGATCCAGAACCGCGATCAACTCGATCAACGCGGCCCGCAGACGGGGCACAAAAGTCTCGAAGAGCTCCGACAGCACCGGATTGTGTGCCGCATCCACCACCGCCCGGTGGACCGCGATGTCAGCGTCGACGAAGGCTGCGTCCCCGGAATGGGCGGCAGCAGTTCTACCGTCCAACGCTTGCCTCAGAGCCGCGACATCGACGGCATCGCGCCGCTGCGCTGCGAGGCGAGCCGCTTCGATCTCGACCGCGTTGCGCACCTCGATGACGTGAAGGATCGCCTCGGCTTCGAGCACTCGGGGCCACTGATCCGGTGGCGTCGTACTCCGTAGAAAGACGCCGGCTCCCTGTCGCGATTCGAGCATGCCGAGACCCGCGAGAGTCCGCACTGCTTCCCTGATAGTGGACCGCCCGATACCCAACTGCGCGGCAAGAGTGGTTTCACCTGGAAGTTTGGCGCCGACTTCCCACTCACCGTTCACGATCCGCGCTCGCAGCAGCTCCGCGGCCTGGTCGGTGAGCAGCCGACGCTCGACGATCGGTGACACGTGAACTCCTCAGGTTGTCTGATAAGTGATTTCGTTCTAGTGTAGCCCGCATGGCTACAGGAGCACTCCTTCTCGACTGCCGCGGCGGGGCCTGAAAGACCGGCACCCCTCCGCGGGGTTTCGCCATGCCGGTCTTTCGACTCGACCGCAGGAGAAACCGAAGATGAGTACAACCCGCTCCAACCACTGGAACAACCAGAAGCGCTCACCCATGCCGTCCGAGCGCTATCGCGCAGCCTGGGACCGCGTCGACATTCCGACTTTCGAGCGGACGTGGCCGTCCAATCGCACCACCGTGGCACCCCTCTGGGTGCCCGTCGATCTGCGCGACGGCAACCAAGCCCTCGCGGAACCGATGGACCCCGAGCGCAAGCGTCGAATGTTCGAACTGATGGTGGCGATCGGCTACAAGGAAATCGAGGTCGGCTACCCCTCCGCGAGCCAGACCGATTTCGATTTCGTTCGAGACCTGGTGCGCTTCGATCTCGTTCCCGACGACGTCACCATCGTCGTATTCACCGCCGCGCGTACGGATTTGATCGAGCGGACGTATCAATCGATCGAGGGACTGCCGAACGCGGTCGTCCACATGTACACGGCGACGGCGCCGACGTGGCGAAACGTGGTTCTCGGCAAGGAACGAGAAGAGTTGCACGACATGATTTTCCGCGCCGCACAAGATGTCGCTCGCGGCGGCGAAGGCCACGACGGATGGCGATTCGAGTTCTCCCCCGAGGTCTTCAACCTCACCGAGCCCGACTACATCCTGCAGGTGTGCAACAGCCTTACCGAACTCTGGGACGCCAGTCCCGATCGCCCGGTCATTCACAACCTGCCTGCCACAGTCGAAATCGCCACCCCCAACATCTATGCCGATCAGATCGAATACATGCACCAGAACCTGGCCCGACGCGATTCGGTGATCCTCTCGGTCCACCCGCACAACGACCGCGGCACCGGGGTTGCATGCGCCGAACTGGCAGTGCTGGCCGGTGCGCAGCGCGTCGAGGGGTGCCTGTTCGGCAACGGCGAGCGCACAGGCAACGTCGACCTGGTAACACTGGGGCTGAATCTGCATGCACAAGGCGTCGATCCGGAAATCGACTTCTCCGACATCGACAAAATCCGTCGAACGGTGGAGTACTGCAACAGAATTCCCGTCCACGAGCGTCACCCGTACGGCGGCGATCTCGTGTACACGGCATTCTCCGGCACCCACCAGGATGCGATCAAGAAGGGTTTCGCCCATCACTACGAGAGCGCGAAGGCCGCGGGCGTCGATCCGGGATCGGCGCCGTGGGCAGTCCCCTACCTGCCGATCGACCCCGCCGACGTCGGTCGTGACTACCAGGCGGTGATTCGTGTGAACAGCCAGTCGGGCAAGGGCGGAATCGCTTATCTGGTGCAGACCGAGTACGGAGTCGAACTCCCCCGGCGTCTGCAGATCGACTTCGCTTCGCGGGTGCAACTCGAGACCGACGACTCGGGCACCGAAATGACGGCCGATCAGCTATGGAACCTGCTGCTGCGCGAGTACGGGTACAACGGAGGAGTGCGTCGGTACTCGCTGGAACACACCGCCGACGGTGATCAGTTGTTCGTCGCCATCGATCGTGACGGGCGCGAGGTCACCGCCGCAGCCAGCGCGTCCGGACCGGTCGAGGCATTGAGCAAAATCCTGACCGAACAGGGTTCGGCGGTCGAGGTCGTCTCGCTCACCCAGCATTCACTGCCCCGCAACCCGAAATCTTCCGGGAGTGCGAATTCGGCAGTCACCATTGCAGAGTGCGTGGTGAACGGTGAAGGGCGCTGGGGCATTGCGGTGCATCAGTCGGTGACGGCGTCGGCGCTTCACGCGGTCTACGCCGCTAGCACACGAACTGTGATGCAGCTCACATGATCTTGCGGAAGGATTTCCGGGGGTCCATAGTTGAAGCTACAAGAACTTGAACATTCAACTACTTCTTCAGGAGCTTCCATGACCACCGCAACCTTGCCCACATTGACCGCCGGAACCTGGGTCATCGACACTGTCCACTCCACCGTCGGATTCTCGGTTCGCCACCTCATGGTTTCCAAGGTTCGTGGAACGTTCGACGAGTTCTCCGGAACGATCACCGTTGCCGAAGACGGAACCCCCGCCGTCGAGGCCGAGATCTCCGTGGACTCCATCAACACCAAGAACGAGCAGCGCGACGGCCACATCAAGTCCGCTGACTTCTTCGACGTCGAGAAGTTCCCGAAGGCAACCTTCAAGTCCACCGCAGTGCGCTCCAAGGGCAGCGACTTCGTCCTCGCCGGCGACTTCACGCTCCACGGCGTCACCCGCGAGGTCGAGCTGAATCTCGAGTTCAACGGCGTCAACCCGGGCATGGGCCAGGGCCCCGTCGCCGGATTCGAAGCCACCACCGTCATCAACCGCAAGGACTTCGACATCTCCATCGAGATGCCCCTCGAAGGCGGCGGAGCAGTTGTCGGCGACAAGATCACGATCACCCTCGAGATCGAAGCCGGCCTCCAGGCCTAACCTCACTGTGCGCCTTTATTAACCGCCCGCGGTTAATAAAGGCGCACAGTCGTATGGTGTGAGCGTGAAGAAGTACGCACCATTCCTGCTGATCGACGCCATTCTTGTCATAATCTTCTGCGCGATAGGGCGCCGTACCCACGAAGAAGCCAATGCGCTCGCCGGTCTCGCGAAGACATCCTGGCCGTTCCTGACCGGCCTGGCAATCGGATGGGCCGCCACGTTCGCGCTGTACCGCGACAAGTTCAACCCCGTTCTCCTGCTCCCCACCGGCATTGCCGTTTGGCTCGGCGCCGTCGTCATCGGCATGGTCCTGCGAGTGCTGAGCGGTCAAGGCACGCAGTTCAGCTTCATCGTCGTCGCGACTCTCGTCCTCGGCGCGTTCCTGCTCGGCTGGCGCGCACTCGTGCCGTTGGTAGCGAGGATTCGCACCAAGTCGTAACCAAATTCCACGGCTCGGAACCACCCGAAATGCCCGAGGACGTAGGACACTTTTCGGATGAGCAACACTACGGAGCCCGTCGAACGTAGCGAAAAGGAAGACCGGGGGTTCTTCGGACAGCCCTTTGCGCTGGCGAACGTGTTCGGCGTCGAGATGTGGGAGAGATTCTCCTTCTACGGGATGCAAGGCATCCTCATCTACTACCTGTATTACAGCGTCAGTGACGGCGGCCTCGGCATCAGCCAGGCAGCAGCGACCAGCATCGTCGGCGCGTACGGCGGCACCGTCTACCTGTCGACGATTCTCGGCGCGTGGGTGGCCGACCGACTTCTCGGCTCCGAGCGCACCCTCTTCTACAGCGCTTCACTGGTGATGGCCGGCCACATCGCACTGTCGGTTCTCCCCGGCATGTGGGGTGTGGGTGTCGGCCTGGTCATGGTTGCCTTCGGCAGTGGTGGTCTCAAGGCCAATGCGACCTCACTGGTCGGAGATCTCTATTCCGAAAAGGATGTCCGCCGCGACGCCGGATTCTCCATCTTCTACATGGGCATCAACATCGGCGGGCTTGTCGGTCCGCTGCTCACCGGTGCCGTCCAGGACGCCTGGGGATTCCATGCCGGTTTTGCTCTCGCCGCCGTCGGTATGGCGCTCGGTTTGATCCAGTACACGCTGGGCCGCAAGCATCTTCACGGAATCGGAGCCGAGCCAGGCAACCCGTTGCCCGCGGACAAGCGCGCACTCTACATCGGGATCGGCATTGCCGCGATCGTCGTCGTCGCGGTCGCCTCCGTCACCGGTTTGATCACGGCGGACAACATGTCCGACGTCGTTGTCGGACTCACGATCGTCGCGTCGGTCGGTTACTTCCTCCTCATGCTCACCAGCAAGAAGGTCACCAAGGTCGAACGCAGTCGAGTCTTTGCATTCATCCCGATGTTCATCGCGAGCGCGGCCTTCTGGTCGCTGTTTCAGCAGCAGTTCACCACCGTGCCGGTGATCTCAGACAAGCTCCTGGACCGCAATCTCTTCGGTTGGGACTTCCCGCCGACGTGGGTACAGTCGATCAATCCGGTGTTCATCATCATCTTTGCCGGTGTGTTCGCAGCGATGTGGACCAAACTCGGTGACCGTCAGCCGTCGTCGCCGATCAAGTTCGCGCTCGGTACCGGCACGATGGGTCTGGCGTTCCTGGCGTTCATCCCGATCACCGGGGGCGGACCGAACAGTGCACCGCTCCTCGGCCTGGCCGGTGTGCTTCTGCTCTTCACCTTCGCGGAACTCTTCCTGTCCCCCGTCGGCCTTTCCCTTGCAACCAAACTCGCGCCCGAGCACTTCCACACTCAGATGGTGGCGTTGTTCTTCTTGTCCGTTGCATTGGGTTCTTCGATGGCGGGAACCTTGGCCGGTTACTTCGACATCGACGACAGTCGCCCGTTCTTCCTGATCATCGGTTTCTCGTCGATCGGAATCGGAGTGATTCTTGCTCTTGCCTCGCCGTGGATCAAGAAGCTGATGCAGGGCGTGAAGTAGACGGGCTCACTTCACCCACAACCACAGAGCCAACACGAATCCCGCTATCGCTACTGCCACACGCAGTACCGATGGCGGGATTTTCTTGACGACGGGCGGGCCACACCAACCTCCGGCCAACGCGCCGAGCGCCATCGCCAACGCGGCCACCCAATGCACCTGTCCGGAGAAGGCGAAGATGAGTGCAGCCACAAGATTGGCGATGCCGAGAAAGAAACTCTTCAGGATCGTTGCACGCCACACCGTTTCGGAAGTGAGGATGAGCGTCGCAGCCAGGAAGATGACTCCGGCACCGGCACCGAAATAGCCGCCGTAAACCGCGACGGCAAACAGTGCTGCCGAGTAGATTCCGGGGCGGTCACCGCCGCCGGACAACTCACGAATCTTCGGTTGCAGCAGCAGCGCGAGCGAGGCGAACACGACCATCGCCGGCACAACGGATTCGAACGAACCTTCCGGTGCCAGCCACAGGATGAGGGCACCGATGATGCCACCGGCCGCCGAATAGAGAGACCAGCGAACAAGTTTCGGACCGGTATCGGCAACTTCACGGGACGAGTTCGCCAATGCTCCGACGCCGACGGCCACCAACGCAACAGTATTGGTCATGTTCGCGCTGACCGGTGAGAGCCCGACGCTCAGCAAAGCCGGATACGAAACGATCGATGCAAGACCAGTGACAAAACCGACAAGACCGCTGAAGAATCCCGCTACGACGAGGAAAAGGAAATCGAGCAGGTTCACGAACCAGGAATCTACTCGCGGTGCCCGGTACTACTTGTCGGCAGGCTTGCCGAGTTCCTGGAAGAGCTTGTCCGTCATCTGCATTGCTCGATCGCCGCCGTCGGCGTCTGCGACGAACACTGCGAATGCGAAGTCTCCGCGTGATCCGTAGAACCAGCGATCGTCACCGCTCGCCGCACCGGCCGCCATCATGTCCGGGTACCCGGCCAGACCGCCGGCCCCTCGCATGGCGTCACGCAGACGATTGTTCACATCGCCGGGCAATGCCGTCGGGGCGACGTCGGCGGTAGCCGGTTGTCCGAAGACCATCATCGGAAGCGGGGCACTACCGCGGGCGATCGACGCCGCCAGCATCGCCATCCCGAATGGAGTCACCGTCGGCGCACCCGAGTCGTTGGACGTCTTGTTGGCCATCACGTTGTTCATCGCCTGGTCCACGCCGGGGCGGTTCGCGGCAAGCACTGCAGTCTGCTGTTCGAGCCCCTGAATATGGAAGCCGTTGCCCAGTCCGAGTTGCTGCCCCGTGTCGGCCAACTGCTCGGCTGACACTGCTCCGGGGTCGACGCCGTTCTGCATCGACGATGCGAGACGGACCAGATCGAGGGCGCCGCCGGCCGGGCGCAACCCGGTGAAAGCGATGGGCCCCTGTTCGATGGCCTGATTGTTCTGTGCTGCAGCCAGAATTGCGCCGTCCGACGGGCGGATCGCGACGATGGCCGCAGGAGTACCCGCACTGACGACGGCTTCGATCGCGGCAAGTTGAGCGTGCGAGTCGAGAGTCGCGGCGACGTCGGGGCCGGGAGGTCCCTGGAAGCCGGCTTGCTTGATCGGGAACCCGTTGGACTCGACCAGGTTGACCGCCCAGCCGGCGGTGGCGTCACGATTGGCCTGCCACACGGTTCGCAGCGGATCGAGCAACGGCGAGTTGATGCGACGGTCGGAGGCGATCAGCTTGGGTGTCTTGACCACGACGACGCCGGGGATCGCAAAATCGCTTTCCAGGTAGGCGTAGTCCGGATCGCGGAGCAGTACGGCGGTGACGGGCTTGCCGGGGTTGGCGGGGTTGGCGGCGAGGTCGGCCAGCATCGACTCCGAGGTGACCAACGGCGCGACAGGTTCGAGGACCGTGGCGAGGCGACGGGTGGTGTCGACGGGGTCCGGCATGGTGGCCGGGTCGAGAGTGATCGCGTTGATGGTCTGCTCGTTCATGAGCAGGGTGCCGGTGCTGTCGACGACCTTCGGCGGCGCTGCGTCCGTACGGGTGTACGAGACGGTGCGACCGTTGCCGAGGTCGGGGACGAGGACCGACGGGTCCCAGGACACACGCCAGCCGACGGACAGATCGCGAACCTCACCCTGCGACTGGTAGCTCCAGTCCTTGCCTTCCCCGAAATTCCAGGACGCGTCGAGTGTGAAGAGTCCGGAGTCGCTACCCAGATCCATGACCTGAGCGACGTCGAAGTCGGTGGACTTGGCGGCAAGTCCGTCGAACATCTGCTGGATCGACGGCCGTGCCGCGTTGGGGTACGACGTGAGCGCCGCGGCAGCTTCGGCGTCGTGGTTGTTGAGGGCGGTGACGAAGTCCTCCACCACCGAGGCGGCGTCGGATTTCTTCTCCCCACCGATGACACACGACGCGAGCGCCACTGTCAGAACGACAGCAGTTATCGACGCAACGACATATTTTCCACGACGGTTGTGCTGTCCTCCGGGCCCCATGCATGTAACTCTTTACTTCTGTCACACGAGTAACAAGCACGGGATGCCTACGAACGTGTCACGGTTGAGCTACGACGGTGTGATCCAACTGCAACGGAAAACAGGTTTCAGCGCAGAAAAGTGCCCGCTACCTGCACTGCAGGTGAAGAGCTGTCCGCACCCGCGATGAATACCGCAAATGCGAGGTCTCCCTTGATTCCGACAAACCACCCATGTGCCGGGCCACCCTCGGTTTCGGCCGTGCCGGTCTTGCCGAGAAGCCCCGGAATGTCCTGCAACGACGTCGCAGTACCGCCCGTGACGGTCTCGCGCATCATCACCCGCAACTGTTCGGTCACCTCCGCGGGAGCAGGTGCGACCGTCTGATCCGCCACGCCGGCCTGTCCCTTGACCAACATCGGCGACGGCGTGGTTCCGTTGGCGATCGAGGCCGCCACGAGAGCCATCCCGAAAGGCGTGGCGGTCACGGTGCCCTGGCCGATCGCGGACTCGACGCGCTCGGCGGGAGTGTTCGCGTCGGGGACGTTGCCCGTCACCGTCGTGAGCCCGGGGGTCACGTAGTCGACGCCGAGCCCGAACTGCAATCCCGCATTGTGCAGGGCATCCGCAGGCAGACCGACGGCCATCCTCGCCATGGTGGTGTTGCACGACTTCGCGAATGCCGTGTGCAGCGGAACCGATCCGAGGTCGAACTCGTCGTCGTTGGGGATCTGACGCCCTTCGATGTTCTCGGTACCCGGGCACGGCAGAACTGTGTCCGGTGTAGCGACGCCGGCTTGCAGGGCCGCGGACGTCGTCACTGTCTTGAACGTCGAACCCGGTGGGTACAGGCGGCCGGTCAACGCGATCGGGCCCTGTGCGTCTGCGGGGGCGTTCTGGGCCACCGCCAACACCGCTCCGGTTGACGGCTGCAGCGCAACGATCGCCGCCTGTTGCGTCACCCCGGCCAGTGCGTTCTCGGCCGCGAGTTGCAGCGGTCGGTCGATGGTTGTCGCGATGTTCGGAGCAACCGGCCCGTCTTGGCCGGCGACTGTGGTGACGGTTCCGTTCTGCTTCACCTGCTGTACCGCCCAGCCTGCTGACTTGTCCTGCCCCTCCTGCCACAGATCGGACAACCCACTGAACGTCGGCGACGCCAGAGTTTTGTCCACCGAGAGCAACCGCGCCTGCGGTGCCAAGCTCACTCCGGGAATCGCCGCCAACCGCTCCTCGATCGGTGCAAGATCCTCGGCCCGCAAAGTGATTGCGGTGACCGGCTTCCCACTTGCCGACGCAAGATCGCCGCTCAGCGATGCCGCCGTGATCGTCGGTGCGATGGGCGAGAGAAGGGCCGCCACGGCTGCCGTGTCCACCGGGGGCACCGCGGCGGAATCGAGATTGACCAGCGTCACCACCTGCTGCTCCATGATCGGCTGGCCCGCAGCGTCCAGCACCGACGGCGGAGCACCGGTCGTGGGCGTGTAGCGCAGGGTCGTCGAGGAGGTCAGGTCCGGCGCCAACAGCGCCGGGTCCCACTGGATCAGCCAGTTGTCCCCGCTTTTCGACGCGTTTCCCTGCGTCGAGTAGTTCCAGTCCTGACCTTCACCGAACTTCCACGCCGCATCGAGTGTGAACGTCCCCGCAGAATCACCGGGCTCGGTGGCGTCGGAGACGGTGAACGTTCCCTCGTCCTTGCCCAGTCCGTCGATCAGGGCCGAAATTGCAGTCGACGCCGCCGCCGGGTCGGTGGTGAGGGCTGCCGCCGCTTGCACGTCATCCGCGGTGAGCGCGGACGCGAACTCCTCTGCCACTGATTTCGGCTGGTCAGGGCCAGAACTGCAGGCAACTACCGATCCTGCGGCCAATACCCCCAGAGCTACGGCAGCCACGGGACGACGGAAAGTTCGGAAGCTCTGACGAGCGTGTGAAAGGCGCACGACTCCGATCATGCCCGAATTTGTGGCGCCAGTTCGACTATCGGTGTAATCATGTAATCAGTGCAATAAACGCACGCCACACTCCACCAGCTCTCCGAGGAGAACGCCATGAAGAACTCACAAAACTCCGGCGACCGCAGGTTCGGCCGTCCCGGAGGTTGGCAACAGGCGTCGGTTCCCGACGCGAGTGATGCGTCCGACTGGTTTGCCGGTCGACTTCCCGACGATTGGTTCACCGGCACCGCCGACGTCCAGGTCGACCGCGAAGAAATCGTCGTGATTGGTGAACTCCCGGCAGTCGACGGCGGCGAGGCAGCCACGGACGGAAGGATCTCGCGCTTTCGCGAAACCACGCGCGCCGACCGGATGCGCATCGCCGACGAGGCCGAGGCTCGCTACGGACGCAAGGTCGCGTGGGGCGTACGCCTGGACGAAAAGACTGTCCTGTTCACACATCTCGCGGTACCGGTCATGACACGACTACGCCAACCCGAACGCAAGGTTCTCGACACTCTGGTGGACGCGGGTGTCGCTCGTTCGCGAGCGGATGCCCTCATGTGGACAGTTCGGTTGGCGGGCAAGCACAGCGAACAGTGGCTCACTGAACTTCGCGAAGCGATGTCGAAGGTCGACGATCTCCGATCCGAAGGCCCGAAGATCTGAAGGCCAGAAAATCTGAGCACCGAACACTGACGAGACCGACAGCACAGAATAATTCGATTGCACGGGACCGTTCGAGTGTTCTAACCTGGAACACGAATCATTCCCGACAGAACAGGAAACGGGCCGTTGCTCCTCTAGAGGTTCATCACGCGAAGGCACTCGCACCCATCAGCACTTGCTGAGCCGGGCGCACAGTCCAAGCACCCTCTGGAGTACTCATGACCCAATCCCATCTTTCTCTGTCGCTCTCGGATCTCACCTTCATCTGGCCGGACGGCGAATCAGTCTTTTCCCGCACCAATTTTGTATTCCCCAGTGGCCGTGTCGGTCTCGTGGGACTTAACGGGTCGGGAAAGTCAACTCTGCTGCGATTGATCGCGGGAGAGCTCTCACCGGAATCCGGATCCGTGACCGCCTCCGGCGAGGTCGGCTACCTCCGCCAAGACATCACACTCGATCCGAGCGTTCGGGTGGATGACATCCTCGGTATCCACGAACTACGAAACGCATTGCACCGCATCGAAACCGGCGACGGCTCCGAATCCGACTTTGCGCTCGTGGACAACAACTGGGATATCGAGGAGAGCGCTCTCTCCACCTTGCATCGACTCGGCCTCGAGAAGGTAGTTCCGGATACCGCAGCATTGAGCCGAACCGTCGGTACCCTCTCCGGCGGAGAGACCGTCCTACTCGGCCTGACCGCAACGCTGCTGAAGAATCCGCAAATGCTACTCCTCGACGAGCCGACCAACAACCTGGACCGCGACGCTCGATCACGAGTTCATGCTGCAGTCCAACAGTTTCCGGGAACCGTACTGATCGTCAGCCACGACCGGGAACTGCTCGACACCGCGGAGTACACCGTCGAACTACGTCGAGGGGATCTACGCGTGTTCGGCGGCAACTACTCGCACTACCAGGAGGTCGTGACCGCTGAGCAGGAAAACGCACTCGCCACCGTTCGCGACGCCAAGGCCGATCTGGCGAAGCAGAGCCGCGAGCTGATCGACGCTCGAACAAAACTGGACCGACGTAAGCGCTATGGGCAGAAGATGTTCGAGAACAAGCGGGTGCCACTGATTATCGCGCAGGAACGAAAACGCCAAGCCCAAGTTTCGGCCGGAAAGCTGGCCCTCAACCATATCGGGAAGGTGGGCGAGGCCAAGTCCGCCCTGTCGGAGGCAGAGGAACTCCTTCGAGACGATCGCGAGATCCGCCTGGACCTTCCTGCTACAGAGGTTCATCCGGGGCAGCAGGTTGCGCGGCTCGACGAGGTGACGTTGCGGAGCGGCCAAGGGGTATCGCTCCAGATCACCGGGCCGGAGCGGATTGCGCTACTGGGACGCAACGGAATCGGCAAGACAACGTTGCTCGATGCACTCGCTGCGTCGACTCCGTTCGTTGCCTCTCGTGCGCTCCCCCAACGTCTCGACGTGTTCGACGAGGATCTCTCGGTGGCAGACAACGTCGCTTTGGCCGCGCCACACGCGACAGCCGAGGAAATTCGCGGGCAGTTGGCACGGTTCCTTTTCCGGGGAACGGATTCCGACGTGTTGGCTTCTGCGCTCTCCGGCGGTGAACGATTGCGCGCGGCGTTAGCGACGATCCTTCTGGCCGAACCCGCGCCCCAGTTGCTTCTTCTCGACGAGCCGACCAACAACCTGGACCTACCGAGTCTCGCTCACCTCACGCAGGCACTTTCCGATTTCCGCGGTGCCATGGTGGTGGTGAGTCACGATCTGCCGTTTCTGCGCGACATCGGCATAACGCGGTGGATCAGCATGGACGAGACTGGTATTCGAGACATCGATCCCGAGTAGGCCGACGGTTGTCGCCAACGGTGCTTGACGGTCCGGCCTACCGTGGGGCGATGTGCCTTCACCTCGACGCAACCGCTGCGCTGTCGCTCGCAGGTTGGGTTCGCGAAGAACCTACTCGATCGGCCTCTGCCCCAGTTCCGCAACCACTGGTCGGCGGTTGTGACCAACTCATAGTGTGGGCGAGTTCGTTCTCCGTACTTGCCAGTTCCGACGACCAGGTGTGGTTTCTCTCGGCAGAGAACTATGCCGGTGGTGTTGGCGTCAGCGATGAGGCGTTTCCCTGGAATGCGTTCCGGCACGAGAGCCTGGCGGTCGCTTCCGGGCCGGCGGAGCGCGCGGCGATCAACGCCTTCTGGTCCACTCACCTCCCGGTCCTGATGTCGGTACGCAATGGGTACGAGTACCTGGCGCTCGCACCCGACGGTCAGGTTGCCGCGGGAGAGAGCCGGAGTTCGAGGAGGTCACCATCGTCGCCGCTGATTTCGAGGCTCTGATTCGGGGAATAGCAGCAGGCGTCAGCACTGCAGACCCCTTCACCGATGCACTGCTTGGAACAGTGGGCACTGCCCCGCCGGGCAGTGACCGGTAGCTCTGAGGGAGGCCGAGTTGATGGCCCGACTGTTCGTGAAAGTCCACGGCATCCGTCGAATGTGTCCGGAGGACTACTCGAGTTCACGTGCGTAGCAACTGGCACCCATACTGGACGGGTGTTGCACGACGTGAGAAACCCGGTGGACGGTGCGCGAATCGCCTATCAGATCGTAGGCGATGGCCCACCCCTGTTGATGGTGCACGGCACGGCGTTGTCGCGCTCCATCTGGCGTGGCTTCGGGTACGTCAAGGCACTCCAGGACCGGTACCGTCTGATCCTCGTCGACATGCGGGGTCACGGACGCAGCGACAAGCCGCACGACTCCGATTCGTATGCAATGGATCTGGTGGTCGCTGACCTTCTGGAAATTCTCGATACGGAGTCTCCGTTCGAACCGGCTCACGTCCTCGGATACTCGTTCGGCGGGCGTTCGGTGATGTCACTGGCAGTAGAGCACTCCGAACGGGTGCGGTCGTTGACCGTCGGGGGCGGTAGTAGCCGACCGATGACGGGTGCGTTCGACGCATTGTTCTTTCCCGGTTGCATCGAGGCACTCGAAAGCGGCGGTATCGAAGGGTTCCTGTCCGGTTGGGGCGCTCGGCGCGGAAAACCGGTGGATCCCCAGACTGCGACCGCGTTTCGAATCAACGACGCACTCGCACTCGCGGCATACATGCGGCGAGCGGAGAAGGAGAAGGGCGTCGACGACGCGGTGCTTCAACGGATCACCACGCCGACTTTGTTGTTCGTCGGATCGAGAGATCGCGAGCGCCTACCGGATACCGAGCATCTCGCGTCGATGATCCCGGACAGTGCCTTGACCGTGATCGAGGGCGCTGATCATGCGAGCGCAGTCGCGGACTCCGAAGCTGTGCTGCGTGCGCTCATTCCGTTCCTGAGCCGTCAGTAGTCCGGCTACACCCGACTGCTACTGAGGTGTGAGCACTTTCGACTCGAGTGCAGTCACCGGTGGTTGCCGCAAGTCCAAGCGCCGCAGCAACTGCGCATTCGCGGCAACTACCACGGTGGACACCGACATCAGGATTGCTCCGACCTCCATCGGCAGCACGAACCCGACGGGCGCCAGCACTCCCGCAGCGAGGGGAACCGAGATCGCGTTGTATCCCGCTGCCCACCAAAGGTTCTGGACCATCTTCCGGTAGGTGGCGCGGGACAGCTCGATGACCGAGCTCACCGATCGCGGATCATCGCTGGCCAGAACAACTCCCGCCGACGCGATCGCCACGTCCGTTCCGGCACCGATCGCGATGCCCACATCCGCCTGGGCGAGCGCCGGCGCATCGTTGACCCCGTCGCCGACCATCGCCACGCGGTGGCCCGCAGCCTGAAGCCCCGATACCTGCGCCCCCTTGTCCTGCGGAAGCACCTCGGCGAAGACCTCGTCGATCCCGAGCGTGCGGGCAACCGAATGTGCCACGGCCTCCGCGTCTCCGGTGACCATGGCTACGCGCACACCGCGAGAGTGGAGGGCGTCGACAGCCAATACTGATTCCGGGCGGATCTCGTCGGCCAATGCCAATGCACCGATCACCTTCTCGTCACGCACCACGTGCAGAACCGTCGACCCGTCGCTGAGCCACTCTTCGGTCCCCGGGATCGGCGTGGCACCGACCGATCTCAACATTCCCGGTCCGCCGACGCCTAAGCGTGCACCGTCGACGTCCGCCGCAACCCCGATCCCGTTGTGCGCCTGAAAGTCCGAACCCGCAGTGAATTCGAGTGACAACTCCCGCGCTGCTGCAACCACGGCGCGTCCGAGTGGATGTTCACTGTCGAATTCGACGGCTGCGGCAGCGCCGAGAACTTCGTCATCGGAATACCCGTCGACACCGCGCACACCGACCACTGCCGGCTCCCCCTTGGTGAGAGTGCCGGTCTTGTCGAAGAGAACGGTGTCTACGTTGCGCATCGCCTCGAGGGCCATGCGGTCCGTGATCAGAAACCCAGCCCGAGCCGCCCGCTCGGTCGCGATCGACACGACCAGCGGAATCGCCAGCCCGAGCGCGTGCGGGCAGGCGATCACCAGAACGGTGATCGTACGGGTCACCGCGCTTTCCGGTGTGCCCCAGATGCTCCAGGCGATCGCGGTCAACACTGCCGCGCCGAGTGCGTACCAGAAGAGCAGGGCAGCGGCCTTGTCCGCCAACACCTGGGCACGACTCGACGAATTCTGGGCCTGCTCGACCAGGCGACGGATACCGGCGAGCGCGGTGTCTTCGCCCACCGCGGTGACTCGCAGCCGCAGCGCCGAGTCGGTGGCTACGGTGCCGGCCACCACCTGGTCACCGACAGTGCGCCGAACTGTCTTCGACTCGCCTGTGATCATGGATTCGTCCATGTCAGCACTGCCCTCGACCACCGTTCCGTCCGAGGGAACGCGGGCGCCGGGACGAACTATCACCAGGTCACCGGTGACCAGAGCTGTGGTGGGCACGGTTTCCACCGAATCGCCCGCCACCCGTTCCGCCTCGTCGGGCAGCAACGCGGCAAGCGAATCCAAGGCGCTCGAGGTCTGACTGAGCGAACGCATCTCGATCCAGTGGCCCAACAACATGATCACGATCAGAAGCGCGAGTTCCCACCAGAAATCGAGAGTGTGATCCACCCAGTGCAGACTCGCAGCCCAGGAGGCGAAGAAAGCAACACGGTCGGGCTTCGATCAGGGTTTACATCGGTGACCGGATCGGATGGTCGAAAAGGAAGGGCGAGGGAAGATGACCGAGACGAGGAAAGCGAGTCTCGGCTCGGACGGCGCTGTGACGATCAGTCCGCTCCGTCAGAAACGTCGGGGACTCGTCCACTCCTGCCCGTTCGTAGAAACCGGGACCGGGGAAGCCATCTGCCGGTCCGGCTATTTCCGCTGTACACCACGCCCACAACCTTCTCCCAAGCGGGACGAGTTACCGAACGGATCGCGGTTCGGAGTTCCCTCCGATACTCGGAAACTCCATTGCGGCGTTTCGCAATTGAAACAAATCGGGTGACGACAGTCTGGCCCTCGTCTACCGCGCGTGCAGTCCCCGACATGTTCACATTGGACAGGGGCCACCAGTGCTCCAGATGTTTACGGGCGCTTCAACTATCAACGCCACAGGCGGCAACGCACCGTCCTCACGCACCGCTTCTCGATGGAGTTGATGCACGGAATCCTCGACGATGATGTGGTGTGCGAGCACAAATGCAACGAACCGTTGTGCTTGCGCGTCGGCTCCGATCATCTCGTGCGGTCGACATATTCGGAGAACGTGCGCTTCGCTGTCGCGCTCGGCCGGCTATCTGGACATACTCTCCTCGACGGCACCGGGCGACCGCGTTGCGACCGCTCCCTCGCGATCTGCAATGCCTTCCGATACGGCTACGACGAAGACGCACTTTTTGCGCAAAGACCGAACCGGGCAGGGACAGGACACACTTTTCTGACGTCAGACCGGTGCGTAGTCGTCGGTGTGGGAGCGTTAAGTCTTTGGCTCCGCACCTGCCCCGGAGACCGACTTTTCGGGTGGACCTTCGACCAGAACAGGGCGATCGTGTGCGCGGTCGGTGCAGAGTCGGATCCACGTAGCGCCGCCGCCGCACCGGCACAGCAATATTTTCGTCTTCCTCGCGGGTGTTAGGCGGGGTTGCCGGCCACAAGCCGGGGTGCGGTTCGACGGTCACCGCTCCGGGTCATCACCGCGGCGTGCCGTTGGTGGAAGAGCTGGGGCGGCTGGGCGGAATTTCTTACACTGATCCAGCACACGAGATTCGCGGAGAAGTCGAAATTTTTGTCGCACTGCGAGGTGTGTCGAGCAACGGTAAGAGCGATATTCTCGGTGTCGATACCTGATCTGTCGCCGCGTGAGGTGTCATATTATTTCGATGCGGCGGTAGATCGTGTGGAGAAACGTTCGGGTACTCGTCCGCCTGAACGATTTCGAAGGATCGGCGGCTTCGTCGACCGGCATCGACGGCCCCGAAGTTCGCAGACAAGAATAGATACGGAGTAACGAACGTCTATAGTCCTCTGATGCGAATGCAAATTTATGCCGCGGGGATAATCGCTACAGCTCTTGTTCTTTCAGCGTGTGGCTCCAGCGCCGACGTCTCGGATTCCGGCTCTCCGACTACGGTCGCGTTACCCAACCCCTCGTCGAACGGAACTCCGGTCGCGGCAAGTGAGCCTGCCATCCTCAAGCCCGGCGACAAGACTGGGATCAGTCTCGGTAGCACCAGAGGGACTGCGACTCTCGAATCTATCCAGACGAATGTCCCTTGTGGATCTGGATCAGGTTTCTATCAAGCTTTGGAATTTACGGTGACCCTCGATCCGGGTACGAGTTTCATGACAGCCGCATCACTGGAACTCACCGAGATCTTGCCTGATGGAAGCCAAGCAACGTCGAAAGCGAATATTTCGATCAGCGATTGCTTGAACGAAGACCAGCCTGAGCTCGACACCATTCGCCACGGCTCAACACAGCGAGGATGGATAGTCGCGAAGACGAAACAAGATGGCGGCTCACTCTATTTTCACACGGACTCCCAGAACAACATGGACTCGATAATCGAATTCTGAACCCCCGTTCGTTCGAATCTCGAGGAAGGCACCTGCTGCCTGGAACAGGATGGTCCCCATGACCGAACTCCCCGATGCGACCTCCACGAGGTTGACCGAAGCACTGAACACCAAACCCGAGGACGTCATCGAACTCGAAATCACGTTCAAACTTCCATCGCCAACCATTAGGTTGTTCTTCCGCATGGGTGAACAGTTGGGTCTCAACAGCAAGGAACTCGCGCAGCTGGCGATCGAGGAATATGCCCGCAACCACTTCGACTCAGACCTACCGAAGCCCGAGCGCGGGTGGAGTTCAGTGAACGAGCCGTAGATGGCGAAGGCGCACCGGCGCAGCACCCCTCATCCGGCAGTCGTCCGTTCAGAATAATCGGGGCGCATCTCGGCTCGGATGGTCGATAGGTCGTTATCGAAAACCCGGGATCGACCTCTGCCACGATGTGCATGTCACCGGGGTTTCGGCGATCCCGTGAAGGGAGTTCATTGCTTTGGTGGCGCTCCACGCCACCACGGAACTCGGCACGATCACGAGGGTGCGTCCAACGGCGCATCGAAAAGCCACTCGACCACGCCATCGGGGCGTTATCGACCGGATTCGATCCAGCAGATGGTCGTATCGGCTGGTGCGGGTTCGCCGATCACCTCGAAGGAGCCGCGGCCCGACGAGTGCTTACCGGGGTGAGCACGGCAGAACAAGAGTTGGCGGCGTTCCGCCGGGAACTCGAGCTCTGATCGCCGATGACGCCGTAGGCGAGGACATGGAGTCCGGTTGCGTTGGGCGCCAGGATGACCGGGTGCCAGTAGGCGGCGAAGGTGGGCTGCGGTTTGCTTGTTCTTCTCGCCTTGCTCGTGGCCACTGCGGTTCTCTTCTCGGGTGTGATGTCCTACCCGCCCTGCCGGATACTACTTATAGTCTGTCGACCTTTAGTCATCATCGACACAAGCTTGTCTGCGTGGATGACGACGGCCGAGCACTCGCAGAGTTCGGCCTTCGAACCAGGAGCACGCACTCAGTCGCAGGACTGTAGCCGAAAGCCGCGAGTGGGAGCCGTATAAATTCTCGATCCTGACTGACGTCATCCGAAAGAGATGAAGTTTCCGGACGCACCGCGGCGGTTCATTCTGCTTGCATTTTCCCCACAGTCGGACGATGCAGGGCAAGTTCCGATGCTGATCTGGGTATTAGCATCATCACTGTCGGACCTGCTCACTATGCTCTGGTCGCACGACTCGACGAGCGGGAGACTACAGATGCGGATAATCGCCGGCAGGTACGCCGAGATCGCCAACACACGACGTGTGGGCGGACAAGGCGAGGTCTTCCAAGCAACCGACCTTCACCAAGGTGGTCGAATGGTCGCGGTCAAGCTGCTGCCAGCGACCACCGACGACATCTACCGTATCTACTTCGAGCGCTCAACCGCTGCCAACAGGAAACTGACCCATCCCAACATCGCAGCGCTCCTGAACAGCGGCATCGACACTGATCTCGGCAGCTACTACCTCGTTATGGATTGGGTGCCGGACACACTCAGCACGTGGTTGAGCAGCTTCGACGAACCGCCGGGCTGGGATGACCTCGCGGACGTTGTCGCCCTCCCACTCGCATCGGCCCTGGCCCACTCACACTCCTTGGCCGTGTTGCACCGCGATATCAAGCCGGCGAACGTGCTTTGGGATGGGACCGGCCCCATCCTCACGGACTTCGCTCTCAGCAAGGTTAAAGATCAGGTCGCCGCTACTCACGACGCCACCGTCATCGGAAGCACGAATGCTCCGTGGGCTCCTCCCGACCACGCCTCTCGGGGATCGGCCCGCTTCGACGTGTACGGGCTTGCCGCGACGCTTCTACAGTGCCTTACCTGTTGGCCGCTGCGAGACTTTCCAGATATCGCCAAGGCACTCAACGACGCCGACGTTCCGCCTGAGATATTGAACGTGCTGGCCCGCGCGATTGACCCGGATCCAGGCGTCCGCCAGGCCGACGGGCAGGTGATGTTTGTCGAACTCCAAGCAATTCAGGACACACGCAATAGTCGGTGGCGCAAAAAGAAGGTCATCTCGTTCGAGCTCTCGACGACCGCACGACGAGCACTTGAAGAGGCCACTCCAGACCAACGTCCGGAGTTTGCTGTAGCGGGCCTCCTCGGGGACGCAACCGTCGCTCTCCCCCGCCTCGAAACGGGGCCTGACGGAAAAGCCTGTTACAACGCCGACGAATTTCGACTGATAGGTGACCAACTGGAGCTCAGCATGGTGTTCACAGATCAGTACCGGCTGCTCGCAAAGTGGGCAAAGGTTACAGACTTTGAAGCCCTTGAGCGTTTTCGTTCCAACGAGGACGCCGTCCAGATCGATGGCCGTGACTTCTCGTGGTCTGCCGAGCGCCCGGCTAATCCAAAGCAGGCAGCAATGGCGGCTATTGAGGTCCGAGCCCTGCTCAATAAGGCCGTGCAGGACTTCGGTGACCGCTTCAGTGAGAGGTTCAAGCAGGCACGGCTGAACAGCTGGTCTCAGCTCATTGACGCGAAGGAGCAGCTCGAAAGGAGGCTTGAGGAGCCGATCACTTACGAGGTCGTTGGCAGGAACGGCACCGAGTTCGAACTGAAGTCTCCCGCGCCGGTCCCAGCCGCAGTTCTCGACCAAGAACGAGTGGCCAGACCAGAGGATGATCCGACGGTCCGGGGTGTCCCGGTTAGCGTTGTCGATGTTGACGGCACTGACTTGGTTGTCCGTGGCTTCCGCTCCGGTCGAGACCTGCCGCGTAATGGCGTCCTCGTCCGTGACAGGCGCCCCTCCCAAGCCACCATTAAACGTCAGAAGACAGCGCTTGCAGCCCTTCGGGAAGGCAGCTCCGCTCGTCCTCATCTCCGCGAACTCGTCCTTGAGCCTGAGGTAGCGAAATCACCCGAGCCAGTGGCCTTTGAGCCCATCACGCCGGACCTTGATGACGACAAACTCGTCGCCGTCGCAAATGCTCTCGGCGCCGAGGACATGTACCTCGTCGAGGGTCCTCCGGGCACTGGCAAAACGTCCTTCATCTGCGAACTAGTGAACCAGTACCTACGCGCCCGTCCTGGTGACAAAGTATTGCTGGTAAGTCAGATGCACGTCGCGATCGACAATGCCGTAACACGCCTATTCAACTCTGGCGTGACGGACGTCGTTCGCCTTTCCAGTCGCGACGACAAGGTCGATCCGGAAGCATCCCACCTGCTTCTCTCCAACAAGCTCGATGCTTGGACAGAACAGATTGCACGACGAGCACAACATGGTCTGTCTGTCCTCGCTGAGCGCGAGCGGATCAAAGTCGAATACATCGCGCTGGCATTGAAAGCCGAGGAGGCACGGGCAGCCCTCCGCGACCTCGCAGAACGGCGAGAAATCCTCGGTGTTATGGAGTCATCGGACCGTCTCGACAACGAGGATCTCTCTGACGAGCGGGCCACGCTTCTCTCGGACTATTACCGAGCGGCGGAACGCGCTGAAGAAGCCGCAATGATCGCCTTTCAGACCGCCCGCGAACTCGGCGAAGAACTTGGTGCTGATCCGAGCGATTCGGAACTCGCATCACTCATCGATCGTCTCGTGGGAAATCGCCCGGGCCATCAGCGGCTCCGGGAACTCTTACAAATCCAGGGTGACTGGCTGAACAGCCTGAGCGACCCACAAGCAAGCGAATCCCTTTTCCTACCCACTCAGAGAGTCGTCGCCGGCACATGTATGGGATTCCTTGCTAACTCGAACGTGCAGGAGATTCAGTTCGATCTCTGCATCATCGATGAGGCATCTCGGGCCACCGCATCCGAACTCCTCGTTCCCATGACTCGCTCAAAGAGATGGGTGATGGTCGGTGACCCGAAACAACTTCCCCCGATGGCGGAAGAAGTCTTCGAACATAGGGACCTCGTTGACGAGTTCGATCTCGACAAGTTGTTCCACAACTCCTCACTATTCGACATCCTGTTGGCCGAGGCTCCCGAAGCGTGTCGAATTCGACTTACTACCCAACACCGTATGGCCGTGCCAATCGGCCGATTGATCTCCGAAACGTTCTACGACGGTGAGCTGACGAACGCCCCATTCCCTGTCCTGGTGCCGGAATCTGTGGACGATGCCGATAGGCTCGTGTGGTTCTCGACAAGTCGGCGAAGCGACCGAGCAGAGAATCCCAAACACACCCGTGGCGAGAGTTCGTCGAACAAGACCGAGGCCCTTGAAATCGCCAAACTGGTAGCACGCCTTGAAGCGCAGACTCAACAGGGACGGGTGAGCCGCATCAAGGAGGGCCCGGTTTCCGTGTTGATCATTACCGGCTATCGAGCCCAGTGTCTGGAAATCGAACGCGCGATACGACGTCTGAACCTCATGGGCGTCGCCGTCACCGTTAACACCGTCGACGCCGTTCAAGGTCGCGAGTCAGACGTCGTGATCTTCTCGGTGACACGAAGCAATCTCACCGGCGACTTCGGTTTCTTGAACGAACGCTACTCAGGACGAATCAACGTTGCACTCTCACGCGCCCGCGAGATTTTGTGGATCGTGGGCGATTCGGAATTTGCCGCAAGCAAGGACGGCCCCCTTAAGAAGGCCCTAACCCACATCAATCGATCAGGCATCGGAAGGATCGAGTACCTGTGAGCCGAGACATCTTCGCTGTCGCCGCCCGCCGCCGCGCCCATACCTTGCCCGGCCATACCCTCCTCGCAGCAGAGCCGTGCTACATCCCCGCATCCGTCCTGACCGTCGATGTCCTCGCAGAGGAAGTCGAGGACATCGACACCGCCCAGAAATACGCTCTGGCTGCAATGCTCAACGGCATTAACACGGTCGAAGATCTTGAGCTCTTCATGGGACTCACCCCGGAAGACACCGCAATTACCGTTGCCGGCCTCCTGCGATCGGAGTTTGTCGACTACCGACCGCCCGCGCCCGGACGGCCACGCGTTCTGAGCCTGCTCCCCAACGGACTCGAGGCAGCACGAGACGCGCAGGTACGTCGGCCCAAGTCGACAACCATCCAAGTTGTTTACGACCGACTAACACGAGCCGTAACCGACTGGCGAAAGAACACGCTCATCCGTGCTGGAGCTGCCAAGCAATCCAAAGCTATTGCCCTTCCCCAAAAGACCGGCGTTGACGTCGAGAAGTCGGAACTCACTGTCCTATCGATCACGTCTGCGATCGATGGCTACGCCAGTTCCGACTTCAAGGTCCTCGGTGTCACGGGTGTGACCGAAAGTCGCAACTTCTATCGAGACGCGATCTTGCTGGTCTACAAGGACATCGACTCCAGCGCCGTACGCCTTGGAATTGAGCTGGACGGCCAGTGGAGCGAAAGTCACCTCGCCGCTCTGGAGGACGTCGATGCCATTGGCAAACTCGGGATCAGCTCGAGCGCAGAGATCAGTTACGAACCGGCAGACGAGACTGGACCAAGGCTTAGCCGCGACGAAGTGATCACGATCCAGGCTGCTCTAGCAGAAAACGACACTACGGGCCCCCAAGCTGAAAATGACCAGCTGGATCGCGCAGCGATCCGGTGGCTGTCCATGGCCGACCACCCTGCCTGTCTGGACGACGCTCTGACTGCGCCCAAACACCGACTGCTCATTATCAGTCCATGGATCACAAGCTCGGTTGTCAACCGACAGTTCGTCGGTCGTCTCGAGCAACTGGCACGCTCAGCAGACGTCACGATCTTCTGGGGATTCGGCGACAACGCGAAGACGGACCAGCATTCCCTACAGATGCTTTATGACGCTGCCCGCCGATCCCAACGACTAGCGGTGGTTAAAGTAAACGACACGCATGCGAAGATCCTGGTGAGCGACAGCTACTACGTGAAGACAAGCTTCAACTGGCTGTCCTTCCGCGGTGATTCCAGCCGGAAGTTCCGCCAAGAAGAAGGCGATTTGGTCAAGGATCAGGTATTGGCAGATCTGGCCTATGAACGGTACATGCATGAGAACTGCGGCTTCGCCCTGGAGATCGTCGGGAATTTACCCCCTCGATACTGTGAAGGCGCAAATCTCTCGATATCAGCGCTCGGACCCACACCTCCGTTGAATCCTGCTCCCAGCATCTCAGCGCCTCCTCGACCGTCACAGGCCGAAAAGAAGAAGGCGGCATTGGAAGCGCTGAGTGTCGGCGAGATCGTCTCGGGCACCATCAAGGCGATCACGAAGTTCGGCGCATTCGTAGACCTTGGTGATATCGACGGACTCATTCACATCTCACAGCTCGCTGACAACAGAGTCGACCATCCGTCCGACGTTGTGGGCGTTGGTGACGGCGTGACCGTCATTGTGCAGAAGGTCGATCTTGAGCGCGAGCGGGTCTCGTTGTCACTGAAGGCAGTCCCGCACTAAATGCAAATGGGGCGTCTGTTTTGTTGAGCGAGAGCGAACGACTGCGCGTACTCGACTTCTCGTCGAGAGAACTCGCGGGTGAACCGCAGCGATTCGAAAGGCGGACATCGCGACGAATGAGGAATCCGGTTCACCGGGCGGCGTCGCCCCGGCCGAAGAGATCATTACAGTCGCGTGGCCAGAGTCCGGGTATATACCGATCAAGTACACCCGGGTGGACTAGCAGCCCTCAACCCGACCGACCACAGCGCGGTAGTGCGACTTGCGGTGAGTGGGGCTGTCGGTGCCTGCAAGTAAAATGAGCTCACTACCCGAAATGTCGGAATAGGGCTCGTCGGAAAGCCTATTGGGCCACGGTCCAAGGTTTCAAGGAGGACCAAACTATGTCCCAGTGCACAGCCCCCGTCAGAGGCCACACCAGGGGCGGCGGCGCCAACTGCCCAGTTCACGGACGCAGTGGAGGGTACGGCTACTCGACGCCGTCGTACCCGTCCTACTCGCCACCGCCCGTCACCGCCGTTGTCAGGAGTGGAAGCTCGACGAGCAGTGGAAGTGGGCGTAGTGGAGGCCGCGCCACACGTCCTAGTTGGTCGCCTAGGACCTCAACTGCCTCCTACACGCCCCAGCAGGTGCGCGACCTTGAGCCCATACGTACGGCGGTCGTGGTCCGAACGCAGGCAAAGGATGTTTTCCTCTGCCACGCTTGGCCCGACCGTCAGGCCGACGCGAAAGATGTCTACGACATGCTCGTTAGCAAGGACGTTTCGGTGTGGTTCAGCGAGGTAGCACTGAGGCCCGGCACGGACATGCGCGTTGCTATTGACAAGGGGCTCGTGAGTTCGCGCATCGGAATCGTTCTGGTGACGCCCGCCATGCTAGAGAAACTGCGTACCGATCGAAGCATCGCGAGCAACGAGCTCAGCGCTCTGCTGCGCCGCAACCTCCTGGTGCCGGTCATGCATGGTGTGACGTTCGAGGAGCTTGACCAGGTAAGCCCTACGCTCGCGTCGCGTGGCGGTTTTAGCACGGTGGAGGAGTCCATGGAGGACATCGTCGTGAAGATCGCCGAACTCGTCGGGACGCTCGACCTCGAAGAAGCCGACGAACTCACATGAAATAGTGCAAGAACAGCATTTGGATCGCTGCGACCGTCTTCAATTTCACGAATGAGGATGGGTGGTCAACTGACGACACAAATGTTGACTGGCGCTGACAGCAAAGATCGGCGGTTGCCCGTAGGTGTAACGACTAGTGCGGTCAGGGCTTTCGCCGGCACCTGAGCCCTGGACCGCCCCGACTCGGACGAGTTTCGGGTGTTTCGGCCCAATGTCTGACGTCACCAGCTCTGTCGATAGGGCAAGGCATCGCGAAGCAGTGACGCGGCAGCACCGCCCTTTAGCGAGCAGTCGACCACGGCCTGTTCGAGGCTCAACAGCATTCCCGCTCGCGCTATGCGGTTTTGTGCGACGACCGTTGCCAGGCTCCGCTGAATGCTCGCAACCTGGCGTACAGAGGGTTCGCCTGTGGAGGTCACCTGGCTGAGCACCTCGACCAGGGCGGCGCTCCACAGGTGTACGAGGTACTGCGCCAGAGCCTTTTCGGACGGAAAGTGGTGGTCCACGTAAAACGTAATACATTTTGGCTTCAGCTTTTCCGCTGATACCGGGGTAGCGATGGGCGGAGGCGACGTTGATGCGGTTTCGCGGTTCGACCTCTTCATTCGAGACAGGTGATCGCGAGCGCGATCAACAGCATCATTCCCGGTTGCCGAGAACGGATTTCGGACACGCCACCGGTGAGGAACGGCTTACCGCCCCAGAAGTACATCACTGTGCCGAGTACCGGTGAGATCCATTCCACCAGAGAGTTTTCCGGCAAGGTGTACCCGACCAGATCAGCGAACATCGCGTCTGCCGCAACAACCGGAACTGCAATGACCAGCATGACCGCGAACAATTTCCGGAACTGTGCGACGTGATCCCCGTGACCACCGTGTGCCCCATGCTCCATCTGGCTGTGGTCCATCTGGCCGTGGTCCATCTGACTGTGATCCATGTGGCGGTCATCCCCTCGCGTGTGATTGCAGCACAGCACCAGTCAAGCCATCAGCCTCGAACGTATGCCCAGGCAGTCACCCGAGCAAGGTCACGCGGCCAAGGTCTCCCGTTCAGCTGCCCTTCAACATCGCTTCCATCTGAGTGA
Source organism: Rhodococcus sp. NPDC056516 (assembly GCF_042794655.1). NCBI lineage: Bacteria > Bacillati > Actinomycetota > Actinomycetes > Mycobacteriales > Nocardiaceae > Rhodococcus > Rhodococcus sp. NPDC056516. The sequence continues at coordinate 158,282 of NZ_JBHTTG010000005.1, read as the reverse complement.
TTTCTGCCTGCTGACAAGCGATGATCGCTTCTGCCATCGCCGCCGCCGAGGGGTCGAGCCCGTTGTCGATTTCGGTCTGGGACATGGTGATGGCGCCCTTGTGGTGCTCGATCATCATCGTCAGCCACATCTTGTCGAACTCCGCGCCGTTGGCGTCGGTGAGAGCCGTCATGTCTTCGGCCGACATCATGCCCGGCATGTCTGCCATCCCGACGCCGTGACCCGCGTGCGCCGAATCATCCATTCCTCCCATCGAACTCGACGCAGGGTCGGGGCGTCCCCACTTCGTCAGCAGTTCGGTCATCTGAGCCATCTCCGGGCCTTGCGCTGCCTCTATCTGCGCTGCAAGAGAAAGAAGTTCGGCATTGTCGGTTCGGCCTTCCACCATCCGGGCCATGTCCAATGCCTGCGCGTGATGCGGGTACATCCCTTCGAGGAATTCGATGTCGGCTGCATTGACACCCGCCGGCATCGCCGACTGTGCTGCGACGCTGGTTGTTTCGGAAGAATGGGTGACGCTCTCCCCGGAGTTGTCCGAACATCCGGCAATCAACAGTGCTGCCGCTGCCACCACTGGAACGAACCGCGCGGCGCTCCGCTTGAACGTCGAAGACATGTTTTCCACTCCCAGAAATTGAATTGATATACATTGCCCCACAACTGATTTGATCCCTGTGGGTGCTACTGCACATTTGCCACACTACCGGCGCAAGGCCGCCGAGAGACCCGATAACCGGCCCATACGATGTTCCTTCATCGAATCTTCACAGTCGAACGAAACCATCAGGCGGCGGTAACAAGGCGGCGCAGTCGACTAACCTCGGACTGATGAGCGCCGAACTACGACCGAGCGAGGAGCCTGGGCGCGTACTCGTCGTCGACGACGAACCTGCGCTCGCGAAGGTTGTCTCCAACTACCTGAGCCGAGAGGGCTTCACCGTTCGGATCGCACACGACGGTCCGAACGCGGTACGTGCGGTCCGCGAATTCGAGCCCGCACTGATCGTGCTCGACCTGATGCTCCCGGGCTTCGACGGCCTGGAAGTCTGCCGGCGGATCCGCACGTTTTCCGACGCGTACGTCCTGATGCTCTCCGCCCGCGGTGACGAGTCGGACAAGGTGACCGGACTGGCAGCTGGCGCAGATGACTACGTGGTCAAACCCTTCGGCCCCCGCGAGTTGGTTGCTCGAGTGAAAGCACTGCTCAGACGGCCACGTGCGTCGAGCATGCTGCCGGAAGCGCTGCCGACGCCACCCGGTCTCGACATCGACGTCCTCGCCCGCACCGTGCATGTCGACAACCGCCCTGTCGATCTCACTCCCACCGAGTTCGCGTTGCTCTCCGCCCTCGCTGCCCGACCCGACGCGGCCTGGAGTCGAGCAGACATCATCGCCTCGGTGTGGGGTTCGTCCTGGTTCGGGGACCAGCACATCGTCGACGTCCATGTCCGTGCACTACGCCGCAAACTCGGCGACGACGCGACCGATCCGCGGTTCATCAGAACCGTCAGGGGCGTCGGATACTCGTTGAGGTCGTCATGAACGGGGTCGTCATGAAGAAACTCGGGCTACGCGGAAAACTGCTGCTCGCGCAGCTTGTCGTCCTGTTCGTTTCCTGCCTCGCCATCGCCGCCGTTGCCATTGCCGTGGCTGCCCCGCTCTTTCACAACCACCTCATGATGGCCGGCATCGAAGACTCGAATGTACGTACCCACACCGAAGAAGCGTTCACTCAGACCATGACCATCGCACTGTTGTGCGGGATCGCGGTCGCATTGGTGGGAGCAGGCATCGCCGCGGTCTACATCGTCCGACGCATCACGGCCCCGATCACAACGCTGGCGGAGGCGGCGCAAAGCGTCGCCGACGGGAACTTCGACGTGACTATCGACAGGTCCGACGTGGATGCAGATTTCACGCGTCTCGAAACGGCCTTCGCTGACATGGCTGCACGCCTTGATCATTCGGATCGGGTTCGCAAACGACTGCTTGCCGACCTCGCCCACGAACTGCGCACTCCGGTATCGACTTTGGCTGCGTACGTGGACGGCATCGAGGATGGCGTCCTACCCACGGACACCACTTCGTGGTCGGTGATGCGTGACCAACTCGAAAGACTTCGTCGGCTCTCGTGCGATCTGGCGGACGTCTCCGCTGCCGACGAGCACGCACTCGAACTCGATCGACGGGCCGAGGATCTCGGCGATATCGTCGCCGGCGCAACGGCAGCAGCGCGGCCACGATTTGTCGATCGTGGGGTCGAATTGACGACCGTCTTGCCTCCGCACACAATCACGGCCGAGGTCGATCGCCAACGAATCGAACAGATCCTCGCCAACCTTCTCGAGAACGCGTTGCGGCACACTCCAACCGGAGGTTCGGTGACGGTGACACTCGCGCGGGGAGAGGATCACCTCTCGGTGTCCGTCACCGACACCGGCGACGGAATTCCCTCAGACCAGCTCGAATCCGTCTTCGACCGGTTTCATCGTGGTGATCGATCCGACGGTTCGGGTTTGGGGCTCACGATTGCGCGTAGCCTCGCGCTCGCCCACGGCGGCGATCTGTCGGCACGCCGAAACGAGCAACCTCTCGGCAGCACGCTGATCCTGACCTTGCCGACAGGTTTCACGCTGCCGCTTTGAACGGATCGTGTTCGGCGATCAACTTCTCGAGTCGAGCCTCGTCCACCCGAACTCTGACCGTCGATGCCTCCTGCTGATCACGAATCACCTTGGCCAACGTGAACGTGCTGGTGACCAAGAACAGCAAGGACATTCCGAGAAATCCGCGTTGCCACGCATCGATCGGAAGATAGGCAATTCCGAGGAGGGTGCCGACAAAACTGACGGCAAAGGCGATTCCGGCCTGCAGGTAGAAGGCTGCAGTGGTCTTCGAAGGTGTTGTCGGTGCGCTCATGCTTCGAAGTCTGGCCTTTCGCCGCAACACTCGGATGCGTAGTCCTACTCGAGAGCCCACGGTACTTCCCCCGGCAAAAATCAGATGCCGTCGCCCATCGTGGTGGATAGTCTCGGTTCGGTAGACGGAGATGTTCGAGAACAGTCAGACGGCAGGAGTGATCGATGACCCGCAGACATATCGCCATGGTGAGCATTCCGGCACCGGGCCACGTCAATCCGAGCCTGGCGATCATCGCGCGTCTCGTCGCCGCCGGTCACCGCGTCACCTATGCCAACGACGAGTCGATGCGTGAGATCATCGAGGCGACCGGGGCCGAATTCGCACCGTACGTATCCACGCTGCCCAGTCTCGCTCCTTCCCCTGACGACACCGAACCGGAGAAGAGCTGGGACGGGGATCTGATAGATCAGTTGACCCTGTTCCAGGACGATTACGAGTCGATGCTGCCGCAACTGCGCCGAATTTACGAAGACGATCGACCTGACCTCTTTCTTTACGACATCGCCGGCATTCCGGCACGAATACTGGCTCAGCAGTGGAACGTTCCCATCATGCAGTTGTCGCCGACGTACGTTGCCTGGGACGGTTACGAAGCCGACGCCGCACCGATGTACGACGAGATTCGTTCCGATCCGAGAGGCGTGGACCTGCTCGATCGGGAGGCCCGGTTCTTCCGCAGCGAAGGCGTCGAGGTCGATCCTCGTGAGTTCACCGGACGCCCACCGCGTGCGATCGTTCTGATCGCAGAATCTATGCAGCCCAACGCCGATCGAGTGAACCGCGACGTCTACACGTTTGTCGGCCCCGCACTCGAACCGAGCAGTCAACCCTGGGTGAACCCGGATCCGGAACGCAAGCTCTTGTTGATTTCGCTGGGTTCTGCCTTCACCGATCACCCGGATTTCTACCGCACCTGCGTCGAAACTTTCGGCGAAATGGACGGGTGGCACGTCGTCCTCCAAATCGGAAAGCAGGTACAGATCTCAGATCTCGGATCTGTTCCCGAGACTGTCGAAATACACCGCTGGGTACCGCAGTTCGCGATTCTGCAGCAGGCCGACGCATTTGTGACCCACGCAGGTATGGGCGGATCCAGCGAGGGACTCGTCACTGGTACGCCCATGATCGCGGTGCCGCAAGCCGTTGACCAGTTCGGCAACGCCGACTCGCTTGTCGACGCCGGCGTCGCAGTACGCGTCGACGGCGCTACCGTCACGGCAAAAGAGCTTCGTGAGGCGCTGACGCGCGTGAGTTCGAGTGAGTTCCGCCGACGCAGCGCAGAGTTGGCAGAAGAACTCGCAGCGGCGGGCGGCGTATCCCGTGCAGTCGACTTGATCGAAGCCGCCCTACCCGGCAGCGGGCCGAGATGACGAGTTCTACCAGTGCCAGGCGTCGCCGCCCACGTTCTTGATGGTTCGCTGCAGGACCCGTGATGGTGGTGACAAATTCTTCTTCGCTGATTCCTTGCATCCGCTCCTCCTGCAACGTCTGCTGTACCCGCGCTGCACGATCGAACTGCTCGGAGCCGGCATCAGTAGGGCGAAGGACAGTCCCGTCCTCACGCGCCCACCCCAGTTCGAGGGCAGAGTCGACGGCCTCGTCGATGACGTCAGTTGATTCGTTCGGACCGATCGTCCGTAGGAGGACGGCTCGCTCCACCCCTTCAGGGTGCAGCGAAAGTTGGTGCAGGATCCACCATTGCGGCTGAGTCACGCCGATTGCTTCGAGTGCCCCGCGCGTGCGTGCGCGAATCGCTTCGCCTGCACGCGCGGTCCAGAATCCGATCGGCTGATTCGCCGGTGGCTGCATTGGCTGTTTGGTCATGGACACGACGATAAAACCTCAATGGAAGTTCAGGTCAACCCCAAGGCGGTGAGTTCTACATATGTTGTGTGATTGCTCCGCCGATGATGCGGGCGGCGTCGGGGAATTCGCCCGGGTTCGGACCGGCGTAGTTGAGCCGCAGGAACTTTCCGGTCGGTTCCGCCGGGAACCAATCGTCTCCGGCCCCGACGATCACGCCGGCCGACCGGCAGTCCTGTACGACGCGTTCGAGATTCGTGGTGTCCGGAAGCCGAAGCCAGAGGTTGAGTCCACCTTGCGGTACGGCGTCGAGGTGAGCGTCCGGCGCATGCTCGCGCAGACTCGACACGAGGAGGTCGCGTCTGGCCTCGAGTTGGTGACGAAGCCTGCGCAGGTGCGTTCGCCAGGCCGGTTGGGTAACGACGTCAAGGGCGACTGCCTGCAGCATTCCGCTGACGTACATCGAATCTGCTTGTGTATCAGCAAGAATCCGCTCGTACGCCGGGCCGCGAGCGATCAAGCCGGCAACTCGCACCGATGGGGACACACTCTTGGTCAGCGCACGGAGGTAGACAACGTGTCCGCTGTCGTCTCGAGCGGCAATAGGGCTGGGATCGGCGGTGATGCCGAAGTCGAGCGCCGAACTGTCCTCGATCAGGAAGGCGCCGTGCCGACGGACGGTCTCGAGCACCTTGTCAGCCAATGTCGGCGACCACAGCGCCCCCGTCGGACTCGCGAAACTCGGTTGTGCGTAGAACGCCCGAGCGCCTGTCTGTTCGAATGCGCGCGAAAGCTCTTCCGGATCAGGACCGTTGGCACCACTGGAGATCGGAATGACCGTGACACCGGCCTGGGCGGCAGCAAGGATCGCACCCCAGTACGTCGGCGATTCCATGAGCAACGGACGCCCCTCCCCCACGAGCGCACGGAAGGACGTCGCAAGTCCACCCTGACTGCCGGGAAGTACAACCACGTCGTTCGGCCCCGGCGGCGTGATCCCGGCAGGAGTGGCAGAACCCAATTCGGAGGCAAACCAGGATTGCAGTTCCGGAAGCCCGGCAGCAAGTGGCCGATTGAAGACGGCGTCGGTTCGCGTCGCCCTGGTGAAGGCTGCACGAACCAGTCCTTCCGGCAACAGTTCTCGGGCCGGATAGCCGGAATGCAGCGCGATCACGTCGTTGGAGGTGGACTGCAGCGCAATAGGCAGTTGCAGCCGATAGTTCGGCGATCCGAGCGCCGCCGTCTGCCACCCGTAATCGTTGGGTCGCACGACGCGTGCGGCGCGTACGAAGGTCCCCACACCGGGACGAGCCTCCACAGCCCCCTGAGATACCAGTGTTCGCAGCGCCTTCTGCACAGTGACCGGACTCGCCCCGTGCGTGCTGACGAGCGACCGAGTGGACGGAAGCTTCGCACCTGGAGGAGCCGTCGCGATCCACTCGCGCAAAGCTGCGACTATCCGCGAACTGCTATCATTGGACATGTCGAATCATAGTAGCGCTACTCTCTCGCCAACGCCAGCGCTATCGCGAATTTTTGTCCGTTTCCAGGCCGAACCGTAAGGCGCCCTTCTCGTCCGACACACCACTCGTCCACCGAACCGGAGAGGTACGTAACCGCGTGAACACACCCATCGATCAGGCCCGCAAGCTCGAGAATGTCAGGTACGACATCAGAGGGCGAATTCTCGACAAGACCGAAGAACTCGAGGATCAGGGACACACGATCCTGCGACTCAACGTCGGCAATCCGGCCCCCTTCGGGTTCGAAGCACCGGACGAGATCATGATGGCCATGATCCGTAATCTCCCTACCGCACAGGGATATTGCGATTCTCGCGGACTGTATTCGGCGCGCACTGCGGTGGTCCAGTACTACCAGACGCGGGGTATCACCGACGTCACCGTCGACGAGATCTACCTCGGAAACGGTGTCTCCGAACTGATCACCCTGACGATGCAGGCCCTCTGCAATCCAGAGGACGAGATCCTCATTCCCGCTCCCGACTATCCCTTGTGGACGGCTTCGGTGTCGCTTGCCGGCGGTACGCCGGTCCACTACCTCACCGACGAAAGCCAAGGCTGGGCACCGGACTTCGACGATCTGGAAGCTCGGATCTCTCCGCGCACCCGAGGGATTGTCGTCATCAATCCCAACAATCCAACGGGCGCCGTCTACTCGACGGAGGTGCTGCAACGCTTCGTGGACCTTGCACGCAAACACGATCTGATGCTCTTCGCAGACGAAATCTACGAGAAGATCGTCTACGACGGCCGATCCATGACAAACCTTGCGACGATGACCGGGCGAGACGTCCTGTGTCTGACGTATTCGGGACTGTCCAAGGCCTACCGCGTCTGCGGATTCCGAGCCGGATGGCTGGCCATCACCGGACCACTCGAACGGGCGTCGAGCTTCATCGAAGGCATCAAACTGCTGGCCAACATGCGTATGTGTGCCAACGTGCCGGCGCAGCACGCGATCCAGACCGCACTCGGCGGACGCCAGTCCATCGAGGACCTGTTGCTTCCACAAGGTCGGCTGACGGCCCAGCGCGATCTCGCGCACAGCACGCTCAACAGCATCGACGGGATCAGTTGCCAGCAGGCCGACGGGGCGCTGTACCTGTTCCCGAAGCTCGACGTCGACAAGTTTGGCATCGTCGACGACGAGAGGTTCGTTCTCGATCTACTGGAATCGGAGAAGATTCTTGTCAGTCACGGTCGCGCGTTCAATTGGATCGAACCTGATCACTTCCGACTGGTGACTCTGCCGAACACCGACGACCTCGCGACCGCCCTCGAGCGCCTCGGTAACTTCCTCAGTTCCTACAGCCAGTAATCCCCGCGCACCTCCACAACCGACTGAACGCCGACCGGATTTCCGGTCGGCGTTCAGTGGTGAAAATCAGCAGGCGATCAGGCAGTGACGATCGCGTCGAGTGCCGAGTAGAACAAGCCGAGTCCGTCGTCACTGGGGCCGGTGAGAGCCTCGGTGGCGTGCTCGGGGTGCGGCATCAGACCAACGACGCGGCCGTTGGCCGAGGAGATACCGGCGATACGACGCTGCGAGCCGTTGGGGTTCTCCTCCGAGTAACGGAAGACAACGCGGCCTTCGCCCTCGAGTTCGTCGAGGACCTTCTCGGACGCCTGGAAGCGGCCTTCACCCGACTTGAGCGGGATGAGGATCTGGGCGCCGGCCTCGTAGCGTGAGGACCACGCCGTGTTGTTGGCTTCGACCGTCAACCACTCGTCGCGGCAGATGAAGTGCAGACCCTGGTTACGGGTCAGGGCACCGGGGAGCAGACCGGCTTCGCAGAGGATCTGGAAACCGTTGCAAATGCCGAGGACCGGCATGCCACCCTTGGCTGCTTCGACGACCTTGCCCATCGCGGGAGCAAACCGGGCGATTGCGCCGCAGCGAAGGTAGTCGCCGTAGGAGAATCCACCCGGGACGACGACTGCGTCGACACCCTTGAGGTCTGCATCGCCGTGCCAGAGTTCAACAGCTTCACCGCCGGCCAGGTTGACGGCCCGAGCAGCGTCGATGTCGTCGAGCGTGCCCGGGAACGTGATAACCCCGATACGTGCGCTCATGCCTCGACTCGCCTGACGGTCCAATCCTCGATCACCGTGTTGGCCAGCAGGCCTTCGGCGATCTTCTCGAGTTCGGCGTCTTCGACACTGCCGTCGATCTCCAACTCGAACCGCTTGCCCTGACGGACATCGGATACTCCTGCAAAGCCCAGGCGAGACAGTGCCCCGACAATTGCCTGTCCCTGGGGGTCGAGAATCTCGGCCTTGGGCATGACTTCGACGACGACACGGGCCACGTGCTGCTCCTCGGTACTAGTGCGCGAACCCGGAGTGAAACGCTCGGGTGATGGCCAGTTTACCGGGCGCACCCGAGATGCTTCGCATCGAGTGATCGGGGCGTGACGGCCAACACCTGTCGGACTCGCCTGCGAGCCCTTCCGCGTCGGCGCATACTCGAAATCATGCGACTGACACATTTTGGCCATTCCTGTGTGCTCGTGGAGTTGAACGGCTCGAAGATCCTCTTCGATCCCGGCAACTTCTCGCACGGATTCGAAGGCATCACCGGCCTCGACGCCATCCTCGTGACACATCAACACCCCGATCATGCCGACCCGGCTCGCCTGCCCGAACTGGCCGAAGCGAACCCCGATGCCCTGCTCTACAGCGATCCGCAGACGGCTGAAAAGCTCGGTGGGCGCTGGACCGGAGTCCGGCCCGGCGACCGGTTCAGCATCGGCGACGTCGAAGTGACCGGAACCGGCGGTGAGCACGCGATCATCCATCCGGACCTACCGATGATCGACAACACCGCGTTCCTCCTCGGCGACGCCACCAACCCGGCGCAGTTCATGCATCCCGGCGATTCCCTCTTCGTTCCCGAACAGACGGTCGACGTTCTTGCTCTTCCTGCCGCCGCACCGTGGCTCAAGATTTCCGAGGCCATCGACTACCTCCGCGCGGTGGCGCCACGTGTCGCGGTTCCCATCCATCAAGCGATCATCCGCGACGAGGCCGCCGGAATTTTCTACGGCCGCTACTCGGAAATGGCTGCCGACGGCACGGAGTTCCGCGTCCTCGATGAGGAGTCGAGCGTCGAGGTCGCCTGATTCAACCCTTCATGCACTCACATCGACGATGATCCAGCCGGTGCTCGTCCCACCGGCTGCGTCGGTGAGTGTGTAGCGGATCCGGTCGACCCCCGTCTTCGTCCCCGCCGTGTACACAACTTTGCCGCCGTCGAGTTTCACGGTACCGCCGAGAAGTGAGGTCGCCTCGACGCCGGTCACCCTGATCGAATCTCCGTTGCTGTCATGATCATTCGCGACAGCGTCGACAGTGGCTGTGCCACCCGAACTGACCCGCGCGGTGTCGAGTGCGGCGTACGGCGGGATCGGGGTTGCCGTGTACCGACCGATGTCGTCGAGTCGAGCCGAGGCTGCGTCCGCGGCATCGACGATGGCTGCGAATTCGGTGCCGTCGAAGCGCGAGAGGTCGTTGCCGTTCATGATGGTTCGGCCCTCGGCGCCGCCGCCGTGATAGTCGTCGGCATAGAAGTTGTGGCCCAACTCGTGGCGGAGGACGCGGCTGAAGTTGCCGTCGGACTCGGCGCCGACCTGCGCGTAGCTGTGATCAACCTCGAACTTCGAGTAGTAGGCATTTCCGCCACCGGACCTGCACACGACAGTCGCCTGATCGACGCTCGTCCCGACTTGATCGGACCACAGATCTTCCAACTGCTCGAGGTTTTCACAGCTGCTCGAGTACGGGTCACTGGCGGCATCGGCCCGAAGGACGACGCGACCGAGGATCGGCCGAATTCCGACGTCTCTGATCCAGATGGCAGCGGTTCTGGCCATGGATTCCTCGGCCCGATCCAAAGCAACGGCGGGACTGCCTTCGCCGTGCGCGGAGTACCACTCACCGCTCAGGTCCAACCCCACTACGAACTGCTTCACGGTTTTGCCGACGCCGGCTGCCGAAGCCGGCGCGATCGAGGCCGTCGGCCACTGAGGCTTCGCATCGATCGGCGCTGTACTTCGACCGACCACGTCGGATCCGACGAACTCGATCGAAGAACCACGATCGAAAATCGCCTGCCCACGCAGTATTCCGGCCGAGTCGACGATGGCCGAGACGATTGCGTCCGGATGCCCTTCCACGCTGCCGATGTACGAACGGGGCGCCGGAATCACCACATCGGACAGCTTGCCGCCGCTTTCTTGTACGGCCATCGAGAAGTCTGATCCCCGCAGATCCATCTTGTGCAGCCGCAGAGTGAGTTGCTCACCTTGATCGTCGACGGTTGCGGTGCGTACGCCATCACTCGATCCGCTCGATCCACCGTCGATACTGCCCGTCGGCAGCGTGTGAACCGCGCCGGCCGGAGCGGCAGACGCGAGTGCCGGAACGAACGCAGCACAGACAACTGCGCCAACAGCCACGGCAACAAGACCCTCGGCCGACTTGGAGAACACTCTTGCGCGCATGGTGAAGTCCCAACCTCGTCTACTAGCGGCACATTAACTGCACGCACTCTAGCAGCGAGAAAGCCGGCAGACTCCACTCTCCACTTCAGCGTCCGATATATCCGAATTAGCCCCTTGATGGACCACTACCAGCCAAGAAGCGGAGAAATACGAAGAGTGCGCCTGCTCGGACAACCCGGACAGACGACGCCGCCTCCCAGCTATCAAATAGTTGCCAACCGCCGAACTCAGGCAGCGCCGAGTTCTCGAGACGGCGAGTTCCACCGATACACCTGCGAGGCGGCTTCGTGAAAGAGAGCAAGATCGACGGCGTCGAGAACTGCCTGGCGCGGTCCCTCGTTTCCCAACTGCTTGGCGGTGATCGACAACCTGACCAGTCCCCCACGCTTGGCTGCGCGCCCGGCTCCGAGAACCAACGCACGGCACCACCACGGTTCGGCCTTGAAGCCCTCGCCGATACCGAAAACCCTTCCCCTCTGCAAGGTTCCACGGGTCAGATCGTGCACGGCGCCGAGGCCTGCCATCGTCCGAAAGCCGGTCTCCGGCAACACCGACATGGCACCGGGCGACGCCACCCAGCGCGGCGGTGCAAACACCCGGGTCCTGAGGCCTGCCTGTTCGAGGACCCGATCCGCAGCGAGTAGTCGCAGTTTTGCTTCGTGCTTGGACAGAGTGGCGAACTCGGCCCGACGACGCTTGGTCGCGGCCTGGTCGTAGCCGTGCAGAACGATGGCGTCGCCGTGCTCACGACGCTCACGCAGCCAGGCCGTCGTCACCGCGTCGTCGGCAAGTCGATATTTGTCCTTGAGTCGCGGCGCCACCAGGAGCGACAAACGCACACCTCGAGCGTCCATCTCGTCAGCGAATCCGGCAGCGAGATAACATGTCTCGTCTCTGATTCCGGATACCGACACGATCAGTTCTGCGGACATACTCCGATAGTGGCAGCTGTGGGTGAACAGCACACTGCCGCCGGATGATCATCCGGCGGCAGTTTCCAACAACGAGCTACCAGCTCTCGAGAAGCGCAGCTACTAATTCTTGGGAAGCGCAGCTACTAGTTCGTGGGAAGCGCAGCTTCGATCGCGGCGACGACCTCGGGTGCGTCAGGCTCGGTCCGCGGACGGAATCGGTTGACGACGGTGCCGTCCGGTCCGATCAGGAACTTCTCGAAGTTCCACTGAATGTCGCCCGCAGCGCCTTCGGCGTCGGCGGCCTTGGTGAGTTCGGCGTACAGCGGATGCTGGTTTTCGCCGTTCACCTCGATCTTCTCCAGAAGCGGGAACGTGACGCCGTAGGTGGTGGAGCAGAACGTCTCGATCTCTTCTGCGGTGCCCGGTTCCTGGCCCATGAACTGGTTGCACGGGATACCGATCACGGTCAGACCACGGTCCGCGTATTCACTGGCCAGCTTCTCGAGAGCCGAGTACTGCGGGGTCAGTCCACACTTGGATGCGACGTTGACCACGAGCACGGCACGGCCGTCGTATTCGCCCAACGAGGTGGGCACGCCACCGAGAGTGTTGATCGCGATGTTCTGTACTGGAGTTGTCATAGGTTCCAACTTAGCGACTCTCTCGCGCACTGCTCCTTCGCGCACTGCTAATTCGACGCTCCGAGAATGCGATCGAGGTCGTCCAGAACGGTGAGGCCGCCGAGCGGTCCGACGCCGGTGATCCAGTAGGACATGTCCACCAGATGCGGGTTCGGGAAGAATCCGGCGTTGTCGGCCACGGCCTTCGGCATCGTGCCGGCATCGGCCGGTTTCGCGGAGGTGACCAGGATGAGGTCGGCGTTGGCTCCGGAGACGAATTCCGGGGAGAGGTCGACGGAGATCGAGTTCTCCCAGTCGCGTGCGGGAATCGTGAGTCCAGCACATTCGAGAGTGCTTCCGGCAAACGACGTGGGTCCGTACAGCGTCAGAACGTCGTCGCGTGGGCGGATGAGCTGAGCGGTCTTGCCCTCGGTGCTGTGCTTGCTCGCCACTTCCTCGCAGCGTGCCGTGTAGTCACCGAGCAGCTCGCCCGCCTGATCGGTCTTGTTCAACGCTTCTGCGACGAACTGGACGTTGTCCTGCCACGGATCGGTCTGAGTTGCCATGTAGACGGTCGGCGCGATGGCAGCGAGCTGCTCGTACAGATCCCCGTGCCGTGTTTCCGTGCCGATGATCAGATCCGGGCTCAGCGCGACGATCTTCTCGAGGTTCGGTGCCGCGACGGTTCCGACCATCTCGATCTCCGCCGCCTTCTCACCGAGGTACGCCGGAACGCCCGTCGTCTCGCTGAGTACCGCGGTGCCCACGGGAATCACGCCCAGCGCTACCGACGTGTCGAGCTGAACCGGCTCGAGCACGACAACTCTCTGCGGATCCATCGGCACTTCGGTGGTTCCGCGGGCGTGGGCGACCGCGTGCACGGCGTCGGGCTGCATCCCAGGGTCATCAAGATCGTCACCGCCACAAGCAGTCGTAGTTGCCACGATGGCGGCGAGGACAAAACCACCCAGCACGTGCCTCGTACGCGAGTTACTTCGCTTCATTCACACACTCCTGTCACCGACTGCTTCCGACCGTCACAGCCACGCGTATTCACCACGGCTGAGCAAAGGATTCACCATCCAATAGTCTGGTGAGCCTAACCTACGAAACTGGAGCCTTTTCGTGTCTTCCCTCCCCTGCCACAGCGACGGTGTCGTGGGGAAGGCACCTGTGCAGTGCCTTTCGGAATTTTTCGCCAATCCTCAAACCAGTCGACGCCCTCACGCCTGTACACGGCAGTCGTCGACTGCCGGCGAACCTATGGTTGGTCGCGCCGGCATGACACATCTGTGGGTGTTGATCGAGCACCCCGGGCCCTGGCCGGCGTCCGCTCCGGACGACGTTCTGCCAGACGCGCTCACCGAAAAAATCTACTCAGCGCAGGGTCGTATCCGCGTTGTGCTGATCCGGCGTCCCCGCAACCGCCAGGTCCTCACCCCGACGTGCGTTCTCGCATGGACGGACGGCACGCGCCACTGGATGAGGGAAGGGTCGGTGGACCGATACGAGAACCTGTCGGCACTACCGTTCGAATCAATGGCCACCGGAGTGGAGCCCGCCTTCGGCCGCTCCCGTACGGAACCGCTCTTCGGAGTCTGCACACATGGGAAAAAGGATGCGTGCTGCGCCGAACTCGGCCGTCCGGTTGTAGCGGCGCTGGACGCGGCCCAGATCGCGGACGTGTGGGAGTGCAGTCACATCGGTGGAGATCGTTTCGCCGCCAACATGATTGCGTGGCCCGCCGCAGTCTATTTCAGCCGACTGGACGGCAACTCTGCGATGGATGCAGCCGAGAAGTACCTGAACGGAGAACTGTCCCTGACGCACCTGCGCGGCCGGGCAGCGCTGTCGCAGGCCGCTCAGGCCGCCGAGCACGCTGTCCGGCGCGCCACCGACATTGTCGCTTCGGGCGCACTCGAGAGTGTCACCGAGAGGGTGGACGGAGTACGCACGACTGTCGATCTCCGGTTGGGATCGAGAGACTTTCGCGTGGCCGTACGTCCCGGCCCTCCAGGGCAACCGTTCCGACATGATTGTGGTTCCGGTGGCACCGTCGAATGGAACGGATGGATCGTCGAGCATCTTCACGAGCAATCGCACTGACCACTCAGTTTCGGTACGACTGCCCGGCAGGCCATCGAACCGAGATTTGCGCTGAGTGACAACACTTCGAATCAGGTCGCGATGAAGGATCGACGCCCCTGGTGATTACAGCTTGCATTCTTCCCATGACCACCGCACTGACGCCGAATGCCGTAGCCCGGTCTGCAGATCCGATCAAGAGTGAGGTCGACTACGAAACACTGGCAGAGAAATTCCGTCCGATCTTCGAGGACATCGCACAATCCGTCGTCGAACGCGAACGCGACCACGTGCTTCCGTTCCAACAGATCGACGCACTCAAGAAGGCAGGCTTCGGCGCCGTTCGGGTGCCGACCACGCACGGCGGATCCGGCGCGAGCATCCCACAATTGATCCGTTTGTTGGTCGAGTTGTCGAGCGCCGATTCCAACATCACCCAGGCATTGCGCGGTCATTTCGCGTTTGTCGAAGACCGACTGGTCGCCGACCCCGGAACTGAACGCGATACCTGGCTCCGACGCTTTGCCGAGGGACAGTTGGTCGGGAACGCGTGGACCGAAATCGGCGATGTTGCATTGGGCGAAGCCAACACCAAGGTCTCGCCCGCACCCGATGCCGATCATTTCCTGGCGAACGGGGCCAAGTTCTACAGCACGGGTTCCATTTTCGCCGACTGGATCGACCTGTACTCGCAGCGCACCGACACTGGCGCATTCGTGATTGCCGCGGTCGAGGCGAGGCAACCCGGTGTCACACACAGCGACGACTGGAACGGCTTCGGCCAGCAGACGACGGGGTCCGGCTCATCCGTCTACGAGAATGCGATTGTCCAGCCGGAGAACATCTTCGACTTCTCGACGCGATTCAAATACCAGACCGCGTTCTATCAACTGTTCCATCTGGCCACTCTCGCCGGCATCGCCAAGGCTGCGACAACCGAGATTTCTCGCCGAGTTGCCGCTCGCACTCGCACCTTCAGTCACGGCAACGCTCCACGGTATGCGCAGGATTCACAGATCCAGCAAGTGGTCGGTGAAGTGTCCTCTGCCGCCTTTGCAGCCGAGGCCGTTGCACTGCACGCCGCGCAGTCGTCCCAATGGGCCTACGAAGCCGCGTTCTCCGGCTCGCCGGAGGAAGAGAAGGCCGCCAACATCGCGGCCGAAATCGATTCAGGGCGAGGCCAGGTCGCCTCGATCGGACTGGTCGTGCCGGCCACGGCCAAGATCTTCGACGCACTTGGTGCTTCCGGAGTGAGCCGGGACCTCGATCTCGATCGGTTCTGGCGCAACGCCCGCACCGTGGCCAGTCACAACCCGGTCGTCTTCAAATCCAAAGTTGTCGGCGACTACGAAATCAACGGAACCGAACCGATTTACGTGTGGGCCATCGGGACTGCACCGACAGAAAAGGATGTACAGGCATGACCGTGACCAGTGAAACCGAAGTCTTCGTCGGCATTCCCGACACATCCGAGGGCTGGATCGACCGGGCTCGCGAGGTGAGCAACATCCTCGCCGTCGACGCACTCGCGCGTGATCGAGCCTGTGAACCGCCGTTCCGAGAAGTTCAGCTACTCAAGGACAGTGGTCTGGTGACACTGCTGGGTCCGGTCGAGTTCGGCGGCGGCGGGCAGCGATGGGAGACCGCGTACAAGGTGGTTCGGGAGATCGCCCGCGCCGACGGCTCCATCGGACAGTTGCTCGGATACCACTACCTGTGGGCCTGGGCTGCCAGATTGGTCGGAACCGATCCGCAGATCTCCGCTGTCGAGGAGCTGTACACGAGCAACCGATTCTTCTTCGGCGGCGCGGTTAACCCTCGAGACACCGACCTCACCGTCGTGGACCGCGGAGACACCCTGGTATTTAACGGCGTGAAGTCGTTTTCCACCGGCGGCCGAGTCACCGACCTCACCGTGCTCGAAGGAATCATCGACGGAACTGCGACGCATGTGTTCGCAATCGTGCCGACTGCTCAGGACGGCATAGTCTTCCGCGGAGACTGGGACAACCTCGGGCAGCGCCTCACCGATTCCGGCAGTGTTGAGATCAACGACATCGAGGTCGACTGGGCAAGTGCAGCAGGCTTTGTCGACAAGGAATTCCAACCCCTCGTCTACAACACCCTGAACTTCCCGGCGATCGAGATCGTGTTCGCGAACTTTTATCTCGGGATCGCCCGTGGCGCGCTGGACACTGCAGCCGAGTACACCCGAACCCGTACGCGTCCATGGCCGTACGGAGGTGACAACCGCGAAATCGCGACCGACGAGTGGTACCTCCGTGAGGGCTACGGCGACTTGCAATCCAAGCTGTGGGCAGCGGAGGCCTTCGTGGACCAGGTCAGCCGCGAGGCCGACGCCGTACTCCACGCTGCTCGCGAAAACCTCACCGAGCAGGCTCGCGGCGACCTCGCCGTACGCATCGCGGCCGCCAAACTCCGCGCCGCCGACGTGTCCTTGGAGATCAGCAACAAGATCTTCGAACTGACAGGCGCCCGAGCCACTTCCAACGATGTCGGCCTGGACATCTACTGGCGCAACATTCGGACGCACACCCTTCACGATCCGCTCGCGTACAAGCGCCGTGAAGTCGGTAGCCAGTACCTGACCGGCGAGATTCCTGAACCGACCTGGTACACATAGCGGCCACGAACAGAAAGAGACCGTCGCACGGTTGGTGCGGCGGTCTCTTTCATCGTTACGACCAGGATCACTGATCGTAGATCGGGTTCCGCGCTTGCAGCGCAGTCAAACGTTCAGCAGAGCGCACGGATCTAGTGATGGCTCACAAACGACTGCTTGGTGCCGGTCGGAGCCGTCTCGAGTTTGTGCTGCTCCTCTTCGTCCTCGTCGTCGAGCATCGTCGCCTCGTTGAACGGGATCTTCCCGTCGAGTACCTCGATGACGCGTTCCTTGTCGATCGTCTTGGTCCACGCGCCGACCAGGAGAGTCGCGACCGCGTTGCCCGAGAAGTTGGTGATCGCTCGCGCTTCCGACATGAAGCGGTCGATTCCGACGATGAGCCCGACGCCGTCGAGAAGCTCGGGGCGATGGCTCTGCAGTCCGCCGGCCAGTGTGGCCAGACCGGCGCCACTGACTCCGGCAGCACCCTTGGAGGCGATGATCATGAACACCAGCAGCGAGAGCTGTTCACCGAAGGCGAGCGGCTGTCCCATGGCGTCGGCGATGAAGATCGACGCCATGGTCAGGTAGATCGCGGTGCCGTCGAGGTTGAACGAGTAGCCGGTGGGAACGACGATGCCGACCGTGGTGCGCTCGACGCCCACGTGCTCCATCTTGGCAATCAGACGCGGCAGTGCCGATTCGGAGGACGAGGTGGCGAAGATGAGCAGGTACTCACGGGCCAAGTACTTGACCAGCTTGAAGATGTTGAATCCGGTGACCGCGCGCAGCAGCGTTCCGAGAACACCGAAGACGAAGATCAGGCAGGTCAGGTAGAAGCCGATCATCAGGGTTCCGAGCTGAACGACGGCGTTCAGACCGGTCTGGCCGACGACGCTGGCGATGGCTCCGAAGGCGCCGATCGGGGCGAGCCAGAGGATCATCGTCAGGATCTTGAACACGAGCTTCTGGATGTATCCGACGGCCTTGAGGATCGGCTCGCCCGACTTGCCGAGCGACTGGATCGCGAAGCCGACCAGAAGGGCGACGAACAGAGTCTGCAGCACGCTGCCGGCTGTGAGGGAGGACAGCATCGACGTCGGGATGATGGACGCGACGAAGTCCCAGGTGCCGCCGGCACTGTGTGCCTGATCTGCAAGCTTGGCCACAGAGGCCGCGTTGGGCGTGATGTTCAGGCCACTGCCCGGGTTGAGCAGGTTGCCGACGCCCAGACCGATCGCGAGTGCGATGGTGGACATCCCGATGAAGTAGGCGAGTGCGAGGCCGCCGACCTTGCCGACCTTGGCCGCTGCTCGAACCGAGCCGATGCCGAGCACGATGGTGCAGAAGATGACCGGGCTGATCATCATCTTGATCAGGCTGACGAACAACGTGCCGAGTACACCGACGGACTTACCGAACTCGGGTGCGAGCCAACCGACGAGGATGCCGCCGATAACCGCGACGATGACGCTCATGTAGAGCCAATGCGTCTTGTCGCGCTTTGCCTTGGTGCCCTCGGGCTGTGGGGAACCGTCTACTGTCCCTGTTGCCGTGCTGCTCATGGGGTGTCCTTTGGATCGGATATCTGTGAAGTGATCGGGATCACTTCGAGTCGTGGAGAATTCTTGTTGCAAACAGGTGGGCCCGGAAGTTTGTGTTCATTACGTTCAGGAGGCGCTCGATGGTCGAACGAAAGACCGGCCGACGTATGAGCGTCGCCAGGCAGATCCTGATCCTGCAATTGGCGTTGTTGGCGCTGGTCATCGGCGTGGGGGCCGCGCTCGCAGTTGTCGACGAACGCCGAGACAGCGACGACGCGATCCGCAGGCAGGTGAGCTCGATAGCGCAGACTCTCGCCCTGTCGGATTCGACGGCGGCAGCCCTCACGAGTGCAGACCCGACCGCGATTCTGCAACCACAGACCGAGAAAATCCGACAGGCAACTGGCGTCGATTTCATCGTGGTGATGGCGCCGGATCGCACTCGGTTCACCCACACGAGCCCGGAACTGATCGGTCAACTGTTCACCGGGAACATCGACCGCGCACTCGCCGGCGCGACCTTCACGGAGACGTACGCCGGGTCGCTGGGGCCGTCGATCCGCGCAGTCACTCCCGTCTACGATTCCGGCGGAACCCTGGTCGGTCTGGTTTCTGCCGGTGTCACCCGCGAACAGATCAGCAAGCAGTTCGCCCAAAGTGTTCCGGTCATCCTGTTCGTTGCTGCCGGCGGTCTTCTTGCCGCGCTCTTGAGTTCGCTTCTGGTGAGTCGGCGCATCAGGCGACAGACCCTGGGCATGGCTCCCGACGAACTCCGCACCATGTTCGAGCACCACGACGCCGTCCTGCACAGCATCGGTGAGGGTTTGGTGGTGATCGGCCAAGGCCGGGGCAAGGACGCGAAAGTGGACATCGTCAACGACGAAGCACGTCGACTCCTCGACCTGCCGGAAGGACCTGTCCCGCTTTCGTCCATCCCCGAGACCTTGCGAGTCGACGACGCATCGCCCGCCAAGGATCAAGTGCACCTCACCGACAAGCGTGTGCTGGTGGTCAACCAACACCCGGTTGAGTGGGAGGGCAACAGAATTGGCACCGTGCTGACAATTCGCGATCACACCGAACTTCAGAACGTACTCGGAGAATTGGATTCGGTGCGTAGTTTTGCCGAGTCGCTTCGCTCGCAAGCGCACGAGAGCGCAAATCGTCTGCACACGATTATCACGATGGTCGAGTTGGGGCGAAACGAAGACGCAGTGGCCTTCGCCACCAACGAATTGCGGGTGTCTCAGCAGCTGATCGATCGTCTGATGAATGCGGTTCACGAGCCGGCGCTGGCCGCACTGTTGCTCGGAAAAATGAGCGAAGCGGCCGAACGCGGGGTCGACCTGACCATCACGGAAGACACCGCACTCGGTCCGGTGCCTTCACTCAATGCACGCGAGTTGGTCACGCTGGTCGGCAATCTCGTGGACAATGCTATTGACGCATCACGCGCGAGCGAGTCTCCGTGGGTGGAAGTGACGGTAATGGAAGAGGATTCGATGATGGTTGTTGCCGTCGCCGACAGCGGCCCGGGAATGACACCCGAAGCTCTCGAAAAGGCCAAGGGCCGTGGCTACTCCACAAAATCCGGCTCTCGCGGACTCGGACTCGCCCTGGTCTCTCAAGTGGTGAAACGGCACGGCGGCACGCTGTCCAGTGAACCGGCGATGGGCTCGATGCTGGTGGTCCGCATCCCGCTGCGCGAAGCGGAAGCACCCCGATGATTCGCGTCCTGATAGTCGACGACGAACCGTTGATCGCGCAGGCGCACCGTTCCTACGTCGAGCGCGTGCCTGAGTTCGTGGTCCACGGTGTGGTTCATTCCGGGAACGCCGCCGTGCGTGCAGTTACGGCGGCCAACGCCACCGACCAGCCCATCGACCTGGTCCTGCTCGACATCGGGTTGCCCGACGCCAGCGGCCTCGACGTGGCTTCCGCCCTCGGTGGGTTGCGCCCGAGTCCGGACATCATCGCGGTTACCTCGGCGCGAGATCTCGAGGTGGTTCGAAGCGCCGTGGCTCGTGGGATCGTCCTCTATCTCCTCAAGCCGTTCACTTTCGCAGCGTTCCGCGACAAGCTCGAGCGCTACCTCGAATATCGTGCAGCGCTTCCCGCCGGAGAGTCTGCGGTCAGCCAGCACGACATCGACCGCGCGATGTCCGCACTGCGAACGTCCGACGATCGAGCAGCGGCACCGAAAGGCTTTGCGTCTCAAACGCTCGGACTCGTCGCCGCGTCCGTCCGGGATTCGGAAGGTCCTGTGACTGCGGCAGAGGTGGCAGCCTCGGTCGGAGTGTCCCGGGTGACAGCCTGGCGCTACCTCGAAAAACTGGCAGACGACGGCATGCTCACCCGGGAGACCGAGTACGGGCGCGCTGGGCGCCCTCAGGTTCGTTACCGCAGAACCTGAGAGTCACCGAACCTGATAGTCACCGAACCTGATTGATACAGAAGCTAGTTCGCGCCCACGGTGTCCAGCACCCAGGCGAACTCGAACGCGACCTCTTTCCACTTCTCGTAACGACCGCTGACACCGCCGTGTCCGGCGCTCATCTCCGTCTTGAGAAGTAGCGGAGCGTCACCGGTCTTCGTGGCCCGCAGTTTTGCGACCCACTTGGCCGGCTCCACATACAGGACACGGGTGTCGTTGATGCTCGTGATTGCGAGAATCGCGGGATAGTCCTTGGCTTCCACGTTCTCGTACGGGCTGTACGAGCGCATGTAGTCGTAGACATCCTTGTTGTGCAGCGGATCCCCCCATTCGTCCCACTCGATGACCGTCAACGGCAGCGACGGATCGAGAATCGACGTCAACGGGTCGACAAACGGAACATTGGCGAGAATGCCGGCAAACAGTTCCGGAGCGAGGTTGGCGACAGCGCCCATCAGCAGTCCACCCGCACTACCACCGTCGGCAACCATACGATCAGCGGCTGTGACACCGGTGTCGATCAAATGCTTTGCGCAAGACACAAAATCGGTGAAGGTGTTTTTCTTGGTGAGCGTCTTGCCGTTTTCGTACCAGTGACGGCCCATCTCGCCGCCGCCGCGCACGTGTGCGACCACGAAAACGACACCGCGATCGAGCAACGACAGCCGCGCAACCGAGAACGACGGGTCGATGCTCGCCTCGTAGGAACCGTAGCCGTACAGCAACAACGGCGCGGGACCTTCGGGTGCACCTATGCGCCTCACGATCGAGAGCGGAATGCGGGTGCCGTCGTCGGCCACTGCCCAGTCGCGGCGCTGCTCGTAATTACTTGCATCGAAGTCACCGAGAACGGGCTGCGACTTACGCAGCGCCAGTTCACCACTGGCGACGTAGTAGTCGTACACCTGCCCGGGCGTGATGAAGGACGTGAAGCCGAGCCGGATGGTGGGCTGCGCCCATTCCGGGTTGGACCCCATTCCGATGCTGAAGAGTTCTTCGTCGAAGTCGATCTCGTGACGTTCGCCGTAGCCGTCGGCCGTCAACGGCCACACAGCGACACGAGTGAGAGCCTCGCGGCGGTAGCTCAGGACGAGGTGTCCGGCAAAGGCTTCGGCTTCTTCCAGCCGAACGTCGGCGCTGTGCTCGATCAGCGTCGTCATGTTCGTCGGATCCGATACCGGAGCTTCCACCAACACGAAGTTCTCGGCCTTGACTCCGTCGACGACGTCGTTGTGGAGGATGAGGAAGCGGTCTTCTCCCCCGATCACCGCGTGTTCGGCCCCGTATTCGACGCCTTCGCGACGCGGGATGATGACGCGGAAGTCGCCTTCCGGATTCGCCGATTCCAGCATCCAGCCTTCGCTGGTCACCTTGGACCCGACCCAGATCATCAGGTACTTCTCGCTGCGAGTCGAACCGACGGATACCCAGTAACGCTCGTCGGGCTCGTGGAAGACCGAAACATCTTGGCTCTGCGGCGTTCCCAGCTTGTGACGCCACACGGTGTCCGGACGCCAGGAGTCGTCGACGGTCATGTAGAAGACGTGACTGTGGTCGATTGCCCAGGTGGCACCGGGTGCGGTGTCGGGAATCTCGTCAGCCAGCATTTCGCCGGTCTCGAGGTTCTTGAACCGCAAGGTGTACCGCTCGTCGCCGACGATGTCGACCGAGTACGCCAGCAACGTGCCGTCCTCGCTGATGGAGAACGCGCCGAGTGAAAAGAACTCGTGCCCTTCGGCTTCGACATTGCCGTCCATGAGGATCTGCTCGCCGGCCAGCTCGACGCCAGGCGTCAGGTTGGGCGGAGTCCAGTCGTCCTCACCGGAAATGGGGCACCGGCACTGGACGGTGTACGACTTGCCTTCCACGCTGCGCGAGTAGTACCACCACTTGCCCATGCGTGTGGGTACCGACATGTCGGTTTCCTGCGTCCGCGACTTGATCTCCTGGAAGATCTTCTCGCGCAACGGCTCGAGAGCGGCTGTCTGCTCGTCGGTGTACGCGTTCTCGGCTTCGAGGTACGCGACTACCTCGGCATTGTCCTTGTCCCGCAGCCACTCGTAGTCATCGACGAACGTGTGTCCGTGATGGGTACGTTCGGTGGGGACCTTCTTTGCGACCGGCGGGACGAGGCTCATGCGCTGGGACCGACCCAATCGTCGAAGGACAACCCGGAAATGCGTTCGTACGCCTCGATGTAGCGTGCGCGAGTCGCATCGACGATCTCCTGCGGCAACGGCGGCGGAGTCGTGTCCGAGCTTCGATCCCAACCGGATTCGGGGCTCGTGAGCCAGTCGCGGACGAACTGCTTGTCGAAACTGGGCTGCACCTTGCCTGCCTCGTAACCTTCGAGGGGCCAGTAGCGGGACGAGTCGGGGGTGAGCACCTCGTCGGCGAGCACGAGGTTTCCAGCGGAGTCGAGACCGAATTCGAGCTTGGTGTCCGCGAGGATGATTCCGCGATCGGCCGCGAAGTTGGAGGCGCGGGCGTAGACGTCGAGAGTGTCCTCGCGAAGCTGCACGGCCAGCTTCAGGCCGACCTTCTCCACTACCTGCTCGAAGCTGATGTTCTCGTCGTGATCGCCGAGAGCCGCCTTGGACGCCGGCGTGAAGATCGGGTCGGGCAGCCGCGACGCCTCGACAAGGCCCTCGGGCAGCGCGACGCCGCACACTGCGCCGGTGTTGTTGTAGTCGACCAGGCCGGAGCCGGTGAGGAAGCCACGGACGACGCATTCGACGGGAACCATGTCGAGGGAGCGCACGACGAGAGCCCGGCCGAGCACCTCTTCCGGGATGCGATCGTCGTCGGGCTCACCGGCCAGATGGTTGGTGCCACCGAGGACGTTGAAGAAGAACACGCTCATCGCGGTGAGAACGCGGCCCTTGTCCGGGATCGGTGTGCTGAGCACGTGGTCGTAGGCCGAGATCCGATCACTCGCGACAAGCAGCAGATGCTCGTCGTCGATCGTGTAAAGGTCACGGACCTTGCCACCGGCCAGATGAGTGTAGGAATCAAGTGTAGGACGCACCCGGTCACCCTATCGGGCGTTCGCAGTTCGTACAGAACCCCGGTAGCCGGGACAGGTAAGCGTCCTCGCCGTTCGGAGAGCTGTCCGCCCTGCTCATCCGGATATGCAGGTGGCCTCTCGCCACTGGGCGAGAGGCCACCGTCACAGTCGATGAACTACTGGTTTGCGGGCAGCTTCGACAGGCCCTCGTCGATCGAATCCAGCGTCAGAAGTGCCGTCTGATAGGTCGCTGCCAACGAATGCTGAACCTGGACGACGTTGCCGGCCTTCACTGCGGGCAGTTCCTTCCACAGCTCGGAATTGACCAGTTCCTGAAGCTGCGGAGACATCGAGCCGTCGGCGTTGAGGCCGTAGACGATCACGTCGACATTTCCGAGATTCTCGCCGATCTTCTCGATGGATACCTGTTCGACGTGGACGTCAGCCGGGTCGGCAGGGGTGCCGGGAAACTGCAGGCCGAGTCCGTCGAAGAGGTTGGTTGTGTACGAAGACGCGTACTCGCGGGAGAACGTTCCAGCCTCGGGCTTGCAGACGTTGCACACGCCTCCGAAGGTGACCGAGCCGAGCTTGTCCTTGTACTTCGCGGCCAATTCGGAGGTGCGAGCGTCGTACTCGCCCTTGAACTCACCGTAGGTGTCGGAAACATTGGCGGCGTCGGCGAACTGCTCGCCCAGCACTCGCCAATCAGCGGGAACCGTCGGCCCCAGGAAGACGACCGGAGCAGCAGCCTCGAGCTGAGCCATGTCCAACTGACTTTCGACTCGAGCGGGAACGCCCATGATGATCAGATCGGGCTCGGCAGCGACGATTCCCTCGTAGTTGAGCTGGGAGACGTTGCCGTCGGGCGCGACCTTGGGCAGAGCTTCGTAAGCGGCCTTGGTCTTGTCGTCCATGTTGCCGAGTTCACGGGTCCACTCACATACCGCAGCCAGGTTCGCTCCCGCCTGAATCAGCGGCAGAACTGCGTATCCGCAGGCCACGATCCGCTGCGGGTCGCTCGGGATCTCGATGGATCCGTTTTGTGCTTCGAAGACACGGGTCTGCGAGCTCGCGGCTGTCGTGGACGATTCAGACGACGCCTCCTCCGAGTTGCTGCAGCCGGCGACGCCGACCGCCAGCGCAGCTGCTGCACCGATCACCACTGCGCGGCGAAACCGCGACAGACCTTGAACCCGCATGTTGAACTCCATCTGAACGCACCGGACTACTCCGGAATGATTTGGTGAGGCTAACCAATATCAGGGCGGCGAGAGTTTGCACAAACACAGGTCTCGAGGAATGAACTGCGCCTCCCGAGCCGCTCACGCTCAGAGCAGCACGCCTCCCACTGAGAGGGAGCAAAGCAAGATTCCTCTCGAATCGGACACTCGAACTCGCTACCTTGCCTTCGCGATACCTCATCGACTCGCCACTCTCACCGCTCGACGAAGGGCTCACACATGTCCCGATCCACGCGCACCTGCTCACTACGGTCTGCCGCGGCCATTGCCTTGACCAGTAGCTTTCTCTTCACCGGTTTCGGCGCCTCGATCGCACAGGCCGAACCTGCCCCCTCGGCTCCACAATTCGGCTCACTGGATCTAGGCTCCAGCAGCTTCGGCAGTGCCGAGCAAACTCCAGATGCCCCCCGGCTGACCGGGATCGACAACTTCCGCGATGTCGCAGGCACCGGCGCCGGATACTCGGGAACTTTCGGTCTGCCCGTGAACAAGGGAGTCTTCTACCGCGCGAACGCGATCACGCCCAAGGGCGATGACATGAGCGTTCTCGAAAAGCTTGGACTGACAAAGGTTTACGATCTGCGCACGGCACCCGAGATCGCCAGCAAGCCGGACGTCCTGCCCGACGGTGTTGCGTACGAGAACATTCCGATCCTGTCCGGGAACATCGCCGAGATGGTCGCGAAGATCAAGTCCCCCGAGGACTCACGATCGATGATGCAGGACATGAACCGCGCCTTCGTCACCGGAGCGACGGAGCGAGCCGGGTTCGCGCAGTTGCTGACCGGCCTCGCGGAAACCGAAGGTGCACAGGTCTTCCACTGCACTGCAGGTAAGGACCGCACCGGCTGGACGTCCTTTCTGCTACTGAGCATCGCCGGCGTCGACCGCTCGGTGATCGTGAACGACTACCTGCTGACAAACGAGTACACCGCCGAGGGCATGAAGGCCACGCGCGCGGGCATCGCGGCGAGCTTGGGCGAGCAGATGGCCGTCAACATGGAGCCTCTATTGGGTGTCGAGGCAAGCTATCTCGATGCCGGCCTCGCCCAGTTGGACCAGACCTACGGGTCGGTCGATCGCTATCTGACCGAGGGTCTGGGCCTGAGCGAGGCGACGGTCATGACGCTCAAAGCCAAACTGCTGGGCTGAGCGACACAGATGCCCCGGGTTCGACGAGGGACCGAACCCGGGGCACTGTGCTTCTCTGCCCGTGCCGTGCCGGATGCGCAGCGTCCCGTGCGTCAGCGAGATACGGCGATCACGTTGTTTCGGTACGCCCAGATGACGATCTGCACCCGGGTTCGCACCTGTAGCTTCTTGCAGATGTTGCTGATGTGCGACTTCACCGTGCTCTGCTCGAGGCTGAGGGAATCTGCGATGTCGTTGTTCCCCAAGCCTTGTGACAGCAACTGCACCACATCCATTTCACGCGCGCTGAGACCGTGATCCGATCCGGAGCGCGCTGAGGACATCGGTACCGGCTTGCGCCTCGCGAACTCCACGATCAGTCTCGACGTCAATCTCGGTGAAAGCACCGAGCCACCCTCGGCGACGGTCAACACGGCCGACGAGAGCTCTTCTGGATCGGCGTCTTTGAGCAAGAACCCTGCGGCGCCGCTGTCTAGCGCCTCGAAAACGTACTCGTCGAGATCGAACGTGGTGATCACGATGACGCGGGTCGCCGGAAACTCGGCAAGAACCTCCCTGGTCGCAGTCAACCCGTCGCCGTGCGGCATTCGGATATCCATCAGTACGACATCCGGACGCAGTGCACGCACCTGCTCGTACGCCTCGACTCCCGTCTTGGCATGCCCGACGACGCGAATCTCGGGGTGCCCGGAGAGAAACAGCTCGAACCCCTGCCGCACCACCTGCTGGTCGTCCGCAATAAGGACATCGATCATGCGTTGATCCTCCCGTTCACCGGCACCAGTGCCTGCACAGCCCACTCACCTTCCGAATTCGGTCCGGCGTCCAGTTGACCACCCATGAGCGTCGCGCGTTCGCGCATTCCCACAATTCCGAGGTTTTGCCCGTCGGAGGCCGGGCGAGAATTTCCGAGAGTATTGATCACCCGCACCCTCACCGCGCCGGCTTCCCGGCTCAGGCACACCTTGGACTCACTGCCCGGCGCATGGCGAAGGACGTTCGACAAGGCTTCCTGCACGATGCGGTAGCACGTCAACTGAACTCCGCTGTCCAGGTCGTCGAAGCGGCCGACTTTCTCCAACGAGATCGACGAGATGGTGCGCCTGCAGTCATCGACCAACTCGTCGATGTCGGAGACCATGGGCGTCGGGAAGTCGGGGTCTTCTTCGCCCAGGCGAAGGATCCCCACGATCTGCCGCAAGCTGTTGAGGGCCCGCTGACCCTGCTCGATGACGCCACCCAGCAGGGCTTGCGCTTGTTCGGGATTGCTCGAGAAGAACTTGTCGGCGGCACGGGCTTGGATGATCATGCCGGTCATGTGGTGAGCCGCGACGTCGTGCAACTCACGTGCCATGTCCTGCCGTTCGGCGACAACGGCATTCGCGATCTTGCGTTCGCGGTCCCGGTGCAGATCCGCTACCGCCTGACTGTTCTCCACTGCTTGCTTTCGCAGACGCGCGACGATCTTTCCCATGGCGGCGACGACCAGAAAACTCGTGACGGTGTTTGCCGCCGGCTCGAGGAACAGGTGGGGCAACTCCCCCACCTGAACCTCTGCGACCGTCAGCCCGTCCCGCTCGGTGAGATACATCGCCAAGATCACGTCCATCGCCATTCCGAGGACCAGCAGTCCGACCAGGCGCATGCCTGTCACCCGGATGGACACTGCCATGATCGCGAACCAGAAAAGCGGCGTGGCCCCGAGTGATCGACTCCCGAGGAAGAGCATCAATCCGCCGGATCCTGCCAACGTCAGGAGGTAGTACGCGATCGGGTACCGACGGCGCGTACACGCCACCACGGTCAACACCGTCAGGAAACCCATGATGCCGACGACGGTTCCCGGATCGCTCAGCACTCGATTGCTCGTCTCGGGTTCAGTCTTGAGACTGGCGAGACCGAACACCCACGGCACACTCAGCAGGCCCACGATCACGGCCGCTGTAGCCGGGTTGTTCAGGTTGAAACGTCCCCACCCTCGCGATGCCAGGGCTTGCCCCGAGACATACTGACCAGCCGAGTCGAACATCCACTCCCCATTCCGCATCCGATGATTGACGTTCATGGTGGCATGCGCGCACCACTTGGTCCCACATTCGGCGAACGTGAAGGGAATGTTCGATTCTCGGCTACAACCAAAGGACTAGTTCGAGGGCAAAAGTACTAGTACTTATGGATCAGCTGAACTGCTCGACCAAGCGGTTCACCATGTTGGTTGCGCTGTAGTAGTCGAGACGGAAGGTATCGAGTCCCACGGCATAGACTTGGTGATCACGAATTGCCGGATGCTGCGCCAACAGGGGAAGTGCCTCGACCGCATTCACCGCACCGTCGTCGGCGCTGACCAAGATCAGGGTGTTGCCCGCCATACCGTCGTAGAGGTTCTCGGCCGAGACCTGAATGATGTCCTTGCGCTTACCCATGGATTCACTGCTCTTCGCAGACTCGGGAATGTCGGCGACCGTGAAACCCATCGCCGTGAGCAACTTCGCCTGCCCGGACTCGTGCGTCCAGATATTGGCGCCGCTGCCGTCCTCGTAGTAGACCAGCGCAGTGGTCGGCTGGGGGGGAAGTGTGATCTTGGCCTTGGCGGCCTCTACTGCGCTGTCGAACTTCGCGACCGTGGCCGAGGCGTTGTCTTCGAGACCTGTCGCTTCGCCCAGCACAGCGGCTACTTCCTGCCAACTGCTTCCGCCGTAGTCCACCACGATTGTCGGAGCGATGGCCGTGAACTGTTCGTACAGATCGACGACGGAGTCGCCTCCTGTCGCCGAGACGACGATCAGGTCCGGATTCTGAGCCAGAACGGATTCCGCATTCGCGCCGCCCATTGGCAACACGGCAAGTCCGCGTTCTTTTGCTATGCCGCCCCACTGTGTGAACAACCCCTGCGCATCCGACACGTCGGTATTCGGTCCAGTCGATGCGGTAGCGACCACCGGTGCGTCGATCGACAACAGCGTGCCTGTCAGCGTCACACTGGTCGAGACGATCCTCTCCGGCTTCGACGTAATCTCCACCGGCCCTTTCGGTGTCTCCACCGTGCGCGGCCAATTACCCTGCGATGCAGCCGAATCAGAATCGGAATCGGCATCCGCAGAACTACACCCGACGAGGGCGAACCCTGCCACCAAGACTGCGGCGAGCACCTTCAAGGTGCGCGATTTTTTCATTGTGACGCCCACTGGCGGACCACTCCTCGAATTCAAAAGCCCATCAAATTAGGTTAGGCTGCGCTCATGCTAACTCAGGCGGTGACTGAATTGTCCGCTACCCTCGCGGCCTCGCCCGACATCGAGACGTCCTGGAATCGGATAGTGCAACAGGGCACGCCCGTCATCGAAAGTGTTGATACACAGACTGTTCGAGTCACCTTCTTCTGGCGTCAGCCCGAGGAGACGGAGATCGAGCGCGTCTACCTGGATGCAAATTCGCTGACCGACCATCACGCGGAACAACTGAGCGTCATGCAGCGGATCGGCGACAGTCCGGTGTGGTTCTACACCGCCGAAGTCTCGAACACCTGGCGCAGCAGTTACAGCATCATCCCGGTACCGAAGTCCGTAGTCGACGAGTTCGACTATCCGGGAGCAGGCAAGGAGGACACGACCCGCCGCACCCGCTGGTTGGGGCTGCTCGAACACCGCATTGCCGACCCACTCAATCCGCTCTCCGCGGGCGTGGACACAAGACGTTCCGTCGCCGAGATGCCCTCAGCGCCGGTCCAGTTCGGCTGGGATGCTCCGGCTTTCAGGAATTTCGTGCGGGTCGACTGGAACAGCTCGACTTTGAGCGTCGAGCGGCCGGTGTGGATCTACGAGACCGTCGACGACGGATTGACACCTCTCGAAGAACGTCCACTCGTGATACTTCTCGACGGGCGCCACTGGGCCGAGGTCATGCCTGCCGGCGCCGCCTTCGATCGTGCGGTCCAGACCGGCAAGCTGAAATCCTGCGTTCTGCTGGCTATCGATTCCGTTGACAATCAACGCCGTTCGCAAGAATTGCCGTGCAACCGCGAATACTGGAGCGCAGTCGTCCACGAACTACTCCCGCAAGTACGCGCCGTCACACCCTTCTCGTCTGATCGAATGCGAAACGTGGTCTCGGGGCAGAGCTTCGGCGGACTGGCCTCGATGTTCGCAGCACTCGAGTTTCCCGAACACTTCGCGCTGGTCGCCAGTGGATCCGGTTCATTCTGGTGGCCGACCGGATTGAAGCGCGGGGAGGACGGTCCGCCGGGTGGAGACATAGCCGCACGCGTCGAGCGCGACGGCGCACCGGACGGCTTACGCGTTGTCCTCGAAGTAGGTAAGCACGAGGCCGACATGGTCGGGCACAGCGCAGCCGTCGCCAGGGCGCTGGAGGCAGCCGGAGCGCAAGTGTCGTACCGAATTTTCGACGGTGGCCACGACTGGTTGTGCTGGCGCAGTGTTCTTCTGGACTCCGTCGTCGAACTGATCGGCAGTCCGTGAAATAGGTACGATCTCAGGGCATGTGATCTGGGTGCGTGCGATCTAGGCCGCCGTGATGTCACCCAGTTTCCACGTTCGATCGAAATAAGGTTCGAGAGGTCCGTAGAAGCGGAAATACGAGAACCAGTGCTGACCCGGAATGGTCTGAACCCAATTGGATTCCTTCCCTTCCGGAGCGGTCGGTCCATAGTAGAGATCTACCGAACCATCGTCGTTGACAACAAGATCGGGATCTCGCGAGCCACGGTCGCCTCGCCCTTGTTCGTTGTCGATCAGGCACCGCGTGTCGATCGAGTAGACCGTCGCGGACCAGAACAGCTTTGCCGGGACATCGGCAGGTACGTGGAGTGTGTAGCTGTTTCCGCCGTCCAACCAGTTGCCGTCGGCGTCGGAGTAACTACCCAGATATGCCTGACCGAGTCCAGGCGTCGTACTCTTCATCGCCTTGGAGAAGCTGACTGCCTCGTAGAACCACGACGCGCGTTCGTAGAACTCGTCATAGTTGCCGCCTCGCTGAGCGGAGTTGTCCAGAACAATCGCCAAGTCCCACTGACGATCCGGCCAGTAGCGCGAACCGGGGAAGCGTTTGACGAACGCATTCGCCTGAGCGAACACCTCCCCCACTTCGACTGCCCGCTGCAAGATCTTCCGCAAGCGATCATCCGGGGCAAACGGTTTGCCCTTCTCCATCCCCAACTGCCGAAGCCACGCCATCGGGAACCGGTCGCGCTCTTCGACAGGTTCGTCCTGCACGATGTCGTGCAAAAGTTCCCAGTACCGAAGGTCCCGCGGCTGAATTCCGCTCCAGGGCTTGCCGTCCGGTGAGACCAGTCGTGTGGGAGTCGGATTCTCGCGATCGGAGTAGGGGTACACCCGGACAGCGTCGACCAACTCACCTGAGCGCACCGGGTCGGGATCGAGCGTGCGGAGGCCGAACATGATGTGCATCATCGGGGAGTGGACAACGGTGTATTCACCTGTGTCCTCGGCACTCTGGCCTGGGCCGACTACCAGGGTCTTGCCGCCATTGCCTGCATCGGGGCCCATCTCACCGAGCACCGCGAATTCTCGTTGCCAGAAATCTGCGATGCCCCCCGCGGTCGGCCCCGGCGGCAACTCGATCACCAACGGACCCGTCGTACCGAGATCGAAAAAATTCAAGATGTACGGCGTCGTCGCGTTGGCGGTGATCAGGCCTAGTCGGTCACGATAGGAGCGGTAGACGACGATATCGGACGCAGTTGCTCCGAAGATGTTGGTATGCACGTCCATCCACTGCGCCCAGGACACGATGGGGATGGCCCACAAGTACGCCTGCACTGCTGTCTGGAAGTCGAGTTCGTCGAACACCGTTGCGATGTTTTCGCGAGCGGGAAGCTCTCCGTCCCTGGGGACAACTCCGGAGGAATACGTCAGTTCGATGTCGGCCATAACCAGATGGTGCGGGGAGAAACCTCGGCGCGAATCACCCGCGCCGGGTGAACCGCTAGTTCAGTGCGTCGCGAATGACAGCTGCCGTGCTGTCGAGAATTGCCCGATTAGGTGTGCGAGGTAGTGCGCGCAGGCCGAAGCCGTCGCCGCGATTTCGCGGAATGACGTGCAGATGAACATGGAAGACTTCCTGCCCCGCAACTGCTCCGTCGGAGAGGTGCAGATTCACTCCGTCGATGGGGAGAGACCCAATACGCATCGCCGCGGCGATCTTCTGCGCGACCGCAAAGATCCTGGCACCGTCGTCGGCATCGAGCGTGGACAATCCGCTGGCGTGACGCTTGGGCACGACCAGGAGATGACCGGACGTGAACGGCCGGATATCCATGAAGGCAAGGACATTCGCGTCGTCGTAGACGACACTCGCCTCGGCCTCACCGGCGATGATGGAGCAGAAGATGCAGTTCATGGTCTCCGCCCCTGTGTGCCTTTTTGGTAGTGGTGACTACCAGAAAGGCGCACGGGGGCGTAGCCCTTACAGAATCGGCGACGGCGCGTATGCCGCAGCTTCGGGGTTGGCGTCGACAAGTTTCCGGACCTCGGCGACAACGGCGTCGACCTGAGCAGACGCGGCGCCGACAAAGGCTGCCTTGTCGGCCAGAGCCTCGTCGAGTGCGGCGCGGTCGAGCGGCAGACGGTCGTCGGCGGCGAGGCGATCGAGCAGATCGGGCTCCTTGCCCTCTTCACGCATCGCGAGTGCAACTGCGACGGCGTTCTCCTTGATCGCCTCGTGCGCGGTCTCGCGTCCGACGCCGGCGCGCACGGCAGCCATCAGCACGCGCGTCGTGGCGAGGAACGGCAGGTACCGCGTCAGTTCCTTCTCGATGACGGCCGGGTAGGCACCCATCTCGATCAGGACGGTCAGGAAGGTCTCGAACATGCCGTCGATCGCGAAGAACGCGTCCGGCAGAGCGACGCGACGCACGACGGAGCAGAAGACGTCGCCCTCGTTCCACTGTGCACCCGCGAGCTCGGCTGCCATGGAGCCGTATCCGCGCAGGATCACCTGCAGTCCGTTGACGCGCTCGCACGAGCGGGTGTTCATCTTGTGCGGCATCGCCGAGCTGCCCACCTGGCCGGGCTGGAAGCCTTCGGTTACCAGCTCGTGGCCGGCCATCAGGCGGATCGTGTGTGCGAACGACGACGGGCCCGCACCGACCTGGACGAGCGCGGAGATGACGTCGTGATCGAGGGAACGCGGGTACACCTGGCCGACGCTGGTAAGTACGTGCGCGAATCCGAGGTGCGCGGCGACCTTCGCTTCGAGCTGATCGAGCTTGGCCGCATCGCCGTCGAGGAGATCGAGCATGTCCTGGGCGGTACCCATCGGGCCCTTGATCCCGCGCAGCGGGTAGCGGTCGATCAGCTGGCGCAGACGTGTCAGCGCAACCAGCAGCTCGTCGGCGGCCGAAGCGAAACGCTTGCCCAAGGTGGTGGCCTGAGCTGCGACGTTGTGTGAGCGACCGGCCATCACGATGGACGTGTACTCGGCAGCGCGCTCACCCAGGCGGGCGGCGACGGCGATGCCGTGGTTGTAGACGTGTTCGAGTGAACGCACGATCTGCAGCTGCTCGACGTTCTCGGTGAGGTCACGGCTGGTCATGCCCTTGTGGACCTGCTCGTGACCGGCGAGTGCATTGAATTCCTCGATGCGCGCCTTCACGTCGTGGCGGGTGACCCGCTCGCGGTCCGCGATGGACTCGAGGTCGACGTTGTCGATGACGCGCTCGTAGTCGTCGATGGCGTCGGCCGGAATGTCGATGCCCAACTCTGCCTGCGCACGCAACACCGCCACCCACAATTGACGCTCGAGCACGATCTTGTACTCGGGAGACCACAGAGCGACAAGCTCAGGGCTGGCGTAACGGTTGGCAAGGACATTCGGGATGCGGCTCACGAGGCCTCAGTCTAACGGGGGCCAAGCAGTGCTGTTACCCCCGATAGAGACCGAGCTAGACCGGCGGCGCCATCACGTCGATCGATTCCAAGAGCATTCCCCTGGCCAACCCCCGTGGGTCCGGGTCGTACTCCCCCAGAGCCGTGATCATCGCGCCGTCGACCATCGCGACGAGACGACGCAGTTGCCCCTCGGGAGCCGAGCGGCCCGAGCGTCGAAGCGCATCGGTCAACAGGTCGTCGAGCTGGGCGCGTAGGCGCAACTGCACGTCACGAAGTGCGGGATGACGGGCACACGCGACGAATCGTTCGTAGCGCGAAATCAAACGCTCGCGGCTCTCCGGACGCTTCTCCTCGTCGCCGAGCAGCAGTTCGACCAACAGTTCGACCGTTGATTCGGCGCCCCGCCGACGTTGGGTCACCGCAGCCACTCTGGCACGCATTGCTTCCATGTCGGCGTTGCCGTTGAGCTCGACGGCGCACGCGATCAGATCGTCGAGTGAGTCGAAGTAGTACGTCGTCGAAGCCAGTGGAAGGTCGGCCCTGGTTGCCACCGCTCGGTGACGAACGGCGTCGAACCCGCCCTCCAGCAATAGTTCAGCAGCGGACGCCACCAGAGTTTGGCGACGTCGTTCGCCCTTGGGCGTAGCTGCAGAAGACACCACGACATCGTGCCAGCAGAGGGCACCTCCGCATGGCGAAACAGCTCGAAGACCCTGCTGTTTGTTACCCGAGCCACTTCTCGAGGCGAATCAGCGCCTCCTGGATGTCGGCTGTCGCACCCGCGAACGAAAGTCTGACCATCCGGTTTCCGTGGACGGTGTCGAAATCGATTCCGGGTGCCAACGCGACCCCGATATCTGTCAGCAACCGCGCACACCACGCGGTGGCGCCCTCGTCGCCACACAGATGGCCGATATCCGCGTAGACGTAGAACGCGCCGTCGGCAGGGGCCAACTCCGTGATGCCCAGTTTCGGCAGTCCGGTCAACAGCAGTTCACGATTGACGGCGTATCGCTGAACGTGTCCGTCCAACTCGACCTTCGCCTCGTCCGAGAACGCCTCGATCGCGGCGTACTGCGAGATCGCGGGCGGACACACCGTCATGTTCGACGCGAGTCTCTGCAGCGGGCGTCGCAGGTACGTCGGCACCAACATCCACCCGAGTCGCCAACCCGTCATCGAGAAGTACTTGGACACCGAGCCGATCACAACTGATTCGCGCGAGGTCTCCCAGGCGCTCGACGTGTGCTGATCGCCGTACCCGATGCCGTGGTAGATCTCGTCCGAGATCAGAAGGGTGCCGTGCTGCTCGCACCACGTCGCCAATGCAGCGAGCTCCTCGGGCGAGATCACCGTGCCCGTGGGATTTGCGGGGCTGGCGACGATCAGACCGGCAGGCGGCGACGGCAAAGCCTCGAGCATTTCCACCGTCGGCTGGTATCGAGTTGCCGGCCCGCAGTCGAGTTCGACGACGTTGCAGCCGAGAGCGGCAAGGGTATTGCGGTACGCGGGATATCCGGGGCGAGCAACCACCACGGTGTCGCCCTCGTCGAACGCGGCGAGGAAGAGCAAGGTGAACGCCCCGGACGAACCGGTCGTCACCACCACGTCTTCGGCGTCGACGGCGATTCCCGAGTGCTCACTGTGGTAGCGCGCAATAGCTTCGCGCAGCGGCAGGATCCCGAAAGTCTCGGTGTATCCGAGTAGTTCGGTGCCGAGAATCTCTCGCGTCGCACGTAGTACCGGTGCGGGAGCGGGCGTCGACGGTTGACCGGCAGCCAACGTCAGAACGTCACCATGTGTCCGCTGACGTTCGGTCGCGGCCTTCCATACATCCATGACATGGAAGGTCTGGATATCTGATCGACGAGATTCTGAGCGCACACTCCGACGGTAGCCGAACCGTGGTGCGGCAAGAAACGACGACCACCCATTGTGACGATCCGACAGATTCAGGCACTCAGCATGAGTCGATTCAACGAGACCTGGGCCACGTCACTCGCGCAACATTGATCAACGACATCCTTCGATCAAAAGGTGCATCAGATGAAAGCTCGCTCAGTGCCCACCGCGGCTCTGGTCACGATCGGCGTTCTCACGGTTGCCTCGTGCGGAAGCACC
Organism: Rhodococcus sp. NPDC056516; assembly: GCF_042794655.1. Classification (NCBI taxonomy): domain Bacteria; kingdom Bacillati; phylum Actinomycetota; class Actinomycetes; order Mycobacteriales; family Nocardiaceae; genus Rhodococcus; species Rhodococcus sp. NPDC056516. The sequence goes on along the minus strand of NZ_JBHTTG010000005.1, from coordinate 121,926 downwards.
TCTGATCCTGGCGGCAATTCTTCCGGCGATTACGCGAAGGACGGCAGCTTCACGACGATCGTGAACACCGACCCCGGGAACCTTCATCCCCTGATCACCAATCTGACTGCCACGCAGGCGATCAACAGCTATACCAACGACTCGTTGTTGGCCATCGACCCCAAAACCCGCGCAGCGGGCCAGTATCTGGCCGAAAAATGGAGCGAGAACGGAACTTCGCTGAACTTCACCCTCAAAAAGGGGATCACGTGTGAAGACGGCACGACCTTCACTGCCCAGACCGCAGCGAACAACATCAACTGGGTCGTCGACAAGACCAACGGCTCGCCGTGGTTGGGAGCATCCGTACCCGAAACTGCGGTAGCAACCGCTGACGGTGACGAGCTCACGATCAAGACAACGGAACCCGCGCCCTTCCTCCTCGAACGCATCGGCGCTCTCAAGTTGGCGTGCCAGGCAGCGCTCGACGACCCTGCCAGTGTTCGAGGCAGTAGCAACGGAACCGGACTGTTCAAAGTCACCGAAGTAGTGGCCAACGATCACGTCACCCTCGAACGCCGCGACGGATACAACTGGGGACCGAACGGCGAAACCACATCGGACACGCTCGGAGTGCCCAAGACGGTCACGATCAAGGTCGTGACCGACGCCGCGACGACGGCGAACCTGGTCCTCACCGGAACGGTCAACGCGGCCCCGGTTGCCGGCTCGGATATCGAACGTGTGGAAGCTTCCGGCCTTGAATCGATGACGTCCAACACCCTGAGCGGACAGTTCATCTTCAACCACAATGCGGCTCTCCCCACCAAGGACGAGGCCGTACGCACCGCACTGGTGCAGGCGATCGATCTCGACGATTACACAGACATCAACACCGGTGGCAAAGGCTCACGCGCTACGGCACTGGCAGTAGTCGATCCGCGGGCGTGCGACTTCGACAGCGTCACCGGTGTAGTTCCGAAGTTCGACATGGCCGCGGCGAAGAAGACTCTCGCGGACGCCGGTTGGAAGCCCGGATCCGACGGCGTCCTGACCAAGGACGGTCAAACGCTGCAATTGACGGTCATCTTTGCCAACTACCGCGACACCACTTCTGCAGCAGCAGAATACGCAATGAAACAGTGGCAGGAGCTCGGCGCGAAGGTAGAGCTTCGCGGAGGTGACAACAACTTCATCATCTCCAACACATTCGCGGCAAAAGACCTGACGTCATGGTCGATCTCGATCGGACTGACCGTCCAGAGCGACACCCCCAGCATCTTCGTTCCGTACTTCGCCGGCCCCACCCCACCGTCGGGTGTCAACTTCGCATCGATCGACAATCCGAAGTACACCGAACTGGCAGCGAAGGCCTCGGTTCTGCCCGGGCAGGAATCCTGCTCGGTGTGGAAGGAAGCGGAACAAGCACTGTTCACCTCGTCCGACGTCATTCCGGTGTCCACATCGCCGAACTTCATGTTCTTCAACGGCGCGACGGCCCTGTATGCACCGATTGGCGGCACCCTGGCCGGCCCTGGCATCCGCGTTCTGAAATAAGCCGGAAGACAAAGCTTTACGTCTGCATCTATTTCTCCGATTCGAAGGATCTACATGACTGACCGTCCATTTGTTCTCGACGACCTCCACCGCGTGGTCACACCCACTGAAACCGCAATCTCTCCCGACGGCACCGTGGTCGTCTTCGTTCGCTCGGAAATTGTTGCCGGAAAGGCAACTACATCGCTCTGGGCGGTGTCCCGCGATTCCCAGGCTCGCCGCCTCACTGCGGGGCCCGCGGATTCGGCACCTCGGTTCTCTCCGGACGGAACCTCGATTGCCTTCCTCCGTAAGGTCGGAGACTCCGCGCAGCTGCACCTGATCCCGCTCGCCGGCGGCGAGGCCGAAACCCTCACCACAGCAGCATCACTCCCCCTCGGTGCCGGCGCAGCGGCCTGGAGCCCGGACGGAAAAGCCATTGCATTCGCCGCCGTGGTCTCACGTTCGGACTCCACCGATCCGAACGCGCCCATCGTCACCGACCGACTCGGATACAAGGTGGACGGTGCCGGTTGGCTCGGAACCTTCCGGCGCCACCTGCACACCGTCGAACTGGAAACGAAGGCAGTTCGACGCCTCACCGACGGTGATTGGAATGCAGACGTTCCGTCCTGGTCACCGGACGGCAAGGCTCTCGCCTTCACTGCGAATCTTGAACCGGACAGCGATCTGAACCTCACGTTCAGCGCCTACCGAATCCTCGTCGACGATCTGTCGGTTCCGCCGCAGCAACTCGGCCACGCCACCGGGGTGCAGGGCTCGACGCTCTGGCACCCGAACGGAGATTCGGTTGTCGCCATCGGCACCCCCGAGGTCCGTGTCGGAACTGCAGACCTGATCCGTCTGTCAGTCCCCGGCCCAATCGAGACACCGGTCGACGTCACCCTCACCGCTCATCTCGATCGCAACGTGATGCCCGGCGCACCCGGTTACCCCGGTGGCACACCGGCACTGTCGAACACCGGCGACGAGATCGTGTTCTGCCTGCGCGATCGCGGATGGACGCATCTGTACGCCGTCGACATAGAAACCGGCACCTCCCGCTCCCTCGTCGCCAATCCCAACGAGGTCGTCGCGGCGCTCTCCGTTGCCCGTGATGCGCGCGTCGCCTCCGTCATCGTCACCACGCAGCAGTCCTTCGGTGAGGTCGCACTCGTCGATCTGGACAGCGGCGCTGTCACCACGCTGACGAAATTCACCGCAGAAGCACTCCCCGAAGTGACACTGTTTGCCGCCGAGGAACGCGAGTTCACCATCTCCGACGGCCGTACCGTACACGGTTGGTTGCTGTCCGCTCCCGAAACCGATGGCGCCGCACCACTTCTGCTCGACATTCACGGTGGGCCGCACAACGCATGGACGGGCGTTGCCGACACCTATCACCCCGCCCACCAGGTTCTCGCAGCGCAGGGTTGGCGCATCTTGACCCTCAATCCACGTGGATCAGACGGGTACGGCGAGGACTTCATGTACGCCGTCAACGGCGCCTGGGGCACCTCGGACCAAGCTGACTTCCTCGAGCCGATCGATGCTCTTGTCGCCGAAGGACTTGTCGATGGGGACCGACTGGCGATCACCGGGTACAGCTACGGCGGATACAGCACCTGCCACCTCACCTCACAGACCGATCGCTTTGCCGCGGCTGTGGCCGGCGGGCTGATCTGCGATTTCAACGCCATGGCCGGAGTCTGCGATTTCGGTCCGCACCTCGCCTCACTGGCCACCGGAACGACTGTCCCCGAGAACTCCGCCAAACTCCTGGCTGCCTCGCCCCTCGCCTCCGTGAAGAACGTGGTGACTCCGACGCTGATCCTGCACGGAAAGTCGGACGAGCGGTGCCCGCTGGGTCAAGCCGAGGCCTGGTTCGCCGCGCTGCGCCAGCAGCATGTCCCCACCCGTCTGGTGGCGTATCCCGGCGCAAGCCACGGTTTCCTCGTCAACGGCTCGATCGCACACCGAATCGACTACAGCACACGGCTCATCGAGTGGGTGAAGCGATACACCTCGGCGAAGCTGCCCCAGACCGGCCTTGCCAACGCGTCTGCCGGAGCCGATGCATGGAAGCGTTCACTGGACGTACTCTGTGAGCGTTACGGCGTCACCGGTGCTCAATTCGGTATTCTCACACTCGATTCCAGCGGTAAGGAAATCACCCGGACGACTGTGGCTTCCGGCGTGATCAATGCAGACACCGGGGTCGAGGTCTCCACCGACTCCCTGTTCCAGATCGGATCCATCACCAAGGTGTGGACCGCGATGCTGGTCATGCAGCTGGTCGACGAGGGCTTGCTCGACCTGGACGCAACCGTCCGGTCGATCCTGCCCGACTTCGCACTGCAAGACGAGGAAACAGCCGCCCGCATCACGGTTCGCGCACTTCTGAACCATCGCAACGGAATCGACGGTGACCTCTTCATCGACAAGGGTCGCGGAGACGACGTCGTCGAACGCTACGTCGAGGGCCTGCGCGACTTCCGTCAGGTTCATCCCCTCGAGGACGGCTTCGCGTACTCGAACTCCGCGTACGTCCTTGCAGCTCGTATCGTCGAGGTTCTTCGCGGCGGCATCTGGGACGACATCCTCAAGGAACGGATCATCGATCCGCTCGGCCTCGAGCACACACTCACGTTGACCGGAGATGCTCCGAGATACTCTGTGGCAGCAGGACATACGGGAAACTCTGTCGTGATGCCCGTCTGGCCGATCACGCGCTCGATGGGGCCGGCCGGCTGCATCACTGCCAGCATCGGAGATCTACTCACGTTCGCCGAACTCGGACTCCTCGAAGGACAGAGCGTCGACGGCGTGCGGATCGTGTCGGAGGAATCGGCCGCCGCGATGCGTACACCCGAGATCGACATCAGCGATCTGTTCCCGGACAAGTCGGGTTGGGGCTTGGGCTGGTTCCACGAAACCTGGTCGGGCGAAGAAATTTTCGGGCACGACGGCAGCACCATCGGGCAGCATGCCTATCTGCGTATCTTCCCCCGCCACAATGTCGCGATCGCGCTGCTGACCAGCGGCGGCAAAGCAGACGGCCTCTACCGCGATCTCTTCACCGAAGCCGCGGCCGCGTTGGTCGGACTCGAACCTCCGCAAGCCCTGGCCCCGAACCCCGCGAGTGTGGAGTCGATTCCGGATTCGGTTCTGGGTAAGTACAGCTCGGGCGGAATAGCAATCGAGTTCCGTCGTGGAGAGTCCGCTGACGAAGCCGTGATCACCGTCATCGGCGACGTCATCCCGAATCCCGAGGAAGACGAAACAGCTCCGAAGAAGCCTGCAACGGTAGCCACTCTCGTACCGTCACAGATCCCGGGAACCTGGACCACCCGTCAACCCGGGGCCGCCGGTTGGACGACGGTACGGCCGCACCGAGACGGCGTGTACGTCGGATTCCGCTTCCTACCACGGGTCAACGCGTGACGATGACCGATACACCTACCATTGCGGAAACACAGAACACCGAAATACAGAACGCCAGCGAACTCGAGGAATCAAAGATGCAAGAACAGCTTCAAGAACTCGTCGATCAGTGGAGGGTCGAGGCAAACATCCCCGGCGTCTCGGTCGGTATCGTGCACGGTGACAAGGACATCGTCGTCACCAGTGGCATCGAAAGCGTCGAAACCCAGCTCCCGGTCACCGACAAGACGATGTTCATGATCGGCTCCACCACAAAGGTGTTCGCCGCAACAGCCGCGATGGCACTCGTCGAGGACGGACTGCTCGACCTCGACACCCCGGTGGTCGAGTACGTCCCCGAACTGACCTTCGCCGACGAAGAAGCCACGCGCACAGTCACGATGCGTCATCTCCTGACCCACACCGGCGGATTCACCGGCGACGCGGGCCTCTCGGCAGGCTGGGGCGAGGACGCCCTGGGACGCTCGGTTTCACGGCTGAACGAATTGCGACAAGAGTTCCCCGTCGGAGAAGTCTTCTCCTACAGCAACTCCGGATTCGTTCTCGCCGGACATGTCGTGGCCAAGATCAGCGGACTGACCTTCGAAGAGCTGGTCAAACAACGCGTGCTGGACCCCCTCGACATGAAGAACTCGGCGTTCCTGCCCTGGGACGTGATGACCCACCGGTTCGCACTCGGTCACTACATCCGCGACGGTGTGCCATTCGTATCCAACGAAACCGGACTGGACCGCGGCATGATTCCCTGTGGTGGAATGTGGTCCTCGGTGCGAGACCAACTCGTCTGGGCACGCTACGCGCTGTCGGGCGAACGCCCCGGCGAAGGCCAACCACTCGACGAGTCCACCCGGTTGCTGATGCAGAAGCCGCAGCGTCCCGCAGCGATGATGTTCGAAGAAGTCGGCCTGGGATGGCTGCTGACTCGGTACGGAACCACGCAGGTAGTGCGGCACGGCGGAAACGTCAGCAATCTCCAGGTCTCCGAGTTCATGACGGTACCCGAGAAGAACTTCGCCGTCACCGTGCTGACCAACGCACTCGGCGGCGGAATCGGCAAGAAGATCGTCGACTGGTCCATGGCCAACCTCACTGAACTACCCGCGCCGGCATCCCTCGACGTGGTCGAGCCCGAACCCGCTGCCGTCGATGCAGTCCTGGGCAAGTATCAGGCAGGCTCGCTGACGATGACCGTCGCCCCCGGTGACGAGGGAATCGGCATCCGCATGGGCAGTGCGCAGGACCTCGGCGAATACGAGGACATCGTCTGGCCGCCGGCGATCCCGATCGCCTTCGTCAACGACCATGACTTCGCTGCTCGCGCCGACACCACCCGGGCGTTGGGCCGCTTCGTCACCGACGAGACCGGGCGCGCCGTGATGCTCGAATTCGGCGGGCGTACCGCCAAGCGAGTGGCGTGATCCTGTAGACGGGTGACGCGGTCCGAACAGGTGCGATCGATCTCTTCGGTCTCACCGGACCGCGTCACCCGTTTTTGCGTCTGCGGGCTGCCGACCATTGTTCGGTTCTGGCAGAACATCGACTTTGGTGACAGTGAGAAAGGCGACCAGCGCGACGATCGCGATCGTGAAGACAATGCTCACCACCGTCGGCCCGAATCCCAATCCGCCCTCATCTCGGTCTTGGGTCAACAGGTCACCGATGGACGCCCCCAGCGGACGAGTGACAATGTATGCGATCCAAAATGCAAGTACAGCATTGAGTTTCAGGCCGAAGTGAGCGGCAGCCACTACGGCGATCACGACGCCGAACAACAATGCAGACTTCGCATATCCCAGGTCCACCTGTTCGGCAATCAAGTCTCCTGCCGCCGTTCCGAGTGAAAATGTGAACAGGATGGCGAACCAGTAGAACGCTTCGCGCTTCGGTGTGCGAATGCTGTGGATGGACAACGTCCGCTCACTGGCAAACCAGATCCCGAACGTAGCGGCCAGCGCAACCGCAAAGATTCCCGTACTCACTTCGAGAGGTACACCGAGATTGTCGGTCAGAATGTCGGTGATGAGCGTTCCGACTACGCTGATCAGAACTACCACCAGCCAATAGATCCACGGTACATACTGTTTCCGCGTGAACTGGATGATCAGCGCGATGACCAAGACCACCGAAGTCAATGCAGCGGTGCCGATCAGCCCGATGCCGAGATCCGCGTTGAGTGAATCCGCGGCAGTCTCCCCCACCGTCGTGCCCAAAATCTTGATCAGCCAGAAGTACAGTGTGACCTCTGGGACCTTGCTCGCCATTTCACGCGTGAACGCCATGTCGGCCAGCGTGGCACGCGGTTGTTGAAAGGAAGCTGAGAACGTTCGCCGCGATTGCGCCGGAGAGTACAGACTGGACGTCATGGAGCATCTTGCCTCGTCGATACTGCACCCGTCCCGGTGGAGCGTGCGCGCTCGGTCGACCGTGGCATCGACGCTCGTGATCGCCTTCTGCCTGGTGATCGCCGGGCTTGCACTGGTTTTCGTACTGGCGAACTCCCTGCATCTGTCCGCACTGAACAGCTCCGAAGCTCGCGCCACGCAGTTGGTCCAGCAACTGAACGGAAAGAGCCCGGCAGATCTCGACCCTTCGCTCCTGTCCACAGACAGTCAGATCGGAATCGTGCAGATCGTCGACGCCGATCACCGAATAGTCGCCCAATCACCGGGAACCGACAGCAGCCTCCTGTCCGAACGTATTCTCGGCCCTGACCAGTCGGACGCCTTCGGAAGAGTCAAGAAGTCCGACGACGAGGACTACTGGCTGATCGGGCGAGGCGCTCAGACACCGATCGGACCGGTCACCGTCTTCGTCGGCGCCGACCGCGAACCTGTTGAAACCGTGGTGACGACCGTTGCCGTTCTACTCGCCATCGTCGGACCGCTGGTACTGGGACTGGCGGCGTTTGCCACCTACCGCCTCGTCGGATCAGCCCTCGCTCCCGTGGAACGCATCCGCGCTCGGGTAGCATCGATTTCGAGTGGGCGTCAAGGTGAACGAGTGCCCGTCCCGGCGGGGAACGACGAGATAGCCCGACTGGCAACAACAATGAACGACATGCTTGCGCGTCTCGACGAGGGCGCGCTGGCTCAGCAACGGTTTGTCAGCGATGCCTCACACGAACTGCGCAGCCCATTGTCCACGATCACGACGGCTCTCGAACTAGCTCACCGGCGCCCGGATCTCCTCGACGATGCGTTGATCGAAGACGCACTACTTCCCGAGGCGCGCCGCATGCGGCAGCTGATCGAGGATCTGTTGATTCTCGCGCGCTCGGACGAAAGCGAACTCGAAAAGATCGGTACCTCCGTCGATGTCGACCTGGACGACATCTTGTTCGCCGAGAAGAAGAGGATCGACGGTTTCTCCGAGGTGGCGGTCACCGCCACCGTGGCGCCGGTTCGCGTCTCCGGAGACCCCCGAGCGTTGACACGAATGGTGCGCAACCTGGTCGACAACGCAGTACGGCACACCGAGACCCTAGTGCATCTCGAATGCTCCGAGGCGGGCCACGATGCCCATATCGTGATCGAAGATGACGGCCCCGGAATCCCTGCAGCAGAACGCGAACGAATCTTCGGGCGCTTCGTCCGCCTCGATCAGCCACGGTCGAGGCAGGGAGGTGGGTCCGGACTTGGACTTGCCATCGCGTCGGAAATCGTTGCGGCGCATCGCGGAACGATCACCGTCAGTGAGAGAGCGGGTGGCGGAAGTCGATTCGAGGTGACAATTCCGGTACCGAACGGATGAAGATCAGGCGGTCCCGACAAACCGGTACCCGACACCTCGGACGGTCTCGATGCTGTGAGTTCCGAACGGCAGGTCGACCTTCTTACGTAGGTAACCGATATAGACCTCGACGATGTTCTCGTCACCCTCGTAATTGGTGTCCCACACGGACCGAACGATCTCGGTCTTCGTGACCACAACTCCGTTGTTGCGCATCAAGAACTCGAGCACGCTGTACTCCCGTGGCGTCAAGGTCAATTCGTTTCCCGCTCGGCTGACCAGATGTTTAGCCGGGTCGAGAGACAGGTCGCCTACGGTGAGTATCGCCGGACGTTGCGGAGCGCCACGACGCACCAATGCGCGCAGCCGAGCGAGAAGCACGACAAACGAGAAAGGCTTGACCAGGTAGTCGTCGGCACCGAGGTCGAAAGCATCGGCGAGGTCGTATTCACCGTCCTTCGCCGACAGCATCAGGATCGGCGTCCAGATCTCCCGGGCGCGTAGGTCCCGAACGATGTCGTATCCGTGTTTGCCAGGCAACATGATGTCGAGGACGATCACGTCGAATTCCTCGCTGCTGGCCGTCGCGAATCCGTCCTCTCCGTTGTGCTCAACGGCGGCCACGAACCCCTCGGCGACTAATCCCCGCCGGATCGTCTCGGCCAGGCGCACTTCGTCTTCGACCACCAGTACTCGCACCACCGGCCCCGTTTCGTCGACACACAGTTGTTCGGATGCACCCAGTAGAGCAGACGGTTGGCCCAAGACCGAGTTCCGTTCAGCGTTTCTTCAGCTTCGGCTCGTCACACTGCATTCATGCCTGCAACTGTGTCGACCGTGCGAAACGTGGTCACCGAAGTCCTGACCGAGAGCACCACCGCGGAAATTGCGGTTGCCGCGATGGTGGTTGCCGCTGCGCTATTCGTATTCGGTTCAATCTATCGAGCTTCCAGCGTTCGGTCTACGGTCCTCCGCGCTTGTGGACTCGTGCTCGCACTGGTGACGCTCTCGATCCAGGTGTATCGAGGCGGGTGGTTGACGAGCTTCGACGGACCGGTGACCGATTGTATGGTCGATCACCGGAGCGGCACCCTTGATCAGATCGCAGTGGCAGTAACAGATCTCGGCAGTCCCCTCGTCACCGCACTTCTGGGGATCGCGTGCGGTGTGCTCATCTCGTGGCGAGCGCGTTCGGTAGTTCCAGGCTTGATCGTGATCGGAACCGTTGGCGGTGCAGCGGTCGGCAGCACGGTCATCAAGGCACTGGTCGGTCGCGAACGTCCGCCGACCAACATCCAAGTTCTCCTCGAGACCGACCACTCGTTCCCGTCTGGTCACGTCACCGGCACCGCTGCGCTGTTCGGCATCGTCGTCCTCGTGCTGAGCGCGCATGCCACACCCGCCGTCAAGAAACTGCTGATGCTCGTCGCCGCGACAGTCACAATCGTCGTAGCCCTGACTCGCCTGTATTTGGGAGTTCACTGGCTCACCGATGTCATCGCCGGGGCCATTCTCGCGACGCTTGCGGTCACCGCGGGCGGCGCCGTCTTCCGGTTCGTCGAAGGCCGCTCCAAGACGACCGACCGCACTTCCTCTGCCTCTCGCGATCGGGCGCTCGTATGACGCTCGCACTCACCAGCGGAATTCTGAACCCCGATACCCTGCTCTCCACGTTCGGTCTGATCGGTTTGCTTGGGGCGGTATTCATCGAAACCGGTCTTCTGTTCGGGTTTTTTCTTCCCGGCGATTCGCTCTTGTTCACAGCTGGTGTCCTCGTCGCACAGGAGCAGCCATTCATTCCGCTATGGGTTCTCCTCGTGACCATCCCCATCGTCGCTGTGATCGGCGACCAATGTGGCTACCTTGTCGGACGCGCAGCGGGCCCTGCGGTTTTCGATCGACCTGGAGCCAAGCGGCTTGGTCCCGATCAACTTGCGCGGGCAGAAGCATTCTTCGAGAAGCACGGACCTCGTACCGTCGTCCTTGCGCGATTTGTTCCCGTCATCCGAACCATCACCCCAGTAATGGCGGGTACTTCACGGATGCCGTATCGAACCTTCCTGACATACAACGTCATCGGAGGACTCGCTTGGGGAGTTCTCGTTCCGGTACTCGGCTACATGCTCGGAGGAATCGAGTTCGTTCGCGCCCACATCGAAATTATCCTCATCGCTGTCGTCGTCGTCTCGATTCTGCCTATCGCTGTGAATTACTTGCGCTCTCTGCGAGTACCGACCATCCAGGCTGAACAAATCGAGATTCCCGAGTAATTACTGCCGCTGCAGTGAGCTCTGCAGAACTTTCAGCACTTCACGAGCCGCAGTCGGCCCGGTATTGAGGTAGAAGACGTCGTCGTCGACAGCAACGGCGTGGTTGGCAACAACACCATGTAGCTGCGCCCACAACGGCGCGTTCGTCAACGTCGCCGGGTCCCCGCCCTGCACTCCGTAGAAGATCCAATCAGCGTCCGCCACGTTCAACTCCTCCTCACTGATGTCTCGGGAAGTGTCGTCGAACTGCTGCGATTCCGGACGGGTCAGGCCGGCATCCTGGGCGATACTGCCGGTGAACGAAGGAACACCGAAGATGCGCAGCCGATTTCCGTTCTGGCGGGTGAACGACACCGTCGGCGGCGACGAGAGGGAAGCACCGAGGGTTGCAGCATCCGCATTGAAGGTGTCCAGTAGTGCCGTCGCCTGCTGTGTCTTGCCGATTCCGTCCGCAACGAGCAGGAAGTCCTGCTTCCAGAAGACACCGGTCCCCTGCGTTGCCACCGTGGGTGCGATTGCCGAAAGCTGGTCGTACAGCGAATCAGCATCCTTCCCTGCAACATTCATCAAGATCAGGTCTGGATCGAGCTTGACGATCGCTTCGAAGTTCGGTGTGAAGCGCCCACCTGCGTCGACGACATCACTTAGCTGAGTTCGGAATTCGGGGTATGCGGCCAACAGGTACGGCGGCACCAGATCCGCACCGTCACCACGCGTCGAACCTGCCGGCACGACACCGAGCGACAGGAGCGCATCGGCCTGTCCGGTCGAGATCACCACAACCTTCTGCGGCTGTGATTCGATCGTGGTGTCCCCTTTGAAGTGTGAGACGGTGCGGGGAAATTCGCCGTCCGACTTCCCGCTCCCCATGCCGGCCGGGACTTCTCGCGGAGCGACAAACGCAGAGTCGGTCGGCGCCGACGCTCGGATCTCAGTATCTGCGGTCGAGGCGTCCTCACTCGAGCAGCCACTGAGAATCGCCACCAAGGCCAGTGCGCCGATCAGCAGTGCACTGCGTGACTTCTTTCGAAAATTCATGATCGTGTCCCGTACGTCGTGATGCATGACAGAGTCGTCCTCCGTCACGGTTAGGTGACCCTACCCTTTGGGGAACTGTAAACTATATCTGTGTCAGATACAGTTCCAGGGCGCGGATCAGACGGGATTGATCGCTACTCTGATCGCGTGCCCACCGCAGAAGAAACATCGAGATCAGTCATCGCTGCGGCCTTCGAATTACGTCGGGCGCTGCGCGAATACATGGACGCATCGGGCACCGACGCGACGTTGCCCGAGGCACAATCCGAAGTACTTCACGATGTTGCGCACCATCCAGGCACTCGCATCGGGGCTGTCGCAGATCGCCTCTCCAGACGCCCGAACACCGTCAGCACACTGGTGCGCACACTCTCCGACAAAGACCTGATCGAGCGACGGCCAGATCCCACCGACGGCCGAGTGAGCACGCTTTACGTGAAGGACGAGCGAAGCGCGCGACGGGACCGTCGGTCCGAACTACGCATCGGTGTCCTCGCCGAAGAACTGGAGTCCCTCGACGAGGGCGACCTCGACACATTGTCCGCTGCCATCGACATCCTCGACCGAGTCAATCGAGCATTGCGAGATCACGCACCGCGGTGACGCTGCTCAGGTGACTTTTCCGCTCTTCTCGTAGACGTCGGCAAAACGCTTCATCTGCTCCGTGATGCCCGTCAGGCTGTACCCCGTACGAAGTTCGACCGACGCAACCTGACCCGAAACCACAGCCGGAAGCCTGGTGAAAGTCGGCGAATTGAGCTCCGGTGCATCCGACCAAGTCGGCGGAATCAGGAGGAGATCAGCCGGAAAGACGCCCGGCTCTTCCCAACTCGCCGACGCCCAGAAACCGTCCTCGCTGTCGAGTTTCGCAAATTCGACACCCATCGTTTCGAGAATACTTCCGAGCGGAGTCCATCCAGGCACCGCGTAGTCAAGGCTCGACTCCAACGGAATCACGTATGCAACAGAGATATTCGACCGCGAAGTGGCCAAGTCGCGCACCCGATCACCGAGCGCACTCAACTCTTCCCGCTTCGCCGCGTAGACCGGCGAGGCGTCGGTGCCGCCGATACCCTGGACCAACGAACTGAAGCTGTCCAGCGCCGCTTGCGCCCCGTCGGTGATCTTGACGCCGGCAATGGGGGCAACCTCTTCGACGCGAGCGATATCGTCACCCCAGATGCTGCCGAAGTTTCCACCGTTGTACGAACTCCAGATGTCGATGACGAGATCCGGGTCCACTGCCAGGAGTTTCTCGGCACTGATATCTGTGTCAGTCTCGCTGACATGGGCGATTCCGCTGAAGTCGAATGCATTCAACGTGGATTCGTCGAGCCTGGAGAATCCGATGATGCCGACCGGAACGACGCCGTATTCGAGTAGTACCGGCGCGGTGTCCGCCGTCGCCACAATGCGTTCAGGGACCTTGTCGAGCGAAATCTGCTGCCCACGCGCATCTACATACGTCCACGCTTCACCGTCGGACTTCGTGTCGGTCGTCGAGGTGCCACACGCTGCCAGCACCGTCGAAAGTGCCACTGCCACAGCCATGAAGATGGCCCTGCTACCGCGTTGGGAACGCGGCGCAACAAAATCGTTCACTTCTGCCCCATGCTGTCGAGCGGGTTTCGGGAGAACCCTGAACCCGGAAAGTAAAGTAAGCCTCGCCTACATGGCTAACGGTAGAGCGGATCAGGAGTTGACGCAATCGCGGAGTTTTGTCAAAGAATGTCGAAATCCGATCAGCGGTCCGCGTTCTTTCGAAATGCCATCGGCGTGACACCTGTGGACTGCTTGAAGGCGGCGACGAAACTGCTGGGCGTCGAGTATCCGATCTGCTCTGCCACATCGGCCACCGCAATGCCTTGGCCGAGCAGGGACATCGCCACGTTCATCCGAAGCAGTACGCGCCACTGGCCGAAACTGACGCCGGTATCTACTTTGAATCGACGAGCCAAAGTGCTGGTACTGACACCGATCTCGTTCGCCCAGTCTTCGAAACTGCGTGGATCGTCCGGTTGGGACAACAGGTCGCGCGCAATCCGGCCGACCGGCCCCGAATCGGGAATCTTCATCGCTCCGCGCTCGTCGCCGGGAACAACGAGGTCGAAGAACACTCGCTCGGCGCTGCGCCTCGCATCGTCCGTCATCTCGCGAGCACTCAGATGAAGAAACAACTCGTACAGAAGCGGCGTGCCGTGCACCGCAACCGGGTGATCACCGAGCGAAGGTCCCTGCCCTACAGCGCAATACACGGTCAAGAATTTCGCACCCGCGGCAACGCGCACCGAGTGCCGAACCAGTGCCGGTATCCACAGCCCTCTGCCCGGCAGCAACGTCCACATCTGAGCGCCTGAGCGTACAACCACAATGCCGGAACGAGGAAACAGAATCTCGTTCGATCGGTGTGCGTGGGTTTCCCACGTCACCGGCTGATCAGCACTCGACGCACCACCCCACAGAACCAAATCCTCGGGCTCGTCGTCCAATTCGTGTTCGGGTACCACCAACTCGTCGTTCGACGGCACGCCCCACCGGAGCCAGTCACCGTCGATCTCGGATTTTGTCCGCCTCACGTCCACATCCCTGGATCGAGCGTCGTCTGTCCAGGTGACTGTAACCGCTACCCACGCCGAACAGGTGCGGTGGAAGTCGATCCCACCGCACCTGACCGCGAGTTGCCGCTCTAGTTCATGTCGTTCGCAATGATGTTCTCGATATTCCGTTCGGCCAGAGCGGTGATGGTGACAAACGGGTTGACTCCGACGTTGCCCGGAACGAGGGATCCGTCCATGACGTACAGACCCGGGTACTCCGGCAGACGACCGTAGCCGTCTGTCGCCTTGCCGAGCACACAACCGCCGAGGGGGTGGTACGTCAGCTGGTCGCCCCACGTCTGCGTCGGGCCGAAGAGGTCGGTCCGGTAGATCGTGCCTTCCTTCTTGTTGATCTTGTCGAAGAGCTTCTTCGCCATGTCGATCGACGGCTGGTTCTGCGAGCGCTGCCAGTTCAAGCCGACTTTGCCTGTTGCCGAGTTGAATTGGAACTGCGCACGTTGCGGATTCTTGGCAATCGCCAAGTACAGGCTGACCCACAGTTCCGTGCCGGCCGGGAAGGGTGCGATTTCCGCAAATACGGGAGCGGATGTGTCGGCCCAGTTGTCGATACCCATCACGGGGATCGCCGACTGCTTCGCACCGGTGGCATCCCACATGTGATTGGCGCGGCCCACCATCACGTTGCCGTTGTGACCCCATTCCTGTCCAACTGCACCCGGCAAATTCGCCAGCTGCCCTTGCGCTTTCATCGCGACCAGGAGCTTGCTGGTCCCGATACTGCCGGCCGCGAAGAAGACCTTGTCCGCCGTCACTGTCTTGGTGCCGACGGTATTGCCCTGCTCGTTGATCTGGTTCATCACCACTTGATAGCCACCGCCGGTCGCGGCCGGGGCAACCGAGGTCACGACGTGCAGAGCTGAAATGGTGAGCTTGCCGGTGGCGGATGCCGCAGCGAGGTACGTCTTGTCCAGAGATTTCTTTCCGGCATTGTTGCCGTAGATGACCTCACTGACCAGAGCGGACTTGGTGACCTGGCCGGCAGCTTCCTGCTTCATGTAGTTGAAGTCGTAGACATTCGGCACGAACGTTGTTGTGTAACCGGATCTCTCAGCGGTCTTTCGCCCCGTCCGCGCGAACTTGTAGTACTCGGTCGATTCGAACCAGGCCGGGTCGATGTTGTTGACTCCGAGCGCAGCGTTCGCGCGCGGGAAATACGTCGAGTACATCTCGTTGGAATCGACACCGGGCAGGATCTCTTCGAAATAGTTGCGCTTGGGTGTGACGGCCATACCGCCGTTGACCAGCGACCCACCGCCGACCCCTCGGCCCTGGTAGACCTTGATCCCGCCGAAGTCCTCGGCGTCGAGAACACCGACGTAGCGGCTGATGTTCTTGTCCACCGAGCCGCCGGAGAAGTGTGAAACCGGTTGAACTGTACGGTCTCTGAGCCAGAAGGACCGGCCGTCGGGCGAGAGCATCGGGCAGAAGATCTTGCCGTCGGACCCTGGTGTGGTCCACGACTTCCCCATTTCGACCATGTGTGTGTCGATGCCGGCCTGCGTCAACCGAAGTGCCGCAACGGCCCCGCCGTATCCGCTCCCGATCACAAGCGCGGGGACACGGTCTCCGTCGTTCAATGCTCGCCTGGGCGCAGCGGCCGCCGTAGTCCACGAGGACGAGAGCGCAGCGGCGCCCACAGCTAATCCTGTTGCTGCCAAGAAGTTTCTACGCGAGAGCGTGGAATTGGTACGTGCGTGCCGTTCGTTGGATCCAGCGCGAATGCTCAAGTGTGCCCTTCTCTTTCCGTGACCCCCGCGCTGAGATATACCGGGAGAAACCGAACGAGAAGTCCATACTCGTGGGTAACTTCGAGGAACCGTTGATTTTCCACGAAAAGGGCCGATGAACAGAAAGTTCACCGGCCCTCCGAAAGAACGAGTCAGGGAATTGAGATGCGACCTTCGACGGCGCCGAGTCCGATGTCCTTGCGGAAATGACCGCCGGGAAGCTTGACGTCGGCGATCTTTGCGTAGGCGTCGTCACGAGCTTCGGTCAGATCCTTGCCCACTCCGACAACACTCAGCACACGTCCACCGGCCGAGACGACGGCTCCGTCTTCACGCTTCTTGGTACCGGCGTGCAGGACTCCGTCGGCGTCTGCTCCGGTGATCACGTCGCCGGTGCGCGGGGTTGCCGGGTAGTTCTCGGCAGCAATCACGACCGTGACGGCGGAACCGTCGCGCCACTGCAACGGGCCGACCGAATCGAGGGTTCCGGTCGAGGCTGCATTGAGTAGACCGCCGAGCGGCGTTTCGAGGAGAGCAAGCACGGCCTGAGTTTCGGGGTCACCGAACCGGCAGTTGAATTCGACCACGGCCGGGCCGTCGACGCCGATCGCGAGACCAGCGTAGAGAAGGCCGGAGAAGCTGCTACCGCGCGCCACCAACTCGGCAGCGACGGGCTTGACCACGTCGTCGACGATCTGCGTGATCATCTCGTCGGGCAGCCACGGCAACGGTGTGTATGCGCCCATGCCGCCGGTGTTGGGTCCGGAATCTCCGTCGCCGACGCGCTTGTGGTCCTGCGCCGGGAGCAGAGGGATCACGGTTTCGCCGTCGACGAGGCAGAAGAGCGAAACTTCCGGACCGTCGAGGAAGGACTCGAGGAGCACCGGGTGTCCGGTCTCGAGCAGTTCAGCGGCGTGATCGCGCGCGGCGAGACGATCCGTCGTGACGACAACACCCTTGCCTGCAGCCAGTCCGTCGTCCTTGACCACCCAGTTCGGTCCGAAGCGGTCGAGCGCGTCGTCGAGCTTTGCCGGATTGTCGACGATCTCGCTGTGTGCGGTCTTGACGCCGGCGACAGCCATCACGTCCTTGGCGAAAGCTTTCGAGCCCTCGATGCGGGCGGCGTCGGCCGACGGCCCGAAGCAGGCGATACCTGCTGCGCGCACCGCATCTGCGACACCGAGAACCAGGGGAACCTCGGGTCCGATGACGACGAGGTCGGCCTCGACTTTCTTGGCCAGCGCGGTAACCGCGTCACCCGAAGCAACGTCGACGGGATGCTGCTCGGCGATTTTTGCGATCCCGGCATTGCCAGGCGCACAGATCAGGGCCGTGACACCTGGATCGCGAGCAAGAGAGAGAAGGAGGGCATGTTCACGGGCTCCGGAGCCGATTACTAGTACGCGCACGGGGAACAGACTACGGCCCGCGGTAACAGCGCTCTCGGAGTGCTACGGGTGGGGCCAAGGTCGCAGGGTTCGGCCTTTGTGCGAAATATCCGTTTCGAGATGAGATCATATGAATACCTGAATAGGTGAACAGATGTTTTCGGACACCTGTCCACCGAGGAAAGGACTCCCGTGAAACTCCACAAACCAGGCGTTCTGACGCTCACCGCAACCGCCGCAATCGGCGCACTTCTGATCACGTCGTGCAGTAGCCCGACTGGCACCAACTCTTCGGGCAACAACGACGGCCTGGTCTTGGCCGACGGCTACGAACTGGGCGGCTACAACCCGGTCGCAGGCTTCGGCGCTGCCGGTGAAGCCAAGATGTACGACGGTCTCGTCCGGCTCACCGGCGGCACCGGCATGCCTGGATTCGAGCCGTCTTTGGCCGCGGAGATGCCGACGGCCAACGCCGACGCGACAGTCTGGACGGTCAAACTCCGTGACGGGGTCACCTTCTCCGACGGATCGACCTTCGATGCCGCCGACGTGGTTGCCACGTACCAGGCGATCCTCGATCCCGCTTCCGCCTCGGAGGCACGGTCGTCGTACGACATGATCAGCGATGTCGTGGCCGTCGACGACAGCACAGTCGAGTTTCGCCTCGCCTACTCGTATGCGCCGTTGCTGACGAAGATGCTGATCGGCATGGTTCCGTCGGAGTCCCTCGCGACACCCGGGCTCGCCGCCGAGTCACCGTTGAACACTGCGCCCGTCGGTACGGGTCCGTACACACTCGTCGACCTCTCACCGGATCGAGCGGTCTTCGAGGCGAACGAGAACTACTGGGACGGAGCGCCGGAGATCAAGAAGCTGACTCTTCTCTACGTTCCCGATGACAACACCCGCGCCCAACGAATGGTGTCCGGTGAGATCGACGGAACCAATCTCCCTCCACTGCTTGCCAATACGTTCTCGAGCAAAGACAACATGTCCGTGACAGCCCATCAGTCGGCAGACTGGCGCGGCCTCTCACTCCCCACGAACAATCCCGTCGCGGGCGACAAAGCCGTGCGTATGGCGCTCAACCTCGCCGCCAATCGCCAGTCGATGATCGACAACGTCCTGGGCGGACACGGCAGAGTTGCCGCCACTCCGATCCCCGAGGTCTACGGCGACTCGTACAACCCGAACGCGACCTTCGCCTACGACCCGGCCGAGGCCGAGCGAATTCTGACCGAGGCCGGCTGGATCGAAGGTGCCGACGGAATCCGTTCGAAAGACGGCCGGCGCGCGCAGTTCACGATCATGTACAACTCCGTCGACACCGTCCGACGTGATCTCGCTCAGGCATTTGCCTCCGACGCTCTCGCCGTCGGCATCGAGGTGGATCTCGAAGCGCTCTCCTGGGACCGCATAGACCCTCGCATCAACCAGGATTCGACACTTCTCGGCGGCGGAGACGAACCTTTCGACCCTGACACACAGGCGTACGACGCGCTGAACTCGAAGTACATCGCACCCGGGGTCGGCAGCATCTACGACAACGCCAGCGACTACTCCAATCCAGCAGTCGACGCAGGCTTGGAAGTAGGACGCCGCAGCCTCGATCCGGCAACGCGTGACGCCGCGTATCGCGACGTTCAGCAGGCGTACGTCGAAGATCCCGGATTTGTCATCCTCGTCTTCCTCGACCATACGTACGTATCGAAGGATTCCGACTGGCAGATGTCCGGACCGGTACTCGAGCCACACTCACACGGTGTGACCTGGGGCCCGTGGTGGTCACTGCAGACGTGGGCCCGAGGGCAATGACAGCGGTCGACGTTCGGGCAGACGCACCGACGTCGCGGGGCCACCGTGACAACTCCCGCCGAAAGGCCATCCTCACGATGGTCGGTCGGCGGGTGTTGTTCATCGTGCCCGTGATCGCCGTGGTGTCCGCGGGACTCTTTGCCGCCGCCGCGATTTCACCGTTCGATCCACTGGTCGGCTATCTCGGCACGCGATACATGACGACCAGCGACGCGGACAAAGCGTTGATCGCCGATCAGATGGGTTTCGACAACCCCTGGTACAGCACGTACTGGAATTGGCTCCAGGGTGTGTTCACCGGCGATCTCGGGATCTCCAGATCGTTCAATCAGCCTGTTTCCCAGGTTATCTCCGAGCGTCTGCCGTGGACCCTGCTGCTGGTCGGCATCTCACTCGTCATCGCGATTCTCGCCTCGCTGGCACTCGGTGTTCTCGCCGGAATCCGCAGTGGAGGATTCCTGGACAAGATCGTGTCCGGGCTGAGCGTCGTCGTTCAGGGACTTCCGCCGTTTGTCTTGTCACTGGGGGCCATCGCGCTCTTCGCTTTGACTCTTGGCTGGCTCCCGGTCGCCGGACTGACCGACGGGGGTGCCGATCCCACACCGGGACAGGTCGTCCGACACTTGGTCCTACCGGTGACGGTGCTCGCCATTTCGCAGATGCCGTGGCTCCTCCTCGCCGTCCGAGAATCCGTCGTGGGATCGAAAGGCGAAGGGTTTGTCGCGGGCGCAGTAGCGCGCGGAATCCCGACGCCGACCATTACGAAGCGCCACATACTGCCGACGTCACTGGCGCCCTTCGTGAACATCGTCGGCGTGCGATTGCCCGAGCTGATCGTCGGGGCGGTGCTGGTGGAAGAGGTCTTCAGTTGGCCGGGGATCGCCGGCGCCATCGTTTCCTCTGCCCGTGACCTCGACATGGCCCTGCTCGCATTCCTCACCGTCGGTACAACATTGACGGTGATGCTCGGCTCACTACTTGCCGACGTCCTGGTTGCAGTACTCGACCCGAGAGTGAGTACCGATGGCTGAGCGACGCTTCAAGATCGCCCTCGGCGTGCTGATCCTCGTTGCGCTGTACGCGGCGCTGGTCCCATGGTTGGCCGACGTCGACGACCGAGTCACCGACTTCTCGGCGGCCCGCCTGGCTCCATCCTTCGATCACCCGTTCGGAACGGACTCTGCGGGACGAGATCTGTTCGTGCGCATAGCTGCAGGCATTCGAACCTCACTACTCATCGCACTCGCCTGCGCGCTGCTCGCCACGGTGATCGGCGTCGCCGTCGGTACCACGGCTGGGCTGGTCGGCGGCTGGGTGGACAGGTTCGTCATGCGCGGCACCGACGCCGTCAACGCGCTCCCCCACCTGTTGCTCGGCATCGTCATCGTCGCGATGTTCCGCGGAAGCATTGCCGCCATCGTGCTTTCGATCGCACTGACCCACTGGACCCAAGTGGCCCGGATCATCCGCTCCGAGATCTTGAGTCTGCGCGAACGACCGTACATCGACGCCGCCATTCTGGCGGGGGCAAGTCGGCGTCACGTGATCATGCGCCACCTCGTGCCGGCGACGGCGCCGCAGGCCTTGATCGCGGTTGTTCTCCTCTTACCCCACGCCGTGTGGCACGAATCGACGTTGTCCTTCCTGGGTTTCGGCCTTCCCCCGCACAAGCCCAGTCTAGGAACGCTTCTCGAAGAGGCACGCAGTTCTCTGCTCCTCGGCGGTTGGTGGACGCTGGTATTCCCCGCCGCAGTCCTCGTGATCGCCACCGTCGCAGTTGCAGTCGCCGGTTCGGCCCTGCGGTCGATGCTCACTCCCCCACGACCTTCGGAGTTGCGATTGTGAACCACGGCCTACGCATCGAATCCCTCACCGTCAGGATCCCTCTACCCGGAGGATCCGTAGTCCACGCTGCGAGCGACATAGACCTCTCGGTCCCGGCCGGCACGGTGACCGCACTCGTCGGCGAATCCGGGTGCGGCAAGTCGATCGTCGCCACATCGGTCATGAACATGTTGCCGCCGACAGCTTCTCGAACTGGAACGGTCACCGTTGGCACCCCCGATCAGGAGATCGATGTCTTCTCCGGCACCGCGTTCCGGGGGCGGTATGCTGCGCTCGTTCCGCAATCTGCCGCAACACATCTCACCCCCGTTCGAACTGCGAGATCGCAACTGCAAGAAACCATCGACGCGCTCGGCAGCGATCACACCTGCGACGCCTTGGCACTTCGCGTCGGACTCGAGCCCTCGACTCTGGACTGCTACCCGCACGAACTGTCGGGTGGCATGGCGCAACGCGTCGCCATTGCCGGTGCGTTGGCCGGGAATCCGTCGGTGATCGTGGCTGACGAACCCACCGCCAATCTCGACCGCGAACTCACCGACCACGTCATGAGCCTACTTCGCGAGTGCGCGGACGCCGGGGCGGCAGTCCTGCTCATCACCCACGACCTGACATCCCTTACCCGCAGCGGCGTCGCGGATCGACTTGCCGTCATGTACGCATCACGCATCATGGAAACCGGTCCGGCTACTCTGGTGTTCCAGGATCCACTCCACGACTACACCCGAGACCTACTCGGCGCCTTACCTTCCCGCGGTTTGAATCCGATCCCCGGCTCGCCACCGCAACTGACCGATCTCCCCGACGAGTGCGTCTATCACCTACGACGCCCGGAGTCGAAACAGTCCGGTGGACCGACCGAGTTGGTAACCCTCGGCGAACGCACGTACCGAACATTGCGGAAGGTGGGCTGACATGAGTCTGCAGGCATTGGGAATCACCAGTGGGTACCACCGAAACCGACCGGTGCTCGAAAACATTTCCCTCGAGATTCCGTCGGGAAAGTTGATCGGCCTGACCGGGCCGTCGGGAACCGGAAAGTCCACACTTGCAAGAATTCTCGCCTCACTGGACGCACCATGGTCAGGTGAGGTGCGGATCGACGGATCACCTGTCGTGGGTACCAAATTCTCGGTACCTGCGGCGTTACGCGGCACGGTATCAATGCTGTTTCAGTCGCCTCGTGCATCGACCGACCCTCGGCAGACGCTCGCCTCGATCATCGGGCAACCCGGTGATATTGCCGGCAGGACAATCGATGTGGTCACGCTGGCTGCAGAAGTGGGCCTCACCCCCGATCTCTTGTCCCGCAGACCACACCAGGTCAGCGACGGCCAACTGCAGCGCGCCTGCCTCGCGAGATCGCTGGCACAACAGCCGAAATACCTCATCTGCGACGAGGCGACGGCGATGCTCGACGCTGCCACGACGGCCGCGCTCATTCGGTTGATCGAGAGTCGCGCCGCCGAAACCGACGTCGGCGTACTACTCATCAGCCATGATCGCGAATTACTCGACGCCTGCTGCGACACGGTCCACGACCTCGACGGCATTCGCGCTTAACCCTGCCTATTTCCCCCTTGACTCGAACTGATGTTCGACTATCATTAAGGGTGGGGATCGGGGGATTCAATGAGTGTCTATCTGTCGGACGTTGTTTCGGGTTCTGCGGTGGGGTTACGCGGACGGCTGTGGCAGTTGTCTGCCGCGGAGTTGCGCGCTGCTGCGGTGTCGGCGAGTGCGGAAATTCTGCGCCTGGAAGCCGTGCGTGTGGCGGTAATCGACGAGCTCTCGATGCGCCCCGATGATCAGGTGATTGCCAGCCGCGGGGTCGGTGCGTGGTTGGCGGCCAACACGATGCTGCAGGTTCGGGACGGGAAGAAGATCGCCGCGTTGGGTGCGGCGTTGCGGCCGTTTCCCGCGGTAGCAGCGAGATTCGATTGTGGGGATTGCTCGTTCGATCACGCAGTGTTGATCGTGGCGTTCTGCGAATCCCCGCCGAAGGGGATGCCGGACGAGGCGTTACCTCGCTGTATCGACCTGCTACTTGCGGCAGCCTCGGGTGTGGAGGCGACGACAACGAAGGTGCGGCACGTCATCGCGACCTTGGAGCGGCTGTTCGAATCCGATGAGATTCCACCTGCCGAAGATGTCGACCGCAACGAGCTCCGTATCGCATCGACACTCAACGGTCGCGTGGTGGTGCGAGGCGATTTCGACGCCCTCACCGGCGAAATGCTGTTATCGGCCCTGTCGAATCTGACGATGCCCACCCCAGCACCCGACGGAACTCCCGATGCCCGGTCGGCGGCGAAGCGGACCGCGGACGGGTTCACCGAACTGATCCGCCGCTACCTCGACTGCGCCAAGACCGGTACCGATGGTGGTCAGCGTCCGCATGTGAACGTGCACATCAATGCTCGGGATCTTGCCGAGCATCGGGACTGCGCCGCTGCACCTTCTGATGTGGACGACGAAGGCTCGCTCGATCTGGACCTGTCAGATCTTGATGTCGGGCACATGCCGTGGCTCGGGCCTCTGTCGGTGTCGCAGACGCGGTTGTTGGGGTGCGACTGTTTCCTCTCGACGGTGTTGCTCGACGCTCACGGCGCGCCGTTGGATGCGAAACCCGGAAAACGATTGGTCAACGCCGAACAGAGAGTGGCGTTGATCGCCCGAGACAAGGGCTGCGCCTTCCCCGGCTGCACATGCGTACCGGCGTGGACCGACGCACACCACATTAAGCACTGGGCCAACGGCGGCCCGACAGTAATGAACAACCTTGTCCTACTATGCCGTTCGCACCACCGGTTGATGCACCGCAAATCCGGGTTCGTCGGAAAATGGGAAATCAGAATGGGCGTCGACAACAAACCGTGGTTCATCCCGCCGCCCTCGATCGACCCCGGGCAGCACCCGAGGCCGGCGAACACCACCTTCAAAACCTGAGAACAGCTTCTCGGGCACAACAGAACACGGCCAGGTCCGCATCGGAAGTGCTCCTCCGATGCGGACCTGGCGTGCGCTCTTGCTGGTCAGCCCCCAACCGTCAAGTCGTAGAGGGTAACTCCGTCCACTGTTGTGGCGGTGAACTTTTCGGTCACCCACGTCGAGATAGCGGTAGCGGTGCCCTCGGCGTTCATACCGCCACCCATCCCGCCGCCGGCGATGAAGAAGTGAATCTTGCCCTCTGCAACGTACTGCTGGAACTGCACGAGCGTCGGGGACGGATCGCTGCCGTTGAACCCTCCGATAGCCATGACCGGTGATTGCGTCGCAAGCTGATAGCCCGAGGCGCTGTTGGACCCGATTGCCGCGGCTACCCACGTGAACTGGTCGGAGTTCACTTCAAGTGTGGACACAACAGCGGCTCCCGGCGTGCTGCCCTGAAGTAAACCACCAGCGCCGCCTCCCATTGCGCCTCGCGTTCCGTCAGTGGTCGATGTGGTGGTACCTGGAGCTGTTGCACCACCGGGCATCTGACCCATTCCTGCAGGCGGCGTTCCGTCCATCCGACGGTTGCCTCCATCAGCCGTGCCACCGAATCCGCCGAATCCACCGAATCCACCGCGGCCGCCGCCGGGCCCACCCATTCCACCTTCGACGCTCGGTCCGGCCGAAACTATGGAACCGGTATGCGGAGTGTTGATCGTGTCGATCGCGTAGGCAGTCGGACCCGCCAAACCGGTGAAGATCGCCGCGAGAATCACTGCCACAGCCAATCGACCTCGCGTCACTGCCGGAATCAGCAATGCCACGGCAGCGACAACGCCGACTACCAGAATGGCCCACCGGAGCCACGGTACGAATGAAGGCGAGCGTCCGAGCAGTACCCACGCCATCGCGACGGTTGCGGCCACGGACACCGCCAGAATGATGCGAACCCAGAGGACGTCACGGTGACGCCACGCCACTACGGATCCTGAACCGATCAGTGCGGCGATCGCCGGCGCCAGCGCAACGGTGTAGTAGGCGTGGAAGATTCCCGCCATGAAACTGAAGGTCAGTCCGGTCACCAACAGCCACAGGCCCCAGACGATGAACGAGGCGCGCTGTGTGTCGACGCGCGGAGCCCTGCCTCGCAGCACGATTCCAGCCACCAGAAGTATCAGTGCGGCAGGAATCAACCAGGCAATCTGCCCGCCCTGGGCAGATTCGAACAGTCGGGTAATGCCGGTACTCCCCCACATACCGCCGCCGGCTCCACCACCTGGTGCCATACCGCCTGCTGTCATGCCACCTGCTGCCTCGCCCATTCCCGGGAAACCTCCCGCAGCAGCGCCGGCCGCAGCATCACCAGCACCGCGCATTCCGCCGCCGCCGACGCTTCCGGTCTCGTTGCCGCTCAAGCGTCCGAGCCCGTTGTAACCGAGCGTCAGCTCGAGAATCGAATTGTTCTGCGAACCACCGATCCAAGGACGTGAGTCGGCCGGCCACAGTTCGACGATTGCCAACCACCATCCGGCGGAGACGATCAACCCGCCCAGTGCAGCAAACAGTTGAAGGACCCGCTTACCCAGTTTCGGCGGTCCGGCGATCAGATAGGTGAGTGCCAGTGGCGGAACCACCAACATGACCTGCAATTGCTTTGTCAGGAAACCGAATCCACAGAAGACGCCGACCAACACGAGCCAGCGGGTTCGGCCGTCCTGCACGGCGCGCATCATCGCCCACACTGCTGCGATCATCAGGAGCACCAGCAAGGCATCCGGGTTGTTGAACCGGAACATCAGCGCTGCTACGGGAGTAAGCGCCAGCACCAAACCGGCGAGGAGTCCGGCAGCGGCACCGAAGTAGCGTCGAACCGTTCCCCACAACAGCGCTACGGATCCGACCCCGAGGAGTGCCTGCGGCACCAACATCGCCCAGGAGTTGAGTCCGAAGATGCGAACCGACAGCGACATCAACCACAGGGACATGGGCGGCTTGTCGACGGTGATCGAGTTGGCAGCGTCCGAAGAACCGAAGAAGAAGGCCTTCCACGACACCGAACCTGCCTGTACCGCAGCGGCATAGAACGAGTTGGCCCATCCGGATGCACCCAGACCCCAGATGTAGGCGACTCCGGTCCCCACCAACAGCACTCCGAGCGCCCACGGTTCCCAGCGCACCCGACGCTGCGGTTCCGGCGCCGGCACCGACGCGGCGAGTCTCTCTGCAGTGGCGGTCATCGATTGGCTCCTACGGGTTGTGCGGTGCGAAACACCCAGCGCAGTGCGATGAATCGACTCACTGTGGCAACAAGATTGGCAATGACAAGTACTGCAAGCTCGACGTGTTTGGACGCATCGGGTGCCACAACGTCGAGCACGAACAACGATCCGCTGGTGAGCAGCAAGCCGAACCCGAATACGAGCAGGCCCTGCATTTGGTGACGGGCGGATCCTTCCGACCCCCGGATCCCGAAGGTGAAGGCGCGATTGGCGGCGGTGTTGAACACCGCGGTCACCAGCAATGCGACGGCATTGGCCCACTGCGCACCCATAATCGAGTGCAGTGCGAGATAGAGCAGCGCGTACGCAAGCGTAGAAATGACTCCCACCACTGCAAAGCGTGAGAGCTGCCCGACCATGCCTCGCGGAACACCCGGAACCAACGGTTCACGTCCGAAACTCGCCCTGAGCTCGGCCAGTGGGAGTGAGCCGGTCGAGAGTGCTCGCCCGACGCGCACCACACCTTTGAGGTCGGCGACTGCCGTGGCGACGATGTCTACCCGACTGTCCGGATCGTCCACCCAGTCGACGGGGACCTCGTGAATTCGCATCCCGGCCCGCTCGGCCAGCACCAACAATTCGGTGTCGAAGAACCATCCGGTGTCCTCCACCAGCGGAAGTAGTTGTCGCGCAACGTCGACGCGCATGGCTTTGAAACCACACTGAGCGTCGGAGAAGCGAGCATGCAGTGCGCTTCGGAGAATGAGGTTGTAACTACGCGAGATGAACTCACGCTTGGGGCCACGGACCACGCGGGACGAACGTGCCAACCGAGAACCGATGGCGATGTCCGAGTGCCCCGAGAGCAGCGGAGCAATCAACGGCATCAGGGCGTTGAGATCAGTCGAGAGGTCGACGTCCATGTACGCGACCACGTCCGCGTCGGAATCGCTCCACACCTGCCGCAGTGCTCGGCCGCGGCCCTTGGCATCCAGGTGCACGACCCGGACGTCGTCGAATTCTTCGGCGAGGGAACGAGCGAGCGCCAACGTACCGTCGACACTGGCGTTGTCCGCGATGGTAATTCGGGCAGAAAATGGCACCTGCGTGCGTAAATGATGGCGCAAGCGGCGCACGCACGTCTCGAGGCCCGCCTCTTCGTTGTATACCGGGACGACCACGTCCAGCACTACAGTCGTCGCGGAGAGCTCCCCTGCGTCCGTGCTGCCCGCGGTCTGCATGGCTTCTGTCGTCATGCGTCCTAGATTTGTCGGGCCGGCTCCGACGAACCTGCATCCAGCCTGGGAGTTTCCTGGCAACCGGACGCGGGCTAATCTCGGGGTATGCCTTCAGTCTTCAGCGCCATCATCAATGGGGATCTACCAGGACGTTTCGTGTGGGAGGACGACGACGTTGTCGCGTTCCTGACCATCGCACCGGTAACGCAGGGTCACGTACTTGTCGTACCGCGCGCCGAGGTCGATCAGTGGCAGGACGTAGATCCTGAACTCTTTGCCAAGGTCACCGCGGTTGCCCGCACCCTGGGTCAGGCTGTGAGGAAGGCGTTCGACGCGCCTCGGGCCGGTCTCCTCATCGCAGGTCTGGAAGTTCCGCATCTTCACGTTCACGTCTTCCCCGCATACGACATGGGGAACTTCGACATCAGTGGCGCCGACACTTCGCCGTCACCCGAATCTCTCGACGAGGCACAGACCAAACTCAAGTCGGCACTACGCGACCTCGGCTTCGAGGCAACTGTCTCGACTCGTTGATCGCGTACCTTCGACCGAATTTCGCTGGCCGATAACTGGACTCTCCGCCGCAGCCTCCAACGGAGGTTGCGGCGGTCGCATTTGTCGCTCCTACCGACCGTGACCTGCGATTGCACACCGAACAGTCCGTTTCGCGCTGTCGCGCGAGCACGAGTTTCGCTGCTACCGTGGGGCGCTGGTCCGGGACCTAGGGCCCTAAAACTAGTTCACGTGTTAACAGTCGGAGGACAAGGGAGCAATGCAGGAACGTGCCAAGATCAGTCGGCGTCAGATTCTTCGTGGCGCTGCCGATCGGTTCGAAGTCACGGGGTACGGCAGCACGAGCATGAACGACATCGTGTCCGCGGCGCAGATGACCAAGGGCGCGGTCTATTTCCACTTCTCGTCCAAAGACGAATTGGCTCAAGCTGTCATCGAAGAACAGCACCAGATCTCGATCACCGCCTTCACCGCAGTTGCAGCCACAGGCGCACCGGCACTGGAACAGCTCGTCATGGTGTGCCACGAGATGGGCCGCCAACTTGTCGCGGACCCGATTGTTCGTGCGGGAGTCCGGCTTACCCTCGAATTGGCCTCTGCCGACGGTTCGCAAGGTCCGTACCTCGCGTGGATTCGCGAGCTTCGAAAACTGGCCGACGCTGCGAAGCGCGAAGGCGATATCCGCGACGCCGTGGAGCCGGAATCTGTGGGCCGCGTGGCGATCTCGGCATTCACCGGCGTCCAACTGGTTTCGAACGTACTCACCAGGCGAAGCGATTTGAACGACCGCATCGACGAGTTGTTCACTCTCCTGTTGGCAGGCATCGTCTCCGACAAGCGCCGCGGGGATCTCGACAGCCTTGTCCGCTGCCGGCTCGAAACGTACGCCTCCTGATCTGGAGAACACCCCGACGCCCGGACGATTCGGCGTATCAGCACCGAACCGTGGGCCAACCTTCGTCGATTCGTACAAGACCCCCCGGCACCGACTCACTATCGTCAGATCCACGAATAACCCAGATATACGGATACCGACGAAAGGGCTTCTCGAATGACCGACACCGCCACGTACGTTGAGAGCGCACAGCAGGAGATCGCTGCTGTACTGGCCGAAGCGAAGACAGACGCGTTCGTCCACGCGCGCGACATCGATTCCGGCGAAGAGTTCGGCTACGGCGCTGACGAAGGTGTCATCCTCGCCTCCGTATTCAAGATTCCTGTCGTACTCCAGTACGCACGTGAAGTAGCGGCAGGCACCCTTGATCCGACCGAGCACGCCACGGTGACCGCCGAGTTCCGCTCGGGCGGCATCGGTATCGGCGGTTGCGCCGACGATGTCACCGCCAGCTGGCGAGATCTCGCTCTGCTCATGATGAGCTTCAGCGACAACGCCGCCACTGATTTCTTGTACGAGCGTCTCGGACTCGACAACATCGTCGCAACGCTGCGCGGGCTCGGTTTGGAGAAGACCAACCTGGTACGTGACTGCCGCGGTCTCTTCAAAACAGTCTACGAAGACCTCGGAGTCGACAAGGAAACCTTGCTGGAATACCCCCCGATCGAAATTCTCCGGACGATTTCCATCATGGATCCGGCCCGCTCCAACTCCAGCACTCCGCGTGAGATCACAATGTTGCTGGCTGCAATCTGGCGTGACGAAGCCGGCCCTGCTTCGGCCTGCGAAGAGGTCCGAACGATCATGAGCAAGCAGGTCTGGCCGCACCGCCTTTCATCTGGCTTCCCCGACGAGGTCACCGTCGCTGCCAAGACCGGAACGCTGGGACTGGTACGAAACGAAGCCGGCGTCGTGGTGTACCCGGACGGCAAGCGCTACGCCGTCGGTGTCTTCACCAAGTCCCACGAGCTCACCCATCGCGCCCCGAAGATCGACGCTTCCATCGGAACCGTCGGCCGCATCGCTGTCGAAGCACTCCGCAACAACAGCTGATCTGAACCCACCGACGAAAATGCGGGTCGCGCCGAGAAGCCGGCGCGACCCGCATTTTTCGGATTTCGAACTAGCGTGGACCGCGCAGACGAAGATGCACCATCAACCGGAAGCGGACGTTGGGGTCGTCGAGATCCAACGCGGCCATACCCTTCAACTTGCTGAGGCGATACCGAAAGGTGTTGGGGTGCACGTGCAATGACGCCGCGGCGTCACCGACGTCGCCGAAGGCGTTGAGCCACGCATCAAGGGTGTCGACGAACGAGGTCGCATGGGCAGCATCGTGGCTGGCGATCGCCTCGATGGGCCCGAGGTCCGAGAATCCTTCGGCTGCGGCTTCCGACGCGATCTCCAACAGAATGGCGTCGACGTGGACGCTGCTGAAAGTGGCGACGCTGCCCGACGCTCGTCCCGCCAACAACACTTCGAGGGCATGTTCGGCGTCGCGCTTCGATCGGCTCAACTGAGCCGGTCTGGTCACGACCCGGCCGATCCCGATGATCGTGTCGCCGGACGCTCCGGTGCGGTCCAGGAAATCCGAGGCCACACGGAATGCCTGCAGCTCGGCTTCTGCGGGGGAATGCCCTCGCACAGACAGCACAGCGTAGCCGGTTCCGTTGACCAATGCAGCCGCCGACTGCGAGTGGACGGCGCCGAGATGCATGGCCAGAGCGTCGGTCAGCCGCACCACGTGGGCGGCGTCGTCCGGTTTCGACGATCCCTCGAAAGACCTACGGCCCAAGGCCATCACGAGTGCGGGACCGGTCCCGAGGCCGAGGCGATTCATCGCGTCGACCGCACCGGACCCACCGTCGAGCAGGGTTGCGATCAGGTCTGCGCGCAGTCGACGCTCGGCGTCGGCGCCGCCGCGCAACCGCAACATCTGCAGCGCGATCAACCCGGCCGAATCGCGCAGTGCACGCATCCGGTCCTCGGACATCGGCTCACCGGTTGCCACCCACATGGAGCCGAGGAACTCGTCGCCGGCTCGGATGGACACGGCGATACGTCCCATTTTTGTACCGAGGGTCTCGGCAGAGACCCACACCGGATCGTCGCTGCGATAGAGCCGGTCGAAGACCCCTGCCTCTTCGAGCACTCGAATGTACTGGTCAGGAACCTGCCGCTCCAGAACGGTCGCGATACGTGGACCGTCTCCTTCTTCCTGGCGGCCGGAGAAGGCGATGACCCGTGAGCTTCGGTCCTCGATCGTGATCGGGGCATCCAAGAGTGCGCTGACGGCGTTGGCGAAGGCGAACAGATCGCCGGCCGGTCCACCTCCGCGTGAGTGGATGTGCCCGACTTCGTTTCGGGCGGAGAGCACCGAATGAAGCAGGCTTGTCAGCTGAACCCACGAAACTCCACGCGACAGAGCCAACAGGACGACACCGGAAGAGATGACGGATTCGCGGTCCGCATCGCTGACCTCGGTGGTCACCCGCGCGACCACCACGCGCACTCCGCGCTCGGCCAGGCCGGCCACGGCCTCCGCGATACGTTGACCGCCGGTGATCCCGACCAGCAGCACCATGGAGTCAGCCGTCGAGGGTGAGTCGTCGTCGGGGTCGTGAATGACCACCGAGGCGATCTCCTGGACCGCCTCCGGGGCGCCGACAACCGGATTCAGCACCGTAGTTCCCACGTCTTCGAGAAGCCGCACCAAACTGATGCGAGGTCGTACGGTGCCCACGTCTATCACTCCTTCGTCCTGTGAACGAAGTGTGTCATAGTGATTCGTCAAAGCCGATCCATACCGATCCATTCGACCGACGTGGTAATTGCTTCGAGCAGGTCAGGGATCGGTTCGACGCCGATGCCCGGTCCTTCCGGAACTTTCACGTAACCGTCGTCGAGCACGAACGGCTCAGTGATGTCTTCGGCGAAGTACCGGTCGGAGGCTGACGTATCGCCTGGTAGGACAAATCCAGGGAGCGCGGCAAGAGCGACGTTGGCGGCCCGGCCGATTCCGGTCTCGAGCATTCCGCCGCACCACACGGCAATTCCGTTGGCCTTGCAGACGTCGTGGATTCGACGCGATTCGAGATAACCGCCGACACGTCCCGGTTTGATGTTCACCACGCTGCACGCGCCGATGGCCAGCGCGTCTGCAGTGACCTTGGCGGAGGTGATCGACTCGTCGAGACAGACGGGCGTCCGCATCATCTCGGCCAACCTGGCATGGCCGCGCAGTTCCTCTTCGGGAAGCGGCTGCTCGATCAGCAGGAGGTCGAAGTCGTCGAGCCGCTGGAGATGGCGCGCGTCAGCCAAGGTGTACGCGGTGTTCGCGTCGACCTGGAGGAGTACGTCGTCGCCGAACCGCTCGCGGACTGCGCGAACCGGCTCGATGTCCCAGCCCGGTTCGATTTTCAGTTTGATGCGTAGGTATCCGGCGTCGAGGAAGTCGCCCACCTCGTCGAGCAGTTCGTCGATCGAATTCTTGATACCCACCGAAACACCCGCGGGTACCCGATCGACCACTGCGCCGAGATACGAGGACATGCTCGTCCCGGCGGCGCGCAATTCGGCGTCGAGGAAGGCGGTTTCCAGGGCAGCTTTGGCCATCGGGTGCCCGGCGAACTGTTCCATCGTCGCGCTCAGTGCGTGCACGTCGGGATCGGTGAGTTCACCCAGAGACGGAATCAGGAACTTGCGAAGGACTTCGGCGGCGCCGTCCGTGTATTCGGAGCAGTAGCGAGGATCGGACATCGCTACGCACTCGCCCCAGCCCTCCGACTCCGAGGTGACGACCTTGACGAACAACACGTCCTTGGTGGTCTCCGTGCCGAACGAGGTTCGAAACGGCGCCTTCAACGGCATTGCTGCCCGGCGTAATTCAACTCCGTCGATCTTCACGATGTAACCTCCGCTGTTGTCCTGCCTGCCTGTGTTCCCGGCGCACGGTCCAGCACGTACTTTCCGGTTCTGGTAACTGCGAGAACCACTCCGTTCTCGGCGAGCACGCCCCCGAGAGTTTCGCGGACGGCCAGTCGCCAATCGTTCGCCGCCACCGGGTCCGACTTGCGCAGTGCGTACACGTCATTCGGTGTAGCCACCGTGACGAAACGATTCTTCGTCGACTTCAACACGGGCAGGCCGGCTTCGGAGACGGACAGCAGTTCGCTCGCCCCCAAGGACTCGGGAGTCGGGACTTCTCCCGAACCGGCGACGACGTCGGAAACCTTGCTGCTACCGATCTCCCAGTCGATCAACAACCGGTCGCTGTCTGCGCCGCCGTTGAGACTGTCGTTCATCGGCGCGTAGAAACGCGGCAGATACTGGACCGGAAACGCACCGAGTTTCGAGACGTTGAAATAGGCATTGCGCGCGACGAGCGGGTCGAAAGTCCACCGCACGTGGAGGATTCCCCGTTCCAGTGCCCACGCCCGCTGGAACAGTTTCAACGCCAGGCCGATGTGCCCGTTCTGCACGTTCGGGAGAATCCCCGTGATGTGAGAATGCAACGAACGATGTTGTGGCTCTTCGAAGAAGGCGACCGAGCCACCGATCAGGTCTCCGCCACGAAAAGCACCGGCGACGTAATTACCGGAGTGCGAGAGTGCTTTCATCATGTCCCGGTGTACGGGCGGATTTCCGCTCTCCGGCTGCCATACCTTCTCGAACAAGCCGAATACCTGTTCCAACTCGGCATGCCCGGTGACGGTTTCGATGGTCACACACGCAAGCAGAGCGGCCTGTTCGGCTTGGCTGATCGCCTGACGCATCCGCGAAGGCGAAACACCTCCCACCGGTTGAGCAATCTTGCGTTGGACATTGTTCGGCGACGTCATCGTCACAGTCCTCCCTCCAGGACTCGAGTCACCAGACCGGCCAGCAACGTGGCGCGCGGGATCATCTGATCTATCTCTACGTGTTCTGTGGCTGCATGGGCCCCACCGCCGACGGCACCGAGGCCGTCCAACGTCGGGGTTCCGACTGCAGCGGTGAAGTTTCCGTCCGAGGCACCGCCGACGGCGCAGTCGCGCAGCATCCCCAACCCGCTCTCACTGCTGACCTGATGAGCGAGAAAGTACAGCTTCTCCGACGACGCGGATTCCAGGGGCCCACGGTTGGGTCCTCCGGTCACCGAAATTCGACTTTCGGCCAGCACCGGCACCAGCGCGCGGATCGAACGATCGATGCGTTCCTGTTCCTTCGCCGACCACATTCGAACGTCACACCACAGTTGTGCTTGCGCTGCAACGGTATTGGTGGTGGTTCCGCCACTGATCACCGACGGCACCACCGATGTTCCCGCCGACGGATCCGCGAGCTCCACAACCGCCTGAATCTGATGCGCCAGTTCCACGACAGCGTTCACACCTCGCTCCGGTTCCAATCCGGCGTGCGCAGCGCGTCCCTCGATGTCGACGCAGTACAGCGACATACCCTTGCGCGCGGTCTTCACCGCGCCGTCGGCGGCGGCCTCGAGGACCAACACAGCGTCGACCTGACGCGCTTGCTCCTCGATCAGTGCGCGCGAGGTCGGGGAGCCGATCTCCTCGTCGGAATTGAGGAGCACGACCACTCCGTCGAGCGACGGAAGCGATGCGAGCGCATGAAAGAGCTGGACGATGCCGGCCTTCATGTCGAAGACTCCGGGTCCGGTGGCGATGTTGTCGGTGACCGACCAGGGCAACTCCGCGAGCGTTCCGAGCGGCCAGACAGTGTCGAAATGGCCCAGGAGCATCACCTTCGGTTCCGTGCCGAAGGACCAACGCAAGTGCTGACGACCGTCGATGCGAATACGTTCCGGTGCGCTCCCGAGATGGCGTTCACCGATCTCGGCCACCACGTCCGCACATGCATCGACTGCGCTGAGGTCGGAACTGGGCGACTCGGCGGTTACCAGTGCCGCCAGGTCCGCCACCATTGTCTTCTTGTCCACTCCGACGCTCTCCTGTCACCGACTTGCAACTTCGCAAGTTCAGCTTGGTCGAACCACCCCGGTCGGATCTTGTCGAAGACTCCTGTCCTTCGGGCCGGGATTCGTCGTGTGCCACGAACGGCTGTCTGTAATAGGCAGCCGTGTCATGAAGCAGGTGTGTCAGGTTCCGATCTCGGTTCGAGCGGCTAACAGCTCGGGGAAGAAGCTCAACTCCAACGCACGTTGCAGGAACCCGGCACCACCACTCGATCCGCCGGTCCCCTTCTTCATGCCGATCACGCGCAGCACCGTCCGAAGGTGCCGGAACCGCCACAACTGGAAGCTCTCCTCGAGGTCGACCAACTCCTCGAATGCCTCGTACGCCGTCCAGTGCTGTTCGACGTTTTCGTAGATCGCCTTGACCAGCGGAATCAACTCGTCGTTGCGCACGTAGGGCGCGCTGACGTCTCGTTCGAGAGCCGACGCCGGAACGTCGTAGCCCTGCCTGGACAGGTATCGCCAGAACTCGTCGTACAGTGTCGGCTCCCCGAGCAGGGTCTCCAACAATCGATGGGCGGACGGATCCGATTCGAACACCTTCAGCATGCCGGCGTTCTTGTTTCCGAGCACGAATTCCACGGCGCGGTACTGGTACGACTGGAACCCCGACGAGTTGCCGAGAACGCCTCTGAACTCCGCGTACTCCGCCGGCGTCAGTGTCGCCAACACCGACCACTGCTCAGTCAGTGTGGCCTGAATGTGTTTGACGCGCGCGATGCGCTTGAAAGCGACCCGGATGTCGTCGGCAGCTATAGCTGCTCTGGCCGCCCGTATCTCGTGGAGAAACAGCTTGAGCCACAACTCGCTGGTCTGGTGCTGAATGATGAACAAGAGTTCGTCGTGGTGCTCCGGATCGCTCACCGGATGCTGCGAATCCAGGAGTGTATCGAGTCCGAGGTAGGCCCCGTAACTCATCTTCTCGGAAAAATCGGTGACGACGTCGTCTTCGATCTTTCGTGTGCCGTCCGTTGCCGACATCTTCGGTCTCCTTCTCAGAATTTCGCCGGGGTCTGCGGAACGATCATGGCCACCAATGCGGCAGCGCTCGTCGCTCCGACCAGGACTCCGAACGCAGCCATGTACGAGAACTGGTCCACCATCCATCCCATCACGAGCGGCGTGACGAAACCGGCGAACTGACCACAACCGTTGATCAAACCCATTCCGGAACCGAGGAATTCGGCAGGAAGTGCCCTCAACGGCATCGCGAAGATCGACATCGAACACAGACCGCTGATTCCTAGAGCCAAGGTCTCGTAGAACGTGAACATCGCCACGGTGTCGGCGGTGGTCATCAGGAACAACAGGACTGCCGACGTGGCCATACACGGAACCAGAAGAATCCGGGCCCGGTCGTGGAAGTACTTGTCCACCAATCGCCCGCCCAGAATCGTGGCCAAAGCCGTGACGATGAAGGGGATCGCGGCGAAGATCCCCGTGTCGATCAGCGAGAACCCCTTGTCGTTGAGCAGATAACTCGGCACCCAGGTCATCAGCCCGTACGCGGACATGTTGCTCAGACAGAACAGAATCGCAAACTTCCAGACGGACGCGGACTTGAACACCGCGGCGCGCGAGTGAGCACTCGCCAGCGGTTGCAGCGCAGCCTCGGGATCTTCCGAGATCTTCGTGTCCAACGGTGCCGGCAGCACCAACCACACCACCGTGCCGATCGCGGCGCCGACGATCGCCACCAGCCAGAACGCGTCACGCCACCCCACCGCCATGAGAACCGGTGCGATGATCAGCGGTGCGACGCCAGGGCCGAGATTGTTGGCGCCGAGCATGAAACCCATCGCGGTTGCTCTGGTTTTCGGACGCGTCCGCTCTGCCAACGCCTTGAACGACGCAGCCGGAAAGAGCCCCTGGCTGATGCCGAACATCGCACGCATGACCATCAGCGAGACGAGACCCCACGCGAACCCTGTCAATGCGGTGAACACCGACCACAGGATCAAAGCCACGATCAACAGTGGCCGGGGTCCGTAGCGGTCGGCCAGCATGCCGCCGGGGACCTGCCCGAGCATGTAGAAGATCGCGAAGACCGAGACTACTCCGCCCAACTGTGTACTGCTGAGGGAGAATTCGTCGCCGATCATCGGAAGCGCAAGCCCGATCATCACACGATCCACCATGTCGATCAACCAGATCGTACTGAGCAGTCCGACCGTAACGGTGGTTGTGCGTCGAATCGACTTGTTGTCCATCATTGTTCGAACCGCTCCACCACTTGTGTGCGATGGTTCTTCGACTGTGACGCGTTCCGCCTTCATCAAGCCTCCCGGATTGTCTTGTGCCGCATGGACTAGAACATTGAAAGCCTGATGAAGTGTGACAGCGAACACGTCTACCGCATTGGTTCGTCCCACCAATACCCGAAGCAACGTTTGGTCGATCGGAACATGTTCTGCCCCAACAGATGACAAATGCCGCCGACACACACGGTGTCGGCGGCATTCGAGGTCGAGTCGTTACTGCATTACGTGCGATTGGCGACTGCCACGATCGTCGAGACGCCTGCGGCCGCGAGCCGAGCATTGACAGTGATCAGACCGAGAATGTCGTCGACGCTGCCGAGTGTGTGCGAAATCGTACGATCCGAAATCCGTCGCGAGCCGGGAACAGCCTCGGCCAGTTCAGCTCCCGTGGTGGTGGGGTGAACGATCTCGAGGGTCCATTCGTCACGCAGCTCGACCGGCTTCAGTGTGTCGGCCTTGCGCACTGCACGCTCGGCGCCTGCTCGGATCTGCTCGCACGCCAGCGACGGCGGCAGCGAATTGGTTGCCGACCAACCGTGCGCCTTCTTCACCTCGACGGTCTCCGTGGTCGGCGAGGCCGCGTCCACCAGGCCGCAGATGATGTCGTCACCCGTCACCAGGCCGACGGGAACGCCTTGCGTCGCAGCGTAGAGAGTGTTGACGTCGGTCTCGGAGACGGACTTACCGTCGAGGCGGACGTCCGCGAACAAACTCGAGAACGTGTGAGCCAGGACGCCGGGGCCACCGGCGGGTGCGTGGTAGCCGACGAACAGGGCGACGTCGTGATCGGACGTCAGTCCCTCCGCCATGCACTGCATCTTCGGTGTTCCGAAGATCAGACGCGCCCGTGGATCCAGGTCGGCGTGAAGCAGATTGTCCATCGTTCCGTGGCTGTCGTTGACCAGGACGCTCGTCGCACCGGCGTCGAACGCACCGGCGATCGCAGCATTGGTCTCGGCGGTCATGAGCATCTGCGCACGGTGGTAGCCGCCACCGCCGCGGATCGTCTGATCGAGCGTCGCGATACCCGCGATACCCTCCATGTCCACCGAAATATAGACGTGCATTCCTGTCCTCCATCGATCTCAATCGGCTGAATTGATAACTTCGCTTTCACCTTCACACTCGAGCGCATCCGTTTCTTGTCCGCTCGAACGGTGAGTCGGCCTCCATTTGGGACGTTCACACCAGAATCCGATACCCGAGCCGTGAAACCATCGGGACATTCGCCGGGCCAGGCGGTTCGACCAACGACAGGAGTGCAGCGCTGATGCAGGTCCACGACATCGTGTTCACCGGCGGCCGCGTCGTCGATCCCGCATCGGGAACCGACGACGTTCGGGGCATCGCGATCACCGGCGGCAAGGTCTCGGCGTGGGGTCACGACGCGATCGAAGCCCGGCAAACGATCGACGTGACCGGTCAGGTGATCTGCCCCGGATTCATCGACCTGCACAGCCACGGACAGGAAATCGCCGAGCAGCGACTTCAGGCGTTGGACGGAGTCACCACGGCCCTCGAACTGGAAGCCGGTGTCATTCCTGTCGCGAAAGCATATGCGCGGGCCGGCGCCGAGGGCCGCCCGATCAACTACGGCTACGCGACGTCGTGGGCTCACGCCCGAATGATCGAACTCTCGGGAGCCGATCCCGACGGCGACATCAGAACGCTCCTGCACCATCTCGGTTCCCCGAGCTGGCAGGGCGAACCATCTGCCTCGCAGCGTGCACACATTCTCGAACTTCTCGAAAACGATCTGGCCGCAGGCGCTCTCGGTATCGGAGTGGTGGTCGGGTACGCCCCGAAATCCGATCCGACCGAGTACTTGCAGGTGGCGAATCTCGCGGCCCGCGCCGGTGTTCCCACCTACACCCATGCGCGCCCGCTCATCTCGGCCGATCCGTCGAGCCCGGTGGACGGTGCCGTCGAAATCGCCTGTGCAGCAGCCGAAACCGGCGCACACATGCACTACTGCCACGTCAACAGCACCTCGGGAATGCACGTCGACCATGCACTGTCGGTGGTGGCACAAGTTCAGGCTGCCGGATCACGCGTCACGACGGAGGCGTATCCGTACGGTTCCGGGTCGACGGCCGTCGGCGCTGCGTTTCTCGATCCCGACAAACTTCATCTGATGAATCTGACACCACGATCGCTGACATTCGTACCCACCGGTGAACGTATCGCGGACCGCAAACAGCTGGAACACCTTCGGGCAACCGACCCCGGTGGACTGGTGCTGGTGGAGTTCCTCGACGAGAACGACACCGTGCAGCGTGAGTTCCTCGAAAGGGCGATGACTTTCGACCGCGCCGCCATCGCGAGCGACGCGATGCCACTGACCTGGCCTGGCCGTTCGTCTGCCGATGCATTGCAGTGGCCGTTGCCGGAGAAGGCACTCGGCCATCCCCGCGGCGCCGGTACCTATGCGCGTGCGATTCGCACCCTGTACCGCGAGCGCCAACTGCTGTCGCTGTCGGAGATCATCGCGCGCTGCTCGTTGATCCCCGCGCAGATTCTGGAGGAGTCGGTTCCCTCGATGGCGTCGAAAGGTCGGATCAGCCCCGGTAGCGACGCGGACATCCTCGTTTTCGACCCCGAGCGGATCACCGACAACGC
This sequence comes from Rhodococcus sp. NPDC056516, assembly GCF_042794655.1. Lineage (NCBI taxonomy): Bacteria > Bacillati > Actinomycetota > Actinomycetes > Mycobacteriales > Nocardiaceae > Rhodococcus > Rhodococcus sp. NPDC056516. The sequence goes on along the minus strand of NZ_JBHTTG010000005.1, from coordinate 81,884 downwards.
CACCTACATCGACGGCACTCGCCCCTCCACCGGAATCAGCCGCGTGCTCGTCGGCGGAGTACCCGTCGTCGAAGGCGGTGCCGTGGTCGAGGACGCGTTGCCCGGTCGTCCGGTACGCCGCTCGTAGCCCGATTACGTTCTGACCTGCATAGTTCTGACAGAAAGTCACTACACATGAACACTTCGTCTGCAATCAACGGCACAATCGATGCCATGACGGATTTCGCGAACCCCCCGATCGGTTGGCAGCACAAGGCATTCGGCACCGACCTCGAAGGTCGCGACGGCTCCGACCTCGAGCCACTGGCGATCTCTGCACTCGACGGCAACCTCCTACTACCCGTGATGACACTCAATCGTGCAGCGATCGAGCACAACGTCGACCTCATGGCGCAGTTCTGTTCCGATCACGACGTGGATCTGGCGCCCCACGCGAAGACCACGATGAGCCCCGAACTGGTTCGTCGCCAACTCGACGCCGGTGCTTGGGCGATGACGGCGGCAACCGTTGCGCAGGCACGCATTCTGCGTGAATTCGGTGTGGACACGATCATCATCGCCAGCCAGGTTCTCGATCCCGCCGGCATTCGGTGGATCTGCGACGCTCAGGCCACCGACCCTGATTTCTTCGTCACCACCCTCGTCGACTCCGTCGAGAGCGTCCGGCTGATGGAACAGTTGATAGCGAAAGTATCACCGGCCAGCCGTATCCGGGTTCTCGTCGAACTCGGATACGACAGCGGACGCGCGGGTGCTCGCACTGTCGAGCAAGCTCTCGACGTTGCACGTGCGGCGGCGCAGGCTCCTTCGTTGACAGTCACCGGAGTCGAGGGATTCGAGGGCATGATGCCCGGAGCCTCGGTGGCCGCCCGTCGCATTTCCGTCGATTCATATCTCAAATCCGCGCGGGTGTTCACGGAAATCTGTGTCGCCGAGAACCTGTTCGAGAACAACTCCGCGAAGGCTCCCAGGCCACTGGTCACGTTCGGCGGCAGCGCTTTCCACGATCTTGTGGTGCGCGAGCTGGCCGGCCGCTGGGCACTCGACAACGGTGTACGCGTCGTCCTGCGCAGCGGTTGCTACATCACCCACGATCACGGTCTCTATGCCGAGACTTCGCCGTGGGCGGATGGTCCGCGAACCCTGCAGGGAGCCGCTGAGGTCTGGGGCGTAGTGCTCTCCATACCTGAGCCCGGCCGCGCGATCCTGGGCTTCGGTCGTCGCGACGTCGGATCCGACGCAGGCTTCCCCATAGTCCTGTGGCGCCGACGCGACGGATCCAACCGATCGGCGCGAGAGCTGACGATCACCGCCCTCAACGACCAGCACGCGTACGTCGACGTTCCAGCTGACTTCGACGTGAAGGTCGGCGATCTGCTCGGTTGCGGAATCTCGCACCCCTGCACCACGTTCGACAAGTGGTCACTGATTCCCGAGGTGGACTCGGACTACCGCGTCGTCGGTACGGTGCACACCTACTTCTGAGAGACCGGTTTCGGTAGTTCCTCGTCAGTCGTCCTTCGAATCACGCGGCAATTCGACGCGGAACGTCGTCCCTTGCCCGAGGGCCGTCTCGACGCTGACGGTTCCGGCGTGCGCGGCAACCAAGGCCGAAACAATGGACAAGCCGAGACCGGCGCCTCCGGTCTCGCGGGTGCGAGAGGTGTCCGCGCGGTAGAAACGCTCGAAGATCCGCGCGGCATCCTCTTCACTCAGGCCCTGACCGGTATCCGAAACCTCGACCACCGCGGAGTTCCCGGTTGTACCGACACGAACTGTGACCTGTGCATCCGACGGCGTGTGTTTGATCGCGTTGCCCACCAGATTGGCGACTACCTGACGCAGTCTGGCCTCGTCGCCGTGCACCTCGGGTAGGCCTGGGCCGCCGGTCATCTGCAGTTTGACGATTCGATCCGGTGCGATCGCTCGCGCCGCCTGTACCGAATCCGCCGCAACTGCAAGCAGATCTACCGGCTTGTTCTCGAGCGGTCGCTGTTCGTCGAGTCTGGCCAGCATGAGTAGGTCCTCGACCAGAAGACCCATCCTCGACGCCTCGCCCTCGATTCGGTTCATCAGCGTTGCCGTATCCGTCATCGCGCCTTGGCGATACAACTCGGCGAATCCACGGATAGTCGTCAAGGGTGTGCGCAACTCGTGGCTGGCGTCGCCGACAAATCTACGCATCTTCTCCTCGGAACGCCGTGCTGATTCCTCCGAAGCCTCGGTCGCAGCAAATGCGTGTTGAATCTGCGCGAGCATTCCGTTGAGTGCCACGGACAATCGGCCGACTTCGGTGCGGTCGTCACGCTCCGGAACTCGTCGATGAAGGTCGCCGGCGGCAATGGCAGCGGCGGTTTCCTCCACCTCGACCAGGGGACGCAGGCTCCGGCGAACGACGAAATACGCTCCGCCGCCGAGGATCAGCAGAACAACCAGACCGATGCCGAGTTGCAGCCCGACCAAGTCGTCGACGGTCTGCTCGTTATCCGTCAGTCGCACACCGATAGTCGTGGTCGTGCCTTCGCGGACCGTCGTGAGAACTCGCCAGTTCACGTCGGAACCATCGCTCGATCCGACGGTGATCGGACCGTTGGTGGAATCTTTGGACAGGTCGGGTTCGGTGGTCGTCGACTTGTCGTTCAGGACGATCACCCGACCGTCCGGGGTCACTGTCCGGACGAAGAAGGGGCTGGGTGGGCGGGTGCCCGGGCCGACGTCACTGGGCGGCTGTAGATCTCTTGTGTGCGGCTTTGCCCAACCGTCGACCGCCTCGTACAGCGTTTTGTCGGTTCGCTGGGTCAGTGAATTCTCGAGCGCCGAAGTGACCGCCACGCCCGACGCCAACAACCCCAGCGCCGCCAACACCAGCAAGGCCGCAACCAGGGTGAAGCGCAGCGGCAGTGAGTGGAGACGGAAACGACCCCGCTTCGGAAGCTGATCGTTTTCCGCGGCGGCGATCATTGCCGCGGTTCACGCATCACGTAGCCGACCCCACGCAACGTGTGGATCAGCGGCGTCTCCCCCGTATCCACCTTGCGACGTAGGTAGGACACGTAGGACTCGACAACTCCGACCTCCCCGCCGAAATCGTAGTTCCAGACATGGTCGAGAATCCGAGGCTTGCTGAGAACAGTCCCGGCGTTGACCATGAAGTATCGGAGCAATGTGAACTCGGTGGGCGAGAGTGCAACCAGTTCGCCCTTCTTCCAGACCTCGCGGGTGTCGTCGTCGAGTTCGATGTCGGCGAACTTCACCCGCGGCGACTGCTCCGGCGCGACACCGCGGCCGGCGCGGCGCAGGATGACCCGCAACCTCGTCACGACCTCTTCGAGGCTGAACGGCTTGGTCACGTAGTCGTCCGCGCCGAGGGTCAGGCCGCTGATCTTGTCGTCGAGCGAATCCTTCGCCGTCAGAAACAGGACCGGTGCGTCCACACCGTCGGCACGGAGGCGTCGAAGCAGACCGAAGCCGTCCATCCCGGGCATCATGACGTCGAGAACAATCGCGTCGGGACGGAATGTCCGTGCGACGTCCAGGCCTTGGGCGCCGCTCGATGCAGTTGCCACCTCGAAGCCCTGGAACCGGAGGCTCACGGAGAGCAACTCCACGATGGTGGGTTCGTCGTCGACGACGAGGATGCGGGCTTCAGGGGTCTTGTCGGTCACGAGAACTATCTTCTCCCCTGCCACTGGATTCTCGCTGTATGTTCCCTGGGAGCTTCCTGTGAACGGCTGGGTGCAGGTGAATGGCCGGGTGCAGGTGAAATGCTGGGGGGCAGGCCCACGAACCGGAAGGATGCGGCATGTCACTACCTCCACTGTGGAACATGGAATGCTTGACCTGGCGTATTCCTCTGTTCACCAACAACTCCGATCCCGGCGAGGATCCCGGCTTCGCGGCGCCGGAGTCTTGGGCACAAGCCCTCGCGGCTGTTGCCCAAGATCTGCGTTGCCTGCGATTCGGACCTGAAGTTGTTGTCGATCGTCTGATCTGGGAATTTTCGATAAACAGCGACTACAACGTCACGATCGGCTGGCAAGGCGCACGTGACATCAGCGGATTCAGCTACTTCAACGCACTGTCGATGGATACTGAATTCGCGGACGCTGCGGTGTGGGTCGCCGATATCGTTCAGACCAAATTGGCCGGATACGACTTCGTTCAGTGGCCGAGCCGAGGGCGCCATCTGCTTCTTCCTCGACTTCGAGACGGGGAACCGGTGTGGATGGATCCGCACGGCGATGTGACGATCAGTCGTATCGGCGAGTTGTGCGAAAATTCGACGAATTATGCAGCAACGTAGCCCAGTTCAAATCGCTCAGCTCTACGGTTCGGTGGCGTCCGCGCTGGTCGGCGGTGTGGTGGCCGCGTACGCAGTGGCCGAGTCTCGAGTTGACGACTTCTCGTTCTCCGACGGCCTCACCTCGGTGGTGATCACGCCGCAGTGGGCGGGAGCAACCGCCGCTGTGGTTGCGGCGGTCGGTGTTGCGCTACTACATCGCTGGGGACGTGGCGGACTCGCGACCGTCTTCGCTGCAGTTGGCGCCCTCGTCATCGCGCTACCTGCATTCGTCCCTGTCTCCGCCTCGATATCGGTGACCCTGAACGCAATGGGAGCCGGCATTTTCCTCGCGGCGGCGGCATATCCGACGAAGAGTCACCGCGCAGCACAAATTGCTCTCGCACTCGGGGTGACCGCGACGACCCTGTACTTCGGCGCCGCAGACTTGTGGCGCGATCGCGTCGCCAGGTGGTCGCTCACACTTCCGGGCGATTCCTACCCCGCGCCGTCCACGGTTCCCGTCTGGATCCTGCTCGCTGCAACCCTTCTCGTGGGTGGAGTCGCCGCAGTCGCACGACCGCCTCAGGAGCCTGGCGACATCGACACACGCCTGGTGACGCTGGGAGTTGTTCTGCCCCTGGCATTCACGGCTCTCTATGTGTCGTTGGGCTCGACGTCGACATCACCTGGGTCCTGGGTGACTGCAGTGGCGATCGCGGTTGCCGTAACGGTCGCGCTGGCTTGGCGCTTGTCGCCACACGACGACCGTTTCATACTCGTCGGACTGGCAGTCAGCGCGGTTTCAATCAGCACGACCCGCTTTTCGTCCGACTGGACTTGGGCGATGCCCGCGGGCGCTGCTGCCCTGGCGCTCGGTGTCGTCGTCGGCTGGAAAAGACCGATGCCCCAACTCGGGCTGGGACTCCTTGGCGTGACCGCACTCTCGGGATTGTCGGACAGCCCCCTGACCACGGTTTCGTACGTCGTTGTCCTGCCGCTCGCATTGGGATTGGCCGTCACGTCTTGCCTGCCTGTTGCCGTCGGTGCAGTCTCCAGCGGGGCGGTACTGCCCTTCACTCTTACGCTGTTCTCGGTTTCAGCGACCTTCTTGGAGCCGGCCGCGCAAGATTTCGGGTGGTCGAACGGTCCGCTCGTCGAACACGGCCCTGTCACGGTGAACACGCCGATTCCTCTGGCTGTTCTCACTGCAACGGCGACGATCGTGGTGGCCATGGTGGCCATCCATTTGAAGCGGGTTCGACCGGCGGTGGTGACCTAAATCGCCACCTGATCAGGTCGTAGCGCAGAATTCTGTTGCTATGGTTGGTTGGTCAACGACGACATCCGGACGAGCGCACCGTACCCGGCCAGCGAAAAGACGGTGCCTTGGGAGTTGTTCACCATGGCATGGATCGTGCTCGTCATTTCCGGACTATTCGAAGCTGTCTGGGCTACCGCACTCGGCAAGTCCGACGGATTCAGCAAAATGTCCCCCACCGTCGTCTTCATCCTCGGCCTGATCGTCAGTATGGCGGGCCTCGCGTATGCAATGCGCACCCTTCCCATCGGGACTGCGTACGCGGTCTGGGTCGGCATCGGCGCCGCCCTGACCGTCGGATATGCGATGGTCACCGGCGCGGAGTCCACGTCGATCGTCAAGATTCTGCTGATCCTGGGAATCGTCGGTTGTGTCGTCGGCCTGAAGGTCCTTCACTGACCGGCGATCCAGGTGAGTGTTTGTGTGTTACCGGTTACAGTTAACGCATGAAACTGCTGGAGATGCTCACGCTTCCCCTACGTGCGGGCATTGCAGCCGCAGAGATCAGTTTGGGGATCGCCGAGCTGACGGTGACGACAGTTCGTATCGCCGTCAGTAATACCGGTGCTGTGACGGCGGGCGCTGCCACCTTGGCGAGCCCCCGCGGACCCATGCAGATGATCCAGCAGTTGTCATCGCTTACTGCAGACGATCGGCCCATCGGGCAGGCCTTGGCCCCCGGTGGGCCGCTCGACCGGCTGCTCTCACCTGGTGGTCCGGTCGACAAACTGACTGCACCCGACGGCACACTCGAACGACTACTCGCTCCCGGCGGACCACTCGAAAGACTTCTGGCCCCGGGCGGACCGTTGGATCGAGTGCTCGCCGAGAACGGCGCTTTGGAGCGGTTGCTCGCCCCGGACGGACTCCTCGACCGAATGATGGCCGAGGACGGCCCACTGGAACGCCTGACAGCACAGGACGGTGCCGTCGAACGCCTGACTGCCAAGGACGGCGTCATCGATCGCGCACTTGCCGAGAACGGCATCCTCGAAACACTCTTGGCGGAGAACGGTGCCTTCGAACGGCTCATCGCCGAAGGCGGCCCGCTTGACCAGATCGTTGCACTGTCCGACACCTTGACTTCGCTTGCGCCCAACCTCGAGCGCATGAGCGCGAGCATCGAGGTACTTCAGGAAACAGTCGGAATCCTCAGTGCTGCAGTCGGTCCACTCGGAGAACTGGCCGGCAAGCTTCCCAATCGATGGCTCAAGAGCCGAAGCGATCGCCCAGGGCCGGACCTTCCGATCGAATCGGCATAACAAACGGTTACTCGCCGATTACGCGGTCAGTTGTTGATCACGATATTGAGATTGATGATGATTCCGCCGAAAGTCAGGATCGTGTTGGCCAAGCCGACCGTCATTCCACTGTTCAGAGCCGTGATCAGTCCGTTCATCGTCGTATCCCCTTCACTGTCTACGGGTTACGCGTACAAGATTGTGCGCTGGCGCTGACAATAGGCCAAGTTCGCGACCTGCGCGCCATTGCGGAGAAAACTTGTACTTCGGTCGCAGTTTTCACGTTAACTGTTGCAGGACAACATAATTCCGAAGTTGGCGCACTACCCGCTAATGGCCGAATCAAACATCACGATTGGGCATACGTGGCGCGCCCCACATAACCGTCCGGCCCATCAGGCACTTGTCCACCGAAACAGAGTGCACAACAGTTAGTCCGGTGCAACAATGAGACGAATCGGACATGCCTGCGACGTGATGGGGAAGGGTGGTTGAGACAATGACGGCGCCGCGCATTGCCAGAGAACACCGCGCCCCTGCCGGGGGCCGAAATTCCGCTGCGCAAGACAGCTTGGACGCTGCCTCGGACGCCTTGCAATCGCTCTACGCACACCTCGATCCGCATGCCCAGGCAGAGCAATTCCTCGAACAGGTCTGCAAGCATGCCGTCGATCTCATCGCCGACGCCGACATGGCCGGCATTGCCATCGGGGGTTCGGATTCGACGTTTCGAACCGTAGCCGCCACCCACCAACTTGTTCGTACCGTCGACTCGATCCAATTCCGACTGGATTACGGACCGAGCGTGACGTCGTCACGCACCGGCACGGTTGTACGCGCACATGCCAGCGAAGCCCACAGCCGGTGGCCTCAATTCGCAAGCGCGGCAAAGGCAGTCGGCGCCGTCAGCTTCTTGTCGATGCCGCTACCCGGTAGAGATCGCCCGCTCGGAACTCTTAATCTCTACAGCCACGACCTCCGAGGTTTCACCGGAGCCGACGCGGCATTGCTCCAACTCTTCGCCGTCACCTCGGCCTACGCGCTGCACAGCTCGCAGCGCCTCGACATGGCCAGAAAGCACGCGATGGACCTCGAGCGTGCACTCGAATCGCGAGGCGTCATCGAACAGGCCAAGGGCATCATCATGGGCACCCACCGCGTCGACGCCGACCGAGCCTTCCGCATCCTCATCCAGGACTCGCAGCGAAGCAACGTCAAACTGCGAGTGATTGCCCAGCAGTACATCGACGGCGCGATCGACCCGCGCCAGGCTTCGAACAAGCCTGAGACCAACTGAACCTGGCAGGCAGCCGAGAGACCTGGCAAACACAGCGTCTCGGCAAACGCAGCGTCTCGGCAAACGCAGCACCCGAGCAAACACAGAGGCACCCACCAAATCTTCGGTGAGTGCCTCTGAGTTTCGGAGCCTCCTGTCGGGATTGAACCGACGACCTTTCGCTTACAAGGCGAGTGCTCTACCACTGAGCTAAGGAGGCGAAGACCGACGCGTTGCCGCGACTGACTTTGCGGAGCCATCATATCCAAGCCGTCACGGTGGCCGCGCCCGGGTCACGTTAGATAGCGTGGGCCCCATGCGCAACTCCCACTCCGCCCCCTGATGGCGAAATTCACCGAAGTACTCACACGCCTGACGGGAAACCGGCAAGCCACCGTCGACACGGTCACGTCGGCTCCCGCGCCGCTTCAACCGATCGACCTGACAGACGACGCCGTCGTCGCAGAGGTCCTGGACCTCGCGGTTCGAGTCGGCGAAGTCCTCCTCGCATCCGGAACCGCGGCCATGGACACCGCTGAGCAGGTGCAGTTCATCGCCGCCACGTACGGCCTTGCCCAGTGTGACGTCGACGTCACGTACAACTCGATTGTGCTCTCTGCCTATCGCGGTCCGACGCGACCGCCGGCGAGCACGATGCGCATCGTCCACTACCGGTCGATGGACTTCACGCGACTGGCGGCTGTCGACCGTCTGACGCGTCGCATCCGCCGTGAGGCGATCACCCCGGACCAAGCGCACGACGCTCTCACAGCCATCACGACGGCGCCGCACCCGTACAACCGGTGGACCGCGACAATGGCCTGGGCGGCGATGGCGGCTTCGGTCTCCGTCCTGCTCGGGGGCGGGTTCCTCGTTGCCACAGTCGCGTTCTTGACGACGATGGTGATCGACCGCGTCAACCGTGTGCTGAACCGGTTCGGGCTGCCGTTCTTCTTCCAGCAAGTTGTCGGTGGTCTCATCGCGGCTGCACCCGCTGCCACGCTCTATACATTTCAGGACCAGCTGGGGATCAGTATCCGGCCGTCGTTGGTCATCGCGGCCGGAGTTGTCGTCCTACTGTCCGGGCTGTCGTTGGTGGGCTCGGTTCAGGACGCGATCATGGGTGCACCCATTACAGCTGTCGCTCGGTTCTTCGAAGTGGTGATGATGACGGGCGGCATCATCGCGGGTGTCGCAATCTCACTGCGGATGACCGGGATGTTGGGTTCGACGCTTCCACCGATCAACGTCGAAGTATCGACCATCACCCAGTTGCCGATCCTCATGCTTTCCGGCGCCTGTGCGTCGGTCTTCTATGCACTCGCCTGCTACGCCGAGCGTCGTGCACTCACCGCGGCGTTCCTGGGCGGTGCGGCAGGCAGTGGTGTGTCGATCTTCGTGCAGACACTCGACGTCGGCCCCGTGATCGCGGCCGCGATCGCAGCGACCGTCGTCGGCCTTGCCGGCGGTCTGATGGCTCGCCGCGCACTGACGCCTCCGCTGGTTGTCGCGGTCGCAGGCATCACTCCGCTGCTCCCCGGTCTTTCGCTGTACCGAGGCCTGTACGCGCTGCTCAACGACCAGGTACTGATCGGGCTGACCGCCTTGCTGTCGGCCTTCGGTATCGGCTGCGCCCTCGCCGCGGGCGTGACGCTCGGCGAATGGGGAGCGCGGACGCTTCGTCGTCCGCGGATTCTGATGCGCGTGGACTCGCTACGTCGACCGATGGTCCGCAAGCGAAGGCGTCGAGTTCCCGTCACCGAGAAGTAAGCGTCGTTCAAGCAGAAAGAGCTGGGCACCTGACGGTGCCCAGCTCTTTTCTGTTCACTCGGAGGTTGCCGAGCGGTGAGAGAATCAGCTCTCGACTGCGTGCTTTCCGCCGGCAGCCTGATCGGCTTCCATGGCTTCGCGCAGGCTCTTCGGACGCATGTCGGTCCAGTTCGCCTCGACGTATTCGAGGCACGCCTTGCGGCTGTCTTCACCGAACACCACGCGCCAGCCGGCGGGGACCTCGGAAAACGTGGGCCACAGCGAGTGCTGGTCCTCGTCGTTCACCAGCACGTAGAAGCGGCCGTCTTCGTCATCGAAAGGGTTAGTGCTCATCTCGCCTCACTCGTTACGTACGTGTCTTGTGCGCCCAGACTAGCAAGCGCACCAGTTCGGTTCTGGTGGCTCAGTACCGACGCCAGAATCTCCCCCGCCCGCACTGCCACGTTCGACAGCAGCGACGACGTCAATCCGTGAGTCTGTTCTGTCCCACCCTGCAGATAGATACCGCCTGTCACGTCCTCCGTTACAGCCAGTCGATAATCCCGACTGACGTTACGCGGAACGGACGAATCCGGCACGAGTTCACCCAACAAATTGTCCAGCGGTGCCGGGGTGAAACCGGTGGCCAGAATGAGTGCGTCGCACGAGAGCGTGTCGGTCAAGCCGTCGAGATTGCTACGAACAGCCAGTTCGATGCCGGATTCGGTCTCCACGGCACTCGTGATCTCCGAGGCCCGGCGCATGAACAGTCGCCGCGGCCCGCGGACCATCTCCTGGTATTCGGTGGCATAGAGCTTGTTGATCAGTTCGATGTCGACGACCGAGTAATTGGTACTGCGGTGCAAATCGAGAAGTCGACGTCGTTCCGCGGCGTCGGCGCCGTGCAGTTGGTCGACGGCTTCGGGATCGAAGATGCGATTTGCGTAGGGGCTGTCGTCTGCCGGGCTGTAGCCGTAGCGGGCAAAAACACTGTGGACTTCGGCGTTCGGGTAGTTCGCATGCAGGTAGTCGACGATCTCCGCGGCACTCTGACCGGCGCCGAGAACGACGAACCTGTTGTGCACGGGCTCTGGCATTGCTTCGAGGTGGAAGAGGAACTGGTGATTGTGGAAGCACCGGGACGACGGCGTTGCCCACTCCGGGATCCGCTCTTTCAGTCCGGCGCCGACGACGATGTTGCGCGCGATCACCGTTTCACCGTCGGCCGTGCGAACCGCAAAGCGATCCACCGCGCCGTCGGAATTCCTGATGCCCTCGACCCCGTCGACGGTCGTACCGAACTGCACGTCCGCGTCGACTCGTCGAGCTGCCCAGCACAGGTAGTCGTTGAACTCGTGGCGCGTGGGAAAGAAGGTCTGGTGGTTGACGAAGTCGACCAGACGCCCCTGCTCGAACAGATACGAGAAGAAGCTGTATCCACTCTGCGGGTTGCGGAACGTCACCAGGTCCTTCGGAAACGCGATCTGCATCGTGGCACCGTCGAGCAGCATCCCGGGATGCCACGCGAACTGAGACTGCTTTTCGAAGAATCGCGCGTTCACCCGATCAACGGCTGCACAATTTGCATTGTGTTCTTCGACAGCGATGGCCAACGCAAGGTTGGCCGGACCGAACCCGACGCCGACGATGTCGACCACTGCGGGTTCGGCGCTGGAGTCTCTCGGTGATTCACTCATTACAGGTAGTCCATCCCCGACGGGACGACCTGGTACGGCCGCCAATCGATGTCCCGAAGTAAGTAGCAAAGGCTACCCTTAATGAGGTGAGGGTATCAACACTGCGAGCCCCCGTATAGCGGTCCACCCCGCGGAGGGATGCGACGTATGTCATAGTTTCGCCCCCTCGCTCACGTCATCGCCTTCGACGAGCGCCGCAGCCTCGATCACGTCGACCAGCTGACCTGCCCATTCACGGACCGCGCCCGCATCGACGCGGTCGGCACGGAACCCGAGAGTTGCAAAAACAGGCCCTTCGCCGACCGGCTCGTAAAAACTCAACGTCAGATCCGCATCGGGCACTCCCACCGGAATCGGTACGAGAGAACCGAAGTCGCCGAGCCCGTCCAAATCGGCCTGTTGGTGATGGATCACCATCACCTGAGGTCTCATGGACGCCGGATTACCCAGTGCCTGCTCGACATACACATATGAGACGTCCTGATTGCTCAGCGCTTCCAGATTGTTTTCCCGGATGCGAGCCAGCAATTCTGCAAACGTCGGACTACCGGACGTATCCGTGCGCAGGAGAACAACATTGAAGAACGATCCGATCATCGGTTCAAGACGGGGATCCGACCTGCCCGCAACCAATGAACCGATGGGAAGATCGGTACCCGCGCCGGCCTTCGTGAGAACGCTGGCCAGTGCGGCCTGCAGGACCATGAACATACTAGTGCCGGTGCGCGCAGCCAGGGTGTCGATTTTGGCGTGCAGATCCGCGTCGATGTCGACAGCGACCACGTCACCTCGCGGCTCCGAGTCACCTTCCGGCAACGGAAGATTCACACTGGTCGGTATTCCGTCGAGCGCATCCTGCCAGCACGCAAGTTGCTTCGACGCACGACTGGTGCCATCAGAGGGGTCACCCAACAGCTCATCGGACCACACGGTGTAGTCGGCGTACGTCAACGCCAACTCGTCCCAGATCGGTTGATCTCCCTGCGACCTGGCCGCATAGGCCGAGACCAGATCTCCCAGCAAGGGCACAACGGACCACTCGTCGACGGCAATGTAGTGCATGACGAGAAGCAGTGTCCGAGAGCCGTCTTCACCGAGCACCAGATGAACCCGCAATGGCGATTGCTCACGCAGATCCATCGGAAGTTGAGCCAGTTCGAACACCACTCGACCCACATCGCCGGCGCCGACATCGACCACATCGACAGTCGGCCGCACCGATTCTCTTGCCACGACGATGCCGTCGACCTCGACGAAGGTTGTCCGCAGTGGTTCGTGCCGCGACGTCACATCGTCCAAGGCGTGCCCGAGAATCTCCGGATCGATCTTCGATTTCAGGGTCAGCGCCAGAGCGTGGCTTGCTTGCGGGTGCTCGCCGGCCGAGCGGAACAACTCCCACTGACGACGTTGCGGCGCAGACAGACCCATCGTCTCCGGACGTTTCACCGCCGGCGCCAGGATCGGACGCCCACCTTCCGAACGCGCAACGACGGCGGCCAACTCCGCAACACTCGGCGCGTCGAATACGTCGCGAATACTGACGTCCACGCCGAACGCTTCGCGAATGCGACCGACCAGTTTCATCGATGCCATCGAATGCCCACCGAGTTCGAAGAAACTGTCGTGGACTCCGACGCTCGGGAGTTGCAGTATCTCCGCGAAGGCAGCCGCGACCGTGGACTCCACCGCCGTGCGAGGAGCAACATCACCCGCCAGCTCCGACCAGTCCGGGGCAGGCAGCGCCTTACGGTCGAGCTTTCCGTTGGGCGTCAGCGGCAGCGGACCGTCAAGGGCGACAACCAAGGTCGGAACCATGTAGTCGGGCAACGACACTGCCGCGAGGTTCCGCACTGCCGTCGTGTCGACGACAACACCGGGTTCCGGTGACACATACCCGACCAGGCGCGTGATTTCGCCCTGTCGATCCGCGACGGCCGTCGCCTGCTTCACCGACGGATGGGCACTGAGTGCGCCTATGATTTCACCCAATTCGATTCGGAAACCACGGATCTTGACCTGATCGTCCACGCGGCCGAGGAAGTCGATGTTCCCGTCCGAGCGCCATCGCGCGCGGTCCCCGGTGCGGTACATACGATCGCCCGCGCCGAAGGGATCTGCGATGAATCTCTGTGCCGTCAGATCGAATCGGCCCAAGTACCCTCTGGCCAGGCCGCGGCCTGCAATGTACAGCTCGCCGGATACTCCCGGCGGAACCGGACGCAGTTGATCGTCGAGCACATACGCCTGTTCGTTGGGATCGGGGATTCCGATGGGCACAGCACCGTTCCAACCGGGCTCCGCCTGCCACAGTGTGTTGTTCACCGTGGCTTCGGTGAGGCCGTACGCGGCAAGCAAATTCAGCCGTTCCGCCCATCGCCCGATCAGCTCCGGCGGCACCGTTTCGGTTCCGACCAACACCGTGCAACCCTGCGGTACTTCGCATCCTGCCGGCAGGGCGGCCAGCAACGAGGGAGGGATGATTGCGTGGGTCACGCGATTGCTCGTCATGAAATCCGTGAGCGCCGGACCGGCAACGCGGGCGTTCTGCGGCACGATCACCAGGGTGCTGCTCGTGCACAGAGCCATGGCCAACTCGAATACCGCAACGTCGAAGCCGACCGAAGCGAACTGCATCACCACCGAACCCGGTACCAGTCGCATCCGAACTTCGGCTGTGGCAACAAGGCTCGGGATACCGTCATGGGACAGGACAGCTCCCTTCGGCTTGCCGGTCGATCCCGAGGTGTAGATGACGTACGCCGCGTGGCTGACGCCGACTGGTGGCCTGGGGGTCTCGACGATCACTGCCTCGTCCAGTTCCCTCCGGATCAACGGATCGTCCAGGAGGATTCGCTCGACACCGACCACATCGTCGATTCGGGAACTCTCCTCGGAGGTGGACAGCAGTAGCGAGGCGCGGGAATCGGTGAGCATGTACGTGATGCGTTCGCTCGGGTGACTCAAGTCCAGGGGAAGATACGCTGCCCCCAGCTTGAGCACGGCGAGGACCGACGCGACCATCTCCACCGACCGCGGGACGGCAAGTCCCACCACGTCTTCGACCGACACTCCGCGGCGATACAGCAGACCGGCTATCCGGTCACACTGCTCGGAGAGCTCGCGGTAGGTGACTTGCCCCGCCTCGTCGCGCACAGCGATCGCCTCGGGTGTAGCAGCGACCCCACGCGCAAAAGCGTCGTAGAACGTCTCTTCCGGCACGTCGACGGCGGTGTCGTTGAACGAGGTGACAACCTGTTCGAGTTCGCCTGGCAAGAAGATGTCGATGTCACCGATCTCGATGTCGGCCGATTCCACGACTGCCGCGATCACCGATTCCAATCGATTCGAAATTCGCTGTGCGGTTTCGCGATCGAAGAGGTCGCTGCCGTATTCGAGCCGGATATCGATGCAGCCTTCGTCGCCGAGATACTCGGTGAAGTTGAAGACCAGATCGAACTTGGCCGTGTACTCCTCGAGTTCGAACGGATCCCCGCCCATCTCCTCGCGGCTGTGATAGCCGACCATGACCTGGAACAGCGGGTTGCGTGCCAAAGTACGCGACGGGTTAAGACGCTCCACCACAGTTTCGAACGGAACGTCGGCGTTTGCGAAGGCCTCGAGATCTCCCTCGCGAACACGATCCACCAACTCCCGGAACGTCGGGTTACCCGACGTATCCGTGCGAAGCACAATGGTATTGACGAAGAAGCCGACGAGTTCGTCGAGCCCCTGTTCACTACGTCCGGCCACGGGAGCCCCGAGCGGAAGGTCTTCTCCCGCTCCGAGCGCGGTCAGCAACGCCGCCGACGCCGCGTGCAAAACCATGAACATCGAACTCTGGCTCTCGCGCGCCAGATCTCGCAGTGCAGCAGTCGTCTCCACGCCCAACCGTGTCACCACTGCACCACCGGAGAAACTCGGTCTGGCCGGTCGGCTCCGGTCGGCGGGGAGCAGCAGTTCTTCCGGGGCTCCGTCCAAACTTTTCGCCCAGAAGTCCAACTGCGTACTCAGGACGCTCGACGGATCGTCGGCGCTGCCCAGCAATTCCCGTTGCCACAGGGTGTAATCCGCGTACTGAACGGGAAGCGGTTCGAAAGCTGGTTCTTCGCCCTGAATTCGAGAGGAGTAGGCAGACATCAGATCCCGAAGGAACGGGCGATCGGACCATTCGTCGGTGGTGATGTGATGCAGGACGATCACGACGACTACGGCATCGTCTACCCGGATCAGGCGTGCGCGGATCGGAATCTCGTTCGACAGGTCGAACGGACGACCCACTACCACTGCAACTTCGCCGGCGATGTCGGATTCCGCTGAAGGAACTGTCTCGAGATGAACTGTCTCGACCGGAACCGTCGCCGATTGGAGAATGATCTGTTCCGGTGTTCCGTCCACCAACCGGAACACCGTGCGCAACGATTCGTGTCGTTCCACGACGTCATCCAGCGCCGCCGCGAACACATCCGCGTCCAGAGCACCGTCCAGGCGGAGCACGATCGGGAAGTTGTAGGCCGCGGAGCTCTCCTCCATCTGTCCGATCAGCCACAATCTCTGTTGAGCGGCAGAAAGAGGAAGGTGATCCGGTCGAGGCTTCGCCACCAGCACCGGTCGCGTCGATCCCTGCTCGGCCACAATACGTTCCGCGAGTTCCGCGACAGTCGGCGCTTCGAAGAGATCACGCATGGTCAGACTGTTGGGAATGGCGATCCGCGTCCGACTGATCAGTTTGGTGGCCAGAAGCGAGTGGCCACCGAGGTCGAAGAAGTTGTCGTCGACACCGATACTGTCCACGTCCAGCACGTCCGAGAAGAGTTCGCACAGGACCTCTTCCGTGTGGTTCCGGGGCGCGATCGCTGTCCCACTCCGCTCCCCCAGCACCGAATCGGCCGTGGGCAGCGCCTTGACGTCGAGCTTTCCGTTGACAGTCATCGGTAGTGTCTCCACTTCGATCACCACAGCCGGAACCATGTAGTCGGGTAGGAGAACTCGTGCTCGCGCACGGTAATCGTGCGCGACGCCCAGGCGCACCGGTGTCACGTAACCGACGAGCCTCTTGACTCCACCCGCCCCGACGTCGACCACCACCGCTGCTTGACGCACGTGTTCGTCGGATTCGAGAACGGAGACGATTTCGCTCGGCTCGATCCGATGACCTCGGATCTTCACCTGGTCGTCGGTGCGGCCGAGGAAGTCCAGGTTGCCGTCACCGCGTCGCCGCACCAGATCGCCCGTGCGGTACATGCGTTCTCCGGTCCCGGCAGGATCGGCGACGAAGCGCTCGCACGTCAGCGCGAAGCGTCCGAGGTAGCCGCGAGCCAAACCGGCTCCGGCAATGTACAGTTCGCCGGCAACTCCGTCGGGAACCGGACGCAGCCAGCCGTCGAGAATGTGCGCAGTCGTGTTCCAGATCGGCTTGCCGACGGTCGGGGTGTCACTGTCGGACGTTCCGCCGCCGAGGGTGTTGATCGTGTATTCCGTCGGTCCGTAGAGGTTGTAACCCACGGTTCCTTCGGTCTCGCGCAGCTTGTTCCACACCGAATCCGGAACGGCTTCACCCCCGAGCAGGACAAGCGGCGGGCGGTGTTGTCCCACACCGTCGTCGAGAAGTCCGCTCTCGATCAGGTGCGTCGCGTAGGTCGGCGTCACGTTGACGACGTCGATGTCCTGTGCGTCGCAGTACGCAACCAACGCCTCGGCGTCACGACGCAGATCCTCGTCGCAGATGTGCACCTCGTGGCCTTCCACAAGCCACAGCAGTTCCTCCCACGACATGTCGAAGGCGAAGGACACGGTGTGCGCGATCCGCAGGCGTCGGCCCGCCGCGGCGATCGCCGGTTCGAAGATCGCCTCGCGGTGGTTGAACTGCATGTTCGTCAGGCCGCGGTAACCGGTGACCACGCCCTTGGGCTTGCCGGTCGAACCGGAGGTGTAGATGACGTACGCGGGGTGGTCGAGTCGATGCGGTGTCCCCGGGGCGAATGCTCCGAGTTCCGACGCGGAGAGCGCCCGCGCCGAGATCGTCAGTCTCCTTGCCGCTGTGTCCGGCTCGTCGATCACGATAGTGCGGACGTCCGCTCCTTCGAACTTCGATGCGGCGGCAACGGTCGTCAGCAACACGACAGGATGCGCGTCGTCGATCATCACGGCCAACCGCTCGGCGGGGTGGTCGAGTTCGAGGGGCAGGTAGGCGGCACCGGTCCGCAGTACGGCGAAGAGGGCGACGACCATGTCCACCGACCGTGGTAGACCGAGAGCCACGATCTTTTCCGGGCCGGCACCGCAGTTGATCAGCAACCGCGCCATCCGGTTGATCTCGCCGTCGAGATCGGCGTAGGTCATCCGGCGCTTCCCGAACACGAGTGCAGTGTCGTTCGGTTGCGCCGACGCCGCCTCTTCGAACAGGTCGGCAATGGTGCGCTCCGGCAACTCTCGGCTCTGCGTCTGTTGCGCCACTGCGGGAACCGGTGTCGCAACGACCGAACCTGTCATGTCCTGCGACCAACTCTGCAACAGTTCGACGAAGTGACCCAGTAGGTCCTCGGCTCGACGCGCGGTCACCAGATGCGGATGGAACTCGAACTTGACGTTGACGGTGGTGCCCGGTGTGACCACGACGGTCAGCGGATAGTGCGTGTGATCGATGCTGTCGCTGCCACTGACGTCGTGGGCGGCATTAAGGGCGTCTACTTGCTTCTCGTCCACGAAGTTCTGCAGGACTATCAGCACATCGAACAGTTGACGATGCTCGGAGACACGTTGGATCGATGCCAAGCCGAGGTAGTCGTACGGCATCAGCGAGAGACGATCCGCCTGCGTGCGACGAAGAAGTTCCTCGACGCTCTCGTTCGGATTCAATTGCAGCCGAACGGGAACCGTGTTGAGGAACATTCCCACCACGGTGTCGATTCCCGGCACCTCGGGTGGCCTTCCGGCAACGGTGGAGCCGAATACGACGTCCTGTCGACCGGTGGCCGACGCCAGCACCAGGGCCAGCGCTGCGTTCAGTACCGTGTTGAACGTGACGCCGGACGCGGCAGCGCGCTCACGCAATGCACGCGAAAGCGATTCCGACAGAACCACATCACGGCGATCCGGAAGCTGACGTTCGGCGCCCGGCGCCGGCTCGGCAACAAGCGTCGGCTCTTCGAGTCCCGCCAGCGCTCCGCGCCACGCCTCGTCGGCGGCTGCACCGTCGCGGCCGGCCAACCAGGCAAGGTACGTCTCGAACGACCCCTCGGGTTCGCCGAAGGCGCTGTCGTCGCCACCGGTGTCGTAAAGCGCCAGAAGCTGGCTGACGACAAGGCCGTTGGACCAGCCGTCCCACAGCAGGAACTGCCTGTTGATCACCAGGCGATCGTGTCCGCCAGGCAGATGCAGCACGCTCATACGCCACAGCGGCGGCGCGGTCAGGTCGAATGGAGTCACTCTGTCTTGGGCAGCAATGCCGTCGGCGCGCTCACGCGCAGTCGAGTCGTCCAGTTCACGGAGATCGTGGACGGCAACCGGAACGTCGAGTCCCGCGCTGAAGAACTGCACCGGCTCGTTCAGACCTTCGCTCACGAATCCCGCACGCAGGGTGGGATTTCGTCGTTGAAGTGTCCGGGCGGCCGCAGCCAACCTGTCTACATCGAGCATGTGTCCGAAGTCCATCGAGAACTGCGCCGTGTAAATGTCCCCGCCAGCGCTGTCACCGCTGTCTGAGTATCCGGCCTGGAAGTACAGGCCCTCTTGCAAGGGTGAGAGCGGGAGGATGCTGCTGACGCCCGCCGGGCTCGCGTCGGCTATCGCGTCGATCTCGGCCTGACTCAGGTCGAGCAACCCCACATCGGACGGAGTCAGGATGGGAGGCCCGTCGTGCTCCGCAGCCGCGATCGACAGATCACCGAGCGCCGAAACCCAGCCGTCGGACAGTGCCCGCGCGTCCTCCTCGGACAAATCTTCACTTGCCCAGGCAAAGTCGGCGCGAAGCTCCGAATCCACACTGACGACATTGACGATCAGCCGGTACGGCCCTCCCATGTCCGCGTCGGGATCGGTGGACATGGCTTCGGATTCGCCTGCCAAGGACCATGCGGTCGATCCAGCAGCCGCCGAACGTCCGAGGTAGTTGAACAGGACCTGAGATTCCGATCGCCCCGCCAATGTCGCTGCCGTGCGGGCGTTCACGTACCGCAACATTCCGTAGCCGATACCGCCGTCCGGTGCACTGCGCAGGCTCTCCTTCACCCCGCGCAGTGTGGCTACCGGGTCGGTCCCGGCGTGCAGTCGCGTGGGCGCGATGGTGGTGAACCAGCCGACTGTTCGCGACAGATCGGTTCCCGGTACCAATTCCTCGCGGCCGTGCCTTTCGAGATCGACCAGAAGTTCACGCTCGCTACGGCCGGTGGAACGACGCCAGCGATCGACGGACATCGTCAGTGCTGCCAGCAGAACGTCCGTTCCCTCCGCACCCACCAGTGCCGCAACCGATCCAAGTGCCGCCTCGGAGATTGCTCGGTCCACCGTGACCGTGCGCCTCGAGCCTCCGGATACAACGGCATAGCCCTCGACACCGGGAATCAGATGCGCTCCCGGAGCGGTCACCGTCAGCCAGTGATCGAGTTCGGCAAATCGATGAGCCGAGTGGGCGTGTTCGGCCACCGTGCGGGAGAAGGTGCGCAGCGAAGTTCCGACACCATCGAGTGCGGCGGGCTCTCCGGCCTCGACCGCCACCCAGGCCATCGCCAAGTCCTCGAGCAGGGTTCCCCAGGACACGCCGTCCACGACCAGGTGATGCGCAACTATGGCGAGCCGCCCGAGATTCTCGGCACCACAATCGAACCAGACCACCGAGATCATCCGCCCAGCAGACGGATCCAATCGACTGGTCGCTGTTTCGGAGTGCTCAGTGACGAGTGTTCGCAGCTCGGCGTCGCCCAGTCCCCGCGCGTCGACTCGTTCGACGATGTCCGCTGCCCGGACGCTGCCGGGTTCCTGCACCCGCGCCGACCACATTCCGCGGTCGTGTCGGATCAAGGTTTGCCGAAGTCCGTCGTGGTGATCGAGTACGGCCTGCAACGCGCCGGTGATCGATTCGAGAGATGTTGCCGGAGAATGGATCAGAACTGACTGATTGAAGCGATCGGTATTGCCCGTCCATTCGGACAAGCGGTGGACCACCGGCAGCGGAACCAGATCACCCACGCCGATGTCGGTCGTGACAGTAGTTGCCGAGGTGACAACATCACCCACTGCTGCGGCGATCGCAGCGGGAGTACGCAATTCGAAGATCTGCCGCGGGGTCAGTACTACCGAATCCCGACGAGCCAGGTTGACCAGTCGGATCGCCAGAATACTGTCGCCGCCCAGCGTGAAGAAGTCGTCGCGCACCCCGACTCGGGGCAGTCCGAGAACCGTCGCGAAATGCCCGGCGAGGAGGTCTGCAACACCCGAAGAGACACCTCCCACCGTTTCGCCCACCTGTGCCGCGAAATCCGGGGCAGGCAAGGCCTTCCGGTCGAGCTTGCCGCTCGGACTCAGCGGCAGTGACTCCAGCCGCACGAAGGCGCTGGGCACCATGAACTCCGGAAGCACCGACAACAACTGCCCTCGCACCGCAGCTTCGTCAACGTCTCCGACCAGGTAGGCAATCACCTGTGCGCGGTTACTCGGACCGTCGGAGCGGACGATCACGGCACTTGCGACGACTCCGGGGCACAGCGCCAACTGAGCTTCGATTTCACCGAGTTCGATGCGGAATCCACGAACCTTCACCTGCTCGTCGACGCGGCCGAGGTACTCGAGAACTTCGTCGGCATTCCAACGCACGATGTCACCGGTCCGGTACATCCGCGAGCCGGCATGTCCGTACGGGTTCGCCACAAATCTCTCGGAGGTCAATCCCCCACGTCCGTGGTAGCCACGCGCCAGTTGTGGCCCTGCCAGATACAGCTCACCGGTGGCACCGGCCGGAACGTTCTGAAGATACGGATCGAGAACGAACAGTCCTGTGTTGGCGGCGGGTGCGCCGATCGGGACGCTGACGGCGTCGGCCGGAGTGTCCTGCACCGACGGCTGCCAACTGACGTCGACTGCAGCTTCGGTGGGGCCGTAAAGGTTGTCCACCAGAGCATTCGGCAGGATGTCCGCGACCTTGCGTGCAACGTGAACGGGCAGTGCCTCACCGCTGCAGTTGACGATTTCGAGGGACGTGCACAGTGCCGCTTTCGGCTCCGCGAGAAACACTTCGAGCATCGACGGAACAAAATGCACTCGGGTCACGGACTGTTCGACGATGACGTCGGCCAGATAGCCCGGGTCCTTGTGCCCGTCCGGCTCGGCCATCACCAGAGTTGCGCCCACCAGGAACGGCCAGAAGAATTCGGGGACGGAGACGTCGAAACTCGACGGGGTCTTCTGCAGCATCCGGTCAGAGGTGTCCATCGGACGTATCTGCTGCGCCCAGAGCAATCGGTTGACCACCCCCTCGTGCGTGACCACAACACCTTTGGGGCGACCGGTCGAACCCGAGGTGTAGATCATGTACGCGGCATCCGCGGGCGATCCCGGAACACTCAGCGGATCGGCGGGGAACTGCGCGGACTCCGATACCGTCACCCGCGGAACCGAACCCGAATCGAGTGAAGAATCCTCCGACACCACGACGCACACCGGATCTGCGTCGCCCAGCATGTACGTCAGCCGCTCCGCCGGATAGCCGGTGTCGAGGGGAACGTATGCTCCCCCGGCCTTTCCGATGCCGAGTATCGCGACCATCAGCTCGATCGAGCGCGGCAAGGCAACGGCCACCAACGATTCGCGTCCGACGCCCCGTTCGCGCAGCAGGTGTGCAAAACGATCGGCGCGAGAGTGAAGTTCGGCGTAGGTCAACACCTCGTCGCGGAAGATCACAGCGGTGGCTTCGGGCGCGCGCTCAGCTTGCTCCCGCAGCAGCTCGGTCAGCGTTGCACGCGGCTGGTCCAAGCCCGTGCCGACGCTCCCCGGCTGGGCGGGTGCCAGCGCGATCCGGCCGATCACCTGTTCGAGATCGCGGGAAAGCTCTGTGAGCACGACTGCGAGAGCTTCGGCCAGCGCCTTCGCGGCGTTGCCGTCCACCTGAGCGGCGTCGTACTTCAGCTCCAACGCCAACCGATCGCCGGGGACGACGATCAGCGTCAGTGGGTAGGCCGGTCGCTCGTCGAACCGAATTCCCGTCAGTCGCACCGAATCCGTGGGATCAGCGATTGCCGTGTCACCGAGGGGATAGTTCTCGAACACGACCAGTGATTCGAAGTTCTGCTCCAGTCCGCCGGTCCGTCGCAGTTCGGGCAGCCCCACGTACTGATGGTCGAGGAGTTCCGATTGTTCTTCCTGCCAGCGAGAAAGTGCTTGCGAGGCAGGCTCCGCCGGGTCGAAGCGCAATCGGGCCGGCACAGTGTTGATGAACAGGCCCACCATGGTCTCGATACCGGGTAGGTCGCCGCCGCGCCCCGATACGGTCGAGCCGAACAGCACGTCCGTTCGGCCGGCCATTCGGCCGAGCACCAATCCCCAGGCGCCATGCACCAGTGTGCTCAGCGTCAGTCCGTGTGAGCGTCCGTTGGTCGTCAGTGCGCGGGTGTCACTGTCGGTCAGTTCGACCCGAGTTGCGCGGATTCCGCTGCTGCCGGCACTCGGGGCGGGCAGTTCGACGGCGGGACCGGGAGAGTTCAGTGCCTTCTTCCACACTGCTGCCGAAGCCTCGTGATCGTGACCGGCCAGCCATTCGAGATAGCTGCGGTACCGCGCCGGCGCCGGGAACACGACGCCGGAATCGCCGACGCTGTACGACGCCATCAGTTCCCGCAGCATCACCGGGACCGACCATCCATCTGCAACCGCGTGGTGAATCGACTGCAGCAGAAGATATTTCTCCGAAGCTGCACGGACAAGCGTGTAACGGACGAGTGGCGGTTGCGCGAGGTCGAACCCACGCGCACGGTCGGCGGAGAGCAGTTCATCGACATCGGCGCCGGCCACCTCGACTACCGCCATCTCCACGACAGCGCTCGGGTGCACCACCTGCACCACCCGGCCGTCACCCAGGACCGAGAATCCGGTGCGCAGCGCCTCATGCCGATCGACGACGGATTGAAGCGCACGGTGCAGCGCCGCACTGTCCACGGCGCCGGTCAGCTCCACAACCTGTTGCACGACATACTGATCCGCCCCCGGATCGGCAAACGCCGAATGGAAGTAGATCCCTTCCTGCAGCGGAGTGAGTGGGAGAATCTCTTCAGCCTTCGGCAACTCGTCCACATCTGCCTGAGCGAGCGCCACCAGAGGGTAGTCCGAGGGTGTGGCTCCGCCGAAGGCTGCGAGTCCGGACACGGCCTTGAGCGAGTCCAGCCACAGCCGCGCAAACCTGTCGATGTCGCTGCGCAGGAAGATGTTCGACGCCCAGGTCAGAGTGGCTCGCAGGCGTGGTCCACCGGCGGCGTCCTCGGCTACGACGTCGACAGACAACGCGTGTCCCAGCGGCATGGACGGATCGGCAGCGCCGTCCATCGACACCGGGAACCAGTCCCCCTTCGCCGCGGCCGTGCGTCCCAGATAGTTGAGCACCACCTCGGGCGCCGCGAAACTACGCAACTGATCCGAGCCGCCGAGGTATCGCAATGCTCCGTACCCGAAGCCGGCGTTCGGAACCCGTCGAAGTTGCTCCTTGACGCTCTTGAGAACCCCCGCCAGATCGTCGGTCGCGTCGAGATCCGGAGCGGCTGTGCCGATCTCGAGCGCAACCGGGAACACCGTGGTGAACCATCCGACAGTTCGTGTCAGGTCCACGTGCGCAGCGCTGTCGCCGCGAACGATGTCTTCGTCGCGTCCGTGCCCCTCCAGGTCGATCGTCACCGATCCGGCCCCGCTCCAACGGGTCAGCGCCACGGCAAGTGCGGTGACCAGCACTTCGCTCACATCGGCCCCGAACGCCCGTGGGACACTGCCCAACAGCTGTTCTGCAAATTCTGGAGGTAGGGTGATCGACCGCGCCGCAGCGGTGCGCGCGATGTCGATCGCCGGGTCGAGTGCCCGACGCCCGAGACGCGACTGTTGTGCGGCCGTCACCGAGTCCCAGAATTCGATCTCGGTGTCCAGTCGCCCTGCTCCGACCGCTTCTGAAACGAGTTCGGCGTATCTCCTCACCGACGTGCCGACCGGAGCAAGTTCGGGTTCGTCGCCATTCATCGCTGCGATGCCGGCGCGCGCGAGGTCCTCGAGAATGATGCGCCAGGAGACTCCGTCGACCACTGCGTGGTGGACGACCAGCAACAGTCGTCCGGGACCGGTCACGGTGCGGAACAGAACAGCACTGACCATCGTGCCGGCGGCCGGACTCAGACGACCGACGGCTCGCTCGGTCTCGGCGAGGATCAACGGTCCGCATTCTTCGAGAGGTGCCGGCAGTGCACAGGTCTCGAAGACCACAGCCGCTTCGTTTGCCTCCGGAACAAGCAGCGTTCCTTCGGAAGTCAACGTCGCACGAAGTGCATCGTGGCGCGCCACCAGGGCGTCGAGCGCCGCCTGGACATGCTCGGACGTCAAGGCTGACGGGGTCTGAATCAGCGCACGCTGGTGGAAGGTTCGTACTGCATCCGACACTCCGAGAACCCTGGCGGCAATCGGCGTCGTGGCTACGTGGCCGATCGGGTGGTCCGCGTGGTCGACGATCTCAGCCGTTCGGTCGGACTGGGCACGCGCCATGGCCTCTGCAGTGCGCAGTTGGAACACCTCGCGTGGACTGATCGACAAACCGGCCGCACGAGCTGCGGTCACGAGTGAGATCGCGACGATGCTGTCGCCGCCCAGTGCAAAGAAGTCGTCGGTCACGCCGACCGAATCGAGTCCGACTGCCGACGCGATCAACGTGCAGAATTGTTGTTCTACTTCGTTTCTCGCGGCGACATGCGCACTCAGTTCGGCGAGATCGGGCTCGGGAAGTGCGCGGCGGTCGAGTTTGCCGTTGGCCGTGAGCGGAAACTCGTCGAGGACGGTGACGGTGGTCGGGACCATGTAGTCGGGGAGCTTGCTCGCCGCCCACTCGCGAATGTCCCGTGAGTCGATCGCGAGGTTCGTCCCCGATGCTGCACTCACGTAAGCGGCGAGATACTTTGCGCCTGTGGGTGCTTGACGCACCAGAACTGCCACGTGACGCACTTGGGGGTGCGAGATCACGGCGGCTTCGACATCCTCGAGTTCGAGACGCATGCCACGGATCTTCACCTGGTTGTCCGTGCGTCCGAGGAAGTCGAGGGTGCCGTCCGCGGTCCATCGGGCCAAGTCACCGGTGCGATACATCCGCGATCCGGCCAGATCACCGGAAACAAAGGGATCCGCGACAAAACGAGACGCGGTCAATGCCGACGCACCCACGTATCCGCGGCCCAGCAGGAAGCCCGCCGCATAGAGTTCGCCGCCGGTGCCGACCGGAACCGGTTGCAGGTCGCCGTCCAATACGTACAGGCGAGTGTTGGGGTTCGGGCGCCCGATGGATGTGGCAATTCGTTCCGCATCCTCGCGGTAGATCACATGGGAGACACCGATGGTCGCTTCCGCCGGCCCGTAGCCGTGATACAGCGTCGTGGACAGTTGGGCGCGGAACCGATCGAAGAGTTCAGGCGTGAGAACCTCACCGCCGCACCACACGTGCTTCAACGAATCGAGCTGATCAGTCCCGTTCGCCAGGTCCAGAAGGATGTCGAGCATCGACGAAACGAGGTAGACGAAGGTGACCGATTCTCCGGCAATCAGGTCGAGCAGGTATTGCGGGTCGCGCTCCCCCTCGGGCTTCGCGATCACCAATCGACCGCCGGATACGAGCGGGAGCAGGATCTCGTTGATCGAGATGTCGAACGAGAGTGGAGCTTTGAACAGAGAGGCATCGCCGGACCCGAACCCGAGAATCCGCTCCCGCTGCCACAGCAACCTTGCACAGATTGCCTCGTGGCGGATCATGGCGCCCTTCGGACGACCGGTCGAACCGGACGTGAAGATGACATACGCCAGTTGGGCACCGTGAATACGGACGTCGGGTGTCATGACCTCGGACAGGCGCGAAGGCCCGTCCTCGTACGCCCACGCGGAGAGATCGACCGGAACGGAGTCGTCAGCGCCGTCGGAGGTGAGCACCAGTGTGGCACCGGCATCGGCGAGCACTGATTCGCGGCGCTCTGCGGGCCACGACGGATCCAGCGGCACGAAAGCGCCACCGGCGCACATGGCGGCCAACAACCCCACCACCATCTCGGCGGATCTCGGAAGCCCTATTGCCACAACGGTTTCGGATGCAGCACCGCGAGAGATCAAGTGTGCGGCGAGCTGCGACACCCGAGATTCGAGTTCGCCGTAGGTCAGCCGGACGTCGCCGTCGACCACGGCGACGGCGTCCCGATCGGCGGAGAAGCTGCTACGCAACAAATCCGGCACCGTCGTGACGGGCTGCGGCTCTGCAGTGTCGTTCCACCCGTGGAGCACGAGTTCACGCTCGGCCGGCGCCATGGGGTCGAGTGCCGAGATCGGAAGCTGCGGCTCGGCTACAAATCGATCGAGGAACTGTTCGATTCTGGCGGTGTGATCAGCCAGTTCGCGATCGAATCCGAACGGAGCGCGGACGTCGATCTCGATCGGTTCCCCGTCCTGACCCCCACGCACACTCAGATCCAGGTCGCCGACCCGCCCGGTTACCGAATTACGCACGCGCACCGGGCAACCGCCGAAGGTGACAGTGTGCTCGAACATCATCGAGTTGATGCCGGGGCCGAAGACCTGACGGTCGGGATCGATCGACCGAATGTCGCGAGCGAGATCCTCGCCCCGGTACCGCCCGTGTTTGAGAATCGAGATCAGGGCGGTGTCGAGACGAGTTGCCAACTGGCCGATGGTTTCCGAGCGTTCGACTCGAATACTCAGCGGCAAAATCGTCGACGCCATCGAGGGGGTGCGACGCATGTCGCGGCCCACCCGAGCTGCCATCGGCACCGAGACGACGACGTCGTGCTGTCCGGTGGTGCGCGCAATGTACGCGATCAGCGCGGCCATGGGCAGGCGAGTTCGTCGAATCCCGGCGTCGGCCGCATAGCGATAGAGCTGCGCTGCGCGATCGGCATCGAGCGTGAGCATCGCCGAGATCGGCGGCAGCGAATCGTCCACCTGCCCATGCAGAATGCGCGTCGCTTCCGGTCCTGCTTCAACTCGCTCCACCCAGTACTGACGGTCGAGCAAGAACCGTGGAGAGTTTCGATATTCCAGATCGGCTGCAACCATCGCACCGAGTGGCCACAGCGGTGCGGCAGTCTCGAGATTCGGATCGTCGTATCGTTCGGCGACGTCAGCGACGATGAGCGAGATGCCGTACCCGTCGACCACACTGTGGTGATAGCGCTGGTACCAGATGACTCGATCGTCGGCGGTCAGCAGAAGTACCTGGCGGAAAAGCAGATCGTCCGGACCGAAGACCCGAGCCATGTCGGTGTCCATCCACAATTGCGCTGCCGAATCGGGATCCGGCTCGCCCCGAAGGTCGAGTACTTCCACGTCCCAGTGCGCCTCCGGAATCGGCACCTGAATCAGCCGGTTGTCGGGATCCACCTGAAAGTGCACGAACAGCGCTTCGACGCGGCCGACGGTGGCCTTGATCGCCGCTGCCGCGCGCTCGACGTCGATCGTGCCGTCGACCTCGACAACCAGTCCGATGTTGTAGACCGGGCTGTTCGGATCGACGTTCTGAGCAACCCACACTTCACGCTGAGCGGCCGTCGCCGGGAGCGCTGCGTCCAGATGGCCACCGCCCGATACGGCCGGGTGAGCTACCTGAGAGTGGTCAGACATCGAGAATCCGATCATCGTCGTTCATGCTCATCGAACGACGAACACCCTCGCCAGTTTAGGGTAGGCTACCCAGGAACGTGAAGGTGCACTCCCGCCCTGGTCAGACCTGTTCCCACGGACCGAATTCGAGCAGAACGTCGATTGCCGTCTTACCGTCCTGTGGCCGAACCACGTGTTCGAGTGCGTAGACCCTCGATCCCTCCGCTGCCCTGGCGAGATCGGAAATACCGGGCAGAATGGTCGGTTCGGGTGGGCCGCCCACCCCACGGTGGAAGTTCTCGATGGAATGCCCCAGATAGAGGACGCGTCCGCCGGGAGCAACCCACTGCCCGACGCGCTTGAGCGTTTCGGCCAACTCGTCGACCTCGAGGTGCATAAAGCTGACCAAGACCAGGTCGACCGAACCTTCCGGTTGCCACGTGGTCGCATCGCCGACCCGCCAGTCGACGGCCTTGTCCCGGTCACTCGCCCGTGCCAGATCGATCGCCACCGACGAGTAGTCGACCGCGGTCACCGACCAACCCTGCCCGGCCATCCACCGCGCATGACGTCCGTCGCCGCAGGCCAGATCGATCGCGGTGCCCGGCCTCAGGTCGGCAATTCTTGTTGCGACGGTTCCCGCCGGGTCCACTCCCCACGGCTCCGTCACCGCTCGGTATCGCTCGTCCCAGTCCTGTGCGTCCACGATCGCTCTCCCCATATCCGTATCACCGAAGTTCGTTCCACCGTCACTGATCAGACGGCGCCCCCAGCAGCATAGAGAATCTTCGGAAGTGACAATCGGATACCCCTAGGGGTATACAAGTGACAGTCAGGAATACCCCCACCCGTATCAGGAGTGAAGATGTCAGCGACCAGAACTGTCACCGTGGACCCACCCGACCAAGCCGACGGCATACTCGCGCGACTCGGTCGATCGATGGCGGCGCACACCCGTCTGGTCGTCGGCGTCTGGTTGATCGCGCTGGTTGCACTCGGCGCCGCAGCGCCCAGTGTCTTCACCTCCCTGGCCGGCGCGGGTTGGCAGGCAAACGGATCCGAGTCGGTGCAGGTTCGCGAGTTGGCCGAGCAGCATTTCGGCGGAAACTCCTCCGCCGCAGTGCAGGTGGTCGTTCACTCGAATTCTCTACCCATCACCGATCCGTCAATGCAGCAAACTCTGGCCGCGGCAACCGAAATCTTTGCCACAGACCCTCGTTTCGGCGAAGTGATCGCCCCACAGCCCGGCATGACCATCAGCCCGGACGGACATACCGGCATCATGATCGCGGGCGCCAATGCGAATACCGACGACATGGTGCGCGCAGTAGACGAACTCGGCAAGAAACTCACGGCACTGTCCACGGACACGATCGAGGTGTACCCCACCGGCGCGTCGGCGTTGTGGAGCGATTTCAACAAGGCCAATCACGAAGCGATGATCAAGGCCGAAATGATGTCGTGGCCCGTCACTCTCGCGATCATGGTGTTGGCCTTCGGATCGCTGGTTGCCGCGGGACTCCCGCTACTGCTGACCCTTGCGGGCCTGGTCGCTTCGGCGGGCGGACTCGTGATCCTCAACGAGATCACGCCGATTTCCGTGTGGGCCATGAACTTCGCGATGATGTTCGCCCTCGCGCTCGGTATCGACTACGCACTCTTCCTCGTCGCCAGGTTCCGAGAAGCACTGCGAACCGATCCAGATCCGCGAGCTGCCGTGGCCCAGACGATGGACACCGCCGGCAAAGCAATTGTCCTCTCCGGCCTCACAGTTCTGGTCAGTTTGTCTGCGGTTCTTCTCGTTCCGGCTCCCGCCGTACGCACGATGGCTGTCGGCATCATGCTCGCCGTGATCTTCGTTCTCGCCGCAACCCTCACCCTGCTACCCGCCGTGCTCGGCAGGATCGGCGTCAAGGTCAACGGCGGTTCGCTACCGTACGCAAAGCGCCAGCAGCACCGCTCCTCGATGTTCGCAGCCTGGGCGTCGCTGCTGCACAAGCACCCGTGGCCCTTCGGCGTCGGCGCCCTGCTCATCCTGATCGCACTCGTCGTGCCGGTCTTCGGACTGAAGGTGGCAATGCCCTCCATCGCCGTGGTTCCCGAGGACGCCCCGGTTCGCCAGGGCTACGAACTGGTGCAGCAGCAATTCGGTGACGGCGCTCCCGGAATGTTGCAGATCGTCACATCCGCAGACGATGCAGCAGACACCTCGCGAGTTGCCATGAACGTCGACGGCGTGGCCATGGTCACTCCGGCGCAGCACGCAGCCGACGGATCTGATCTGGTTATGCTGCAAGCAGTTCCCACTGTCGACCCATCGGATCCTGCAATGGAAACCATCCTTGCGAACCTTCGGTCGCAGCTACCGGAATCAGCGCTCGTCGGCGGCGCTCCGGCCGAAAATCTCGACCTTCAGCAGGCGTTGAACGACTACCTGCCCATCGTCGTGGTCGTGATTCTGATGCTCGGATTCCTGTTGCTGCTGATCGCTCTTCAGGCACCTCTGATCGCCTTGATCGGCACGCTGGTCAGCCTACTGTCCACTGGGGCCGCGTTCGGAATCGCGAAGCTGATCTTCCAGGACGGTCACGGATCCGGCCTGCTCGGTTTCGATCCCCAGGGATTTCTGAACGGGTGGGGTCCGGTCTTCTTCTTCGCCATGATCTTTGCCATCGCGATGGACTACACCGTGTTCCTGCTCTCGAGCGCAAAGGAGCACTACGAACGGACGGGCGACCCCGAGATCGCACACATCGACGGCCTCGCGCATTCGGGTCGGGTCATCGCGGCGGCGGCAGCGGTGATGGTTGCGGTCTTCTTCACTTTCGCACTCGCAGATCCGCTGCCGCCCAAGGAGATGGGAATCATCCTCGGTGTGGCTGTGCTCCTGGACGCGGTGCTCGTCCGCTTGGTGCTCTTGCCCGTACTCCTGCGTCTCACCGGCCGGGCAGCCTGGTGGGCACCGGCATGGCTACGACGCATCCTGCCGAACATCAGCTTCTCGCATGGCTGACCGTGTACCCGACATCACTGTTGAATTGATACCCCCAGGGGTATCATGGAGACAACGGAAATCGAAGCCGAAGACATCGAAACCAACGAACAGGAGCGGGCAATGACAACCCCCACGGAACCGATAGCGATCACAACCAGGGTCACCGGAACTTTCGACGACGTCGTCACTCGCACACGTGCCGCACTCGCCGAGCAGGGCTTCGGCATCCTGACCGAGATCGACATGCAGGCAACCCTCAAGGCGAAGCTGGACGAGGACATGGAAAAGTACCTGATCCTGGGTGCCTGTAATCCGCCGCTGGCCCATCGGGCAGTCTCGGTGGATCGTCAGATCGGCCTCCTGCTGCCGTGCAACGTCGTCGTCCGCGAAGATACGACCACCGAGAACTCGTTCTTCGTCGAAGCGATGAATCCCGCTCTCATGGTTCAGGTTTCCGGCGAACCAGGCCTGGAGTCCGTGGCGGCCGACGCAGCCGTCAAGTTGCGCGCGGCAGTCACCTCGATCATCTGACACCACAGTCGGATCAAGCACTGGATCAAACACAGACATGCCCCCAGGGGTACCCTCGGTCGCAGCACGAACACTCGAGAAGGGGGCCACCATGACCGGCGACGAAGAGAGCATTTCGCTCGTATTGAACAGACTGCGGCGTGCTCACGGCCAACTTGCCGGGGTCATCTCGATGATCGAGAACGGCCGCGACTGCAAGGACGTCGTCACGCAGCTCGCAGCCGTGTCCAAAGCGCTGGACCGAGCAGGGTTCAAGATCGTCGCTTCCGGGCTGCGTGAATGCCTCACCGGTGAAAGCGCCGAAGGTCAGGAACCGATGACCGAGGCCGAACTCGAGAAGCTGTTCCTGGCACTGGCATGAAACAAGAGGAAGGGCCTGACCCGCAGGTAGCGGATCAGGCCCTTTCTCGCGTGCGAAAGAACTGCGAAAGAACTACTTCGCCAGGAAGTCGATCAGCACCTTGTTCACGGCTTCCGGACGCTCGAGGTATCCGTAGTGCCCGGCGTCGGGAATCTCTTCGTACGACGCCGTCGCGATGCAA
Source organism: Rhodococcus sp. NPDC056516 (assembly GCF_042794655.1). Lineage (NCBI taxonomy): Bacteria > Bacillati > Actinomycetota > Actinomycetes > Mycobacteriales > Nocardiaceae > Rhodococcus > Rhodococcus sp. NPDC056516. The sequence goes on along the minus strand of NZ_JBHTTG010000005.1, from coordinate 49,432 downwards.
TCCGCCACCTCGCGGGAGAGGTAAGGCGGGATCATGCGGTCGTCGGCGAACGCGACGGACAGGCACGGGCGCATGATCGACTTGTACTCGTTACGTCGATCGAAAGCACGGTCCATGCCGAGCTGCGCGCGAACACCCGGTGACGTTGCGCCGCCGGTGAACTCGAAGATGTCCATCCAGTCGCGCGCGGAGTGATCGTCGGCCAGCGTGGCCGGCGAGAGGTTCATCACCGCCGTCACCGCGGCGCGGTACTTGGCCGGCAGGGCGACGCCGCTGTCGAACAACTGACGCTCACCCTCGGTCAGAACCTGCTGGAAATGATCCATCCGAGCGTGGCCGGCGAGGAACACTGCTTTGCGAACCAGATCCGGCCTGGCGAGCGTCAGTTCCTGCGCGACCCGGGCACCCATCGAGGTTCCGATGACATGGGCCGGGCCGCCGCCGAGATGCTCGATCAGTCCGGCGGTGTCCGCAACCATGTCGGGCATCGTGATGCCGCCGAGGCTCTCGCCGGACGGTGCGATTCCGCGGTTGTCGAAGGTGGCGACGCGATAGCCGGCGGCCACCAATGCCGGAGTCTGGTGCAGATCCCAGACGCGGCCGGGGCTACCGGTCCCCATGATGAGCACCACCAGATCTCCATCACCCTTGACCTGGTAATTGATGGGGATTCCGTTGATTGTGGCGACCGTCATGTCAGCCTTCCTCCTCGTACGTGTGATCAACAATTTTGGTTGGATAGCCTAAGCTGATGGGCGGTCGTGTGACCGCCAACCCCAGCCCATGCTCGTCCAGGAGGACCCCCGTTGAGAGTCGCTACGCTCGGATACCAAACCTGGGGCCACCGTACCCTGCAGGCCTTGATCGACTCCGATCACGAGGTCGTGCTGGCAATCACACACCCGAAGAGTGAGCACGTCTACGAACAGATGTGGGCGGACTCGGTTGCAGATCTGGCGGCCGAGAACGGTGTACCCGTTCACGTGGCGAACAAGCCTGACGACGCCTTCAAGGCCGCGCTGGCCGAAGCTGCTCCCGACATCATCGTCGCCAACAACTGGCGCACCTGGCTACCGGCGGAAGTCTTCGACGCGCCCAAGTACGGCACCCTCAACATCCACGATTCGCTGCTGCCCAAGTACACGGGGTTCTCCCCGCTCATCTGGGCCTTGATCAACGGTGAAGAAGAAGTCGGCCTCACGGCGCACCTGATGGACGAGGAACTCGACGCGGGCGATATCGTCCTGCAGCGTTCGACGACGGTCGGCCCCGCGGACACCGTCACCGATCTGTTCCACCGCACGATCGACATGATCGGCCCCATCACACTCGACGCACTGGATCTGATCGCATCCGGGCGGACCGACTGGACGCCGCAAGACCGCTCGCAGGCCACCTTCTTCCACAAGCGTGCACCGCAGGACAGCCACGTCGACTGGTCCTGGCCGGCCGAGGTCATCGAGCGTTTCGTCCGGGCACAGTCCGATCCGTACCCCAACGCTTTCGCGGAGTTCAAAGGCCAGCGCATCCGCATCCTGAAGGCGTCCGTCTCACGCGGGCACTACGGCGGAACCCCCGGCCGAGTCTTCATCCAGGAAGACGACGGCATGGTGATCGTCGCGGGCCCCGACGCGTGGTCGGGCAAGAACAAGGGACTGCGAATCGAGCGCATCCGACTCGACGACGGCAGTGAGTACACCGCCGCCGAGTTCTTCCCCCACGGCGGCGGGTACCTCACCTGATCGTCTGAACGCCCTCAGTCGCGACCCTCCCAGGCCGCCCACAGTTGCGCGTAACGCCCGCCCGCGGACACCAGTTCGCGGTGCGGGCCTTCTTCCACGATCTGCCCGTGCTCGAGCACGATCACTCGGTCGGCGCCCGCGGCTTGGGTAAGCCGGTGTGCGACAACCAGAGTGGTACGCCCCTCGGTAGCGGCTTCGGCAGTCGCTTCCAGTTCCCGTGCTCCGGCGCTACCGGCCTCCGCTGTCGCTTCGTCCAGTACAGCGACGGCAGGGTCGGCCAATACCAGTCTCGCCAAGGCCAACTGCTGCGCCTGCGCTGCCGTCATCTCGTGCCCGCCCTCGCCCACGACGGTCAGCATTCCCTCGTCGAGAGCCTCAACCCACTCGTGCGCGCCGACGGTCCGCAGCGCAGCGGCAACGTCCTCGTCCGAGGATTCGGGAGCGGCCAATCTCAGATCCTCGATCAGGGGCCCGGCAAAGACGTGGACCTCCTGACTCACGATCGCGATGTGGCGTCGTAGGTCGTCGAGGTCGGCAAGCGGGACACCGCCGATCGACACGCGCCCCGACGTCGGAGTGATCGAACCGGCAGCGATCGCAGCAAGCGTCGTCTTTCCGGCTCCGGTCGAACCGACGAGCGCCACCCGCTCCCCCGCTCGCAGGCTGAGCGTCACTCCGTGAAGTACCTCGTGACCGCCGTCGTAGCTGTGTCTGATGTCGTCCAGACGAAGGGAGCCGTCGGTCGGAACGGAACCCGTATCCGTCGAACGTTCCGTTTCGGGGATCTCGACAACGCCGACCAGCCTCGCGAGGCTGGCGCCGGCGGACTGCACTTCGTCGAAGGTGTAGAGCAGTGAGCCGATCGGGTTGAACAGGCGATGGAACAGCAGTGCAGCCGTCGTCGTCTGACCGACTGTCACGACGTCCTCACGAACCAGCAGGAATCCGACGACGAGGATCATGGACAGACCCACGAATTCGGCGCGGTTACCGCGACCGGCGAATCTCGTGAACAGGCCGAACACTCCGACGGCCAGATCACGCGCTTTTGCCGACGCTGCATCGATCTGACTGAGATGTTCCTTCTCGAGGCTGTACGCGCGCACCGTCTTGGCACCCTGGAGGCTACTGATCAGCGCCTGTGAACGAGCGCCCATCGCAACTCGCTCGGCAGCGTAAATGGGAGCCGATCGCGGCAGGTACCACTTGAGCGCCAGCGCGTACATCGGCAGCGCGACCATTCCGGCGAGGCCGAGTCGCCAGTCGAGACCCAGCATGGTCACCATGCTCAGAGCCACGAGCAGAACGGCCGCGATCATGCCGGGAACCACGTCGGACACAGCCTTGGCGATCACCGACACGTCGTCGCCGACTCGTGAGAGCAGATCACCCTTTCCGACCTTCTCGACGGTCTGGATCGGCAGGCGCAACGCCCGGTCCACGGTTCGCTCGCGCAGATCCGCCAGGATCGTCTCACCGAGTCGCTTGATCAGATAGGCAGCCACACCTGTGAACACACCGCCCACGATTGCGGCGGCGGCGATGATCACGACCACCCCGACGATCGTCGATGTGGGCGCGTTGTCCCGGACCCGGTCGACCAGGACACCGAAGACGTAAATCGGCACCAAGGCCATCGCCGACGCCGAAGCCGCGACGATCAGGACCAGCAGGCTCTGCATCCGGTGTTCGGCCAGCGCTGCCCGCAACCACTTCCAGGTCTGGCGACCACTCGCGATCGGCAGCAACTCGCGCTCTGTCACCTTCTCTGCGGCCGGCATATCGGTTGTCATGTCCGTGGCCGTCACCGCAGCACCGCTCCTCGGTAGTTCGCGTCGCCGCGAGAGAGTTCGGAATGTGTGCCGATCGAGGCAATCACTCCGTCGTTCAACACGATCACTCGATCCGTCACGGCCAGAAGAGCTGGGCTACTGGTGATCAATACCGTCGTGTGGATGCCACCGGCACCCTCGTGCCGCAGTTCCGCGATTCCTTCGGCGATCGACGCCTCGGTCACCGCGTCGACCGCCGTAGTCGGATCGTGCAGGACCATCACGGGCGCCTTTGCCACCAATGCGCGTGCAAGGGCGACGCGTTGACGCTGGCCTCCCGACAAGCTCGCGCCTCGATCGGTCACCTCGAGGTCGAGGCCGTCCGGATGTGCGTCGACGACATCAGCCGCCGCAGAGGCGGTCAAAGCGCTCTGGATTTCGAGAACAGCGGCATCACCGGCGCCCGCGGTGACATTCGACGCGAGGGACCCGGAGAACAGATCGGTGATGTGCGGCTCCACCAGCACTGTGCGACGCGCCAATCGCAAGTCCATGTCGGACAGGCTGATTCCGCCCACTCGGACCACGCCGCGGTACGCATCCTGCGGCAGCTGCCCGGACAGGACGGCGACAAGAGCGTCGGCGTCCTGCGGTTGATAAGCCACGACACCCAGCAGTTCTCCGGCAGGCAGGTGCAGATCGATGCCCTTGAGAGACTTGTACTCGACGGCGTCGAGGGTCAGGTCGGTACCTTCGAGCTCGGTCTGCGAACCCGCCCCCCGCAGCGGCTCCGCGTCCAAGACCAGTGCCAGACGATCCGACGACGCCCTCGCCACCGCGAAGTATCCGGGAATCGACGCGAGCAATCCGAGCGGTTCGATGATGAACTGCGCGAGCCCCACCACGGTGATCAGTTCACCGACCGTGATCCGGCCCTGCAGCGCGAAGTAACCCGCGAAGCCGGCAACACCGACTGCGAGCAACGCACTGATGGTCGCGGCAACACCGGTGTAGACACCGGTGGCCTTCGCCGTGCCGATCGTCGACGCGAGCGCCTGCCGGCTGACCGTGCGGTAGCGCGCCGACGCGGTCTTCTCACCGCCGATACCGCGCAGCGGACGCAGTCCACTGACCAGATCCGTAGCCATCGCCGACGCCCGAGCGATCGACGCCTGCTGACCGGTGGCCCGCGACGTGATGAGCGGCGCCGCCAGTTGCAGCAGACCGAGAATGACCGGAGTACCGATCAGAACGGCCAGTCCCAGCCACAGATCGATCCACACCAACGCCACCGCCGACGCCACCGCAGCGGTCAGGGCCGCCGCGGCACGGGGGACGATGTCCGCGATCCACGAAGTCTGTTCGGCGTCCGACGTAGAGACCGTCAGCAATTCGCCCGATCGCAAATCAGTACGCACCCCGCGTGGATCGAGGACGCGGTGCGCCACCTCGAGCCGGAGGCGATGAGCCTCCTGCTGCATCGCGGTGACGATGAACCGGGCGCCGAAACGCCACGCGGCCGTCAGAACGAGAAACAGAGCCGCGAGACCGAGGATCGAGACGACCAAGGCCGTGGTGTCCGAAGTCTCCACCGCACGGTCGATGATCACACCGATGGAGATCGGCACCGCCGTCTCGGTGAGTTGGTGCAGACAGACCAGGGCAGTGCCGATAGCGAGCGGGCCACGGTTGCGGACCAGGACGCGTCGCAAAATCGCAGCACCGCTGTGATTGCCACTCTCCGGCTCGTCCGAGTCGACGGTCACACTCGAGGGGGTCGAACTCATGGAACTCCAAGCATCGATGGAAGCGATAAAGTTGAGTACAGAGATAAGTAAGTCGACCCTAATACATGAGCAACTAGCGTCGACACGCCCAGTTCTCATAGAGTCGCGAGTAAGAATCATTGCTTGCGCCGTGCAGGCAAGCACGAGAGGAACATGATGGCTGAGAACACGACCGTCGAAACCGAGATCGCGGACGAGGAAATCGAGACCGTCGCCGAGGAAACAGCGCGCATGGCGCAGCGCGTTGTCGCTGCCTACGCAGAAGATGCCGACGAGTGCAGGATGCTGCTCTCGATGCTCGGTATCTCCCCCGCCGCCAAGCTCGACTGAATCTTTCCCTCACCGACCGAGAAGGAACCACGTGCCTGTCAGTCCGGATTCGACCAGTTCAACCCTTTCTGACAGCGCACCTGCTTCTTCGACCGGTGACACCGTGTCCGGGCAGGCCGAGTTCGTCGTCGTAGCGAACCGCCTGCCCGTCGACTTGGAACGACTTCCCGACGGCACCACCCGCTGGAAGCGGAGCCCCGGTGGATTGGTCACTGCCCTCGAGCCGATCCTGCGCAGCAATCAGGGCGCCTGGGTGGGCTGGGCCGGCGTCCCGGACGCAGACCTCGACCCGATCGTCGAAGACGGACTCGAGCTCTACCCTGTGCCGCTGAGCGCCGAGGAGATCAACGAGTACTACGAGGGATTCTCCAACGCCACCCTCTGGCCGCTCTATCACGACGTCATCGTCAAACCCGAGTATCACCGTGAATGGTGGAACGCCTACGTCGAGGTGAACCGGCGGTTCGCCGAAGCCACTTCCAAAGCAGCGGCACAGGGCGCGACCGTCTGGATCCAGGACTACCAGCTGCAGTTGGTACCGAAGATGCTGCGGATGCTTCGTCCCGACCTCACCATCGGATTCTTCCTGCACATTCCGTTCCCCCCGGTCGAGCTGTTCATGCAGATGCCCTGGCGCACCGAGATCGTCGAAGGCCTCCTGGGCGCCGACCTCATCGGCTTCCATCTTCCCGGCGGCGCACAGAACTTCCTTTACCTGGCGAGACGCCTTGCCGGGCAGCAGACTTCACGCGGAACCGTCGGCGTGCGCTCCAAACTCGGTGTGGTGCAAGTAGGTTTCCGCAGCGTCCGCGTCGGCGCCTTCCCCATCTCCATCGACTCCGGCAAGCTCGACGAACTCTCGCGTACCAAGACAATTCGGGACCGCGCCAAGCAGATTCGCAAAGAACTCGGAAACCCCAAGCACATCATGCTGGGTGTCGACCGCCTCGACTACACCAAGGGCATCGACGTCAGGCTCGCCGCACTCCACGAACTTCTCATGGAGAAGCGCATCGATCCCGCCGACACCGTCATGGTGCAGTTGGCGACCCCGAGCCGCGAACGCGTCGAAAGCTACGTACAGATGCGCGGAGACATCGAGCAGAAGGTCTCCCGAATCAACGGCGAGTTCAGCGAAGTCGGCCGCCCCGTCGTCCATTACATCCATCGGCCGATCCCACGCGACGAACTGGTCGCGTTCTTCGTCGCTGCCGATCTCATGCTCGTCACGCCGCTGCGTGACGGTATGAACCTGGTCGCGAAGGAATACGTCGCCTGCCGCAGTGATCTGGGTGGCGCTTTGCTGCTCAGCGAATTCACCGGTGCTGCAGCAGAACTCCGCCAGGCATTCCTGTGCAATCCCCACGACCTCGACGACGTCAAGGATTCGATGGAGAAGGCCCTCAATCAACCGCGAGAGGACGGCCGTCGCCACATGCGAGCATTGCGTCGTCAGGTCCTGACGCACGACGTCGACCGCTGGGCACGTTCGTTCCTCGATGCGCTCGCGCACGGCGGCGCAGCAGGCCCGGCGCTGATCGCCCCGGCCGAATCCGGAGAGCACTAGGCCAGTGCAAACAGGCTGGAGCCGAGGAGATCAAATCTCCTCGGCTCCAGCCTGTTTCATGTCCGGATCCAGCCTTCGTGTGTCTGATCAGAAGGGTTGGACGTTGTTCACGAGCCAACGCCCGTCCTGCTTCTCCAGACTCATCTTGACGCGACTGCCACTGGCGACGGCTTCGGGCGACTCCGAAGACGTGGTGATCTGATTGAGGAACAGCATCGTCGTCGCACTGTCGGCCTCGGCGTCGAGAACCGCGGCGCCCTGCACGACCACCTGAACGGTCAGTGACTTTTCCTTGGCGCCCGGAATGATCACCGATTCGATCAGATTGGTGAACGTGCCCTGGAAATCACCCGTCAAACCATCTGTGGCCGCATGCAACTGCTGGTCGACGTTGTTGTAGTCGTACTGGAACATCGCTACCGCTTGATCGGAAGAAGCCTGCGCCACTTCGTCTCTGGTCTGGTCGATCGCTGCGGTGTCACGCGTTCCGTCCGGGCCGAAGTAGAGATACGCCGACACTGCCGCCAGCGCGATGGCCACTGCACTGATCACACACAGAACGATGGCGAGCAGTGAGACGCGCTTGGCCTTCTCTGGGACTTCTTCTGGGGTCATGGCACAAACTCCACATTCGAGGCACGCAACTGCCCGTCGACGTCGCACATGGTGATTCGGAGTCGGTAGTTGCGTTCGGCGGGCGCTTCGTCACCGTTCTTCTGCATTGCTCGCACCGCGACAAGGGAAGTCCCGCAATCGCCGTCAGACTTCTCGAACCCGGCCTCGAGCACCTCACCGTCGGTCTGAACTCCGGCCTGCCCGAGGACGTTGACAAACGAATCCTTACGACCGTCGAACTGCGACTTGAACTCGTCGGTGGTGCCGGCGAGGAACTTGTCGAGGTCGGCGGCCGCTGTATCCGCATGCAGCGTCGTCAGATTCAGTGCGGTGGTCCGGGCTCCGGCCACGTAGCGCGCTCGGTCCTCGTCGGCATTGGACGCCTTGTTTCGATCGACGAGGAGAAACACCGTCAGGGCAGCAAGAGCAATGGCGATCACCGAAGCAACGGCGATCCCGACTACCAGCCCGGCCTTGGGCTTGGACTTGGGCTTGTGCTCGGAACGAGCAGGAGTGGTGAAACTTTCGCCGGCCGTGGCGGTTTCCGAGCCACTGCTGACGACCTTCTCAGGCGGAGTATCGGTCTTGCCCAGAGAAACTGGGACCGCCGACTTCTGTTCAGCCGGCTTCTGTTCGGCTGCCTTCTGTTCGGCTGCCTTCTGTTCGGTCGGCTTCTGTTCGGCTGGTTTCTTTTCGGTGGGCACTACTACGGCGGCAGCGTCTGCATCCGCACCCGTGGGTCCGGCGCTGCGAGACGCGCGACGGCGCACCCGCTGCCCGGCCTGTGGATCTTCGTCTGTCATCAACCCTGCTGACCCTTCATGAACTGTTCGAGACTGACGTCGCCGCCACCGAGGTTCGGTTGCGAGTACGTCCTTCCGTCCGGCCCGATGTACTTGCCTGTAATCGGATCGTACCGACGCGCCGAGACCGAAGGCGTCGACGTGTACGAGCTCGGGGTCGCGGTTATCGGTTCCGGCGGCCCGGATTGCGGGTTGGTGCCCATCGGTACGTAGCCGGAACGACACTGCTCGACCGTCGGCGCACGACGTCCCGGATACTCCTCGCAGGGAAGGTTTCTCGCGCCGCGCACCGCGATCGGCGAATCCTGGGCAACCTGGCAGAACAGATCCGACGGCGTCTCGATCGGTGATTCGTCCTTCGGACTACGCCACTGGTCTCCGGGTAGGAATCCCGTTGTGCACGGCGGCGGGTCGTTGACCTCCATGTGGAAGTCCACCAGCGCGCCGTCCGCAGCCGGACCGGAGCCTGCCACCGTGACCAGCGCTGCGGCCAGCGGCGGGTAGATGACCAGAATCTGCTCGATCGCGTTGTTGTAGATCACCCCGACCTGTCCGACGGACACCAGGTTCGCCAGCAGGATCGGCAATGTCGGCTGCAAGTCTTGCAGAAGAGTATTCGCCTCCGCGGCAGCTGCCGGGCCCTTCTGGATGACGGCACGCAGGTCTGGGTCGCTGGCTCGGAGCTGGTCGGTGAACGTCACCAGATTGCTTGTCCAGGAACGGATGGCGTCGCTGCTGACCACCTGAGTGTCCAGGAGTGGACCGGCTTGCTCGATCAACGTCTTGGTCGCGTCGGAGTTGTTGTTCGCCTCCTCGACGAACAGCCGGGCCGAGTCGATCAGCTTCTGCAGATCCGGGCCGGCACCGTTGAACGCCTTGAAGGATTCGTCGATGACGGTCTTGAGTTTGGTGTCGGAAATGCTCTGCAGCAACACATCTGCCTGGTCGAGCATCGCGCCGACATCCTGCGGGATGCTGGTTCGGTCTTCGGGAATCACCGATCCGTTCTCGAGATGACCGTCCACCACGATCGCACCGGAACTGTCGGTGTGCGGAATCAGATCGACAAACTGCTCGCCGATCGCCGACACACTCTTGACTGCTGCGTCGACGTCCGAGGGCACCTTGACGCCACTCTCGAGAGACAGACGCGCGTTCACTCCCGTCTCCGAGAGCTCCACCGCGTTCACGACGCCGATGGTCTGACCGCGGTAGGTGACGTTCGAGTTCTTGTACAGTCCACCGGTGGCGGGCAATTCGACGGTGACGTCGTACCGGCCGATACCGACCATCGCGGGAACACGCACGTACTGAGTGGCCATCACGATCAATCCGACGACCGTCAAGACGGCGAAGATGATGAGCTGGATGCGGACGAACTTTGTGAGCATCATGGTGCCGGTGCCCCCTGAGGAAGTCCTGGAATGTTGATCGGCGGAAGTCCCGGAATCTGAATGGTATTCGGATCCGCTGCCGGAGTCTGTCCTGCGGGAGCCTGTCCGGCAGGGGCCTGTGCGGGCGGTGCGGCAGGCTTGAGCGGATCGCTCAACGGGTTGCCTGTCTGTCCGGCCAGCCCAGCCTGCTTACCCAAAACGCCTTCCGGTCCGGAGAGCGTTCCGGCCAACGGAGTTCCGGTGAGGAAGTTCGCGTCCAGTCGGGGCAGCGAGATGTCGATGGTCATCGCCAGGTTGGCGTAGTCACCGCGAATGACGTTGTCGATTCCGTTCTGTGGGAACGGGAACGTCAGGAGGACTCCGAGAACCTGGGTGAGGGCATTACCCGAATCCGCCAACGCTTTCAGAGTCGGCGACAGCGCGCGAACATTGGTCGCGAAATCGTCACCGCTCTCCTGGATGACGCGGCTCGCCACCTCGCTGAGACCACCGAGGGAGGTCAGGGCGTTGGTGATGTCCTGACGCTGAGCGACAAGAACCTCGAGTGCCGGCGGAATACCTTCGAGCGCTTTGTTCAGGGTGTCGTGCTGGGCCTGGACCGTCGAGGACAGTCGATCGAGTCCCTCCATCGCCGAGACGATGTCGCCTCGTTGCTTGTCCAGGCTGCCGACCAGCTGATCGAGCTGAGGCAGGAGGTCGCGAACGGAATCTTCACGCCCACCGAGGGCGGCGTTGAGTTCCTTCGTGATGTCCTGGACCTGAGCGAGACCGCCGCCGTTGAGTACCACCGACAGCGACGACAGCGTCTGTTCCGTCGTCGGGTAAGCGCCTGCCCGCTCGATCGGAATCAGGTCGCCGGCTTCGAGTCGGCCCTCGGGCTCCTCCCCTACCGGCGGCGCCAACTCGATGTGCTGAGAGCCGAGCAAGCTGGTCTGACCGATTTTTGCCGTCGCATTGGCCGGCAACTGAACCTCGGGGTTGAGTGACACCGTCACCAGAGCGTGCCAGCCTTGAACCTCGATGTTCGAGACGCTTCCCACTGCGACGTCATCCACCCGGACGGGCGAATTCTGCGACAGCGTAGTCACGTTCGGCATCTCGATCTGAACCTCGTACGCACCTTCGCCCCGGCCCTGAGTGCCTGGCATCGGCACCGAGTTGAGGCCGTTCCATTCACAACCGCTGGCGCCGAGAGCCACTGCTGTGGCCAACACGGCAACCGTCGTCTTGCGAGCTACCCGCATCAGTTCCCTCCGCCCATGTTGAAGAGTTCGGCGAGATCCTTGGGAACACTCGTCATGGGAGCACCTGACATCGGTCCTGCGACGGTTTCCGGCTGATTCTGACTTGCTGCTTGCAATCCCGGTTCGGTGTAGACGATCTGATCCGGGAAAGCCTGCACGCCCGCGACCGGGTTGAACAGGAATCCGGGGTAGTTGCCGATCATCGTGCTGAGCACCGGGCCGAGGTACTGCTTGCACAGATCGGCACTGTTCTGGGAGTTACCACTGTCGATGCCTTCGATGGAACCACAGATCCACTGGATCGGATTCTTGAAGTTACTCAGTGCAATTGCGCCGGTCATGCTGCCCTGCGCCGGCTTGTAGATCTGGTAGAAGTTGGCCAGCGAGGTCGGTCCGGAGTGCAGAACCTGCTCGATCTCGGGGCGCTTGTCCGTCAGTACCTGAGTGGCATCGGCCAGACGCGCGACCGATTCGCTCAGTCCCTCGCTGTTGTCCTTGACGAACCGCTGAACGTCGCCCACCGCCAGGTCGAGATCGCTCAGTGCGGTGCCCAACTCGTCGGAGCTGCTCGCGAGAACGCTTGTCACCGAAGCGAGATGACCACTGAACTGCACGATCTGCTCGTTGCTCGAGGACAATGCAGTGACGAACGCCTGCAGGTTCCGAATGGTGGAGAACAAGTCGGTCCGGCCTTCGGACAGCGTGTGCATCGTGGCGGAAAGTTCGCGCAGCGTCGACCGAATGGACTCGCCGTTGCCGTCGAGATTCGTTCCCACGGTGTCGATGAATCGTCCGAGGGAGCCCTGATCGTCCAGACCTTCCGGTCCGAGTGCGTCCGACAGTTTGGTGAGCTCGGTCTTGATCTCGTCCCACTCCACCGGTACGGCGGTGCGCTCGATCGGAATCTCGCCGCCGTTGGGCATCTGCTCACCGCCGGAATACACCGGGGTCAATTGCACGAAACGTGCGGACACCAGGCTTTGAGCAACGATGAGCGCCTTGGCATCTGCCGGAACGTCCACGCCCGAGTCGATCTTCATCTCGACGTAGGTGTCCCGATCACGCGGTTCGATCTTGGTCACCTTGCCGACGTTGACACCGAGCACCCGCACGACGTCACCCTCGTAGAGACCGGTGGTCGAGACGAAGTGCGCGGAGATCTTGGTCTTGCCCAGGCCTGGGATGAAGAGGTATGCCGCTCCGGCCACGAGCAGAGCGACCAGCACACCCGCGCCGATCAGCACCCACTTCTTGCGTGAGTTGGTGGAGCCTTGTGAGTCCCGTGAATCCAATGTCTCGGTCATTCTCCCGGCCCCCTGATCGTCGGAGGAAGACCGGGGAAGAAGTCTTCCAGGTCGCCCGGGACCTGCTCGGGCGCGACGCTGGTGTCCACCAGGGTCTTCCACCAGTTACTCGGCAGAATGTTGATGATGAAGGCGTCGAAGAACGGGCCGCTGGCCACGGTCTCACCGAGCGCGGTGATGTACGGTCCGAGGCCGTCGAGCGCCCCGGCGATGTTGTCCTTGTTCTGCTGAAGAACCTCGGCGACGGAATTCAGCTTCTCGAGGGTCGGCCCCATCTGAGCCTCGTTCTCCTGCACAAGCGCTGACAGTTGACGTGAGACTGCGCCGGTGTTGACGATCAGTTCGCTGATCGCGTCACGCCGCAAGCTGAGTTCGGCAAACAGCTTGTTGCCGTCAACCAGCAACGAATCGATCTGACCGCTTCTGTCGGAGAGGATCTTGGTGACATCTTCGGCCCGCGAGAGCAATTGGAGCAGGCTTTCGTCGCGCGAGTTGATGCTCTGCGAGAGCCTCGTCATTCCGTCCAATGCGGTGCGGAGTTCCGGCGGGGTATCGGCCAGCGTGTCCGAGATCGCGTTGAGCGAATCGTTGATCTGTTCCGTGTCGAGTTCGGACACCGTGGTCCCGAGGTCGCCGAGCGCGTCGTTGAGCGAGTACGGGGAGTTGGTGCGTTCGATCGGAATCGGCGTATCCGTACGCAACAGTCCGGATCCTTCCGGCCGTACCGCCAAGGACTTTCGGCCGAGCACCGTGTTGGTCTTGATGTCGGCAGCCGTCTGCTCGCCCAGGGCGACACCGTCTTGAACGGTGAAAGTGACCAGTACCTTCTGGTCGTCGAGTTCGACGTCGCTGACCTTGCCGACATTCACGCCGGCCATGGTCACGTTGTCGCCGGCGACCAAGCCGCCGGCATCTTGGAAGTACGCCGAGTAGCGAATGCCGCCGTTGATGAACTGGAGTTGATCGTATTGAAGTGCGGCACCGACGGTTGCCACCGCCAGTACGAGACCGATGACACCGATCTGTACAGGATTGCGTTCACGGGTAGGGGTCATGAGACTTTTGCGCACCTTCCCGTGTCCTGGACTGCCGTGGGCAAGATGATCGTCGTTCCGTCAGGTCCGGAGAACTTGAAAGTGTTGGCGCACAGATAGAACTGGAAGAACGCTCCGTACGTGCCCACTCGGATCAGCTTCCGGTAGTCGGACGGCAGACGACCGAGAGCGGTGTTGATGTCGTCCTTGCCGAGGTCCAGCTGCGTCATCGTTCGGTTGGTCTCTCCGATCAGGGTCTGGATGTCCGGACGTGTCGCCTGCAGCAACGACGCGAGATCTCCGGTAGCACCGGCGATCTCGGTGATCGAGTTACCGATCGGGCCACTGTCCTTCGCCAAGCCGCTGACCAACTGCTGGAGCTGATCGATCGTGGTGGAGAACTGATCACCCTTGTCGTTGATCGTGCCGAGTACGTCGTTGAGGTTGGTGATGACGTCCCCGATCAGCTGATCTCGGTCCGCCAGCGTATTGGTGAACGAACTGGTGTTTCCCAGAAGCGAAACCAACGTCCCGCCCTGGCCTTGGAGTACCTGGAGCAAAGCCCCGGAGAGGTCGTTGACCTGCTGGGGATCGAGTGAACGCAGCAGGGGCTTGAACCCCCCGAGCAGCAGGTCCAGATCGAGAGCGGGTGAGGTCTGGTCTACCGGAATGGATCCACCCGACGGAAGCGTCTCGGTGGAACCGGCGCCCTCGAGCAGTTCCATGTAGCGATCGCCCACCAGGTTCTCGTAGCGCACAGTCGCTTTGGTGCTCTTCATCAGCGAGTACTGGGTGTCGACGTCGAACTCGACCTCGGCCTGGTTGGAGTCACCGATGGACACTCCGGTCACCGACCCGACCGGAACACCGGCGATACGTACCTTGTCGCCGGACTTGAGGCCCGAGACATCCGAGAAGGTGGCGTGAAATCCGTTGCTGCTGCTGAAACGCACCTGACTGAAAACGATCGCCAGTCCGGCGAAGATGACCGCCATGACGACGGTGAAAATCAGCAGCTTGACCGTGGTCGGTCTCATCACTTCCCGTCTTCCTGCTCGTAGGAGTCACCGAAGAGGTACTGGAAAATGGTCGGCACGGTGACGCGCAGTTCGGTGTTGGGAACGAAGGGCACGTTGCCGGTGTTGGTGACTGCGAACGGGGCATGCCCGTCGACCTTCGGATCGAATTCGGGCAGACCGTAACAATTGGGTCCGCCGGAGGCCGCGACCCTGGGGAGAGATTGCGGGTTCTGGTACGCCTCGGCGCCGTACATGAAGCTCGCGCTGAGCATGAGCGCCGCTTTGTCGCCGGTGCCGGCCAGTGGCTCGAACTTGATCCGGCCGTCGTTCAAGCCGACGATGAAGCACGTCAGACCCGACGAGTACTTGTCGAGGAGGGTCGTCGTCGCGGTCAGAGTGCCGAGGGCGGTGGTCAGGTTCTGCTCGTTGTCGGTCAACAAGGCGTTGCCGGTGTTCGCGAGGCCGGTGACGTTGAGCAGCAGCAGGTCGAGGTTCGCCTGTTCCGCCACGATCGATCCGCTTGTCGCGGTGGCGTTGTCGAGGATGCGCATCAGATCCGGCGCCACGTCGGCGTACAGGTTGGTGACATCGGCGGCTCCGACCAAGTCTTCCTGTAGCTGCGGCAGAACCGGATTCATCTTCTTCAGGTAGGTGTCACCGAGCTCGAGAACCTCGCCCAGCGACTCGCCGCGCCCGTTGAGCGCAGTGGAGATCGCGCCGAGCGTGGCGTTGAGCTTCTCCGGTTCGATCTTCGCGAGTACGTCCGAAAGATGTTCGAAGACACTGTTGAACTCGACGGTGACGCTGTCCGAGGCGATGACGGCACCCTCCTGGATCGGCTGGGTCGAGGGATCGTCGGGAATCACGATGTTGACGTACTTCGCACCGAACACCGTGGTGGTCTTGATTTCCACCCGGGCATTCGACGGAATCTTCGACATCTGCCCCGGATCCATCGCCAACTTCAGGTTTGCCTGGTCGCCGACGAGTGAGATCGATTCGACGCGGCCGACCTGCACTCCGCGCAGCTTCACCTTGGCATTCGGTTCCATGACCAGGCCGGCGCGTGAGGACGTCACGGTGATGGGCGTGCTCTTGGTGAACCCACCCGAGAACATGGTCAGGGCAACGGCAACGATCGCCACGAGTCCGAGGACCAGGCCGGCTGCGGCCAACTTCTTGTGCCATCTGGGTACGGTCATCGCTTGCCCGCCTATCCCGACAGGTTGAAGTTGCCGGACCCGCCGTAGATGGCGAGTGAGATGAGCAGGGTGACCGTGACGACCGCGATCAACGAGGCGCGCACTGCGTTACCCACCGCGACGCCGACGCCCACCGGGCCACCGGTTGCGTTGAAGCCGTAGTAGGTGTGGATGAGCATGACGGCCAGCGCCATGACTATCGCCTGAGCGAACGACCACAGTATGTCCGTGGGTATCAGGAAGGTCGTGAAGTAGTGGTCGTACACACCGCCGGACTGGTTGTAGAGGAACACCGTCGCAAAGCGGCTGGCGACGAACGACGCGATCACCGCCAGTGAGTACAGCGGGATGATGGCGATCATGCCGGCCATGACGCGGGTGCTGACCAGATACGGAATCGACGGGATCGCCATCGTCTCCAGGGCGTCGATCTCTTCCGATACGCGCATTGCACCGAGCTGCGCGGTGGAACCGGCGCCGATGGTCGCGGCGAGGCCGATTCCGGCGATGACCGGCGCCGCGATGCGAACGTTGATGAAGGCGGCGAAGAAGCCCGTCAGTGCTTCCACACCGATGTTGCCGAGCGAGCTGTAGCCCTGAACGGCGATGGTTCCACCGGTGAACAGTGTCAGGAAGCCGACGATCACGACTGTGCCACCGATGACGGCGAGGGCGCCTGTACCCATGCTGATCTCGGCGATAAGTCGCAGAGTTTCACGCGGATAGCGCATCAGCGCTTTGGGAGCGTGACCGAGAGCCTTCGCGAAGAACAGCGCTTGATCACCGATGCTGTCGATACCGCGAGAGATCGATCCGATCTGTCGACGTGTGCGCGGGAAGCGTCCCGCTGCGGCCAACGCCATCAGATCTCCTCCCGTCCGTCGTTTGTCGTTCTGTCCACTTCGGTCTCTCCGACTGCCGTGTGCCTCATCCGGCCGTCAACTTGATACCGATGGTCGTGATGAGCACGTTGACGACGAAGAGCGCCATGAATGCGAACACGACGGTCTGGTTGACCGCGTCCCCGACGCTCTTGGCGCCACCCTTGACGTTGAGTCCGAGGTAGGCCGCAACCAGGCCGGCGATCATGCCGAACAGTCCGGCTTTGACCATGGAGAGCATGAGCTCACCGAATCCGGTGAGCAGCGTGATGCCGTTGACGAAGGCGCCGGGGTTAACGTCCTGGATGAACACGGAGAAGACGAAACCGCCGAGGATGCCGATGGTGCAGACAAGTCCGTTGAGGAGAAGTGCCACTCCTGTCGACGCGAGCACCCGGGGAACGACCAACCGGTGGATCGGATTGATACCGAGCACCTTCATGGCGTCGATCTCTTCGCGAATGGTTCGGGCCGAGAGGTCCGCGCAGATGGCGGTCGCTCCGGCGCCGGCGACGATCAGCACGGTGACGATGGGGCCGACCTGCGTGACGGTACCGAGGGCAGCTCCGGCGCCACTGAGGTCGGCTGCACCGATCTCGCGCAAGAGAATGTTGATGGTGAAGCTGACCAGCACCGTGAACGGGATTGCGACCAGCACCGTCGGCACCATCGAGACTCGGGCCACGAACCAGGCCTGATCGATGAACTCTTGACGCTGGAAGGGGCGGGAGAAGACTGCCCGCAAGGTTTGGGCGGACATCTGAAAAAAGCCACCGACCGCTCGTAATGGCACCTCGACGAGGTCTACCATTCGCCCTCCTCGTCCTTGGTTGCCGCAGTACTGTCTGTTCTCATAGTCCAGCCCCCGACAGCTTGTGACTCAGGTCATATTAACTAGAACGTGTTCACCTGTCAAAAACAAGTGTCCAACTCTAAGAAGTAGCCTCGCGGCGCCGAACCGAAACCCGAAGATTCAGAACGAGGAAAGCATCCCTTTTTGGTGGGATTGTCGCCGAAATATCCTGGAAATTAATACTTTTGACTGATCCGCACTTCTCGGCCCCTGGACCGAAATTCGGCTTTCGATACTTGCTCCGGCCGCCGGGTCGATGCGATATCGCACCGCTCACGGGAATGCAAAATTGGAACACAGTCCAGTTTTTTCGAGACCGTTGGTCTCATTGCAGAACGCAGGCAGAGCGCCGCGCCCACCGACTCGTGAACACGCTATTTCTACCAAGAACTGGACACGTAGAGCCGTTTATGTGCGAACAACGGCTCTACGTGTCGCGGACGCTGATCAGCCCAGCGCCCTGCGCGCCGATCAGCCCATCGCCCTGCGCACTAATCAGCCCAGCGCCCGCAGGGCCGCTGACGCCGAGAACATCTTTGCCGGGTCACGGTCTGCGAAGTAGTCACCCATCACCGCGGACAGGGCTTCCGGAGACCAGGAATCTCCGTCTGCGTCGAACCTCTGCTCGACGACGGGCGCCGCCATCAGCGCAACCATCGGGCCGTACACCACGAATACCTGGCCGTTGACGGCGTCGGCCGCCGGTGACGCCAGGTACGAAACGAGCGACGCCACATGCTCGGGTGAGAGCGGATCGATACCGTCGGTCGGTGCGTCACCGAACACGCCTTCGGTCATCGACGTCCTCGCCCGCGGGCAGATCGCGTTGGCGCGAACGCCGTAGCGCGAGAGCCCACGTGCGGCCGACAACGTCAGCGCCGTGATTCCGGCTTTTGCAGCGCCGTAGTTGGGCTGCCCTTCCGGTCCGAGGAGGCCCGCCTCCGAAGAGGTGTTGACGATGCGCCCGTACACCGGCGCACCGGCTTCCTTGGATTTCGCCCGCCAGTAGGCAGCGGCGTTGCGGCACAAGAGGAAATGGCCTCGAAGGTGAACCTCGAGTACCAGATCCCAGTCTTCGTCGGACATGTTGAACAGCATCCGGTCACGCACGACACCGGCATTGTTGACGACGATGTCGACACTGCCGAACTGCCCCTGCGCTGCTTCCATCAGTGCATCCGCAGTAGAACGCTCACCGACGTTGCCTGCCACGAATTCCACCTTGGCGCCGAGGCCGCGGATCTCCTCGAGCGTTGCTTCGACGGCCTCGTTCGGTGCCAGGTCGTTGACGACCAACGACGCACCGGCCTTCGCCAGACCGATGGCCTCGAACTTTCCGAGCCCCGATCCGGCACCGGTCACGATGGCGACCTTGCCTTCGAGACTGGTTTCTGGGCTGTTCACAGCATTCATCGAAGCGCTCTCCCGGTTCTCTGCGGTCGTGTGTCGAGTTACCCGGCTCGATTGCCGTGACCCACGAGTTCGCAACTTTAGAACGTGTTCTTGTTTTGGGCAACCATCGTCACGGATGTTCGGTCAGCGCCGCGCGCGGGCATTGAGCGATCGCGGAACGGACATCCTCCCAGCGATCCTCCGGCGGGCGCACAGAACTGATCACGAGCTCCTCGTTGTCGTCGAGGTCGAAAATATCGGGTGCGATCCCGACGCACACACCGTTTGCCTCGCAACGGTCCAGATCAACCCTGACCTCCATGGCGATTCCTCTTCTCTACTCACAACTGCTGACTCGAACACGGATACGAAACGAGTGCCGCAGGGCTGTGCCGCACACCGTTCCTGGCGATAACACTAGAACCTGTTTCAGTCGTGTGCAATGATTCGAAAAAGTACCGAGAACGGACGTCGAACGATCCGCCGGAGACGGCGAGGGCGCCCCTTGTCGCCGATGTACGCATCGATAGAACCTGTGTCAATCGAATGGTTGGCGCTTTGATTCGTATCTCTATGGAGAGGTAACCATGCACATCACCTACACCCCTGAGCAGCAACAGCTCCAGGAGGAGTTGCGTGCCTACTTCGCACAACTGATGACTCCCGAGCGGCGTGAAGCACTCGCCGCCACGACGGGTGAGTACGGCGAAGGCAATGTGTACCGCGAAGTCGTCGCGCAGATGGGCCAGGACGGCTGGCTCACCCTGGGTTGGCCGAAAGAGTACGGCGGACAGGAACGCTCCGCGATGGACCAGCTGATCTTCACCGACGAAGCTGCCATCGCCGGGGCGCCCGTGCCGTTCCTGACGATCAACTCCGTAGCACCCACAATCATGCATTTCGGTACGGACGAGCAGAAGGCCTTTTTCCTGCCCAAGATCTCCCGCGGTGAGCTGCACTTCGCGATCGGGTACTCCGAGCCCGAGGCCGGTACCGACCTGGCGTCGCTGCGCACGTCGGCCGTCCGCGACGGTGACGACTACGTCATCAACGGGCAGAAGATGTGGACCAGCCTGATCCAGTACGCCGACTACGTGTGGTTGGCGTGCCGAACCGATTCGGAAGCCAAGAAGCACAAGGGAATCAGCATGCTGATCGTCCCCACCACGGCAGAAGGCTTCTCCTACACCCCGGTGCACACCATGGCCGGCCCCGACACCAGTGCTACCTACTACCAGGACGTGCGGGTCCCGGCGTCGTCGATAGTCGGTCAGGAACACGGCGGCTGGGCACTGATCACCAATCAGCTCAACCACGAGCGCGTTGCCCTCACCTCGGCCGGACCGATTCTCACCGCGCAGCGTGAGGTCCGCGAGTGGGCACAGAACACCAAACTGCCCGACGGCCGACGCATGATCGACCAGGAATGGGTGCAGATCAATCTGGCTCGCGTGCATGCCAAGGCCGAGTACCTGAAGTTGATGAACTGGGAAATCGCCTCCGCAACCGATCACGCTCCCGGCCCCGAAGCGGCGTCCGCCAACAAGGTCTTCGGTACCGAATTCGCCACCGAGGCTTACCGCTTGCTGATGGAGATCCTCGGATCCTCCGCCACGATCAGGCAGAACTCCCCCGGCGCTCTTCTGCGCGGCCGCATCGAACGTATGCATCGTTCTTCGCTGATCCTGACGTTCGGCGGCGGTACCAACGAAGTGCAACGCGACATCATCGGAATGACAGCTCTGCGGCTTCCCGCATCGAAGCGATAAGGACCCACGATCATGGAATTCACCCTTACCGAGGCCCAGCAGGACCTGTCCGGACTGACACGATCCGTCGTCACCGAACTGGTGACCAACGACCGCCTTCGTGAACTCGACGCCGCCGAAGACCGTTTCGACGCCATCTTGTGGAACGCTCTGGCCTCGGCCGGCGTTCTCGGCGCGGCGCTGCCGGAGTCGGTCGGCGGAGACGGATTCGGTGTCCTCGAGCAGTGCAGCATCCTCGCCGAACTCGGACGCGGCGTCGCAGCCGTTCCGTTCCTGACGTCCATCGTCGGATCCGCCGCAGCGATAGCTGAATTCGGCTCGGACAAGCAGCGAGACGAATGGGCAAGCGCTGCCGCCGCCGGCGAGAAGATACTCACCGCGGCCCTCGCCGAGGAATACAACGACGACCCGGCCCACCCGATCACGCGTGCGGAGAAGACGGCCGACGGTTGGCGGATCGACGGTGCCAAGATCACCGTCGACAGTGCCCCGCTCGCAGATCTTTTCCTGGTCCCCGCGATCACCGAGGACGGTGTCGCGGTCTTCCTCGTCGAACCTTCGGACGCAGGCGTGAGCGTCACCAGGCAGTCGACCACCGATTTCTCGAGTGCGGGTCTCGTCGAATTCGATTCGGTGCAGATCCCGGCCGATCGTGTTCTCGGCTCGGTTGCCCAGGGATCCGACATCGCAGCATGGATCGTCGAACGAATCCAACTCGGTTCGAGCGCCTACCAGTACGGGGTGCTCGATCAAGCGCTGAAGCTGACCGCCGAATACGCCGCCGAGCGTGTGCAGTTCGGTCGACCGATCGGTAGTTTCCAGGCTGTCGCCCAGCGCCTCGCCGACGGGTACATCGACGTCAAGGGCGTTCGTCTGACGCTGTGGGCTGCCGCGTGGCGACTGAGCGAAGGACTTCCGTCCGACGGCGCTGTACAGACGGCCAAGTTCTGGGCTGCAGATGCGGGACACCGCGTCGGGCACACTGCGGTTCACGTTCACGGCGGTGTGGGTCTGGACGAGGACCACCCGGTTCACCGCTACTTCCTCGCTGCCAAGCATCACGAGTTCCTGCTCGGCAGCGCCACCGATCAGCTACGGGCACTGGGCAGGGAACTCGCCGCAGTCCCTGCCTGAGCGAGTCCCACCGAGTGGAAATCCAAGACCTGGTCCGAGACGAATCGATGATGATGCAGCTATGAGTCAGAGCCCCACTGTTTCCGATCTACTCCTCGGAGTCAGCGAGATCGACGACCGCGGCATCCGTTTCGAGGACCAGGTCATCTCCTGGCGCGAGCACGTTCAACGCTCGTTCGATCGAGCAGCGCTGCTGGACACGCTGCTCGATCGAACGCGCCCCAGGCATTTCGGTCTTCTGATGGAGAACGTCCCCGAGTTCTCACTACTGCTCGGCGCGGCATCGTTCTCGGGTTCGGTTGCAGCCGGACTGAACACGACCAGGCGCGGACCGGCACTGGCGCGGGACATTGCGCTCTCCGACTGCCAGGTGATCTTCACCGAGAACAACCAGGCACACCTTCTCGACGACGTCGATCTCGGCAACGTCCGGGTGATCAACGTGGATTCTCCGGCCTGGTCGGAGTTGTTGGCACCCTTCGCCGATACGCCGGCCTACGCGTCGACGGCGCAGCCCGACGATCTGTTGATGCTCATCTTCACCTCCGGAACCAGCGGTGATCCCAAAGCGGTTCGCTGCACGCACCACAAGTTGGCCTCGCCTGGGGTCATGCTTGGCGATCGCTTCGGCCTCGGCGCCGACGACGTCGTCTACATGGCGATGCCCATGTTCCATTCCAACGCCATGATGGCGGCGTGGACGGTCGCGCTGCACGCTCGCGCGGGAATTGCCATGCGACGCAAGTTCTCCGCTTCAGGTTTTCTGCCCGACGTTCACAAGTACGGGATCACGTACTCCAACTACGTCGGAAAGCCGTTGTCCTTCATCGCGTCCACCCCCGAGGTGCCGAACGAGCGGGACAACACCTTGAAGATCATGTACGGCAACGAGGGTTCGGCTCCCGCCGTCGCCACCTTCGTCCGACGTTTCGACGCCCGCGTCATCGACGGATTCGGTTCCACCGAGGGCGGCATTTCGATCTCCGCCGCACCGGTTCCGCGGACCGGCGCCCTCGGACTGCTCCCGGACGGGGTCAAGATTCTTGATCCCGAGACCGGCGCACCCTGCCCGCCTGCAGTCTTCGACGCCGACGGCCGGATCACCAACGCCGACGAGGCAACCGGTGAATTGGTCAACGTCACCGGTCCAGGCACGTTCGCCGGGTACTACAAGAACCCGGAAGCCGACGCCGAGCGAATGCGCAACGGCCAGTATTGGAGTGGCGATCTGGCGTACACGGATGTCGACGGCTACGTCTACTTCGCGGGGCGCAGTTCCGGTTGGCTACGAGTGGACGGCGAGAACATCGGCGCCGCACCCATCGAACGCTCCCTGGTCGGTTACCCGGGCTTCGCGCAGGTTTCCGTGTACGCGGTCCCCGACAGCGACGTCGGCGACCGCGTCATGGCGTCGGTGATTCCGGTCGGCGACGTCGACAATTTCGACCCGGTCGCGGTGGCCGAATACATCGATTCCCGGCCGGAACTCGGGCCGAAGCAGAAGCCGACCTTGATCCGCGTCTGCAGTGAGTTCCCGCGAACGGCAACGTTCAAGGTGGTCACCCGAACGCTGAGCGCCGAACGCTGGAACACCTCCGATCCGGTGTGGATCCGCCGGCGCGGTGAAGCCGACTTCCAATTGCTCACTCCCGAAATGGCACTCGGCCTCGAGAAGACGCGAGAGTCGGTCTAACCCGATCGGTCAGTAGTGCTGAGCAAGCGGTTTGTGCGCCGACACCGTTTTGTAGAACTCGGTGAGCCGAAGCTGTGATGCCGCTGCCTCGTCGATTACCACCGTCGCGTGTGGATGCAGTTGGAGGACCGATGCCGGGCACACCGCGGCCAGAGGCCCCTCGACGGCAGCGGCAATCGCAGCGGCCTTGTGCTCGCCGGTCGCGATCATCACCAGATGATTTGCTTCGCAGATAGTTCCGAGGCCCTGGGTGATCACGTGCCGTGGTACGTCGCCCGGGCTGTCGAAGAACCGGGCGTTGTCGGTTCGAGTCTGTTCGGTCAGCGTCTTGACCCGGGTCCTCGAATTCAGCGAGGACGTCGGTTCGTTGAAACCGATGTGACCGTTGCCGCCGATGCCCAGAAGTTGAACGTCCACCGGACCATTCGACGCAATCGCACGGTCGTAAGCTGCCGCGGCGGCAAATGGATCCGGTGCGGTTCCGTCGGGGCTGAATACTCTTGCCGCGTCCAGGTCCAGGTGATTCACCAGCTCGGTGCGGATCACCTGGGCATACGACTCAGGGTGGTCTGCGGGTAGGCCGACGTACTCGTCCAACAGGAATGCCTGCAGGCCGGCGAAACTCAACCCGTCGTCGCGGTGTCGACGCGCGAGTTCGCGGTACACCGAGAGCGGTGACGATCCTGTCGCCAGGCCCAAAGTCCTTGCGCCTGAATGCACCGCGTGCTCGAAGATATCGGCAACAACAGTGCCGGCCGCCTCTGCACTGTCGACAATGACAATTTCCATCGGTTGATTCCTCAGCTTTCGGTGTAGTTCGTGAGCCAGGTTCCAGCGGCCATGACGGCGCGGGTTTCGAGTTCGGGACCGGTGACGATCAGATCGGCGCGGCAACCCGGCACGAGATCGCCGACAATTCCGGCCAGCCCTACCAGCGAAGCAGGCGTTGATGTCGCTGCGATGACAGCCGAAAGCAGATCGACGCCTGCGTGATTGACCGCCCGGCGGACTATGTCCATCAACCGACTCGTCCCGCCGGCGATGGCCGTCTCACCCTGGCCGGCCAGCCGCGCCACGCCACCGACAACGTCGACGTCGAGGGGTCCGAGTGGGTAGCGTCCGTCGGGCATTCCCGCCGCAGCCATCGCGTCGGAGACCAACGCGATCTGATGCGGACCGACCAGGTCGAACACCGTCGCCACCGTCTCGTCGGCCAGATGTACTCCGTCCCCGACCAACTCGACCACCATCTGTCCTTTCGCGGCCGCGGCAAGACATGCCGCCACGGCGCCGGGAGCGCGATGATGCATCGGAGCCATACCGTTGAACAGGTGAGTGGCACTGAGCGGTGCATGCGCCGAGTGCGCGATCGAACGTGTCGCGATCGGGTTGGACGCATCCGTGTGTCCGATACTCACGACGGCCCCGTGACGCTCCAGCAACGAGGCAAGTTCGTCGAAGTGTGCTGTCTCGGGAGCGATCGTCATCGAGCGGATGTGCCCGCGGCCGGCTTCGAGCAGCGACTCCAGCAAGGCAGGGTCGCCATCGAGGATGCTGTCGGGATCCTGGGCGCCGCAGCGCAGTACCGAGAGGAACGGACCTTCCAGGTGAATCCCGGCCAACGTGCCCTTGTCCACCAGTGTCGCCAGGAGTTCGATGCGACTGCGCAGAATCTGCGGCGGCGCGGAGACGAGAGAGCCGATCACCGAGGTTGTGCCGTTCGTCCGATGATGATCGGCGGCCACGGTTGATCCGACCTCGTCCGCCTCGGGGAAACCGAAACCACCGGCGCCGTGGCAGTGAACGTCCACGAGTCCCGGGATGATCGTTGTTCCCGGCGCTGCTCGCTCGGGTATCGGGTCGGTTCGCTGTGAAGCTGGTCCGGCCCACACCACACGATCACCGGAGATCTCGACGACTCCGTCCGAAAGAAGTCGACCACCGGTCACCAACTGTCCACGAAGAATCACGACATCACCTGCGGTACCACGGGGACCTCGGTATCCGCGATCGACAACTCGCGAAGCACTGCGTCCGCAAGCACGTAGTGCCCGTGCTCGTTCGGATGGAACGCGTCGGCCAGGAGTGCCGGTGGTGGACCCTCGGGAGAATGGGCCGACCACTGTGCGTAGTGGTCGACGAACACCACGCGCGTCGAGACTGCTACTTGCCGCGCAACCTCGACGTACCGAACCAACCCCGCTCGGGTGGGAGCGTTCTCGACGTCGATCGGTGGCGGCGTCTGCAGAATCGGCACCGCACCGATCGCTCGCGTCCGGAAGATCGTGTCCGAGAGATCGTCTCGAAACCGATCCAGTCCTTCTTCTCCGTCCAAGGCGTCATTCGTTCCGAGCATGATCAACACCACCGAGGGTTCGAACACTTCGATGCGGTGCGCGAAACCCGCACGCACATCGGAGGATCGGTTGCCGCTGACTCCGGTGTTGACCAGGATGTGGTTGAACAAGGAGAGTTCACCACGGATGCGCTCGGCGCAGTGTTCGACGTAGCTTCGGTGGCCGTCGGTGTGCGTCAATCCCTGAGTGATGCTGTCGCCGGTGAAGACCCACCGGATCGGCGTCGAGGAGTCGCCGAGCAAAGCCTCGAGTCGAATCCGTTCAGCAGTCGTGGACTTCAGAGCCTTCGACATCGGGGTCATCCCCCCTGCCTTTCAGCGCCCGATACTGCCGCTGCGAACTTCGACGTGATGAACGCCGGATCCGTGATTGCAGTTCCGACAACCACCGAGTCTGCACCCAGGGCGATGGCGCGTGCCGCATCCTCCGGGCTGTGGTAGCGCCCTTCGGCGATGAGGATCGCATCTGGAAGTGACTGCCGCAGTTCGGAGATCAGCTCCAGGTCCGGACCTGCCAGCCGTCTGCTGTTCTCCGTGTATCCAGCCAGTGTGCTGGAGATGATGTCGGCGCCCGCCGCGGCGGCAGCGATGCCGTCCTCGAGTGTTCCACAGTCGGCCATGACGAGGCCGCCGCGATCATGGACCGCGGCGACGGTGTCGGCAAACGTCAGCCCGTCCGGACGTGGCCGCAGTGTGGCATCGGCAGCCACGATCTGCGCACCCGAGTCCACGACTTCGAGAGCTGATTCCCTTGTCGGCGTGATGAACACACCTTCCGTGCCGATTTTCGTCAAACCGATCACCGGCACCTTCACGGCAGACACGACTGCGGCTACATCCGGGGTTCCACCCACACCGCCGCAGCGGATCGCCACTGCTCCGCCGTCGACCGCGGCGCGGGCCATCCTCTCGATGGTCCCGGTGTCACGTAAGGCATGGCCGTGTCCGGCCTGACAGGACACGATCAGCTTTCCGCTGATGATCGTGAGCAACTCTTCGACAGTCACGGTGTTACCTCGATTCGTGTTGCGGCGGCCAGGAGCGCAGCACCGACGAGCGGCGCATCGGTGCCCAAACGGGCAGGAAGAATGGCAGTTTCGGTTATGGGACCCATCGCTTCCACCCGGAAAGCGGATGTCAGAGGCGACAGAAGGTCCGCTCCGATCTGAGCTGCGCCGCCGCCGACGACGATCACCTCGGGATCGAATGCGGTGGCGACCCCGGCCAGAACGCGACCCAGCAGAGTACCGGCGTCGGTGATCACGGCACGGGCGATCGGATCGCCGGAGTGCATGAGTGCCACTACTTTCTGCAACGGTTGAGTGGGCGTACCCGTCCGCGCCGCATACTCGGCTGCCATCGCCGGGCCGGACGCGACTGCCTCGAGGTGGTCGGTTCGGCCGCAACCGCAACCTATCGCCCCGGAGACCGGAACCAGCAGATGGGCAAGCTCTCCGGCTGTTCCGTGGGCACCGTGGTACAACTGTCCGCCCACGGTCAACGCCCCGCCGATTCCAGTGCCGATGGAGACGAACAGTGCAGAGGTTCGACCACGACCGGCGCCGATCATGTTCTCGCCGTGCGCCATCGCGCGCACGTCGTTGTCCACCGTCACCGGCAGACCTGAGTGTGCCTCGAGTTCGCCGCGAACCTCGGCGCCACTCCATCCGGACAGAATGTCGGAGGCGAAGACGACGCGGCCACGCACCCGATCGATGATTCCCGGTGCACCGACTCCGATTCCGGCTACCGTGTGATCTGCCCTCAGGCAATCGACCAACGCAGTGGCGGTCCCGAGAACGGATTCCCTACCCGCTGTCGGTGTTGCCGCACGAACGGTGTCGATCACGTCTCCGTCGGACGTCACCACCGCAGCAGCCACTTTGGTGCCGCCGATGTCGATACCGATCCATCGCTTCTGCCCAGATGTCATGTCAGAGGAGCCCGGCCTGTTCCAGAACGACCTTGATCGTTGCGGTCTCGGACTCGTCGAGCGAGAGCATCGGGGCGCACATCATATTGCCGGTGATGACGCCGCGCAGGGCCAGAGCCGTCTTGAACGCGCCCAGACCCGCGGCACCGGCGCTGACGCGACCCGGCGTCGGCGCCTCGACGATGGAGAACAGATCGGTGAGTCGATCCTGTTCGGCCTTCGCCGCGGCCCAGTCTCCTGCCTGCGCAGCGCGCCACAGTCGCACGTAGCCGTGCGGGTCCACGTTGGCCAGGCCGGGTACAGCGCCCGAGGCACCCATCAGCAGGCATCCGTCGACGACTACCTCGTGCCCGGTGAAGACGGCGAAGTTCTCGAGCCCGGCCGACTGACGAAGCAACATACGGAAACTGACGTCGTCGCCGCTCGAGTCCTTCACGCCGGCGATGACTCCCTCGCGGCCGAGCTCGACCAGCATGGCCGGGTTGAGCTTGCTGTGGACGCGAACCGGAACGTCGTAGGCGAACAGCGGAAGATCCACTGCGGCATGGATGGAGCGGAAATGTGTTGCTGTCTCGGCTGCGTCGGTGATCGCGTAGAAGGGCGCCGTCGCGACGATGGCATCCGCACCCGCTTCGCGCGCCTGCCCGGCGACGGCAATGACCCGGTTGGTGGTCATGTCGTTCACTCCGACGAGGACCGGTACCTGGCCGCCGACGTGACCGATGGCCGTCTGCACCACCTGGGCACGCTGAGCGTCGGTGAGGTAACCGACCTCGCCCGAGGAACCGAGGACGAACAAGCCGTCGACTCCGGCTTCGATCTGCAGTGAGAGCAGACGTTCGAGGGACTTGGTGTCGACCTCGCCCTCGAGCGTCAGGGGTGTGACGATCGGCGGGACGATTCCGCTGAAGGTAGTGGTTTCCGTGCTCATGGGGTCTCCATATGTTGGTTGTCGGATTGAGTTGTGGGTGCGGCTGTCAGGGAGAAACGGAGACCGGCTGACCACTCGAGGCGGACAGATAGGCAGCATCGATCACGCGCATCGACGCGCGGGCGTCTGCCACGGTGTAGTCGGGTGCGGTCCGTGTGGGAAGTCGATCGAGCACGTGAGAGAGAAAGCTCGACACCGCGTTGTCGGAACCGAAGCCGCCGATGGGTAGTGCGGTCACGTCTCCCGAGGATGCGAAGTGGGTCACCGCGGGTTTGTCGTCGTCGGAACTCGCGTATCCGTGGGAGCCGAGGACCCGAACCGTCGCGGTATTCGCGCCGAAACCCGGTGCTGCGGGGATTCTTCCGACGGTCACCGTCGCGGTGACGCCGTTTTCCAGGGCGAACGAGATCAACGCCGTGTCTTCGACGCCGAACTGCTGGTGGGCCCCGCCGTACAGTGTGCTCGTCTCGGCGTACACCTCGGTGACGTCCAGGCCGGTGAGGTACCTGAGGTAGTCGGCGGCGTAACCGGCGAAGTTCATAACTTCTCCCCCGCCGGACAGCGCGGGATCCACCACCAGTTCGGGACGCTCCACCGAGGTGGCGAAATGTGTTCCGCTTGCGAGGAACTCGATGTCCACGTGGCGCGGCAGCCCGAGGTTCCCGGCATCGATCCAGCGGCGCAGTCGCCGTAACGCAGGTGAATGAGTGCGGTTCACCACCGTACAGATTCGTCCGTTCGACCGTGCGGCTTGCTGAACCGCCGCTGCCTCCGCCTCGTCGATGCCCACCGGCTTGTCCACGAGGACGTCGAGTCCCGCGTTCAATGCGGCAATCGCAAGCCGTGCATGCCTGGTCGGCTCACTGCAGATGATCGCCAGGTCTATCCGTTCGGGGTCGAGCAGCTCGCCGAGTTCGTCGATCCACTCGATGTCTGCGGCCTTTGCCATCGCGATTCCGTCCTCACGAATCCAATCGGGGACCGAGGATTCGTCGGAGGCCCCGACCAGGCTCACTCGAGGATCGGAACGCAACAGGTCCGCATAGGAGCCGGCATGCCTGACGCCGCTGACAAATCCGACGCGGATCGAACCGGTGCCGGTCATTGGTTTTCTCCGATCGAGACAGCGCGGCCGGTGTCGAGCGATTGCTGGGCAGCGACGGCAGTCGCGAGAGCTGCACGCACCTGCCAGTTCTCGACTATCGGGGTCGCGGAACCGTCGAGAGTGGCGATCCAGTGGCGCATCTGATGCGCCATCGCATCTTCGATCGACGACGGCGGCGCGTTGGTCGTGTCCGTCATCAGTCCCGGGTCGTCTCCGGTGTCGTGCGCAAGTGTGCCGGAAGTTCCGGACACCACGATCCGGCGCACCATCTTTCCCGATTGTGGTAGTGCGTACGCTAATTCGATGAGTGCCAGTGATCCGTCCTCGAAGCGGACAGTCAGATGGAAGCTGTCGTGCACGGGCATCCCCGCCGCGAAAGTCGGAAAACTACGAGCGAACACGCGGATCGGACGACGACCGATCAGCCACGTCACCAAATCGAGTGCGTGAGTTCCGTTGTGAACGGGGTGACCACCCGAGCGGGCCTTGTCGTGTTGCCAGCCTCGCCAACCTCCGGGCCAGACGTGCCCGGTGTACCAACTGAGGTGGATCAACCGGGGGTCGCCGATGGCGCCTCGAGCAACCGAGTTTCCGATCGAGGTGATCGACGGCTGGAACCGTACGGTCTGTCCGACCATCAGTGAGGTGCCGCGACCTTCGGTGGCCTCGACCATGGCGTCGAAGTCCGCGACTGTCAGCGCGGCCGGCTTCTCCACGTGCACATGCTTTCCCGCGCGGCCGGCGGCGATCGTCACCGGCGCGTGGTCGGGAGTGGCCCCGACGACGTTGACCGCGTGGACCGTCGGGTCTGCAAGAATCTTCGCCAGATCGGTACTGGCCTTCGCGCCTGGAGCCAACGCCGCGACCGATGCCGCCCGGTCCATGTCACTGCCGAATACGTAGGCGAGCTCGACCGACGGAATGCGCGCCAGAGCGCTGACGTGGTCCCGCGCGATTCCTCCGCTGCCGATGACGGCTACGCGCACGGTCACTTCGCACGTCCCGACAACGCTGCCGGTTCGCCGCCACCGGGTCGTACCTGTTCGGCGACGACGAGTGCGCGTTCGCGTGCGTATGTCAACGGTGAGTGGGGATCAGCCTCGCCGTCGAGAACTGCTGCCATCTCGTCGATTTCGTGGCGAATCGCAGCCTGCATCCACAGCGAGGATCCTCCGTTGCCCGAGTTGTACTTCTGCGTCCTGCTGGCGGAGTCGATCAAGGATTGATTCTCGGCGTCGACGTCGAAGATCGGCCACGACTCTTCGACCTGTCCCCCGCGCAGTCGGCTGACCCGGCCGGTGTGGAAGTCCGCGTGGACCGAGCCTTCGGCGGCATTGACCGTCAGCTCCCAGGACGAGGTGTGTGAACGCGTGGAGATGGTGTGTCTGCCGATCGCGCCGCCGGCAAACGAGACCACAGTGTTGCGGAAGCCGTCATCCGCCGTGGCGATGCTCGACACGGCAGTCACCTCGCCGCCGAGCCAGCACATCAGGTCCAGTTCGTGAATTTCGTGAGTCAGTTCTCCACCTGTTCGACTCTTGTCGAGCTTCCACCACTGTGGATCTGCGCCGCCGGTGTCGATCCATCGTGAGCGCGACGTTTCGATGGCAGCGACCTCCCCGAGTTCCCCCGAAGTCAGCAGGTCCGCCAGCCGTCGTACACCCGGCATCATCCGCATGATGTGCCCGACCATCAACGGTGAAGCGCTCGCGCCGGCGCTCGCGATCATGTTGTGCGCATCGACCAGTTCGACGGCGAGTGGCTTTTCGACAAAAACTGCCTTGCCGTGTTCGAGTGCTGCGATGGCAGGTTCTGCGTGCGCGTGATTGGGCGTCGCGACGACAACGAGGTCCACGTCCGGGTGGGCAGCCACCGCGTCGTGATCGTCTGTCGGGATTGCCGCGAACTCCGCGGCGACGTCCTTTGCCCGCTCGAAGTCGCGGTCACACAGCATCGCCAGTTCGAAACGTGGATGGGCAGCAAGCTCGCGAGCGAGGGAACTACCGAAGAATCCGCAACCGACCACACCGACTTTGTATCGGGTCATGAAGTCTCCAAAGATTGGATGAGGGATGTCCTATGTTATACGGCCAGCGCCATCGGCCGTCAATTCGAGGTCGGTAACACAGTCTTCATCTATGCAGTTAGAGGCAGTATTTCCGCGTCGAAACCCGCCGAAAGACGAAGTTGGGCGACGCGAGTTCAGAAGATTCTCTAGACGCTTTCTGATCCACAATGTAAGTTACGCAACATCGGACGTCGAACATAGGACATCCCCTATCCACTCCCCTTGATGTCCCGCTCCCCGCCTTGGAGGCCGCCTTGAAGAACGAACGACCGCTGAGCTCCGCGTTCACCCGCCGAGACCTGTTCCGGTACACCGGGCTGTTGGGAGCTGCAGCAGGTATCACCGCGACTCTCGCAGCCTGTGGCGGTGGCCCGTCGTCGACCTCGGTTGTCGGCGGTTCCGCGAGCACCGGCGATCTGACCACCGCCATCGGATACGGAAACGACCAGAGCTTCGACCCGATGCAGACTGCATCCGGTTTCCTCATGGCAGCCGTCAACCACGTCTACGAGGGCTTGCTCGAAAACGATCCCGGCACCGGTGAGACGTATGCGGCGCTCGCACAGGCAGTCCCGACCGACGCCACCGCCTCGAGCTGGACCATGAAGATCCGCGAAGGCGCAACCTGGCACGACGGCACTCCCGTCACCTCGGACGACGTCGTCTTCACCTTCGATCGCATCCTCGATCCGCAGCAGAATGTACTGATCCGCTCCTTCTTCTCCTCCTGGTTGCAGTCCGTCACCAAGGTCGACGACCAGACGGTGACCCTGAACTTCAACTACCCGTTCAGCGCTGCCGCACAGCGTCTCTCGATCGCCAAGATCATGCCCAAGCACGTCTTCGACGGGCATTGGGACGAGGCCAAGTCCGGGGCGCTCGTCGTCGGTTCCGGTCCGTACAAGCTCAAGAGCCATACTCCCAAGAGCAACACCGCTTTCGAGGCTTTCGAGGCGTACAACGGGCCGCGTCCGGCCAACTTCGCGACCATGAACTGGCTGTCCATCGTCGACACCTCCTCACGCATCGCACGAGTCTCGGGTAACAATGCCGGTGCACAACTCGCCGACAACATTCCTGTCGCCAACGTCCCCACCCTCACCTCCGGTGGGCGCACCGTCGAGGGCAACCCGGGCATGAACCTCATGTACCTGCTCTTCGACACCACCCAGGCGCCGTTCGACGACGTTCGCGTTCGCCAGGCGATGTTCTACGCGATCAACACCCCGAAGATGATCGAGATCGCCCTCGGTGGCAAGGCAGCACCGGCCTCGAGCTACCTGTACGAGCGCAACCCCGACTACGCGCGAGCGTCGACGGTCTACTCCTACGATCCGGACAAGGCGCGCTCGCTCCTCGCTGCCGCCGGCGTCAGTGGTCTCGACCTGACGCTGCTCTCCACCAACGTCAGCTGGCTGGCCGACTGCTTGCCGACCATCAAAGAGTCTTGGGATGCAGTCGGATTCAACACGACGCTCGAACCGCAGGACACCAGCGCCATGGTCAGCAAGCTCAACAGCGGCCAGAAGTTCCAGATCGCCGCCGGTACGTCCAACCCGCAGGCATTCGGCAGCGACGTCGACCTGCTGGTCCGTTACACGTACAGCAAGGGCGGCCTGTGGACGAAGACCTACGCCAAGTGGGACGACACCCCCGAGGCGCAGAAGATCTACGCCACCATGGACGAGGCCACCCGCGAGACCGACCCGGCCAAGCGCAGCACCCTCGTGCAGTCGTACCTGAACCAGATCGCCGAAAACGCTGTCTACTACCCGGTCCTCCATCAGGAACTACTGACGGCGTGGGATCCGAAGAAGATCGCCGACGTCACTCCGCTGCCGTACCCCGGCGTCAACTTGCTTCAGGCGAAGCCGGCCTGACACCCGTGCGCTCGGCCGTTTCCCACAACTGAGAGATCCCCCGATGGCAAGAGTCCTCCCCATGCTGATCAGGCGATTACTGATACTGATCCCCCTGATCCTCGGCATCATCGCTTTCGTCTTCATCGTGATGCAGTTCGCGCCTACCGATCCCGCAACCGCGGCGTTCAACGGCGGCAACCCGACTGCGGAGCAGTTGCAGCAGTTCAAAGAAGAGAACGGACTGCTCGATCCGCTTCCGCTGCAATACGTTCACTTCGTGACCGATCTGGTCAGCGGCAACATGGGCGACAGTCTGATTTCCGGTACCCCGGTGTTGGATTCGATCTCCACCGCTCTGCCACTGACCATTCAGCTCACGGTTCTCGGACTGGTGATCGCCGTCGTGCTCTCACTGATCTTCGGTGTCACCAGTGCACTGTTCCGCGATCGTTGGCCGGATCAGGTCATCCGAGTGATCTCACTCGGTGGTGTGGCTGCACCGTCATTCTGGTTGGCACTGCTGATGATTCAGTATCTGGCCGTCCAGCTCGGATGGTTCCCCACCGGTGGCTACGTCAATCCGAGCGACTCCGTCACCGACTGGCTCTGGTACATGGCACTCCCCGCCCTGTCCCTGTCACTGCCCGTCGCAGCACAACTCACGCGCATCATCCGTACGTCCATGGTCGAAGAGTTGGACAAGGACTACGTCCGAACCGCGATCGGCAGCGGCCTGCCCTATCACGTGGTGATCGGCCGAAACGTGTTGCGTAACGCGCTGATCAACCCGCTCACCGTCCTGGGTCTACGGGTCGGATACCTCCTCGGTGGCGCTGTGGTCATCGAGCAGATCTTCGGCCTGCCCGGCATGGGTCAGCTGATGATCAACGGCGTCACCAACGGTGACCCCGCAGTCGTTCAGGGTGTTGTCATCGTCATCGCGGTCGGCTTCGTCATCGTCAACCTCGCCGTCGACATCCTCTACCTGCTCGTCAATCCACGACTTCGGAGCGCAGCATGATGAGAAGAAAACTCACCGAGAAGCTTTCGCGACCCGGCATCACCTTTTCTCGCTTCCCCCTCTCGGCGTGGCTCTCGATGGCCGTTCTCGCGATCATCGTGCTCGCCTGCCTGTTCGCGCCGCTGATCACGCAGTACACACCGCTCGAACAGGCGGTCGGTTCCTCCGGCCCCAGCTCCGCACACTGGTTCGGACAGGACAGTCTCGGCCGAGATCTGTTCAGCCGCTTGCTCTACGGCGGACGCTGGTCACTGACCATCGGTCTCGGTTCCACTTTCCTCGCACTGTGCGCCGGCGCTCTCATCGGATCGGTGGCCGCAACGAGCCGAAAAGGCGTCGACGAGACCATCATGCGTGTGCTCGACGTGGTCATGGCGTTCCCGGGCATCGCGCTCGCTGCCGTACTCGTCGCAGCATTCGGTGGTTCCATCCCGGTTCTGATCGTCACTATCGCGTTCCTCTACACGCCGATGGTTGCCCGCGTCGTTCGGGCGAACGTTCTCGCTCAGTACGGCGAGGATTACGTCGCGGCCGAAAAGGTCATCGGCGCAAGAACTTCGCACATCGTCGTCAAGCACGTCGTGGCCAACTGTGCTGCGCCCGTTCTCGTCTTCTGCACTGTCATGGTCGCCGACGCCATCGTGCTCGAGGCCAGCCTGTCGTTCATCGGCGCCGGTGTCCGTCCCCCGGATCCGTCGTGGGGATCGGTGATCGCCGACGGCAAGAACATGGTCCTTCTCGGTGGTTGGTGGGCAACGGTGTTCCCCGGACTGCTCATTCTGCTGACGGTGCTCTCCCTCAACGTGCTCGCCGAGGGGCTCACCGACGCGATGGCCGACCCGAGCCTGAAGAAGACCAAGAAGACGCCCTCTGCACTGGAAGCAGCGCAGACCGCCGCAGCGGAGGAGACCTCCAACGAACTCGTTCTGGAGGACGAAGCGGCACTGAGCGCCGACAGCTCGGAGTTGTCCGACGACTTCGCCGACCCGAGCGTCGTGAAAGATGTTCTCGAGCCGGCCGCGGAGCCGACGCCTCTCGAAACTCACCTGAAGATCCTGGCGGAAACCGAGCGCTCTCGCACGGATCGTCTTGTGTACGAGGGCGATGCAGCGCCACTCCTCGAGGTCCGCAATCTCACGATCCGGTTCCCGGAACGCTACGGAGACACGGCGATCGTCGACAACGTGAGCTTCACCGTCCGCCCGAACGAGACGATGGCGCTCGTCGGCGAGTCCGGTTGCGGAAAGTCGCTCACCTCGCTGGCGATCATGGGCCTGCTACCCAAGACGGCAGTGGTGACCGGCGAGATCCTGTTCGACGGAGTCAACGTCCTCGAGCTGAACAACCGGGAGCGAAACAAGCTGCGCGGGCACGACATGGCCATGATCTACCAGGATGCGCTGAGTTCGCTCAATCCCGCGATGCTGATCCGCGCCCAGTTCAAGCAGCTCACCAAGCGTGGCGGTACCCGCACGGCCGAGGAATTGCTCGAACTCGTCGGACTCGATCCGGTACGCACTCTCGCCAGCTACCCGCACGAGTTGTCCGGTGGTCAGCGTCAGCGCGTTCTGATCGCCATGTCGCTCACCCGCAGTCCGCGGTTGATCGTCGCGGACGAGCCCACCACCGCTCTCGACGTCACCGTCCAGGCCCAGGTCGTGGACTTGCTCAACGACCTTCGGGAAAAGCTGGGATTTGCGATGGTCTTCGTCAGCCACGACTTGGCACTGGTTGCCTCGCTGGCCCACAAGATCACGGTGATGTATGCCGGTCAGGTCGTCGAGTCGGCCCCGACAAGCGATCTGCTCGTCGATCCCCGCCACGAATACACCCAGGGCCTTCTCGGTGCCGTTCTCTCGATCGAGGACGAAGCGCCGCGACTGCATCAGATTCAGGGAACTGTGCCCTCACCCGGAAGCTTCGCGCCGGGAGACCGTTTCGCCGAGCGTTCCACTCGCCCGGACTCCGATCCCCTGCGAAAGCCGGAGATGGTCCGTATCGACGGGACCGAGCATTGGTTCGCCAACCAGTCCGCGACTCCCGCACATGCAGAATCGGAATTGGAGAGCGTGCGATGACTACAGCTGAAGCACCCATCCTGGAACTGAAGAACATTCACGTCGTCCACAAGACCCGTTCGGGATCACTTTTCAAACCCGGCACGGTTCACGCGGTCAACGATGTCAGTATCGACGTACGACGAGGGACGACGATCGGCATCGTGGGCGAGTCGGGTTGTGGCAAGTCCACTCTGGCGAAAGTCATGGTCGGACTGCAGAAACCGACGTCGGGCGACGTGGTCTTCCGCGGCCGAAGCGCTCTGACCCGGTCGGCGGGCGTTCGCAAGGAGTTCGGGCGGGCGATCTCGATTGTCTTCCAAGATCCGGCTACCGCACTCAATCCGCGAATGACGGTGGCCGACATCCTCACCGATCCACTCGACGTCCACGGCATCGGCAACCGCGCGAGCCGGACCGCCCGAGTTCGCGAGCTGGTCGGTTTGGTCGGGCTCCCCCAATCTGCACTCGAAGTCATCCCGAGCCAGATCTCCGGCGGTCAGCGTCAACGTGTCGCGATCGCACGTGCACTCGCGCTCGAACCTGACGTCATCGTGGCCGACGAGCCGACGTCGGCTCTCGACGTCTCGGTGCGCGCGCAGATCCTGAACCTGCTCAGCGACATCAAGGCTCGGTTGGGGCTCGGCATGGTGTTCATCTCGCACGACATACAGACGGTGCGGTACGTCGCCGACACCATCGTCGTCATGAACGCCGGGCGGATCGTCGAGCAGGGAACGGCGCAGGAAGTATTCGACAACCCGTCGGATCCGTATACGGCCAAACTGCTGGGTGCGGCGCCCAGTCTCCTGCAACGCACCGTTGACGTGGGTTGACCAATGGAGCGGATGACCGGACATAGGATGAAGGACGTTCGTATCAGAAAAGGGGAATCGATGTCTGTCCGGAGTGGCACACAGGGCGCTCGTTTCAGCGCGCAAAACCGCATGCGCGCACTTCAGACGGACATCATGAACTTGATCCTCGAACGCAGACTCTCCCCCGGCGACCCGATGCCCACCGAGGCCGAACTGTCCGAGGAATTGGGAATCGGCCGGAACACGCTCCGGGAGGCGCTCAAGGTTCTGCAGGCCTTGGGCGTCGTCGAAATCCGTCACGGCTTCGGAATGTTCGTCGCCCCGAGCAACTTCGACGCTCTCGCCGACGGTCTGACCTTCCGTGGCCGGTTGTCCTTGCAGGGCACCGGGCACGAGGCGATGGAATTGGTCGATATTCGTCAAGCACTCGAGACCGGACTGATCGGTGCGGCGATGGCCGAGATGACGTCGGCCGACCATGCTGACCTCGACGAACTCGTCACCGGCATGGAGGTCCGTGCCGCCGCCGGGAAGAACTTCTCCGACATCGACGCGACCTTTCACTCCCGCCTGTACTCCCCGCTCGACAACCAGGTCCTCGCTCAGTTGATGGACGTCTTCTGGCAGGTGTACAGCGAGATCCAGCAGGCCATCGGGCATTCGGATACGCCACTGATCGACATCGCGTCGAAGCATCGTGCGATTCTCGACGCGATCCGTACGGGTGATGCAGTCGAGGCGGCGCACACTCTCGATGTGCACTTCGGTGGCCTGCGCGAGCGGATCGCCAGTCTTCATGCGTCCGAAGCGCAGTAATCTCGAAACACGTGATTTTGCTCCGCTGTCTCACCATCGCGCCCGTTCTTCCGGCAAAATTACGGGTATGAAGAACCCGAACCTGACGCCTTCGCGCGTTCTCGCAGTTGTCCTCGCTGCCGCCTTGGTCATTTTCGTGATCGCACGTCGCCGCGACGACGGCGTTCTCAGCCGCGGAGAATGGTTGTCGGACAGCGTCGGACCGGACGACCTCGCCGGCTGAAACGACGTATGCCCTCGACCGAAACTCGGCCGAGGGCATACGTACGTGTCATCTACTACTTCATCGAATCCAGTCGGGTTCGCGCGTCCTCGAACCCTGACACCAGCTCGGCCATGACCTCGGCGACCGGGCGGATTTCGTTCATCCGTCCCACGATCTGACCGACGGGCATTGCCACAACTTCCGGGTTCTCCGATGCAGCGATTCTCTGATGAGCGTCGCTGACCAGTAGGTTCTGCAGCGGCATCGGCAAGGGCGCCGGTGCTCCCGGGTTCGACCAGGCTTCCGTCCACTTGGTCTTGAGCAACCGAGCGGGCTTACCCGAGTAGATGCGCGAACGTACGGTGTCGGCCGACGTCGCGCCCAACAGTGCACGCTGAATAGCGGACGGGCCTTCGCCCGATGCACTGCCGAGTTTGTATTCGGACGTGGTGAGCCAGTACGAGCCCATCCACACTCCGGACGCACCGAGCGCGAGTGCAGCAGCCACCTGACGGCCGCTGCCGATACCGCCGGCAGCCAGCACGGCAGCCGAATCGCCGAGTGCATCAACGATTTCCGGAACCAGAACCATCGACGCAATCTCGCCGGTGTGACCGCCGGCCTCGTAGCCCTGCGCAATCACGATGTCGACGCCGTTCTCGACGTGACGACGTGCATGCTCGACGGCGCCGGCCAGTGCTGCCACCGGCACGCCCTTCTCGTGTGCCTGATCGATCACGTCCTTCGGGGGCGATCCCAGTGCATTCGCGATCAACGCAATCCGATGTCCCAGAGCAACATCGACGTGAGATCGCGCCACCGAGTGAAGCCATCCCAGTACGCCGGTCGCATGTTCGACGTCGTCGGAAAGCGGCGGCACACCCAACTCGTCGAGTGTGCGATTGACGAAGGCGCGGTGCTCCTCCGGAATGAGCTTGTCGAGGTCGACGGCGCCGCCCTCGGTCGGCACCTTGGCCGGCATGACGATGTCGACGCCGTACGGCTTACCGTCGGTGTTCTCGTCCATCCACGTCAGTGCGGCTTCGAGCTCTTCCGGGTCGTTGAACCGGACGCAACCGAGAACACCAAGACCGCCCGCGCGACTGATGGCGGCCGCGACGTGCTCGGAGGGAGTGAATCCGAAGATCGGGTATTCGATGCCGAACTTGTCGGCGAGATCCGAACGCATCAGGCTTCCACGCTTTCTGCCGGTGACGCCACAGGAGCGCCGTTTCCGTTGTGATCGTCAGCCTCGCGCGATTCCGTCTCGGCTTTCGCCCAGCGGTAGTCGGGCTTGCCTGCCGGGTTGCGCTTGATCTGGTCCACGAACCACACGCTGCGCGGAACCTTGTATCCGGCAATCTCTTTGCGCGCTGCGGTGGCGATGTCGTGCAGCGTCGGCGACGTGCCTTCGCGTACCTGAACCACTGCGGCAACGCGCTGACCGAACCGGTCGTCGGGGATACCGACCACCAGCACGTCGAAGATGTCCGGGTGCGCCTTCAAAGCGCCCTCGACCTCTTCCGGGTACACCTTCTCGCCGCCGCTGTTGATGGACACCGAACCGCGGCCGAGCATCGTGACTGTGCCGTCGGCTTCGACCTGCGCGTAGTCGCCGGGGATCGAGTAACGAACACCGTTGATCGTGCGGAAGGTTTCGGCCGTCTTGACCTCGTCCTTGTAGTAACCGAGCGGGATGTTGCCCCTGCGAGCGAGCATGCCGCGCTTGCCCGAACCGGGCTCGACCTCGTTACCGTCATCGTCGAGAACCGTTGTGGAGGCGTCGATCTTGACCGTCGGACCGCCAGTGTGCTTCTGCCCCTTGCTCAATACTGCCAGTCCGCCGAAGCCGGTCTCGGACGCGCCGATGGAGTCCGTCAGCAGGCGGTTGGGCAGCAGTTCGAGGAACTGCTCCTGGATGCTCGGCGAGAAGAGGGCAGCACTGCTGGCCATCACGTAGAGCGTCGAAAGATCGTACGGCTCACCGGTCTCCGGGTTTCCGGCGATCAGTGCGTCGAGCATCGGGCGGCCCATTGCATCGCCCGTGATGAAGATCAGGTTGACCTTGTGCTTGTCGATGTTCTGCCACACCTCGTGGGCGTCGAACTCCGGGTGCATCAAACAGGTTCCGCCGCCGAAGAGGCTGTGGAACACCGCCGACTGGGAGCCGCCGTGAATCATCGGGGGGATCGGGTAGCGGATCATGCTCGGGTTGGCAGCGCCGACCTTCGCCATCTCGTACTCGTCCTCGACCGGAACTCCGGTGACGAAGTTGATGCCGCCGCCGAGCACACGCCACCAGTCCTCGTGACGCCACATGACGCCCTTGGGGCTACCGGTCGTGCCGCCGGTGTAGAGCATGAAGATGTCGTCGTTGCTGCGATCTTCGAAATCGCGCTCACCCGAACTCTGCGCGAGTGCGTCCTCGTAGCCGATGCCGAAAGCACTGAAGTCCAGATCGGTGCCGTCCTCGACCACGATGACGGATTTGACCTTGGGAGTGTTCGGCAGGACGTTCGCGACCTTGTCCGAGTAGCGGCGCTCGTGAATGAGCGCAACCATGTCGGAGTTGTCGAAGATGTACTGCAACTCGTTCTCGACGTACCGGTAATTGATGTTGACCATCACGGCCCGGATTTTGAAAACGGCGACCATGGCCTCGATCGCCTCGATGACGTTCCGGCAGTAGATGCCGACCTTGTCACCCGGCTGAACGCCATGTTCACGCAGGTAGTGACCGAGGCGATTCGCCCGGTCCTCCAACTGCGCATAAGTCGACTCGCGATTGTCCGAGACCAGCGCAACGCGGTCCGGAACGAGGTCGATTGCGTGCTCTACGAAGTCTGCGATGTTAAGGGCCACGAGATCAAAGTAGAACGTGTTACCGTTTCTGGCAAGACCCAATTTGAGAGCCAGCTCACAGACCCGCCAGGAGCCATCAGTGTCCACTTCGACGACCGAAAAATCAGACATTTCGGAAACCGCGCCGCATTGCCTCGTGGAGAAGCGCGGTCACGTCCTCATCGTGACCATGAACCGCCCCGAGCGTAAGAACGCCATCACCGGCGAGATGATGGCGATCATGGTCGATGCCTGGGACCAGGTCGACAACGACCCCGAGATCCGCGTCGCCATCCTCACCGGTGCGGGCGGCGACTTCTGCGCCGGCGCCGACCTCAAGAACATGTCCGCCAAGCCGCCGGGAGATTCCTTCGCGGGCGGTGGAGTCGACATGTCCAAGATCGAAGGCCTTCTCAAGGGT
This sequence comes from Rhodococcus sp. NPDC056516, assembly GCF_042794655.1. Classification (NCBI taxonomy): domain Bacteria; kingdom Bacillati; phylum Actinomycetota; class Actinomycetes; order Mycobacteriales; family Nocardiaceae; genus Rhodococcus; species Rhodococcus sp. NPDC056516. Next base: position 7,463 of record NZ_JBHTTG010000005.1, on the reverse strand, counting down.
CGTCGGTTGACCAAGCCGCTGATCGCCGCCGTCGAGGGTGCAGCCATCGCCGGCGGAACCGAAATCCTGCAGGGCACCGACATCCGCGTTGCGGGTGAGAGCGCCAAGTTCGGCGTCTCCGAAGCCAAGTGGGGGCTCTTCCCGCTCGGCGGTTCCGCAGTGCGCCTGGTGCGACAGATTCCGTACACGATCGCAGCCGACATCCTGCTCACCGGCCGTCACATCAAGGCTCCGGAGGCCAAGGAGATCGGACTCATCGGCCACGTCGTCCCGGACGGCCAAGCACTCGACAAGGCACTCGAGCTCGCCGACCTGATCAGTGCCAACGGCCCTCTCGCCGTCCAGGCGATCCTCAAGACCATCCGCGACACCGAGGGCATGCACGAGGAAGAGGCCTTCCAGATCGACGCGCAGCTGGGCATGAAGGTGTTCATGAGCGCCGACGCCAAGGAGGGCCCGCGGGCTTTCGGCGAGAAGCGAGCGCCCCAGTTCAAGGGCGTCTGACCCACCCCTTCCCTCCCCCTTCTCGGTGCGCCCTCTCGGTCCCACCCACCCCCTTTCCGAGCGAACGTACCTTTCGGCGCCTTCAGTGCGCCGAAAGGCACTTTCACTCAGCCGGTTTCGTCCAATTTCACCCATCTCGACCTCGCGAACACCTGCGGCCGGGGACGTGACTGCGCCAATCTGTAGTGCGCACGCAGGTCCTCGATCACGCGATCAGGGTCCGTTCGCAGTGCACTGGGCACCGTCGGTAACACGATGATTCCCGCATTCTGCATACGCGTCCGGCGTTCCACCGTGCGCTTGTAGTCCGTCGGCGCGGCATGCCATTCCAAGGAGTCGATGTCCCACGCGAAGGCAACCGAATCGATCCATCCGTCCGGAATTGCGATGAAGTCCCCCTTCGCATCCCGGATCTCATGGTTGAACAACATTTCCGGCAGTCCACTCCGCTGCCAGAGTTTTCGCGCGTGAACCTCAGGCACCGAGTGGACGTTCGCGTTCACTTCGCGCAACACGACGCGAGGTAGCGCGGAACCCCGACTGCTACCAGCGTCGAGTTCCTTCGCAAGTTCGCGCACCGAGACGTCGCCGCGCTGAACAGCCTCAGCGATGAGTGCCCGTGCGGGGTCGAGGGCCTTGCACCGCCTCGCAGCGTCGAGTAGCGCTCGCGGCAGCGGCGCACAGCGCAGACTGTTCCGAATCTCCGGCTCAGGCAATCGAACAGTGCGCTCTACCGTGACGAATCCGACCGATTGAACTCGACGGTCGATGGGGATGAGCACCTGCACATCCCCCGCATGCGTTCGATATCCGTACTCCGACATGGCAGATCGCCCAGTCAGCAGGGACTCGTCACCGCTCAACATGAGCGCCGCGATCGAGCGTTGACGTGGCGTCGGTTGACCGTTCCTGAGCAGGATGACCCCCGGCAATATGCGCTGCCACGGTCCACCCACCCGACACCGGGTGTGCACTGCGGAGTTGGACACGCCCAATCGCGCCAACTCCGCCGTTCGGATCACTCCGCTTCGACTGACGCGGTATATCGCGTCCAGATCATCGCCCCACGTTCCACGCCGCATGGTTGCAGCATGACTCGAGCAGCAGCGCGGGCCCCCGCGCCGACCTGGGGTTTCGGTGTGCCTGTGGATAACTTTGGGCGAGCGAACGGCACGTTGAGCGCCTCAGATGCGCTGAACGTGCCGTTCGCTCGAAAAAAAAGGGGGGTACCGCTCGAGAAACGGCAGGCCCCGCTCAACCACCCACCGCGGCCGCGAGCTCTCGCACATGGTCGGCGTCGCGGCAGGTCACCAGCAGCATCGTGACTCCGGCTTCCTCCCAACGCTTCACGTCGGCGCGCACCTCGTCGACGTTGCCGATGATCATGGTCTCGGTGACCATTTCGTCGGGGACGACGGCAGCGGCTTCGTCCTTGCGGCCCGACATGAAGAGACGGCCGATCTCGTCGACCTCCTGCTCGTAACCCATCCGCTTGTAGACCTGCGCGTGAAAGTTCAACTCCGGGGCGCCCATTCCGCCGACGTAGAGGGCGGTCATCGGCTTGAGAGCGGCGATGGCAGCGGCGCGATCGTCGGTCACGATGACCTGACACGTGGCGGCCACCTCGAAGTCTTCGCGGCTACGACGGGCCCCGGCGCGCGCGAACCCTTCGTCGAGCCACTTGTTGTACATCGGGGCCAGGCGCGGGGTGTAGTAGATCGCCAGCCAGCCGTCGGCGATTTCGCCGGCGAGCGCGACGTTCTTCGGCCCTTCGGCGCCGAGCCAGATCGGGATGTCTGCACGCAAGGGGTGCGTAATGGCCTTGAGCGGCTTGCCAAGTCCCGAACTGCCCGGTCCCGCATACGGTAGAGGGTAGTGCGGTCCGGGGCTGGTGACGGGCGCTTCACGGGCAAGAACCTGGCGCACGATCGAGACGTATTCGCGAGTGCGAGCCAGCGGCTTCTCGAACGGCTGGCCGTACCAACCTTCGACGACCTGCGGGCCGGATACGCCGAGCCCGAGGATCGTTCGCCCACCGTTGAGGTGATCGAGAGTGAGCGCGTGCATGGCACAGCTGGTCGGTGTTCGCGCCGAAATCTGTACGACGGAAGTACCGAGCCGAACCGTCTCGGTGCGCGATCCCCACCAGGCGAGCGGGGTGAAAGCGTCCGAGCCCCACGACTCCGCCGCGAAGACCGCGTCGAATCCCGCACCTTCGGCGGCTCCGATCAGTTCCGGGGCGTTCGCCGGCGGCTGTGCGCCCCAGTATCCGAGTTGCAACCCAAGCTTCATCGCACGCCTCCACATTGCCGGTGATCAGAAGTGACTCTTGCCACAATCTCTAGAACCTGTTCTACTCGATCTTGTGACCATCGGAAAGAGCGGGGTGGCCGACAAGCCCCTGAGCGCACCATTGAATCTCCATTTCGACTACACCAGATCGACGGGACCGACCATCGGCGCGTTCGTGACTGCCCTGCGTGATCGCAAGGTGATCGGCGCCCGTGGGTCGAACGGTCGTGTCTTCGTGCCGCCACCGGAATTCGATCCGGACACGGCCGAACCACTGACCGACTTCGTCGGGGTATCCGACGGCGGAACGGTCGTGAGTTGGACGTGGATGCCCGAACCCATCGAGGGGCAACCCCTGACGAAACCCTTCGCGTGGGCCCTGATCAAGCTCGACGGCGCGGACACGTCCATGCTCCACGCGGTCGACGTCGACTCCCCCGACGACATCAGCACCGGCCTGCGGGTCCGTGCTCGCTGGGCGTCGGAGCGGATCGGGCAGATCAAGGACATCGAGTGCTTCGAACCAGGTGAGAGCGAAAATGGAATCGCGACAGTCGATTCCAACGCCGATCCTGTCACCATGATCACGACCCCCGTCGACCTGCACTTCATGCATTCCGCTTCGGCAGAGGAGAGTTTCTACCTCCGTGGTCTCGCAGAGGGCAAGCTGATCGGTGGTCGCAGCGGACCCGAGGACAAGATCTACATCCCTCCGCGCGGCGCCAATCCCACCAACGGGAAGCCGACGAGCGAGCAGATCGAACTGCCGGACAAGGGAATTGTCACCACCTTCTGCATCGTCAACGTCCCGTTCCTCGGGCAGCGGATCAAACCTCCCTACGTTGCCGCCTACGTGCTCCTCGACGGGGCCGACATTCCGTTCCTGCACCTGATCCTCGAATGTGATGCCGCGGACGTACGGATGGGCATGCGGGTCGAAGCCAAGTGGAAGCCTCGCGAAGAGTGGGGTTACACCCTCGAGAACATCGAATACTTCCGGCCGACAGGTGAACCCGACGCCGAGTACTCCACCTTCCAACACCACCTGTGAGGCTCCTGAAATGACTTCTGCAGACATCGCAGTCGTGGGCTTTGCTCAGGCACCCCACGTCCGCGAAACCAACGGCACCACCAACGGCGTCGAGATGCTCGTCCCGTGCTTCCAGCAGCTCTACAGCGATCTGGGAATCACCAAGTCCGACATCGGCTTCTGGTGCTCCGGATCTTCCGACTACCTGGCCGGACGTGCGTTCTCCTTCATCTCGGCCATCGACTCCATCGGAGCGGTACCGCCGATCAACGAATCTCACGTCGAGATGGACGCCGCGTGGGCGTTCTACGAAGCGTGGATCAAGATCTTGACCGGCGAGGTCGAGACCGCGCTGGTGTACGGCTTCGGCAAATCCTCCGCCGGGCACCTGCGCAAGATCCTGTCCATGCAGCTCGATCCGTACCTCGTCACTCCGCTGTGGCCAGACTCCGTCTCGATCGCCGGACTTCAAGCCCGGCTCGGACTCGACGCGGGTAAATGGACGCAAGAGGACATGGCGGAGGTTGCCGCTCGCAGCCGTCGCCACGCGCTGAGCAATCCGAAGGCTCAGCTCGCAGGCGAGGTCGACATCGAGGCCCTGCTTGCAAGTCCATTCCTTGCAGATCCGTTGCGCGCACACGATTGTGCGCCCATCACCGACGGCGCGGCAGCAATCGTCCTGGCCTCGGGCACCCGTGCGCGAGACCTGTGCGAGCGGCCGGCGTGGATCACCGGACTCGAGCATCGCATCGACTCGCCCAACCTGGGTGCACGTGACCTGACGACGTCGCCGTCCACTACGTCGGCAGCCAAGGCGGCAACGGGCGGCGAGGTCGGCAACATCGACGTCGCCGAACTGCATGCCCCGTTCACTCACCAGGAATTGATCCTGAAGGAAGCGATCGGTCTGACCGACGCCACCACGATCAACCCGTCCGGCGGTCCGCTCAGCGGCAACCCGCTGTTCGCCGGTGGTCTGGAACGAATCGGCCACGCCGCCAAGGCAATCTTCGACGGTCAGGCGAATCGCGCGCTGGCTCATGCAACAAGCGGCCCTGTGCTGCAGCAGAACCTGGTAGCAGTCTTGGAGGGACGAAACTGATGGCCGGAACGCCTCAACTCGCGGCCGTGCTCGGCACCGGCCAAACTCACTACGTCGCAAAGCGTCACGACGTCTCGATGGCGGGCATGGTCCGAGAAGCCATCGACGCCGCCATGGTCGACGCCAACGTCGGCTGGGACGACATCGACGCCGTCGTCATCGGAAAGGCCCCCGACTTGTTCGAGGGTTCGATGATGCCGGAACTCGCCATGTCGGATGCCCTGGGCGCCAACGGAAAGCCGCTGCTGCGTGTTCACACAGCCGGCTCGGTAGGCGGTTCGACGGCCATCGTTGCCTCCAGCCTGGTCAAATCCGGTGTCCACAAGCGGGTTCTGACGGTTTCCTGGGAGAAGCAGTCCGAGTCGAACGCGATGTGGGCCCTGTCCGTACCTGTTCCGTTCAATATGCCCGTCGGCGCCGGTGCCGGTGGATACTTCGCCCCGCACGTCCGTTCGTACATTCGTCGATCGAACGCACCGGAGCACATCGGTTACCTCGTCGCGGTGAAGGATCGGCTCAACGGCAGCCTCAATCCTTATGCGCATCTGCGACAGCCGGACATCACTTTCGAATCGGTGCAGGCATCTCAGATGCTCTGGGACCCGATCCGCTACGACGAAACCTGCCCGTCCTCGGACGGCGCTTGCGCGCTGGTGATCGGCAACGAAGAAGCCGCCGCACAGGTGGAGGCCGAGGGTCGTTCCGTCGCCTGGATCCACGCCACAGCGATGCGCACCGAGCCGACGTTCTACGCCGGACGCGATCAGGTCAATCCGCAGGCCGGACGCGATGCCGCGGCCGCACTGTGGAAGTCCGCGGGAATCACCGATCCGCTGAACGAGATCGACTGCGCCGAAATCTATGTCCCCTTCTCGTGGTTCGAGCCGATGTGGCTCGAGAACCTCGGCTTCGCGGAGGAAGGCCAGGGCTGGAAACTGACCGAGGCCGGCGAAACCGCGATCGGCGGAAAGCTCCCGGTCAATGCCTCTGGCGGTGTTCTCTCCTCCAACCCGATCGGCGCCTCGGGCATGATCCGTTTCGCCGAGTCCGCGATGCAGGTCATGCGACGCGCCGGTGACCACCAGGTGGCCGACGCTCGCAAGGCTCTCGGCCATGCGTACGGCGGTGGCTCGCAGTACTTCTCGATGTGGGTCGTCGGTTCCGAACGTCCCACCACGTAACAGCAGCAAACACGCCGATCAGGAAGAGGCCGAAGATGAAGTACACCGTCGGGGTTGCCATGAACCCCTTGGACCAGTTAGCCGGCATTGCTAAAACTGCCGAGGAATGCGGCTTTTCGTCGATCGCTCTCCCCGATTCACTGTTCTTCATGGAAACGCAGGCGGCGGATTACCCGTACACCCCGGATGGGTCTCGGATGTGGAATGCCGAGACCCCCTGGGTCGATCCGCTGATCGCCGCGGCCGCAATGGGCGCGGTGACCGAGAAGATCGAGTTCTACACCCAGGTACTCAAGCTTGGTAGCCGCAATCCGGTCCTGCTCGCGCGGCAGGTCGGATCGGTAGCGGCACTGACGAACAACCGCTTCGGCTTCGGCGTCGGAATCGGTTGGGCTCCGGAAGAGTTCGAGTGGTGCGGCGCGCCGTACAAGCGTCGCGGCGCCCGCGTGGACGAGATGATCGACGTCCTCAAACTGATTCTCGGCGGCGGCATGGTCGAGTATCACGGCGAGTTCTTCGATTTCGATCGCCTGCAGATGAGTCCGGCTCCCACCAAGCCGGTTCCGTTCTACGTCGGCGGCCACACCGAGGTCGCACTCAAACGTGCTGCGCGCGTGAGCGACGGTTGGACGTCGGCAATGATCAAGTTCGACGATCTTGTCGGTGTCATCGCAAGACTGCGCGAACTGCGCGCCGAGTACGGACGCGAGAACGAGCCGTTCGAAATCCAGACGGTATGCATCGACCGTTTCGGCAAGGACGGCTACGCCGAACTCGAAGACGCCGGCGTCACGGACATCATCACCGTGCCTTGGGTTTTCGACGGAATCGGATTCGATGCCCCACTGGAGGCAAAGCAGGATTCGATGCGCAAGTTCGCCGAGCAGTACATCAACTGAGGAGCCGCGATGAGTGACGAACACCCCGCCCGCGTCGCGGGTAACGCTTCGCGCGCCGCAGCGAGTGGCAAGAACAAGGAAGCCTGGCTGGACCTCTTCGCCGAGGACGGTTGGGTGGAGGATCCGGTCGGGCCGTCGGGCTTCGATCCCGAAGGCAAAGGGCATCACGGGCGCGAAGCGATCTCCAAGTTCTACGACATGACGATCGCGAACGCGGACAAGCTCGAATTTCTGATCGACGATTCCCTGGTGTGCGGCAACGAGAACGTCAACATCGGCAAGATCCGGACCACCATCGGCGGCTCGATCATCGACGCCGAAGGCGTGTTCGTCTACCGGGTGAACGACGCCGGCCAGATCGCGTCGCTTCGAGCATTCTGGGAAGTGGATCGTGCGATGAAGACGGCACGCAAAGCCTGAGAACCCACAGTACGAGCGCGGCCCCGGTCATCGAC
>NZ_JBHTTG010000004.1:311268-651742 GCF_042794655.1 Rhodococcus sp. NPDC056516 | reverse complement strand
ACTCACCCTCGCAGGTGGGAGTCGGTGTCCGTGTCGCTCTGACCTGGACAAAGTTACGCGAAGATCAACACAACACCAAATCGCCAGGTCAGAGCGCTGCGGTCGGTAAACTTCACGGAACCCAGTACCTCTCGGCCAGTTCTTCGACGATCGGATCGCCTTCTTCGGCCTGTTCCAAGGCTTCGAGGTCGTCGTTGATCGAAACCAACCGGGGATCGTCACCCTCAGCTTCCTGAATCGGGTGCCGACCGTCCTCGGCGAGTTGCCGCAGCAGCTTCTCCTTGACGCGAGCTTTCAACGAATCAGCCATACCGCCAGCATGTTCCCCACCGGCTCAGTTGTCGAGACCTACTCGTCGTCCTTCTTGCCGAAGACACGTCGTGCCGTCGGAATCAGAATGATCAGCGCGCCGAGCAGAACGATGAGCGAAAAAACCTGCATTGCCATGTCGACCTCTTACCGTCACGCCGGCGCGAGCCAGCTCCCCCATGGGGTGTTTCGAACAACCGTAAATGCAACGAGAACTCCGAGCACCACGATCGTCACGGTCGGCCGAAGCACGATCATGCGATCCCGCGTGCCTTTCCAGCGGCGCACCGTCCAACCGATCCACGCGATCACCAATACCGCGACAAACGGCACGATCAAGATATTGCTGGACACTGCGGCACCAAGATCCAGATTAGTCAGGTCGTTGACCGCACGAAGGCCACCACACGCCGGGCACCACAATCCCGTCAACGCGTACATCGGACAAACGCCGTAACTACCCGCGCTGTGGGGATCGCGGAAATGGAGAACCGCGGCGGCTGTCACGGCCACGGCAGCGACACCGACGGGTGCGGCCAGCGCGCGTCGTCGACTTGCCACCGCTTCCAACTCCATGGCACCCACTGTAAGAGACCCCGGCAGCGACTAGCTCGCGCGAACGACTACCGATCGAACCACCATGTCGTGCCAGCACTGGTGCTTCGAGTCCCAGAGCGGCCAGAGATAGTTGAGGAAGCAGGCGCCACCCAGGATCGCCATCAAGATCCAACGAAGCAGCGCCACCACCGGTCCGAGAGGCACACCGTCGGACTCCCGAATCACAGAAATCCCCAGCCACTTCTTGCCGAGCGTCTGTCCGGTGTTCCCTTGTCTGAAGACGAGGTTCCACACCTCGATCAAGAAGATGGCCAGTATGCCGACGACCATGACGATCACGCCGACCGGATTACCGCCTTCAGCGCTCACGCTGCCGTCGTCGTATGTGGTCACTTCGGATCCGGAGAACGCGATCACCGCCCCGATGATCGCGAGGATGACGCCCGGAAGCGGAACGACAAAGCCGTCGAGGATTGACGCGAGAACACGAGAGATCCACGTTGCGTACGGATAGGCGGGCGTCGGTGACTGATAACCCTGCGGCGGCATGGGCGGCATCTGCCCGTACGGCGGCGGATTCTGCGGTGGTTGGCCCGATCCCCAGTTCTGATCCGACATCGAAGTCTCCCCTGCTCAGGCACGTGTTCGCCAGAATCAGGATAAACCGCACATACGTAAGAATTGGGGACAAACGACAAGAGCCCCACATCCGGATTCCGGGTGTGGGGCTCTTGGCCGAGCTGCCTGAGAGAATCGAACTCTCGACCTTTTCATTACGAGTGAAATGCTCTACCGACTGAGCTAAGGCAGCGTGCCTTTCGGCGGTGGCGAGTCTATCTGGTCAACCCCCGGATCGCGAAAACGGGGGTCTGAAAGCGGCTCCGATGGAGGCAACCATCGCGTCGAGCGCCCACTGCAACTTGACGTTGAAGTCGACAGCCTCACGGCATTCGAGCACGGCTTCGATGCACTTCAGCAACCCCTCCGGGGACGTTCGGGCAGCCAACTCGGCGGCCTGACGAGCCATGTCGGGATGGGTCGCCGTCGACGTCGACCCCAGTGAACAGGAAAGTGCGTCCCGGTACATGCCGGCCAGGTCGATCAGGGTCCGGTCGAGGAGATCGCGGCGGGCCCGCGTGTCACGCGATTTCTGACGCGCTTCGAGGTCTTTGATCAGACCAGCCGATCCGCGCAGAGTCCCGGCCGTTCCCTTGCCGGTACCACCGCCGCCCAGCGAGACCTTGAGCTCTTCGAGTTCCTGTTCCTTGAGTTCGGCGTAGAACGCCTTGGTGTCGGCCTCGATCGACTTCACCAGGTTCTCGGCGGCCTTGTAGGCCGTCGACGCACCGATCGCGTCGGCAGCTAGCCGCAACGAACGCTGACGCTCGTCCCGCGCACTCTCGTCGGTAGCAAGACGCCGAGCCCGACCGACATGTCCGCCGCTGATCGATGCCGCGATTCTCGCCCGCTCCGGATCCAGGCCGTCGCGGTCGATCAGCACCTGAGCGATCGATTCGACGGACGGCGTCACCAACGGCATGTGCCGGCACCGCGAGCGCAAGGTGACAGACATGTCTTCCGGATCGGTCGTCGGCGCACAGAGCAGGATGACCGTGCGGTCCGGTGGCTCCTCGACAACCTTCAGGAGTGCGTTGGCCGCGCCTTCGGTCAAACGATCAGCATCCTCGACCACGATGACCTGCCACCGCCCCGTCGTCGGCCGACGCGAAGCGATGTTGACTATCTCGCGCATGCCTTTGACGCTGATGCTCAGGCCGTCGGGGATGATCCGTCGTACGTCACCGTGGGTTCCACCCATCGTCGTCGTACACGCATGGCACTCACCGCACCCTGGTGCACCCTCGGAGGTGCATTGCAGGGCCGCGGCGAAGCAGAGAGCAGCAACCGAACGACCTGAGCCAGGTGGCCCGGTGAACAGCCACGCGTGAGTCATTTCCGAGCCGCTGGAATCGCCGCGAGCCGACAGTGCAGCATCACGCAGACTTTTCTCGACGTCGTGCTGACCCACCAGCCGACCGAACACACCTCGTTCGGCCACTTCAGTACTCATGCAAAAACCCTAACCGTCGCCACCGACGAAGCCCTACGAGTCCTTCTTCGCCGGAGCCTTCTTGGCAGCTGCCTTCTTTGCCGGAGCTTTTTTCGCGGCAGTCTTCTTGGCAGCGGCCTTCTTAGCCGGAGCCTTCTTGGCAGCCGCCTTCTTTTTGACCGGGCCACGCGCACGACGATCAGCCAGCAACTCCGACGCACGAGCATCGGAAATGGATTCGACGTCGTCGTCCTTGCGAAGGCTGGCGTTGGTCTCACCGTCGGTGACGTAGGGACCGAAACGGCCGTCCTTGATCACCATCGGCTTCTCGCTAACCGGATCGACACCCAACTCACGCAGCGGAGGCGTTGCCGACGCCTGACGCCCACGACGCTTCGGCTCGGCGTAGATCTTGAGTGCCTCGTCGAGCGTGACGGTGAACATCTGCTCTTCGTTGGCGAGCGAGCGTGAGTCCGTGCCCTTCTTCAGGTACGGACCGTAACGGCCGTTCTGCGCAGTGATCTCTTCCTTCGATTCGGGGTCGACACCCACGACGCGCGGAAGCGACAGCAGACGAAGCGCATCTTCCAACGTGATCGTCGCCAAGTCCATGGACTTGAGCAGCGATCCCGTCCGCGGCTTGGGGCCCGCGACCTTCTTGGCAGCCTTCTTCGCCGGCGCCTTCTTGGCCGCGGTCTTCTTCACCGCAGTCTTGGTACTGCCCGAGCTGATTTCTTCCGGCTCGGGAGCGGAGACGGGAACGATGTCCGGTTCCGGCTCGGCCGGCGGTTCGGGCAGGATCTCGGTCACGTAGGGACCGAAGCGGCCTTCCTTCGCGACGATCTCGTGGCCCGTCAGTGGGTCGACGCCCAGCTTGCGGCCCTCTTGAGGCGTCGAGAACAGCTTCTCGGCGTACTCGGGGGTGAGCTCGTCCGGCGGCAGGTCATCGGGAAGATTGGCCCGCTGCGAGATCAGATCGCCTTCGGGATCGTCCGGATTCTGAACCATGCGCTCGAGGTACGGGCCGAACCGGCCGACACGCACGTGAACCTCGCGGCCCTCGGCGTCGTCGAAGAGACGGATGGAGTTGACCTCGCGGGCGTCGATCTCCTCGAGGTTGACGCCGACCATCTTCTTCAGCCCACCCTCGCGGGCGACCGAACCTTCTGCGCCTGTCTCGCCGCCGAAGTAGAAGCTGCTCAGCCAGTTGCCGCGCTGCTCACGGCCGCCGGCGATCGCGTCGAGATCGTCTTCCATTCCTGCCGTGAAATCGAAGTCGACCAGTCGGCCGAAGTGCACCTCGAGCAGTCCGATGACGGCAAACGCCACCCAGGACGGCACCAGTGCGCTGCCACGTTTGTAGACGTATCCGCGATCGAGAATGGTCTTGATGATCGACGAGTAGGTCGAAGGACGGCCGATGCCGAGTTCTTCGAGCGTCTTGATCAGGCTGGCTTCTGTGTAGCGGGCGGGCGGGTTGGTGCTGTGCCCGTCGGGATCGAGCTTGGTTGCCGTGACTTCCTGACCCTTGACCAGTACCGGAAGCCTGGATTCGGCGTCGTCGGACTGACCGCCGGCCTCTTCGTCGACACTTTCGACGTAAGCCTTGAGGAAGCCGGCGAACACGATGGTGCGACCTGAAGCGGAGAACGTGCAGTCCTCGCCGGTGCCTGCCGTGCCGGAGATGCGAAGCGTGAGCGTCGTACCGCGGGCGTCGGCCATCTGCGAGGCGACGGTGCGCTGCCAGATGAGTTCGTACAGCTTGAACTCGTCGGAGTCGAGCTTGGAGTGCAACTGACCCGGGGTCTGGAACACGTCACCAGCGGGGCGGATCGCCTCGTGAGCTTCCTGCGCGTTCTTGACCTTGCGGGTGTACTGGCGCGGGGTCGGATGAACGTATTCAGGACCGTACAACTCGGTGGCCTGCGCTCGAGCGGCAGCGATCGCCGACTCCGAGAGCGTCGTCGAGTCGGTACGCATGTAAGTGATGTAGCCGTTTTCGTACAGCCGCTGCGCGATACGCATGGCGCGCTCGGACGTGAAACGAAGCTTGCGTCCGGCTTCCTGCTGAAGCGTCGACGTCATGAACGGCGGGTACGGCTTGCGGGTGTACGGCTTGTCCTCGGCGGACGACACCGTGAGGTCGACGCCCTGCAACGCTTCTGCGAGACGACGCGCATAGGCCTCGTCGAGCACGGTGACCGCGCTGCCCTTGAGCTTTCCGTCTGCTCCGAAATCGCGGCCGGAAGCGACACGCGAACCGTCGACGGAGACGAGGCGCGCGCCGAAACTGCGCGGACTGGCCTCTGCACCGGCGTCGAGCGTCGCGGAAATGTCCCAGTACGACGCCGACTTGAACGCCATGCGCTCGCGTTCGCGCTGGACGATGACGCGAGTGGCCACCGACTGGACGCGGCCGGCCGAGAGCTTCGGCATGACCTTCTTCCAGAGAACCGGGCTGACCTCGTAACCGTAGAGACGGTCGAGGATGCGGCGGGTTTCCTGAGCATCGACGAGGTCGGTGTCGAGTTCGCGGGTGTCTTCGGCGGCAGCACGGATTGCCGGCTCGGTGATCTCGTGGAAGACCATTCGACGAACCGGAATCTTGGGCTTGAGAGTCTCGAGGAGATGCCAGGCGATTGCCTCGCCCTCGCGGTCGGGGTCAGTTGCGAGGAAGAGCTCGTCGGCGTCCTTCAACAGAGACTTGAGTTCGGCGACCTTGCCCTTCTTTTCCGGGCTCACGACATAGAGCGGCTCGAAGTCGTGATCGACGTTGACGCCGAGACGGGCCCAGGACTCGCCCTTGTACTTGGCCGGAACGTCTGCTGCGCCGCGCGGCAGGTCGCGAATGTGACCGACCGATGCCTCTACGACGTAGTCCTTACCGAGGTAGGGAGCGATTTTGCGCGCCTTGGTCGGTGACTCGACGATCACGAGGCGACGAGGGTTACCGGACGCTCCCTGACCGCTGCCGTTGTCCGCTTTAGCCACCTGCTGCCCGAGCCTTCCTTTGGACGTTCACTGCCGTCGGCAGTTCTTCAGAACTAGACGTGTGGAGCAAGTTATACCCCGTGTCTCTCTTTACAGAGTGACATACCCGCAAGACATTCGTGCAGATCAGTACAGTATGGGCTCCGTCGGACACGCGGCATCGACACCGTCGGACATGCGGCATCGGTACCGTCAGACGTGCGGCCAGGCGACCGAAGTGTCGACGTGTTTCGGCGCCTCACCGAGGTATTCGACGAGCTTTGTCAGTCTCTTCTTTCCCGACACGCGGAGTCCCGGACCCGGTGTCCGGTTACCCAGTTGAGTCGGCGCGATACCTACTCGCATCAAAGCCTGGGCGAGCGGAGCATGAGTTTCCTTGGCATGGGGGTCGAGGCCGAACACGAATCGTTCACCGCCTTCTTCGAGACGGCCGGCGGCGACGGCCCAGACTCGGAGTTGGCGAGAATTAGGAACCCACCCGACCGGCACCGCCTTCACTGCACCCTTGGTCCACTGCACGGACAGAGGAAGCAGTGCGGGCGTCGACTGAGTACGCACGAGTGGACTGCCCTCGTCACTGCGCGTCACCTCGGCCCCGAGTCCACACTGCGCGATCAACTCGGCCACGGCCTGCGCTCTCCAGTCCCGATCCACGACGATCGAGATCCGGGCTCGATCCTCCGAGGTCACGACCTGACCCGGTCCGGCCAGCATTCCGGCAAGGTCCGTCACGGCAGGTGGAATCGACTCGGCAGAGAAAAAGGACAGTTGGCTCACAGAGTGAAACGTAAGCCACGAAGGTAGTGACGGCATAGACGACCGGCCGTGGTCGAACAGCTGCGTGTATTCACTCCGGATGGAGAAGACTCTTGCTTGCACCGAAAAGATTTGTCCCCCACCGCACAGATGCGATGGGGGACAAATACTGTCCGAACTATTCGCTCAGCAAGTGAGCGGAAAAATCAGACCGCGCGAACGCCGGTAGCCTGGGGACCCTTGGTGCCCTGGCCGACCTCGAACTCCACACGCTGGTTCTCCTCGAGGGTACGGAAGCCGTTGCCCTGAATTTCGGAGTAGTGAACGAAGACGTCTGCGGAACCGTCTTCGGGAGCGATGAAGCCGAAGCCCTTTTCAGCGTTGAACCACTTCACAGTGCCCTGTGCCATGCTTTTCCTTCTCTTTCTAACACCGGATTCGGTGAACAGCCCTTACAGTCCACCGGGCCGGTTCCGACCGCTGTACGTCTTTATTTCCCCCTCAGGAAAGGCAGAGCACCGCGCCCGCAACAACGATCCTGCGAGCGTGCACTTTCTCAAGCCTACGAACACAGAAGCTGCGACCGATTGTCAGTCAACCATGTTCTCCGCGTGCACAACAGTCGAAAACGGAACTAAAAACGTTAAAAGTTCGCTACGAGAAAAACAGCCCGCGACCGTGGTTTCCCGCGTGCGCGCCGACCACCCGGTTTCACCAAGACCGTTGACGGTTGCGTATCATCAAAACTGCAGGTAGCGACAGTTTCCGATTGCCGCCACGCCCCTACGCCGAGCCCGGAGAGTCACGTGAACGCACCTTCCCCGATCCCCGCCCCGGGAGGGAAGCCTGGCGAGACCTACGGGCAGATGCTGCTCGATCGCGTCGTCGCCGGGGTCAGTGGAAGCGAAAAACCACTGATGTTCACCGCGCAGCTACCGGCTCGCGTAGCCGAGTTCACCGAATGGCCGGAGTGGGTGCACCCCAGCGTCGTACGCGCGCTCGCCGAACACAGCGTTCGGTCCCCGTGGATCCACCAGAGCGAGGCTGCCGGCCTCGCATACGACGGAAAACACGTGGTCGTGGCCACCGGTACCGCGTCGGGTAAGTCTCTGGCATACCAACTCCCGGTGCTGACGGCCATGGCAACCGACCCGCTCGCAACAGCCCTCTACCTCTCGCCCACCAAAGCGCTGGGCTCCGATCAACTGCGAGCGGTGCTGTCCCTCACCGACTTCGACGTGGAACTTCGCAGCACCAACGCCAGTGCGTACGACGGCGACACCTCGCAAGAACTCCGCACCTGGGCGCGCGAGAACTCACGCTGGCTCTTCACCAACCCCGACATGATCCACATTTCACTGCTCCGGACCCATCAACGATGGGCGCACTTCTTCCGCAACCTGAAATACGTGATCATCGACGAATGCCACTCCTACAGGGGAGTCTTCGGATCGAACGTCGCGCTCGTGATCCGGCGACTGCGAAGGATTGCGGCCCGTTACGGCGCCGAACCCACCTTCATCCTGGCCAGCGCAACCACCGCAGATCCCGGCGCGGCAGCCTCGCGGCTGATCGGCGCCCACTGCACCGAGGTCACGGAAGACGGATCGCCGCACGGCCCACGTACCGTCGCGCTGTGGGAACCGCCGCTGCTCGAAGCATTGACCGGCGAAAACGGTAGCCCGGTACGACGTCCCGCGGGTGCGGAAGCTGCGCGGATCATGGCCGACCTCATGATCGAGGGCGCCCGCACTCTCACCTTCGTTCGCTCCCGCCGCGGCGCCGAGCTGACCGCGATGGCCACCAAACGTCTACTCGCCGAGGTGGACCCGGACCTCGCCGAGCGAGTCGCGTCGTATCGCGCCGGATATCTGGCCGAGGACCGACGCGAACTGGAAGCTGCACTCGCCGACGGCACACTGCTGGGCGCAGCCACCACCAACGCACTGGAACTCGGCGTCGACATCGCCGGCCTCGACGCCGTTGTCGTGGCAGGCTTCCCGGGCACCGTCGCGTCGTTCTGGCAGCAGGCCGGTCGCTCCGGGCGACGCGGTGAGGGTTCACTCGTCGTGTTGATCGCCCGCGACGATCCACTCGACACCTACCTCGTTCATCATCCGTCGGCGGTACTGGACAAACCTGTCGAGGCGACGGTGACAGATCCCGGAAATCCGTACGTTCTAGGACCACAACTTCTCTGCGCTGCAATGGAACTCCCACTTTCCGACGCCGAGGTGGACGCATTCGGGGCTCTCGAAGTTCTGACCAGACTGTCGGAGGAAGGCAAGATCCGGCGCCGAAAGCACGGATGGTTCGTCACCGCTGATTCGAACCCCCACGGCTCTTTGGACATTCGCGGCGGCATCGGAACGCAGGTGGCCATTGTCGACGGTGAATCCGGCCGAATGCTCGGCACTGTCGACGCGGGCCGCGCTCCGGCCACAGTTCATCCCGGCGCCGTCCACATCCATCAAGGCGAGACCTACGTCGTCGACGAACTGGACCTCGACGTCGGACTCGCACTGGTTCACACCGAGAATCCTGACTGGACTACCTCGGCTCGCGAAACCACCGAAATCACGATCACCGAACAACTCGAGCACAAGAACTACGGCGACATCGCCGTCGCTCTCGTCCAGGTCGAGGTGACACATCAAGTCGTCGGGTACCTACGACGGTTGACTTCGGGTGAAGTCCTCGACTCGATCGAACTCGACATGCCCGCACACACTTTGCCCACCAGGGCAGTGATGTACACGGTCACGCCCGAACTCCTCGAATCCATCGGGGTGCCGCCCGAACGGTTCCCCGGATCACTGCATGCCGCCGAACATGCAGCGATCGGACTTCTGCCGCTGGTGGCGATCTGCGACCGCGGAGACATCGGCGGAGTATCGACTGCGATGCACGCGGACACCGGACTCCCGACGGTCTTCGTCTACGACGGTCACGCCGGCGGCGCCGGGTTCGCCGACCGGGGGCACAGCGAACTGTCACGGTGGCTCACCGCGACGCGCGACGCCATACTCTCCTGCGAGTGCACTCACGGATGCCCGTCCTGCGTCTATTCACCCAAGTGCGGCAACGGAAACGACCCACTCGACAAGGACGGCGCGGTGAAGGTTCTGACCGCCGTCATCGACACGATCAGCTGACCGGACCCGCACGAGCGTAGGCCTGCGCATCACCGATCCCGAAGCCCGACAACAACACCGGTGCGCGTATCTCGACGACTACATCCCACCCCTGGACATCGCACCCCTCGAGCACCGTACGCATCCGCTCCGCGATCACCGCGGACATTTCACACGCCGCCTCGTCACCGCCGTCCAAGGCGCCCGCACCGCCGAGGGCCGAAAGATCAGCCGCCGACTGCGCCGTGTGCCGGGCCACCACCGCGGACCCGACATGCAGTATCCCGCCGGTCACCATCACGATCGCTGCCAGAACGCAGCATGCCAGAACCGTGGCAACACCTTCGTCGTCACGTAGGTTCACCCCTCTTCCACCCCCGGTTCCACTGCTGCCACCGCCTCGGAAGAGATGTCGACCAACGGCAGCAGCGTACTTTCGGCGCTGACAACGGCAACGGCAAAGCCGTCCACGATCTCCACCGAGATCGACGCATCTTGGGGTGCGATCCGGCGGGCCGTGGTGATCGCAGACTCACGATCACCACGTGCCACCAGACGTGCGGCCTCACGAGCGGCGTCGACACACCGAACCTGCATCGACACCGCGAGGACTCCGCCGATACACAGCACGACCACCGTGACGATCGAAGCCAGAGCAATCGCGGCCTCGACCGTCACGGCGCCGTCGTCGGCTTGCCGAATACCTCTCGTGGACAACATCACACAGCTGTCTTGAGCGCCTTGTCGATGATGCCTGTCAGCGCGGAGACAATGGAGTCGCCGGTGACAACCGTGTACAGGACGGCACCGAATGCGGCGGCCGCAATCGTGCCGATCGCATACTCCGCAGTCGACATACCGTCGTCCTCCGTTACCAACAGCGCAAATCTAGCCGACACCGACCTCAACGTCTTCGAAATCATTTCTCCCCCTTCAATCGAAACCTGTGGCAGTACTTCTGCCGCAGGAGCTTTCACTCGGATCCGGCTCACAGCAGGCCGTTACCGAGCACAGTCGCGGCAAGCCCGATCACCACCGGGACGATGCCCAAGGCGATGAACGCCGGCAGGAAACACAGCCCGAGTGGACCGCTGATCAGCACTCCCGCGCGTTCGGCTGCGGCAGCCGCCCGATCCTCCGCCTCACCGCGACTACGCTCGGCGAGTTCGGTCATGGACGAGGACAACGACGAACCCGAACGCGCCGAACGCCGGGCCATCCTGGCCAGGGCTTCGGTATCCGGATCGAGAGCGGCCTCGCTCCACGCGGCGTCGGGATCAGCACCGAGCGCAAGAAGGTCGGCGACGCGACGAAGCGAATCTGCCATCGGTTTCGGCGCGGTCGACGCCATCGCTGTGATCGCGGCGGAGACGGGAAGCCCCGCTCGTAGGCAGGCCCCGAGAAGGTCGAGACTTGCGGCAACTGCGAGTGGATCCGGCTTGTCCGGGACTGAAACCGAATTTTCTGTTGTTGTGTCCGCGAAGAGAATTTCTGCCGCCCTGGCCGAAGCACCGCGCCGAGCGGGAATGATCGCGAGCGCCAACGCCATCATCGCCACGGATGCCCAACTCACGACGTGACCTTCGCGGTTATCCGGTCGGTCCAGAGCAGACCAGCTGAGACACAAGCGGTTCCGATCACCAGGAGCACGCCGCCGAGCCCACCTCCGAACAGCACGCGCAGCGGCGAAGCACCCATCAATTGCCCGAGACCGATCCCCAACAGCGGGAGAAAGGCCAAGACCGCAGCGGTCGCCCGCGCGCCCGCCAACCCGGCCTCGGTGCGTTGACGAAAGCGTCTACGTCCCAACATGTCCGTCCGGACGGCGCCGAGTAGTTCCGCCAGAGCCAGCCCGTGTTGGTCTGCGACCCGCCAGACGGATCCGACGCGGGAGAACTCACGCTCGATGCCGGAATCCGGTACCACGAAGGCCGCTGCGGCAGAACCGCCGAGACGCGCCCTCGCCCCAGCGGACCGGAACACCGCGCTCACTTCGCCGGTACATTCCTCGCCTGCAACAGAACTGGCCGCTGCAGGATGTGCGCCGACGCTCAACTCTGCGATCAGCACCTCCAAACCGGCGAGCAGCATCTTCTGTGAGAGGTCTCGGTTTTCGGCCGCCTTCGCGCGTCGGCCACGAAAGATCAGGGTCCCGGCGAGGACGACCGCCGCGCACCCGGCCGGAAGACCTCCGAGAACCCACGCGGCCGAGATCGCGAGAAATGCGGCGACGAACTCCCATGGAATCTGCCGGGAGGGCTTGTGGATACTCGGGTTGTACGTTGCGAGCCGAGCTCGTGAATCCCTCACCGGCGCAATCGAGACCGCCAACGCGAACATCAAGAGCGAGACTGTCACGTCCCGACCTCCCGATTGCGAAGCCGGAACATCCGCTCGACCTGCTCACGACCCGAACCGCCGTCCGGCCACGCCTGCGTGATTCGCACGTATCCGTCCGCACCGCGGTCGATGACACCGATCTGTTCGAGACGTCTCGATCCGTCGGCCAACCTGTGCACGTGCAGGATCACTTGAACCGCCGCGGCAAGTTGACTGTGCAGCGCGTGGCGATCCATACCGCCGAGTGCAGCCAACGCCTCGAGCCTGGCCGGCACCTCTTCGGGCGAATTGGCGTGGACGGTGCCGGCCCCGCCGTCGTGGCCGGTGTTCATCGCCGTGAGCAGATCCGTCACCTCTGCGCCGCGAACCTCACCGACGACGATGCGATCGGGACGCATCCGCAGAGCCTGCCGAACCAGGTCACGCACTGTCACCTCTCCGACGCCCTCCACGTTGGGAGCTCTGGCCACGAGGCGGACGACGTGCGGATGCGGCGGCGCGAGTTCGGCCGCGTCCTCGACGCAGACGATTCGCTCGCGCGGGTCGACGGCACCGAGCATCGCGGACAACAACGTAGTCTTTCCCGCGCTGGTTCCGCCGATCACAAGGAAAGCCAAGCGAGAAGAGATGATGCGATTCAGGAGTTCGCGCGCATCCGGTTCCACGGCGCCGTGAGCGCACAGCGCGTCGAGGCCCTGTGTCGCCGGCCGCAGCACTCGCAGTGACACGCAGGTTCCGCCCTGGGCAACCGGTGCCAGTACGGCGTGCAGCCGCACCCCGAAGTGCCCGTCGCCGACGCCCCGCAGGCGCCCGTCGACCCACGGTTGGGCGTCGTCAAGGCGTCGACCTGCCGACAGCGCCAACCGTTGCGCCAGTCGACGCACAGCTGCCTCGTCGGTGAACCGCACCGCTGACCTTTCGAGGCCGACCCCGCGGTCCACCCAGACCTGATCCGGCGCGGTCACCAGTACGTCGGCGACACCGGGTTCGTGAAGCAGGGGTTCGAGCGGCCCGGCGCCCGTCAGTTCCGTCTGGAGCACCCTGACGACCTCCAACAGGTCGGTGTCCGCCAGAACGCCGGAGGACTCGGCTCGTACGGCATCGGCAACGGTGGCTGCCGTCGGTTCGGCGACCGACGACGCCGTCAGTCGCTCGCGAACGCGGTCGAGCAGTTCGGCCGTGACCAACGCACTCATGCTGCAGCCCTGCGCGGGCGTGCGCCGGATTCGACGGCGTCGAGTACCGCTGTTGCCGCCAGACTCAACGGACAACCGCGGGTCAATTCGAGGCCACCGCGCTCGAGCATCGGCGCCAGCGAACGGTGGCCACGCATGACGGCTGTCAGGGGCAGGCCGAGCATGTCCGCCACATCGGCGCCGCGTAGCCCTCCCGGCGCCGGCCCACGCACGACGAGTCCGACGTTGGAGTTGTGTCGCATCACCCAGGCCCCGACCTTCTCGGCAGCGACACACGCGGCCACGGTGGCAGGAACCACGACGAGGACAAAATCCGAGATCTCCAGGACAGCCTGGCCGACTTCGCTGGGGTGACGCGGCAGGTCGCAGACCACGAGTCCACCGGATCTGCGACCTGCGTCCAGCACAGCACGAACAGCGGTGACCGTCGGACCGTCGATCTCACGCCGACTGCTCGCCAGAACCCTCAAGAACTTTCCCTTTGCCGGCAACGCATCACGCAGCGCGTCCGGCGCCAACCGTCCGCCCTCGACGGTCAGTGCACCCCAGCGCAATCCGGGGGCCGTCTCGATACCCAACAGGACGTCGGCGCCGGAACCGAGTGCGTCGACGTCCACCAGCAGCGTCGGGACGTGACGCGCCGCCGACGTCAACGCGACGGCCGCCGCTGTTGCCGAAGCTCCGCCGCCGCCACAACCACCCACCACACTCACGACGGTGCCGTCACCCCCTACGTCGACGTGGTCGGCCAGAACTGCGACCAACGCGTTCTCCTCTTCGGGCAGAGACAGGACGCTGTCGGCTCCGATCGCTGTGGCGCTCTTCCAATCGTCGACGGTCGGTGTGCCGTCGCATACGAGGAACACTCGCGTTCGCTTGGGGGAACGAGCCAGCGCATCTCGCGCAGCCGACGCGTCCAATACGATCGCCGAAGCGCGGTTCCACTGTTGCCGGGACACGGGATGCTCGGCCTCGTCCACACGGCGGTCCACCGCGGCAGCGACGCGTCGCACGCTCGCGAGGACCTTCGCGTCGTCGACGAGAACCAGAATGCAAGCGCCGGTTTCCCGAGAATTGATCGTCGTGTTCATGACTGCAGAGCCTGAACGACAACGGGCACCGGAAACAGTGCGGTGAACGACCCTGTGGACAACTACGAAGTTGTGGAGAAACGGGCCGCAGACAGAGGACGACCCCCGCCAATGGGGGGAGGAGGCGGGGGCCGTCTGAGTTCAGCCCCGGGGGGTCGGGCTGAACTAGTTCGAACGAATCGAACAGCAACGATCTTACACCCGACATCGGCGAGAAACGCAAGCCTGAGCTGCACTGAACTGCTGTTTTTCGCCGAAAGAGGATGCTTGCCGAGGAGCACACGAACTGCCTGTCGGACTATCCTCATTCCTGTGACCGACAAGCCTGCGAACGGACTGAATACCGGGCGGACAGCCGCTTTCTTCGATTTGGACAAAACGATCATCGCGAAGTCGAGCACCCTGGCGTTCAGCAAGCCATTCTTCGCCCAGGGTCTGATCAATCGACGCTCGGTTCTCAAGAGCAGCTATGCACAATTCCTGTTCCTACTGTCCGGCGCCGATCACGATCAGATGGAGCGCATGCGCGAGCACCTGACGGCGATGTGTGCGGGTTGGGACGTGGAGCAGGTGAAGGCCATCGTCGCGGAGACTCTGCACGACATCGTCGACCCACTCGTCTTCGCCGAGGCGGCCGATCTGATCGCAGATCACAAGCTGCGCGGACACGACGTCATCGTGGTGTCGGCTTCGGGTGAGGAGATCGTCGCACCGATCGCCCGCGCCCTCGGCGCCACCCATTCCGTCGCGACGTCGATGAGGGAAGAAGACGGCCACTACACCGGCGAGGTCGACTTCTACTGCTACGGTCCGGGCAAGGTCGAGGCGATGGAAAAACTTGCCGCGGAGTACGGCTACGACCTCGCCGCCAGTTACGCCTACTCCGACTCGGTGACCGATTTGCCCATGCTCGCGGCGGTCGGACATCCCACCGCGGTCAACCCCGATCGTGCATTGCGCAAGGAAGCAGCCGTAAACGGTTGGCCCATACTGACTTTCTCGAATCCGGTCTCACTTCGTGCGCGATTGTCGGCCCAATCCACGACGACGGTGGCCACTACTGCCGCGGTGGGAATCGCAGCTGTGGTGGCCGGTGCCATGACCTTCGGGCTACTACGCCGGAAACGCTGAAATCCAAGGCCCACAAACAAAAATTGGTACTTGCTGTGAGCCCGGACACAGGGTACAAAGGAGTTACGGAAGAACGGAAGGCCAGGAACGGTTCGGAAGAGAAGGACCGTTTCCCCAACTGAAATTCCTAGCACGGGCACTAGGGCACCCACGCGGAGCACAAGCCACTATAAGGGCAGAAGCGTTGTGGGCCTGCGAGATTCGTTCAATTTGAGCGAGGACCCCGCACAGGTTGCGGGGACGACCTCGGAAAGTGCGATCCCTCGCCGAGGCCACCCACACAACCCACCGAGCACGCTTGGTAACGAGTAGTCCGTGCTGACGGGCGGCGAAGTCGATTTATCGGCAGCGCCGCCCGTTCGTTATGTTCCGACAGGGGCAATTGTCCGGACTACCCGGTAGCTGCGTCTGCAATCGAAGTCGCTTCTCGCGCACCGGCTTCGAGCGCACCGCAGCACAGGATCACCCAGCTGCCGACGCCCGCCGGATTTCCCGAAGCGAATCCCGCCGCGCCGTCCGTGTACGCCTGCGGCCGCCGAAGCCAACTGACCTCGGGGACCCCGAGATTGTGCGGATCCAACCCCGACGAGACCGCAACCAGACGCGAGGCCGCGCGGGCGACGATGCCGTCAGCCGTGCCGAACGGGCTCAGCGCCAAGAGTTCTCCGTGTACGACGGCTGCCAGAACCGGTGCCGGTGCAGTGGTTCCGCCGGTGACGAGTTGGGCGAGAGCGTCCAAGCGCTCCCCCACGCCGCGGTCCGACCGTGGCCGTCCCAGTTGATCCGCGTCCTCGACGAGGTCTGCCGCGGCCAACAGGTGCAGCCGGGCCAAAGCCTGCAGTGGGGCGCGTTTCCACGTCGACTCCATGAGCGGAAGGCTGTCTCCGTCCAGAGCCTGAGCCACTCGCAGAGCACCCGCGAGAATCGGATCACCGGCCATGCCCTCGGCCGGCAATTCGGTGGTGCCGCCGGCCAGCGAAGCGGAGGCTCGCGCAGCGCGAACCGCGGCTTCGGCGGCAGTGGTGGGCCAACCGCGACGGTTGGTCTTGTGCCGATGAACCTCACCCAGAGCGTCGCGCGCATGATCGGCGGCGGCGCGTACGCCTGGAAGATCGACGAGGGGCTGCAAGGGGTCCGTCACGATCAACGACGGTACCCTTGCAGCCCCTCTGCGGACTTGCCTACCTACCTGTTGCGTCAGCTTCCCAGCTTGATGGAGCCACCGGGAATCGCGTCGAGCAACTTGCGTGTGTAGTCCTGCTGCGGATTGCCGAACACGTCGTCGATCGGCGCCGATTCGACGATCGAGCCACGCGACATCACCAACACGTTGTCCGCGATCTGACGAACCACGGCCAGGTCGTGCGTGATGAAGAGGTACGTCAACCCGAACTCTGCCTGCAGGTCATTCAGCAGGGTCAAGATCTGATCCTGAACGAGCACGTCGAGAGCGGAGACCGCCTCGTCGCAGATGACGACCTCCGGCTGCAGAGCCAGCGCGCGCGCAATTGCGACACGCTGACGCTGTCCGCCGGAGAGCTCGTTCGGGAAGCGTCGCATGACCGACTGGGGCAGACCGACCTTGTCGAGAAGTTCGCGAACGCGAGCCTCACGTTCGGCTTTGGTCCCGACCTTGTGGGTACGCAGCGGCTCCTCGATCGTGCGGTAGATCGAGTACATCGGGTCGAGCGTGCCGTAGGGGTTCTGGAAGATCGGCTGGACTCGGCGACGGAACGCAAAGGTTTCCTTCGCGCCGAGTTTCGCCACGTCCTGACCGTCGAAGACCACGTTTCCTGCCGTGGGCTCGAGCAGGCCGAGGACCATCTGCGCGACCGTCGACTTACCGGAACCCGATTCACCGACGATCGCCGTTGTGGTTCCGCGGCGGACCTTGAAGGACACGTCGTTCACGGCTGTGAAGTCGGTGGTCTTGCGGAAACCCTTGCGCAGCTTGAACACCTTGGTCAGATGATCGACGACAAGAACGTCGTCGGTCGCCTTGCCGAAGGACTCTGTTGTACTTTCCTCGGCCTTGACCGCTTCCGCGACCTCTTCCGCCTGTTCCCGAATCTCGGCGCGCGCTACCGAAGAGCTGAGTCGCTTCGACGCCAACGACGGCGCAGCAGCGACCAGCTTCTGTGTGTACGGATGCTGCGGGCGCTTCAGAATCTCCAGTGCCGGACCGGATTCGACGATGCGCCCCTTGCTCATCACGATCAGGTGCTCGGCGCGCTCGGCGGCCAATCCCAGATCGTGGGTGATGAGCAGAACTGCGGTGCCGAGTTCCGTAGTCAGACCGTCGAGGTGGTCGAGGATCTGACGTTGGACGGTGACGTCGAGCGCCGACGTCGGCTCGTCCGCGATCAGGAGCTTCGGACGGGCGGACAACCCGATCGCAATGAGTGCGCGCTGACGCATACCGCCCGAGAACTCGTGCGGGTACTGTCCCAACCTGCTCTCGGCTTCGGCGAGGCCGGCCTCCTCGAGCAATTCGGCGGCCCGAACCTTGGCCGCTTTGCCCTTGGCGATCCCGTTGGCGGCCAGTGCTTCCTCGATCTGGAAGCCCACTTTCCACACCGGATTCAGATTCGACATCGGGTCCTGCGGAACCAACCCGATCTGGCTGCCCCGGATGTGGACGAAGTCCTTCTCCGAAAGCTTCGAGATGTCCTTGCCGTCGAAGATGATCTCGCCTGCCGTCACCTTGCCGGTGCCGGGAAGCAGATTGATGATCGAGTGGGCGGTGGTGGACTTACCCGAGCCCGATTCGCCGACGATGGCGACCGTCTGACCCGGATAGACCGTCAGGCTGACGCCTCGAACTGCCGGAACGGGACCCGAATTAGACTGGAACGACACCTCGAGATCACGAATCTCGAGCAACGGAGTTTCCTCCGAGGTGAGAGTTTCCTTGGTGGTCATCGTGCTCACCGCTTCCGAGACTTGGGATCGAGGGCGTCGCGCAGCGCGTCACCCATCATGATGAATCCGAGGACGGTGATCGCCAAAGCCGTTGCCGGGTAGAACAGAATGGTCGATCCTTGACGCAGCGTCACCTGAGCGTTGCTGATGTCGCCGCCCCACGAAACCTCGGTGGACGGAAGACCGATACCGAGGAAGGACAACGTCGCCTCGGCAACGATGTACGTACCGAGCGAGATGGTGGCGACAACGATGATGGGCGCCAACGAGTTCGGGATGACGTGGCGGATCAGTGTCTTGAGCTTCGAGACACCCAACGCTTCCGAAGCCATGACGTAATCGTTGTTCTTCGCCGAGATCACCGCGCCACGGGCAATTCGTGCCATCTGCGGCCAACCGAAGAGTGCCAGGACGCCGACGACGGTCCAGATGGTGCGATCGGTGAACAGCTGCATCAGAACGATGGCAGCGAGGATCAGCGGGATACCGAAGAAGATGTCGGCGACGCGGGAGAGAATCGAATCGGTCCAGCCGCCGTAGAACCCGGAAAGCGCGCCGAAGATCACTCCGATCACCAGCACCGACGCAGTGACGCCGACGCCCACGAGTACGGACGCGCGAGCACCGTAGATGGTGCGCGAGTAGACGTCACAACCCTGGCGGTCGAACCCGAACCAGTGGCCGGAGGTCGGTCCCTGCATGCTGTAGGTGAGGTCGCAGAATCGCGGATCGGTACTCGTGAACAAGCCCGGAAACGCTGCGATGACGATGACCGCGAGGATGATGATCGTCGAGATGATGAACAGGGGACGCTTGCGCAGATCGCGCCACGCGTCGGTCCACATGCTCGTCGGCGCCTGGTCGAGTTTGACGGCGTCCGTCTCCCCCGGTGCCGCAACTTCGGGCGGTGCCACGAAATGACTTTGCCGGACGGCGCGTCCGGTCTTCACGGTCTCAGACATAGCGGATCCTCGGATCGAGCGCGGCGTACAAGAGGTCGACGAGCAGATTTGCGATCAGGTAGATCACGATGAGAATGGTGACGAACGAAACCACCGTCGGCGCTTCACCTCTGGTGACAGCCTGGTAGATCGTGCCGCCGACGCCGTTGATGTTGAAGATGCCCTCGGTGACGATGGCGCCGCCCATCAACGTTGCGAGGTCGGCACCCAGGAACGTGGCCACGGGGATCAGCGAGTTGCGCAACACGTGCACGCGCACCACTCGTCCGCGGGAGAGTCCCTTGGCGGTGGCGGTGCGCACGTAGTCGGCACTCAAGTTCTCCGCCACGGACGTTCGGGTCAGTCGCAGTACGTAAGCGAACGAGACCGAACCCAGAACCAGGGCGGGGAGCAGGAGATTCTTGAAGCTGGTGTTGCCACCGACCGTCGGCGGGACGATGCCCCATTTGACGCCGATGAAGAACTGAGCCAGGAAGCCGATCACGAAGATCGGGATGGCGATGAGAACGAGGCTGAACAGCAGGACGGTGCTGTCGAAGAATCCGCCCTTACGCAGGCCGGCGATGAGGCCGAAGCCGACACCGAAGACCGTCTCGACGATCAGTGCCATGAAGGCAAGTTTCATCGTGATCGGAAATGCCTGTGCCAGAACTTCACTGACAGGTCGTCCGGAGAACGACGTGCCGAAGTCCAGCGTGAAGATGCCCTTCAGGTACAGCAGGTACTGCTGATAGAAGGGGAGATCGAGGTGGTAGCGCTCCCGAAGCTGTGCTGCCACAGCCGGACTGAGCGCCTTGTCGCCCGCCAACGCGGCAATCGGATCACCGGGAAGCAGGAAGACCATGGCGTAGATCAGAAGAGTGGCCCCGAGAAAAACCGGGATCATTTGAAGCACTCGGCGACCGATGTACCAGAGCATCGGATCACCTCCTTGTCGATGATCGTGTACGTCAGCGGACAGTCCGGTGTGAACACGAGTTCGGGACGGCAGGCAGGGCGCCTGCCGCCCCGAACTCACGTTTCAGATGCGGATCGTTCTACGCGTCAGTTCTTTTCGATGTCTTCGTAGACCGGAATGCCATTCCAGCTGATGGTCACGTTGGAGACGTTCTCCGACCATCCACTGGCTGCGTTGCGGTACCACGTCGGAATTGCAGGCAGGTCCTTGAGCAGCACTTCCTGAGCCTGATCGAGCAGTTCCTGAGCCTTCGCCTTGTCCGTCTGGCCGGCCGATTCGCGCAGGAGGCGGTCGAACTCGGGGTTGGAGTACTCACCGTCGTTTGAGCTGCCGCCGGTCTGGTAGTTCTGCGCCAGGAAGCCGTACTGCTGCGGGTAGTCGCCCTGCCAGCCGGAGCGGAACGCGCTCTGGATGGTGCGGTCGGTGGCTTCGGTGCGGATCTGCGCAAAGGTGGCGTACTGCTTGCCCTTTGCATCGATGCCGAGCGTGTTGCGGATGCTGTTCGCCGTGGCGTCGACCCATTCCTGGTGTCCGCCGTCCGAGTTGTATCCGATCTCGAAGCTGCCGGACCACGGCGCGATGGCGTCAGCCTTGGCCCAAGCGGCCTTGGCTGCCTCGGGGTCGAACTTCAGGTTGCCGTTACCGGTCAGCGAGTCGTTCCAACCCTCGATTGCGGGGCTGGTGAAGTCGAGAGCAGGCGTCCTGGTCTTGTTGAAGATCTGCTGCGTGATCTGATCGCGGTTGATTGCCATCGAGATCGCCTGACGGCGGAGCATGCCCTCTTCACCGCTGAAGTGCGCCAGGCGCCCCGGGATCGTGAACGTCTCGATGGTTGCCGACGGCTGGTTGACCGTGCGACCGGCAAGATCCGACTCGAAGGTCGTGACCGCGCTCGGCGGGACCTGGTCGAGGACGTCGACGTTGTTGGCGAGAAGATCGGTGTACGCCGTGTCGAGGCTGTTGTACATGATGAAGTCGACGCCGGCGTTCTTCGGCTTGCGGTTGCCGTTGTAGTCCGGGTTCACGACCGTGTCGATGCGGACGTTGTGCTGCCACGCGCCGGTTCCGTCGAGCTTGTACGGGCCGTTGCCGACCGGGTTCTCGCCGAATGCGGTCATGTCCTTGAACGCGACCTCGGGCAGCGGGTAGTACGCCGTGAAACCGAGGCGGTCGGGGAACGCCGACTCGGGCTGCTTGAGTTCGATGGTGAAGGTGGAGTCGTCCACAACCTTCAGACCCGACATCGTCTGAGCCGTCGGAACCTCGGCGGCAACTTCGTCGTAGCCCTTGATCGGATCGAAGAACGATGCCTGGATCTGCGCGTTGGTGGAGAGGGCTCCGAAGTTCCACGCGTCGACGAACGACTTCGCGGTGACGGGGGTGCCGTCCGTGAAGGTCCAACCATCCTTGAGCTTGACGGTGAAGTTCTGACCGTCGGTGCTCTCGATGGACTCGGCGACCTCGTTCTCCGTGCCGCCGTCGGCGGTGTACGAAACGAGACCGGCGAACAGGGAGTCGAGGACGCGGCCGCCCTGGTTCTCACTCGTGTTCGTGGGGATGAGCGGGTTCTGGGGCTCGCCCGCCCAGGCGTTGACGACGCCGCTGGACGATCCGCCCGACGAATCGCCGGACGAACATGCCGTGATCAGCACTGCCGTCATTCCGAGCGCGACCGCGCCGGTCGCTATGCGTGAGATACGCAAAGGAATTCCTTCCACATCTAAGTGACCCCGAGCATGCTCGCGGCCTGCCGACAGCCGTAACTGCCGGCGTCGTGTCGCCTACAACTGAAAGTGAACGTGACTTCGAGTTGCGGTCGAATAATGGTTTGACAATAGACACATCGAACCCGAAGCGCGCACCGCACCCATTGTTGGAAAATTGGGGGTAATTGAATTCGCACACATTCGTTCGTCGGCAGATGCGACCACCCGTCGCATCGTTTCGACCGATCGTCGCAGGACAACGGGTTGCAACGTGATGCAACGGTGCGTTTGCGCGAGCTTGTGACTACCCTCACACGGAGTCAGAAAAGTGTCGATCAAAGTGGAAAGAAGGCCGTCAGCCATGACAAGCGCAGCCGAAACAGACGTCCCCCAGGCATATCCGCCGAGCGCAGAGTTCGCTGCGGCCGCCAACGCGGGACCGGAGTTGCAGGCTGCCGCAGATACCGACCGCCTCGCTTTCTGGGCGAATCAGGCTGAGCGCCTTCACTGGCACGAGAAATGGACCGACGTCCTCGACTGGACCGACGCCCCCGTCGCCAAGTGGTTCGTCGGCGGAAAACTCAACGTCGCCTACAACTGCGTCGACCGCCACGTCCTCGCCGGCAACGGCGACCGCGTCGCCATCCACTTCGAAGGCGAACCGGGCGATTCGCGCGATCTGACCTACAACGACCTCCTCGCCGAAGTCAGCCGCGCCGCAAACACTTTCACCGACCTCGGCCTCGTCGCCGGTGACCGCGTCGCGATCTACATGCCGATGATCCCCGAAGCGATCGTCACCATGCTCGCCTGCGCCCGCCTCGGCCTGACCCACTCCGTCGTCTTCGCCGGATTCTCCGCCACCGCCCTGCGCTCACGCATCGACGACGCCCAGGCCAAGCTCGTCGTCACCGTCGACGGTCAGTGGCGACGCGGCGCAGCAGCACCCATCAAAACAGCGGTCGACGAATCCGTCGCCGGCGCCGAATCCGTCCAGAACGTGTTGGTGGTCAACCGAACCGGCATCGACGTCGACTGGACCGACGGCCGTGACCTGTGGTGGCACGAGACCGTCGCGCAGGCCTCACCCGAACATCAGGCGCAGGCTTTCGACGCCGAACATCCCCTGTTCATCCTCTACACCTCCGGCACCACCGGTAAGCCCAAGGGCATCATCCACACCTCCGGCGGCTACCTCACCCAGGCGTCTTACACCCACCACAACGTCTTCGATCACAAAGCCGGACAAGACGTTTACTGGTGCACCGCAGACATCGGCTGGGTCACCGGACACTCCTACATCGTCTACGGCCCCCTCTCCAACGGCGTCACCCAGGTCGTCTACGAAGGCACCCCCAACTCCCCCGACGAGCACCGCCACTTCAACATCATCGAGAAGTACGGCGTCTCCATCTACTACACCGCACCCACCCTCGTGCGCACCTTCATGAAGTGGGGCCGCGAGATCCCCGACGCCCACGACCTGTCGTCCATCCGCCTCCTCGGCTCCGTCGGCGAGCCCATCAACCCTGAAGCGTGGCGCTGGTTCCGCGAGGTCATCGGCGGCAACAAAGCGCCCATCGTCGACACCTGGTGGCAGACCGAGACCGGCGCGATCATGATCTCCCCGCTGCCCGGTATCACCGCCACCAAGCCCGGATCCGCCATGGCGCCGCTCCCCGGCATCTCAGCCAAGATCGTCGACGACGACGCCAAGCCCCTCGGTCCCGGCGGCAACGGCTACCTCGTCCTCGACGAGCCGTGGCCGGCGATGCTGCGCGGCATCTGGGGCGACATGGACCGTTACCGCGACACCTACTGGTCCCGCTATGCCGAAGAAGGCTGGTACTTCGCCGGTGACGGCGCCAAGTACGACGACGACGGCGCACTCTGGGTCCTCGGCCGCGTCGACGACGTCATGAACGTTTCCGGGCACCGCATCTCCACCTCCGAAGTGGAATCGGCACTGGTCAACCACCACGGTGTCGCAGAAGCCGCCGTGGTCGGCGCCGCAGACGAGACCACCGGACAGGGCATCGTCGCCTTCGTCATCCTGCGCGAAGGCGTCGAGAACACCGGCGACATCCTGATCGCCGAGCTCAAGGCTCAGGTCTCCACCGACATCAGCCCCATCGCCAAGCCCCGTCAGATCACGATCGTGCCGGAACTGCCCAAAACGCGATCCGGCAAGATCATGCGCCGCCTCCTGCGTGACGTCGCCGAAGGCCGAGACCTCGGAGACACCTCAACCCTGGTCGACCCCAAGGTATTCGACGCGATACGCGGCAAGTAGGGCCTTCGGCCCCCGTGCGCCTTTTTGGTAGTGGGAACTACCAAAAAGGCGCACAGGGGCGGAGCCCCTCTCGCAACTTCTCTTCCTCTTTCGACGTCAGCCAGGACTCCTCGGCCACGCGAATATCTGCAGCAACCCGCTTGTGCAAGGACTTTCCGCGCGCGGAGAGAAACACGCGCACCTTCCGGCGGTCGTCCTCACCGACTTCGCGATAGATGAGCGCAAGCGAGACCAGCTTGTCCGCGACTCGCGTCAGCGTCGGAGCCGGCGTTCCCGTTCGATCGCGCAGCTCAGCCATCGTCAGCCCCTCGGTCGACGCCAAGGCTTCGAGCGTCATCCAGTGATCGAGAGTGAGATTCTCTGCCGCCAGCGCCTTCTCCGCCGCTGCCGCGGCCATTCGAGCTGCTCGGACCAGCGCGGTCGTCAGCGACGCATCAAGAATTCCGGAGTCACTTTTTCTCACTGATCGCTCCCCCGCTGTTGCGTAGTTCACACTTCTCGGGCAATACTTTCAAATGAAATGATAGTAACCCAGGCCAGGCCGCTGACTCCCGATTCCGGCGGCGGCGCATGAGCGCTACCGGCGCGCTCGAACGCGCGCGCAGCGCGGTGTGGCGCCTGGGCATGGTGGTTCCCCTCCAGGGGCCGGCCGGACTGTTCGGCCCCTCCTGCGAAGCAATCAGCGAATTGGCCGCCCGCGACCTCAACAACTCCGGTGGCGTACTGGGACGCGAAGTCCAGATCGAAGTGATCGACGGCGGCGCTTCACCGAGCGCCGTCGCCGCCCGCGTGCAACAGCTACTCGACGCCGGCGACATCGACGCCGTCAGCGGCTGGCACATCTCCTCGGTGCGCCACGCGCTTGCGCCCGTGGTCGCCGACCGCATCCCGTACTCGTACACCTCGCTCTACGAGGGCGGCGAGGTCAGGTCCGGCATCTACTGCTCGGGTGAGACACCACGGCAGCAGATCGCGCCGGCGCTGAAGTGGCTGCGCGACAACGTCGGAGCACGTAAGTGGTTTGTCGTGGGCGACGACTACATCTGGCCGCACAGCTCACTCGGGGCAGTCCGACAGTTCGCGACCGAACTCGACCTCACCCTGGTCGGTGGTTCGTTCGTCGACCTGGGGCGCGGCAACATGAAACAGCTGGTCGAGACCGTCTCGAACTCCGGGTGCGACGGCGTGATCATGCTCCTCGTCGGCCAGGACGCCGTCGACTTCAACCGCGCCTTCGCTCGCCGCGGCCTCGACGAATCGATGATCCGATTCAGCCCGTTGATGGAAGAGAACATGCTGCTCGCGAGCGGACCGAGGGCAACCCGAAACCTGTTTGCCTCCGCCGCATACTTCCGTTCGATGGTCGACGGCAACTCCATGGACCTGCTCGGACGCTACGTCGCACTGCACGGCGCACACGCCCCAGCGCTGAACAATGCTGCCGAGTCGTGTTACGAAGGGATACATACCCTTTCGGCCCTGGTTCGACGCGCCGACAGCACACATCCGCACGACCTGGACGCCGTCGTCGAAGGCGCCGCGTACGACGGACCTCGCGGAACCGTCGAGTTTCGTGATCGTGTTGCACGGCAGAAGATTCAGCTTGCCGTCGCCGACGGACTCGACTTCTCGATCATCGCCACCCTCTGAAATCTTTCCCTGAGATTCACCTCTTGACTTCTGTGGCGCGCATCACTTAGTTTCATTTGGAATCATTTCATTTGAAAGTAACCCGTCCCGAAGTAACCGGAGGTGCCCGATGGGCAGTGTTGGTTTGCTTTACGTGGGAGCCGTCCTCTTCGTCAACGGACTGATGCTGCTCGGCACAGTTCCCGTTCGATCCGCCTCGGTCCTCAACCTCTTCGTCGGCGCTCTTCAGTGCGTCGTCCCCACCGTCATGTTGATTCAGGCACAGGGAGATTCGAGTGCCGTCCTGGCGGCCTCGGGGCTCTACCTGTTCGGATTCACCTACCTCTACGTGGGCATCAGCAATCTCGCCGGCTTCGAACCAGAAGGAATCGGATGGTTCTCGCTGTTCGTCGCGTGCGCCGCACTGGTGTATTCCTTCCTCTCGTTCACGGTGAGCAACGACCCGGTATTCGGCGTCATCTGGCTCGCGTGGGCAGCACTCTGGACGCTGTTCTTCCTGGTGCTCGGCTTGGGCCGGGAAAATCTCGGCCGCTTCACCGGTTGGGCAGCAGTCCTTCTGAGCCAGCCCACCTGCACGGTTCCCGCCTTCCTGATCCTGACCGACAACTTCCACACCACGCCTGCCGTCGCGGCCGGCTGGGCCGGAGCACTTCTGGTTCTCCTGGGTCTGGCCAAGATCCTCGCCGCCCCCAAAGCCGCAGTACCCCAATCCCGTCCAGTCTTCAACTGATCCACACAACCAAGGAGTGAAAGACAATGCGACACGGTGACATCTCCTCGAGCAACGACACAGTCGGCGTAGCAGTGGTCAACTACAAGATGCCCCGCCTGCACGATCGCGCGGGCGTCCTCGAGAACGCGCGCAAGATCGCCGACATGATGATCGGCATGAAGACCGGTCTCCCCGGAATGGATCTCGTGGTCTTCCCCGAATACTCCACGCAGGGAATCATGTACGACGAAGAGGAGATGTACGCGACAGCGGCCACCATCCCCGGTGACGAGACCGCGATCTTCTCCGCTGCATGCCGCGAAGCCGACACGTGGGGAATCTTCTCCATCACCGGCGAACAGCACGAAGATCACCCGAACAAGCCGCCGTACAACACGTTGATCCTCATCGACAACAAGGGCGAGATCGTTCAGAAGTACCGAAAGATCCTGCCCTGGTGCCCCATCGAAGGGTGGTACCCCGGTGACACCACCTACGTTTCCGAGGGACCCAAGGGGCTGAAGATTTCGCTGATCATCTGCGACGACGGTAACTACCCGGAGATCTGGCGCGACTGCGCGATGAAGGGCGCCGAACTGATCGTCCGCTGCCAGGGATACATGTACCCCGCCAAGGACCAGCAGGTGATGATGTCCAAGGCGATGGCCTGGGCCAACAATTGTTATGTGGCAGTTGCCAATGCGGCCGGATTCGACGGCGTCTACTCCTACTTCGGGCACTCGGCGATCATCGGATTCGACGGTCGAACGTTGGGCGAAACCGGCGAGGAAGAATACGGAATCCAGTACGCGCAACTGTCCGTCTCGGCAATTCGTGATGCGCGCGAGAACGATCAGTCCCAGAACCACATCTTCAAGCTCCTCCACCGCGGCTACTCCGGCGTCCATGCAGCCGGTGACGGCGACAAGGGCGTCGCGGACTGCCCGTTCGAGTTCTACAAGCTGTGGGTCACCGACGCCCAGAAGGCTCAGGAACGCGTCGAGGCCATCACCCGAGACACAGTGGGTGTAGCGGATTGCCGCGTCGGAAACCTGCCGGTCGAGAAGACAATCGAAGCGTAAGGATCTCGCCGTGCCGTACATCACCGACATGCTCCATGACCGGAACAGTGCAGCAGCAGCACCACCGGCCGAGGAACGAACCGAACCCGCACCGGTAGGAGCCTTCGACGCCCACAAGCTCTCGAAGGCCCTCGGTTCCAAGATCGTTGGGCAACAGGCCGCCGTCGACGCTGTGGTTCGCGCAATTTCGATCGCGCATGTCGGTGCCACGGATCCGACGCGGCCGCTCGCCAACATCCTTCTGGTCGGCCCCACCGGCGTCGGCAAGACGGAGTTGGTGCGGCGCGTGGCCGCGGAACTACGTTCAGGACCCGACGATCTGTGCCGCATCGACATGAATGCTCTAGCACAAGAGCACTATGCGGCATCGTTCTCCGGCGCTCCGCCTGGATATGCCGGAAGCAAGGAGTCCTTCACACTGTTCGACAAGAACACCGTCGAGGGCGATCCGTACACCCCCGGAATCGTTCTGTTCGACGAAGTGGAGAAGGCCGACCCCACCGTGCTGCGTGCGCTCCTGCAGGTCCTCGACAACGGCGAGCTCCGGTTGGCGAACGGTCAGCAGAAGATCTCGTTCCGCAACAGCTACGTGTTCCTGACGTCGAATCTCGGTTCGGCTGCGGTGGCGGAACATCGACGGTCCCGGCTACGCCAGATCGCCGATCGCGTCCGGATCGATCGACCCCGCCACGGTCACCACCTGGTGCAGCGCGCGTTGGAGAAGTTCTTCGACCCCGAGTTCTTCAACCGCATCGACGAAACCGTGATCCTCGACGAGTTCGACGAACGGACGGCGGAGCAGGTCACTCGGCTCGAAATCGGACTGATCACAGCTCGGTTGGCCAGGAGAGGCGTCGACGTGGAGGTGGACGACAGCGCCGTCGCACTCCTGCAGCGACGCGGATTCGATCCGGTGTACGGAGCGCGTGGGCTGCGCCGGACCATCCGGAACCTCCTGGCTGACCCGGTGGCCGGTGCCGTTCTCGACCTGCGACCGGTCGGGACGCAGCCACTCGCCTTGCAGGCCCGGGCAGTTGCTGATCAGATACAGGTAAAGAAAGTTTCATGAGTGCTCGCTCACGTTGCGGATCGAATCCGCAACGTGGGCGACACATTTCAAACATGTCCGCGTAACGCCACCTCCCTAGGTTGGGTGCCTGCACCACAAAGTGCACATGCACAGGCACCCAGGGGAAGTGACGTCATGACAGCAGTGAACGAGCAGGTGTCCGCAGTCGCGCCGGACAGCGCGAATCCCGGCCAGAACACCGCGCTGAAGGAGACGCTGGAGGACTACACCCTCCGTTTTGCGCCACGCAGCTACCGCAAATGGGGAACCGGAGTCGTCGCGACGTCCGCACTCGGCGGAATCGCATATCTCGCAGACTTCTCGATCGGCGCCAACATCGGCATCTCGTACGGCACCGGTAACGCGCTTCTGGGCATCGCAGTGTTTGCCGTCGTCATCATGGCCACGGGCTTCCCACTCGCCTACTACGCTGCGCGATACAACATCGACCTCGATTTGATCACGCGCGGAAGCGGTTTCGGATACTACGGCTCGGTTGTCACCAACGTCATCTTCGCGACGTTCACGTTCATCTTCTTCGCCCTCGAGGGTTCCATCATGGCCCAGGGTTTGAAACTGGGGCTCGGAATCCCACTCTCGATCGGGTACGCGGTCTCGACGCTGATGGTCATCCCACTGGTCATCTACGGAATGAAGGCTCTGGCGAAGCTCCAGGTGTGGACGACGCCCTTGTGGCTCGTCATGATGGTTCTGCCGTTTCTGTATCTGCTGTTCAAACACCCTGATTCAGTGAGCGCATTCTTCGCCTTCGGCGGTGAGGACGGCGCAAACGGCAAGGGCGTCAACTTCGGTTCGGTGATGTTGGCCGCGGGCGTCTGCCTGTCACTGATCGCGCAGATCGCCGAGCAGATCGACTACTTGCGGTTCATGCCGCCCAAGACGCCGGAGAACACCCGCCGTTGGTGGGCTGCAGTCATTCTCGCCGGCCCCGGCTGGGTCATCTTCGGTGCGTTCAAGCAGATCGTCGGACTGTTCCTCGCCGTGTACATCATCGCGAACGTCGTCGACGGATCATCGATCGCCAACCAGCCCGTGCACCAGTTCCTCGAGATCTACCAGGACATGATGCCGCACTGGCTCGCGATGACGCTGGCCGTGATCCTCGTGGTCATCAGCCAGATCAAGATCAACGTCACCAACGCGTACTCCGGGTCACTGGCCTGGACCAACTCGTTCACCCGGGTCACCAAGACCTACCCGGGGCGCATGGTCTTCGTTTTGGTCAACCTGGCGATCGCACTGATCTTGATGGAAGCCAACATGTTCGACTTCCTCAACACGATCCTCGGGTTCTACGCCAACTGCGGTATCGCATGGGTCGTGGTCGTCGCCTCGGACATCGCGATCAACAAGTACTGGTTGAAGCTCTCCCCGAAGGTCCCCGAGTTCCGACGCGGGATGCTCTACGACGTCAATCCCGTCGGCTTCGTGTCGATGCTGCTGGCTGCGGGAGTGTCGATCCTGGTGTTCTTCGGCGCTTTCGGTTCGGCGATCAAGCCGTTCTCCCCGATCGTCGCCATCGTCATCGCACTGGTGATGCCGCCGGTCCTGGCCGTCGCCACCAAGGGCAAGTACTACCTACGCCGCACTGACGACGGCATCGATCTGCCGATGTTCGACGAGTACGGAAACCCTTCCGGCGAAACGCTTTTGTGCTGCGTCAGCGGAATCGAGTTCGAGCGTCCCGACATGCTCGCGTCGAACGTTCCCGGTCCGCACGGTGAAAAGCAGTACATCAGTTCCTTGGCATTGAGCACCGACAAGACCGGTGAGCACGTCCTGCCTGCTCAGCCCTGACAACTGCTGTGCGCCTTTATTAACCGCCGGGGGTTAATAAAGGCGCACAGCAGGGTTATGCCCCTACATCATCCAGCGACTCACCCTTCGTCTCACGCATGACCAGCAGCGCGACAAACGTCAGTGTCGCCGCTACGAGGAGGTAGATGCCGACCCAACCGACGCCGTAGTTCTTCGCGAGGTAGACGGCGATGAACGGCGCCACCGCTGCGCCCAGAATACTGGCCGTGTTGTACGCGATTCCCGAGCCCGTGTAGCGGACGTTGGTCGGGAAGAGTTCCGGGAGAACGGCACTCATCGGGCCGAAGGTCAGGCCCATGAGCAGCATGCCCACGATGAGGAACGCCAACATGCGTCCGTCGTTCATTCCGTCCGGTTCGAGGAAGACCCCGAAGGTCAAGCCGAACACCATGATAAGGCCAGTGATGATCAGCAACGTGATCCGGCGCCCGTAACGGTCGGCGAGCCAACCCGAGACCGGCACGGCGGCAGCGAAGAACACGACTGCGATCAGCTGCAGGACAAGGAAATCGGTGTATTTGAAGCCCGCACCGGTTCCGCCGTCGGCCGCCGTCTTGCCGGTTCCGTGACTGAGCACCCAGGTGGTCATGATGTAGAAGAGCGTGTACGTCGCGAGCATCACGAACGTACCGATGATCAGCTGGCGCCAGCTGGTCTTGAACACCTCGGCGACCGGGGTCTTGACCTTCTCGCCGCGCTCGACCGCACGCGCGAACACCGGGGTTTCTTCGAGCTTGAGCCGCACGTACAGGCCGATCATCACCATGATTGCGCTGAGCAGGAACGGAATTCGCCAACCCCAGCTCAGGAACGCACCCTCGAGGTCCGGGCTGGAATTGTCGTGGTTCATGAACAGCGTGATGATCAGGAACAGGCCGTTGGCCATGAAGAAGCCGATGGGGGCACCGAGTTGTGGCCACATCGCCGCCCAGGCCCGCTTGCCTTCCTTGGCTGTCTCGGTAGCGAGCAGGGCAGCACCCGACCATTCACCGCCGAGTCCGAGACCTTGGCAGAAACGCATGAGCGCCAACAACGCCGGGGCCAGCAGACCGATCTGGTGATAGGTGGGCAGCAGACCGATGAGGAAGGTCGCGATGCCCATCGTCAGCAGCGAGCCGACCAGCGTTGCCTTGCGTCCGACGCGGTCACCGAAGTGCCCGAAGAGAATCGAACCGAGGGGACGGGCGACAAACGCGAGTCCGAACGTCGCCAACGACGCGAGAAGCGCGGTGGTGTCGTTGCCCTTCGGGAAGAACAGGTGCGGGAACACCGATACTGCCGCGGTTGCATAGATGTAGAAGTCGTAGAACTCGATGGACGTACCCACCATGCTGGCAACCACGATTCGGCTGCGTGGCACTCCGGCAACGGTATCTACTCCACCGTCCTCGGGCTTGGGTGGGTTCTCACTGACTGACGTGCTCAAAGCATGCTCCTGCGCCGATTTTCGGAAGATGTCCAATTGGTGGGATGCTGTCCCAATCAGTAGGAATTGAACACCCGCGGGGTTTTCCTGCGCAAATCCGACTCCGCGAATTCGGCTCAGCGGGCAATCCGCGATAAAATTCCGTAAAGGTGAGCCGGGAAGTCTGGTCGGCACGTGCATTCGATGCGTCACAACGTCGAGCACGTTCATGTCTGTTGCAACCGAATTCGGTTGCACGAACAAAGGTCGTCCCCACGCGTGATCTCCACTCTGCGTTCCGAACTGTCCCGCTATCTCCGCACCGAAACGGTGGGCGGATCGATACTCCTGATCGCCGCTGCCGTCGCTCTGATCTGGGTGAACTCACCTTTCGGTGAGAGCTACATCGCACTACGCGACTTCCAGATCGGCCCGTCCGCACTCCATCTCGACCTCAGCCTGGGCACGTGGGCGCAAGACGGACTGCTCGCCGTCTTCTTCTTCGTCGCCGGCCTCGAGCTCAAACGCGAACTGGTGGTCGGCGAACTCGCGGACCGTAAAGCCGCGATGCTGCCGATCATCGCGGCGTGCGGCGGCGTCCTGGTCCCCGCGATCATCGCGGCGTCCATCGGCTTCGGCACGCCCGGCATGGACAAGGGCTGGGCCATTCCCGTCGCGACGGACATCGCTTTTGCCCTCGGCGTGCTCGCGCTCACCGGCTCGAAGATCCCGGCGAGCGCCCGAGTTTTCCTGCTCAGCCTGGCCGTCGTCGACGATCTGCTCGCCATCATCCTCATCGCCGTGCTGTTCACCGGTTCCCTCGCGATGCTGTGGCTGCTGACCGCGGCCGCCGCCCTGGCTGCCTACGCCTACGCCCAACACAAACGCATCACGACGCCGTTCCTCTACGTCCCGCTGGCACTACTGACCTGGTACGCGATGCACGAAGCGGGGATCCACGCCACACTCGCCGGCGTCGCGCTCGGCCTACTCACCCGGGTCAGGCGTGATCCGGACGAGGAGTACGCGCCGGGCAGCCGTCTCGAGCACCGCATTCAGCCGTACTCCGCAGGCTTCTGCGTTCCCGTCTTCGCACTGTTCGCCTCCGGTGTTCCGATCAACGCCGCGGTACTCGGCGACATTTTCACCGACCCAGTCGGGCAATCGGTTGTCGTCGGTCTGCTGGTCGGCAAAACCGTCGGAATCTTCGGGATTTCCCTGCTCGCGATCAAATTGGGGATCGCAACCAAACCCAAGACACTGGAATTGAGAGACATGTTTGCCCTCTCAGTTCTCGGTGGCATCGGGTTCACCGTTAGCCTGCTTGTAGCAGACCTCGCATTGGACGGGGTCGGCGATGGCAGCGAGGCCGAGATAGCGAAGGCCGCAGTTCTCGTGACATCGTTGGTGGCATCGCTGATCGGATCAGCGCTGCTGTGGCGACGTGGACGGGTTCATGCGGCTCGAGACGACGCTTCCACCGCCATTGCCACGGACGCGAGAGAACTACCTGGAGAGGTCGACAAGTGAGCTTGACCAACGGAGAGAGCCAGCGCTTCACCGGAGATGGAGTACCGAACACGGTCTCTTCCATCCCTCTCACCGATGTGGACGCCCGCACGCCGGGCGAGGCCACCATCGGGGCCCTCGTCAAGGATGCGACCGCACAGGTCTCCACCCTCGTGCGCGCCGAGGTTGAACTCGCCAAGGCCGAGGTCACGGGCGAGGTCAAGAAGGGCCTGCAGGGCAGTGTCTTCTTCATCCTGGCCTTCACAGTTCTTCTATTCAGCTCGTTCTTCTTCTTTTTCTTCCTGGCCGAGATGCTCGACACCTGGGTGCCGCGCTGGCTGGCGTTCCTCATCGTCTTCCTGATCATGGTGGTGACCACCGCGATTCTGGCGCTGCTCGGCTATCTACGCGTGCGCAAGCTGCGGGCTCCGGAGAAGACGATCGAATCGCTCAAGCAGGCCAGGAACGTCATCCCCGGCAGCCATGACGACGCAAAGCCGTCCGTCGATTTCAACGCGCGCCGGTAGCGAGTCTGATCAAAAGTGGCAGCCCCAGATCCATCCACCGTCAGGTTCGACGGCCCCTGGATTCACCGGGACATTCACGCCAACGGCATCCGGTTTCACGTCGTCGAGGTAGGCGACGCGGAGCCGGATGCTCCGTTGGTGGTCCTGTTGCACGGATTCGCCGATTTCTGGTGGTCCTGGCGCCATCAGCTGACGGCGCTGTCCGAGCAGGGCTTCCGCGTCGTCGCGATGGATCTTCGTGGGTACGGCGATTCCGACAAGCCCCCTCGCGGCTACGACGGTTGGACGCTCGCCGGTGACGTAGCCGGCCTCATTCGTGCGATGGGTTACGGCAAGGCCACGTTGATCGGTCATGCCGACGGAGGTCTGGTGTGCTGGGCGACCGCCCTCCTGCATCCACGCCTGGTGCGGTCGATCGCGCTTGTCTCGTCACCACACCCGATGGCGCTCAAGCAAGCCGTCGTCCGCGACCCTTATCAGCGCCGGGCACTGTTGCCTTCGTTCCTGGCCTACCAGGTACCGCTGCGCCCGGAGCGACGGCTGACGGCCGACAAGGGCGCCGAGGTGGAGCGCCTCGTTCGTTCGAGGTCCGGCCCCACCTGGCCGCAACAACCCGAGTTCGCGGACGTCATGAGCAAGATGCGATCCGCGATCCGGATCCCGGGTGTCGCGCATTCCACGTTGGAGTACCAGCGCTGGGCCTTCCGCAGCCAGCTCCGCCCCGAAGGGCGTCGCTTCATGAAGTTGATGGATCAGGTTCTTCGCATCCCGATCCTCCAGATCCACGGCGAACTGGACCCGTACGTCCTGACGCGCACCGTGCGTCGCGACAGGCACTGGGCACCCACCGAGAAACTTCACACCATCGCAGGCGTCGGCCATTACGCACATCAGGAAGCCCCGGAGCGCGTCAACAGCACGCTCCTGCACTTCCTGACCGACGAGCCTTCCTGACCGCTACAGAATGCAGGCGCCGGTCGGCACGGGCGTCGAGGCCGACGCGGCCGCGTTCAACTGACGCGAGACTTCCTGCGCGGTGAGGACGAATCCGGTGTCGCTGTCGTCGACGGCAGCGCCGAACACGACGCCGAGGACCCGTCCCTGATCGTCGACCATCGGTCCACCCGAGTTGCCCTGCCTGATGGATCCGCGAACGGTGTAGACCTCGCGCTGGGTGGTTCCGGCCTTGTAGATGTCCGGCCCGTTCAGGTTCAGAACCTCACGAACGCGGGCTGCGCTGGCCGTGTACGGACCACCGCCGGGATAGCCGAGCACCAACGCGTTGTCACCGGTCTGAGCCTGCTCCGGAGCAAACGGCAGCACCGGCGCGTCCAATCCGGGAACCGCCAGAATCGCGATGTCGACGGCGGAGTCGAAGAGAACCACCTGCGCGGGCAGTGCGCCCTCCATGGTGTCCACCGTGATGCTCTCGGTTCCGGCGACCACGTGTGCGTTGGTCATGACGCGTTCGGGAGCGACGATGAATCCGGATCCCTCCAGCGCGCGCTGGCAACTCGGTGCGACACCGTTGATGCGGAGGACGCTCGGACGCAACTGCGCCGCCAACGGACTGGCCAGAACGCTCGCGTCGGGTGCTTCGACCTCGGTGATGGGTGTGCGCCCGAACGGGCCGATGACATCCGGCAGACCGGAGGTGTCGAGCAATGCCGAAAACTCGGTCGGGATGCGACGCAGCCACTGCGGCGCCACTTCGTCGACACTGGCGAGTACATCCGAACCACGAACAGCGGCGGCAATGTTCGGCTGCGACGAAGAAGTGAGCGGAATCGCAAGCAACCATGCCGCGACCACGACGGCCACCGCCTGTAGACCCGCGCCGATGACGCTGTCGACGGATCGCGCAGTCGGACTGTGCATTCCGCTGCGCGCTGCGCGTCCGAGCACCATGCCGGCGACCTCGCCGATGATGACCAACACCACGATCAGCGAGATGCCCGCGAGGATGCGAAGTTTGCCTTCGGTGACGTGCACGAGCAGGTGCGGCGCCAACAGAATTCCGGCCACGGCACCGAGGATCACGCCGACAAACGCCAGCGCCGACGCCACCGCACCCTGACGCCATCCGGACGTGGCCGCGATGAGAGCGACCAGAACGATGGCGATGTCCACCCAACGGGAACCTGTCATCGCGGTACCGCCGAATCCTCGACACCTTCACCGAACTCGGACAGCGCTGTGTCCAGGTCTCTCACGTCCTCGTAGTTCCACGGAATCTCCCAGCCGGACACCGTGAACAGCGCCGCGAGGATTCCTGCTGTGAACCCCCAGACCAGCATGCCCTCGGCGCGGAACGCCGGGCCCTGGTATCCGAGGGGATGGCGAACCTGAAAC
Organism: Rhodococcus sp. NPDC056516; assembly: GCF_042794655.1. Classification (NCBI taxonomy): domain Bacteria; kingdom Bacillati; phylum Actinomycetota; class Actinomycetes; order Mycobacteriales; family Nocardiaceae; genus Rhodococcus; species Rhodococcus sp. NPDC056516. Next base: position 615,200 of record NZ_JBHTTG010000004.1, on the reverse strand, counting down.
CGGTTGTCCGGGTCGAGCAACGTACGCAGTGGCACCCTGGCCACCCGTCCGACCTCGCCCTCGTCCTGAATGCCCACCGTCGTCGGCTGCTCCCAGTAGCCGAGCACCGGCGTCACGTCGAAACCTGACGGCGGGATGAAGATCTCCGGCAGCACGGTGAGCGGCTGAACACCGCTCGGATCGAGTCCGGTCTCCTCCTGCGCTTCACGCAGCGCGGTGCCGATGGGACCATCGTCGCCCGGGTCGGCTGCGCCGCCGGGGAACGCGACCTGTCCGCTGTGCTGACGCATCGTCGACGCCCGCTGGGTCAGCAAGACGTCTGCGCCATCAGGCAAGCCGCCGACGGCCAGAGGATCGGCCTCACGCGGGCCGCCGAAGAGCACCAGCACCGCGGCCGGACGCGTCACGGTGCCTCGCGGCGCACGACGCTCGAGGACCGGGTTGATCCGGTGGGGATCGGTGGGCTGTGTGCCGGCGACAGCACGCAACCACTCGGGAACCGGTGTGCTCATACGACGACTCCCAGATATTGCGCCGCAGCGGCGGCGATTTCGTCCGCACTGCGGAAAGGTTGTGGCAAGACCTTGGCGACTGTTCCATCCGCGCGCACGAGCACCGACACCGGCAGCACCGGCGGTGCGCCCACCGCGATCCGCACCTTGCCGTCACCGTCCTGGACGCCGGGCAAACGCACGGAGTAGTCGATGAGTCGCGTCAAAGCGTTCTCCTGATTCGGATCGGAATGCACCGTCAGAACGTTGATGCTGCCGTCGGCGCGCTCCGCGAATTCCTGAAGGTACGGAAGCTCTTCGGCGCACGGCGCACACCAGTACGCCCACAGGTTGAGCAGAGTCGGCTTTCCGCCCACCGCTGCGGCAAGGTCGACGGGCGCTCCGTCGGAGACGCAGTCGAGGGTGATTCCGGCGAGAGCCGAGTCGGCAGGCGCTTCGCCGGTCGGAGTCGGGCAGGGGGCCAGAGCCGCCTGGCTACGGAGTTGATCGAGCGATTCCGACGAGGGCGTGAACGTCGGCGGCTGATACGCCGACGAGGACGGACCCGTCGACGTAGGCGTCGTGTCGTCTCCCCCGCGGGGCCAGATCGCCACGACGAGAGCGGCGACGACCACGAGCGCAGCGAGAGACCATCTTCCGGCACTTGTCATCGGCGATCACAACCCTGCCAGGGCGAGCAGGTGGTCGGTCTCGGGGCCTTTCACCAGGGCGCCGGCCTCGGTTTTGTCGGTCGGGCCGAGCCCGTACGACGGGCAGTCCTTGGCCAGAACACACACACCGCACGCGGGCTTGCGCGCGTGACAGACCCGTCGGCCGTGAAAGATCACGCGATGTGAAAGCAGCGTCCATTCCTTACGTTCGATCAGTGCCCCGACGGCGTGTTCCACTTTGACGGCGTCTTCTTCCTCGGTCCATTTCCACCGCCGCACGAGCCGACCGAAGTGGGTGTCGACGGTGATTCCCGGAATGTCGAAGGCATTGCCCAGCACGACGTTCGCGGTCTTGCGTCCGATGCCGGGGAGTTTCACCAGATCTTCGAGCTTGTTCGGGACCTGACCGTCGTAGCGTTCGAGTAGCGCCTGACCTAGTCCGATCAACGACGTCGTCTTGTTCCGGTAGAAGCCGGTGGAGCGGATGTACTCCTCGAGTTCGGTCCGATCGGCTTCCGCGTATGCCTTGGCGTCGGGATAACGCGCGAACAGTGCAGGCGTGACCATGTTGACGCGGACGTCGGTGCACTGCGCCGACAGGATTGTCGCTACTGCCAACTCCAACGGTGTCGTGAAGTCGAGTTCGCAATACACGTGCGGAAATGCCACGGCGAGCTCACGATTCATCCGACGCGCCCGGCGCACCAATCCGAGGTGTGATTCTTCTTTCCGCGCACCCCCCGAACGCGGTTTCTTCCGCTGCTCTGAACTGCCTGTCGGGGTGGTCTGCACTCAGACAACTGTACGGATACGACATGAGTGGAGACTCCGTCGTGTCGATTCTGAGACCTTCGACGTGTTTACTTCCCCCTATGCAAGGACTCGCAGTAATTCTCTTTCCGCTACTGCTGATGCTCTTTGCCCTGGCGATGGAACGAGTCGAAGGGCGATTGCGTCGGCTCTCGGTTCAAGAGCACGAAGTAGAAGACTTCCTCGATCAGGCAAGTCACGACGACGTCGCCCGCCTGGCAAGCGATGGGTTTCCTCATGCTTTCGCTCGCTTCCACCGGAAGCGGAAGGGCCGTCAGTCGGAGGCTCCCGAAAGCGCCAGCCTGGGCGAAATCCGGACACAACGGGCAAGTTGACGGCCATACAAAGTAGTCATCACGGCGGATTCCGGAAGAATTTTCGGCTCTTACGTGGCATCAATCACTCGTCGCGAGCTATCGGGACGTAGACTTCGATGCCGTACCTGTTGCATTGAACACAGATTGCATTGGACACAGTGTCTCACTCATGAGGGCTGAGCCTGTGTACGACGGTTTGTGCGCAGCGCGGGTACAAAGATAGATAGCGCAAAAATGACACCACAAACGAACAAATCCCAACAAGGAGCGCACGTGGACGACGTCCTGGCAAGAGCCGGCATCTTCCAAGGAGTCGAGCCCTCAGCGGTAGCGGCGCTGACAAAGCAGCTGCAGCCCGTCGACTTCCCCCGTGGACATGTCATCTTCAACGAAGGTGAGCCCGGTGACCGCCTGTACATCATCGTGTCCGGCAAGGTGAAGATCGGTCGACGCTCACCCGACGGTCGCGAGAACCTGCTGACGATCATGGGCCCGTCCGACATGTTCGGCGAACTGTCCATCTTCGACCCCGGCCCCCGCACCTCGACGGCAACGACCGTCACCGAGGTTCGCGCCGTGAGCATGGACCGCGACGCTCTCAAGGCATGGATCCAGCAGCGCCCCGAGATCGCCGAGCAGCTGCTGCGCGTTCTCGCCCGCCGACTGCGTCGTACCAACAACACCCTGGCCGACCTGATCTTCACGGACGTTCCCGGCCGTGTCGCCAAGGCGCTCCTGCAGCTCGCGCAGCGCTTCGGCACTCAGGAAGGTGGCGCCCTGCGCGTCACCCACGACCTCACGCAGGAAGAGATCGCCCAGCTCGTCGGCGCTTCCCGCGAGACCGTCAACAAGGCACTCGCCGATTTCGCACACCGCGGATGGCTTCGCCTCGAAGGCAAGAGCGTCCTGATCTCGGATTCCGAGCGTCTGGCCCGTCGCGCACGCTAGTTCTTCCTGTTCTACTTTTTCGGCCGCTCCCACTTCGACGGGGGCGGCCGAAGTCGTTCCCTGGACTCCTGTTGTACCTATCGGTAAAGTCTGTACCGATAGGTACACTTCTAACCGAGAGGCCGCACCATGACCGTCCGAGCACCCATTCCGCCCTTCACCCACCAAACCGCCACCCAGAAGGTTCGACTTGCCGAGGACGGATGGAACTCGCGCGATCCACAGAAGGTATCGCTGGCTTACACGCCGGACAGTTGGTGGCGTAATCGGTCGACATTCGTCACCGGCCGATCCGAAATCGTCGAACTTCTGACCGAGAAGTGGACCCGCGAGCTGGACTACCGGTTGATCAAAGAGTTGTGGGCGCACAGCGGCGACCGCATCGCCGTGCGATTCGCGTACGAGTGGCACGATCACGACGGGCAGTGGTTCCGCTCCTACGGCAACGAGAACTGGGAATTCGACGCCGACGGCCTCATGCATCACCGTCATGCCAGCATCAACGACGTCCCCATCGAAGAGTCGGAGCGAAAGTTCTTCTGGGATTCGACCGGACCACGCCCGCACGCTCATCCGGGCCTGAGCGAGCTGGGTCTGTGATGAAAGAATGAGCACATGGCCAGACAGGTAGCTGAACGCTCCGACACGATCCCCGCGCTCGCGAACGTGTTCCGAACCTACGGGTTCGACGGAGCGAGCCTGGCCGTCATCACCGAACACACCGGATTGGGCAAAGGCAGTCTCTACAACTTCTTTCCGCGGGGAAAGGAAGAGATGGCCGAGGCGGTGCTCGACGAGATCGACGGATGGTTTCGCACCGAGGTCTTCGAACCGCTTCGAGCAGAGTCGGTTCCACCGAGGCAGCGCATCCAGAGCATGTTCGCCACCGTGAGCGACTACTTTCGATCAGGACAACGCATTTGCCTGTTCGGCGCATTTGCACTCGGTGAAGAACGAAACCGCTTCGGCGCCAGGGTGCGAACCTACTTCGACGAATGGACCGTCGCTCTCGAAGCGGCACTCGCCGGCACCGAAAATTCCACCGACCTTGCCGAAGAAGCCGTGGCCGGGATCCAAGGCGCGATAGTGATGTCGCGAGCACTGGGCGACGACGCCGTGTACACACGAGTGACGACGCGACTCGAAGATCGACTGGTCCAAGCCCTCTCGCCGTAACGCATACCGCACGACCACAAAGGCATTTGTGCCGCAGAATCGAGCTGGCATGCTCGAAAATGCACTCTCGAATCGACAGCACAAGAAGAAAGGAACCCATGCCCTCGTCCGAGACGGTGATCGCATCCACAACTTCGGGGAAGGTCCGCGGCCGAAAGCGCGACGGCTCCTACTACTTCGGTGCGATTCCCTACGCCCGCGCACAGCGTTTCGAGAAACCGCGGCCAGTGGAACCGTTCTCCGACGTCTTCGACGCCACGGCTCTCGGAACAGTATTCCCCCAACCACCTTCACGTCTCGAACGGATCATGGGACCGCCGCTCCCCGAGCCGGAGCAGAGCGAGGACAGCTTCACCGTCACCGTCACAACCCCCTCGCTGACCGGTCGCCGCCCAGTTCTGGTCTGGCTGCACGGCGGCGGCTACTCCAGTGGCGGCGGCTCCCTCCCTTGGTACGACGGCCACGCTTTGTCAGCCGAAGGCGACGTCGTCGTGGTGTCGGTCAACTATCGCGTCGGCGTGCTCGGATACCTTCTCCTCGACGGCGTCAGTGAAGGCAATCTCGGAGTCCACGATCAGATCGCGGCCCTCGACTGGGTGCGCGAGAACATCGAGGGATTCGGCGGCAACCCCGATTCGGTCACCGTATTCGGCCAGTCTGCCGGCGCTCATTCCATTGTGAATCTGTTGAGCAGTAACTACTCTCGAACTCTGTTCCATCGAGCAATTCTGCAGAGCACCCCCCGACCGGACCTCAACTTCACGCAGGCTGCGGCAATCGAGAACGGCGAGACGTTTGCCCGACTGCTCGACGGAGATCCTCGAACCGCGCCGCTCCCCCGTGTGCTCGACGCATTCCGCGGCACGGCAATCGAGTTCAGCCAACGGTCCCCCAATGTCGTTCAACCGCCATTTGCGCCGATTTCCGGGCTTGAACCGGTGACCCGAACTTTCGAGGCAGCGCCGGACGTCATCGTGGGCTACACCCGCGACGAGGGATCCGCGTTCCTGCGCGACGTGGTGGGCGCACCCGATCCCGAACGTGTCGCCGAAGAAGCACTGACACAGAACATGTTTGCCGAACCAGCGATGGCGCTGGCCGACGCCTTCACCGAAGCCGGTGCGTCGGTGTACACGTATCGCTTCGACTGGACACCGTCCGACGACGTCTTCGGAGCCACCCACTGCATCGAACTGCCCTTCGTGTTGGGAACCGAGCAGTCCTGGCAGAGCTCGCCGATGCTGGGCAGCAGCGACTGGCCGAGCATCGACGCACTGGGCCGTCGTGTGCGCAGGCACTGGACGTCGTTTGCGCACACGGGAAGTCCGGACAGCAGCGAATCGTGGGAGAAGTACACAACGGCCCAACCGATCGGAATCACCTTCTCCTGAGCAACTTCGGGCGCCTACCCACCAGGAGAAATCCCGACTAGGATTGCTCCATGGACATGCCCAAGCTCCTCGACGGGCGACTCAAACTCCGCCATCTCCTGCTCGTCGACGCATTGAGCCGTCAGGGCAGCGTGGTCGGTGCCGCTGCCGCACTTCACATCACGCAACCCGTCGCGACCCGCAGTCTGCACGACATCGAGTCCATTCTCGGTGTCTCGCTCTTCGACCGCGGTCCGCGCGGAATCACCCCGACCATTTTCGGTGAGGCATTCACCACTCATGCTCGGGCCGTGATCGCGCAGCTGACCGAAGCAGGGCGGCACGTCGTCGAGCTTGCCGACGCCAATCGCGGAACCGTCATCGTGGGAACACATCTCGCCGGATCCAACGTGCTGCTTCCGGGCGCCATCGCGCGACTGAAGGTCCAGCACCCCCTGCTTACCGTCATCGTTCGCGAAGGCACACCCGAGCAGCTGCTCACCGATCTGGAGGCGGGTCGGATCGACCTGATCGTCGGCCGACTCACCTCACCTACCGACGACACCGCGATCAGGCGAAACCTCTACGCGGAGTCGGTTGAACTCGTCACCCGCGTGGATCATCCACTCGCTCATCGCGAGGACATCCAACTCGAAGAACTGCGTGGCTTCCCCTGGATCCTGCCCGGTGTCGAGACAGTGCTCCGCCGCGAACTCGAGGAGTTCTTCGCCCGCAACGGCCTGCCGTTGCCTGAAAATCGCGTCGAGGCAACCTCTTTCCTCACGGTGCGTCAGCTGCTGGTCGAGACCGACATGATCGCGGTACTACCGAGTCTCATCCCCCGCGACGACGCACGTTTGACCACCCTGTCCATCACTCTCGATCCGATCGGGCACAGCGTCGGCATCACCTCGTCGGCGACTCGAACGTCGAGCCCGTCCGCGCAGGCGTTGATCGCGACGCTGAAGTCCTTTGCAGACGAGCTCATGCGACCGTGAAACGCAGATCGGCCCGCTCCCTCGCAGGGAGCGGGCCGATTCGGAACAATCTCGCACTCAGGCGTTTTCGGAGACCCGAATCTCTTCGTTCTCCAGACCCCGCGACGAATCGGGGACAAGCTTGAACAGTGCGATGGCGCCGACCAGGCTGATCGTGCATATCGAGGCGAGGTACCAGGTGACGCCCACCGAAGACCCGGTGGCGTCCAGCAGTGCGGTGGCGATCATCGGCGCCAGTCCACCTCCGAGAATCGCACCACTCTGAAGGATCAGAGACGAACCGGAGTAGCGGACCTTGGCCGGGAACGTGTCGGCGATGATACTGCCCTGAACGCAATGGGTGACCGGCACGATCAGACCCATACCCAGGAACGCGATGACAGCGATCACTTTGTTCTCGGTGTTCAGTAGCGGGAAGAACACGATGCACCACAACAGGATTGCGGCCGATCCGCCGATGAACATGTGTCGACGCCCGTACTTGTCGGCGATCTTGGTCCAGAACGGTATGGAGAGGAACCAGAGGACAGCCGCCGCAGTCACGCTGAGCACGAGGAACTGCTTGTCGTAGCCCAGATGTTGAGTTCCGTACGACAGAGTGAACACCATGAAGGCGTACGCCACGGCGGAGTTCGCCAAGCACGCGGCCAGCGTCAGCGACAGACGCGGGAAGCCGACCTTGAGCGATTCACGCAGCGGGAAGCTGACTATTTCGCCCTTCTCCATGATCCCGGCGAATGACGGTGACTCGGTGACGCGCAAGCGAATCACCAGACCGATCGCCACCAGAACGAAGCTGAGCAGGAACGGGATTCGCCATCCCCACGAGGCAAACGCGGAGTCCGACATCACGGCATTGGTCGTGAGGAAGATGCCGTTGGCCAGAACAAGTCCGGCCGGTGTGCCCATCTGCGGGAAACCTGCGTACAGATTCTTCTGCCCGGCCGGTGCATGCTCCATCGACATGAGCGTCGCGCCGGCGCCTTCACCACCCAGACCGATGCCCTGAACGACGCGCATGGCCACCAGAAGGACAGGCGCCCAGAATCCGATGGAGTCGTAGTTCGGGATGAGGCCGATGAGCGTCGAACCGACGCCCATCATCACCAGGGAGACCACAAGTGTGGCCTTGCGCCCGATCCGGTCGCCGAAGTGCCCGAACACGAGTCCGCCCACCGGCCGCGCGATGAATCCGACGGCGAAGGTGCTGAAGGCAGCCAGCGTGCCGGCAGTGGGGCTCAGGCTCGGGAAGAATTGTTTGTTGAAGATCAGCGCGGCAGCTGTGCCGTAGAGGAAGAAGTCGTACCATTCGAGAGTTGTGCCGGCCAGAGTTGCCATGGCAACTCGGCTACGGGCAGCTTTCTCCGGCAACGGCTTTCCGTCACTCGTTGTGCTGTTGGATATCTTGTCTGACATCGCGGAACCTATCGATTGGATGGGGCAGGCGGACGATGAAATCTGTAGTCACCGACCCCGTCTTCGGGATTGTCGGCATCACGAGCGTCGTCGATCGTTGTGTTTGGAATTGTGCTCGCTCGAGACATGACTCACAAATGCCGAATTCACCGTCCGCCATACCGGAAAGGGTATAGCCGGGGTCTCAGACGAGACCCAGGAAACGTTCGGCATTCCCCCGCGAGATCAGTTGGCGCGCAGCGTCGTCCAAGAACTCACTCTTGCGAACCACCTCACCGACCGGACGCTCCCCCAAGGGATACGGGTAATCACTACCCACCATCACGCGGTCCACCCCCACCGTGTCCACCAGCAGTCGCAGCGCACGCTCGTCGAAGACGACGGAATCCACGTAGAACCTTCCCAGGTAGTGCGAAGGCGGGAACTGCGACGTACCGATGATGTCGTTGCGGCCGTGCCAGGCGTTTTCCATCCGGCCCAACCAGAACGCGAAAGATCCACCACCGTGCGCAAATCCGATCTTGAGACGATCGTCGATCTTGTCGAACACCCCACCGAGAATCAGCGCGAGTATCGACAGGTGCGTTTCGGCCGGCATAGCAGTGAGCCACTGCGCCATCCAGCGATCGAGGCGCGGAGAGTTGGCCATGTCCCACGGGTGCACGAATACCGGCACGTCCAGCGACGCGCAGTGCTGCAGGAACGTCACCACGCCCTCGCTGTCGAGGTCCAGATCGCCGACATGATTGCCGATCTCGACACCGCGGTGCCCGTTCGCGATGCACCGCTCGAGCTCACGGCACGCTGCGTCGGTGTCTTGCAGAGGCACCTGGCAGAACGGAATCAACCGATCCTTCGCCGGCTCCACGATCTCGAGTGCGAGGTCGTTGAAAATCCGTGCAATGCGACTTGCCTGCTCACCGCTCCGGCCGTAGTTGAAGAACGCCGGAGTGGGCGAGACGACCTGCGTCTGCACGCCGTCGGCATCCATGTCCCGAAGCCGCACCTCGGCGTCCCAGGCATCGGACTGGATGCGGCGGAACTCCTTGGTGCCCATCATGATCATGGCTTCGGTTTCCGACTCGACCTTCAGCCACGGTGCCTGCGGTCCCGCGTCTTCGGTCAGATCCGGCCACCCGTTGGGCACGTAGTGGGTGTGGATGTCGATCAGGTTGCTCATCGCTCAGCCCTTGCCGGGATGGAGCGTGCCGCACTTGTCACACGTGCGGGCTTTTTCGCTCTCGTAGAACTTGACGAACACCGGCGGCAGGTCGGCCACGATGTCACGCACCTGAAGTTCGACCTCGTGAATCTTGTGATCGCATTCGAGGCAGTACCACTGGAACTTCTCGAGCGTGCCTTCCTTGCGGACTCGTTCGATGACCAGGCCGATCGAACCCGCGGTGGGACGCTGCGGCGAATGCGGAATGTCTCCCGGCAGCAACCAGGTTTCACCCTCACGAATGTCGACGCGCTGAGGACCGTCCTCGGTCATGACGTTGACGTGGATGTCGCCTTCGAGCTGGTAGAACCACTCCTCGTACGGATCGAGGTGGTAGTCGGTCCGCTGGTTGGGGCCGCCGACGACCTGCACGATGAAGTCGTCTCCCAGCGCCATCGTCTGATTGTTGACGGGCGGCTGCAGGAGGTGGCGGTTGTCGTCGATCCACTTCTTGAAGTCGATGACGGGAGGAATCGTGGTCATGATGCATTCTCCGTATCTTCGGACGCTGAGCGCTTGGCGGCGGGCACGTACGCCACACCGGAAATTTCGATGAGCAGGTGCGGGTGGGGCAGTTGGTGGACAGCCACAGTCGTTCTCGTCGGACCGTTTTCGTCGAACAGTTCGGCATACACCTCGTTGTATCCACCGAAGTCGTTCATCGACACCAGGTACGAGGTGACCTGAACCAGATCACTCAGTTCTCCGCCCACTTCGGCAAGGATCGCCGCGATGTTCTCGATGACGGCACGGGTCTGCGCCCGAATGTCGAGCGCCGTGGTCCCCATCTCGTCGACCTCGACGCCGACAAACGTGTTGTCGGGCCGACGCGAACTGGTGCCGGAGACGTAGACGAAGTCGCCAACCACCTTGACGTGCGGGAACTTTCCGCGCGGCTTCGCCAGCTTCTCGATGACCTGCGCCCCACTCATCGCTTCACACCTTTCACCGTGACGGTTCCGAGGCCGTCGATGCTGCACTGCGCGACGCCCTCGTCGAGTCGCACAGCTGCTGTGGCGGCGCCGGCCAGAATTACCTGCCCAGCGCGCAACGGAATTCGGCGTCGGCGAGCGATGTCGAGCAGTGCGTGCAGAGCTCGCACCGGGTCGCCGAGAATGGCTGCTGTGGTACCGACTACCGTCTCGCCGCCGACTTCCATACGCACGGAACGGTCCTCGACGTTCTGCAGCGGCAGCCAACGCCCGATCACGTACCCGGCGGCGCTGGTGTTGTCAGCGACGACGTCGGTGTAGGTGAAGCGGAAGTCGCGGTAGCGCGAGTCGATGATCTCCATTGCGGGAGCAAGTGCGTCGACGCAGGTTTCGATGTCGACGTTCGGATCGTCGAGATCGACGTCCTTCGACAGGCGGTATGCCACTTCGGGTTCGATCTTGGGATGAATGAACGTCGTCAGGTCGACTTCGCCGCCGTTGCTCACGCACATCGCGTCGGTCAACTGACCGACGATCACCTCGGAGACACCCATCTGCGCCATCTTCGCTTTGCTGGTGAAGCCGAGCTTGATGCCCACGATCGATTCACCACGGCTGGTGCGTCGTTCGAGGAGTTCGTTCTGGATCCGGTAGGCCTCGTCGATGTCGATGGTGTGATCGTCGGCGAGGCTGGGGGTGTCGGTGCGACTCTGCGCAGCGTCGTCGAGGCGACGGGCGAGCGCGGATACGGTGTCTTCTGGGGCTGTCATCACGCCTCGCTCATTTCTGGAGAACTTTTGCGGTTTCGATGTTCACAGTTGCACACACACGTTTGTCGGTTCGGTGTAGAAGTGCAGTGAGGACTCGCCGCCCTCACGTCCGATGCCGGACAGGCCCATGCCGCCGAAGGGAGATCGCAGCTCACGGGTGAACCACGTGTTGACCCAGGAGATTCCGACGTTCATCTTCTGCGCGACGCGGTGTCCGCGGCGCAAGTCGTTGGTCCACACGGAGGCAGCCAGGCCGTACTCGGTGTCGTTTGCCAGGGCGATCGCTTCGGCTTCGGTGTCGAACGGAATCAGTGCTGCGACGGGTCCGAAGATCTCCTCTCGCACCGCGCGATCCTTGTTGGTCAAGCCCGTCCACAGGGTGGGTTCGATCCAGGATCCGCCCGACAGTTCCTGTCCGAGATCCGGAATACCGCCGCCGGTCAGCACTTTCGCGCCTTCCTGGTCGGCGATCTCGAAGTAGTCGAGTACCTTCTTCCGGTGCGCCTGCGAGATGAGCGGACCGGTCGTCGTCGCAGCGAGCGTCGGGTCGCCCAGACGCAATCCTGCTGCCCGCTCGACGAGTCCACCGGCAATGTCGTCGAAAATGCTGCGGTGCACGTACACCCGCTCGGTGCACAGGCAGACCTGGCCGGTGTTCGTGAACACCGACTTGGTCAGACCCGTCAGCGCTTCGTCGATGTCGACGTCGCCGAACACGATCGCGGCATTCTTGCCACCGAGTTCGAACGAGACCGGACGGACCCGCGGGGCAACGGTTTTCATGACATGGGAACCGGTTGCCGAAGATCCGGTGAAGGTGACGCCGTCGATACCGGGGTGCGTGGTGAGGAACTCGCCGGCCGAGTTCGCGCCGAATCCATGGACGACGTTGTAGACGCCGGCAGGCAGGCCGACCTCTTCGAGCACCTCCGCCAGCAACGACGCAGTCGCCGGGGTCTCCTCGGAAGGCTTGACCACCACGGAGTTTCCGCACGCGAGCGCGGGCGCAACCTTCCAGGTCAGGAGAAGCAGCGGCAGGTTCCACGGAACGATGACGGCGACCACGCCGAGCGGCTTGCGGATCGCGTAGTTCAGCGCCTGCTTGCCACCCGCGAGATCGGTGACAAACGATTCCTGTCCCGCCGCGGCGACGATGTCGGCGAAGGTGCGGAAGTTCGTCAGGGCACGCGCGACGTCGAGTTCGCGTGCCTGCGTGATCGGCTTGCCGGTGTCCGCCATTTCTGCGGCGACGAACTCTTCGAATCGTTCCTCTATCCGGTCGGCAGCGCGTCGCAGCAGAGCCGTCCGCTCTCGAACCGGCGTATCGGCCCAACCGTTGTCCAGAGCGCGTCTGGCAGAGGTCACGGCCCGATCGACCAGGGCCTTGTCAGCCTCGTGGACCCGGGCGAGAACACGGCCCGTTGCTGGGTCGACCTGATCGAAGCTCGACGACTCGTCGGGTTCGACATAGGAGCCGTCCACATAATTGCGGATCCATCCGTCGCATTGTGAGGTCATGGACTAACTATTGGCCCGTGACCCATATCAAACAAATGCAAAAACTGCCGCCAGCTATACCTCGATCGGCATAGGTGGCGGCAGTTCGGCTACACAACTCAGCGACGCAGATACGCCAACTGCACGTTGACGGATTTTTCCGCCACCGGCCACAGTTTCGGGTCCACGTCGGAGTAGACGTGTTCGACAACCTCGCGAACCGTCGCCGACTCCCCCAACGTCGACAGAGCAGTCCTCACCTGATCCAGACGCTCCTCGCGGTGAGCCAGGTACTGCTGCGAAATCGCCTGCAGATCGGGCAGGTCAGGACCGTGCCCGGGCAGAACCGTCAATCCTTCGCCGAGCGCGGCCAGCGACCGCAGCGAGGTGAGGTAATCCCCCAGATCGCCGTCGGAATCGTCGAGAACTGCCGTGCCACGGCCGAGAATGGTGTCGCCCGTCAGCACGCTCGCATCGTTCTCGACGACGATCGACACCGAGTCAGCGGTGTGCCCCGGAGTCGCGAGGATCCGCAACTTCAGGCCCGCAACCTCGATCACTTCACCGTCGACAAGCGCCGAAGCGCCCCCACGCAGAAATGTGGGGTCGACGGAACGCACTGGAGCCGAAGTCAATTCGTGGAAACGGTCGACCCCGCCGGTGTGGTCGTAGTGCCGGTGCGTGATCAAGGTCAGCGCTACCGGACCCACACCAGCGACCCGTTGCAGGTGTTCCTCGTCGTTGTCGCCTGGATCGACGACAACACACTCGACGCTGCCGGGAGCATGCAGAATCCAGGTGTTCGTACCGTCCAGCGTCATCATGCCCGGATTGTTCTCGAGCAAGACCGAAGCGATGTCGGTGACGCGGCGAAGCTGCGCGTAGGCGGGATGGACCGTCGACATCAGCGAACTTCGACGATCAGTTCCACCTCGACGGGTGAGCCGAGGGGAAGTTCTGCCACTCCGACAGCCGAACGAGCGTGGATGCCGGCGTCGCCGAGCACCTCGCCGAGAAATTCGGATGCGCCGTTGATCACGCCGGGCTGACCGGTGAATCCTTCGGCGGATGCCACGAAGCCGACGACCTTCACGACGCGGACGACGTTGTCGATGCCGACCAGCGCGTCGATGGCAGCGAGGGCGTTGAGCGCGCAGGTACGTGCCGCGGCCTTGGCCTCCTCATCCGACACGCCCGCGCCGAGCTTGCCGGTCAGCGCCAACTTTCCGTCGACGAACGGGAGCTGACCCGACGTGTACACATGGTTGCCACTGCGAACCGCGGGAACGTACGCAGCGACGGGTGCCGCGACGGCGGGAAGTGCGATGCCCAGTTCGGCGAGACGCTCCGACCAGGTCTGTGTTGCCTCTGCCATGTGATTCAGCCCTTCGGACGCTTCATGTACGCGACGTGCTGCTCGCCCGACGCGCTCGGCAGGACTGCGACGAGTTCCCAGCCGTCGACACCCCAGTTGTCGAGAATTGCCTTCGGATTGTGGACCAGCAACGGAGTCACGGTGTATTCCCAGGAAGTTATTTCGCTCATGCGCTGAGCCTATCCCGCGTACATCTTCGGCCCCAGACTTATAGGCTCGCGGTGTGGTTGCATCCCAAGATGAGCTGAGCAGGACCTGGCCCGAGTCTGCGACGAAGGCCCGCCTGCACTTTGTGTCAGGTAAAGGCGGTACCGGTAAGTCCACGGTTGCCGCCGCGTTGGCGCTCGCGTTGGCCGAAGGCGGCAAGCGCGTTCTCCTCGTGGAGGTCGAGGGCCGTCAGGGAATCGCGCAACTCTTCGACGTACCGCCGCTTCCGCCGCAGGAGACCAAGGTCGCGGCCGCCGAAGGTGGCGGTGAAGTGATGGCTCTCGCCGTCGATATCGAGACCGCGTTCCTCGAATACCTCGAGATGTTCTACAACCTCGGCTTCGCCGGCCGGGCAATGCGTAAGTTCGGCGCCATCGAATTCGCCACGACCATCGCTCCCGGTCTTCGCGACGTTCTGCTCACCGGCAAGATCAAGGAGTGCGTCATCCGCACCGATCGGACCGGCAAACGCGTGTACGACGCCGTTGTCGTCGACGCTCCCCCGACGGGACGCATCGGCAGCTTCCTCGACGTCACCAAGGCGATGGCCGATCTCGCCAAGGGCGGCCCTGTCCACTCACAGAGTGAAGGCGTCGTTCGCCTGCTGCACTCGCCGGAAACCGTCGTACATCTGGTTGCGCTGCTCGAAGCGCTGCCCGTTCAGGAAACTGCCGACGCTGCCGCAGAACTTGCGCGCAACGACCTCAACCTCGGTGCCATCATCGTCAATCGCGCCAGCCCGAGGTTCTTGCCCGAAGATCAACTCGCTGGTGCCGCGGCCGGCAATATCGACGCCGCTTCGATCCGGTCGACTCTCTCCGACGTCGGCATCGATCTGTCCGACGACGACTTCGCGGGCCTGCTCACCGAGACGATCGAACATGCTTCGGTGCTCGAAGCTCAAGAATCCAGTGCGCAGAAGCTCCGCGAGATCGACGGCGCGCGGGTGCAACTTCCCGCACTCGCCGACGGCGTTGATCTCGGTGGGCTCTACGAGCTGGCCGAATACCTCACGGAACAGGGCGTGTGATGACCGAGACCACCGAGAACGTGACGGTCGGCAGTTCCAGGACCGGCCGACGCGCAGCTCCTGCCCTCGATATTTCGGCGATCATCAAGGACCCGACGGCCCGGATCGTGGTGTGTTGCGGCGCGGGTGGCGTCGGCAAGACCACGACGGCTGCGTCGCTGGCGTTGCGGGCAGCCGAAGAGGGCCGACGCGTAGTCGTCCTCACCATCGATCCGGCCCGTCGCCTCGCGCAGGCCTTGGGTGTGGCCGAACTCGACAACACTCCGCAGCCGGTGAAGCTGGGTCCCGAGGCCACGGGTGAACTGCACGCGATGATGCTGAACATGCGTCGGACTTTCGACGAGATGGTCATCGAGCATTCGAGCCCTGAGAAGGCCGAGCAGATCCTGGCGAATCCCTTTTACCAAACCGTTGCCACATCGTTCTCCGGAACGCAGGAGTACATGGCGATGGAGAAGTTGGGGCAGTTGGCGTCGAACGCCGCGTGGGATCTGGTGATCGTCGATACCCCACCGTCACGCAATGCCCTCGACTTCCTCGACGCTCCGCAGAGGCTCGGCACGTTCCTCGACGGACGGATGATCCGGTTGCTCTCCGCACCGGGCCGAGGCCTGACCCGGCTCGTGGCCGGCGCGATGGGGTTGGCACTGAAGGGTGTCTCGACCATCGTGGGAAGCCAAATGTTGTCGGATGCATCGGCATTCGTGCAGTCACTCGACTCGATGTTCGGCGGTTTCCGCGAACGCGCGACGAAGACCTACGAGTTGCTACGTCAGCCGGGGACTCACTTCCTGGTGATCGCAGCGGCCGAACCCGACGCTCTCCGTGAAGCGGCATTCTTTGTCGATCGTCTTGCCGGCGACTCGATGCCGTTGGCCGGATTGGTTCTCAACCGCACGCACCCGACATTGACGGCCTTGCCTGCCGATCATGCGGTGACTGCCGCCGACAAACTGGAAGCGAAGGAAAGTGCGACCGAGGCCGAGGCCCTCACCGCAGCTGTTCTCCGTATCCATGCCCATCGGGCAGTGATCGCGAAGCGAGAAATCGCCTTGCTGAGCCGATTCACCGCAGCCCACCCGAGGGTGCCGCTGATCGGTGTTCCGTCGCTACCGTTCGAGGTCTCGGACCTCGAGGCGCTGCGTGCGGTGGGAGATCAGCTCACTCGTAAGGGCTGATCCCCCGATCGGCCGGGTCAGACTGCTGAGTGATGCTGGCGCTGATCTTCGAAGAACTCGGACCAGGAATCGACGTCGGGGTGCTGCTTGAGCAGTGCGCGGCGCTGACGTTCCGTCATTCCGCCCCACACACCGAACTCGACACGATTGTCGAGAGCGTCGGCTCCGCACTGCATGAGTACCGGGCAGTGACGGCAGATTGTGGCCGCCTTGCGCTGCGCGGCGCCACGAACAAAAAGTTGGTCGGGGTCGACCTCGCGGCATCGTGCCTGAGTTACCCAGGCAATTCGTGCCTCGGCCTGCTCGATGTCCAAACGGCTACTCGGGGTGGCTGTGTACATTCTGGGTCCCCTCTACAAAGTCTGACCGTCGCCATGGGGCGAGCAGCGCACCATCTCAGCAGTCCCGCGGTAGCACGTGAAAGCTGAGACACATTCGTGATCGAGTGTTACGTCGATCACACTGATCACAATTTAGGTAAAGAACGGCCCTAACGCAAGACGGTCGGGGGCATTTTTTGGTACGGCAGTACAAAGCGCGTGTTCAGAAGGTTTTGAACACCCGCAAAACACTGAAACCGGTTCCAATGGGTGGGCACACGTACTCTGTAGATCGTGTCGATTGCAAAAACAGTGGCGAAGCTCGCCGGAAGCTCCGCATTGGCGGGTGTCCTGGTCGCAGGGGTGATGTTCCCAGTGGCGGGCGGATTCGGATTCGCGTCCAACCGCGCTGCCGATACCGTCGACAACGTCTCGGCCGAACTGGTCGAAGGCACGGTCCCCGCGGTGTCCACCATGGTCGATTCCGCCGGCAACCCCATTGCCTGGCTCTACGACCAACGACGCTTCGAAGTCCCGAGCGAGAAGATCTCCAACAACATGAAGTTGGCGATCGTCTCCATCGAGGACCGACGGTTCCCCGACCACAAGGGCGTCGACTGGCAGGGAACGCTGCGCGCCTTCCTCACCAACACGACAACCGGTGAAGTGCAGCAGGGCGCGTCGACGCTCGATCAGCAGTATGTGAAGAACTACCAGCTGTTGGTCGTCGCCAAGACGGATGCCGAGCGTCGCGCTGCCATCGAGACCACCCCGGCCCGAAAGATCCGCGAGATCCGGATGGCACTGACACTGGACAAGGAACTCACGAAAGACGAGATCCTCACCCGGTACCTGAACCTCGTCCCGTTCGGCAACGGATCCTTCGGCATTCAGGACGCGGCTCAGACCTACTTCGGCGTCGATGCAGCAGATCTGAGCGTTCCGCAGTCGGCAATGCTTGCCGGCATGGTTCAGTCCAGCTCCGCACTGAACCCCTACACGAACGTCGAAGGCGTCACCGAGCGTCGTAACACCGTGCTCGACACCATGATCACGAACATTCCGGATCGCGCCGACGAGTTCCGGGCCGCGAAGGAAGAACCCCTCGGCGTCCTGGAAACTCCCAACAACTTGCCGCGCGGCTGCATCGCCGCGGGCGATCGTGGTTTCTTCTGCGACTACGCACTGAAGTACCTCTCGGACGCCGGGATCACCCGTGACCAGATCAACGACGGTGGTTACCTCATCAAGACCACTCTCGACCCGCAGGTGCAGGCATCGACCAAGGCCGGCCTGAATGCGAACGCGAGCGCCAACCTCGACGGCATCGCCAACGTCATGAACGTGATCAGGCCCGGTCAGGATTCACACAAGGTCATCGCGATGGCCAGCAGTCGCACGTACGGACTCAACGCGGACGCCGACGAAACCGTCCAGGCGCAGCCGTACTCACTGGCCGGCGACGGTGCGGGCTCCGTCTTCAAGATCTTCACGACGGCTGCGGCGATGGAGAAGGGTCTCGGTATCAACGCGACCCTCGACGTACCCAAGCGCTTCGAAGCCAAGGGCATGGGTAGCGGCGGCGCCGCAGGTTGCCCGGTTTCGACGTACTGCGTGGAGAACGCGGGCAACTACCCGCCGACGCTGTCCGTGACCGACGCGCTGGCTCAGTCCCCCAACACCGCTTTCGTCAAGCTCATCGAGGCAACCGGTGTCACGCCGACGGTCGACATGGCTGTCCGTCTCGGCATGCGCTCGTACGCCGATCCCAACACCTCGGGCTTCGACGAGCGCAGCATGGCCGACTTCCAGAAGGAACAGAACCTCGGTTCGTTCACCCTCGGCCCCACCTGGATCAACCCGCTCGAACTCTCCAACGTCGCAGCCACTCTCGCCTCGCACGGCAAGTGGTGCCCGCCGAGTCCCATCGATTCGGTCTTCGACCGCTACGGCAAGCCGGTGGCCGTCACCGAGCAGGGCTGTGAGCAGGTTGTCGAGCCCGGCTTGGCAGACACCCTCGCCAACGCCATGAGCCGTGACGACGTCGGCGCCGGTACGTCTGCCGGTGCCGCGAGCAGCGCCGGATGGAGCCTGCCGATGTCGGGCAAGACGGGTACCACCGAGACCCACAAGTCCTCGGCGTTCCTCGGCTTCACCAACAACCTCGCTGCTGCGGTCTACATCTTCGGCGACTCCCCCACCCCCGGCGAGATCTGCTCGAGCCCGCTGCGCCCCTGCTACAGCGGCAACTTGTACGGCGGTACCGAACCGGCGAGATCCTGGTTCGCGGCAATGAACCCGGTCGCCAACAACTTCGGGCCCACCTCGCTGCCCCCGATCGACGAGAAGTACGCACGGGGATCACAGAACGGCCAGGTTCCCGAGGTTGTCGGCCTGAGCCAGTCGGCAGCGACGTCCCGGCTTCAGGCGTCCGGCTTCACCGTCAATTCCGTGACGACGGCATCCGGAGCGCGCGCGGGAACGGTCACCGGAGTTTCGCCGTCCGGGTCCGCGATCCCGGGTTCGACCGTCACGATCTACATCAGCGACGGTTCCGTGAGGGCTCCGGCTGCGCCCGCATCCCCCGCGGCCCCGGCACCGGGCGCAACTCCCCCGGATGCGACTCCGCCCGGAGGTGAACCCGCACCGCCTGCGGGGACCCCGCCGAACTGACGGCCCTGAAACAAGAACGGCCGCGATCTCCGAGTGATTCGGAGATCGCGGCCGTTTTCGGTTCTGGAAGCGCGCTTCTACAGGCGGGACTTCACTGCTGCAGAGATACGTGCGCCGTCGGCCTTGCCCTTGGCCAGAGCGTTGGCGGCCTTGATGACCTGGCCCATCTGACGCATCCCGGGACGCTCACCGAGCTCCTCGGAAACCTGAGCAAGGGCGGTGTCGACGACGTCGACAAGCTCGGCGTCGGTCAACGGCGTCGGCAGGTACTCGTCGATGATCTGAGCTTCTGCGCGCTCTTTCGCGGCAAGCTCACCGCGACCGTTCTCGGTGTAGATCTCGGCCGATTCGCCGCGCTTCTTCGATTCCTTTGCAAGGACTTTGATGATTTCTTCGTCGGTGAGGACGCGAGCTTCCTTACCGGCTACCTCTTCGGTCTGGACGGCTGCCATGAGCATCCGAAGGGTGGCTGTACGTAGCGGATCCTTCGCCTTCATGGATGCAACCATGTCGGTTCGGAGGGTGGCTTTGAGCGATGGTGTCGTGTCGGACATGGTGGAAACGCTACGCGCTCGGCGTTTCGAGCGTGCCGATAGTTACCTCCGCCCGGACACAATTCTCTGTGAAATAGCTGTAAAAGGCGGCGAGAGCGACGCAGAAGAAGGTCACACCCGTATCCTTGAGGGGTGTCTGACCAGTTC
Source organism: Rhodococcus sp. NPDC056516 (assembly GCF_042794655.1). Classification (NCBI taxonomy): domain Bacteria; kingdom Bacillati; phylum Actinomycetota; class Actinomycetes; order Mycobacteriales; family Nocardiaceae; genus Rhodococcus; species Rhodococcus sp. NPDC056516. Next base: position 595,098 of record NZ_JBHTTG010000004.1, on the reverse strand, counting down.
CGCACCAACCTGACCCGCGCCGCACTTGGTGCCGCGGGCGCCGCTGCACTCGGGATCGGGTACGCATCCGGCATCGAACGCAATGCATTTGCACTGCGTGAGGTGACGATGCCAGTCCTGGCGCCCGGTTCGTCGTCGCTGCGGGTCCTCCATCTCAGCGACTTGCACATGATGCCGAACCAACGGTTGAAACAGAATTGGTTGCGTGAGCTCGAAGGCCTCGACCCTGACCTCGTGGTCAACACCGGCGACAACTTGTCGCACCAGCGCAGCGTTCCAGCAGTGGTCCAGGCGCTCGGAGATCTGTTGGCTCGACCGGGTCTGTTCGTCTTCGGCAGCAACGACTACTTCGCTCCGAAACCGAAGAATCCGCTGAGCTACATCTTCAACAAGGACAAGCGCGTCACCGGGGATCCTCTCCCCTGGGGCGACCTGCGGGCCGCGTTCACCGAACGCGGATGGCTCGACATGACCCACGTGCGCCGCGAACTCGAAGTGGCCGGTATTCGCATTGCTGCCGCCGGCGTCGATGATCCGCACCTGAAGCGCGATCGCTACGACACCGTCGCCGGAACACCGAATCCCGTCGCCCAGCTCAAGCTCGGCCTGACGCACTCGCCCGAACCGCGAGTTCTGGACCGGTTCGCCGACGACGGCTACGACCTCGTGCTCGCCGGCCACACGCACGGTGGTCAGCTGTGCCTTCCGTTCTACGGCGCGCTGGTCACCAACTGCCAGATCGACCGATCCCGGGTCAAGGGACCGTCGAAGTGGGGCGCACACACCCAGCTGCACGTCTCAGCGGGCATCGGCACTTCGCCGTGGGCTCCGGCACGCTTCTGCTGCCGTCCCGAGGCAACTCTGCTGACTCTGGTTCCGGCTACCAGGCGCGAACCGGAGCATGTCTCCGCGCACAGTTCCGCAGAGTCTCCAGCGTCGGTTCTACGCAACTGACCTGCGGATTTAATGTCAGTCGACTCGGTAATGTAAGCTAACCGAGGTTCGACACGGGGTGTGGCGCAGCTTGGTAGCGCGCTTCGTTCGGGACGAAGAGGTCGTGGGTTCAAATCCCGCCACCCCGACAGTGAAGAACAGAAATTGAGGCCCTTCCGCTTACGCGGGAGGGCCTCAATTTCGTTGACGATAAGGTGAAGCCGTGGCATCCGAACCAGACTTCGCGCACAACGACATGGCGAGCCGTAGCCGACGTGAGAAAGCTGTCGGTCTTGCCAAGTTCGCCTGGGACCGCGATATCAGCAGTGCAGAGTTGCTCGACATGCCCGACGATCGGCTGCGCAAACTCGCGCGGGCGGCCGGCGCCAATCCGCCGAGCACGCGGGAGACTTGGGCTATCGCCGCCGGACTGCTCGACGAGAAATCCGTGTGGTCAGCCGCTAACCCAGACCGTCCCGAGGCTCAGCGTGAGCATCCGGACGAGAAGATCATGTGGGTGAAGAAGCCGATCGAGCCCTGGCTGTGACAGCCGAATTGAGCGCAGTTGTGACAGCCGAATTGAGCGCAGTTGTGACAGCCGAATTCAGTGGAGCTGTGAACCGGTGATCGGGCAGGTCGACGAAGTAGTTGTGGATTGCTCCGCACCAGCTCAGTTGGCGGAATTCTGGGCCGGCGTCCTCGGTGGACAGCCGGTAGAGCGGAGCGAGGAGTGGGCGTTTGTCGACCCGCCCGGATGAACTCGCCTCGCCTTCCAACGCGTACCGGAATCAAAGCTGACGAAGAATCGCCTGCACATCGACGTCAGCGTGGATGACGTCGTCGCCGCAACCGAGGCTGCCGAGCGCCTCGGCGCAACTCGGGTCGGCAATGTTCAGGAAGACCCGGCCGGTACCTTTCAGGTGCTGCTGGATCCCGAGGGAAACGAGTGGTGCGTCGTCCGAGGTATCGGAAGTTGATTCACACTCCCGCTACGGTTTCGCGAGCCCAACGATAGTCGGCCTTCCCGCTGGGTGAGCGGAGGATGCTTGGTACGAGCACGATCGACCGGGGAATCTTGTACCCGGCGACGTGGGTGCGGCAATGCTCCGACAACGATTCCGTCGCAACATCTTCGAACCCCGGTCGAACCTGCACCACCGCGGCGACCTTCTCACCGAATCGAATGTCGGGCGCACCCGCCACCAAAGCGTCGAAAACTGCCGGGTGTGTTTTGAGTGCCTGCTCGACTTCTTCGGGATAAACCTTCTCGCCTCCGGAGTTGATGCACATCGAACCGCGCCCGAGCAGCACGATGGTTCCGTCGGCTTCCATCGTGCCCATGTCCCCGAGTACCGCCAGACGCACCCCGTCGACGACGGGAAAAGTTGCAGCAGTCTTCGCGGGGTCGTCGAAGTAGGCCACGGGAACATGGCCGGCCCTGGCGATGAATCCGACTGTGTTCGAGCCGGGTTCGATGCGACGGAATTCGTCGTCGACAAGAATCATGTTGGGGTTGGATCGAATTCGCTTGGAACCGTCCTCACCGAATTCGACGACGCCGTCGTTGCCGGATTCCGAAGCACCGAATGCATCCTTGATCACCAGCCCCGGCAATCGGGTCGTCAGTTCCGCCTTGAGGTTCGGCGAGAACAATGCGCCACCCGAGCCGATCAGTTGGAGAGTCGAAAGGTCGTAGCGCCCTTCGCTTGCGGCGATGGCGTCGGCAATCGGTCGAGCAATCGCGTCGCCGACGACGGTGATTCCGGTGATCTTCTCGGCCTCGACCAGTCGCAGCACTTCCATCGGATCGAAGCTGCGGGTCAGCACACGGGGAGCTCCCATGAGAAATGCCGTGAGCAGTGAATAGATCGCGGCTCCATGCATGAGCGGCGGGATGAGTAGCAGCACAGTCGGATCGGTGTTGGCTACGGCCGCGTCCACAACCTCTTCGAGGCTTCGACGCGGCGGCCCGCTGAGGTTCGCTCCGGACAGCGCGGCGAAGAAGAAGTCTTCGTGCCGCCACACCACACCCTTGGGCATTCCGGTTGTACCGCCGGTGTAGATGATGAAATGGTCGTCGTTGCTGCGAGGGCCGAAGTCGCGGGTATCGGACTGCGCCGCAAGGGCGTTCTCGTAGTCGTCGCCGACGATCAGCACGTGGGTGATCTCCGGACACTGCGGAACCACGGCCAGTGCCGTCGGCGCGAATTCTGCCTCGACCAGCAGTGCCACCATCTGGGAGTTGGTGTAGATGTACGAGAGTTCGGCATCCGTGTAGCGAAAGTTGACGTTGATCGGTACCGCTCTGATCTTCAAGCAGGCAAGGAGCGTTTCGACGTACTCGACGCAGTTCCGCATGTGAATACCGACATGCTGGCCCGGTTCGACGCCCACCGACTGCAGATGATGAGCGAGTCGGTTCGATCGCAGTTCGAGTTCGGCGTAGCTCAACCGCACGTCTTCCAGAATCAAGGGAACCCGATCGGGGATCGCATCGGCAACGGCCTCGAACAGATCGGCAATGTTCAGGGTCATCGAAATCCTCACTACACGCGTCTTCGCTTACCAGTACAGGTCTTTCGCGAAGCTAACACGTTGGTCACGCCCTGTTGTCCGAATTGCGTAGAGGTCCCGCTGAGCGAGACCTGACGCGCCCTTCACCTGGTATCGACGGTGCGGATACCTCCCTGACCAAGCCATATGGACAGAAGGTAGGGTAGCCTAATGCATTCACGCACCACTCTCCGGAGCCGCACGTCGGTCCGGGTCGCCATGGTTGCCCTGGCGACTGTTTTTGCCGCTACGGCCTGCGGCTCGTCCGACGCCGGCGGCAACGCAAACGGCAACACCGATGTCGCGACCGGCGGCAAGCTGTTCAGCACCGCCGACACGGAAACCGCGAAGCTCGGCAGCGATGCCGCGCCCGGCGAGTTCCCACGCACCATCACCCATGCTCTGGGCGAGACCACCCTCGAAGCCAAGCCGACCCGCGTCGTCGTGCTCGACAGCGGCGAACTCGACGAGGTTCTTTCTCTCGGGATCACCCCGGTCGGCATCGCCAGCCCGGAAAGTGCCGCCGGTCAGCCGTCGTACCTGGCCGACAAGCTCGTCGGCGTCCCCGACGTCGGCACCACCAACAATCTCAACCTCGAGGCGATCACCGCACTGCAGCCCGATCTGATCCTCGGCAGCAAGTTGCGCCAGGACAAGCTTTACCCGCAGCTCGCGGCAATCGCGCCGACGGTCTTCAGCATCCGCCCCGGCTTCCCATGGAAGGAGAACTTCCTCCTTGCCGGTGACGCACTCGGCGAAGAGACCAAGGCTGAGCAGGTTCTCAACGACTACCAAGAGCACGCCGACAAGGTCCGTGAGTCGATCGACGGCTCCCCGACAATTTCACTGGTTCGCTTCATGTCCGGGAAGCTGCGCCTGTACGGCAATCTGTCGTTCATCGGCGTCATCTTGAAGGACGTCGGTCTGCCCCGCCCGGCGATCCAGGACATCGACGAACTGGCCGTCGAGGTCAGCCCGGAAACGATCACCGAGGCGGAGGGTGACCGAATCTTCTACTCCAGCTACGGAAATCCCGCCGACACCGGCCAGACCACGGTTGTTGCCGGACCGCTGTGGGCCAGCATGGACGCAGTCAAGGAAGGACGCGCCACCGAGGTGAGCGACGAGACCTGGTTCCTGGGCCTCGGCCCGACAGGTGCCGGCCTGGTTCTCGACGATCTGCAGGCCAAGCTCGGCAAGTAGCCGTCACCTAAGCTAAGACCGCCGCTCGACTCTCCGGAGTCGAGCGGCGTTTTTTGTTCAGCGGTTGTCCTGCTCGAGGTGCTCGTTCATCGTGGAATGCAGGTCGACGAGAAATTCCTCGAATCGACTGAGCAGTTCGGGCGGGTACTTCGCCATCATGGCGTCGAGTCGCACAGCAAGGGGCCCGAAGAACTCGTCCGCCAGATCCTGCACATGCGCACTGCTGTGCAGCGTGACCACGCGGCGGTCTGCATTCTCGCGGGTCCGGACGATATGCCCTGCCTTTTCCAGGCGATTGAGCAACGCGGTGGTTGCGCCCGACGTCAGTGAGATCCGCTCGCCGAGGCGGGCAGGCGAGAGCGGCGCACCTTTCTCCTCAGCCGCCGTGATTTCCATCAGTGCGGTTGCGTCGGTGGAATGCAGGCCGAGCCACGACGCGAATCGATGACTGAATTCGGTGAACGTCCCACCGTACGTACGGAATTCGTCCATCAGCCGCTCCCGCTCCACGGAGATGTCGCGCGGTGCCTCCACCTCGGTGATCCCACCTTTCCTGTGCCAGACGGCGGCCGGTCGAGCCCAGCGCGCACGTTGACAACTTACCGCCTCAAATATACCTTCATAGTGAAGTTACTTCACAATGGAGGTTTATTCGTGAACATCTCACCCACCACCCGAAAGTGGCTGGGCCTGATCGCCATCGCACTCGGCGTGGCACTGATCGTCGTCGACACCACCATCGTCAACGTCATAGTCCCCTCGATCATCGAGGATCTCGGGATCAATTCCGTTCAGGCTCAATGGATCCAAGAGTCCTACGCAATCGTGTTCGCGGCGCTGCTGCTTCTGGTCGGCAGAGTTGCCGACCTGGTCGGCGCCCGTCGCATCTTCATCGCCGGAGTCGTCGTGTTCGGCGCAACGAGCCTGCTGGCCGGACTGGCGCCGAACGGCGGTCTGCTCATCCTGGCACGATTCCTGCAGGGCGCCGGCGCGGCCATGATCCTGCCCACGTCGCTGTCGCTTCTGAACGCGATGTTCACCGGCAAAGCTCGCGGCCAGGCCTTCGCGGTCTGGGGCTCCACCATCGGCGCTGCATCCGCCCTCGGCCCACTGCTCGGCGGCTGGCTTGCCGAACATGCCTCATGGCGTTGGGCATTCGGGATCAACATTCCGCTTGCTGCGCTCATTCTCATCGGCGCAGTGCTGTTCATCGCCCCCTCGCCGCGCACCGCTGGGCGCATCGACGCCACCGGAGCAGCGCTGTCCATCGCCGGCCTAGGCCTGCTGGCCTTCGGCCTCGTCGAGGGACGAACGTACGGGTGGCTGACCACAAAGGAACCCTTCGATCTGTTCGGTCTGTCATGGTCCAGCGGACCATCACTGGTTCTAGTGGCGCTGGTTCTCGCCGTCATCTCGCTCGCTGCGTTCGCCTACCGTCAAACCATGCTCACCCGCAGTGACGATCCGTCGCGGGCGCTGATGGACGTGCGGTTGTTCTCCATCTCGTCGTTCCGCAACGGCAACATCGCGACGCTGATCATCGGACTCGGTGAGTTCGGAATCGTTGCGGTGCTTCCTCTCTGGCTCCAGTTCACGCTCGGATACAGCGCACTCCAGGCCGGACTCGCGCTGGTTCCCATCGCCATCGGCAGCTTTGTCGCCAGTGGTGCGAGCTTCGGGCTGGCATCGAAGGTCTCGCCGTTGGGCTTGGTCCGTATCGGCCTGGCTCTCGAAGCTCTCGGTCTCGCCGGTCTCGGATTCATCGCTGCAACAGACAGCCCCTGGTGGACTATCGCCGCAGTGCTGTTCTTCTACGGCATCGGTGTCGGTTTCGCGACGGCGCAGGTTACCAACGTCGTGCTCGAAGAGATTCCCGAGCAGAGCGCGGGTCAAGGCTCCGGCATTCAGAGTGCGTTCCGCCAACTCGGATCGGCACTGGGCATCGCCGTCCTCACCACGGTGTTCTTCAGCACTCTCAATTCGACGCTGAACAACGACCTCACCGAATCCGGTGTCGACCAAGCTCAGGCTGATCAGCTGACGCGGGCAGTCACCGACAGCGCAGGCGCCGCCATCGACTCACTGGCCGGCTCACCGAGCACTGCTTTCGTTGCCGATGCCGCCCAGTCTGCGATGACTCACGGCATCACACTCGGCGGATACCTTGCGGCCGGATTTGTCGTGGTGGGCCTGATCGCCACGGCGCTCATCCCGAACAAGCCCGCCCCGTCGACCGAGGAGGAAACGAAAGCAGCAGCCGACGTCGCCTGACGGTCGGATCGGTGCAGTACGGTGCCGGTATGCGATTGCCCTGGTCACGGTCAGCACAGTCACGGTCAGCGCCGGTGCTCAGTGAGGCTGACATCGTCGCCGTCCGTGAGCAAGCACGCGAACTGGTACTCCCAGGTTTCGCGACGTTCGAAGAAATCTGCGAAGCCGCCCGAGACTGTGTCGAGGGCGGCTTCGAGAACGACGAACTCGGCAGACAGATCGACGCGGGAGTGCGTGCAGTCTGGGACCACAGACTCGTGGAGCAGACGCAGTGGACGGCTCCCGGCGACTTCGAGCGCGTATCCGCAGCCTTCGCCGAACTCGAGCGCAACGGCATCGTGGCCCGGATGAACTTCACCTGCTGCATGCAGTGCGGCACTACCGAAATCGACGACGAACGCACGCCGTCCGAACCCGACGAGAACGGGTATCCCTTTGCTCAGTGGGCGTACACGTTCTTCCACATGCAAGATGCGGAGCGTCTCGGCGACGAGCCGTCCGATCTCTACTTGTCCTACAGTGCGTTTCGTCCGGCCCATGATCTCGATCCCGCGCTGATCGCCGCTGCCTTCGGCGGCGACGAAACCGCCAAGGCACACATGATTGCGCACACCGATCAGACCGTCGGGCGCCAGGTAGCCGACGCACTCCGAGCCCAGGGACTGAGCGTCGACTGGAACGGTGACAACAATCAGCGTATCCGCGTCACCGACGTACGTTGGCGCAAACGGCTCCCGCAGTAAAAGATTCAGCTGGGTGGCAATACGCGGTCGAGGAACGTATTGCTGAATACACGGTGCGGGTCGTGTTCGTCGAGAGTAGCGAGAGCGAAGTCCCAATTCCCGTCGCCACCGGCACGGAAGGTGGCAGGCACTGTGCTGGTGAGGAATTCGTCGTCCTGGTACGCCGCATGATCGGTGAATGCCCATCCCTTGGACCACTCCGGACGGAAAGTCGCGTAATCGCCGGAGTAGTTCGCGACCATCCACCGTTCCATCTCACGAAGGAACGCGGGCAATCCTGCCGTGCCAGGAATCGAGACCACGTTCATCCAGATGGCAGTGTCCCAGTCCTGACGATCCGCCCGCGGCCGCACCGCCGACAGATCCGGCACGCCGGCACTGTCGACAAGGACTTCACCATTGTCGTCGACCCCGCAGAGACGCACTTCGAACGGCATGTTGACGGGATACCGCCCCAGCGACGCGTAGTGCGTCATTCGTTCGTTCAGCCAACTCGTCATCTCGTGCACGACACGGCCGATGTTGGACCGCTTGGTGATCACTGCGCCACCACCGGCTACGACGCGCAACGTTGTGTGCCGCAGGTAGAACAGAACATCTTTCGACCATCCCCACAGATCGTCGGTGTCGGTCAGCACCAATCCTGCTGCTACGGCTCCGAACTGGGAGGCACCGAACAGTGGTGTCGCAGCTTGAAGACCCTGCGCCACCATCCCCAACGGGGTGGTGACTTCTTCGGGAATCGCGTCGGAGAAGAAGTAGTTGTACGGCCCGCTCACTTCTCGGGACTCCGGCGGTTTGACCGGGGTCGGCGTCCAGACCTTGAGCCACGGTGTTTCGGTGAACGGGAACCAGATCGCTTCCACCCGTCCGGATTTCTCGACGAAACTCTCGTAGGTACGCCCTGGCGAACCGGGAGCAGCAAAGAGCTCTTGCCACGGAATGTCGGTGAAACTCTGGCACCGCAGCCGATAATTCTCCCCGGCTTGCAGCGTCACGGAGGTGACGAAGGTTCGGCCCAGGTGGGTCAGGAAAGCCGTGCTCTCGTCATCTGATCGGTGAAAAGTCTTCAGTGCGTAGCGATTACTGCCTTCGTCCCACGCCACCACTGTGATCTCGGTGATCAGGTTGCTCAGCGATCCGTACGACTGACCAGGGGTGATCGTCTCCCCCGCCGCCGGATAGGTTGCCCCGTGGGCACCGATCGCCAGCGCTCCGGCGATGGACAGCTCACCGATCGCCGGAGAGTTGGCCCAGCCGAGCCCTTCTCGCTCGAGCGCTGTCAGAATCGCTTCGATGCTGGCCCCAGCATCCGCCGTGGCTGTTGCGGGTGTGCCGTGCTGCACCACAACCGAAGTCAAGTTCGTCATCGTGTCGACCAGCAGAACTCGATCCGAAGGTGCGCCGGGCACCACCGTCAACGGACTCCACCCGTGCATCGTTCCGCGCGCACGCACCGTGTAACCGTTGTCGAACGCCCAGTTCGCGAGGGTGACGACGTCGTCGCTGTGACGCGCCGTCGCCGTCCACACACTGTCGAGCATGATTTCCCGCGACCAATTGGCGTATGCCTGCTGTGACAACGGAATGTCCGACGGAAATCCGGGCGGAGGGGCGATGGTCGATGCCGAACCCCAGGGAACCGCCCCCGCCGGCGCCCAGGAAAGACCCGTCAGCGCGGCAGCACCGGCACTTGCTGCGAGAAATCCGCGCCGGCTCACACCGCCTTCTCCGGAGCTGTGCTCTGCCTTGCGTTCTGCTTGATGCACCACTGCTCACTCCGTCAGCCGACTCGGTTCATGTCAGGACGAACGTAGAACAAATATGATTACGATGCCAGTGGTTCCGTAATAAAAGTTTTCCGACGCTTACTGCACCATCGGAGCGAACACGGCGTAGATCGCTTCCGGGGCGCCGTCGAACGCACTGATGATCAACCAGGCGGTCAGAACCGTCAGAGCCGGCCCGATCAGAACCTTCTCGAGGTTCCCACCTGCGCGGATGGACAGAAATGACGGCAGCCGTTGCTCCCACCATCGCTTGCCGCCGAGCGGGATCAGGGGTGCAAGAAACGGCACTCCCTCCTTGGTGATCGCATCGCCGAGACAGTGCGTGGCGCAGCCCAAGGCCACCGCAACACCTAGCCCCGTGGATCCAGCCTCACTCGGATACCACTGCCAGGTGAGGGCAGAGAGCACCAACGCAACGGCGGAGACCGCGAGCCAACCCTTCTCCTTGGCCAATTCACCCGCCAATCCACGGATGGCCAACCCGAGGCAGAAGAACAGGGTGATGATGATGGCTGGCTTCCCGAACTGAACAACCAGCGCCGAGACCCCGGCACCCAACCCGGCGGCGAACAGCGCGGTGTGCGTGAGCGTCCGATGCCCACCACGACGCTTGCCGTCCTTCTTGCCTTTGGTGATGCGGTAGAAGGTCACCGAAATTGCGTCGATGCCTTTGGCCAGAGCCTTGCTGAGCGGACCGAATGATCGCGAAACCGTCGACTGACCGGTATCGAGGTCGGGAAGCAAGGCGGCTCCGGCACACACTCCGGCAAAGGTCAAAGTTTCCGCAGTGGATGTGGGCCCTCCCCAGTCGAGAGGCAACAACTCCGCAACCACCAACCCCACAGCAGCACCGGACATCGCGTGGGTGGGGCCCATGACCATGAAACACAACACCTTTCGAAACGCGCCCCGCATCAGGCCGTACCGCACCCTCTGCAAGACACCACACACATGACGCCGTCGGCGACGGCCCCGGCATGCTCGCCGAGACCGCCCCGAACGTAGCAAGTGCTACCGACAGGCTTGACCAACCTCCAGACCCAGTTGAGTACGGCCGTACCGTTCCAGGTCAAAGCGGTTCATGCGGAGCTTTTTTCGCTCGTCAGCCCGCGGCAACCGTGCATGACAGGGCAACGCCCTCCTCCAGCGGAGCGACGCCTGCCATGTCGAGCACCTCTGCCGGAACACCTTCGGTCGTCGGAGCCCACTCGACGGTCGGCAACGCCGGCACCCCTTCACGCGCAACGAATGTCGCAGCTTCGCTCGGCACTTCGATAGTGACTCCGGCCGTACCGGCCTCCTCCGCGCGCACGACCTTCCCCTCGTCGATGAGCTTCTGCAGCTCCTCGTCGGAAATCGGCGCCGCGACACCACACGCTACTTCGGGAGCCACACCCAACTCGGACGGAGCGGTCGCGATCGACCGCACCGCCACCGGCGACCCGTCGGAAATCGGATTGGAAGCCCAGGCGATTCCCGGCGCCACTGCCATACCGAGGACCGCCACGGACGCCACCACCACACCGGTCCGGCGGGCCCGCTTGCCGTTCACTTTCAATCGCGTCATCGTAGTTCTCCTTGATCGAACGTTCTCGAGTTCTCGGCGCGGTCGCATCCGAGAAACCCGAGGTTATGAAGCCAACACTGCAGATCTGTTGTCGGTTTCTTAGGAGTTGATGAGAATGCGACGGCCCTCGCTCCGAGCGAGGCCCCAGGCCTTGATCCGATGGCACCATGGCTGGGGTGAGTACACGCGAGCGCATCCTGATCGTTGACGACGACGCGAAGGTTCTGAATTCGCTCGAACGTGGACTCCGATTGTCGGGCTTCGACACGGCAACTGCCGTCGACGGACGATCGGCCTTGTCATCGGTGAACAAGCAATGCCCGGCCGCGCTCGTTCTCGACGTCAACATGCCCGGCCTCGACGGCGTCGGGGTGGTGACCGCCCTGCGCGCGATCGGCAACGAGGTTCCGATCTGCGTACTCAGCGCCCGAAGTTCCGTGGGTGATCGCATCGCGGGGCTGGAGGCGGGCGCCGACGACTACCTCACCAAGCCCTTCGAGTTGGCCGAGCTCGTCGCCAGACTCCGCGCATTACTTCGACGCACGACGCGAGCCACCCCGTCGGTCGACCATCCGATCACGGTGGGACCGCTGACGGTCGATCTCCGTGGCCATCGAGCGCACATCGACGGTAGACGAATCGAACTCACCAAAAGAGAATTCGACCTGTTGTCGGTACTCGCCGAGCACGCCGGTGTCGTACTCAGTCGCGCACAACTCCTGCGACTCGTCTGGGGTTACGACTTCGCTGCCGACACCAATGTCGTCGACGTCTTTGTCACCTATCTACGCAAGAAACTCGAAGTCGACGGGACTCCCCGCGTGATCCACACAGTGCGTGGGGTGGGCTTCGTCCTGAGGGCCGAACGATGAAGCGGCCGCTGTCACTTCAGACTCGCGTAGCCATCGCCTCGGGCCTGGCCGCCGGAATCGTGATTGCCGCGATCGGAATTGCGTTCGCGGTCTTTCTGCGTGTCAACGGATCCGAACAACTCGAACGCACTCTCGATTCCGTCACCCTGGGCGTCGCGGCGAGTGCGCCGAGCCCACTATTCATCGAAACACCAACTGCAACAACAGAACCATCCGTGGTCAGCCCCGGATTCAACGCCGCGACCGTCAGCGCCTTGGCTACCACCGATGTTCGCAGTCGTGATGTTCTGGTGCCCGGCGACAGCGGCGCCGCACTGGCCGTCAGCATCCCCGAAGACCCACTGACCCAGGCAATCCGTGAGCAGCAGTTCCAAGTGGCCGCTGCAGCAGTGGTCGCCATTCTTGCCGCGGCCGGGCTCGGTTGGTTCCTCACGGGCCGTGCCGTCCGCCCCCTACAGCAATTGACCGAGACCACCAGTTCGATCGGCAACAACCTCGACGTCGAAGGACTCTCGCGCCGGGCACCGTCGGTGCGTGGAACGCGCGAAGCCGAAGAACTGTCCGAAGCAATCCACAGCATGCTAAGTCGCATCGAAAGCGATCGAAGCCGCACCGAAGAGGCGTTGGAGTCGGCACGCGATTTTGCTCGCGTCTCCGCCCACGAACTACGCACACCTCTCACGTCGATGCGTACCGATCTGGAAGTTCTCGCAACACTGGATCTCACGGAAAGCCAACGCCGCGAACTGTCCAGCGAGTTGTTGGAGGCGCAGCGCCAGATCGAGCGCACCCTGACCGATCTCGAGACGCTCGCCCTGGGTGAAGTGGCCGATCCCGAGGACTGTGCAGACGTCGATCTCGTGGAGGTTGCCGATCGTGCCGTCGCTGACGCCCGCCGTCTGCACCCTCAGGTCGACGTTCGTTTGAAAGCACCGGAAGAACTTTCGGTTCAGGCCTTTCCCGCGGGTATCCGTCTGGTGCTGACCAACGCCGTCACCAATTCCGTTCGGCACGGCAACGCCGACGAAGTCGAGATCACCGTCCGATCAGGGGCTGCGACCGGTTCGGCGACGGTATTCGTCGACGACAACGGCACCGTGATCGCGCCTTCAGAACGCGAAGCGATGTTCGAAAGATTTGTTCGTGGTACCGGTGCGGGCGACGCCGGAAGCGGTTTGGGGTTGGCCCTCGTCGCGCAGCAGGCGAAGCTGCACGGCGGTAGCGCACGACTCGACAAGAGCCCACTCGGCGGAACTCGATTGATCGTCTCGATCAACCCAATTCGACGTGCAGAGCCTCGAGCAGCGGCTTGGCCGCCTCGTCGAAGAATCGGTCTTGGGTATCTCCACCGATCTGTACCAGTGCCACATCGGTGAATCCGGCGTCCGTGTATGCCTTGACCGCCTCGACGATCACATCGAGATCGGGACCACACGGAATGCTTTCAGCTACATCCTCTTTACGCACGAACTGAGTTGCGCCCGAGAAGCTCGCCGGCGTCGGCAGTTCGGAGTTCACGGACCACCCTCCACCGAACCACCGGAACTGCTGATGAGCTCGGGCGATTGCCGTGTCGCGGTCAGGATCCCACGAGATCGGAATCTGACCGATGGTCCGGCCTGCGGGAGCCAAGCCGTATGCCCGGCCGTGCACATGCTTCCACATGTGTACCAGTTCCGAATCCGGTTGCACGGCAATCAGATCGTCGGCCATCGGACCGAAACGCTCGACGGACTTGTCACCGGACATGGCCAGTGCCAGGGGAACCGGATTCTCCGGGAGATCCCAGATCCTGGCGGACTGGACGTCGAAGTACTCCCCCTTCCAGCTCACCAGGTCTCCTGCGAGCAGTGCGCGAATGATGCTCACCGCCTCCTGCAGCATGTCCTGGCGGGTGTCGATGGACGGCCAACCCTCGCCGACCACATGCTCGTTCAGGCTCTCGCCACTTCCCAATCCCAGGGTGAAGCGCCCGTCCGCGAGGATCTGGATCGTCGCGGCTTTCTGAGCGACGACGGCAGGGTGGTACCTCACGGTCGGACAAGTCACGTACGTCATCAAGCCGACTCGCTCGGTGGCGTGGGCGACTGCTCCCAGCACCGACCAGGCGTAGGGCGCATGCCCCTGCTCGGTCAGCCACGGCGAGTAGTGATCACTCATCACTTCGAAGTCGAAGCCGACTTCTTCGGCCCGAACTGCGTGGCGAACCAGTTCTTTCGGGCCGGCCTGTTCGGTCATCAACGTGTAGCCGAATCGTGCCATCACTGATCAACTCCTGGTATCGAGGCCTGAAACGAGTTCGGAGACCACACTGCCGTCGAGGTGGTCGAGAAGATCGCGAGCGTCGTCGTACACGGCAGCAGCACCCGCGCCTTCGAGTTCGTCGGTCGACATGCCGCCGCTGCGCACTCCCACAGCCACAACGCCCGCCCATGTCGCCGCCTTCATGTCCCAGGTGGCGTCTCCGACCATGACCGCATCTCCCGCGTCGACACCTGCCTTCGCGAGCGCGACCTCGATCAGGTCCGGATCAGGCTTGGCCACGTCGACGGATTCCGAAGAGGTGGCGGCGTAAATCATTTCGTCGATGTCGAGCGTCCGGCGCAGCAACTCCAGTTCGTCGTCCGGCGCCGAAGTTGCGAGCACGACGTGCAGTCCGAGCGAGTGAACTCGGCGGATCAACTCTCGTGCTCCCGGCAGTACCCGGAGGCGGTCAGCCGACTGCCGGTAGTACTTGGTGTGAAGCTCCTTGGCCCGTGGCCCGCACCCGTCGATGTCTTCGCCGAGCAACGTCTCCAGTAGTTGGTCTCCGTCCATGCCGATGCTGCGATGCACCCGCCACGCGTCAACCGGGCGACCTACCTCGAAGAACGCTCGCGACCATGCTTCTACGTGCAGATAGTTGGAATCGACGAGCGTTCCGTCGATGTCGAAGAGAACCGCACCTATTGCCATGGGAATTGACTGCCCAACACCTCGGTTCGCGAAACTTGTGCCCCGAGCATTCTCCGCTCGAGAAGCGGATCATGGAGGGTGCGAACAGCAGAAGTGCACGTCGAACAGGGGTGTCGTCATGGAGTCAGTCGTTGTATTCCTTCTCGCATGCTTCGTCTACTGGTTCGCGCTGCTGTAGTTGGGCAGACAAAAACGGACCGCTGCCGGGAATCGATTTCCCTTGCAGCGGCCCGCATTCGGTACACCTATTCGATTGTCAGGTCAGCGGATCACTGACCTGCGCGTACGCCTTCTTCGACGCGCTTACCCAAATCTGCGTCGACGTTCTTCCAGTACTCGAAGACACGCAGCAGAACTTCCTCGCTGACGCCGGCAAGGGCGTGGCCGACGATGTTGCTCACCAGGCGCTCACGAGCTGCGTCGTCGAGAACTTCACGGACCAGCGTTCCGGCCTGCGTGAAGTCGCCGTCCTCGGCGTGCTCGATGTATCCGGCGCGCACAGCCTTGCCGTCGAACGCCCACAGGCCTTCGTCACCGGCAACCGACGGATCGGCATGCGGTCCGCCGTACGAGTTCGGTGCGTACACCGGCGTCGACGGGGAATTGAAGCTGTAACGCATGGCGCCCTCCTTGGAGTAGGAGTTCACCTCGTTCTTCGGGGCGTTGACGGGCAGGTCGGCGTAGTTGGTGCCGATGCGGTAACGATGTGCGTCGGCGTAGGAGAAGACGCGGCCGAGAAGCATCTTGTCCGGGCTGAATCCGATGCCGGGCACCACGTTCGACGGCTCGAACGAAGCCTGCTCGATCTGCGCGAAGAAGTTCTCCGGGTTGCGGTTCAGCGTCCACTTGCCGACCTCGATCAGCGGGTAGTCCTTCTGGGACCAAACCTTGGTGAGGTCGAACGGGTTGAAGCGGTAGCCCTCGGCCTCGTCGACCGGCATGATCTGAACCTTGAGTGTCCAGCTCGGGAAATTACCGGCCTCGATGGCGTTGTACAGATCCGCGCGGTGGTAGTCAGGATCGCTACCGGCGAGGCTGTCTGCTTCTGCCTGCGTCAGGAACTCGATGCCCTGATCGGTCTTGAAGTGGTACTTCACCCAGAAGCGTTCACCCGCAGCGTTGACCCACTGGTAGGTGTGCGATCCGAAGCCGTCCATGTTGCGCCAGGTCTTCGGGATACCGCGGTCACCCATCAACCAGGTCACCTGGTGAGCGGTCTCGGGGCGCAGAGTCCAGAAGTCCCACTGCATGTCGTGGTCACGAAGACCGGAACCCGGGAGTCGCTTCTGCGAACGAATGAAGTCGGGGAACTTGATGGCGTCCTTGATGAAGAACACCGGAGTGTTGTTGCCGACGAGGTCGTAGTTTCCCTCTTCGGTGTAGAACTTCATCGCGAAACCGCGCGGATCGCGCCAGGTGTCGGGGCTGCCCTGCTCACCGGCGACGGTGGAGAAGCGGACGAGCGACTCGGTCTTCTTACCCGGCTGCAGGAACGCGGCTTTGGTGTACTTGCTGACGTCGTGTGTGATGACGAGTTCACCGAAAGCGCCGCCGCCCTTGGCGTGGACGATGCGCTCCGGGACACGCTCGCGGTTGAACTGCGCGAGCTTCTCGATCAGGTAGTGGTCGTGAAGGAGCACCGGCCCCTGAATACCCGCGGTCAGCGATTCGTCATCACTTGCGACCGCGATACCGAAATTGTTGGTGGTGGGCTTGGTCATGGCGAAGCCTCCTAGCGTTGTGGGCTGGGCGTCAGAGGAGCGGGGCTGCATCCGAGCCGAACGCATGGGCTGCATGCGAGGTGGCTGACTCGGAGGTTCTGGACGCATCAATTCGATTCTGCGAGACCGCGTCCGACTCGGTGTCGGATTCGGCAGAATTCTTCAGGCAATCTTGGCAACGGCCCCAGAACACGACCTCGGCTTCGTCGATTTCGAAGCCGTGATTGTCGGAAGGTTCGAGGCAGGGAGCTTGGCCGACAACACAATCGACGTCGACGACCTTGCCGCAGCCGCGACAGACGAGGTGATGGTGGTTGTCACCAGTCCTCGTCTCGAACCGTGCGGGTGAACCCGCCGGCTCGATGCGTCGCAGCAATCCTGCGTTCACGCATGCCTTCAGCACGTCGTAAACGGCCTGTGTGGATACCGATCCGAGCTGCTGCCGCACGAGTGCTGCAACAGAATCGGCGTCTGAATGCGGTTGGGCTGTAACCGCATCCAGCACGGCGAGGCGCGGAGCAGTGACCCTCAACCCGACGGCGCGCAGTTGCGCTCGGGGGTCGAAGTCATGCTCTCCGTCTCGCATGTTTCCCAGTATGCCGCTTTTCTGGAATTAGTCAAGAAAAGGATTACCTAAGTTGAATCGAGACCGGCGTCACACCCAGTGGTCAGTCAAGGACCCACCGACCGAGGGCCCAATGGCCCGAAACGAGAGGGATTGATTCGAGGCCTGCGCCTGATCTGCCGATCAATACGCATCTGGGGCATGTGCACTCCTCGCAGACATTCCAATCGATGCGCCGTGACTTGGAGGACGATTCTCAGCCCTCCCCGGTCGCCGCGGTCGCACGCGAGCATCGTGGCTTCACAGTTCCGGTGCATGACGACCTGGAAAACCGGAACGCGTCCGGATCGGCGGCAGTCTGCTGAGTCCCTCACGTGTTCAGATCCAGTCGATAAATGCATACTTTCCATCGAAGTTATCCGCAATCGGATTCAAGTTATCAGGATTGGACGCGTCCAAAGAATATCGACTTCCTCCGGATCGAGCTCCAGAAACTGTGATTACACCAGCTTTAAGATCTGGAGAAACTACTGCATTGGAGATACTTCCGGAATCCATCAGCGGAGTTAGTCGCACTGGATTAAGTTCAGCACAGAGCGTGGCGGCAACAAGTGTCAGATTGCTACTTAGGCGTAGCTCCTCAGGAATATCACCCCATTTGATTTCTTCAGCAGCTTGACGCCCTTCGTCATCATCCGTCAACGGGGTGTCAGAAGTCCACAAAGCAATCGAGTCTTGCTTGCCTTCCCCGCCGGTGAAATGCACCAGAAAGCGCGTTGAATCAATCTTCCAGATTGGCTTGCAGGGAAGTCCATCCGGCATCGAAAGGAATACCGGATGATTTTGGTATCCCATTGAATTTTCAGAAACCTTTCCTACTACACCCTTCGTTTTCAAATCAACCGAAATCCAGGCATTATTGACACCATCCCAAAAGACGAGATTGTCCGACGCGTCAAACATCGGCACACTATGGTCAATCTTCGCCGCAAAGTTACCAGCCCCAGCCAGCCATCGAGATACGTCGGTAACCACTCCCGTGGCGGCATCCACGAAGCCGACGTGAGGCTCCTTCGTTTCCTTCTCTTTGAACTCGACGGCAATGAGACTGTAACCTGCATCGAAATACTTCCGCCCACGCTGGTCGTACCCGCAAGATCGGGGTGTTTCAAAATCTGGAGGAAGGTCGAACTGACGCGCGATATCACCCTTCCCGGTTTTCGGATCGACAACAGTAAGCGTGACGCTTTTCGACTCTTTTGCGATGTAACCCTGCGGCTGACTTTTTCCGTCTTTCAGACAAGTGACCAGCAACGGCCCGGACATGCTGCTCATATCAGGGACTCCCGCCACCAAAGCCGAGGATCGAGAGGTGGACGTTGCGGATATCGTGGTAGGTGATGACCCGGTCGCTTCGTTCTCGCGACCTACGCCATCCTCGCCCGGTACCTCACCAGAAGAACATCCAGCCGACACTAGCGCAATGGCGATCGCCAAAATTCCAAGTTTGATCGAATTCTTCACGATAATCCTATTCGGTGGGATAATTACGGGCCAGAGTGCAAGCAAATCCGATTCTTCAATCAGCTTCAAAGCTGAAGATGATCGGTTAGTTTTTTCGCAATCCTGGTGCAGCACCTTTGTTTTACTACCGAACTTTACGAATTTCTGGCATCGCTGTCTGTACTCTGTTCGAATGAAATAGAAAGATCATGTCCACGGTGACGTGCGCGCTTCGGTGGGCTGCGCGGTCCGAGGTAGACCTGCGTGGTGCAGCTTTTCATGACGTGGACAGACTGCGAAATCGGATGAAGATGTTGGCCACAATAGATCGATGATGACGGTTGGAATTTGACGAAGCACATGGTCAAGTTCTTCGTTGACATCGTCGACGACGACGACGGCGATGCCGTTCCGGGTCAGTCGAACTACGTCCTGACTGTCATTCGGGGACGGTTCTTATGTTCCGGCGATCCCCGGGAACAAATCCGGTCGAACCACCGTTGAACACCCTGTCGGCGTCCGAACAAGCCCCGGGCCCCACCCCTTTTGTCGCTGCGAGCGACCACCCGCCGAGAGGCGCCTGTGGGACGTCGACACCTAACCTTCAACACCACACGACCAAAGGCCGCCCGGTCACTGACAGGGGCGGCCTTGGTCGCTTTTCCGCGGGTCAAACCAACTACTACCTGTGCTTGGCTGCTCCCGTAGTCATCTTTCCGCCCAGAATCACGACGCCGTGATGGGTGCCCGCAGCCAACCAGCTCGGCAGTGTCGGCCCCTCCGACTCGACGCTCACACGCGCGTATCGGAACGATCCGGTCAGCCTCGCCGAGGCAATCGCCACACCGCCGCCG
The DNA here is from genome assembly GCF_042794655.1 of Rhodococcus sp. NPDC056516. NCBI lineage: Bacteria > Bacillati > Actinomycetota > Actinomycetes > Mycobacteriales > Nocardiaceae > Rhodococcus > Rhodococcus sp. NPDC056516. The sequence goes on along the minus strand of NZ_JBHTTG010000004.1, from coordinate 575,568 downwards.
GATTCCGGCTGTGCAAACCCCAACGCCCCGGCAATCGGCAGACGCGGCCCGAGCATCCGCGTATCCGAACGCACCCGCCAGCCGTCGCCGGTTGCAGTGAATTTCCGCTGCACGTCTCCGTCGAACTCGGCCAGAACCTTGGGCAGTTGCCAGTGGACCCGTCCGCCGTGCACCGACGGTTCCGAATCCACCGCGATGAAAGGGACCGCCATACGCGGCATCGGCCCGATCCGTTTTCCCGGCGCATGCAAGACGGGGCTGGCGAGGATCTCGCGATACGGACCGACCGGAGAATCGAGGTAGTCCACCATCATGGCTACCGTCATCGGGATCGTTCGACCGTCCGGCCCGAGCTCGCGTGCCGCCGACGTACTGCGGTGCCACCACAGTGTCGCGCGAACGCGAGCCGGCCACGGCGGCGGATCACTCACCGGCCAGTCGACGCGGTCACTTGTCGATTCAGGCACGCTCCACATCGGACACCTTCTCAGCTCGAATGGTCAGGGGAAGCCGCAAAGCGCCTGGTGCATGCGTCGGCACCACCGGATCGGACGGCAAAGTCGGATCGATACGTACGTATGGCTCGCCGGTCTCCGGGCGGGCGTCCGCGCCACCTTTGTTCGGCCACATCGCGCACGCTCGTTCCGCCTGCGCCGTGATGGTCAGGGAAGGATTCACTCCGAGATTCGCGCTCACCACCGAACCGTCCATGACGTGCAGTCCCTCGTGACCGTATGCCCGCAGATACGGGTCCACGACGCCACTGGACGCGTCGTCACCGATCGCGCAGCCGCCCAGAAAGTGCGCCGTCATCGGGATGTTCACGATCTCGGCGATGGAACCGCCCGGATCGCCGTCGATCTTCGCGGCTACCTTACGAATAGCTGTATGGCCCTGCGGAATCCACTGAGGAGGCGGATCACCCGGCCCCGGCCTGCTGGTGAGTGAGCGTCCGAATCGTTTGGTGTTCTTGGAGAGTTCGAGGGAGTTGTCGTCGGTCTGCATCACCAGCGCGATGACGGTTCGCTCGGACCAGTTCCGCACGGACAACGATCGCAAGAACGCACCTGGATGCCGGGCCGCGACCGCCAGGGTCTTCAGCACCCGGGGAGTTCGCCCACCCCCGTCACTCAGGACGGTCTGCAGAAGCCCTATTGCATTGCTGCCCTTGCCGTATCGCACCGGCTCGATGTGCGTGTGATCGTCCGGGTGAAATGACGAGGTGATCGCGACACCTTGCGTGAAGTTCCGTCGACGCGACTTCGACGTCGCGGCCAGCACGGCCTCCGAATTGGTACGTACGACGGTGCCCAGAGTGTCCGACAGGCCCGGCAGAGCATCGGATTCCTTCATACCGAGCAGCAGTCTCGCCGTTCCGTACGTTCCGGCGGCAACCACCACCTGGTCGGCGGTGAACCGAACTTCTCGCCGGCGGACGCCATCCGTCCGCCTCGCGAGCAGGTGGTAACCACCGCTTGCCGCCGGCCGCAGGTCGGTGACGGTCGTGAGCGGATGCACTCTGGCGCCCGCTTGCTCGGCAAGATGGAGGTAGTTCTTGACCAGCGTGTTCTTAGCCCCGACACGGCACCCGGTCATGCATCCCCCGCATTCGGTGCATCCGGTGCGCTCGGGTCCTTTCCCGCCGAAGAACGGGTCCGGCACGGAAACTCCTGCCTCCCCGAAGAAAACACCGACGGGTGTGGACGTGAAGGTCTCCCCCACACCCATTTCTTCCGCTACCTCCTTCATCACCGCGTCGGCGGGAGTGAAGGACGGATTGGTGCGAACACCCAACATCCGCTTGGCCTGGTCGTAGTACGGCGCCAGCTCGTCGTGCCAGTCCGTGATGTGCGCCCACTGACGGTCTTCGAAGAACCGTTTGGGTGGCTGATACAACGTGTTGGCGTAGTTCAACGATCCTCCGCCAACCCCGGATCCCGCCATCACCAGCACATCCGGAAGCAGATGGATACGCTGCACGCCGTAGCACCCAATCCACGGTGCCCACAGATACTTTCGCAGTCGCCAACTGGTTTCTGGTAGCTCGTCGTCGGAAAACCGTCGACCGGCTTCGAGCACCCCGACGCGGTATCCCTTCTCCGTCAGGCGAAGAGCGGCGACACTGCCACCGAATCCCGATCCGACCACCACCACGTCGTAGTGCGTCGTGGTCATGCCTCTACGCTCTCGATCTTGCGAGCCGAGTAGTTCTCACGATCGAAATGCTCCAGCAGCGACCGGAATTTGAAAGTGAACGTCGGCCACTGCACCGAGTTGCGTCCCTCCGGATCGATGTACCAGCTCGAGCATCCACCCTTGTTCCACACCGTGTGCTTCAACTCGTGCTGAATTCCCTTGTTGTAGTGCACCTGTACCGACTCGTTGACATCGAGAGCGTCCAGTCGCTCACGCTTCATGGTGTTCAAGGCGTCGTTGACGTACTCGGCCTGGGACTCGAGCATGTAGACGATCGAACTGTGACCGAGGTTGGTGTTCGGACCGTACATGAGGAACAGATTCGGGAACCCGCTCACTGCAGTGCCTTTGTACGCATTGGGGCTACCGTTCCAATGCGCGGCCAGCGTCTCTCCCTGCTTTCCTGTGATCAGATGCGCTACAGGCGGTTCCGTCGGAGTGAACCCCGTGGCAAAGATGATGGTGTCAACCTTGTGCTCGACGCCGCGTCCGTCGACCACTCCGTTTTCGGTGACCGAGACGAGCCCACTGTCGACCAGACTCACGTCCGCGCGGTCGAGTGTGCGCAACCAGTCGTTGGACAGGAGCATCCGCTTGCAGCCGATCGTGAAATCGGGAGTCAGTTTCCGGCGCAACTCCGGATCTTTGACCTGTCGGCGCAGATGAAGACGCGCGGCCACCTCAAAGGCCGGCAGCACCCACGTCGCGTGGGACATCGCGGCACCGAGTAGCTCACGGAAGCCGTAAACCGCTCCGCGAACGACCTTCTGCGTAGCGGGGATCCGCGAATACAGGCCTTTCTGCGCGGCAGGCAGGGTGCGATCCATCCGCGGAATCACCCAGGCCGGAGTTCTCTGGAACACGGTGACATGGGCAGCAGGGTCGGCAATTTCGGGAACGAACTGAACCGCCGACGCTCCCGTTCCGATCACGGCTACGCGCTCACCACGCAGTTCGTGTTCGTGGTTCCACGTCGCCGAATGGAAAGTGGTCCCGGAGAATTGGTCGAGACCGGGGAAATCCGGGATCTTGGGCGTCGACAACGCTCCGGTCGCGGCGACCAGAGCTTTGGCCGTCAACGATCCTCGAGATGTCCGAATACGCCACAGCGCCGCATCCTCGTCCCACACAGCAGCTTCGAGTTCGCAGTTCAGGACTACGCGTTCCACGATGCCGGTGTCTGCGGCCACCTTCTTCAGATAGTTGTAGATCTCGGGCTGACGAGCAAAGGTATGACTCCAATCGGCGCTCGGCGCAAACGAATACGAGTACAGCGCGGTCGGCACGTCACAGGCACAGCCGGGGTAGGTGTTGTCTCGCCAGGTGCCACCGATATCAGCTCCGCGCTCGATCAACACGACGTCCGCCGCTCGGTTGTCGCGAAGCATTCTGGCCGCCAGGCCCATACCGGCGAATCCGGCACCGACGATCAACGTTTCGACATGTTCGGGAAGCTTCACTTCTTCTCCACTCGGGATTGCCAGGCCGGCAACAGTCGCGCTCTGAGCGCGTCGTCGGCTTCGGATGTACGGAAAAGGGCTGAGACGGCAAGCCCACGGACTAGTTCGATGGTGAGTTCGACCGATTCGGAATCGAAGCGATCGCCGAACAACTCCGCGCTACCGAATTCGAGTGCCTCACTTACCTTGCGTTCGAGAGGCACCGTCGCCGCGTGCAGAACGGGATCGGTTCGCGCCGCGACCCACAATTCGAGGGCGGCATAGAACAGCGGCCCGGAGAACGCGTCCGCCAGGACCTCGAGGCCTCGACCGCGATCCACTTCAGCGGTGAGGATTTCTTCCAGTCGCTTGTCGACCAAATACTCGACGGCTGCAACGACCAGCGATTCCTTCGTCGGAAAATGATGCAGTTGCGTACCCCGCGAAACTCCGGCGCGGCGGGCAATCTCTTGCGTGCTGGTCCGCGCGTAGCCCAGTTCGACTAACGATTCAACGGCGGCGTCGAGCAGGCGCCCACGCATCGCGGCAGTTCGTTCGGCCTGCGTACGGCTTACTTTCGCATCAGACGTGGTCTCGGTCACAACACCACTGTAGAGCTGAAACGTAAAACAGTCCAGGCTGACTTCAAAACTTAGCCAGCCGATAACGCTATCCAGACCAACCGGTCAGCTTCCCTGATAACGTCTTCGCATCGAGAGGAGGGAATCGTCCGCATGCCAGAGCAAACTGCATTTCCACATCGCCGCGTAGGGCTGGTCGAAGACCACGAGTCGGTGGCTATCGGCTTGTCCGTGATGCTGAAGGACGAGCCAGATCTCGAGTTGGTGTGCATCGCGACCACCGTGTCCGAACTGCTCGCTCAGAACGTCGCCGTGGATTTGGCAATTCTCGACCTCCGGCTGGCTGACGGGTCATCGCCCAAGAGCAACGTCGAGCAACTGCGGGCAGCCGGGCTAGAGACATTGATCTTCACCGGAGCAGAGAACCCGTTTCTCGTTCGCTCGGCCGCCCGTGCCGGCGTGCTGGGTGTTGTACGCAAATCCGAGCCGACTGCCGTCGTGGTTGATGCGATTCGTTCCGCCGCGTCGGGAGGGCAGGTGGTGACGACGGAGTGGGCTGCCGCCATTGACGGGGATCCAGGTCTAGGTGAAGTGGGTCTGAGTCCTCGGCAACTCGAGGTACTCGAACTTTACGCATCCGGAGAGAAGGCGGATCGCGTTGCGCGGCTCACCGGATTGTCGCCGCAAACGGTCAACGACTACCTCCAGCGCATCAGGCAGAAATATGCGGCCGCCGGACGGCCGGCCCCCACAAAGACTGATCTGTACAAACGCGCGGTCGAGGACGGGGTGTTGCCGATTCCGGAACGGACGAATTTCGGGAGCAATCTGACATTGACCAACAATGACCTTCAGTAATGAAGCTGTTTCGCTGACAATTACTTTCGCTAAGGCTGCCCCTGGAAATATGGGCAGAGGAATTGATGTCTGGGACAAAGGGCCAACTTCGACTTACATTCTCCTGGTAAGAAGACGGCGCTGTCGGGGAGTCTGTCATTCCGCTATTCGAAAGAAGGACGAAACTCATGACCGTCACTGTGGAAAACTGCACGGCACAAGAACCTGTCGGACCACACCTTTCGGAGCGCGAAGTCGAGGTTCTGAGGGCGTGGCTACTCAGTGATTCGAAGTCACGCGTCGCTCAAAACCTCTACATAAGCGTGGGAACAGTGGGAACCCACCTGTCCCGGATTCGCGAGAAGTATGCCTACGTTGGAAGGAACGCACCGACGAAATGCGAACTACTCGTGCGAGCGATACAAGATCAGATAGTCACGATCGACGAACTCTGACCAGACTGCCTCGCCCGTCCCTGACGGATGATTCGGCAGAGAGTCAATCAAGTGCCACCGATTCCACCTTCACCGACAAGATCCTTCGACTGTTCGGTAGATTCGTCTGTACCGGCTACTTGTTTTACCTGCTCATCCTGATTCCGAATATCAGGGACGCAGCAGCAACCACCGCGGCCTGGTGGACACCGGTGGCAATCTTCGCGATATTCGGAACAGCCGTGGCATTGGGGCTTTCGACGTTCCTCCCCCAGACGATCTGGATTCGTCGAGCTGCCGCAGTCAATGCAATCGTCTACATTCTCGTTGCGTGCACGTGGTGGCCCGCCTGGACCGGCGAACATGTCCAAGGCTTCGGGACGTGGCTCGCCAACATCCCTGGTGTCGCCGGGCTCGCGGCCGCAGCTGCATGGCAGCCTGCCTGGGCTCTGCTGTACCTCGGAGTTGGAGTCACGCTTGTCCAACTGATCAATCACACCATCCGTGAAGCACCCCTGTTCTATCTTCTGATTCCGGACCTCAGCGCTGCGCTGATGTTCTGCACAGTTTTTGTTGCAGCGTCCGTCGTCGCACTTCGCACCGGACAAACCCTTGACGCCACCATTGCCACTACCCACGCTGCGGCCGCCGGCGCCGCGGCTGCAGCTGCCAAGGACGTCGAACGGGAACGTTTCAACGCCCTGATCCACGACACCGTGATGTCGACCTTGTTGGCTGCGGCGCGAAACGACTCCGATTCCACAGTCGCCGAGCAGTCCCGACGCACACTGACCCGCCTGGACCGTCTTCGGTCTGGAGTCGAGTCCGCAGAACGATTGGACCCGGATGCGGTTCTCGCTCAACTCCGTTCGGCGGCATCGGAAGTAGACGAGAACGTCGCCTTCACGTCACACGTCGGGCCGGACGCCAACACTGTCGAGTTTCCGTCGGAACCGGTGAGTGCTCTCGCCGCAGCCTTGAGTGAAGCGCTGCGGAACAGTAAGAAACACGCAGGGCCGGACGCACGCCGTTCAGTCGACGCAATTGTCGAAGAAACTCGAATCGAGGTGACGGTACGTGACAACGGAATCGGTTTCGATCCGCGCACCGTACCGACACATCGACTCGGCATCGCCGTGAGCATTCATGCCAGGGTACGCAATATCCCCGGAGGTGCAGCGCACGTCGGGTCTACTCCGGGAGCAGGAACCACAGTCACTCTGTCCTGGCAGAGACCTGAGAGGGCTCCTCGATGAACAACGCCGCGGGGAGCATCACCGCCGGCAAAGACATCCGCGACCTACTCGGAATGCGTAGCAGATCCGCTCTCGTTCTGGTTGTCTGCTTCACCGTCACGTACTCGATTTCCGCCGCGTACGGGACAAGCGGAGTCAAGTCCTGGTGGCCACTGGCGGTCGCGGTACTCGTTGGGTCGGCAGCTGCTTTCTCCATCGTCCTGACCGACGGGGATCCCATGCCCCTCCCCCAGGGCATCCTTCTCAGTGCTACTGGCTTGGTCGCCTGCGGCGCGGTGTTCATGGTATTGCCGGTACCGGTGCATAATCCGGCACAACTCTGGCCTTTCGGAATGTGTACTGTCGTCTTCACCTTCATGTGCGTGAGGGGAAGAACGGGCTACGCCTGGCTCGGTGTGATTCTACTAATTGCTTCCTCGATTGCCTGGTCGACTGTCACAGGCCAAGGACCGATGTACGGCTTTTCCGAATCCTTCGCCAACGTCGGGCCAGTCCTGATGTCGACGGTCTTCGCCCTCACGATTCGGCCACGAGCCAAGATGATCTTCGCACTACGCCAAGCATCTACCGAACGCATCGCCGCGGAAGCAGCCACTTCGGCAGTCATCGAAGAACGAGACGCCCAACTCGACAGACTCAACATGCTGGCCCGGCCCCTGCTCGAGCGGATTGCTTCAGGCGTGCCGATGGATTCCACCGAGAAATTGGCCTGTGAGCTTCTCGAAGCTCAACTACGTGACTCGCTCCGAGCGCCAGGATTTCAGAAGAATCACGTAGTCGATGCCGTTGCCCTTGCGCGGAGCCGTGGCGTCGAGGTGGTACTGCTCGACGACCACGGAATGGATGACGCGAACCCCGCTGTGCGCGACCGAATCCACTCGAGCATCGTCCGGGAACTCACCGCGATCACGCGAGGCAAAGTGACTATTCGGATCCTTCCACCACGGCGCACCGCCATGGCCACGATGCTGGTCGACACCGAAGACGTTCGACGAATCGAGTTCGATCACAACGGAATGCAACTGATACGGCAGAAGGGTTAGCGAAGCTCGGCACCGCATCCGTGTCCGTCGATCCGACTACAGACAGCACCATCGATCCCTAATAGCTTTCGAGGAGAATGAGATTCACCGGGTCGATCACCAGGAGAAAAGAATGATCTTCGAACTGCGCCCAGCACATATCGCTCGCGCCCTCGCCGCGCTGTGCGCACTTCCGATTCTGTGGACCTTCGCGGTCGAGGGAATCACCACGACAACGGAATACGACTACAGCACAGGCGAAGCGTCCTCGTCGAGCGACCTGGGCTCCCAGATCGGAAGTGTCGCGATCTGGATCGTCCTCGCGATCATATTTGCCGCCGGTGCATGGTATCTGGAGAAGCAGCGCATCGGCTGGCCGCCGGCGGCACACGAACAGTTGGTCAAACTGCAGCTCGCGTTACCCAGCCGAGACGAGTAAGGCTCCCTATCGCTTTCGATCGCCCGCGCGGAGGAGATTACTGGGAACTGCATGGCCCACAATCTCTTCCGCAACGGCAGCGGCACGAATGCTCGCGTCCAGGTCGATACCTGTCGCAATGCCCATGTCTTCGAGCATGTAGACCAGTTCCTCAGTCGCGATATTGCCACTGGCACCGGGAGCGAACGGGCAACCGCCGAGACCGCCGGTGGACGCGTCCAGGTTTCGAACACCGTGCTGCACAGCCGCTAACGCGCAGGCAAGACCAGCGCCGCGAGTGTTGTGGAAGTGCACACCCAAGCCGAAGTCGCCCACTCTGTCGCCCACAGCGTCGATCAACCGTCCGACACGCCCCGGCGTGGCAGTGCCGATAGTATCCGCGATCGAGAACTGATCAGCGCCGAACTCTTTGGCCTGCTCCGCAATCCGCAGAACACGATCCGGATCGGTGGGACCGTCGAACGGGCAGTCCCAGGCTGTGGCCACGATGACCTCTACCCGCCCACCGGCGTCGTGGACGATCTGAACGACCTCTCCGATGCGTTCGGTTGCTTGCTCCGTAGTCGACCGGGTGTTGGCTTCGCTGTGTCCATTCGATGCCGACACAACGTATTCGACGGTTTTTATTCCTGCGGCGACGGCCCGTTTCGCTCCTCCGATTCCGGCGACCAATGCCGAGAACTCGATGCCCGGCCACTGGTGCAATTCTGCGGCCAATAACTCCGCGTCCGCCAATGCCGGCACAGCGCGCGGTGAGACGAACGACGTCGCCTCGATGCGCGAAACACCCGTCGCAGCCAGAGCTTCGACAAGTCGAAGTTTTTCCGCCAGCGACACCGGGTCTTCGATCTGCAACCCGTCCCGTGGCCCGACTTCACGAATACTGACTGTTGAAATACCCACCTCAGGGGCCGACATGTCAGATCACACCCTTCATCTTCAGTTCTGCCTGCTCGTCGTCCGAGAGTCCGAGGAGTCCGCCCCAGACCGAGGAGTTGTCGTGACCTGGCGCCGACGCCCCCGCGTTGCGCACGGATCCAGGGGTCTCGCTGAAGGTAGGCACGACACCCAAGCCGAGGACGTTTTCGCCGATCCGTTCGTCGTAGTGGTCGACAAGCATTCCCCGTTCGATCAACTGAGGATCCTTGACGACGTCTTCAACCGTATTGATCGGTCCGGCAACAACTCCCACCTCGGTCAGCCGTTCCACCAGCGTCGCGGGATCCTGTGCCACAACCCATTCGGCGATCAGTTCGTCGAGTTCATCCTGGTGCTTTCCCCGCGCAACGTGATCCGCGAAACGCTTGTCCTGAGCAAGTTCCGGTGAACCCATGATGCTGCACAGCCGAGCGAACAACGTGTCCTGATTGGCCGCGATCACCACCCAGTTTCCTTCAGAGGTCTGATAGATGTTGGACGGCGCGATACCCTCCAACCTCGTTCCCGAGGGCTGTCGGATGATGCCGCCGCGGTCGTAATCCGGAATCGTGGATTCCTGCACCGCCAGACAGGATTCCGTGAGAGCAACGTCGACGACCTGACCGCGGCCGGTCCGCTCTCGCGAGAGCAACGCCGCCAACACTCCCTGAACGGCGAACATCCCGCCGAGGGAATCTCCGAGCGAAAGAGCAATACGCGGAGGTGCCTGCCCTGGATAGCCATTCAGATGCCGAAATCCGCTGACTGCCTCAGCCACCGAGGCGTAGCCGGCACTCTTCGCCTGCGGCCCGCTCTGCCCGTACCCGGATACCCTGGCCAAGACCAACTTCGGGTTGCGCGCGCTGAGCACGTCGAATCCTAGTCCCCATTTTTCGAGGGTGCCCGGCCGGAAGTTCTCGACCACCACGTCCGCATGTTCGACCAGATTCAGAAACAGGTCTCGTCCCGCGTCGACGCGAAGGTCCAACGTCACACACCGCTTGTTGCGGGCGTGAACCGTCCAGAAGAATCGATGACCGTCCTGCTCAGCCTGACCCCAGGTACGAAGCGGGTCTGGGCGGTCCGGTGATTCGATCTTGATCACGTCGGCTCCCATGTCGCCGAGCAATTTCCCGGCGAAGGGCCCGGCGATCAAGGTTCCGAGTTCAATCACCCGATATCCGTCCAGGGGCCCGGTGGGCGCACCTTCCGACACAGCTGCCTCCTCTGGGAACTTTTCTCCCTTTGAAGGCTACGTCACCACCCGATATCGCAACATCATGTCGTGGTCTTCGTGATCGAGCATGTGACAGTGCCAGACGTACCCCTGCAGGTCCCCCATGCCGGCCTCACCGTGTGCCGAGTGATCCGCCATGGAACCTCTCGCGAATGTTGCATCCGGATCGAAGCCCAGCTCGTCCGCCGTCGGAAAGCGAACGATCACGCGGGTAATCGAGTTGGCATCCACGATGACAGTGTCTTTCTCCCCCGTTTCCCACACTTCGGGAGGCCGCAGCGGGGAGGTCAGGAACTCCTCGGCCGACGGCGACCACCGGACCCCCAGGTCAGGTACCGGATACCGCTGCATCAGCGCTGCAGTGTCGATGTTCTGGCGTCCCACAACGCGGAACGCCACCAGATGCAGATGAATCGGATGCGGTTCCGTGGTGATGTTGATCAGATTCCATTGTTCGACGGCCCCCTGGCGCGGCAGTTCGATATCCGAATCGGTGAACCGCAAATTGTTGAGCGACATGGTGATCGAGGGATAATCCGAGGGACGCGACAGCTGCATGATCGTGAGATTTCGCACCACATTCGGGGACGCAGGCTCGGCGGCAACGGAATTCAGCTGCTGGGGGATCGTGCCGGTGAACCCCGCTGCACTGCCCACGTCGAATCGGCAGAAGACCGGCATCACCTGCGTACCGCGTTGAGCCACCGCAAGAGGTACCGGTTCATCGTTGCGCAATTCCACCGTCGTGCCCGGCTCGAGCATGCTGAAGTCGACCAGCAGATCAGCGCGTTCACCTGGACTCAACCGGACGTGATCCGTCGGCGCAGGAGCGGCCAATAGTCCGCCTTCGGACCCGATCACCCAGAACCGCATACGATTTGCGAAGTGCAGATTCCACACCGAATAGGTTGCGGCGTTGAGCAGTCGCAATCGATACAGTCCGCGAGCCACCTCCACTTTCGGCCATACGACGCCGTTCACCACACCCACGTCACCAGGAGTCGCCGGATCCCATGAACCTTGCGGAGTGAGCCACGTGGAACGGACACTCTGCTGACCGTCGGAGGTGAATACCTTGTCCTGCAGAATCATCGGAAGCTCGAACTCACCGGACGGCAAGCCGAGAGAGTTCCCGGCGGTGCCTGTGTCAGCGTCGTCCCGGAGAAAATACATCCCGACCAGCCCGGCGTAGACGTTGAGGCGAGTCATCCCCATGGCGTGATCGTGGTACCAGAGATTACCGGCCGCACGACCATTCGTGTATTCGTGGACTAAACCTTCGCCCGGCCGTTGAATCAACTCGGGATGTCCGTCGAACTGTGGTGCAGTGACTCCTCCATGCAGGTGAAGCGAGGTGGGGACCTGTGTGCGGTCGAGGTCGCTCACACCGTGCAGGCCCGGATCGACATCGGCGGCAAGCGGATACGCAGCAATGTCATTGGCGTATCGCACTGTCACGAGCTGATCGACGTGCGCCTCGATGGTGGGGCCCAGATAGTCCAACCCGCCGTATCCCAGCGACGGCGACGACGGTAGATCCGGATGGAAACGGTGCATCGACGACGCCGCACGAAGGTCCAGATTGCCACCCGAAATGCCCGGCAGGACAGGAAGGGGCTCCCGGAACGGTTCCAGCTGGGGTGACGGAAGTTGGAACGTGCGCAGTGGATCGACATCAGGAGGTCGAGCCGTCGCAGATCCAGCGGACAATGCACTCAGTCCGGCCAGCAGGCCAAGCCCTTGAACAAACGAACGGCGACGGATCTTGTGTGACTCGTCCACTCACGGCCCCCTCACGCTGACGGCATCCGGAGCGGGTTACCCGTGTGCTCACGCGGTCAAACGCCCACCGCATTCTTTAGCCAAGTTTGAGAATCGGTGGCCTATACCCCACCCCATCGGTCGTGACACTCGATGACGGCCTCCGTCCCGACGAAACACATTCGCGGACAACGGATGCACTCTTGAATCTTTGCGAGAAACCGAGGATCCAAAAACGCTCTTGACTCGAAAGTATGTTCGAGTATGATTCAAGGAGGGGATCGGGGGATTCTATGAGTGTCTTGTCGTCAGACGTGGTGTCGGGTTCTGCGGTGGGATTACGCGGACGCCTGTGGCAGTTGTCTGCTTCTGAGTTGTGTGAGGCTGCTATCGAGGCGAGTGCGGAGATTCTGCGCCTGGAAGCCGTTCGGGTAGCGGTGGTGGACGAACTCTCGATGCGCCCGGATGATCAGGTGATCGCGTCCCGCGGGGTGGGTGCGTGGTTGGCGGCGAACACGATGCTGCAGGTTCGGGACGGAAAGAAGATCGCCGCCCTGGGCGCCGCGCTGCGGCCGTTTCCCGCGGTGGCAGCGAGTTTCGATGTGGGGGATTGCTCGTTCGATCACGCCGTCTTGATCGTCGCGTTCTGTGAATCCCCGCCGAAAGGCATGCCGGAGGAGGCGTTACCTCGCTGCATCGATTTGTTGTTGGCTGCTGCGTCGGGAGTGGAGGCGACGACGACGAAGGTGCGGCATGTCATCGCGACCTTGGAGCGGCTGTTCGAATCGGATGAGATTCCACCTGCCGAAGACGTGGATCGGAACGAGCTCCGGATCGCCTCGACGCTGAACGGTCGGGTGGTGGTGCGCGGGGATTTCGACGCTCTCACCGGCGAAATGTTGCTGTCGGCGTTGTCGAATCTGACGATGCCGACCCCAGCGCCCGATGGAACGCCGGATGCTCGGTCGGCGGCGAAGCGGACCGCGGACGGGTTCACCGAGCTGATCCGCCGGTATCTGGACTGCGCAAAGACCGGAACCGACGGCGGCCAACGTCCGCATGTGAATGTGCACATCAACGCCCGCGACCTCGCTGAGCATCGAGATTGTGCCGCTGCGCCTTCTGCTGGTGAAGAGTCCCCGTCGGATCTCGATGTCGGGCATATGCCATGGTTGGGGCCGCTGTCGGTGTCCCAGACCAGGCTTCTGGGGTGCGATTGTTTCCTGTCGACTGTTCTACTGGACGCTCACGGCGCGCCGTTGGATGCGAAACCCGGAAAACGGTTGGTCAACGCGGAACAGAGAGTGGCGCTGATTGCCCGCGACAAGGGCTGCGCGTTCCCGGGGTGTTCATGCGTACCGGCGTGGACAGATGCGCACCACATTAAGCACTGGGCGAACGGCGGCCCGACGGTGATGAACAACCTTGTCCTGCTGTGCCGCTCGCACCACCGGTTGATGCACCGCAAATCCGGGTTCGTCGGAAAATGGGACATCCGAATAGGCATCGACAACAAACCCTGGTTCATCCCACCGCCCTCGATCGACCCGCAGCGGCACCCGCGGCCGGCGAACACCACCTTCAAAACCTGAGAACAGCTTCTCGGGTACAACGGAACACGGCCAGGCTCCGCATCGGACATCAGCACCCGATACGGAGCCCACAGGCCGTGGCGAACCCGTCAGACTGCCTGCGGAACTTTGGCGGCTCGCGGGAATCGCTCCCGAATCTCTGCTGGGGTGACAACCCTCGGGTCGAGGGGCTGCTCGTCACGCAGGTGCCGCTCCAACACCTTGCCCGTCATCGGCGCAATGACTTTCAGAGCAGTGGTCATGTTCTTCGGTGAACTGCCCACCCGGACTGCAGTTCGCACCGCGGGCGCAATTGCCCTGTCCAACAACGCGGGCTGATCGAACCCACCCATCGTTCGCATCCAGCCGGGCAAAGTCGCGATAGTGGCCGGCGCGACCAATCGGCTGAAGGCCGCGAACTTCGTCTTCCCCTGCGCTCTCGGAGTTCTCAACAAGTAGTGCATTGCCCGGTTGGCACGCTCGGAGGTACACGATCTGGGCCTGACTTCAGCGAAGTATTCACGTACCTCGTCTCGGGAGCGTGGAACGTCGGAGGTCTTGCATGTCTGTAGTTCGGCAGCGATCACACATTCTTCCCAGTACCGCTGCTCTTCGACGGCGGAGAGTGGTCCCGGCCCGTACATCTCGTAGCACTTGAGCACCGAATGCCAACCGGTCACGTGGATCCACAGTTGCGACGCCGGATTGTTTGCACTGTAACGAGTTCCGGTAATCGGTTCGATGCCCGTGGCCTGAGCGTGCACCGTCATGAGATGGTCGGACAAGGCCAGTGCCGTCCGCCCGTCGGCGGTGGCGACGGTCAGGAAGTAGGCCAAGGTTCGGTCGAGTCGCCCGGCCGGATCGCTGTAGATCCCGCTCATGTCTGCCACTGCGGCAGCAAGGAAGGGGTCGAAGTGCTCGAGCACCACCGACCGCTGGAAACCGATCAAAGCTGTCGGAGCCGCCCATATTTTCCAACTGGGTGATCCTGGGCCGAAGAAGCCGTAATCCTCACGCGGTCGATTCATCGTCAGTTCAGACATTTCATTCCTCCCCGTTCGTTTCGCGAGCACCGTTCATTTCGTATGCACCGGACAGAGCCACAACCTGCTGCCAGACGTACTCGAATCGCTCCGCCGCAAACGCGGGGCGCCGAATGGATGCGAGAGCCAACCGTTGTTGATCTTCACTGGCACTGGGCTTGCCGTGCAACTCCACTGCCGCAGCACTGAAGTCGCGAACCAAAACATCGAAAACCTGATCCAGGACCCCGCCGTCGCGCTGCCCCTCGTCCAATCCCAAGATCTCGGCTTGTTCGAGGATCAGCTGGCCGTAGACGACGAGGGTGAAGAGTTCGGTGATCGCCAATCCGAAGTCCAAGTCGACCTGCTGCGCCGCATCCGGTGCAGCTTCGGCCAAAAGGGTCACGAGCGCTTCTGCCTGCTCGACGAACAGCGCGACGTTGGGAACATCCGCGAACTTCGCGTACACCGCTCGCCAGTCATCGAATCGAACCTTCGACAGCCCGCGTGCCGGGCCCTGACGGAACAGGAACTCGTCGTCGGCGGCGTCATTGCGCGTCGGAATCGCCGGAAATGACTCGGGGGCGAAGAGGTACGCCGGCATGAATTTGGCGATAAGGGCGAGATTGACGGCGACGGTTCCCTCGAGTTTGGGCAACCCGTCGACATCCATCTTGGCCACCGCGAGGTAGCTGTCCTTCTCGAAACCCTTTGCCGCAGCGATGTCGGAGAGCAGTCCGATCACTTTCTGCGCTTCGGTTGTCACCTTCATCTTGGTGACGGGGTTGAACAAGAGATAGCGGCGGTCTTCGGGCGATGCAGTACGGAAATAGTCCACCGCTCGATCCGAGAAAAGCCGCATTGCCAGCAGGCGAGCGTACGCGTCGACGAATTCACGTCGCACGTGAGGGAAGGCGGTGACTGGATTGCCGAACAGAATTCGATTGTGCGCGTGGGTGATCGTCTCGTACAACGCATGTGTCGACATACCGATTCCACCGAAGCACAGGTTGAACTTTCCGATGTTCACCGTGTTGAGTGCGGCACTGAATGCTGCCTCACCGGTATGCAGAATATCTTCTGCCGCAACGGGATAGTCGGCGAGCGAGAACTCCGCTACGTACATCTGCGCCGGAACGATGTTCTTCACCACGGTGAATGCCGGATGGTCCGAGTCAGCGTAGAAGAAGACGTACTGATCGGCACCCTCCGCTCCGTCGACGCGACCGAAGACGGAAACCGTGTTGGCACAGTTGCCATTTCCGATGTAATACTTCGAACCGCTGGCCAGGTAGCCGCCACCGCCGTTCGGCGTCAAGACCATGTCGGTGGAGTAGACGTCGGCGCCGTGCTCTTTCTCGGACAATCCGAATGCCGCAACACCTCCGGAATTCAACGCGGAAGCTGCTCGCGCCCTTGCCGTCTCGTTGTCGCTCTGCCACACCGGCCCGAGACCGAGAATGGTCACCTGCCACGGGTACCAGTAGTTGAGTCCGTAGAAGCCGAGGATCTCGGACAGCGCGGCGATACGACTGGTATCCCAGCGCTTGTCGGAGTCACCACCGCTGTCGCGGGCCGGCGTCAGAAATGTGGCGAACAACCCTTCCTTCGCCGCGAAATCGAGGAAATCGGAGTAGAAGGTCTTGTCGTGATAGTCGGCCAGGAGCCGACTCTTTCCACGTGCCTCGAACCAGTCGACGGTCGCGCCCAGCAGTCTCCGCGTGGTCGCGTCGAACTCCGGCCGATCGTAAGTGGAGGGATGGAGCAACAGATCATTCGGCGCTGTCATAGCGGTTGTTCTCCTCGAGATCTCGGCAGAGGCGCCTCACTGAGCACCCCCTCGAATACAACGCCACCGTAACAATTGCAGACGCCGAATACAACGGTTGCGTATGATTCATGGAGAAGTGGCTGGCAGATTAGGGTGGGAGCGGAGGTGAGGCACACGATGACCAGGTCACAGGCAGACACAACGGACACACCGCGTCGAAAGTACGCTCCGCGCATGGCGCCCGAGCAACGTCGCGAACAGCTTCTCGACGCAGCATTCGAGGTCACCGGCCGCGTTGGCCTGCACAACCTCAGCATGGAATCAGTGGCCGCCGAAGCCGGCGTCGGCAAGCCCGTCCTCTACACAATCTTTGACACGAGGACCGATCTCGTTGCCGCACTCCTGCGCCGCGAGCACGAGCGAGCCATCGCTCAGGTGCTCGAAACCATGCCGACAGATCTGAGCGAACTCGGCCCAGCCGCGTCGTACACCGGAACCGTTGGAGCCTTCGTCGACGCCGTACTCGCGAACCCGACGCGCTGGCGCCTAATTCTCACGTCTGTCGAGAACGCACCCAGCGAGTATCACGGTCTGTTGAAGCTCTCACGCGGAGCCGTTTTCGCTCGCGCCGAAGAACTGGCCCGCGCCGGAATTGCCATCGAACCGAAACTCGAAGGACTGGATCCGGTTCTCCTCGCCCACACGATGATGTCGTTTGCCGAAATGCTCGGACGGTTGGCCGTCAGCGACCCCGAAAGCTATACCCGAGAACGACTTTCCAGCTTCGCCGTAGCTCTCGCCCAATCGGTAGGTCGCTAGAAAGACGACTGAAACCTGTCGGTGAACTCGGTGCGCTTCTCGCCAAGGCGTATTCGGACGCCGACGACCTCGGCGGCCTGGTCGCGATCTCCGAACTGGACTGAAACGCACCAGCAAAACGACAGTGACCCCGCACCGCAAGGCACGGGGTCACTGGCAAAAAAGATGCTTAGCCGACCAACAGCTCGGCAATCTGAATCGTGTTGAGAGCGGCGCCCTTACGCAGGTTGTCACCCGAGACGAAGAGCGCGAGTCCGCGGCCCTCCGGAACACCCTCGTCCTGACGGATGCGACCGACCAGCGACGCGTTGCCACCGGCAGCGGCCAGCGGCGTCGGAACCTCTACCAGCTCCACACCGGGAGCGTCGGCGAGGATTTCCTTCGCACGAGCGACCGAGAGCGGGTTGGCGAACTCTGCGTTGATCGCGAGCGAGTGCCCGGTCACGACGGGAACGCGCACGCAGGTGCCCGAAACCAGCAGATCAGGAAGTCCGAGGATCTTGCGGCTCTCGTTGCGGAGCTTCTGATCTTCGTCGGTCTCGCCGCTTCCGTCGTCGACCAGCGAACCTGCGAGAGGCAGGACGTTGAACGCGATGGGAGCGACGTAGTTGTTCGGGGCCGGGAAGTCGACAGCGCTGCCGTCGTGAACCAGCTTCTCGGCGTCGCCGACTACGGCGCGCACCTGGCCGAGCAGTTCCTCGACGCCGGCGATGCCGCTACCGGACACCGCCTGGTAGCTGGAGACGATCAGACGCTGCAGACCAGCTTCGTCGTGCAGAACCTTCAGCACCGGCATCGCTGCCATGGTGGTGCAGTTGGGGTTCGCGATGATGCCCTTGACCAGGTTCTTCGCGTCCTGCGGATTGACCTCGCTGACCACGAGGGGAACCTCGGGATCCTTGCGCCACGCGGAAGAGTTGTCGACAACGGTCGCGCCGGCAGCGGCGAAACGCGGAGCCTGGGCGCGCGAGAGCGTCGCACCGGCGGAGAAGAGGGCGATGTCGATGCCCTTCAGGTCCTCGTCGGACGTAGCTGCAGCATCCTCGACAACGATCTCTTCGCCGCGGAACGTCAGCTTCTTGCCGGCAGAGCGTGCCGATGCGAAGAACCGCACCTTGTCTGCGGGGAAGTTACGTTCTTCGAGCAGAGTGCGCATGACGATGCCGACCTGACCGGTCGCACCGACAACAGCGATTGTCGTCATCAGAAATTACCGTCCTGTTCCTGCGTGTACTACAGCTTCTTCGTCGCCGCCCAGTCCGAAGGCTGCGTGGATAACGCGCACGGCGTCGTCGAGTTCGGTGTCCTTGACCAGCACGGAGATGCGGATCTCGGAAGTCGAGATGAGGTCGATGTTGATGTCGGCCTTGGCCAGCGCCTCACAGAACGTGGCCGTGACACCCGGGTGGCTCCGCATTCCGGCGCCGACGAGGGAGACCTTGCCGATGTGATCGTCGAACAATATCTGTGTGAAGCCGATGTCTTCCTGGCGCTTGGTCAGGATCTCGACCGCGCGCGGGCCGTCAGCCGTCGGCAGCGTGAAGGTGATGTCCGTCTTGTTGGTCTCCACCTTGGAGATGTTCTGCAGCACCATGTCGATGTTGATCTCGGCATCGGAGACAGCGCGGAACACCTTGGCAGCGTGTCCCGGTGTGTCCGGCAATCCGACAACGGTGATCTTGGCTTCGCCGCGATCGTGCGCGACTCCGGTGATCAG
This sequence comes from Rhodococcus sp. NPDC056516, assembly GCF_042794655.1. Taxonomy (NCBI): domain Bacteria; kingdom Bacillati; phylum Actinomycetota; class Actinomycetes; order Mycobacteriales; family Nocardiaceae; genus Rhodococcus; species Rhodococcus sp. NPDC056516. Next base: position 556,548 of record NZ_JBHTTG010000004.1, on the reverse strand, counting down.
GGCCTCTTCCACAGGAATGTCCTCCATCGATCCGGACACGATTGTTCCGGGCTTGGTGGTGTATGACGAACGGACGTGCACTGGCACGTTGTAGCGACGGGCGTACTCGACGCAGCGGAGCATGAGCACCTTGGCGCCACATGCTGCGAGTTCGAGCATTTCCTCGAAGGAAACCGTCTCGAGGCGGTGAGCGTCGGGGACGATGCGCGGATCGGCGGAGTAAACGCCGTCGACGTCGGTGTAGATCTCGCAGACGTCCGCGTCGAGAGCAGCTGCCAACGCCACGGCAGTGGTGTCCGAGCCACCGCGTCCGAGCGTCGTGATGTCCTTGCTGTCCTGGCTGACGCCTTGGAATCCGGCGACCAGAACGATCGAGCCCTCGTCGAGCGCGGTGCGAACACGGCCCGGGGTGACGTCGATGATCTTGGCGTTTCCGTGGCTGCCGGTGGTGATGACTCCGGCCTGTGAGCCCGTGAACGAGCGAGCCTCGGCACCGAGAGAATGAATTGCCATCGCAACCAAGGAGTTGGAGATGCGCTCACCCGAGGTCAGCAGCATGTCCATTTCACGGGCCGGCGGGGAAGGGCACACCTGCTGAGCCAGGTCGAGCAGCTCATCGGTGGTATCGCCCATCGCTGACACCACGACGACGACATCATTGCCGGCCTTCTTGGTCTCGACGATCCGTTCAGCGACTCGTCGGATGCGCTCGGCGGTTGCCACCGAGGATCCGCCGTACTTCTGGACGACGAGAGCCACGCGTTTCTACCTCCAGGTCGAAATTGTTTACAGATACCAGAGGTCGAGCTTACCGAGGTGGTCCTGGGACTTCCCGATGCGTACTGCTGTTCGCCTCAGATCCCCGCGGGATCAGTTGCGAGATCCGCGCTCGCATCAACGTCGCAGAACGCGAGCCACCGGCAACGTAACCGACCACCGCGACGGCAACTCCGCAGGCGAGAAGGACGCGGATACTGCTGACCAGCGAAACTGCCAGCGCGTCGTACACCGCGACTGCCGCCTCAGATGACGGTATGTCTGAATTCTGTAAATAGACCCGACGCACGACGGCCAGCGCCACCAGCAGGGCGATCATCGCCACCGCGGTCGCCAGCCCGACCAGGGACAGCGCCCGCATTCGCCCCGGTGCAACTGCGACGGCCGCGATCGCACACGCCACCGACACCCACGGCAGCCAAGCCGCTGCTCGGTCGAGAGAGTTCGAGAGGTCCTGAGCCCGCACCAGATCGTCGGACTGCAGGATCTCGAACTGCGGATCGAACGTCGGGAGACGATCGACGACGGTGAATCCGCGATCGCGGAGGTTCGTCCGCAGTTCTGTCATGATCGGCTCGAGGGACAAGGTGACTGTTCCGCTGTCGTCGGACCGAACGATGCCGTCGGTGGCTCTGCCGGTCACCATCGCAGCAAGTTGCGCGTGCGCCTGACGGTTGGCCGCGGTCCAGAGCGTCGCGAACTGGTCGCTGGAGACCAACGACTGAGCCGCCTCCCGAACAAGTTTCTCGGCTTGTCTCGTCACCACCTGCGGAAACCGGTCCAACCGCTGCGTCAGTTCCTCGGTCAGCCGATCAACGACAGCCGCTTGGACAGCAGGTTCGGAAGCCAACGGGGCAACCGTCTCGACGTAACTGTCGGTGTCGTTCACCTGGGTGTGGACGAACAGTGCGAGCACCGAGCCGGCAGCACCGAGACCAGCGAGAACGATCAGCAGTGAACAGACGATCCAGCGGATCGAGCGCATCACGTGTGCTTGGCGCGCGCCGGTCGAATCTTCGCGGTGATGTGGTGAATGCGGTGATCGTCAGCGGGTATCCGGAAGGTCTCGGTAACCCGAACGGTCATCAGGTTCCGCCCGAACAACCCGGCGTCGAGGAGGTAGTCAGCCGTCAGGTCGTCCCCGTCGACCGTCCACTCCACCTCACGAATGTCGCGGATCACGCGATACTGAGGACCTCCGGAAAGGCTGCGCCGCAAATGATTCCCCGAAAATCCGGTCTTGAGCCCGACCTCGTGGCGTACCGCGTCCGGGGCCAGCGGTACGGAACTGCCATCGTGACTGCGGAGCGCGTCGAGGTACGTGCTCGCCACGGCGATTCGGGGATCCATGGACGACAGTCCACCATTTTCGGGGCCGAAACGGCAGCACAATTCGGCGACAAATTGGACATGAGGGCGAACCCCACCGATTTCTCGCGAAATCCAGGAGTAGAGTGCTGTGCATGCAGCGCGCACTCCTTCTTGGTTGCCGCGACGGGGTCTGATCCAGACTGGCCTCCCGCCGCGGGGTTTTTGTGCGCCGGTCGACCAAGCCTTCCGGACTCATGGTCTTGACCAACAGGTCAACAGGCCGGGTCCACAATCCTGGAGATCACACCCATGTCCCCCGCTGACGCATTCACCACCGGCACTCGCACCATCACCCCGCCCACGAAGCCGGCACCGTCCGACCAGCCTGCGTGGAACACGCAGAAGAACTCGTCGATGCCGACGTTCCGCTACCGCCCGTTCGCCGAAGAGGTCGAGACGGTCACGCTGCCCGACCGCACCTGGCCGGACAAGATCATCGACCGAGCACCCCAGTGGTGTGCCGTTGACCTGCGCGACGGCAACCAGGCGCTGATCGATCCGATGAGCCCGGCGCGCAAGCGTCGTATGTTCGATCTCCTGGTTCGTATGGGCTACAAGGAGATCGAGGTCGGCTTCCCGTCCGCGAGCCAGACGGACTTCGATTTCGTTCGCGAGATCATCGAGGACGGCGCCATCCCGTCCGACGTCACCATCCAGGTGCTGACGCAGTCGCGTCCCGAGCTGATCAAGCGCACGTTCGAGGCCTGTGAAGGTGCCGAGAACGCGATCGTGCACTTCTACAACTCCACCTCGATCCTGCAGCGCCGCGTCGTGTTCCGCGCCGACAAGGACACGATCAAGAAGATCGCCACCGACGCCGCCGAGCTGGTCCTGGCCGAGTCCAAGAAGTACCCGGACACGAACTGGCGCTGGGAGTACTCCCCCGAGTCCTACACCGGCACCGAGCTCGAGTACGCCAAGGAAGTTTGTGACGCCGTCACCGAAACCCTGGGTGCGACGCCTGCCAACCCGGTCATCCTGAACCTGCCTGCCACCGTCGAGATGGCCACGCCCAACGTGTACGCCGACTCCATCGAGTGGATGCACCGCAACCTGGCTCGCCGCGATTCGGTCATCCTGTCGCTGCACCCCCACAACGACCGCGGCACCGGCGTCGCTGCAGCCGAGCTGGGCTACCAGGCCGGCGCAGACCGTATCGAAGGCTGCCTGTTCGGCAACGGTGAGCGCACCGGCAACGTCTGCCTGGTCACTCTCGCTCTGAACATGTTCACGCGTGGCGTCGACCCGCAGATCGATTTCTCGAACATCGACGAAATCCGTCGCACGGTCGAGTACTGCAACCAGCTGCCCGTCCACGAGCGTCATCCGTACGGCGGCGACCTGGTCTACACCGCATTCTCCGGCAGCCACCAGGACGCCATCAACAAGGGCCTCGACGCCATGAAGGTCGACGCCGACAGCCAGAACTCCGACGTCGACGACATTCTCTGGCAGGTCCCCTACCTGCCGATCGACCCGAAGGACGTCGGCCGCAGCTACGAGGCCGTCATCCGCGTGAACTCGCAGTCCGGCAAGGGCGGCGTCGCGTACATCATGAAGGCCGATCACGGTCTCGTGCTGCCGCGTCGTCTGCAGGTCGAGTTCTCGCAGTCGGTCCAGAAGATCACCGACGGTGAGGGCGGCGAGGTTTCGCCGAAGGAAATGTGGGACGTCTTCCACGAGGAGTACCTCGCTCCCATCACCCCGCTCGAGCGCATGAAGCAGAAGGTCACCGCGTCCGAGGAAGACGGCGGCACCGATGCGATCACCGCGATCGTCAAGGTGAACGGCAAGGAGCAGGAGATCTCGGGAACCGGTAACGGCCCGCTCGCTGCCTTCGTCGACGCGCTGGGAAGCATCAACTTCGACGTTCGTGTCCTCGACTACTCCGAGCACGCGATGTCCGCCGGTGACGACGCCCAGGCCGCGGCCTACGTCGAGTGCGCCGTGACGGGCCCGGAGGGTCAGAGCACCGTTGTCTGGGGTGTGGGTATCGCCACGTCGATCACGACGGCCTCGCTGCGCGCTGTGGTCTCGGCAGTGAACCGCGCCAGCTGACACTCAGCTCCCGACTCGTGAACAATCCCTGGTCTCACCCGATTTTCGGGTGAGACCAGGGTCGTTTTCAGGGCACTGAAGATTTTCGGTCCATGTTTTCGATTCGGCATGACATTGGTCCCGAAAGAGTCGGTTAGCGAAGTTAACAAAAAGAATTCACCCATCGAGGATGATGCAGACGCCACGTGCGCGTGAGATAGTCAGCTCAGACAAATCCGACTTGTGAAATGGAGCTCGACAATGGATTCCTTTTGGGACTTCCTCTGGCTGATCATCATCAGCTTCGCGTTCATCGCGTACTTGATCCTGCTCTTCTCGATCATCACCGACCTGTTCCGCGATCACAAGACCTCCGGCTGGGTGAAGGCAATCTGGATCGTCTTCCTGTTCTTCATTCCGCTGCTCACCTCGCTCGTCTACCTGATCGTTCGCAGTGATGGAATGGCACAGCGGTCCCTCGAGGCTGCGCAGCAGGTCAAGAACGCACAGGACAGCTACATCCGTGAGGTTGCCGGAAAGTCCCCGGCTGAATCCATCGCAGATGCAAAGGCACTTCTCGACGCCGGCACCATCAGCGAAGAAGAATTCGCGGCACTGAAGGCCAAGGCGCTCGCCTGATTCCGGCCATCGATAACCGGCCTCCACTTAACCGGGCCTCAATAGTCAGTGGAGATTGCACTACCGAAGCGGGAGCGACACTAATCGTGTCGCTCCCGTTTTGCGTTCATTCACCAACTGTCGTTCATTCACCAACAGCACGTGCGACGTCACGAAAGGCGTCGAGTACCACTCCGATTGCCGGACTGCGATCGGAATGTAATCGAGTTGCCAATTCATAAACGCGTGCAGCGCGCACTCCCGCCACCGGTTTCCTCGATACTCCGGGATGCGTGATCGCGTAACGCGGCATCAAAGCCACGCCGTGACCCGCCGCCACCAGCTCTTCGATGACGCGGAAATCGTTTATCCGATGAGCGACGCGAGGCTGGACCCCGGTTACCGACGCAACCGACAGCAGAACGTCGTCGACCGGAAACCCGCCGCGCACGCTTATCCAGTTCTCATCGGCCAATTGTTCCAACCGAACCGAATCCTGCTCGGCGAGTGGATGATCAGGCCGCAGCACCAGATCGATCGGTTCACGCATCAGCGGTTGCACGCTGACCCGGGGAAATGACGTCTCGGCTCCGCGTTCGTCACGGTGAGTGAGGATCACATCGTGATCGGCCAACAGCCCAGGGACGGCCGACGCCGGCTTGTCGACGTCGTAGGCGTCGATGTCCACGTCCGAGTTCTTCAGCGCCGTCAGGACACCTGGCAGCAGGAGTGCCGCGCCGGAGGGGAAGAACGCGACTCGCACCTTGCCGCGCGGCGAGCCTCGGTACGACGCCATCTCGTCCGCTGCCCGGTCGAGCGCCGCCACCACGTCGTCGGCGCGAAGCACCAGCGCTCGACCCGCGTCCGTGAGGCGCAGCGTGCGCCCGTCCGGCTCGAGGAGCGAGACCCCCGCCTCTCGGCCGAGGATCTTGAGTTGTTGCGAGACGGCGGACGGCGTCATCGAGAGGGCGAGAGCAGTAGCGCCGACGGTTCCTCGGTCGGCGAGCTCGCGGAGAATCCGCAAGCGAGTGGCATCCATACGGTGACGAATATCCATGTAGTAAAACTACATGGATAGTGCATCTATATTCGCTTGTTCTGATGCTTTGTAAGGCTCACGATTAACGTCATGACTCCCCGCGACCGTCTCCTCGGCCTGACCGTGATCGTCTTGTGGGGTCTGAACTTCCTGGCCATTCGCGTCGGCCTGGATCATTTCCCGCCGTTCTTCTTCGCAGCGCTGCGGTTTCTGATCATCGCGATTCCGGTGGTCATCTTCGTGCCGCGTCCGCAGGTACCGCTCCGTTGGTTGCTGCTCTACGGATTCGGTTTCGGATTCGGCCAGTTCGTCTTCCTCTTCTGGGCGATGCATTCGGGGATGCCGACGGGCCTTGCATCACTTGTCCTGCAGTCGTCAGCACCGTTCACCGTCCTACTCGGCGCGTTCCTGCTCCGCGAGAAGCTCAGCGTCTGGCAGGTCTCCGGTATCGCCGTCGCCGTTGCCGGTATGTCCTTGATCGGCTGGGACCGCTCGCACCATGCGGCACTGTTGCCCGTGATCCTTACGCTCCTCGGCGGTCTGTCCTGGGCATTCGGCAATCTCGGCAGCCGCTTGGCCGCGGCGAACACCGTCGGCGATCCCGCACCGATGCGGTTGATGTTGTGGATGTGTGTCATCCCGCCGTTGCCGATGCTCGCACTGTCAGCCGTGGTCGAGGGCCCCACCGTCGGCTGGCACGCACTCGGCACCGCATTCAGCGCCGACGCCTGGCCCTCGCTGGTCGGGCTGGCCTACATCATCGTGCTCGGCACCATCGCCGGATCCGGGCTCTGGACGATGCTCATGGGCCGCTACCCGGCCGGCATGGTCGCGCCGCTCTCCCTCCTGGTGCCGGTGGTGGGAATCGGCGCGTCCTGGCTGTTCCTGCACGAGGATCCGAGCCCGTTGTCGCTGGTCGGGGCTGTCATCGTGATTGCCGGAGCGAGTGCCGCACAGATGAGGCGCAAGCCCGCTGGCACTGTTTTCTCGGACACACCTGCAGCTTCACCACCGGCGCGACTCGGCGTCTGACGACGCCCTGTGCCAAACTCGGGCCGTGGGAACTGGACTATCGATCACAGTGCGCGGAAAGCTCGCCATGCGAGCTGCCGCAGCAGCATCTTGGGCATCGCAGAAGGCCGGTCGCGGCAAGGGTTCGATGATCGGCGGGCTGATCGCTCTCAAGATCGACCCGACGCTCATGACTCAGCTCGGACGCGGCAAGCGCACCGTCGTGGTCACCGGCACCAACGGCAAGTCGACGACCACGCGTATGACCGCTGCAGCTCTCGCGACACTCGGTGACGTCGCGACCCAGGCCGACGGCGCCAACATGGATGCCGGGATCGTTGCCGCTCTGGCAGCGCGTACCGATGCGACGCTGGCGGCACTCGAGGTCGACGAACTGCACGTCCCCCACGTAGCCGACGCCGTGAACCCGGAAGTGATCGTGCTGCTGAACCTCAGCCGCGATCAGCTCGACCGGGTCGGCGAGATCAACATGATCGAACGGAAACTGCGCGCGTGCGTCAACGCGCATCCGAATGCGGTGATCGTCGCCAACTGCGATGACGTACTGGTCACCTCCGTGGCATACGACGCCACCAACGTCGTGTGGGTTGCGGCCGGCGGCGGCTGGGCCGGCGATTCCGTCAGCTGCCCGCGCACCGGGGAACCCATCGTGTGGGAGGGAAAGCACTGGCGCAGTACCGGTTCCGACTTCGCGCGGCCCGAGCCGACCTGGTGGCTCGACGACGACAATCTCTACGGCCCCGACGGCCTGAAGATTCCGATGACGTTGACCCTCCCCGGAAAAGCCAACCGCGGTAACGCAGCTCAGGCCGTAGCGGCAGCAGCGGCTTTGGGCGCAGATCCGGTCGGGGCAGTTGCCGCCGCGTCGACGGTTCAAGAAGTCGCCGGTCGGTACAGCACCGTCGAGGTCGGACCGCACTCCGTTCACATGCTGCTCGCGAAGAATCCCGCGGGTTGGCAGGAAGCGCTGTCGATGATCGACCCCACGGTGGACGGACTCGTGATCGCGGTGAACGGTCAGGTGCCGGACGGCGAAGACCTCTCCTGGCTGTGGGACGTGAAGTTCGAACACTTCGAAGGCGTCAAGGTAGTGGCCGCCGGCGAACGCGGAACCGATCTGGCAGTTCGCCTCACGTACGCAGGCGTCGAGCACACCCTCGATCCGGATCCGTTGCGCGCCATAGCTTCCTGCCCTCCCGGACGTGTGGAGGTACTGGCGAACTACACGGCCTTCCGCGACCTCAACACCGCCATCGCGAAGGAGTCTCGCAATGTCTGACTCGACAATTCGCATCGGTCTGGTCCTCCCCGACGTGATGGGTACCTACGGCGACGGCGGCAATGCCCTGATCCTGCGTCAGCGTCTGCGGATGCGCGGCTACGACGCCGAGATCGTGGACATCACCCTCAGCGATCCGGTCCCCGATTCGCTCGACGTGTACACGCTGGGTGGCGCCGAGGATTCCGCTCAGCGCCTCGCAACGCGCCACCTCGCGAAATACCCTGGCCTGCAACGCGCCGCCGAGCGTGGCGCACCGGTTCTGGCGATCTGCGCTGCCATTCAGGTGCTCGGCAACTGGTACGAAACCTCCAGCGGCGAACGCGTCGACGGTGTCTCGATGCTCGACGTCACGACCTCACCGCAAGAGAAGCGCTCCATCGGCGAAGTCATCACGAAGCCGCTGATCGACGGACTCACCGCGCCCCTCTCGGGATTCGAGAACCACCGCGGCGGAACAACTCTGGGTAGCTCGGCCTCCGGATTTGCGCGGGTCACCCATGGCGTCGGAAACGGCGTCGGCGACGGATTCGAAGGCGTCGTGCAGGGTTCGGTGATCGGGACGTACATGCACGGACCCGCTTTGGCTCGCAACCCCGAACTCGCGGACCTCCTGCTCATGCGCGCCCTGGGTGTGAACGAGCTGGAACCCCTGCATCTGCCCGAGGTCGACAAGCTCCGCAAGGAACGACTCGCGATTCGCTGAGCCAGTGTCGTCCGTTCGGACGACTGTTGGCGGACTGCGGCAGCTCGTAGTCTCGTTCCATGCGTCTTCGTGTGGCGATCTGTATTGCAGCGACTGCGATCATTGCCGTCGGATGTTCGACGCAGGGCGGCGGTGGAAACCAAGAAGCAGGCGGGACCCAGCAGGCAACTGTCGCTGCTGCTCCGGCTTCAGAAGTGAGCGCAACGGCGCCTACCGTCATCGTGCTGGACGCCTCGGGGTCGATGAAGCAGGACGACGCTCCCGGCCTTCGAATCGACGCCGCCAAGAACGCGATTCACACTCTCGTCAGTGGCCTTCCAGACGAGGGTGCGCTCGGTCTGATCGCGTACGGCACCTCCACGGGTAGCAGCGACGCCGAGAAGGACGTGGGTTGCCGCGACATCAAGACAGTCGTGCCCCTCGGCCCACTCGATCGAAACGCATTCGCAGCGGGAATCGACGGGCTGTCCGCGTCGGGATACACCCCGATCCTGTCTGCACTTCAGCAAGCGGCCGCCGCGCTCCCCGTCGATGGCGAGCGCACGATCATCCTCGTCTCCGACGGGGAGGACACCTGCTCCCCCAAACCTCCGTGCGAGTCCACCGAAGCGATACCTCACGATCCTGGCCTGACCATCCACACCATCGGATTCAAGCTCGACGCCGCTGCGTCCGCCCAGTTGACGTGCATCTCCGACGCAACCGGGGGCATGGCGATCGACGCCGCCAACGCGGCGCAACTCACCGCACGGCTGGCGGTTGCCTCGAATCCCGAATCCGCACGGGAGCGACTCTCCACCAGCGGCTTCCGCAACCTTCGGATCGGCATGACCGAGGGTGAGGCGCGGAAGGTGGCCGGCGACCTGGCACCGCTATCGAAGACCGGAACAGTGGTCGTCCAGTGGCAGGACTGCGAATTGACCTTCACCGACGGCGTTCTCGTCGAAATTGCGCCCCGGACCGGCGCTGCCACACTGGACGGACTGACCGTCGGCCAGAAGATGCAGCGCGCCGCCGAACTGTACGGTCCCTTCACTGCCACAACCAATTCCGACGGTGAATCCGTCGCAGTCTTTCCGGCTGACACCGAAGCGGGAACCGGGTATCGCATCACCTTCACACCCGAAAGTAAGAAAGCGGATGAGGGAACGATCACCCGCATAGTCCTCTGCCGATGCTTGCCTGCGACTGCGGGATCATCGGCAGGCGGTACCCCGACCGAGATCGTGAATCTTGTTGCCGTCGACGGTTCCGGCAAACCCAAGTCCGGTTGGAGTGTCACGACACCGGCCATGAAGATCAGCGAGTGCTACGCGGCATCGCAGTCGGCAGTCACGCCGGGAGTCATCACCTGCGGAATCACCGCAGACGGGGCGGACGCGTGTTGGGTCGGTCCGGAGCCCGATTCGATTCTCTGCCTGCAATTTCCCTGGGGAACAGAACTGATCACCGCTCGGGGTGTGGACGGCGTCGAGGCATATCCGCCGCCGACCGACCCTCCTCCGTTCGGGCTCGAACTCGAGAACGGTCTTCTCTGCCGCGTCCGACACGGCGGTTCGTGGCCCTCTCCCGAATCGAACCCAAGCCTGGCGGGCGCCTACTCCTGCCGAGGGCAGGGGGCGGATACCCCGATCGTGTGGTCCGAAAGCAGCTATCCGATAGATCGTTCCGAAGATCGGTGGACGGTGCTGGTCGGACCGTCGAAGGGACCGTTGGAGACCGTCGCGGTCACCAAGGCAATATTCCTTGCCGCCGAATGAGCGCTCAGACGGTTTCGGATTTGCCCTCGGTCAGGATCAGTTCCACGGCCAACAGCGCCGCGCAGGCCAGTCCCGCGACCAGTTCGGGCACTGCGGTGTAGGTACCGCCGAGGACGACGATTATCGCGACCGAGAACGGTGCGAGAGTGCGTACCGACGAGTCGTGCAGTCGAATGTGGATGAACCACAAGGCCGCGAGGATGACCGCGACCGGAACGGTGACGGCGGCACCCGTCACCAACGCGCTGCCGTCGCCGTGATGGGTCCAGAAGTCGACACGTGAGGCCAATCCTGCACCGATGGCGGCAGCGGCCGCGAAGATGAAGTAGTGACCGAACCCCCAGACGAAGGGTGAGACGTTGTCACCGCCGATCACTTCGCCGGCATTGCGTTGGAAGTACAACCACCACAGACTGAAGACGATCAGGATTCCGCCGATCACGACGTAGGTGACCTGCGCTGCCGGATGCTCACCGTCGACCGCGTCCTGAATTGCGATGGTGGTCGAGAGGATCGTCTCGCCCAGAACGATGATGAAGAACAACGAGTACCGCTCCGCGATGTGATGCGGGTGCCACGGCGTCATGCCCGGCTTCTCGGACCAGATCGGAACCGCGAACTCGCACAGAACCAACACCAGGAACGTCGGAACGTAGATGGCGGAGGGCACGAAGTAGAAACCGATCCAACCGAGTTGGACCAGAACGATTCCGAGAGCGTATCGACGAGCCGTCAGTGCGTGTTCCGGGTCGTTCCGCGAAACCCTGAGCCATTGGATGACCAGAGCTATTCGCATGATGACGTAGCCGACGATGATCAGCAGGGCGTCGTCGTTGAAGAAGCGGACGATGCCCGCGGCAAGAACCAGCGACCCGAGGATCTGGAAGATGGTCAGCAGGCGGGCAATTCCGTCGTCGTTGTCGTACGCCGAGGTGAACCACGTGAAGTTCAGCCACGTCCACCAGATCGCGAAGAATGCCATCGCGAAGTGTCCGACGCCCGAGGCCGCGTGCCCTTCGCTGATCGCATGGTGCAGACCGGTGGCCGCTTGAGCGACCGCCACGACGAAGCAGAGGTCGGTGAGCAGTTCGAGCGGCGTCGCCACCCGATGCGGCTCGTGCGGATCCCGCGGAACCAACGGCCTGATGAACGAACTGGTGCGATTCACGAAGGGCAGAGTAGCGCGATGATTGCCGACGCGCTGCCTGTGACTGGAACCCGATGTCTCAGATATTCACGCCGACGCCCCGATCTGAGCGCGGATTTCCAGCTGATCGGCGAGTTCGGCGCCTATCGCCCCCGCGCTCCCCAAGGTGAAGGCGATCTGGCGTCCCCACAGGAAGTAGCGGTGAATCGGGTAGTCGACATCCGCGCCCATCCCGCCGTGCAGGTGCTGGGTCGCGTGCACGACGCGCAAACCGCCGCGCGAGGCCCACCATTTGGCGACCAGCGCAGCCGCTTCCGCTTCACTCTCAACTCCGCTGTCCATCAACCAGGCAGCGCGGTGGGTGGTCAATCTTGTGCTCTCGGTGTCGAGGTACGCGTCGGCGGCCCGGACTGCCACTGCCTGATTGGTCGAGAGCGGACGGCCGAACTGCACGCGCTCCGAGGTGTATTTCGCCGTCATCGCCAGCGCTTCCTCGCAGACGCCGGTGGTCAGAGCAGCCAGTGCCACCCGTGCACGCCGCAGCGTCCAGTCTCGAACTACCGTGCCGTCTGCGGGAAGTGCGTCGGCTGCACTGACGGCAACCCCGTCGAACTGCACAGCGCTGTTGCTCTCGCGGTTCGTCACCGCAAGCGGTGTTCGCACCAGCGCGTCCCGATCCGTCGGCACGATCATGACGGTGACACTGTCGTCCGGCATCGTCACCGGAACAACCAGTGCTGCGGCGAACTCGGCGGCCGGTACGGAGTCGACGCGTCCGGACAGAACCCAACCGTCAGGCGCCGGCTCGGCGCGAACTGCCGTCTCGGCGTTGTAGCCGGTGTCGAAGGCACCTGTGACGATCACCGAGCCGTCGAGCAGTCCCGGAAGCCACGACGCTTTCTGCTCCGAGCTGCCGAACTCCGCGATCGGCAGCGCCGCCGTGGAAATCACCGACCAGAGCGGTACCTGGGCGACTCGGCGACCCTGTTGTTCCAGCACCGCTGCCAGACCGAGCATTCCGAGACCCGCTCCCCCGACCTCTTCCGGCAGAGCAATTCCCAGCACGTCGGAGTCGGCGAGGAGCTTCCACAGTTCGGCGTCGAAACCGCCGGCGCCCTCCACTTCCCGCAGGCGGTCCACTCCGGACTTCGCCGAGAAGATCGATTCACTCAGATCCCGCACGGCGGACAAGTTGTCGTCGAACTCGAATTCCATGTCAGCTCTTTTCATTCTGTGCAGCGGGCCGGCGACGCGCAGCAAGCGCCATGCCCAGGCATTTTGCGGCGACGATTTCACGCATCACTTCGTTGGTTCCACCGCCGAAGGTGTTGTTCTGGGCGCGTCGACCCAGGTTCTCGACCCGCCCTTCCAGTACCGCTCCGGGTGTGCCGGGGCGCAGTAAGCCCTTGGCGCCCAGCACTTCCTGCAGCATGCCGTAAGCACTGACGACGGCCTCGGTGCCGAAGATCTTGGCCGCAGCTGAATCGCCACCGCCCAACGTGTTGGCAGCGACGTCCGCCACCAGTCGCAGATTCATCAGGTCGGCAGCACTGAGCAGCGCGTAGACCTCTGCCAATTTCTCACGTACCCAACCGATGTCGTAGACGTGGCCGTCACCGGCGGGTTCGGTCTTTGCCCATTCGACCACCTCGGCAAAGAGCTCGTTGGCTATACCACCGCGCGCCGCCAGGGCCACACGTTCGTGGTTGAGCTGGTTGGTGATGAGCTTCCACCCTTGATTGAGCTCACCGACGACATTGGTGATCGGCACCCGAACATCTTCGTAATAGGTTGCCGAAGTGCTGATTCCACCCACGGTGTGAATTTCGGTTACCGAGAAACCCGGCGAGCTGGTCGGCACCAGGACCACGGAAATGCCCTGATGCGTCGGCGCGTCAGGATCGGTACGAACGGCAAGCCAGACCCAGTCGGCAAACACACCGGCGCTGGTGAAGATCTTGTTGCCGTTGATGACAAGCTCGTCGCCCTCGATGCGGGCGCGCGTTTCGAGTGCCGCGAGATCGGTGCCCGCATTGGGTTCGGTGTAGCCGATGGCAAAGATCAATTCGCCCGCCAGGATCGGACGCAGGAAGAAGTCCTTCTGAGCTTGCGTCCCGTGCTTGATCAGAGCGGGTCCGACGGTGTTCAGCGTGACCAGCGACAGCGGCGCATTGGCGCGAATCACCTCGTCGTAGAACACGTACAGAGCTTCGGGGTTCTCACCCCGGCCGCCGAATTCCTCCGGCCACCCCAAGCCCAGCCAACCGTCCTTACCCATCCGGCGCAGAATGCGATCGAAGACGGGGCCGCCTTCGGTCTGATCCACGAGAGCACGACGATCTTCCTCGTTGATGATCTCCGCGAAGTACGCGCGCAATTCCTTGCGCAGAGTCTTCGACTCCTCCGACAAATCCAAATACATGGTGAAGCTCCTAAGATCTACGAACGCGGCAGGCCGAGTACGCGCTGCGCGATGACGTTGAGTTGAATTTCGACGGTTCCGCCGCCGAACAGAATCGAGGGCAGTCCGATGTGGTCTATTGCGTAGTTCGCTGCCGGATCGACAACGGCGGCGCGCGGTCCGAGCAGACGCAGCAGGTCCCGCGAGCCCTCGCGTTGTGCCAGGGCGTTGTACACCTTCGAGACGCTGATCTCGGCGCCCGGTTCCTGACCTGCCAGTCGCGCCGACACTCCGCGCAGATTCATCGCGGACAGCGCCAGTTCACGAGAGATACTGCGGCCGAGGCCTTCCGCCGCGTCCTCGCGGGGGCAGTCGTGGCTCGCATCGGCAATCACCTGACGGAATTGATCGCTCGAACCGTGGTGAAGTGTGCTGCCCATGCTCAGACGCTCGTTGGACAGTGTTGTCGCAGCCAACTTCCAGCCCTGACCCGGTTCCGCGACCAGGCAGTCGTCCGGCACGAAGACGTCGTCGAGAAATACCTCGTTGAACTCCGACTTACCGGTGGCTTGCTTGAGTGGACGTACGTCGATGCCCTTCGAAGTCATGTCGACCAGGAAGTACGACAGCCCACGATGTTTCGGAGCGTCCGCGTCGGAACGTGCCAGGCAGACTCCCCAATCCGCCTCGTGCGCACCCGAGTTCCATACTTTCTGACCCGAGAGAACCCAGCCACCGTCGACCTTGCGGGCTTTGGTACTCAGACCGGCCAGGTCTGATCCCGCGCCCGGCTCACTGAAGAGCTGGCACCAGATGATGTCGGCTCGCAGAGAAGGCTCGACAAACCTGTCCTGTTGCTCGGCGTTGCCGTGTTCGAGGATCGTGGGCAGTACCCATTCTCCGATCACCGTGGACGGTTGAGCCCAACCTCGCATCGCGAATTCGTGTGCGATGACGGCTTGTTCCCTCGGTCCGGCCCCCAAACCGTACGGCGCCCGATAGTGCGGGGCTACCAGTTTGGCGTCGGCAAATCGTGCGCGTCGAGCGCTACCTTTGGCCGGCGCCCAACTCGCGCTGGTGGTTCCGTCGTCCGGCAGCAGCGCAACTTCGTCCAGAACCCTTCGAACCTGCTCTCGCAACTCCGGCAGCATGTCCGGGTCGACAAAGGAGAAGTCGCGGACCGAATCGGCAGACCGGCCGCCCAAGGCGTGTGCCCACTTCACCTCGGATCCTGCCAGCGCCGCAATACTGATCGCCCGGCGCCAGTACAGATGGGCGTCGTGCTCCCAGGTGAATCCGATTCCGCCGAGCAACGTCACACATTCGAGGGCGTTTTCGATGCCGACGGGCAGTGCAGCCAACGCGGCTTGAGCCGAGACAAGTTTCTGCTGATCCTCGTCGTGGTCCTCGGATCGAGCCGCATCCCACGCTGCGGCGCAGGCAATCTCGGAGCGGACCAGCATCATGGCTGCCTTGTGCTGGACTGCCTGGAAGCTTCCGACCGGACGACCGAACTGCTGACGGGACTTCACATAGTCGACCGCGGCGCGTAGCGCCCACCCGGCGATACCGCTTGCCTCCGCAGCCAACACCGTGTTGACGATCAGTTCGACTCGGTGCGTCTGGAGACCGTCGACGATCAGCCCAGTGTCGACCTGGTGATCGGTCAACGTCAGTGTTCCGATCGACCGTGTCAGATCCACTCCGTCTTCGACCTCCACCGCAGCGGAAGGCGACGGTTCGAGCCGGAACCACAACTCACCATCTTCGCTGTTTGCCTGCACGAGAACGACATCGGCTCCCGGCAAACCCAGGGCAGGGTCGGCAGAACCGCTCACCGTCCACCCGGCATCGCTGCGAGCCGCGCGCAATCCCGCGCCGGTGCAGACTGCTCCGGTTGCACCGGTGGCCAATTCGGTCAGCATTGTCTCCGCGGCCGAGCCAGTGGCTGTTGCAAGGATCCCACTGGCGATGACCGTGGGAACGTACGGTCCCGGATAGAGCGCATCGCCCAATTGCTCGACTACCACAGCCAGTTCGGCAAGTCCTGCCCCGTCACCGCCGTATTGCTCGGGCAGGTGCACTGCGTGCAGGCCCTGACGGACCAATCCATCCCAGGAGTCCAGCCGATCCCCGGCGACGTAGCGCTTGACGTTGCTGCGCGTGTCGGCGATGCCACCGAAGCGGTTCGCGAATGCGGCTACCGCTTCCGCCAGGTCACGGTGATCTTCGAGCAGGGGCAGTGCCATGGCAGGTTCCTCAATCTTCGGTTCTTGTCAGATGCGTTCGAGAATCAGACAGGTAGTTGCGGCTGACGCACAGATCGCGATCAGTGCGGTGGACTTGTCTCGGCGTTCCAGTTCGTCGATAACATTGGCCAACAGCCTGATTCCGGTTGCACCGGCCGGATGGCCCAGTGCGATTGCGCCACCGTTGACGTTCAGCAATTCGGGATCGACGCCGTGAACCTGCGCAAACGACATCGGTACCGAAGCAAATGCCTCGTTGACCTCGAACAGATCGATATCGTCGATCGTCAGGCCGGTGCGGCCGAGCACGATGTTTGCCGCGTCGACGGGGCCGTCGAGCATGAACTCGGTGTCACCACCGATGACGCACTGCGCCAGTATCTTTGCCCGCGGTCGCACTCCGAGGGCCTTCGCTCGATCCTCGGACATCAGCAGAGCGGCACTCGCACCGTCCGAGACCTGCGAAGACGTTCCAGCGGTGTGCAGTCCGCCCTCCTGAACGGTCCGCAGTTTCGCGAGTCCTTCGAGACTCGATTCGCGTAGACCCTGATCCCGATGAACCGGAACATCGGAGCCCGGAGCCAGCACATCGATGATGTGCGAGTCGAATCGTCCGGCCTCCCATGCTGCTGCGGCTCGCTGCTGCGAGCGCAACCCGAAGGCGTCGAGATCCTCGCGGCTGAAACCACGCTTGACCGCAATCCGATCGGCCGCGGTGTACTGATCGACGGTGTCAAGTGACCACGACTCCGGACGTGGTGTTCCGAGGCCGGTACCCACCTTGTAGGTGAGTGGTGCCCGCGACATCAGTTCCACACCGCAGGCAACTCCCACGTCGACTGCACCGATGGCGATTTGCCCGGCGATCAACTGCACCGACTGCTGCGCGGTTCCGCACTGCGCGTCGATCGTGGTGCAGCCCGCTTTCAACGGAAGGCCCGCATGCATCCAGGACGTACGCACGATATTGCCGAACTGCTCGCCGAGAGGCGTCACGCAACCACCGATGACCTGGTCGACTGCGCCAGGATCCACGCCGACCCTATCCAGCACGCCTTTCTGCGCGTAACCCAACAGTTCGGCCGCGTGGACTCCGGACAGCCATCCCTCACGCTTGCCGAACGGCGTTCGTGCTGCGTCCACGATGACGGGCTTCATGCCAACTCCTCGGTTCGTAGTGCCGTTCCGTCCAGACCTCGCACGGTCAGCGCCCAGTCGTCGATCAGGTCCAAGCTCACGCACGAGCGAGCAGTGAACTCGGTGTCGCAACCACACAGCGCTGTGACCGCTTCCACCATTTCTTCCATAGATTCGACCTGATCCGGCCGGATAGTCTCACCGACCAGGACTCTTGCGCCCTCGCTGAGCACCGCCGCCCGCGGTTGAACCGTGTTGACACGCACCCCCTGGCCGTAGAGTTCCACGCCCATGCCGTTGCTGATCCTGTTGAGCGCTGCTTTGGACGCGCCGTACACGGTCATCGCGGTTCCCGGTTCGACCCACGTGAACGGCGGGCCCTGCCACGGTTTGACGGTGCCGCTGGACACGTTCACGATCCAGCCGTATCCGTTTGCCACCATCCCCGGCACCACGGCTTGCATCAGATCGAGCGGTGCGTGGACATTTGCCTCGAACATCAGACGTCGCCGACGCAGTGGGTAGTCCGACAGCGGTTGATAGATCGCTGCTGCCGCGTTGTTCACCAGGATGTCGATCGTCCCACCGAGCTTCTCGATTGCCGCCGGCACAACGGTGTCGCGCTGCTGCTCGTCCGTCAGATCCGCAACAATGATCTCGACCTTGTTTCCGTACTTCGCAATTCGAGCGGCCGTCTCCCCGAGACTGCCGGGCAGGGTTGCGTGCGCACCGAGCGTCCGGGCCACGAGAGCGACGTCAGCGCCTTCCGCTGCCAGCCTTTCTGCGACGCCAGCGCCGATTCCGCGGCTGGAACCGGTGACAAGCGCTCGGCGCCCTTTGAAGCGATCGGTCATGCTACTTCCACTTCGAGGCAAAACGATTGATGCTCTCCGCAATCCGAGCAACTTCGTCTTCACGCAGGCCGTGGCTCATGCCGAGCGTCATTCCTCGGGCAAAAACCGCGTCGGCTTCCGGCAATCCTTCGGCCGGCTGACGGAATTCGATGTTGTTCATCATCGGGTGACGAGTGACGTTGCCGCTCCACACAGTTCGTGTGTCGATGCCGTCGGCTTCGATGGCTTCCTGCAGGTCGCTGCGTGTGAAGGGTGCATTCTCGTTGATCATCACGGGGTAGCACAGCCACGCTGTATCGAGCCCGTCGAGTTCTACCGGCGTCGTGAAGAATTCGGGATGAGCCCCATACGCCGCCGTGAAGGCCGCAAACGTGGCCTTGCGCGTCTTGTAGTTCTCCTCCAGCTTGTCGAGTTGCACGACGCCGTAGGCTGCGCCGAGTTCGGAGGGCTCGAAGTTCCACGACATGAGCTCGAAGATGAAATCGTTGTCGTAGTCGACACCGTCGAGTTCTTCGCGGAAGACTCGGCCGGACTTGGTGCTGCCGAACAGGTTCGGCTCACTACGACGGCCCCAGCGGCGGAGTAATAGAGCCTTGTCACGGCTGGCTTCGTCGTCGACGCACACCATTCCACCGGTTCCCGCGCACGTGATGATGTGTGCCATCGAGAAACTGGTGACAACGATGTCCGCCCGAGTGCCGGTCGGAGTGCCGCGGAGCGTGGCGCCGATCGCGTCACACGAATCTTCGATCACCTTGAGTCCGTGGCGATCTGCAATGTCGCGGATGGCGTCCCAGTCCGGGCAGTTGCCGGCCAGGTTCGGCATCAGGATGGCGCCGGTTTTCTCGGTGACCATGGCCTCGATCTTGGTGACGTCGACGTTGAACGTGTTGGGTTCCACGTCCACGAACACCGGCACCAGACCGGCACGCACGATCGGCGCGATGTCGGTGGAGAACGTCAACGGCGATGTGATGACCTCGCTGCCGGCTGGAAGTCCGAGCAGCTCGACAGCCAAGTACAGACCCGAGGATCCCGAGTTGCACATGACGCCGAATTTCTTGCCTGCCAAGGCCGCGATACGCTCTTCCATCTCGAAGACGTTCTTGCCGATGCGCAGTCCTTGATGCCCGCTGCGCAAGACGTCGACAACAGCCTGTATTTCTTCCTCGCCGTGGGTGGCCCTGGCGTAGGTGATCCGCTCACTCATCGTGTTCCTGCTTTCTCGAATGTGTGCGGCAGATTCAGCGATCTGCCGAGAGGACGAGTGCACTGTGCGGGACGGGGGAACCGCCGGTCACGAGCACGTTGTCCAGAGTTTTGGTGGGTTGGTTGGTGGAGGTGCCGCGGATCAGACGAACGCCTTCGGCAATGCCGTTGACGCCGTGGATGTATCCCTCACCGAGTTGACCGCCGTGAGTGTTGATCGGTAGGCGGCCGTCCAGCTCGAGATTGCCGTCGGCGATGAAGTCTTTTGCCTCGCCCCGTCCGCAGAATCCGTACTCCTCGAGTTGAAGCAGAACCATCGGAGTGAAGGCGTCGTAGAGAATTGCGGCATCGATGTCGTCTGGCCCGATACCGGCCTGGTCCCACAGTTGGCGCGCGACCAGTTCGACTTCCGGCATACTGTCGATGTCGTCTCGGTAGTAGCTGCTCATCGAAATCTGTTGCGGGCCTACACCTTGCGCGGCACCGCTGATGATCGCAGGTTTATGAGGGAGATCGCGGGCGCGCTCCGCGCTGACGATGACCAGCGCCTGTCCGCCGTCACTTTCCTGGCAGCAGTCGAGCAGGCGGATGGGGTCGGCGATCATGCGCGAGTTCTGATGATCCTCGATGGTGATCGGGCGTTCGTAGAACCAGGCCTTGGGGTTGTTCGCCGCATGCTTGCGCGAGAGAACCGAGATCTGGCCGAAGTCGGCGCTGGTTGCCCCGTACTTGTGCATGTACAGCTTGGCCAGGAAGGCTTCCTGCTGCGCCGGCGTCAGAAGCCCGTACGGGTTGATCCAGTTCCGGTATTCCTGGTCCGTCGACGCGTTGTACGCGAAAGGTGGTGGCCCGGCGCCGAATCGGTGGCCGGATCTTTCGTTGAAAGCGCGGTAGACGACCACAACGTCGGCAACTCCGCTGGAGACGGCAAGCGCTGCTTGTTGAACCGGTGCACAGGCACCGCCACCGCCGTGTGGAATACGACTGAAGAACGTCAGTTCCGGGATCCCGAGGGCGCGTGCGACCGCAATCTCGGGATTGTTCTCCATGGTGAACAGCGCAAATCCGTTCACCTCTTCTGCCTCGATGTGCGCGTCGTCGAGTGCGGCGATCACGGATTCGCACGCCAACTGCCATTCGCTGCGGCCGGAGTTCTTGGAGAACTCGGTGGCGCCGATTCCGGCGATGGCTGCTTGCCTCGAAAATCCTCGTGTCATGCGATTACCCTTTCCACCGGTTCGAGAGTCACGTCGGCCGTCACGTGTGTTCCGCGGGCGTTTTTCCCGATAACCGTCACGGTGAGCGCCCGGCCGTCTGTGGCGGTGACCTTGCCGGTGAATGTCATGGTGTCTCCGGGGAAGTTCGGAACACCAAGCCGTAGTGATGTTTTGACGATCCGTGATGCGGGGCCGGACCAGTCGGTGATGTAGCGGTCGATGAGCCCGTTGGTGGTGTTGATGCTCATGAAGATGTCGGGAGTTCCGCGATCCTGCGCCTTGCCCGGATCGTGATGCACGTCTTCGAAATCCTGAGAAGAGATCGCGGTGGCGACGATCAGCGTTCGATCCAACCGCAATTCGAGGCTGGGGAGGACCGAACCCACCTCGCAGTCAATCAGTTTCGTCATTCCGCCGAACCCCGTCGCCTCAGTTGCGGCAGCATCTCGCCGTGAGCGTGCTCGGAGAAGGTCACTTCGAGCTCCATGCAGAATTCGAGTTCCTCGTGATCGATCCCCGCGATGTCGGCAACCAGGCGCGTGCCTTCTTCGAGATCGACGAGCCCGACGGCGAGTGGGTACTCGAAAGCAGGATCCTTCGGGTGATGGATGACCGTGAAGCTGTGCAACGTGCATCGCCGCGTGGATTCGACTGTGTCCCAACTGAACGAGCGGCATTCCGGGCACGCGGGCGCGGGTGGGTGGCGCAGTGTCTTGCAATCCGCACACCGTTGGATCTCGAGGCGACCCTCTTTCGCCGCGGAGAAGAAGAAATCGTTGTCGTCGGTGACGGTGAGTCTCGGAACAGCGGTGTTGCGGGAGCCAGTCTCGCTCATGCGATTACCTCCTGGACTTCGAGCTGGGTATCTGTCTGGACATCTGGTTTGAACCTGAGCAATCGAAAACGCTCTTCGACCAGCGCCTTTCCGTCCTGGTCGACGTACTTCTTGAACAGAGTGATGAAGCACCCGTGACCGAGGGCAGTTTGTTTGAACGGCGAGATCGCTTCGATGGTGAAATGCGCGGTGACGTGGTCTCCGGGACTCAGCTCCGCGAGATACTCCTGCTCAACGTTGGTCGCGACGACCGAGGTGTATCCGGCCTCGTCCAACAACGCGAGCAGTCGTGAATAGGCGAAGTCCTCGGAGACTCCGTCGGCACGAAGCTGTTGGACCTGGCGATAGCGTCGGTAGCCCGCCATCACCCAGGTCGAGATCATGGCGGGTGGGCAGACGACATCTCGACGACCCACGCTGCGGGCAGCTTCTGCGTCGACGTAGATCGGGTTGCGGTCGTCGTGCGCCTCGACCCAGTTGCAGATCATCGCCTCGTTGACCGCGTAGCGAGCGACCCGGGCTGGTTCGGCCTCTGTGCCGATGAAATTCGAAAATTGCGTCTGCAGACTCTGCACTGAAATCCTCCGTGAACGAAAGTTGAGCAAGCGCTTGATTCTGAAGCTAGCATAGGAATCCGGAAGTGGAAACACGCGATCTCACCGACGAATTGGTTCGAGTCGGAGCCATCAGGCAGGATTGCGCTACGTCCGACGCCGGCAGCCCGGCACCCCCGAAACCCTGCCCTGAGCAGGACCGACAACCAGTGGAGATTCAGTGGCATCACCAGATCGTCGGGAGAAGATCCTGGAGAGCTCAGCCGAGCTGTTTGCCAGGAAGGGTGTCGCGACCACGACCGTTCGCGAAATCGGCGACGCCGCCGGCGTGTTCTCGGGCAGCCTTTACCACTACTTCAAGTCGAAGAACGCGATAGTTGCCGAGCTCATGCACGGCTTCATCACCGATATTCAGCTCCGCTTCGATCAGGTCGAGAAAACGGCAACCGGCCCCGAGGACGTCCTGCGCGGCCTGATCCGCGAGACGCTGATCGTCATCGAACTGCACCCGCACCCGACTGCGATCTATCAGAACGATCGGGCGTATCTACGCGACAACGATCTCCTGCAATCCGTCGACGGGCCTTCTCGCCAAGTCCGCGAGCATTGGATGAAAGCGATTGCCGAAGGCGTCGATCAGGGAATCTTCCGCCAAGATGTGGCCCCGGAGATTTTCTATCGATCGGTACGAGACACCTTGTGGTCGACAACGCATTGGCCGGACCGCCAGAAATACACCACCGACGAGTTCGCGGATCTGATGATTATGCTCTTCCTCTCGGGATTCAGGGTCGCCTGACGAGATCCGGCAGATCCAGATGTTTCGGGGTTCGTCCCTGCGGCAACAGGATCGACACCGCGAACACGACCACCGCGCAGCCCGCGCACACCAGATAGGCGACGGAGAATCCGGTCCACGACGTGGAATGTTCCGAACCGCTGATCACGAACGCGGCGAGGATGGTCGCCACCGTCGCACTGCAGATCGTGCTTCCGGACGTCCGTAGGAGCGAGTTCACCCCGTTGGCTGCTGCCAGTCGCTGACGTGGCACGGCAACCAGGATCAGCAGTGAGAGCGTGCTGTACACGATCGCTGTCCCGACTGCCGTAATGCCGAGCGCCGCAACCACTCCCCACAGCGGCTTACCCGCAACGGCGTGAATCCCGTAGCCCCCAGCGAGGAATACGGCACCGGTCAACATCGCGGTCCGTGAACCGAAGCGATCGGTAATCCGCACCGCAACCGGAGAGAACAGCACCATCGCGATACTGGCCGGAATCTGGCAGAGCGCCGCCGCGATGATCGACAGGCCGTACCCGGCGCCCGGCCCCTTCATCCCCTGCAGCAGCTGCGTGGTGATCAGTGTGTTCCCGAAAAACGCGAACCCGACCAGCAGAGCCGCGAGATGTGGGATCAACACCGCACGCTTGACGAGAGCACGGACGTCGACCAGCGGATTGACGTTGCGCCGCTGCTGAATTACCCAAAGCGTGAACAGCACCGCCGACGCGGCCAGCATCGAGATCACCGCGCCGCTGGTCCACCCCCAACTCGATCCCTGCGTGATCGGCACAAGCAGAGCGATCATCGCGGCGCTCAGACCGACCGCGCCGACGCCGTCGAATCTCCCCGACGGATTCGGCTCCGACTCTCGAATGAACAGCACCGCAGCAAGAGTCACCGACAGCCCGATGGCCGTGGTTACCCAGAACAGGACGTGCCAGTTCGAGTACTGCGCGATCATCGCGGAAAACGGTATCCCCAAAGCCGTTCCGACGCCGAGCGTCGAACTCATCATGGCCACTGCGCCGTTGACCTTGTTGCGCGGCAATTCGTCACGCAGCATGGAGATTCCGATGGGGATGACGGCCGACCCGGCACCTTGCAGCGCTCTCGCGAAGATAAGGACCGCGATGTCCGAGGACAGCGCACACAACATCGAGCCGAGAGTCATCATCGAGAAGGCAACGAGAAGCATCTTCTTCTTGCCGAACATGTCGGCGAGCCGGCCGAAGATGGGGGTGACGACGGCGCCGACCAGCAATGTGACGGTCACCAGCCAGGACACTGCTGTGCGTCCGGCGCCCGTGAAGTGGGGCAGCTCCGGCAGCAGCGGAACGATGACGGTTTGCAGGACTGCTTGGAACACGGCGGCCGCGACAACGATGGGAAAGAGGAAGCGGGAGCGCGGCTGCGCAAGACTCGCGTCAGGGGTGGGGACTGTCGGAGTACCCGGCGGACGGTCGAGCGTCGTCACCCCACACCGCCTGTTCTCACTAGGTAAATATCCGTTCACCTACACTAGGTGAACGGATATTTACCAAGCAAGAATTGTGACGCCGCTCACCCGTCGAGGAGCTTTTGCACGAGTGGTGCGTACAGCGCAACCACCTCGTCCTGGGTGCCGGTGGCATGCCCGGCCATCATCCGTCGGCGCATGATCGCCACTCCGACCACCATCGACATCGCCAGTTCCGCGCGCAATCTGGCATCGGGACCGGACAGACGAGCGGCGAGGGTGTCGATCATCTGCGTCGAATAGTTCTCGCGCAGCTTGCGGTTGCTTTCTTCACTGACACCGCTCATGAACAACAAGCTCATGGACAGCGGCTTGTACGACTCCAGCGGCTTGGTGAACAGCGAGACCATGCGCTCGCCGAGCGAGTCGTGCGGTGCGTCGAACACCGTGATCGCCGCTGCACGGAAGTCGACCAACTCGTCGTACAACTGCTCCTTGGAACCGAAGTACTTGATGATCAGCGGAGCGCTGACGCCTGCGTCTTCGGCGATGTCCTTGAGCGTGATCTCGCGGTACGGCCGAGTCGCGAATGCTTTCCCGGCCGAAGCGATGATCTGCGCACGGGTCTGCTCGGACGTACGACGCACTTGTTGACCTTGCTCCGTGCCGCTCATCAAGCGTTCCGCGACAATTCACGACGGCCGGACAATGCCCGACCCAGCGTCAACTCGTCGGCAAACTCGAGGTCGCCGCCCATCGGAAGGCCCGAAGCCAACCGAGACACCGTCAGCCCCGGGATGTCTCGCATCATTCGGACGAGGTAGGTAGCTGTCGCCTCGCCCTCGGTATTGGGGTCGGTGGCAATGATGACCTCGGACACGTCGACGCCGTCCTCCTGATTTGCGATGCGAGCCAACAACTCCCGGATGCGCAACTGGTCCGGTCCAATACCCGAGAGCGGATTGAGCGCACCGCCGAGCACGTGATAGCGACCCTTGAACTCCCGGGTGCGCTCGACGGCCTGGACGTCCTTCGGCTCCTCCACGACGCAGATCACCGTGCGATCGCGACGTGCGTCGGCGCAGATGCGGCACTTCTCCTGATCGGACACAGTTCCGCACACCGTGCAGAATTGAACGCCGTCACGGATGCGCTGCAATGCATTTTTCAAACGGTCGATCTCGGGAGGCTCCACGGAGAGCAGGTGAAAAGCGATGCGTTGAGCGCTTTTCGGCCCGACTCCGGGAAGCTTCCCGAGTTCGTCGATCAGATCCTGAACCGGACCTTCGTACACGCGTTCTCGTTTCTAGAAGCCGGGGAGACCGGGAAGGCCTCCGCCGAGTCCGCCGGCCAACGGGCCGAGCTTCTCAGCAGCGACTTCCTGTGCCTTGCGCGAAGCATCCTCGATCGCGCCGATCACCAGATCCTGCAGCGTCTCGACATCCTCGGGGTCGACGACCTTGGGATCGATCTGCAGACCCACAACCTCGCCGGTGCCCTTGACCGTGGCGACGACCAGCCCGCCGCCGGCCTGACCGGTCACTTCGGCCTGAGCCATTTCCTGTTGCGCCGCCATCAATTGCTGCTGCATCTGCTGAGCCTGAGCCAACAGAGCAGACATGTCGGGTGCTCCACCTGGTTGCACGAGCGGTCCTTTCTACAGAGTTATCCCCACCAGCGTAGTCGGTGCGCGCTACCGTGAGCGGGTGCGCCGGAACCAGTCAGAGACCGCAAAACCGTCAAGAGGGTCAAACATGGCATCACGGCTGTTCCGTTCCACCGCCCTGATTGCCGTAGTCGGGGCCGGGCTGCTGAGCGCCGCGTGCACGATTCCGACCGAGACTGCCGAGGCCACGACTTCGGTCGAGGTGTCTCCGCTCAGCACTGTTGCCGCTGACATCCCCGCAGCCCTCACCGGCAAGGTCGTCTTCCTCGATCCCGGGCACAGTGGTGCGAACGACGACAGCATCAACACCCAGGTCCCCACCGGCCGCGGCGGCACCAAGAACTGCCAGACCACCGGCACCAACACCGACGCCGGGTTCCCCGAACACACCTTCAACTGGGAAGTCGCGAGCCTGGTCAAGAGCGAACTCGAAGGCCAAGGCGCCACAGTCGTCCTGAGTCGACCGGACGACGTCAGCGTCGGATCTTGCGTCGACGCACGCGCCGAAGCCGCCAATTCCTCCGGCGCCGACGTCGTGGTGAGTATTCATGCGGACGGCGCAGCGGCCGGGGCCGAAGGCTTCCACGTCTGCTACTCCGCTCCCCCACTGAACTCGGTTCAGGCCGGCCCGTCCGTGGCTTTTGCGGAAACCATGCGCGACTCACTCGTCACCGCCGGCCTCACCCCGTCGACCTACATCGGTGACGACGGGTTGGCACCACGTGCCGATCTGACGGGACTCAATCTGTCGCAGCGGCCGTCGATTCTGGTCGAACTCGGCAACATGCGTAATGCCGACGAGGCAGCGCGCATGACGAGCCCGGACGGTCAGCAGGACTATGCAGCCGCCGTCACCAGTGGAGTCACGGCCTTCCTGACAACCCCCTGATCCGGCTTCTGTGGAGAAAACCCGCTTGTCCACAGGAAAGCCGGCACGGCCCCGATAGCCAGTTCGCCTGGCTACGGTTCAGCCATGGGGCCGATACTTCAGGTAGACATCGCTGCGTTGCAGCAACTTTCGGCTGATCTGTCTCGAATTGCGGATCAGATCTCGGGGATCGATTCCGCCGGCCCGATTTTCGAAGCCGCGGCGGCCCTGAACTCGTCCGCTGTCGCGGCTGTGTCGACTGGGAATGCCGGCGTCATCGCCGACGCGTACCGGCACCTGGCTACGCAATTGGGACTCATGGCGTCGGGAACCGCTGCCGCAGCACGTCTGTACGACGCTGCCGAGGGCGAAGTGGTGTCCGAACTGCGCGGAGCCTACTGATGCAGCCCACCGTCTCTCAGCTTCGAACGTGGTCACCGGAGCAACTACGCACCTGCGCTGCGGAACTCGTTGAAATCGATCGAAAAGTCGAATTTCTCAGTGGCGACGCCGGTCGCAGCATCGACGCCGTCCGCGAGTTCTGGCGGGGCGAAGCGTCGAGCGCGGCGGCAGTGCAGTGGTCGGGCATCTCGCTTGTCTCCTCTCGGCTCTCGATTGCGGTGCGCGTGGTCGCGGATCTGTATGCCGGAGTGGCCAATACGATTGGTGTGGCGCGAAGAACAGTTTTAGACCTGGTCGAGGAGGCGACTATCGAACACGGATTGACAGTGTCAGACAGTGGAGCTGTATCGGCGCCTGCGTCGACGCAGCCGTGGAATCTGGCCGACATCATGCAGGCTTCCGAAAACGCTACGGCTGCACAGAGTTTTCAGCAGCGAATCTTCGACTCTTTGTCGGCGCTGGACTATGAAGACAGCCGGGCCGCGACTGCTCTACGTCAGGCATTCCGGGAGATCGGATCACTCCTGGGCAATCAGCCTGATCGCCTCAACCGCACCGTCGTCGACATCCTCGATGGGAGGTCGACGCTCCCCGGGGCACCAACGGAGCTACACCGACTCTGGGAATCGCTCACGCCCAACGAGAAAGACGCGTTGGCGAGGTGGGATCCGTCCATCGGAAGTCGCGACGGCCTTCCCGCTCTCGACCGGGACTACTACAACCGGCGGTACCTCACTGCACTCGAGACTGCAGTCGAGTCCTCGCCGGATCGCACGGTAGCGACCGGATATGCGGCTGTGCGCAGCGAACTTCGGCCGGATACGTTCCTTCTCTCGGTCACTGGTGGGCACGCCGTCGTCGCTGTCGGTAATCCCGATGCTGCCGACAACGTCGCAACGTTGATTCCCGGAACCGGCTCCGGGCTCTCGGATGTCGGCGGAGATCTACAACGAACCAGAGCCATGTACGACGCAGCCGTCAGCGCGGCACCAACGGAAGCCACGTCGGTGATCCTGTGGTCCGGGTACGGCGCTCCCCCAGGCATTCCCGACGCCGGTTCGGATCGCTACGCAGACGCCGCGGCGCCCGGGCTGGACACTTTCCAGGACGGGCTACGCACCTCACATGACGGTCCGCCGTCGCACAACGTCGTGATCGGGCACTCCTACGGCAGCACCGTCATCGGTGCCGCGACTACCCGTGGCGCTTCTCTCGACGTCGACGAACTGGTATTTGTCGCAAGTCCGGGAGTCGATGCCGAGCGTGTGAACGAACTGAGCCTGGACGGCGTCGACTCCTCCGAGATGTCGCGTCGTGTTCATTCGACGACGGCCTTCTGGGATCCGGTCCAATTAATCCCCAAGATCCTCGGAGTCCACGGATTCGACCCGTCGGATCCGGAATTCGGCGCGCAGGTATTCGACGGATCACCCGGGGAGCCGGGGTTCGGAGTTCACAGCGATTACTGGGAAAGCGGAAACCCCGCACTCGCCGAGCTGGGGCGGATCATTACCGGCGCATGAAAGATGGCGCCGTACCGGTGAAGGTACGACGCCATCTTTCGAGATGCAGAATCAGTCAGACCAGTTCGCGCTTGAGGTTGTCCAGGACCTGGGCCTGGATGCGCTGCAGACCCTTCGGCGCGAAGGTTCGCTCGAAGAACCCGCCGATTCCGGTGGCACCCTGCCACTGGGTGAGCGTCGTAACCGTCGTTCCGGTGCCGTTGGGGGCAACGGTCCAGGTGGTGACGAGACTGGAGTTGGCGTCCTTCTCGGTGATGACGTTGCCGTCGACCGTCACTGTGGCCTTGACGTTGCGCGAACGCTTTTCCGTCGCCTTGAGCGTCCACTGCGCGACGGTTCCGTCACCCTGGCCGCCTTCGACGACCTTGTAGTCGAGGTACTGCTCGGACAGGATTCGCGGGCGAACCGTCTCGTAGTCCGAGAGCGCCGCGAGGACCTTGTCGGGTGCTGCTGTGACGACTATCGAACTCATTGCATTGACCTGACCCATATGCCCTACGTCTCCTTGTTCGACCAACGCGGCTCGATACCGCGAATGACTCTCGAATCCGCACCTCGAACTGCGCAGACATTCCTTTCCATATTGCCTGTCCCGCCCCGGTATCTCGACAATCTGCCCTGTCCTGTGAGCTGGTTCACCTGTTGGCGCATTTATCGAGTTCGTTTGCAACAACTCGATCAAATTCGGGCATTAAGACCCCTCCAGATAGCTTGCACGCGCAACTACCGATAGCGTCAGGGTGTGACTCTCTCGTTCAATGGGGTAGTTCAGAAGTTCGATCGAATCCGGACAAAGCAAGGCCCGGGTTCCGATGCTGCGCGTGAAATGGGGTTCGAGCAGCACAGAGAAGGCGTCGAACGCCTACTCGCGTCATACCGCGCCATTCCCGCCGATGCTTCTGTACGCCTGGCAAAGAAGACATCCAATCTGTTCCGCGCTCGCGCAAAGACGTCGGCCCCCGGCCTCGACGTCAGCGGTCTGGCCGGTGTCATCGCCGTCGATGCGCAGGCGCGCACCGCCGACGTCGCCGGCATGTGCACCTACGAAGACCTCGTCGACGCGACGCTGCCCTACGGGTTGGCGCCCCTGGTCGTGCCTCAGCTCAAGACCATCACCCTGGGCGGTGCGGTGACCGGGTTGGGTATCGAGTCCACCTCGTTCCGCAACGGCTTACCGCACGAGTCGGTCCTCGAAATCGACGTACTGACCGGAAGCGGCGAGATCATCACCGCAACGCCGGACGGTGAACACGCCGAACTGTTCTTCGGTTTCCCCAATTCCTACGGCACCCTTGGCTATTCGACGCGATTGAAGATCGCACTCGAACCGGTCGAGAAGTACGTCGCCTTGCGTCATGTGCGCTTCGATTCGCTGAAGAAGCTCGAAGAAACGATGGATCGCATCGTCACCGAGCGCGAGTACGACGGGATCGCCGTCGACTACCTCGACGGGGTGGTCTTCACCGATTCCGAGAGCTACCTCACACTCGGCGTGCAAACCGACGAGGAAGGCCCGGTCAGCGACTACACCGACCAGGACATCTTCTACCGGTCGATCCAGCATCCGTCACTCACACAGCCCAAGACGGACCGCTTGACCATTCGGGACTACCTGTGGCGCTGGGACACCGACTGGTTCTGGTGCTCACGGGCTTTCGGTGCACAGAACCCGAAGATCCGGCGCTTCTGGCCCAAGCAGTACCTGCGCAGCAGCTTCTACTGGAAGCTGATCGCCCTCGACCACAAGTACGACATCGGAGATCGCCTCGAAAAGCGCAAGGGCAAGCCCCCGCGCGAACGCGTCGTCCAGGACGTCGAGGTACCCATCGAACGAACCGCGGACTTCGTCTCGTGGTTCCTCGAGGAAATTCCGATCGAACCACTGTGGTTGTGCCCGTTACGCCTTCGTGAGCCCAGCCCGGCTGCTGCCTCCGCATCGCGGCTGGATCAATTGGCCACATCGCGGCCGTGGCCCCTCTACCCCCTCGAACCCAAGCGCACCTACGTCAACATCGGCTTCTGGTCTTCGGTGCCGATCGTTCCCGGCGAGCGCGAGGGGGCAGCAAATCGACTGATCGAAGAAAAGGTCAGCGATTTTGACGGACACAAATCGCTCTACTCCGACTCCTACTACTCGAAGGAAGACTTCGAGGAGCTGTACTACGGCGGCGACCGGTACATCGGACTCAAGGAACGCTACGACCCGAAATCCCGTTTATTGGATCTATTCTCTAAGGCGGTGCAACGTAAATGACCACGTTCAAAGACTCCAAAAGCCAGGACAAGCTCTCCATCGCAGAGATTCTCGAGACGCTTTCCGACGGCATGCTGCCGCTTCGATTCACCGCGTACGACGGCAGCACCGCCGGCCCCGAGGATGCCGACTACGGACTGCACCTCAAGTCGACTCGCGGAACCACTTATCTCGCAACGGCTCCCGGCGACCTCGGCATGGCCCGCGCGTACGTCTCCGGCGATCTCGAAGCCGAAGGTGTCCACCCCGGTGATCCGTACGAGATTCTGCGCATCATGGGCGACGAACTCCACCTCAAGCGCCCGTCAGCACTGACTCTCGCCAGCATCACGCGCTCGCTGGGCTGGGATCTGTTGCGGCCCATCGCCCCGCCGCCCCAGGAACATCTCCCTCGCTGGCGTCGCGTCGCAGAAGGACTGCGTCACTCCAAGACTCGTGACGCCGAAGTCATCCATCACCACTACGACGTCTCCAACACCTTCTACGAGTACGTCCTCGGCCCGTCCATGACGTACACCTGCGCCGCCTACGACAATGCGGAGCAGACTCTCGAAGAAGCCCAGGAGAACAAGTACCGCCTGGTGTTCGAGAAGCTCGGACTTCAGAAGGGCGATCGACTTCTCGACATCGGCTGCGGCTGGGGCTCGATGGTCCGCTACGCAGCACGGCGCGGCGTCAAGGTGATCGGCGTGACTCTCTCACGCGAACAGGCAGATTGGGCACAGAAGGCGATCGAAGACGAGGGGCTTGCCGATCTTGCGCAGGTCCGCTTCTCCGACTACCGAGACGTCGCGGAGACCGGGTTCGACGCAGTGTCCTCCATCGGCCTGACGGAGCACATCGGCGTCGGAAACTACCCGGCGTACTTCGAGTTCCTCAAGGGCAAGTTGCGCGAGGGTGGGCGTCTGCTCAACCACTGCATCACCCGTCCGGACAACCGAAGCGGCGCCAAGGCAGGCGGATTCATCGACCGGTACGTCTTCCCCGACGGGGAGCTCACCGGATCGGGTCGCATCATCTCCGAGATCCAGAACGTCGGTCTCGAGGTGCGGCACGAGGAGAACCTGCGCGAGCACTACGCACTGACGCTCGCCGGATGGTGCCAGAACCTCGTCGACAACTGGGACGCCTGCGTCGCCGAGGTCGGCGAAGGAACCGCACGCGTCTGGGGCCTGTACATGGCGGGTTCACGGCTCGGATTCGAGCGCAATGTCGTTCAGCTGCACCAGGTTCTGGCCGTCAAGCTCGGACCCAAGGGTGAGGCGCATGTGCCGCTTCGCCCGTGGTGGAAGGCCTAGGGGCAAAGCCCCCGTGAGTGGTTAAGGAGTCTCCGCACTCCTTAACCACTCACAGGCCCCGCAGGGGCTATCCCCCGTCCTCACCCAACCTCCCCGCCGCAAGACCGTCTCCACCTCGTGCGCAACCTGGCACGGGGTCTTCACCACCTCGTCGAATCCGTAGACCAACCGCGGACGACCTGCCAGCTCTGCCGCATTGTCACGACGGCGATCACGAAATGCCACTTCCGCCATGGAATGCGCCCACCGACCGTCGAGACGCACGATCAGCGGCACACCGAATTCGCTGTAGTCGCAATCCTCGTACAACGTGCGGCCGTCGACGCGAATCGGTGACTGGCGTCTGGCCGACGGCAACCCGTGCGCCCGCTCCACGTCGACCGCGTAATGGTATTCGAGCGATGACTGCACCCCATCTGCCAAGAGCTTCACCGCACTGTCGAGGGCCTTCCGATATCGACGGGGTGAGCGCTCCTCCATGCGTCGGCGGATGTCCGTCAAACGGATGCGTCCGTTGGTGACTGTGGTGATGAGGCTGACATAGGCCTCGCGCGCAGTCGATTCTGCGACGGCCAGATCGAGAGCTGTATCAGCCTTGCCGGTGCGCGGCATCTGCGCGTCGACACCGATGTGACGATGAGCCCTCGAACGGTGGACCACAACGCCGGGATGGAGGACAGTGCCGATCATGGGTGACGGATGTCGGTCGGCGCCGAGGCCACGAACGAAAGTGGCAGCCTGAGAGATCGCGGACTTCCCGTACGGAACGGTGATGTGTACTGGTGCAGTGCTGTCCGGCCGACGCATCGACCATTCCTCAGCGGCGGTGTGATGGCTGAGCATCGACGACCCGCCGCCGTACAGGAGCGCCGCTTCGAGTGCGGCATACCTGGTCAATGGGCCCGTGGTGACGGAGTAGACGCCGCGAAGAACAGTTTGCCAGCGTCCGACCTCAACTCGTTGTTTCACGCGAGAGCGCGGAAATCCGATGGCGTGAAGTTGGGCGTGACTGACCAGTCCGTGCTGAGCATCGACGATAACCTGCAATGCATCGATTTCTGTATGTGAAGGCATACGACGAGCCTGCAAATACATACAGAAGGATTTCGCCGAAAAAACTAACCTGTGGATAAAGCTGTGCGCGGTTAGGAAGTGTTGAGACTCCCTAACCGCGCACGGGGGCTATGCCCCTAGCGAAGCCGGCGGGGTGAACCGCGGGCCGTACTGCGCAGCGAGTTCCTTTGCGCGAGCGACGAAGCCGGCAGTGCCGCCCTCGTAGCCGACGATGAACTGGTGAACGCCACCGGTCCAGGCCGGGAATCCGATGCCCATGATGGAGCCGATGTTGGCGTCCGCCGTGGTGATCAGGACATTCTCGTCGAAGCACTTCTGCGTCTCGATCGCCTCGATGAACAGCATGCGGTCGATGAGGTCCTGGATCGGGGCGTCGGAGGTTCCGGAGTTGAAGTTCTCACGGAGTCCGGACCACAGTCCGGTGCGCTTGCCCTCGGCGTAATCGTAGAAGCCTGCTCCACCGAGCTTGCCCTTACGATCGAACTTCTCGACGAGGGTGTTGATGACCTCGCCGGCCGGATCTGCCGGCAGTTCCTTGCCTTCGGCCTTGGCTGCCTCGGCAGATTCCTTGCGGATCTTCTGCATGAGGGTGAGGTTGAGCTCGTCCGAAAGCTGAAGCGGCGCAGCCGGGTAACCGGCCTGCATACCTGCCTGCTCGATGGTGGCAGGCTCGACGCCCTCGGCGAGCATGCCGATGGCCTCGTTGATGAAGGTTCCGATGACACGCGAGGTGAAGAAGCCACGCGAGTCGTTGACCACGATCGGCGTCTTGCGGATCGCCTGGACGTAGTCGAACACGCGAGCCAGAGTCTCGTCGGAGGTCTTCTCACCGCGGATGATCTCCACCAGCGGCATCTTGTCGACGGGCGAGAAGAAGTGGATGCCGATGAAGTCTTCCTGACGCTTCACGCCGGTGGCGAGACCCGTGATGGGCAGCGTCGAGGTGTTCGAGCCCAGCAGTGCCTTGGGATCGACGATGTCCTCGATCTCCTGGAACACCTTGTGCTTGAGTTCCTGGCTCTCGAAGACGGCTTCGATGACGAAGTCGACGCCGGCGAAATCGGCCGGGTCAGCCGTCGGGGTGATCTTGGCGAGGAGTGCGTCGGACTTCTCCTGCGTGGTCTTGCCGCGCGAGAGCGCCTTGGCCTCAATGCCTTCGGAGTAGGCCTTGCCCTTGTTCGCAGCCTCGATGGTGACGTCCTTGAGGACGACGTCGAAGCCTGCCTTGGCGGAGACGTACGCGATGCCCGCGCCCATCATGCCTGCGCCGATGACGCCGACCTTCTTGATGGTGGACTTCTCGATGCCTGCCGGACGTGAACCGCCGCCGTTGATCGACTGCAGGTCGAAGAAGAACGCCTGAATCATGTTCTTCGCGACGCGGCCGGTCACCAGGGAAGTGAAGTAGCGAGCCTCGATGAGCAGCGCGTTGTCGATGTCGACCTGCGAGCCCTCGACGGCTGCGGCCATGATGGCGCGCGGAGCCGGCATCGGAGCACCCTTGAGCTGCTTGCGCAGGTTCGCGGGGAATGCCGGAAGATTGGCAGCGAATGCCGGAGTGGACGGGGTTCCGCCAGGGATCTTGTAGCCCTTGACATCCCACGGCTGAACGCCGCCTTCAGGGTTGGCCTTGATCCATGCCTTCGCGGCCGGAACCAGTTCCTCGACCGAGCCGACGACCTCGTCGATGAGGCCGACTTCCTTGGCCTGAACGGGTCCACGCTGCTGTCCCTGAAGCAGGACGCCCATGAGCGCGTTCTGCAGGCCGAGCATCCGCACGGTGCGAACGACGCCGCCGCCGCCGGGCAGCAGGCCGAGGGTGACCTCGGGCAGGCCGATCTTGACGCCCTTGACGTCCGCCGCGATGCGGTGGTGGGTCGCGAGAGCGATCTCGAGGCCGCCGCCGAGTGCCGCGCCGTTGATGGCGGCGACTACCGGCTTGCCGAGAGTCTCGAGGCGACGCAGGTCTGCCTTGATCTCGACGCTGTGGTTGTAGATCTCCTCGGCCTGCTCGGGGCCGACCTTGATCATGTTCTTGAGGTCACCACCCGCGAAGAAGGTCTTCTTGCCGGAGGTGATGACGGCACCGGTGATGGAGTCCTTCTCGGCGACCAGACGGTCGACGGTGGCCTTCATCGACGCGATGTACGCGTCGTTCATGGTGTTAGCGCCCTGGTTGGGATCGTTGATGGTGAGCACGACGATGCCGTCGGCGTCCTGGTCCCAGTTGATGATGTTCTGATCAGTCACTTTGATTGACTCCTGGTAAGCCTCGTTGGAAGGACGGACGCCGCGTCAGACGCGCTCGATGATGGTGGCAACGCCCATACCGCCGCCGATGCACAGGGTGATGAGGGCGCGCTTGCCGCCACGACGCTCGAGCTCGTCGACCATCGTTCCGGTGATCATCGCGCCGGTTGCTCCGAGCGGGTGGCCCATGGCGATGGCACCGCCGTTGACGTTGAGCTTCTCGTCCGGGATGTTCAGGTCCTTCTGGAACTTCAGGACGACGGAGGCGAACGCCTCGTTGATCTCGAAGAGGTCGATGTCGTCGACGGTCAGGCCGGCAGCGGCCAGAACCTTCTTCGACGCCGGCGTCGGGCCGGTGAGCATGATGGTGGAGTCGGCTCCGCTGGTGGCGGTGGCGACGACGCGAGCGCGCGGCGTCAGGCCCATGTCCTTGCCGGCCTGCTCGCTGCCGACGAGCACGAGTGCAGCGCCGTCGACGATTCCCGAGCTGTTGCCGCCGTGGTGAACGTGGTTGATCTTCTCGACCCAGTGGTACTTCTGCAGCGACACGGCGTCGAATCCGCCGATTTCACCGATCACACCGAATGCGGAAGCCAGGCCGGCGAGGTTCTCGGCCGTGGTGCCCGGACGCATGTGCTCGTCGTTGTCGAGGATGGTGATGCCGTTGATGTCCTTGACCGGCACTACCGACTTGGCGAAGTATCCGCCGGTCCACGCCTTAGCGGCGAGGTCCTGCGAGCGCACGGCGTATGCGTCGACGTCGTCACGCGAGAAGCCCTCGATGGTGGCGATGAGGTCTGCGCCGACGCCCTGCGGGACGAAGTAGTTGTCGTAGTTGGTGGCGGGGTCGAGCGCCCACGGTCCACCGTCGGATCCCATCGGAACGCGGGACATCGACTCGACGCCACCGGCGATGACCAGTTCGTCCCAGCCGGACCGGACCTTCTGAGCAGCCATGTTCACGGCTTCGAGACCGGAAGCGCAGAAACGGTTGAGCTGAACGCCGCCGACGGTGTCGGGCAGTCCCGCATCGTTGACTGCAACGCGGGCGATGTCCATCCCCTGATCGCCAACGGGGGTGACGACGCCCAGGATGAGGTCGGAGATCCGATCCTCGTCGAGGTCGGGAAAGCGCACGCGCAGTTCCTGGATCAGACCCGTGACCAGCGAGATCGGCTTGACCGAGTGCAACGACCCGGTCTTCTTGCCGCGGCCTCGCGGGGTACGGATGGCTTCATAAATGAATGCCTCTGTGGTCACTGTGAGGTGTTCCTTCCGTGTAATTCGTCGAACCGGTCTGCAGATCGTCCGCGCCGCCTTCGGTGGTGGCGCATGGCCGAGGTACAGACCTCAGCCCTTTCACTGTAGAACGTGTTCCAAATTCATGGGAAGGACCGAAGCGATCCTGCTAGGTGACCGAGGTGATCCGACGTGCGTGCGCCTGCCCGCTCCGGTTCATTTCGAGTGCGCTTCCGGCGGCGCTCACGGCACGATTCGATAGGGCAGCATCATGTCGTGATCTTCGTGGTCGAGTAGGTGGCAATGCCACACGTATCCCTGGAGTTGACCAGTGCTACTCACGCCGTCGTTGCTCACACCGTGGTGACCACTTCCCTGATGCGCCTGATCGCCACCAGTCATCCCCCCACTCGGAAGTCGCTCGAACATCGCGTCGGGATCGAAACCCAGCTCGTCCGCGGTCGGGAATCGCACGATGATCCGCGTGACCGTGCCACCGTCCACCCTGACGGTGTCCTTCATACCCGCTTCCCACGGCGCCGGCGCGATCATCGGTCCCGCCTCGAACCCGTCGGGCGACGGAGTCCACTTGTTGCCGATCACCGGCTGCGGATGACGGATGAGGTAGTCCAGCGTCCGCATCGGCGTTCTGCCGAGAATCCGGAAGTTCACCAGGTGCAGATGAATCGGATGCGGGTCCGGCGTGGTGTTGACGATGTTCCACTGCTCGACGGTGCCCTGCCGCGGCCTCTCGACGTCGGTGGTGCTGAACGTCAGGTTGTTCAGTGTCATCTGAGCCGGCGGATTCCTCAGTTCCAGTTGCTGGCTCACCGTCACTGTGCGGGTTACCGTCGGCTGCTCCAACGGGGCGAGAACGTCACGTTGGAGCCGCCCACCGCGCAGTCGCGCCGGAACACCACCGGTGAATCCGCGCCGGGCGTCGCCGCGGAAGCGGCAGAACAGCGGCATTGTCACTTCACCGATGACAGCGGCGGGTAGCGGTGGCGCCTCGTCGTTGCGAAGCTCCACCGTCGACCCCTCCGACAGACCGGTGAAATCGACGAGGAGGTCGTAGCGCTCCCCCGGCGCGCAGCGGAAGGCGCTGACCCCGACGGGTGCGTCGAGCATTCCGGCGTCGTTGCCGATGACCCAGAACGTCATCATGTTGGAGAAGTGGAGATTCCACACGCTTGCCGATGACGCATTGACGACCCTGAAACGGTAAAGGCCCCGAGCCACAGCCAGTTCCGGCCAGACCTTGCCGTTGACCAATCCGACGTCGCCCACCGCGCCGCCTTCCCGCGATCCTTCCGGTATCAAGATGGTGGATCGGCCGCTCTGAGCGCCTGTCGGCGTGAAGATCTTCTCCTGCAGTATCAGCGGGATCTCGAATTCCTCGGCCGGCAGCCCCAACGGATTTCCCAGCTTGCCGGTGTCGAATTCGTCCCTGATCAGGTAGTTGCCGATCAGACCGGCGTAGACGTTGAGCCGGGTGATGCCCATCGCGTGATCGTGATACCAGAGGTGCGCAGCTTCCTGCCCGTGCGAAAAGTGATGCATCGCAGCCTGTCCCGGCATCACAAGCAGCTCCGGATGGCCGTCGCTCTCGGGCGAAGTGACTCCTCCGTGCAAGTGCAACGAAGTCGGTGGATTCGCACGGAAGTCGGCCTGCATTCCGTGCAATGTCATATCCATGTCTGCGGCCAACGGATGACCGCTGAGATTGTTCTCGAACGTCAACATGATCGGCTCGTCCGAATGCGCCTCGACGGTGGGCCCCAAGTAGCCGCCGCCGATCTCTGCGCTGCTGTACGACAAGGCGGGGGACGACGGAAAATCCCGATGAAATACGTGTGTCCCGACCTGGGACGTCAGAGTGATCTCACTACCGGAACGCACTGGAAGTGTAGGAAGCTCGTCACAGAACGGCTCGAACTCCGGTGAATGAAAAATCAACGGAGACTCGATATCCACACTCCCCGCCGGAGCCGCACTTGCCTTTGCGCCCAAAGCAACAGCCGCTGTGCCGACTACCGACCCCTTCAGAACTGACCGCCTCGATACTCCGGTAACCATTCTTGCCCCTCCCCATCGAAACGGGTTGCGTTCTCCGATAAGGAAAACGCAACCCGTTTCTCTACTTCGATCTCGGAAATCCCCCGTCTACTTTCCGTCGATCGCCTCCAGCACCGAATCGATCAGCGACTGTGGAAGATTCGACGGCGGAGCAATGTCCAGTGCTCCAGGAGCGCTCGGTATCGTCCAGATAGTTCGATGGCGAGCGATCGCGAGCTTCTCCCGCGATCCGTCCGGATTGACCTTGAAATACTCGAACTCGAGGTCGATCCCCTTCTCGTAGAGAGCTGCCAAAGACATCGTGACAAGCACATCGTCGAACGGCATGACCTCGCGCAGATGCTCCACCCGTGTGTGCACACAACGCAGTTCACCCAGAGCGCCGCGGGCCGCCAAGGCCTCCCGCTGAGAGCGGACGAGGAACTTGTCCCGAACCCTCGACTGCCAGATGTAATAGTTGCCGAAGTAGACATTGCCCACGACGTTTCCGTCTTGCAGCGTCGTCGAGAACACCTCGGATTCGAGTAGATACGGATTGCGCGGCACCATCGGAGCCGAGCGAATCACGGAACCACGATCGACGTACTTCGGCTCGGCCGGGACGACAACGCTCTTCGCCCCCGTCGGAATCGTCATCGGCTCGATGAAATCGTGGAAGTACTGCGGCATCGGCCGCGCCGCCACCACGCCGTGGGAAAGGATTTCCACCCATGTCGTCTGCATCGCGCTCCACCCGATGTGGGTGCGCGTCTCACCGTCGACTCGGCACCATTCGACATGCAGATTGGTGGTTGCCCGATCCGGACCGGTGAGCTCGGTGATCCAGATCGTCCCCTCGACAATGTCGTCGGTGTACAGGTTCGCATCGATGAACACCTCGGAGTTGTTGGTCACCATGCCCCAACGACCCGTCGCCATGTCTTCGACGATCTGCTTCGAGATCGGTCCGGTCCCCCTCTCCCGCAAAGCACCCAGCCACAGGGCGAAGCTCGCGAACCCCACTGATCCACCGACGTTGCACGCGTCCCGGAACCCAACGGGGAACCGGATCGACACCGCCGGATAGCCGCTGCGTGCCACCACATGCACGTCGGAGCCGTAGGCCATCGGATCGAACTGCGCGAGAGACTTCGCCGACAACGGCCCGGTGTCGAACTGTGGTGCCGGGTCGTGCGCCGGTTCTTCCGCATCCTCCTCGTGAGTCACGAACGCGAGAATGCGCTCCTCGTTGTCCGTCAACAGAGCTGGAAAGGTCAGAACCACAACGCTTCCCTCTGCGCCGCCGCGGAAGGTCACTGCATCGTCCTCTCTGGAGCCCATCGCCAGCGAAACCGACATCTGGCCCGTGGCCTTTCGGATCGCCTCGGCCGCCGCCCACAGTCTGGTTCCCGCTCGATCGAGTGATTCGCCGCCCGCGATCAACTCGTCGAGCAGCGGGATCCGCGCCGAACCCAGAAGTGCCTTCCACTGCACGACGCTTCGGGAGCGAATCGGTTCGATGTCGCACCCCTGCGGCCAGTCACCTGCGGAGCTGAGAGACTTACTACCGTCGTGCGAGAGCGAGACATCCACCGATGGTGGAACGTCACCGACAACGACGGGCTTTCCGGTTTCCTGCCATTCGATGGCAAAGGCATTGCTCATTTGATCACCGCATCCTCATCGAGATGAATGTTCACGGCCGCCTCGGCGATCGGTTTCTCCTGCTCGTGGCGCTCCGACTTGGTCAGCTCGTGAATCCCCGGGGTGTGTGCGACCACAACCCGCGGACTCTTCACTCCCAACGCACGACTGTGTTGCGCGAGCTTGTCGAGAATGATCTGCGCATCACGCGCAGTCGGATCCGCAATTTCCTCAGCCGTAGGCCTACTTTCGTCATGCGAGAGAATCTGGGAGCGATATCCCTCGAGCTGCATCACCACTCGTCCGTCCTTCACCACTGACACGTCGGCTTGCATGTGGGTCTCGGTCTGCACCTTGTCGTAGGCGTATGCGGTGAAGGAACGAGCCTCGAATCGCCCGTCGTACATGTCGATTCGCGCGATATTGACCGGAAGGCAGATCTCCCGCGGAACCATGATCTGGCCCGATTGCAGCAGTGAATCCAGGAAGTAGGGATCACCGAGAAGGTGCTGCCTACGGTCGGCTCGCGAAATAGCACTGAAGAGAATGTGCTCGGAATCGAGGCTCGAGATCTCTTCGAGTCGGCGGAAATCACCCTCCTGGAACAGCAACCACGAGTAGAGGTCGTCCAACGGATCGATGTCGAGCACCGGTCGCGGCAACTCCTTCTCGAACTCCGGCAGTGTTTCGTCCAGCCCGAAGATGAAGTCGGCCGAGAAATGGGGCCGCCCGTACCCGGTCCGTTCGGTGCCGATCGTGACATGCACTCGCGTTCCTGCAGCATCACGATCCTGCTCCACGACGCTTGCCTTGATCTCGACTCTGGTGCCCTCGACCGTGTCGACGACGATCGGTCGATCCAGCTTGATGTCGTCGATGCGGACGCGGCCCAGGGTCACCCGTCCCGTGACATAGGCCGCCGCCTGCGACATCGCCTCGAGTCCGAACACCGTCGGAAGCAGCGCCGATCCTTTCCAGACATGGTCGAGGACAAACGGATCCGCCGAGGTGGACAACGTCGTCCGCGTAACCAGTTCTACCTGCGGCTCGAAGGTCACCACTTGGTCGATGTACCGCGACACCGCCGGCAGAGCCGGTGCTGCCGGCGCCCAGGTGTCCAGACCGCCGAGTCGACTGGTCACGACGATACGACTCGCCTCGGGTCCGCTGTCGACCAGACGAAGGAAATGATCCACTCCCGCAGCCGTCGAAATCGGCATGACACCCATCTTCGCGAGATGGTTGACACTGCCCATGCGGGCACCCATCCCTGTCTCTCCCCACACGCTGTACGCGAGCGAGAACGTCCGAGTCTTCGGGTGCCCGGCGGCATACCGCACCACCATTTCGTCGAGAAGCTCGTTTCCGTATGCATACCAGCTGTTTCCGGGCATACCGGTGAATCCGATGATCGAGGAAAAGCCCACGAACAGCTTCAACTCACGATCAGCGAGCGCTTCGACGAAGTTGGCTGCGCCCAGGACCTTCGGTGCAACCTCCTTGAAAGCCGCAGCGCTGTCGACTCTCTCGAACCGCCGCGGAACATTCGCCCCCGCACCGTGGACAAAACCGTTGATCGGCCCCACCTCGACCTCGATCTGATCGACGACGCCGGCCACCGCCGCAGCATCCGTGACGTTGCAGCGATAGTAGTGGGCCTTCAAACCGGCAGACGTGAAGTCCGCAAGGGTGGAAGCGATTTCGTCGCCTGCCTGCCGCTGAGAGCTTCCGATCAGCACCAGTTCGGCACCGGTCTTTCGGCCCAGTGCCAGAGCGCATTGCGCCATGATGCCTTTCGCGCCTCCGGTGACGACCACAACATCCGAACTTCCCAACCCGCTTTCGCGGACGGTGTAGTCGTTCGAGGCGAGAACCCGCGGTTGCAGCGCCGTGCGCGCCAGCTCGG
The DNA here is from genome assembly GCF_042794655.1 of Rhodococcus sp. NPDC056516. Lineage (NCBI taxonomy): Bacteria > Bacillati > Actinomycetota > Actinomycetes > Mycobacteriales > Nocardiaceae > Rhodococcus > Rhodococcus sp. NPDC056516. The sequence goes on along the minus strand of NZ_JBHTTG010000004.1, from coordinate 513,907 downwards.
CGTCGTAAGTCGCGAACACATAGGGTGCAACCGAATCCAACTCGGAGACGACAGTGGTTGCCACCTCCGCGTCCGCTGTCGAGCCGTCGAATCCTATGACGCGTACATCCAGCTCGGGGCGCTCGTGATGCACCGAAGCTGCAAAAGCCGCCGCACTCGGCACCGGCGCTGGATTGCTCAACTCGGCATCGATGAACTGAACCACCGCCAATGTGGTTCGCGCGCCACCACTTTGCTGCGCCGGAACTATTCTGTGCATGTGTTCGATTCCGCGGCGCAAGCCGATTTCGGTGACGGAATCATCGGTCACGCGCGGCATTACCGCAATCACGTGGTGTGCGTTCGCAGTGTCGGCGTCGGAGAATGTCCGGGTGTCGACCTGGGCGCCACGGCCTCGAAGTTCGGATTCCAATCTTCCGACCAAACCGGCGTCGTCACCGATGACGACAAACGTCGCGGCCGTGAGGTCGCGGACTTCGTGCAACGCTGTCTCGCTCCGAACCTTTTCCAGGGTGTAATCGCGAACCCAGGTGAAGCTGTCGGCCGATATACCCTGCGACTTCGTCGGCAGCGCCCGCGCAGCCGGCTGCTGCTGACCCGACATCTCCTTCGCGGACCGATCGAGCACCTCGATCAGTTCACCCAGGCTGACGTTGACGAGTTCGGCCGGATCCAGGTCGCCCTGAACACCCAACCGTGTTGCCACCGTGGCTATTGCATCGGCAGCCTTGATCGAGTCCATGTTCAGGTCGTCGAGCAGGTGGAGATCCACATCGAGAGACCCCACCGGAAATCCGGTGTCCTCTGCGATTACCTCGAGCAGGATTCGCGACACGTCCGATTGCCCCGAATGCGCTACTGGAACGGCAGCTACTGGAACGGCAGTGCCGGCATTCGGCGATGCCGCAAGGATCAGCGATGCAGCTTCTCCGATGGTGGCGTTGGCCAACTCGGCAGGGTCGAGGTCGACAACCTCGAATTGGTGCGCAACCTTCGAAATAGCCTCTGCCGCACTGATCGAGTCGAGATTCAGATCATCGAGCAGACGCAAATCCGTCGTGATCGACTCGGCCGGGAACCCTGTGGTGCCGGCGAGGATCCTGATCAGCTCACTTTCCACGGACCCCGCGCCCGCGACAGCCGGCTCTTCGACCACCGGAGCCGAAACCGGCGCAGGAGCTTTCGCTGCTACAGATTCGTGGCCGTTGGTGACTGCCCGCGAAGTCGGAGCAGATGGAGAAGACGGAGAAGTCGCTCCACTGCCTACATCCGCGCGAATGACGTCGACGAGGAAGTTCCCGCGTCGGCTCAGGTAATCGGCCAGCGCCGCAGCCGGATCCCCGCCGGACGTACCAACTGCGAGCGGTTCGGGAGCAGATTTAACCGTCAGCTTCGCCTCGGCCAGGTTCTCGATGAACACCTTCTGATCGGCGGGAACGAATTCGCGCACGAAGCGGCCGTCGAAAAGTTCGTTCCAGCGGACCTGAGCGCCGTGTACGTACATCGCGGCCAGTGCGACGTTGAAGTCCTCGTCACGTCCGGACTTGGACGCAACGGGGAAGCAGCGCACGCCGTCGGTCCCGTTGATCGCCTTGGTGAGCCCGGTCAGCACACGGCCGGGTCCGACCTCGACAAGCAGGTCCACCTCCTGCGAGATCCCACGTACCGTCTTGATCCAGTCGACCGGTGAGACAACCTGTTTGGTGACCAATTCGCGAAGTGCCACTGGCGTCTGGACGCGTTCCCCTTCAACGCAGGAATATACGGGGCAGGTCAGCGAATCGACGTGCTCGTCAACGGGCGCAGTGGACTTCAGCTCCCGCTCGGCCTCGTTCATCATCTCGGAGTGGAAAGCATTCGACACGGCAAGCGCCTGGGCCGACACTCCGCGCGTCTTCGCGATGGCAACCACATCGTCGACCGCGTCCTTGGTACCCGAAACCACTGTCTGCGTCGGCGTATTCAGATTCGCGACGGTCGCATATCCGTTTGCTTCCGCGATGATCGCCTCAGCCGTCGATCGGTCGCAGGTCAGGCTCGCCATTGCGCCGTTTCCGCCACCACTGACCGCCATCGCCGCGCCCTTCGCCGCAGCCAAGGTGATCAGCGTCTTCTTGTCGTAAGCCCCTGCCACGTAGAGGGCTGTCAGCTCCCCGAGACTGTGCCCGGCAACGGCAGTGGGTGTGACGCCCAAACGGTGGAGGTACTCGAACCACAGTAGCGACGCCAAGGCAACGGCGGGCTGGGTGAACTGCGTCTGGGCGAGGTCCCTCTTCCACTTCGCCAATTCCGCAGCGTCAGCGCTCTTGACCGGGTTCCGCAGAATCCGCGGCGTGATCGCTTCCGCTCCCGCATCCTCCAGCCAGCCGTCGGCCTCGTTCGCCAGTTCACGCGCCCACTCGAAACGCTCGATCAGCACGCGAGCCATCTCGAGCTGTTGTGATCCCTGTCCCGGGAACAGGAACCCGATGTCGTGACGAACGTTGTTCGAGATCGATATCTCGTTGCTGACCACCTTGACCTGGCCGGCCGCGGGCGCAGAGTTCTCGCAGATGACGGCGAGTTGGCGCATGCGTTCGGCCAACTGCGCGGGTCGACCTGCCACCACTGCGGCCCGGAAGGGCGCGGTCGGCGAGATCACCCGCGAGAGCTTCGCCGAAAAGTCCAGCAGCTCGGCAACACTCAACGGAACTGCCAGATCTGCGACATCCCGCGCTCGGGTCGCCAAGTCCATGGCGGAATCTGCGGAAAGTACGAAGACCTCGGTGTCCTGGTACGACGCCATCATGGTGCGGACGTCGCGCGAAGGTGTCAGCTTGCTGGACGGTGCATCAGCCGATTCGATGGCGACGTGGCAGTTGATACCGCCGAATCCCATGGCCTGCGCACCGGCGCGCATCTTCTCGGACGGATCTCTGATCTCGCCGTTGACGAGCGGAAAGAGCGCTGGCGCTTCGGTTCCGAACGCCGGGTTCGGGTCGGTGCAACCGGCGATCGGCGGAAGGATTCGTTGGTTGACGGCCATTGTCGCCTTGATCAGTGCAAGGATGCCCGACGCCGCCTTCGTGTGCCCGATCAGCGACTTCAGCGAGGTCATACCGATGCTGCGAGCCTCGACGGGCCCGTCCGTCTGCGCGGCCTGCTGGACGCCGGCAAGTTCGACGGGGTCCCCGACAGGAGTGCCAGTTCCGTGTCCTTCGACAAAGGCAACCTCGCTGGCAGCGAATCCTGCTCCCGAGTATGCGCGACGGATCATTTCGGCCTGAGTTTCGGCGCGGGGCTTGGTAATTCCACCCTTGCCATCGGTGGAGATGCCCCAGCCGCGAATCGTCGCGTACACGTAGTCACCGTCTGCCCTGGCGTCCTCGAGCCGTTTCAAGGCCACGAATCCACAGCCTTCACCCGGGATGAATCCGCTTCGGCTTGCGTCGTACACGTTCATGTCACCGCGTGTCAGTGCACCCAAACGCGCGAATCCCACGAGTTCCAAAGGATCTAAGCTGACGTCGACTCCACCTGCCAAGACGAAGTCGGCCGCGCCGGACGCCAGCTTTTCCGCCGCAGTCGCCACCGCGAGCATGCCGGACGCGCACGCACCGTCCACGACGTACCCGCCGCCGTTGAAGTCGAGGTAGTTGCAGATCCGACCGGCAATCGTATTCGACAACATACCGGCCAGAGTGTCTTCACTCGGCTCCACCAGCGGGCCTTTGTAGACCTCTTCCATCGTCTCGGCGAGGGCATCGACGACGGAACTGTCCAACTGGCGCGCTTCGGCCGCCACAGCGAGGGCGCGCTTGACATAAGGCCAGCGCAAACGCATCGACCACATCCGGGATTCTTCACCGGTAAGGGAGTTGCCGACGATTGCGGCGCTGCGGCCAGTGGGTACCGATCCTCGGCTGTAGCCCGCGTCCGTCAAAGCGCCGAGTGCTGTTTCCAGCGCCAACCAGTGTGTGAGATCTGTCGACTTGAAGGTCCGCTCCGGGATCCGGCGCCCGACCCAGTCGAATTCGAATCCGTCCATGAACGCGCCCCGGTCGGCATACGTTCTGTCGACGTCGTCGGGATTTGCGCTCCAATAGTCGTCGAGAGACATCCGCGACTCGGGAAACTTTCGGAATTGCATCCGGCGCGCAAGGACGTTCTCCCAAAATCCTTGCAGATCGTGTGCACCGGGAGACCACATGCTCATCCCGACTATCGCAATTGCAGGATTAGTTGAATCTTCAGTCATCTTACACTTCCTATTTTCACGCGCATCCACGGGAGACTCAATCGACCGAAGACTAACCACGCGTTCGTCGGCGTGTAAAACGCAGATTCACCTCAAGGCATAACCAAATAACAAAGATTGTTCGAGATCGCGAACATGTTTCAGCAATTTTTCCGCAATCGACAATTAGCTGTAACTTCGAGTTACTCGTTTGCCTAACTCGACGTCAAACTCCGGCTGGAACATCCGTATCTGATCCTGGATTCAAAGCCGTCCAATCCAGACATACAGCAAATATGCAGTTGAGCATCCGTTAAATCGGCACAATGCCGAATATGTGGCCAATTCGCCGAATGTCCCAAATTGGTCGATCGACACAAAACAAACATCTGCAAGGTTCAATCTGAACATTCGTGACACGCTGAGAGTTAGCAATATTGATCGAACGTCGGTCGATCGACAAGAAATCTCAGATATTCTTCGGCGGTCATCGTACGAATCGAAGTTTCGTTACAGCGAAACTGGGCGAACAAATGTGCCAGCAAACCAGCCACAGCATTTTCAGCATTGACTGACCGAGCGACTGCACCCTCGACGCCCGCGAAGAGCAACGACGAGTCACTTATAACGATTCGATCACGCGGCCTGTCTCGCGACATTCCGGCCGTTGTTCCGCCCACAAGGGACGCGTCAGCGACTCAACTTTCGAGTCTGCGGGCTCCAAGGACGTCCTTGAGTAGTTCCTTGGCAACATCCTCGGGATCGCGTCTGGCCGTCGGGTCCGCGGGCTCGGCCGCCTCCGCGAACATTTCGTCCTCGTCCTCACGCGTTGCAGGCGGAGGAGTTGCCTCGTAGTCGACCTCGGGAGCGGGGGCCGGTCCAGGGTCTTCCGGGTAGTCGGGAGCCTCGGGCGGCGGAATGTCGTCCGAATCCCCACGCTGGGGCTGCGGAGCCTTGGGCTGCTGCGCCGCGCGTTCCTGACTGGGGCGCGAGAATCGCGGCGCAGCGGCCGGGCGAGTCGGAGCCTCTGCCGCCTTGGGCGTGCTCGACCCGGCAGGCGCGGGCGGCGCACCTTCCTGGTACTCGACTTGCCAAGTGCCACCGAACATCTCGGTAAGGACCTCGCAGATGACCGCTGCGTTATGCGGTTGCGTCACACGAGCACCCAGAACCGGCGAGCCGTGAGCAATGACCACGACGTGACCACGCACGTCGTGAACCGTAGCAGCGGACAGCATGGCCGGCAGAACCTTGTTTCGTTCACCGACCTTGTTGCGCAAGGTGTTCCACGATTCACGAAGTGTCTCGACCGTGGGGCCGGCCGAGACCGGCGCAACTTCTGCAGCCGCCGGCTCCTCGAACTCGGGCTCGGCCTCGGGCTCGTAGTCGGGTTCCGGCTCGGAAAGTCCGATCGGCTCTTCCGCTTCGACAGTAGCTGGAGTCGGTAGTTCAACCACGGGAGCTTCAACCACGGGAGCCTCAACCACAGGAGCTTCGACCACCAGCGGTTCGGCAACGGGAGGCTCCACGATCTCAACGGCGGGAGGCTCGACGACTGGGGGCTCGACGACTGGGGGCTCGACGACGGGAACTGCCGCTACCGGAGGCTCGACGACAGGAGCCTCGACAACCGGCGGCGCCGCCGCGGGAGCAGGCGCGGCTGGTTCCGGCCGTGCCTCAGGCTCGGCCTTACGTTGGGAGGGCCGTTGGAACTTGGAAGCAATCTCCGGTTCGAGCGGCGGCACGGTCGGTGCCGGCGTTGCTGCCGCGCGAGGGGCAGCGGCAGCCGCGACTCCGGCAGCCGGAATACCTTGTTCCAGGCGCTCGAGCCGCTGCAATACAGCTGACTCGGTGTCCGAAGCAGAGGGAAGCAGCATTCGCGCGCACATCACCTCGAGCAGCAGCCGCGGCGCCGTCGCCCCACGCATTTCGCTGAGCCCGGCATGGACGGTCTCGGCGAAACGGGTGAGCGTGGCCGGACCGACTCGCTGAATCTGCTCACGCATCGTGACCAGCTCTGCCTCGGGTGCGTCGACCAACCCTCGTTCGCTGGCGTCGGAGACAGCCTGCATCAAAATGAGATCACGCAGACGTTCGAGGAGATCCAGCGCGAAGCGGCGTGGGTCGTGACCGGCGTCCATCACGCGATCGACAGTGCCGAACAAGGCGGCTCCGTCACTGGCGGAGAGAGCATCGACGGCTTCGTCGATGAGCGCGACGTCGGTGACTCCGAGAAGGGAGAGCGCGCGCGGATACGTGACACCTTCTTCTCCGGCGCCCGCGAGCAGCTGATCGAGGACACTCAACGAGTCTCGAGGCGAACCACCGCCGGCCTTGATTACCAGCGGATATACGGCGGGCTCGACCGGTACGCCCTCCTGGGCGCAGATCTTTTCCAGGAGTCCGCGCATGGTCGACGGCGCCAACAGGCGGAACGGGTAATGGTGTGTACGCGAGCGAATGGTGGGGAGAACCTTTTCGGGTTCCGTCGTCGCAAAGATGAAGATGAGGTGTTCCGGCGGCTCTTCGACAATCTTGAGCAGCGCGTTGAAGCCCGCCGCCGTCACCATGTGTGCCTCGTCGATGATGAAGACGCGATAACGAGAAGCGGCCGGTGCGTGGAAGGCCTTGTCTCGGAGTTCTCGCGTGTCGTCGACGCCACCGTGACTTGCGGCGTCGAGTTCGGTGACGTCCAGGTTGCCTGTGCCGCCCGGGCCCAGCGAAACGCACGAGTCGCACACGTCGCACGGCGTCGAGGTCGGACCCTTCTCACAGTTCAGTGAACGCGCAAGGATGCGCGCCGACGACGTCTTTCCACAGCCACGTGGGCCGGAAAAGAGATAGGCATGGTTGATGCGTCCGGTGTCGAGGGCCGTGCTGAGCGGTGCGGTGACATGCTCCTGCCCCACCACCTCGGCGAAGGACGCGGGTCGATACTTCCGGTACAGGGCCACGCGCAAAGACTACCGGCGACCCACGACAGGTGGTCCGGTGCGGGTGCAACGCCGACTTCTCCCGAAACATGTTCGCAACACAATCGCAGTGCGTAGGAAACCGCACGCACGCATCGTGGGTTCCGTGCACGCGGGCTGGTCCGCGTGCGTGAGGAGAAGACTGTGCCCGCCACCATCGATGCCGGAGCAACTGCCTGGTTGCTCGTCAGTACTGCACTGGTTCTTCTGATGACGCCAGGACTGGCACTGTTCTACGGCGGCATGGTCCGCTCGACCGGCGTCCTCAACATGATCATGATGAGCTTCGTCTCGATCGCACTCGTCACTGTTGCGTGGTTGTTCGTGGGCTACAGCCTCGTGTTCGGCGACGATCACGGCGGCATCATCGGTGGACTCGAGCACGTCGGAATGGCGGGCATCGACCCGTCGACCGTGCACGGGAACGTCCCGGAAGTGTTGTTCGCAACCTTTCAATTGACCTTCGCGATCCTTACTGCGGCACTGATCAGTGGTGCGATCGCCGACCGAGCGAAGTTCTCCGCCTGGATGATCTTCGTCCCCATCTGGTCCTTGCTCGTCTACGTCCCCGTCGCTCACTGGGTGTGGAATCCGCAGGGATGGCTCGCCCAGATGGGAGCACTCGACTACGCCGGTGGCCTCGTGGTCGAGATCGTGTCCGGAGCGTCGGGTCTGGCATTGGCCCTGGTCCTCGGCCAGCGGATGGGTTTCAAGGCCGAGTCGATGCGTCCGCACAATCTGCCGTTCGTCCTGCTCGGCGTAGGCCTGCTCTGGTTCGGTTGGTTCGGATTCAACGCCGGCTCGGCCCTTGCGGCCGACGGTATGGCCTCGCAGATCTTCCTCAACACACTCGTCGCCGGTTGCACCGGACTACTCGGCTGGCTGTTCGTCGAACAAAATCGTGACGGACACCCCACGACGTTCGGCGCAGCGTCGGGCGTCGTCGCCGGTCTGGTCGCGATCACCCCGTCGTGCGGAACGGTGAACATGTTCGGTGCGCTCGTCATCGGTCTGATCGCCGGCATCGTCTGCTCGTACGCCGTGGGATGGAAGCACAAGCTCGGCTACGACGACTCCCTCGACGTCGTCGGCGTGCACCTCGTCGGTGGAATCGTCGGCTCGTTGCTGATCGGACTCCTCGCGACGGCCGTGATGACGGGCGGTCCGGAAGGTTTGTTCTTCGGCGGTGGATTCGCGCAGTTGGGCAAGCAGTTCGTCGGCGTCGTCGTGGTCGCGCTCTATGCCTTCGGTGTGACCTACGGTCTCGGAAAGCTCATCGACAAGACCTTCGGCTTCCGCATTTCGCGTGAAGACGAGGCCCGCGGAATCGACGTTGCCCTGCACGCGGAGTCGGCCTACGAGCACGGAGTCCTCGGCCATGGTCCGATCGGCGGACAGAACCCGAGCCCGTTCCTCCAGCGTCAGCGTGAGGAACGGGAGAACCGCGAGCGGGACTGACCGCCCTCACCGGTTCGCGATTTCCTCCATCAGGATCGGAACGCCGACATTGCAGGAATGAATCCCGACGACGGTGGTCAGTTTCAGCACCTCGAGAATCTCCTTCGGGGTCACTCCCATGTCGAGCGCGGCGCGAATATGGCGTCGTACGCCGGGCGCGTACATGTGTGTGCTCGCCGCATCGACGGCTATGCACAGCAACTGGATCACCTGAGGTGACAGCACCCCACTGTTCCAGGGCTGCATTGCTGTCTTCATGTACAGCTCGGTCCACTCGGGATCCAGCTCCGAAAGGCCGTCCCACAACGGATTCCAGCCACCCGAATCCTTCATGGCCTGGGTGACGGGAAATGCTTCATTTGCTCGAACGTCAGTCATCGATCTCCTCAGACCATCGAAAATGCTTGATTCAGTTCACGTTTGAGAATCTTTCCGGTTGCCGTCATCGGAAGCGACGGCACGAACTCGATGCGACGCGGATATTTGTAGGCGGCCATCTGTTCCCGCGACCATTCCACGAGATCCGATTCGGAGATCTCTTCACTCGGCTCTCGGATCACGAACGCGACAACTTCTTCGCCGAGGCTCGGGTCCGGCAGCCCGACGACGGCGACGAGTGAGACGGCTGGGTGAGTGAGCAGAACCTCTTCGATTTCGCGTGGGTAGACGTTGAATCCGCCCCGCACGATCATGTCCTTCGCGCGATCGACGATGTAGTAATTTCCGTCGGTATCGACCCGTGCCAGATCCCCGGTGCGAAACCAACCGTCGCGCATGGCTTCCGCCGTCGCCTCTGGTCGGTTGAAATAGCCCTTCATGACGTTGTGCCCGCGAATGGCCAACTCACCCACGTCCTCGGGGCCGGTGATCGTGTGCCAAGAGTCGTCGACAAGCCGCGCTTCGACGCCCCAGATCGGCACGCCGATCGAACCGGGCCGGGGGTCGCCCTCGGGGTCACTGAACAAGGCCAGCGGAGAGGTCTCGGACAGTCCGTACCCTTCGAGGATCTGAACCCCGAAGCGCTCCTTGAACCGCGTCAAGATTTCGACGGGAAGCGCTGCGCCACCGGAGATCGCGCACCGCATGTTCTGTGGAACGGTTTCGACATCCACCCCGGATCTCACTACCCCGTCCAGCACGCCGAGTAGTCCCCAGTACATGGTCGGGACGCCCGCGAAGACCGAGATCTTTTCGCGTTCCATGATCTCGAGTGCCGCGGTCGCATCGAAGCGTGGCATCAACACCAACGTGGCACCGACGCAGATTCCCGCATTCATGGTCACTGTCTGGCCGAACGAGTGGAACAGTGGCAAAGTCAGGAGATACCGCTCATGCATGGAGGGAGCGCTCTCGAACAACCGGTTGGTCGACAGTGCATTCAAGACCATGTTGCAGTGAGTGAGTTCGGCGCCCTTGGGTTTTCCGGTTGTGCCGCTGGTGTAGAGAATGACCGCGGTGTCCGTCGGTTCACGAACAATCGCGGCTGCAGTTGTTTCCGTTTCGGGCACGGATGCCATTGCTTCGCCTAAGGTCTCGACTCCGGGGATCGACGAAGGTGCGCCCGACTCGGCAGTGATCACGATCAGGGAAGAACAGGTCTCGCTCTGCTCGAACCCGGCAATGGCGTACTCGGCGATCGGCAATTCGGGACTTCCCTCGAAACAGAAGTACAGTTTTGCTTCCGAATCAGCCAGGTGGTAGGCGATTTCGCGCCCCTTGAGCAGAATGTTCAGAGGAACGACGACGCCGCCGGCCTTGAGAACGCCGTAGTAGACGATCGGAAACTCAAGAATGTTCGGGCAGGACAATGCCACCCTGTCACCTGGCTCGACACCCCGCGAGACGAGCAGTTGCGCGATGCGATTCGCGTAGGCGTCGAACTGCGCATACGTCAGCCGCGCTTCCCCGAGCACCAGCGCATCCCGTTCCGGATATCGCCGGGCCGAGTCTTCCAGCAGAACAGCAAGATCAAGCACGACTGTGTTCCTCCTGCTCCACGGAATCCGTCGTATGAGATGGGGCGGCGTGCGACACCGACTCGAGCAGTTCCCACACCAACGATTCCGCCCGCGGCCAGTACCCATACCCGGACGCCGGATTGAGATGTCCGACCTCGCCCAGATCCAGCAACCGACTCCCCCATCCTTCAGCCAAACCCACAACTCGGCGATAGCCGGCCAGCGGATCGTTCCGGCTCGCCGCGACCGTGCTCGGAAACGGTAGACGCTGACGCGGTATCGGTAGCCACCCGTGTCGGTCGAGATCTTCGAGAGACGGATAAGACTCGGGCAGCGGAAGTTCGAGATCTGCCGGCGTGACCAGAAGGGCGCCCGCAACTTCTCGATGATGCGCCCTCGCCCAGTGAGCAACGGTCATGACTCCGGCGCTGTGCGCGACCAGGACAACCGGCCCGCAGACACTTGTCAGCACCTCGTCCAATGCCGCAACCCTGGCATCTCGACTGAGCTTGTCGGTCTCGAGGGGAGGAACCGTCAAAACATTGTCCAGGCCGCGTTCGAGGTGAGTCTGCCAATGATCCTCGACGTGATCGCGCAATCCGGGAACTATTACTACCGTGGATGATTCATTCATCATGAGCTCCGAACGTCTGTTACTTCGGTGGCGCCCGGGATCTCGGGCCGCTTCTGCAACGTCGCCAACCGCCTCATCCCGGCGGGATAAGCACGCTTGCCGGCTACCAACGCGAGGGCTGCGGCGACATAGACGAACGGCGAAAGCTGTAGAGCACCGAGAAGACCCAGGTGATCGGCGAGGATACCGACCACGAACGGGCCGAGCGCCAACCCCAGAAGGTTGTTGGCAACAGTGAGCGTTCCCATGGCGGATGCTCGAATCGAATGATGGGTAAGGTTCGCGACCATCGCTGCCGTCGGCCCCGACGAACCGGCGGAGAAGAAGGCACCGATACCGAGCAACACGAGTTGTGCTGTCCCCGTGCCTAACCGGAGCCCGATGCTCAGCGTCACCAATGAGATGGCGCAGTAGACGATGGCGGTGGTCCATTTCCGCGCCGAATCGTCGCGGCTGAATCTGTCTGTGATGAAACCGCAGACCACCATCCCGCTTCCGACAAGGAGGACGAATACGGAAGCCGTGACGCCGGCCTTGTCCGGGGCCAAATCGTAGTAGCGATTGAAAAAGCTCGGCAACCACGCCAGAAGTACAGCGGCGGTGAACATCTGGAGACCGCCACCGATGTAGGCGAACAATACGGCCGGATTGGTGAACAACGATGACACCGGCGCGCGAAAGCCGTCGCGCCTGAGCGCTTCCCCGGCAGCATCCGGCGCGGCCTCGACGGCGTAGGCCGTGAGCTTCTTCTCGGTGACGAGGGCACGGAAGAGCGCAACCAGAATCAGACCGAAGATCGCCATGGCGGCGAAAGACCACCGCCAACTGAACTGAACTGCGATGAACCCACCGATTGCCACACCGATGACCGAACCGAACGATCCACCGGCCATGAAGGCACCGGCGAGAGCTGCGTGCACACGGGGCGCAAACACACTGAGCACCACGGCGATACCCACGCTGCCGTACGCCGCTTCACCGACACCGACCAAGAACCTTGCGCCCAACATCTGTTCGTAGGTCTGAGCGATAGCGCACAGCAACGTCGCGACACTCCACAACACGGCCATCAGGATCAAGCTCTTGACGCGCCCCCAACGGTCCGCGAGCAGCGACAACGGGAACGTCAACAGCCCGACCATCAATGCCACCACGCTGCTCAGGGAGGCAAGGTGCGAATCGGACAGATCCCAGTCGGCTTTCAGGATCGGGAAGACCGCACTGAGTACCTGCCGCGACATGTAGTCCGAGAGAAGTAGACCGAAAGCCAGGGCAAAAACGATCCACGGGTATAACTTTCGTCGTCCGCCGATTCCGAGCGCGGTGTCCACACGTGGTGTGGCGGGAGCTTGCAGTCCCATGACTCTCCTAGGAGTACTCGAGGTAGACCGGGGGCCTCGGGGTGCGAACCGTCACGGTTCGCACCCCGAAGCTGTTGTACGAGACGGGGTGGACTCAGGCGTGCTGCGTGAATCCCAGCTGGCCGATCCGGCGGTTGGGTGCATAACCCAACTTCGCCAACGTCTCGTCGGTGTCGACATACGTCTCACCGATCCGGTAGATGTCGCGAGCTTCCTTCGCGGTAGCCACCTCGCGGCCCAATTCGCTTGCAATGCGCACCAACTGCTCGATCTGCTGCACCGATGTCATCTTCTCGCCCTTGCGGCCCCAGATGGTGTCCTCGTTGCCGCAACGAGCGTGCAAGCCCATCGCGATCGCCATCGTGTTCACCGGCAGGACGCTACGCATCAGCGTTTCCAGGGTCAGGCACGCACCGTCGGGAACACGCTGGACGAAGTTCATCATGTTGTACGGGTTTGGGCCGTCGAAGCCGCCGCCGATTGCGACCCACGTGAGGTTGACCGGGCCGGTGTAGATGCCGCGTCGGATCAACCGCTCCACCGTTTCGAGCTGCGGAATGCTCGACAACTGGAAATGCGGCTGGATTCCGGCGGCCTGCAGCCGGCGCAGGTGCTCTGCCACCCATTCCGGACCGGCGGGCACGGTCATCTCCCGATACGTATCAGCCAATTCCGGACGCTGCATCGACGTACCCGCGATGTCGTCGTCGGTCATCAGTTCCATGATGTTCATCTGGCTGGTGTTGATCGCGATCGTCACCTGATCAGGAGCGGGCTCCAACTCCGCAAGCATGTGACGCACGTCGTCGGACAACCACTTCGCATCGGCACCTTCCCCTTCCGGAGCGAACGAAATCGAACCGCCGACCTGCAGAATCATCTCGGGAACGGCCTCACGCAAGCGACCGAGAAGCTCGTTGAACTTCGACAGACGCTTCGAGCCCTTTCCGTCGAGTTCACGCACGTGGATGTGGAGAACGGTGGCGCCGGCGTTGAAACAGTCGACGGCTTGCTGGACGTGCTCGTCCATCGACAGCGGTAGGTCTTCTGCAAAATCGTCCGGTTCCCACTCCGGTCCGTAGGGAGCAACGGTGATGACAAGCTTGTCCTGGGTTTCGGGGAACAGTGAATCGTCGTGGAAATGCATAGCGTGACTCCGATCGAGTGAATGAATTATCTTCGGGGCTGGGAAGAGAGATCAGAACGGTGCGTCGCCGATGATTCCGGCGCGCTCCATCTTTCGAACTGCGGGCCAGTAGTCCTGCACCGCGTAATGCTGTGTCGAACGGTTGTCCCAGATCGCGACGCTGTTCTCGGTCCAGCGCCACCGAACCTGATACTCGGGAATCTGGGCCTGACTGGCCAGGTAGGTGAGCAGGTTTCCGGCGCCGGGGGCGTAATCGATTCCGTAGCGGACGTTCTCGGGCGTGTGATAGTTCACGAGGTGCGTGGCAAACGAGTTGACGAATAGAATCTTCTCGTCGGTCTCCGGATGTGTTCGTACCACGGGATGTTCGGCGTCGGGAAAGCGTTCCCTCAGTTGGTGGCGCTGTTCGATCGGCATCCGAGCGCCGAAGGTCGACTCGATACTGTGCCTGGCACGCAGGTCCTTGATCTGCTCCTTGACCCGCGCCGGCAGATTCTCGTAGGCGAGTGCCATGTTCACCCAAATCGTGTCGCCGCCGACAGGAGGTGTTTCCACACAACGCAATACACATCCCATGGGCGGGTTGACGCGCCAGGTGGCGTCGCAGTGATACGCATTCTCGAAGTGCTCCGGCGGGCTGTCCAGGTCTTTGTAGATGCGGACCAGGCCCGGATGGTCGGGATCACTGCCCAGAGCTGGATGATCCTCCAGTTCACCGAATCGCTGGGCAAGTTCTACGTGCTCGGCTTTGGAGAAGTTCTGGTCGCGAAAAAACAGGACCTTGTGCTCGAGTAACAATGCCTTGATTTCGGCGAAGAGTGCATCGCCTCGCGCGACCTCTCCGAGATCCACCCCGGACAACTCTGCCCCGATCGAACAGGTCAATTTCTCGACGTGGATCGTGCTGGTCGACGGGAGCAGGTTTTCTGTCAGCGTTGCAGTATTGGTCATGACAATTCCTCTGGGAAGTGCTGTTTCGGTTCAGACGGAGAAGACGGAGGAACCGATACTGCGACCGGACTCCATGTCGTGGTGCGCGCGCACCGCATCTTCGAGGGGGTATCGCTGGTTGATCTCGATCTTGATTCGCCCGGACTCGACGTGTGAGAACAATTCGCCCGCCAATTCGGCACGTTCTGCGGGATCTGCGATGTAGTCAGCAAGTGCCGGACGGGTGACGAAGAGAGATCCCTTGACTGCCAACTGCATTGCCTGAATCGGCGGAGTAGGTCCGGACGCCGTTCCGAAGCACACCAGCAGCCCGCGCCTGGCAAGGCAATCGAGTGAGATGTCGAAGGTGGACTGCCCGATGCTGTCGTACACAACCGGCACGCCGACGCCCCCGGTGATCTCCTTGACGCGTGCGACGACGTCCTCGCGGGTGTAGATGACGACTTCATCGCACCCGTGCGCACGGGCAACGCTCGCTTTCTCGTCGCTCGACACCGTGCCGATCACTTTGATTCCCAACAGTTTTGCCCACTGGGTGAAGATCAGTCCGACACCACCGGCCGCGGCATGCAGCAAGACGGTGTCCCCCGCTTTCAACGGGTAGATGCGACGCAGAAGGTAGGCGGCGGTCAACCCTCGCATGGTCATGGCGGCTGCGGTGTCGAAGGCAATGCCGTCGGGAAGCGCGATCAGGTCCGACGCCGCCATGATCCGCTCGGTGGCGTACGCCCCCAGCGGACTGCCGGTGTAGGTCACGCGGTCCCCCACGGCAAAATCGACGACTCCTTCGCCGATCTCTTCGACCACGCCAGCGCCCTCGACTCCCATCCCGGCAGGCAATTGCGCAGGATAGAGGCCACTTCGAAAGTAGGTGTCGGCGAAGTTCAGCCCCACCGCTTCATGGCGAACCCGAACCTCTCCAGTGCCCGGTCGTCCTACCTCGATCTCTTCCCAACGCATGACGGACGGTGTGCCGATCTCGTGGAATCGAATGGCGTTTGCCATCAATGCTCTCCAATTCTGTGGGGCGGGCTCGACTCGATTGCGATCGAGCTGCATTCGTACGCAACAACTTCCAGAAGTCGGTGCTCGACTTCGTGGTCGTGCCGAACTGATGTGAACAAAACTATGTGAGATCCGGCTCACATGCTTAACTTGACGAGACACACAACACAACATTTCGGGACATCGAGTAAAGGGGGCCCTATGAAGCCGCTCGCCCGCTACGCATCACTGAACCGCTACGTCGACCTGTGCCGAACGGTGGACGTGGACGCCGTGGGCCTCATGAGGAGTGTCGGCTTGAGCCCGGCAAGCCTGGCGAACCCCGACCAATGGGTACCGGCCGCCTCCATCGCATCGCTCCTGGAGCGATCGGCAGCGGAGTCCGGACACGAAGACTTCGGACTCCTACTCGCCGGCCTGCGTCGACTGTCCAATCTCGGCCCCCTCAGCTTGGTCATCAGGGAAGAACCAGACGTCAGGAGCGCACTCGACGTACTGATGCGATACGAGCACACGTACAACGAGTCATTGCGCATCCGATTGAACGAAGTCAACGGACTCGCGACCCTGCGAGTCTCGCTCGAGGTCGGCGAACCGGTCGACACCAGACAGAGCGTCGAACTCGCAGTCGGCGCAACGCTGCAGATCCTGCGGAGTTTCCTGGGTTCTCGATGGCAACCGGTCAGCGTCGGATTCACGCACAATGCTCCGAAAGACACGAGCACGCATCGGCGAATCCTCGGCGACACGGTGGAATTCGATCACGAGTTCACCGGCATCGTCTTCTTCGCAGCCGACCTGGATGCGGCCAACCAACTGTCCGACGAGTTACTCCGGCCGTACGCTCGCCAGTTCCTCGACTCACTTCCTGCCTCGGAAACCTCCGATACCCTCAGCCGTACCAAGGAATTGATCGAAGTTCTGCTTCCGACCGGCCGGTGCTCTGTCGAGCAGGTGGCACGAAGCCTCGGGTTCGACCGGCGGACACTGCACCGTCATCTCGCCGAATCCGGAGATACGTTCACGGCCGTTCTCAATTCGGTTCGAAGCACCCTTGCGGAAAGATTTGTCGCCAATCCTCGCTATTCGTTGACCGAAGTCGCTGTACACCTCGGGTTTTCGACGCAAGGCAGCTTCTCGAGGTGGTTTCGCACTCAGTTCTCGATGAGCCCCAGCGCATGGCGGACCCAGCGCTCGATCAGCTGACCAACACAACTCCGACGTAGGCGATCGTTGCCACCCACACAGTGGAAATCGCGGCCAGCACGAACGGTCGGGCACCCACTCCTCGAATGACGCTCAGGCGCACACCCAGGCCGAGCGCGAACATCGCAGCGGCCAACAGTATCGTCTGCGCCGTCTTCGCCAGTCCCAGAAGCTCATCCGGCAAGATGCCCGTGGAGCGCAAGCCCATACAGCCGATGAACGCCACGACGAACAACGGAACCAGCGGAGGACGCTTCGCTGCAGTGTTGTCGGCCATCGTGCGTTGCCGGATGCTCAGAAATGCCATGACCGGCGCCAACATCAACACACGCGCCAGTTTCACGATGGTCGCGACACCCAACGCGGTTGCGCCGAGAGCGCTGCCGGCAGCCACTACTTGCGCAACCTCGTGAATCGAGCCACCGGCCCACATGCCTGCACCAATCTCGCTCATACCGAAACTTCTGGCCAACAACGGGATTGTCGGAATCATCAGAGTTCCGAAGATCACCACCAGTGCAACAGCGGTGAGCAACTCTTCCTCCCGCGCATTGACAACACCGTCCGCAGCAGCCACAGCGGCTGCTCCACAGATCGAGAAGCCGCAGGCGATCAGAATTCTCTGGGTCCAACTCAATCCGAGAAGTTTTCCGGCATACATGGTTCCGGCGATACCGAGGAACACAATCGCCACCACAACGGCGATCACTCCCCAGCCCAGACCGACGATGTCGGAGAACATCAATTGCAGCCCGAGCAGAGCGATGCCCACCCGGAGTAGTCGTTTCGCCGAGAATGCCAGGCCAGGTTGGAGTTTCGCCGGCAAGGCAACGGTGTTCGGCACCACCGCACCCGCCACGATCGCAATCAGCAACGGACTCACTGCAGAGGTGAACTGACCGATCACCAGCGCGAACGCGGCGCCGAAAGCGCACAGCGCAAGTCCGGGCACCAATGCAGCGACGCTCGACCACCGTCGCACTTCTGACGAAGGGGCGACTGGGGGTTTCGCGGCCACGGACTTCACATCACGGTTCACTCATCCAGAGTCGTTCAGGGATCATTACTCCGGTAGGGCGATTTCTACCATCACGACATATCAAATCGATATGAACATGAAGCTGGGTATAGCCTGTTTGCATGACCAGACGGTGGCCCGACCTCACCACCCTCGAGCTACTCATCGGCATCGATGACCACGGAAGTCTCAGTGCTGCAAGCCGTTCAGCGAATATTGCGCAGCCGAATGCAAGCCGCGCCGTGAAGGCACTCGAGCGGCAACTCGGGATGCCACTCATTCACCGAAGATCAACGGGGGCGACATTGACGCCCCAAGGGACCGTCATCGTTCACTGGGCCCGCCGCGTCCTCGCCAACTCGAGCCAGCTTCTCGACGTGGCCGAAGGGATGCGGACCGAACGATCCGCGGAATTGACCGTCTGTGCCAGCATGACCGTCGCCGAACATCTGATTCCGGCCTGGCTCGGTATCTTTCGGTCACTACATCCTGGTGTCACCGTCCACCTTCAGGTCTACAACTCGACTCGCGTCCTCGAAGCCGTCGAGGTGGGAATGTGTGATCTCGGATTCGTCGAGTCGCCGACCACTCCGAAGAGCCTGTCCAGCGTCACCGTCGCGCGTGACTCGCTGGTCGTGGTCGTTCATCCCGATCATCCATGGGCGCGTCGACGAAAGCCGCTGACCGTCGCCGAACTGGCAGCGACGCCGCTGCTGGTGCGCGAGCCCGGATCGGGAACCAGAACAACTCTCGACCTGGCGTTGCACGAATACGAGCGAGGTGCGCCCTTGTTGGAACTGGGCAGTTCGGCCGCGATTCGAACCAGCGTGCTCGGTGGCGTCGGCCCGGCGGTACTGAGCACGCTGGCCGTCGACGACCAGGTGAAGCAAGGAGAGCTTCGGGTCGTAGCCGTCGAAGGCTTGGATCTCGACCGATCCCTACGTGCGGTGTGGCGCCCGCCGCGTCAACTCGAGGGCCCCGCAGGCGACCTGATGAAAGTAGTGCGTGCGAGCGGGTCCCGGAAATCCTGAAAGCGGCTTACTTCTTGTCGGCCTTCGCTGCGGCCTTTGCGGCCTTCTTGAACTCACGGACCTCGAGCAAAGACTGCTCGTCGACCACGTCGGCAATCGAACGCCTCGAACCTTCGAGGCCGTAGTCGCCGGCAGCTTCACGCCAACCCTTCGGCTCGACGCCGATCTGCTTGCCGAGCAATGCAAGGAAGATCCGGGCTTTCTGGTCGCCGTAACCGGGTAGGGCCTTAAGCCGCTTCAGCACTTCCTTGCCATCGGGGTTGCCCGAAGTCCAGATCGCCGCGGTGTCGCCGTCGTAGTTCTCGACGATGAACTGGCACATGAGCTGGATGCGCTCGCCCATCGACTTGGGGAATCGGTGCACAGCCGGGGGCTCGGCACAGATCGCGATGAACTCGTCGGTGTCCATGTCGGCGATTCGCCTGACATCGATGCTGCCGAGCCGATCCGCCAGCTTCTTCGGACCGAGGAAGGCCGTTTCCATCGGAACCTGTTGATCGAGAAGCATTCCGATCAACAAAGCCAACGGGTCTTCGGCGAGGAGGGCATCAGCTTCGGGGTCACCGACAAGGTTCAGATGAAGTGCCATGAGTCCGATACTGCCACGTCAGGCAGCAGTTGTGACCGGCGCCGACGCATCCGGCGCCGGAATCTTCCACTTCTTCCAGCCGAACAGAACCAACGTCGAGACCGCGGCAAGCGTGAAGACCCAGAGGTAGACGCCGACGGTCGGAATCCGCAGATACTCGGGCGGCACGAACATGAACAGGCCCATTCCGATGAAGCGATCCGTACCCGGAATGACCGACGGGTCCCACCAGGTGTGAGACCAGTTCAAGACTGGGAGCAGGAAAACGAACGGCGCTACCCACGCCCACCGCTTCTTCGACACCATCGCGTAGTGCGCTGCGAGGACGACCAGCGGGACGAACCACACCCAGTGATGGCCCCACGAGAACGGCGAGACAGTGGTCGCCGTCAAACCCGTCATGGTGAGGCCGAGCAATTTCTGCCCGTGCCGGTGAGCAATCCACGCGGCACCGAGTCCGAGGCATACCGCCAGCGCACTGAAGACGAGGACCAGGACCCGCGACGGCGTCGGAGTGTGAGTGAGCTGAGCGATCAGACCGGACACGGACTGGTTGCTCGGAGCGTCCGTCGGTCCGACGCGTTCGCTGTCGACCAGAGTGCCGGTCCAGTACTTGTACGCATCGTTGTAGATCACGACGAAGCCGATCGCAACGGTCGCAGCGAACGTCACGACGGCCGTCACCAACGCACGCCATTGGCGCGTGATGAACAAGTATGCCCAGAAGAAGGCCGGCGTGAGCTTCACACCCGCGGCAATACCGGCTCCGATTCCGCGGAGACGACTCTTCTCGTCCCGGCCTAGATCCCACACGATCAGGAGCAGCAGGAATATGTTGATCTGCCCGAGCCAGAGCGTCGTACGTATCGGTTCCATGAACAGGAAGATCGTGGTCGCCAACGCACTGACGGCGTACGTCTTCGCGTCGAGCCGATAACCGAGGTACTTCCAGCACAACACGATCACGGCGAACAAGGCTGCGATGTTCAAGCCTGTCCACACGACAATCGCCTGTTTGAACGAGAGCACCGCCCACACCGTGAACAGCAAAGCGGCAAACGGGGTGTACGTGAACATCATTCCTTGCAGAACCGGTCCGTCGTACAACGGAAGGCCCTGAACCACGACGCTGCCGCCGTGGCGGTAGACGTCGAGGTCGAGGAAGTTGTCGAAGATTCCCCAGTACCGCGTATTCATCGGCACCGCGAACAGGACCATCAGCACGGACGCGACTGCCAGAACGCCGAGTACGACGAACCCGAGAACCCCGACACGGAGACTGCGTCGCGGAATGTCTGCTTCGATGACCGACTCTGAATTCGCGGTGTGTGCCTCGAAAGAAGGCCCATCCGAAGCGTTGATCGCGCCCGTCACTACAACCTCCGGGATTTACACCCTATGTCGGGAATTGATGCTTCGAACGGTACAAGACCAGACCAAAAAGTACCGACCGGGCACGCCGCTTCGAACGCTCAGATCTCGGAGAGACGCGATTCGGTGGCTGCGAGCAGGACACACGTAGCCACGCCGTCCATGGCAACTTCGAGTTCAGCCGTGGACGGGAAACTCGGGGCCAACCGGATGTTCCGGTCATCCGGATCCGTGCTGTACGGGAAAGCCGATCCGGCAGCGGTGAGCGCGATACCGGCGTTCTTCGCCAGTTCGATGACTCGCTTGGCTGTGCCGTCGACCACGTCGAGGCTGATGAAGTATCCGCCCTTCGGCTCGGTCCAGGATGCGACCTTCGACGCACCGAGACGATCCTCGAGGATCCGCAGTACGAGCTCGAACTTGGGCGCCAGGAACGCGCGATGCTTCTCCATGTGCGCACGAACGCCGTCGGCATTGCCGAAGAAACGCAGGTGGCGGAGCTGATTGACCTTGTCCGGCCCAATGCTCTTCTTGCCGAGGAACTTCTGGTACCAGGCAAGGTTTTCCGCCGAGCTACCGAAGAAGCTCACACCCGCGCCGGCAAAAGTGATCTTGGACGTCGACGCGAACACGAGCGGACGGTTGGGGTGTCCGGCCTCGGCAGCCATCGAGAGAATGTCGTAGGAAGGCGCAGTCTCGCCGACGAGCGGATGCACGGCATACGCGTTGTCCCAGTACAGGCGGAAGTCAGGCGCGGCTGTCGGCATCGACGCCAGCGTCCGGACAATTTCTTCGGAGTACACGGCACCGGTGGGGTTCGCGTAGACCGGAACAGCCCACATGCCCTTGATCTGCGGATCTGAGGCGACAAGTTCGGCGATCTTGACGACGTCAGGTCCGTCATGGTTCATCGGCACAGCGATCATCTCGATACCGAGAGACTCGGTGATCGCGAAGTGACGGTCGTAGCCCGGTGCGGGGCAGAGGAACTTGACCTTCTCTTCACGCGCCCACGGCCGAGCTGAATCCGGTGTGCCGTGCAGGAGTGAGAACACGACATTGTCGTGCATGATCTCGAGGCTCGCGTTGTTGCCGGCGAGAAGGTTCGCAACAGGGATACCCAGCAGCTCGCCGAAGATGGCGCGCAGTTCCGGCAGACCGGTGAGCCCACCGTAGTTACGGCAGTCGGTTCCGCTTCCGTCTCGGAAATCACCGTCGCCGGGCAGCGTCAGCAACGCTGCGGAAAGATCGAGTTGCTCCGGCGAAGGCTTACCGCGAGTCAGATCGAGTGCGAGCTTCTGCGCCTGGAGCTGCGTGTACTTCGCGCTCTGGCTCTCATGCTCGGAGGTGAGTTCTTCATGGCTCATCAACCCGATCTGGGTTTGGATAGGCATCCGGAGCGGCCTTTCACCGACGAGGCGGGGTCGGGTATGTGAAAAAAATAGAGGACCCCGCGCACCCGGCAGAGCCCGTTGACCCTTGCTGCCTTCCGGCCCTGGGGGAGTTCACAGGATGCGCGCCGCGCGGGATCCAATGAACAGTGTAGACGGCTTTCGCCGGCCGCTGCACACCACCTACCGGGGTGGAGATGCAAACCCTGAGATCCACCGGCTCTTCGCAGGTCAGGTACCCGTTTAACGCTTCACGCTCGTGATTGGGTATGCTGCTCCACGGAGGATTCGCCTAGTGGCCTATGGCGCTCGCCTGGAACGCGGGTTGGGTTAACGCCCTCAGGGGTTCAAATCCCCTATCCTCCGCCACAGGAACCCCTGTGAACTGCTGAGAAGCGGTTCACAGGGGTTCTTTTTTGCCCGAGTTCAGGCACGTCGCATGAACGAACCGCCGTCGAAGGGTAGGTCGTCGCCGACCGGCGCGCGGTCGGCTCGTCGCAGCACGTCAGGTTCGGGTGCGGCCGGTGTCTGATCGAACGCGTCCACTGCATTGAATGCGGTCATTGCCCTCGCGACACGAGGGTCGAGACGGAGCGGGGCGCGTAGTTCCTGCGCCGCCGACGCTGCTGTCGCAGAAGCGGTTCGGTGAGCCGCTGTGATCGAGGCGGAGAGCGCAGCCGCGCCGGCCCGAAGACAACCCTCGGTCAGTTGCAGGTCAGTGATCGTGCCGTATGCATCGACCTCCACGCTGACGGCACCACCTCCCGCCTCGGCGCGGGCGCGAACCTTCCCAACCTCGGCGTCGACTTGGCGAGCGAGAACAGTCAACTCGGGAAACGAGGATGCGGGCCCCGTCACGGCTGATCGATCTGCACCGGCGCGTTCGGATGATCCGACGCGTCGGGTCGGGGGAAGCACGGCGACGATCCAGCCAAACTTGCTCCCCGCGCATACTCGTCGAGAACCATTCGATATCCATCCGGCAAGATTGTTTCAGTACTCGTCGTATCCCCAGCGGAGTCGTACGTTCGCGATGCCCAGCCTCGCTCATCCCACAGATTGCGAATCGCATCGCCGAAACCTGGAATGCTCGAGGCGTCAGAAGACGTGAGGAAGTACGTCACCCCGTAGTCCACGGACGTGTCCTTGGACAGATTGCTGTCGTTGCACGGGACGGTGCTGCCCGGGCTGAGGGTGACCTTTTGGTTCAGCTCGGAATACCGCGTCAGGTAGGCGCCCTGCGGCAGTATCGCGATCGTTTCGGTCAGGTACTCGATCACCTTGGCTTGTGCCTGCGCGCGAGTCAGATTCACGTCAGCTTCCGTCACTTTTGCGTTCTCCGTCGTCGTACACGCCGACAGCAGCACTGCCACCGCGATACCGCTCGAACCGAATGCCCTACGGCGTCGAGTTGAGTTGGTCATGGCGCTCCCAGTCCCGCGATAACGTGGCCCATACCGGCAAGAGCCGGATTGTTGATTTCCCAGTACTCACTGTGTGCGGCCGGGTTGGGGAGCTCACCCAACAGTCCGGCGTCGATCCCGGTCCCGGGTGCGGACTCGGTGACAGTGGCGCCGAATCCGATCAACGGAAGATCGTTCGCGGGATTCGCGCCATGCGACAGACCACCGAACACGTCACCGATCATCGGAACCGGATCATTGGCCGCGGCCGTGGCGTACACGTGGCCGCCGACGTGTTCGGGGCTGATGCCCTCGAGCGAAAGTCCCTCGACCCGGTCCATTCCCACTCCAGGGCTTCCCACGAAGAACAGATCGTCCGCGTCGATGGACTGTCCGTCCGAGGCCGCAGCGCCGATCACGGTCGATCCGTAACTGTGCCCGATAACCGTGTTGTGCGAAGGCACACCATCGTGGGACGCGCGAAGTCCGTCTTGGAACCGGCCGAGCGATCCGGCGCCGCCGTCGGCATACCCGTCGAGCCCTGCTTGCGGGATCGTTTGCGGCGCATCGTATCCGTACCAGGTCGTCACCGAAGTCGACCCTGAAATCCCGGCCCTTTCCAACGCCTTTTGTCCCGAATCCAACATGGCCTGTGAGCGATCGATGTCGCCGCCGATGGTTCCCAGGTGGCTGCCGGTGCCAGGTACGAACGTCGCGACGTTGGTCGCGGTATCCGGATTGTTCAGTGCCACGATGGCACGACCTTTGCCGTCGACGCCGAGCAGGTACTTCTCCGAATCACCCTCCTGAGCGAGAGCGGGGTCGATCTGGTCGGCGAGGACGCCGTATCCGTCGAGACGCTGCTGCATGTCCACGCGTTGCTGCTCCCACCGCTCGTATTCGCGGCGCGCCTGCTGGTCCGCCTCGTCCACACCGCCCGCGTCTGACGGAATGTTGCGCCCCTGAGCCCAATCGGGGTGCTCACCATCGAGATCGGAGAGTTCGGTCGACGTCGACGATTGCAGATTGCCGAGGTTGATCCGGTTGAAATGATCGCGATCTGCGGCCGGCATCCCGTCCCTGTTTCCGATTCCCGGATCGAACGCCGCGAGAGCATCTTTGTCGCTCGGGGACAGTGATTCCCAGAATTCGTTGAACTCCCTCGCGCCGTCCGGAGGGAACGCGTTGCCGTCCAGGATCGCGGCCACCTCCGCGCTCATGGTCGGCCGGGCGCCTGGGTGCTGTGCGAGATCGGTGAGGTCTCCTGCTGCCTTCGACAAGGCCGCGGCAGCATCCTCTTCGAGGCTTCCCGCCGTGTGCAGGGCAGGAATCAGTCGCGCCTCGAACCTACGTGCCTGCTCGTCGAACGCAGCCTGCCCCAAGATGTCGAGTGCGGTGTTGCCGCTTCCGTACCGAGGTGCGCTCACCCGGCCGTCGTCGGCAACAGCCATCCCCTCCGCGATCGCACCGTCGGCGATCTCGATCACCGCCGCTCGCGCCGGCTCCAACGCGGAAGCGGCTTCACTCAGCGCGTCGGCTTCGGCAAATACTCCCGTGGTGAGATGCGTCGCGGCGATACTGTCAGCTAGCGCTCGCGCCGATGCTGCAGCTGAGGCTTCGCCTTTCCAGTGATCGAGTGCGGAGTCGACCGAGCGGTGTGCCGATTCCACAGCACGCATGAAGTAGCGGTTCTTCTGCTCCAATTCCGTTGCAGCGGTAGCGAAACCAGCCGGATTCCACGCGCGGACCTGAGAGATCGTCGCCATCTACACAGCCGCCTGGTAGGCGGCCAGTCGGTTCCGGAAAGCAACCTCGACAGCCTCGTAGTCATTCGCGCTGAATTGGGCGGCGTCGGCCATCGACGTCAACATCTCCGAAGTAGCGCGGTATCCGGCGGTAATCGGGTCACCGGCCCGCGCGGCGGCGAGACCGCTTGCCGAATCCGGCATCGCTGCAGCCGCGTCAGCGAGAATTCCGGACACGTCGATGCCGGCGATCACGGCACTTTGGTCTCGCACGGCGTCGGCCAACACCCGTAGCGACTCGACATCTGCTTGCAGTACTTCGTTCCCCACCCAAGCCCCCCGGCTTCGAATCGACGTGCGAAAAAGCAGAGTAACAGCGCATCGACTGCTCTAGAACCACGCAATTTCGTTTGACAGACTCACAAACCCGAAGACACACTTTCCGTCCAACCCAAAGATCGGGAGTACGCGTGATTGCCGGCCAGACCAATCTGCTCGCAGATTGCAGCAGTTGCTTCGGCCTGTGCTGCGTCGCGCTCCCCTTTTCCAAGTCTTCCGACTTCGCGGCCAACAAGAATGCCGGCGACCCCTGCAAGAACCTGCAGGAGGATTTCGGTTGCGGCATTCACACTGGATTGCGAAAGAAGGGCTTCACCGGTTGCACCGTCTACGACTGTTTCGGTGCGGGACAGAAGGTTTCACAGCATACCTACCACGGCGTCAGCTGGCGTGACGCCACTGAGACCGGGTCGGACATGTTCGAAACCTTCCCTGTCGTACGCCAATTGCACGAACTGCTCTGGTATCTCGCCGAAGCCCGCTCGCTGAAGCAGACCCACTCGATTCGGAAGGAACTCGACGCTGCACTCGCAGAGACCGAAACCCTGACCAACGGCACACCTTCGCAGATTCAAGCCGTTGACGTCTCAGCACACCGAGCGGCAGTCAACACACTGCTCTTGCAGACGGGTGACCTTGTGCGATCACCGATCTCAGGCAAGAAGGGTCGCAAACTCGACCACCGCGGCGCAGACCTCATCGGCGCCAAACTTCGTGGTTCCGATCTACGCGGGGCCAACTTTCGCGGGACCTATCTGATCGGGGCAGACCTCCGCGGCTGCGATCTCGATCGAGCCGACCTGATCGGTACAGACTTACGCGGCACCGACATTCGCGGTGCAAAACTCCGCGGCAGCATCTTTCTCACTCAGTTCCAGATCAACGCGGCGGTCGGCGATTCGGCTACCACGCTTCCCGATTCGTTGACCCGCCCCAGCCACTGGGCCTGAGCCAGACGACTGTTGGCGACTGTCAGCTCCGTCGACGGAGCACAACCTTGTTGGCTTCCGGATCGACGGACACCCACGGCGGGTCACCATCGGTTCCGTCCTCACGATGCATCAACGCACTCTGCCGTTGCTCGAATTCATGGTGCTTTGATCCCTGAAACAAGGCAGCAACCTCTTCGAAGCCCGCGGCCGATACCGGACGAGTCGTGCGTCCCCGGGTCCACGGCAGTGCCCGGCCGCCGGTGAGTCGGTTCCAGAGAGTCTCGGCGAATGCGAACAGGACCAGAAGCACGAGCAAGCCTGGCAGCGTCAACGCAAACAGAGTGCCCATGAGAGAAGTCTAGCGACTGACGCCCCCAATTCCGCGACTTCCGATTGGCCTACTTTGCCTGGCTCCTCGGTCCATGATCTGCAACAATGCAAGCTGTTACGACTGGTAACACCTTCGGGGGGAGGATTTTCACGTGAGTTTGATACTTGCAGCTACTGATCGTGCGGAGCTTGTCCAGACACTCGGAACCGAATTAGTATATTTCGGGCACCAGGTACAGCTCGCCCGCACCGGGCGTCGACTACTCGACGACCTGGACACCGACAGTTTCGACATCGCCGTGATCGACCTACTGTTGCCGGACATCGACGGCTACGAGATCGCACGACAGATCCGCCTGCGCAGTTCGATGCCGATCATCATGTTGGTGGACACCCTCGAGGACATCGACGAAGCACCTCATCGCGCTGCCTCGGACTTCGTGCTGAATCCGATCGATTCTCACGCGCTCGATCTTCGAGTCACCGCAATTCTTCGTGAAACCACACACCCCACTGCCGGCAAACACCTACGTCACGGTGACCTACTCCTCGATCGACGTGCGATGACGGCCACGATGGGCGGAAAGCTGCTGGTCCTCAGCCGGACCGAATGGCGAGTGCTCCTGGAACTGTCGACCGAGCCTGGGCGTGTTTACTCGCGTGATCACCTGATCCGAAACGTCTGGGGTTCCGCCCACGAAAAGACGCGTGTAGTCGACGCGACCATTCTCAGCCTGCGGTCCAAACTCGAATCCGATCCCGCGAAACCGAAATACATCAAAACGATTCGGGGGTTCGGATACCGCTTCGGCCCGGTCGACTGAACTCACCTTCGTGTCGGTGCCGCTCGATAAGCTTTTGCCATGGGTTGGTACACACCACAATCGGTCGCCCCGGATCTCTCCGACATCCTGGTGTGCGGCTGGACGGCGTGTGCAGAAGGCGAGCACCTCCTCGTGCCCGATGCGTGCATGGACGTGCTGTGGATACGTGGCATCGGCATTCGCGTCTGTGGCCCCGAAACCGCTGCATGGTCGTTCACTCTTCCGCCCGGAACACGCTCCGTGGGTGTTCGATTCCGCCCTGGATCAGCCTCGCCGATGCTGCGAACTTCGGCGTCCGAGCTTCGGGATTCTCGCGCCGACCTCGGCGATGTAACCGACGCACGTACAGAACGAATACTGTTGAACCGCTTGGAAAATTCCGAAGACCACAAACAGGTCTCCATCCTCGAAGATGCTGTCCGAAGTTGGGCAAGTTCGAGTTTCCGTCACGATCCGGTGATCAACCATGTTCGTACCGCACTGTCCGAACATTCGTGGAATGTCAGCTCTCTCGCCGACGCGGCGGCCCTGACGTCGCGCCAACTCCAGCGTCGTTGCAACGACGCCTTCGGATACGGCCCTGCAACGCTGCGCTCGATCCTGCGCCTCCAGCGCTTCATGGCACTCGCTCGCAGTCGACCCGCGTTGGGACTCGCTGAATCCGCTGCCCACTGCGGATTCAGCGATCAGGCCCACTTGACGCGTGAATGCCGCCGAATCTCGTCGCTGACCCCGGCGGCTCTACTCCGAACCCAAGCCCCCGACTGGCACGGGTCGGATACCGTCGTCGCTCTGACCGAGGGCGACGCGGTCGCATAGGCGCGACCGTCGTTCCCTGGCCGTCACTTTTGACTGAAAAGCGTCCTTGCCGACCACAGGCCGCCAAGGGAAAGAACTGCGACCGTCATGTAGTAGTAACTCGGAGCGTCGAGCGAGCCTGTTGTACTGATCAACCAGGTCAATACCAACGGCGCGATTCCGCCGAGCAAAGTCACTCCGAGGTTGTACGACAAGGACATCCCGGTAGCCCGGATCTCCGCCGGGAACAGCGAACTCATCAAGGCAGGCAACGGACCGAACGCAAACGCCATGATGACCCCCAAGACCGAAACAACCAGGACGAGCGTCAGAGTCGACGGGTGATCGACCATCAATTTGAAGAGCGGCCAGGCCAACACGATTGCCGCGACGGCGGCCCAGGTCATGACTCGAGCAGGTCCGACCCGGTCTGCAAGATGACCGATCCACGGCACGGTGATCAAGGTGACCAGTCCGGCGACGATACCGCCGAGGTAGCCGGCCGAGGCGGATACTCCGAGATTCTTAACGGCAAACGTCGGCATGTACAAGATGAGATAGATCGAGATAGTCGCGACGCCGACTACTGCGGCACCGGTGAGCACCCGGCCGAGATGCCTGGTCA
The DNA here is from genome assembly GCF_042794655.1 of Rhodococcus sp. NPDC056516. Taxonomy (NCBI): domain Bacteria; kingdom Bacillati; phylum Actinomycetota; class Actinomycetes; order Mycobacteriales; family Nocardiaceae; genus Rhodococcus; species Rhodococcus sp. NPDC056516. Next base: position 484,603 of record NZ_JBHTTG010000004.1, on the reverse strand, counting down.
GCGTCGTCTTGAGTGGGGCCTTTTCCGGGACGCTCGTCTTGAAATCGTCCGTTTCGTCGAGCTTGGCACGGATGTAGAGACCGACCGGACCGACGATGATGCCGAAGAAGAACGGAACGCGCCAGCCCCACGAGTAAAGCGCTTCATGCGAGAGATGGGTATTGAGCACGTATCCGAACAGCGATGCCAGGAAAACCGAAGCACCCTGGCTGGCAACCTGCCAGGAAGAGTAGAACGCCTTCTTGTGCGGTGCAGTTTCCACGAGGAAGGTTGTAGCAGTACCGAATTCACCACCAGCGGAGAATCCTTGAATGAGCCGCGAAACCAGGATGACGACGCCGGCCCACGGTCCGATCATCGAGGTCGTCGGTGCCACGGCCATGATGAGCGTGCCGATCATCATGAGCATCATCGTCAACGTCAAGGCGTTTTTGCGCCCGCGACGGTCTGCGTAGCTGCCGAGAACCATCCCGCCCAGTGGCCGGATGACGTACGAGATTGCGAACGTCGCGAACGTCAGTATCAAGCCGAGTGTGTTGTCGCCACCGGGAAAGAAGTTATGGGCGATGACCACTGCGAATGACGCGTAGACGATGACGTCGAACCACTCGAGCGCAGCGCCGAGTGAGCTGCTGATCACCGCCTTGCGAGCAGCGGCCAGGCGTTCCGGGGTGACTGTTCCGGAGGTTGGCGTAGTTGCCGTGGACATGGTTTTCCTTAGGGGGTGAGGGGTGGGTCAGGCGCGGGCGTGAGCGATGACGTTCCGAACGAACTGCTCGCACTGTGCCAATTGGTCAAGTGTCACGTACTCGTCAGGTGCATGCGCCTGAGTGATGCTTCCCGGCCCACACACAACAGTGGGGACACCGATACTTGCGAACATCCCGGCCTCGGTGGCGTACGCGACCTTTTCGTCCGAGGGTCGACCACCCCATCGTTCGACCAGTGCAGCCGCCGAAGCATTCGCATCCGTCTCCAGCGGAGGAACCGAGGCCGAGACGTGCATCGTCACGGAGGCCGACGGATTCTCTTCCCGCATCAGTGTTTCGATCCGATTCGCTTCGGCGGCAAAGCGTTCGAGCAGATCTGCGGCGCCTGCTGTGCTGATACTCCTGAACTCGAAAGTGATGGAGCAATCTTCGGGCACTGTGTTGACTGCTATTCCGCCGGACACGAGATTGACCGAGCATGTTGTCCAGCCCACGTCGAATGCGTCGTCGTACGGGCCGGACGCACGGAGCTCGTCGGCCACGCTTCTGACAAATCGAATCAACTCGGCGCCGTATTCGATCGCGTTCACTCCCCGCGGAGTGAGCGACGAGTGTGCCGAAACGCCCTGCAGATCAACACGTATGACATTCATCGACTTGTGTGCGCGAATGACTCGCATCTCCGACGGTTCTCCGACAATGCACACATCAGGGCGCAGGTTTCGGGCGACAACTTCCTCGACCAATCCGGTCGCACCGATGCAGCCGACTTCCTCGTCGTAGGAGAATGCGAAGTGAATCGGCTTCGCCAGCGGCCGAGCAACGATGTCGGGGATGGCCGCGACGACGATCCCGATGAACGACTTCATGTCGCACGTGCCACGTCCGTACAGGCTTCCGTCGCGAACGTCGGGAGTGAAAGGGTCGGTACTCCAGTCTTGATCGTCGACCGGCACTACGTCTGTATGGCCGGAGAACATCACACCGCCGGCAGTACTCCCGTCAGGAGGGGTGAACGTTGCCAACAAGTTGAGCTTCGTTCCCTCGTCATCGGGAACAAGTACCGGCTCGACCCCATGGCGACGTAGTTCCGCCGCAATGAGATCGATCAACGGTCGATTGCTCACGGCACTCGTCGTATCGATTCCGATGAGGCGTTGCACCCACTCGAGGCTTCTCTCGGTCGGAACAGCGGACAACGTGGTGGACGGCATCAGGATTCTCCTTTCACAGCGGGAACGCCGTGGGCACTCGCCGCCACGTTCTGCCCTTCGAGCATGAATGAAGTGATCCCAGACACAATGGAGATGCACGATACTTGCATCATGATCGAAGAAACGCAGGATTCCGCCGTACTGGACGACGTCGACCTCGCCCTGATCAATTGCCTGCAACTCGACCCGCGAGCGTCGTGGCGCACGGTTGGCGACGCGCTCAAAGTCGATCCGGTTACCGTGGCTCGCCGCTGGCAGCGGCTACAGGATTCCGGCACCGCCTGGGTCTCTGCCAGGGCAACTGGCCATGGCCGTCCGGAATCGTGTCTGGCTTTTGTCGAAGTCGATTGCACGACTTCGAACGCGTTGACGATTGCAGAACGTCTTGCACGCTGGCCGCACGTGCTGAGCGTCGAACACACAAGCGGCCCAGGCGACTTGACTCTTCTCGTCGAGGTCAGAGACATGGCTTTCCTGTCGCGCTTCCTGCTTCGGTCGCTCGCGTCGGTACCCGGGATCGTCAGTTCGCGTGCACACCTCGTCACCGAGGTCTTCGCGATCGGAGACGACTGGAAATTGCAGGTACTCGATGCAGCGCAGCGGGCGACGATGACAGACCGGCCTGTGCGCTACAAATACGCGCCGACGGATCAGCGCCATCATGGGAAGGCGTTCGACGCTGTCGACCGCCAATTGATCTTGAAACTGGGTGAGGACGGTCGATCGTCGATTACAGAGCTCACAGTCGGTACCGGCCTCAGCGAAAGTACGGTCAGGCGGCGCCTTGCCGAATTGACGTCGCGCAACCAGATCGTGTTCCGCTGCGACGTGTCTCTGCCACTGTCCGGCTGGCCCCTCGTGACCTGGGTGTGGGGATATGTCGATCCCACAGACCGCTCGACGATTCGTGCGCTGGTGGAACGAGTGCCGGGAACGCGCGTGTGCATGCGGATCTCCGGAGGCCGCGCCAACACACTGCTCGCGATCGCCGCACACTCCCTCCGCGAAACTCCCATTACCGAAGTACAACTCGCCCAAGAGGCACCGGGCCTGGTGGTGCTGAACAGGTCAGTAGTGCTGCGATCCATGAAGAGGGTGGGCCGACTTCTCGACGACGAGGGCAAGAGTGCCGGTGTCGTACCGATGGACATCTGGGCAGAAGCCCCAGAGATCGAGTGAATGTCCGAAATAATCAATCATGAAGCGCTGTGGCGGTGAAGGATTGTTGTCATGACTTCAACAGAGATCTCCCCCGCCCAACGCTATCGGGATCTGGCCGCCGAATTCACGGCGCGGATCGACGCCGTACCCGCCGATCGATGGGACAACGATTCCCCCTGCGAGGGCTGGACCGCCCGCGACGTGGTGAGGCATGTGCTCGACAGCGAACGAGACATGGTCAAGGTGGTCGGCCTGGAATTGGCGTCGGGTCCGTCGGTTGACGACGACCCGTCCGCCGCCTGGGCGGCCGTGCGCGATTCGATGCAGGCAATTCTGGACGACCCGGCAAAGTCCACCCTCGAATACGACGGGCACTTCGGCAGGACCAACCTCGGAGCCACGGTCGAAGGGTTTTTGTGTTTCGATCTGGTCATCCACGGTTGGGACCTCGCGGCCGCAACCGGCACCGATACGGCGATGCGAGACGCGGACGTGGACTGGGTGTCGGAGATCGCCGCGGGCCTGGGCGACTCGATCCGCATGAGCGGGGTGTGCGGCCCGGAAGTACAGGTTCCGGACAACGCTGACAAAGCGACGAAACTCCTTGCCTTCCTCGGCCGGAAGGCGTGAAAAAGCACCCCTGACGTGGGCATTACTTCCATACACATGTAATGTCGCGGTATGCCAGAGCGTCGAAAATCCTCCACGAGTCCAGACCTGCTTGCGGCGGCATTGTTCGACGTCGCTGCAGAATCCGGACTGGAAAATGCCAGCGTCCGCGAGGTCGCAAAACGGGCGGGCGTCTCGATCGGCGCAGTGCAACATCATTTCTCGACCAAGGACGAGATGTTCGCATTTGCACTGCGAACACTCGTCGATCGATTGTTGACAAGACTGGCCGAGTCGTCCGCCGACGCGGACCCGCATGCCTCTCTGTTCCAGGCACTCTCGCAACTGCTGCCCCTCGACGAACAACGCACGCGCGAGGCTCATGTGCTCGCCGCCTTTGCCGTGCGTGCCGCAACCAGTGAGTCACTCTCCGAAATCCGCCGGACAACTCTGTTCACAATCCGCACCGGCATCTCGACGGTATTGATCGGGATCGGAACTCCAGAAGCGGAAACCAGAGCGGCACTTCTGCTTTCAACCGTCAACGGGTTGGCACTCGACGCACTCGGAAGTCCCGCCATGTATCCGCCGCAGTATCTCGATCACGCTTTGGAAACCGCGATCCGCCTCACCCTGCACGACGCCGAGAATCCGCTGGCCTCCGTCGGGCTCGCCAGCTGACGTGGCCGGAGCAGGACGCTTCGCGCCGAGCCCGTCCGGCGATCTCCATCTGGGAAACCTCCGGACTGCCCTCCTGGCCTGGCTGTTCGCCCGCACCAGCGGGCGCGACTTCCTCATTCGGGTAGAGGATCTCGATCGTGTCCGACCCGGAGCGATGGAACGGCAACTCGACGATCTGCGTAGGCTCGGCCTCACCTGGGACGGCCCAGTCGTCTTACAGTCACACCGTCTTCCCTTGTACCACAAGGCCATCGAACTATTACGCGAGCGTGACCTGACCTATCCTTGCTTCTGCACACGCAAGGAAATCCTGCAGGCACCGTCCGCTCCCCATGCTCCCGACGGCGCCTACCCCGGCACGTGCCGGAACCTTTCGGAGGCCGAACGCGCCGAGAAATCGGCAAGTGGCCGATCCCCCGCGCTGAGGCTACGGGCCGGCATCGACTCGTTCACCGTCCATGACGAACTGTTCGGCGAGGTGACGGGACAAGTCGACGACGTCGTCCTGCTCCGCGGCGACGGCGTACCTGCCTACAACCTCGCCGTTGTCGTCGACGACGGCGCGCAGAACATCGACCAAGTGGTCCGCGGCGACGACCTCCTGACCTCGGCTCCACGCCAGGCCTACCTCGCTCGACTGCTCGACATCGAACCACCGTCGTACGCGCACGTTCCTCTCGCTTTGAACAGTGAAGGCAAACGCCTCGCGAAGCGCGACGGCGCAGTGACTCTTGCAGATCAACTCGAGGCCGGAGGCAGTGCTGCACAGGTTCTGACGATGATCGCGTCGAGCATCGGCCTCGCCGAACCCGGCGAAGTTGTCACACCACCACTATTGGCGGATCGATTCGATTCTCGGAAGATCCCCCGGACCCCGTGGATTTTCCCGGCGAAGTAAGTGAAGGATCAATCGGCACCTCGTCGGGACAAAAGCTCGATTGTCCGATATACCAAAGCCGTCCGCAATAGCTATTCGTTGGCAATTCTCGAATAGTGAAGTACGGTCAAGACTGGCGAAGGCAGTTCAGGGCGAGTGATCCCTGCAAAACTACGCCCGGGATCTGAACCTGGAATCCGACCGCAGTACCCACTTGCAGCATCCACGCTGACACGCACGTGCGGCACGGGCGACTCAGGACGAAAAGGAATACGGCATGGTCCGCGAGCTTCGCGAGGCACTCGACGACCATCAATTCGAGGTGTTGTATCAACCCCAGGTCAATCTGAACTCGTCAGCAATTATCAGCTATGAAGCCCTTCTGCGGTGGCGCCATCCACTTCGAGGGTTGATCGAGCCTCAAGATTTCATGCGCTCCGCCGAGTCTTCCGGACTCATCATTCCCATCGGATTACAAGCTCTGGACATGATTTGCGCCCAGACAGCGTCGTGGCCCGAGCACATGATGGTCGCGGTCAACTTTTCGCCTCGCCAACTCGCTACCCCGCACGCCGCTCACGAAATCCTCGGAGCGCTCGACAGTTCACAAACCCCACTGAGCAGAATCATCGTGGAAGTCACCGAACTCGGCGTCGTCGGTCGGCATGCCGCCGAGACTCTTCACATTCTGCACAACGAAGGAATTCGAATTGCCCTCGATGATTTCGGGGCGGGCTTCGCGTCGTTCTCCGCGTTGTCGGAATTGCCGCTCGACATTCTCAAGATCGACCAATCGTTGACCTGGGCGGTCAGCGCAGCGGGTCGTGCTGGAGAGCGCGCCTTCATGGTCATGGAGTCCATCGCCGACATCGCTGGGAAGCTCGGGCTCGATTCGATAGCCGAGGGCGTCGAAACCGCCGAACACGCAGCCAACGTCTTGCGCGCCGGCTGCGACATGGGCCAGGGCTATTACTTCGGGAAGCCACTTCCTGCGTCGTCCACCGTCACTCCGGTGTGAGCGCTAGTCACTTCAGTACGACGCCACTTCAGTACGACGACGATGCACTCGCTATGAGTGCGACTACGAGAATCACGGCGAAAATCGCCAAGAAAGCCGCTCCGACCGCAATTCCGGCTATTGCAAGCCCGCGTCCCTGTTGACCTGTCTGCTTGATTTGATTGAGCGCGACAATACCCAAGATGATTCCGACGATTCCGCCGAGACTGTAGAAGCAACCGCCTGCAAGCGACACAACCAGCGATGCAATTGCAAGACCGTTGGTGCCGACCGGCTGCATCGGCGGTGCGTACCCACCCGCGAATTGATTCGGCTGACCGTACGGGTTCGGAGGTTGGCCGTACTGAGGCTGTCCGTATTGAGCTTGTCCGTATTGTCCGGGTTGCTGATATTGATTCTGCTGGTATTGATTCTGCGGTCCGAAATTCTGCGGCGGCAGGTACGGGTTGGGTTCACCAATTCCACCCGGCTGGGGGTTATCACCGGGCGGGTTGTACGACGGCGGCGGATAACCCGGGTACTGCTCGTTGGGAGTGGTATATCCGGGAACTTCAGGTGAAGACTGCGTTTCGGACGGGGACACGCCGTACCCCTCGGGAGGCAGGCTCGGAAATTCTCCGTATCCAGGTTTTGCCTGGTAATCGCTCGAAGAATCGTCGTTGTTGCCCCCGGAACTCGTCATACAACGCAGCCTAAACCACAGGTGACCTCCGAATCCAAGTGAGCAGATGTCATCCACATAGCTCTTTGATCCCAGTAGGGTCATATCCACTGTCACACTCGAGCGCGATATTTACGACTGAGGGGAACACATGACAACCGGTGGGTACGACCCCAACCAGAATCCAGAGGGCGGGAAGCAATTCCCACCCCAGGATCCATATGGCCAGCAGGGAACACCTCCTCCCGGAAGTTACCCACCTCCCGCCGGTCCTCCGCAGGGCGGCAGCTACCCGCCTCCTCCGCAGGGCGGGAACTTCCCGCCGCCTCAAGGTGGTAACTACCCGCCGCCCGGTGGATACCCGCCGCCTCCGCAGGGTGGCAACTTCCCGCCGCCGCAGTTCAACGACCAGGGTGCGTACGGGGCAGGAAACCGGCTGCCTTCTGGTGCCGAAGCCGGTGGACTTGGTATTCGATTCGGCGCTCGCGTCATCGACGCCATCATCGTCGGAATCGTCGCCATTATCTTGACGGTTCTGGTTAGTGATCTGGGAAATGTTCTTGTCAGCGGACTCTTCTCGGGAATTCTGACCTTCGCCTACTTCATCGCAATGGAAGTGACGCAGGGTCGGACTCTGGGAAAGATGATTCTGGGCCTTTCAGTACACGGTCCGGGCGGCGCACCTCGCCCCTCCGTCCAGCAGTCTGCGATTCGCAACGCCTTCACGTTGCTCTCGATCATTCCGATCATCGGCGGAATCCTCGCGTTGGTCGCCTACATCGTCATCGCGGTCACGATCAACAACAGCCCCACCAAGCAGGGCAAGCATGACGAGCTCGCTGGTGGAACTCAGGTAGTCAAGGGTTAGGTGCGCATATGACAACCGGTGGGCACGACCCCAACCAGAATCCCGAGGACGGAAAGCAATTCCCGCCCCAGGATCCCTACGGCCAGCAGGGAACGCCTCCTCCAGGGAGCTATCCCCCGCCGGCGGGGCCTCCGCAGGGCGGAAGCTACCCGTCGCCCGGTGGTTACCCCCCACCTTCTCAAGGTGGCAATTACCCGCCGCCAGGTGGATATCCGCCGCCTCCGCAGGGGGGAAGCTATCCCCCTCCCGGTGGCAACTACCCACCGCCCGGTGGATACCCGCCACCTCCCGGAGGCGGCAACTTCCCGCCGCCGCCCGCAAATGACTACGGCGCAGGATTCGGTGGACCACAGCTTTCCGTGGGCGCCGCAATTACCTACGGCTGGAACAAGTTCAAAGACAACGCATTGGTTTGGATCGGAATCTCGATCATCGCGTTCTTGATCGCCGGATTGATCCAGGGCGCTTTCAACGGCTTCGACTACACCAACACAGAGTTCAGCGCACTGTCCATTGTGGGTGGATTGGTCACCGCTATCGTCGGCTATATCATCCAAGCCGCATTCCTCCGCGGAGCATTGAGCGAATTGGATGGAATCAAGCCGGCCTTCGGCACCTTCTTCCAATTCACCAATATCGGCGCAGTTGTTCTCGGCGGTTTCCTCGTAGCCGTAGCCACTTACGTCGGTTTGGCTCTCTGCATTATTCCCGGCATCATCGCGGCGTTCCTGCTCTACTACACGCTCACCTTCATCGTGGACAAGAACCAGGATGCGATTTCGGGCATCAAGTCGAGCTATGCGCTGACCTCGTCGAACGTTGGAACTTTGATCTTGCTGGCGCTCGCTCTGATCGGTATCAACATCGTCGGTGCGCTGCTGTGCGGAATCGGTCTTCTGGTGACGGCACCCGTCGCGTTGATCGCCAGCACCTACGCGTACCGCGTGCTGACCGGCGGTCACGTAGCTGCCTGATCAGTTCGTTCGCATCATTGAAGGCCCTGCGGTTCCACGTGAAACCGCAGGGCCTTCGGTGTGTTCTGCGCAACTGGACGGTCGCCAACTCGCATCCGAGCGCCTTGTGGTGCTTGGATGACGGACGTGACAGCTCAGGATCAGCAAGACGAATCGACCCACGAAACCAAATTTGCGCACGTCAGCCGGGGTTATTACCCGACGATCGTCGCGCTCTTCACCGCAACGCTGCTGATCTCGAACGTGGCGGCGACCAAGGGGGTCGCCTTCTTTGCGGATTCCGACTTCTCGCTCGGTCCCTTGCAGATTCTGCCCATCATCACCGATGGTGGATTCTTCTTGTTCCCGCTCGCCTACGTCCTCGGTGACGTGCTCAGCGAAGTCTACGGCTTCAAAGCGACCCGACGCGCGATCTACCTGGGCTTCGGCGCACTGATTCTTGCCGCTGCGTGCTTCTGGATTGCCGTGCAGCTCCCGTCGGCAGAGTTCTACGAAAACCAGGCCGCCCTCGAAACCGTAGTGGGCGTCATTCCCCGGCTACTGGTCGCAGGCTTGGCCGCCTACCTCGTCGGCCAGCTCCTGAACTCCCTGGTTCTGGTCATGATGAAGAAGCGCATGCAGGAGAAGCACCTGTGGGCGCGTCTGATCGGCTCGACCGTCGTCGGTGAATTCGCCGACACGCTCATCTTCTGTTCCATCGCGGCCGGCGTTATCGGCATCAGCACGTGGGAAGATTTCATCAACTACGTGCTGGTCGGCTTCCTGTGGAAGACGCTTGTCGAGGTACTGGTCATGCCGATCACCTACCGTGTCATCGCCTACGTGAAGAAGCGCGAACCGACCTACGCCTGAGGTGCAGGCGTCTTCGCCGCGTAGAACTTTCCGAGCATGTCCGCTTTGAAGTCGTGGAAATACCCACCTTCGATGCTGGCTCGGATGTCGTCGACCAACTTCACGGTGAATCGCTCGTTGTGGATGGTGCAGAGCGTCGACGCGAGCATTTCCTTCGCCTTGAAGAGATGATGGATGTACGCGCGGGTGTAGTTGGCGCAGGTGTAGCAGTCGCACTCGCCGTCGATAGGTGTGAAGTCACGGCGGAACCGGCTGGTGTTGATGTTGAACCGGCCGGAGCGGACGTAAATCGCGGCATTGCGAGCAACACGAGACGGGTTGACGCAGTCGAAGGTGTCCGCACCGTTCTCGATTGCGACGAAAAAGTCGTCCGGTTCGCTGATCCCGAGCATGTGACGCGGCTTGTTCTCGGGCAGTTCCTCGTTGCACCAGCGCACGATCGTGCCGAGGTTCTGCTTCTCCAAGGCACCGCCGATGCCGTAACCGTCGAAGCCGTATCCGTTCTCGCCTTCGATCGACTCGAGGCCACGGCAGGCTTGGCGACGCAGATCTTCGTACTGCGCGCCTTGGATCACGCCGAAGAGTGCCTGGTAGGGCTTCTCGGCGCGTTCGGCGGTGAGCTTCTCATGCTCGTTGATGCAGCGGATCGCCCACGCCTGCGTGCGCTCGACCGATCGCTCCTGATAGCCGCGGGTGTTGAGCAGCGTAGTGAGCTCGTCGAACGCGAACATGATGTCGGCGCCGAGCTGATGCTGGATCTGCATCGACACCTCGGGAGTGAAGCGATGCTTACTGCCGTCGAGGTGCGATTTGAACGTCACGCCCTCGTCGTCGACCGTCGCGAGACGCTCTTTGCCCTTCGCGATGACGTCGTCGGACTGCACACCGACGGCCTCCATCGCGAGCACCTTCTTGAACCCGACACCAAGAGACATGACCTGGAAGCCGCCACTGTCGGTGAAGGTGGGCCCGTCCCAGTTCATGAACTTGCCCAGCCCGCCGGCCTCGTCGACGATGTCGGGTCCCGGCTGCAGGTAGAGGTGGTACGCATTGGCGAGCAACGACTGCGCACCGAGTTCCTTCATGGACTCGGGCAGCACGGCCTTGACTGTGGCCTTGGTTCCGACGGCCACGAACGACGGCGTCGAAATGTCACCGTGCGGTGTGTGGATGGTGCCGGTTCGCCCGAGCCTGTCCTCGAGCCTGGTCCCTATCGTGAAAATCGACTCGGGACGCTTGTCGACGGCGGGCACGGGCGATGTCGGTACTGCAGAAGTCACGAGCTCAATCCTGTCACAGCGGCAGCAAGCGCCACTTCGTGCAGTATCGCCCTGTCACGATCCCGAGGATGCCGACGCCGCAATTGTTGCGGTGAGCGCAGCGGTGGTGGCTGCCTGCGTCGCGGCAATCGACTGCCGCACGGCCTCGCTTGCCCAGTTTCCCTGCGACAGCACCTTCGCTCGCGTTTTCGCCGCCTTGAACTGATCCGCTGGAACAATCACCTTGAGCATGTTCGCACCTGCCAGGATCGACACCAATGCGCCTTCGGCGGGAGTGGGTTGGCGGACGCCCAGCAGAATGTCACGCAGGACGACGCGCAGTTGATCCGCATACCGCGGGTTGGTTGCCGGCCATCTGACGCTCGGAAAGATCCCGAACACTTGATGTTCCACGGCGGTCACAATTCCGCGGGCTTGCATGCCGGCATAGAGCTCCTTGCGTGCGCCCTTCGCAAGACGGTTCACCACGGCAGTCGGCCGGGCCGGTGGCTTCTCGGCCAACCTCGTTAATGCAGCATTGAGAGTGGGCTCCGCGAGTGGCCGATTGTCGATGATGGCCACCCGCGCCCGCCATCCGGAACCGTCAAGGCGGACGCGGTCGGCAAGGACGAGTTCGACCAACAGCGCACCCCCGAGCGCAACGTCGACGTGGGACGACGAGCGCAGCAGCTTTCCGCTCGCGTCGTCGGTGGCAAGCAACAGCAGATCCTCGGCAATCAGCATGCTCACCACCGTAGTAGCGCGACTAGATCTCCGCGCCCACGAACTGGCTGTTGTACAGACGGAAGTACGCGCCACGCGATTCGAGCAGAGCCTCGTGGCTCCCCTGCTCCACGATCCGGCCGTCCTCCATCACCACGATCAGGTTTGCATCACGAATTGTCGAAAGACGGTGTGCGATGACAAAACTGGTGCGGTCGCTGCGCAACACCGCGGTGGCGCTCTGGACCAGCAGTTCGGTGCGTGTGTCCACCGAACTGGTCGCCTCGTCGAGGATCAGGATGGACGGCTGCGAGATGAAGGCGCGGGCGATGGTGATGAGCTGCTTCTCGCCGGCACTGACGTTGCTGCCTTCCTCGTCGATGACCGTGTCGTAACCCTCAGGCAGAGAGTGCACGAACTTGTCGACGTAGCTCATCTCGGCCGCACGACGAATCTCCTCGTCGGTGGCACCAGGCTTGCCGTAGGCGATGTTCTCGCGGATGGTTCCACCGAACAGCCATGCGTCCTGCAGAACCATGCCGATGCGTGAGCGCAGATCGTCTCGCGTCATGTCGGCGATGTCGATGCCGTCCAAAGTGATTCGGCCCGAATTGAGTTCGTAGAACCGCAGGATGAGGTTGACGAGGGTGGTCTTGCCTGCGCCGGTGGGTCCGACGATCGCAACCATCTGGCCCGGCTCGGCAGTCAGGGACAGGTCCTCGATCAGCGGCTGTTCCGGCTTGTAACTGAAGGTGACGTTCTCGAACTTGACGCGACCCTTGTCGACCGTGGGCGACTTCGCGCTCTTCGGGTCCTCCGACTGCTCGTCTTGGTCGAGCAGCGCGAAGACCCGCTCGGCCGAAGCGACGCCGGACTGCAGCAGATTGGTCATCGACGCTATCTGCGTGAGCGGCTGGGTGAACTGCCGCGAGTACTGGATGAACGCTTGCACATCGCCGAGCGTCATCGTTCCGGATGCGACGCGCATGCCACCCACCACTGCGATGGCGACGTAGTTGAGGTTGCCCAGGAACATCACGGCCGGCATGACCAGACCGGAAATGAACTGCGCCTTGAAGCTGGACTCGTACAGATCCTCGTTCTGCTTGCGGAAGCGCTCCTCGACCTCCTGCTGGCGGCCGAACACCTTGACCAACTCGTGGCCGCTGAACGCTTCCTCGACCTGTGCGTTGATTCCGCCGGTGCTCTTCCACTGCGCGACGAAGTGCTTCTGTGAACGCTTCGCGATGAACGCCGTGACCATGATCGAGAGCGGAACAGTTGCCACCGCGATCAGGGCAAGCAGCGGTGAGATCCACAGCATCATCACCAGAATGCCCAGGACGGTCATCACCGACATGACCAACTGGCTGAGCGTCTGCTGCAAGCTCTGCGCGACGTTGTCGATGTCATTGGTCACGCGTGAGAGAACATCGCCGCGGGCATGGGTATCGAAGTACCGCAGAGGAAGTCGGTGAATCTTCTGCTCGACGTCTTCACGCAACCGGCGAACCGTTCGCTGCACCACGATGTTGAGCAGATACGCCTGCAACCAACTGAACAGCGATGCACAGACGAACAGCAGAAGCACGATCATCAAGACCTTGCCAACGGCGTCGAAATCGATTCCGGTTCCGGGCACAACGGCCATGCCGGACACCATGTCCGCGAGCTGACCCTGCCCCGAGGCACGCAACCCCTCGACAGCCTGTTCCTTTGTCGTCCCCGGCTGGAGTTGCTTGCTGACGATGCCGTCGAAGATCAGGTTGGTGGCATTTCCCAGGATCTTCGGAGCGATCGAGGAGAGTACGACGCTTGCGGTCACCAAAGCGAAGATCAGGACGACGATCGGCTTGTCGGGGCTCAAGCGTCCAAGGAGACGTTTGAGCGAAGGGCCGAAGTTCATGGCCTTCTTTGTGGGATCGCCGCCGCCGGGCGGGCCGATGGGAGGCGAGGAAGTCGGTCGATTGCTCATGATGCGTCCTGTACGGCTAGCTGAGAGGCGACAATTTCGCCGTAGGTGGGACAACTGACCACGAGTTCGTCGTGCGTGCCGATCCCCACGATGGCGCCGTCGTCGAGCACGATGATCTGATCGGCTTCCACGATGGTGGAAATGCGCTGCGCGACAACGACGATGCAGGCGTCTTGCGTGACCGGCCGGAGCGCCGCACGCAGCCTCGCATCAGTAGTGAGGTCGAGTGCCGAGAAGGAATCGTCGAACAGATAGATCTGTGGCTTACGCACCAACGCTCTGGCGATGGCGAGTCGCTGACGCTGACCGCCCGATACCGTCGTACCGCCTTGTGCCACCGGTGTGTCCAGGCCTTCGGGCATGGCGCGGACGAAGTCGGCAGCTTGGGCGATCTCGAGGCACTCCCACAGCCATTCGTCGGTAGCTTCGGGGTTTCCGTAGCGGAGATTGGTGGCGACAGTGCCGGAGAACAGATACGGCTTCTGCGGGACCAGACCGATCACCGAACAGAGCAACTCCGTGTCGATGTCGCGGACGTCGACTCCTCCCACCGATACCGATCCGGAAGTGGAGTCGATCAATCGCGGAATCAGGTTGAGCAGAGTCGTCTTTCCCGATCCGGTGCCGCCGATGATCGCCGTCGTCTTGCCGGGTTCGGCACGGAACGTGATGTCGCGCAATACAGGTTCCTCGGCTCCGGGGAACTGGAACTGAGCGCCACGAAGTTCGACGACTCCCGGGTCCTTCAGTTCTCGGACCGGGTTCTCGGGCGGAATCACCGACGAATCCGTGTCGAGCACCTCGGAGATACGTTCGGCGCACACCGACGCACGCGGCAGCATCACCGCCATGAAGGTGGCCATCATGACGGCCATCAGGATCTGCATGATGTAGCTGAGCATCGCGGTGAGCGAGCCGATCTGCATCGAGCCCTCGTTGATCTGATGGCCACCGAACCAGATGACCGCGACGCTGGTGACATTGCTGATCAGCATCACGAGCGGGAACATCAGTGCCATGAGGCGGCCGACGCCGAGTGCAGTCTCCGTCAGCTCACGGTTGGCATCGCCGAAACGCTCTACCTCGTACGGTTCCCGTACAAACGCTCGGACGACGCGGATGCCCGTGATCTGTTCGCGAAGAACACGGTTGACGGCGTCGAGGCGGCCCTGCATGACCCTGAATCCGGGGACCATCCGGGCAATCAGGAAACCCATCGAGACTACGAGCAGCGGGACGCTGATCCCCAGGATCCAGGACAGATTCAGGTCCTGGCGCAGAGCCATGATGATGCCGCCGACGCACATGATCGGCGCCATGACGAGGATGGTGCAACTCATCACGACCATCATCTGCACTTGCTGGACGTCATTGGTGTTGCGGGTGATCAGCGAAGGCGCACCGAAGTGACCGACCTCCCTGGCCGAGAACGTCCCGACCTGATGCAGCACCGACGCCCGTAGGTCGCGTCCGACGCCCATGGCGACTCGCGCACCGAAGAAGACGGCGCCCACCGAGCACAAGATCTGCGTCAACGTGACCATGAGCATCATTCCCCCGGTGGAGAGGATGTAGCCGGTGTCGCCTTTGGTCACGCCGTTATCGATGATGTCGGCGTTGAGACTCGGAAGGTAAAGGGCCGCCATAGTCGAAATAAACTGCAGGACGACAACGCCCGTGAGTTCACCCCGGTACGGCGTCAGATAAGTGCGCAGCAGCCTGATCAGCATAGTGAGCGAAGGTTACCAATCCTGGCCGACATGTGCCGCTGGATATTTCGATACCGGGAAAACAGCTGTGCGCCTTTATTAACCGCAGGGGGTTAATAAAGGCGCACAGCAGAGACTAAGCGGAAGTGGACTGCAGTTCCGCTTCCTTCTCGTCACGGAGGGCCTTGCTGAGCTTCTCGCCCTCGATGTCGACGTTCGGCAGAATCTTGTCCAGCCACTTCGGCAACCACCACGCCTTGTCGCCGAGCAGTGCCATGACGGACGGGATGATCACCATGCGCACGATGAAGGCGTCGAAGAACACTGCCGCGGCGAGCGCGAATCCGATCGACTTGATGAACGAGTTCGGTTCTGCGATGAAGGCACCGAACACGGAGATCATGATGACGGCAGCCGCACTGACCACCCGGGCACCGTGGTTGAAGCCGATGGTCACGGCCTCCTTCGCGGTTGCACCGTGGACGTACTCCTCACGCATACGCGTCACGAGGAACACCTGGTAGTCCATCGCCAGTCCGAACACCACGCCGATCAGGAAGATCGGCATGAAACTCACGAGGGGTTGCGGGTTCGAGATGATGCCCAACCAGCCGTGCTGGAAGATCGCCACCGTCGCACCGAATGTCGCGAGCACACTGAGGAGGAAGCCGAGCGTCGCAGTCAGTGGAACCAGGATCGAACGGAACACCAAGAGCAACAAGATGAATGCGAGGCCGACCACTACGGCAAGGTAGGGCACCAGTGCATCCTTCAGCGTGTCCGAGACGTCGCCTTCGAGTGCGGTCTGACCGGTGATGCCGTAGCTGACGCCGATCGAATCGTTGAGTCCTGCTTCTGCTCCGCGGAGACTGCCCACCAGATCCATCGTGGCCGGATCGGTCGGTCCACTCTTCGGAGTGATCAGGACCTGTGCGGTGTCGCCGGCGTCGTTGACCCCGACGACCTGTGCGTTCTGAACGTCATCGAAGCTCGAGATGGTCGAGACGACCTCCGCGAACGCCTCCCCGGCGGGGACGCTGGCATCCTTGGCGTCGACGACGGCGATGAGCGGCCCGTTGCGGCCGTCACCGAAGCCCTCGTCGATCAGGTCGTATGCCTGACGCGCACTCGTAGCCGGGTCACCGGTGGCCTCCGACGGCAATGCCAGACTCAATCCCGTTGCGGGTAGGGCCAATGCGCCCAGTAGGACTACACCACCGATCAGCGGAACGAGCGGACGGCGGACGACGGCGTTGATGAAGCGCAGCGCCAACTTCGGCTTGCCCGAATCCTCGTCTTCAGACTCCTCCGCACGCTTACTGAGGAAGGGAATCTTGCCGGCAAAAGCCTTGCGCCCGAACATACCCAGGATCGCGGGCAGCAAGGTCAGAGCGATCAGGACCGCGATCAGCACGGTGAAGGCTGCTGCCGCACCCATGTCCGAGAGGAACGGGATACCGACGACGCGCAATGCAACCAGCGCGATGATGACCGTCAAACCGGCGAATACGACTGCGGAACCGGCAGTTCCGACAGCGCGGCCCGCTGCTTCGGCACGGTTGTCGGTGAGCGTGAGCTCATGCCTGAACCTGGACATGATGAACAACGAGTAGTCGATCGCCACCGCCAGGCCGATCATGATCGCCAGGGTCGGAGTCATGGAACTGAGGTCCGTGAATCCGGTGGCGACAGTGATTCCGAGGCTGCCGATAGCGATACCGATGATCGCGGTGAGGAGCGGAAGTCCAGCGGCCACAAGCGAACCGAACGTGATGGCCAGAACGACAGCGGCAACGGCGATACCAATCAGCTCGGTGACGCCACCGGGCATCTCTGCTTCCTGCGCAGCCGAACCGCTTACCTGGACATTGAGCCCTTCAGCTCGTCCGACATCTGCTGCGGAGTTGATCGAATCGCGCAACGCCTGGTCGAGATCGGCGAAGTCACCACTGAACGGAACCTCGACGTAACCGACTGTGCCGTCGGCACTGAGCGGCGACAACGCGTGCGCGTCGTCCACGGCCTCCGCCTCGGAAGTTCCAGCGGCAGCTGCCTTTTCCTTGAGCATCGCAACCATGGAGTCATTGCCGGTAACCGGATTGACCAGCGCCTTCGCGGCCTGTTCCGGAGTGGCAGTTGCCGGGTCCACCTTGGCAGAGTCGGCGACCTTGTCGATGCCGCGGATGCTCGCGAGCATGTCGTCCATGGCCTTGACGTTCGCCGGATCAGCCAGCGTCGTGCCTGCCGGAGCCTGGACGACGTATCGAGCGCTCAGCGAATCCATCGGATTGGGAGCATCGGGGAATCGCTCGGCCATCAAGTCCTGCGCTTGCTGCGCCGGGGTTCCCGGAATGGAGAACGAATCCTTGGTGGAACCGGACAGGGTGGCTGCCCCGACGCCCATCAGGACCAGGATTATCAGCCAAACACTGAGGACCGCGCCTTTTCGCCGGTAGGCGAACTTGCCGATCCGATAGAGATAGGTGGCCACGACGGGCTCCTTGCTGTTTCGGTGCGTGTACGTGGACAGGTATTACGAGTAGGTCTCAGAGACGCGGTGCCGGTGCCGGCATTCCCGCTCGAATTTGACGAAAAGCGTCATGGACCAGTTCTTCTGGACCGGAAGCCTCCGACTTTCCTCCGGTCCAGATGTCGATCACCGATTTGCAGGCCCCGGCCACAACCCCGAGAAGGAGGGTCGGATACAGGTCCCGTTCGGCGTCCGTGCCGGTGCGTTCGGCCAATGCTTGAACGACTTCACGGTTGATCCGCTGGTGCATGTCGGCGGCAACCCGATAGAGCGCGGGACTCGAATCCGACAACATCCAGACGTTTACTTTTTCTTTCATGCTCGAGCCGGAATCGCTCACGATTTCGACCACTAGATTCTCGAGCACGTCGAGAATGGGTTCGTCCGCGGGCCGAGCCGCAAGCGCCTCGATCCACGAAGTGATCGACTCCTCGAAACTGGCGAGGA
Organism: Rhodococcus sp. NPDC056516; assembly: GCF_042794655.1. Lineage (NCBI taxonomy): Bacteria > Bacillati > Actinomycetota > Actinomycetes > Mycobacteriales > Nocardiaceae > Rhodococcus > Rhodococcus sp. NPDC056516. Next base: position 466,335 of record NZ_JBHTTG010000004.1, on the reverse strand, counting down.
CCGCCTCCTCCTTGCTGGAGAAGTAATTGTGGAAGGTCCTCGTCGACACTCCCGCCTCGGATGCAATCGCGTCAGCGGTGACGCATTCGATCCCGAGAGCGCGAGCTAGTCTGGCCGCCGCGCCACTGAGTGCGTTGCGGGTTGCTGCCTTCTTTCGGTCGCGAAGGCTTGGTTCGGTCATCACTCGACCACCGTACCAAACTTGCAGACCTCTGCAAGTTTGCAGAGGTCTGCAAACTTGTGCGATCTAACACACAGAGACAAATCGCGAGGCGTGGCTCACACCCGTGCACGGTAAATGCCTGAACAAGGGCAACAGAAGGGGGCCCACGACCATCATCCCCGGTGACATCCCCCGGCCAAGTTGACGCGTAAATCAACGTGGGCTGACATACTTTGCTATTGATTAACCACAAGTAGTTCAGCAAAGGAATCTGATGGACCCGCTCCTGCACACCTGGCCGGTTCCATCCACGGTCATGCTGTGGGGATCGAAGGCCGGACGAGGTTCGGTCTTGCGCCTCGTCCACCTGACGATCGGATTCTGCTCACTCAATTTCTCGCTCGTGGCTTACCTGTTCCTCCTCAGTACCGAGGGTCCCGACGGACCATTTGCGCGCGCTTGGCTCGTCGGCATTGCGACGGTGAACCTGATCCCCACGATTCTCTGGTTTGTCGGCCGCATCAAAGGCGCACGCACGCTCAAGCTCTACGGACTGTGGGCGGACCTCGCCACGGCATCGATTCTCATCACATTCACCAGCCACAACGCCGCACTGTTCGGGGCGGTCCTCTTCGTTGCCACCGGTGCCTATTTCACCTATTTTCTCGACCGCCGCTGGCTGGCGTTCCATCTCGCCTTCGCCACGACGTTTGTCATCGCCCTGACCGTGCTGGGCCTGACGAGCAGTGATTACTCGGTGACCAGCGTGATCGCCCGAACTGACGTCGTGCTGTGTGCGGTAATTTTCATTCCGGCCACGATTCAGTTCACTTGGCGGCAATTGCTCGCGCGCGCAACAGGATCCAAGGTGGATGCGCTCACCGGCCTGTTGAACCGACGAGGGTTGTGGGACATGTCGGAGCGCATCTGGTCGGTCGCGTCGGCGAATCGCGCCGACATCGCTGTTGCCGTCGTCGACATCGACAAGTTCAAAGCGGTGAACGACACCTACGGCCACGAAGTCGGTGATGCCGTCATCATCCGAACCGGAACGCGTCTGCAAGAGCATGTGAACGGTTTCGGTTACGCCGCGCGCACAGGCGGCGAGGAGTTCACCGTCGTGATGATCGGCACCCCTTACGGACTGCGCAAGCGAATTGCAACCCTGCCCAAGGCGGTAGCGAGCGCGTCCGACAGTCCGCTGTCGACGGTCAGCGTCGGAGCCGCAACGCTACCTTTCGTCCCACACCAGGAAGAGTTCGACTACAACGAGTTCTCCCGCGCGACCATTGCGGCCGACCATCTGATGTACGACGCAAAATCCGCGGGCGGCAACGCAGCGAACACTGCGCCTATGACTGTTCCCCGCCCCCGGCGGACAGTGTGAAATCGCGCTGTATCAGCGCCGATTCCACGCCTCGGGATCTGCCGTCAGTTCGTGAATGAACTCGGGCAATTCACCGCCTGCGACATCGGTCAGCGTGACATTTTCGAGCACGGCGCGAAGGTTCACCCGCACAGCGATCCACACCTCTTTGAGTGGTGTTGCCGGCCCCCCGTAGTCGACATCTTCCGGTCGCTGACCTCGAATTGACGCCAGCGGTCCTTCGACAGCGCGGATGACGTCGGCAATCGTGATCTCGTCCGCGGACCGAGCGAGCCAGTACCCACCGTCCGGACCCCGACGACTGTTGACGAGGCCGCCGCGACGCAGGTCAGAGAGCACCGCTTCCAGGAACTTATGGGGTATGACCTGGGATTTGGCGAGAAACTCGGCCTTGGCCGGGTCCGGACCGACTGCCGCAAGCTCGACCAGAGTCCGCACGGCGTAGTCCACCTTCGCGGTGATATGCACCGGCAATTCCTACCATTGTTCTATGAAAAGTCGCAACAAAGCCGCAGGTTTCTTGTCACAAATGGTTCCGCGACGTTACATATTAGTGCATGATGTAACGATAATAGCGAGAGAATAGGACTAATCGCGTGTGGGAAACCCTTCTCGAGTCATGGCGGTCACTGCTCGAACCACTCCATGACCCAGTCGCACTCGCGATCCCCGCGTTTGTCATCTTCCTCGGCATCGAGTGGTTCGCCGCCCGAGCTCTTGAAGATCATCCGGACGACGCAGACGGACGCGCACGGCCGGCGCAGGGTGGATACCGGCGCATCGACGCTCGGACCAGCATCCTCCTCGGGCTGGTGTCGATCGCTACGAGCACGTTCTGGAAAGTGCTGGCACTGATCGGTTATTCGGCAATCTGGGTGTACCTCGCGCCGTGGCATCTGTCGCCGACAGCCTGGTACACCTGGGTTATCCTGCTGCTCGGAATCGACGTCCTCTACTACGCGTATCACCGCATCGCGCACCGAGTTCGAGTCATCTGGGCTACGCACCAGGCTCACCATTCGAGCGAGTACTTCAATTTCAGCACCGCGCTGCGGCAGAAGTGGAACAACAGCGGCGAGATCGTCATGTGGCTGCCACTGCCGTTCCTCGGGATTCCGCCGTGGATGGTGTTCGTCGGCTTCTCTGTCAGCCTCGTCTACCAGTTCTTCGTCCACACCGAGCGTGTCGGAAAGCTCTGGCGCCCGATCGAATTCATCTTCAACACACCTTCACATCACCGTGTCCATCACGGTTCCGACGCCGAGTACCTCGACCGAAACTACGCCGGGATCCTCATCGTCTGGGACCGGATGTTCGGCACCTTCGCAGCCGAAACCCACAGGCCCACGTACGGACTCACGACACCGGTGGGAACGTACAACATCTGGAAGCTCCAAACGCGCGAATACGCTGCCATTGCTCGCGATTGGAGGGCGTCGACATCGTGGCGGCAGCGAGCCGGCTACGTGTTCGGCCCGCCGGGCTGGGCACCGAAAGCTGCGGTCACGTCAGCAGAATCCACAGCCCCGTCGCACTGAGCAGTAGCAGACTCAGTGCGAGAACTGCTCCCATACCCAAAGCAGGCATTGCCTTTTCAGCTGAGAACTGGGCCAATCGTCTGGGCCGCGACCGACGTTCGTAGACCGTCACCGCGACGACAAGGATCGCCGCGAGGGACGGGCCGATCAGAGCCACCGAACCGAACGGCGGCAACCATCGCAGACAGGCAGCAGACAAGCCGAGGATCGACAGACTCGTCCGCACGAACGAGAGCGATGTGCGCTCGGACTGTAGGCCCCTATCCGGCGGCGTGACACCTTCCGAAGGTTCCAGCGCGGTCAATTCAGTTCACCACCTCGACCACCAAGACGGTCGCGCAGATCACCAGCACGATACCGACCACCGGCGCCATCAGCGGCACCGGCAACGAACGCTCAGCACGCAGTGCCCGCTCGGCGCTGATCCAGTGGACGAAGGAAGTGACGGCGATCAGAGCGCCGCCGACGAGCAGCAACGCGGCCAAGCCGGCGCGAACCGTGGGGTTGAGAATGTCGCCGCCGAAAGCTTCGAGCCCGACGCCCGACGCGACGAAGGCCGTCGCGGTGCGGATCCAGGCCAGATATGTCCGCTCATTGGCGAGAGTGAACCGTGGATCAGGGTCTTCACCCGTTCGGAACGGTCTCCACTGGGGCATCACCCGTTCATTCCGTCCGGGCAATATTTGTCCGCGGCCTTCGTAACGGACAACAAGAAAGAAAGGTCATGTCCTTAATCTTCCCTGTCCGTCCCGAAGCAGTGCGAATCGGGTGGACGTAATTCAGCTCGCGGCGAGCGAAACCAGGAAGTCCACCGAACCGCTGCCGTCGACGGTGACAAACCCGAGCGACGGGGGTTCGACACCGAAATCGGTCCAGGTGACCGGAATCGAGCCCGAAGCAATCAGCGAATCACCCGAATGCAGCACAGTCATGTCGACCGATACCGGCTTGGACTGACCTTTGAGTGTCAAGGTTCCAGACACCGTGACCGTTGCGGTCGTGCCATCGGTCGGTACGGCCGACAGGTCCACGGGCGAGTCGATCGTGAACGTCGCCGTCGGATAGGTGCTGGTATCCATCACATTTCCCGTGAACTGGCCATCGCGCCGATCCGAGTCGGTCTTGATGCTCGCCACCTGCACGGTCACTTCGCCGGCCGTGAGCTTCTCGCCCTCGACGGTGGCGTTTCCGCTCACCTCGCCACTGGTTCCGACGACGGTCACACTCGATCCGTTGAGAATCTCGTGCACGGTGTATCCGGCTGCCGTCTGGTTGTCGCCCTGTCCGGCGACGACGGTCCACTGTCCGTCGATCGATCCGGACGCCGCCTCTGCGCCCTGAGTGGACACCACGGCCGCCGGTGCATCGTCCTCAGCGATGAACTTCCCGTACGCCCACGGCCCCACGAGCAGGGCGAGTACGACCACAACTACTGCTCCGCCGATCCACCAGATCTTTTTCATGGGTTCGACGATAGTTGCAGCTTCAACGGTTGTCAGGACTTAACACCTGGGAGAACGCTGTGAAAGCGCTCCGCAGCAACTGAAGACGAGGGTGTCATCCGAAATCTTTGGTAATCATTTGGTAAAGTAGATTTTGCATTCCGGCCCCCAGCCTGGAGTGCACTGGCCGTGCGCATCGAATCATGCATCGATCCCGATGCGCACGGTCTGCCCGAATCACGAATCGCACTGGACGAGGGGGCTCGCGATGCCGGACCTGAGCCTCCTGAGCGACGACGAGTTGCGTGAGCGACGAATCGCCCTCAGTCAATCACTGACTGCCGCAGCTGATTTGATCCCCACGCCGTCACCGTCGTTCTTCGAGAAGTTGAAGCAAGACATCGACGCGGCCACTGCCGAGTGGATCGCACGACGTCGGTGACCACGTCAGCTGATATCTGCCGATTTGCCGTTCAGGACAGCAGGATCCGAGGCCAGCAAACGCTTCGCCGCCAGGCGGAGACGCCGTTTCACCTCGTCGACCGACGTGTCCCCATTCAGCCACCCGACAACGCTGGCGCTCCACAAGTCCTCCAGCATGGCCAGTGTGCGGGACTGCATCGGCGTGCAACGGTGATCGGGTCCCCACGCTTGAGTGGAGGCAATGAAACCAAACGGAGTGGACCAGACTGTTATCTCGTTGCTTTCATCAGGACGCTCACCGAGGTCGGGGTTGTACTCACGCAGCGTTTTGTACCCGGACATCGCAGCGTGAGCAAACCCCGGATCTCGGACCATCCCCAGAAATGCCCGGACGAAGACTTCTCCAGCCCGGCCCTCCGCCGTCCGCTGCCTCGGCGGACGGCGGAGTAGGTCATCAGCCAGGGAATCCAGTTCAGACCAAACAGCTGCCGCGATGAGGTCGTCTTTGGCTGCGTAGTACTTGTACAGGGTTGACAAGGCGGTTTGGGCAACGCGTGCGACTTCACGCATCTGCACGGCTTCATAGCCTCCTGCGGATGCCAACTCACGGGTCGCTTTGACGACTCGCTCGACACGCAATGCCTTGGCCTCAGCCGTGCGGCCATTCACCTTCACTGCGGCCATCAAGGCTACCCCCATCGTGTACTGAAACTGACGCTGTCCCGTCAGCCCTCTACGATATCGTCCCCTCACCGCCAGATCGTCCCCGCACCGCCAGCAGAGCACGGCCTCAGTGCAGCGTCGTCCCTTTCACCCGGCATTCACCGGTCAGGGCCGGGCCTTAGCCATGAACGCGGACGGGTGCAGACCGTCAGCCAACGGACGGAAGTCCTGCTCTACCTTCGCGGCCAGGTCTTCGAGGTTCCACGGTCCGTCCGAAGTAACCGTGGAGACGACCTCAGGGTTGTTCCACAGTTTCACGTTGTAGCCCATGGCGCCGATCGTGCGCCCCGACAGCCAATCGGAACTCGTACCGGCAAGGTACGCGACGATGGGCGCGATGTTGTCCGGTGAGACGGAGCCGTCGTCGCCAGCTCCCAAGCCCTGCCCATCGGGCACGGTTTGCGTCAGACGGGTAACGGCGCCCGGAGCAATAGCGTTGACCGTAACGCCGTATCGCGCCAGCGCATTGGCCGTGGACGCAGTCAAGCCGATAATGCCCATCTTGGCTGCGGCGTAGTTCGGCTGACCCGGCGACCCCTGCAACGCGGAGTCGGAGGTGAAGTTGATGATGCGGTACTGGCCCTCCGGGTTTCGCTGCGCTCGCCAGTAGGCTGCCGCCGGCTTGATCGTACTGAAGTGGCCACGCAGATGAACTCGGATGACTGCATCCCAGTCTTCTTCCGGGAGGTTGAAGATCATCTTGTCACGCAGAATTCCAGCGACGTTGACAACGATGTCCAGCTTGCCGTAGTGCTCCAGAGCGAGATCGACCAGGCGTTGACCAGTCGCGACATCGGCGATGTCGCCGCCGTCCGAAACGGCTTCACCACCGCCGGCAACGATTTCGGCAGCGATGTCACGCGCCGGCCCTTGGTCTACGCCCTGACCATCCGTGGTCGAGCCGAGGTCGTTGATGACAAGCTTGGCGCCTTCGGCGGCGAACAATCTGCTGATCGACGCGCCGATGCCTCGGCCGCCGCCGGTCACGATCGCTACGCGACCTTCGAGTGAACCCATGAATCTTTCCTTTGTTAATGCCGCGACAAACATCGCGACGAGTCTGTAACGGGGTTGATTGCCAGTAGATTTCGGCGGTGCGGTCAGCGGATTGTGGCGGTGCCGTGGTCGATGACCACGTCACCGATGTCGTCGACCGTCCGGAACCTCACACCGGTGCCGTCAACCCAGATCGAGGTAGTAATTGTCTGTCCGGGCAACAGAGGCTTGGTGAACCGCCCCGACATCGCAGTGAAGCGCGTGGGATCCGAATCGGCCACAGCGTGCAGGAGAGCTCGGCCGACGTAGCCATAGGTGCACATGCCGTGCAGGATTGGAGTGGAGAAGCCGCCGCGGGCACTGAATACGGGATCCGAATGCAGGGGATTCCGGTCGCCAGTGAGTCGGTAGAGCAGTGCTTGATCCGGTCGAGTTGTGTATGTGACAACGTGATCCGGCTTGTACCCCGGCAATTCCCATGAGGTTGACGGCCCACGCTCACCGCCGAACCCTCCATAACCTCGGAAGAACGACTCGGACTGGATGGTTCCCACCAACTGTCCGACGGAGTCGTGAGCGACGGTTTCCATCGTGAGCAAGGCACCGGATCCCTTGTCGTACACGCCGGTGATCTTGGTGGCGGCTTCAACGCGACCGTCAGTTGGGAGCGGGCCCGCCAGACTGAACGATTGCGACGCATGCAAGAGCTTGCTGTAGTCGACGTCGTCGGGTAGCGCGGGCCCGCTTCCGACAGGGGAAAATGCGACATTGGCGAACGTCGGGAGAGCCTTCTGCGCAATGCCGTCACTGTTTTCCGTGGTGAACTCCAACTCGTCGAGCGGGTCGAGCTGACCGGCGCCAACGCCGAGGGCGTACAGCAGAGCATCTTTCGATGTCCACGTCTTCCAGACCGGCTTGCCGGAGAGTCCGACGAGTGAGCTGTCGATCGGCATGTGGAACCTCGATTTCATCCAAGTAGATATTTGCGGGGAGCGAAGCGGGGTTACCGGACGGTATTTGTGATTCCACTCAAGAAGCGGAAAGTGTTGTCCGACAACTTTCTACACCTAAAGAGAACACGTTACGTATGTGATTTGCAAGCCCCACATCCGAAGTTGCCAACGTGATTTTTCAGACTTCCAAGCCAAGCCTTGACATCCGACATGAACTGGATCACTCTGATCGTGACAGAACGCGTTCCGTTTAAGAGGGCGACACCCATTTCGTCCCGCCCCGAAGAAACGTAACGGAAGGTATTCCGCCGGAACGAATGCGGCGGAACGTGTTCTATTTAAGAAACGTTACGGAACGCATTCCGTTGCAAGACTTGATAACTCATCGTAGAGCTCCGCGACGAAAGGACTGTCCCTTGACAGGGCCTGTACCGGTTCCGACCCCAGCCACCGCTCCCTATTGGGAAGGTGCACAGCGGGAGGAATTCACCATTCAACAATGCAAGTCGTGCGAAAAGCACTACTTCTACCCGCGCCCCTTCTGCCCGTTTTGCAACTCCGACGACGTGGTGTGGACCCCAGTCAGTGGCCGAGGCCGACTGGTGTCCTACGTGATCAACTATCGACCGACTCCGCCATTCGACCCCGCGACTCCCATCGTCGTCGCCCTGGTCGAACTCGAGGAGGGACCCCGCCTGATGAGCAACGTGATCGGGGTGGATCCCGAGCCTGAGAACCTTCCGCTCGACCTACAGCTCGAAGTCACGTTCGTCGAACGTGGAGACCTGAAGCTCCCTATGTTCACGCCGTTGCAGGAGTCGGCCCGATGACATCAATGCACAACGGAAACATTGCGATCGTCGGCGCCTCGGAGACCACCGAAATCGGCGTATTGCCGGGCATGTCTGTCCTCGATCTACATGCGAACGCCGCCCGCAACGCAATGGCCGACGCCGGCCTCACACCCGCGGACATCGACGGCGTCGCCACCACCGGGCCAACTTCCCTCGAGGTCTCTCACCACCTCGGCATAACCCCTCGCTGGCTGGACGGAACAGGCGTCGGCGGATGCAGTTTCATGCTGCATGTGCGCCATGCGGCGGCCGCCATTGCTTCTGGTGCCGCTGACGTTATTCTCGTGACACACGGAGAGTCCGGCCGCTCCCGCGTCGGCTCGCCACCATGGCCGATGACTTTGGCCTCGATGACCGGTCAATTCGAGAATGTCTACGGCGCAACCATGCCGTATTCGATCTTTACTCTTCCTGCCCTGGCCTTTCTGCACGAGCGTGGAATGACCATCGAACACATGGCCGAACTGGTCGTTTCGCAGCGCAACTGGGCGCTCGACAATCCCCGGGCTTTCCGCCGCAAGCCGACGTCGGTGGACGAAGTGCTGGCTGGTCCGCGCGTGGCGTACCCGTTCACCCGCGACATGTGTTGTGTGCAAACCGACGGCGGCGGCGCCTTGATCCTGACCAGTGCAGAACGAGCAGCAGACATGCCGGGGTCCGATCGGCATCTCTATCTTCTCGGATCCGGCGAATCCGCCGAAGGTCCTTTGGTTTCACAGTTGCAGGACCCCGGATCATTCGGCGGATTCCGTCGCGCGGGCGCAGAAGCGTTCGCCACCGCTGGAATCACTCATGCCGACGTCGACCATCTGATGGCATACGACGCCTTCGCCCACGTCCCGCTGTACATGCTCGAGGATCTCGGGTTTGTCGGCTTCGGCGAATCGGGAGACTTTGTCGCCGAAGGACATACGTCCAAGGGCGGTCGACTTCCGATGAACACCAACGGCGGTGGAATGTCGTACACACACAGCGGTATGTACGGGATGTTCGCCATCCAGGAGGCTGTGCGCCAACTGCGAGGGGAAGCGTGCGAGCAGGTTCCCGGAGTCGAAATCAGCTTCGTCCAAGGAGTCGGGCTCTTCTTCAGTGCCGCGGGCAGTTTGGTCCTCTCGAACCGGCGTCCGTAAAGCGGGAATCTTCGGCTTTCCGACCGCTGCACCCCGACGGGTAGGAACTCCGTCGACTGAACAACCCACCCCGCTGGAGCCACAGAAAGGCACCTGGATGACCACCTCAATTCCATCCACCGAGCACCCGCTGACGGCGCCGGACATCGATATCACCAGCGTCGAGTTCTGGAGTCGGCCCTTTGCCGAGCGGGACAAGACATTCGAATGGCTGCGCAAGAATGCTCCGCTGAGCTGGCACAAGCCGATGGACCGCCCACACTTCAAACCCGACCACGGCGAGACCGGGTTCTGGGCAGTCGTCAAGAGTGCGGATATCGCGTTCATCAGTCAGAATCACGAAATCTTCAGCTCCGATCAGTTCAAATGGCGGGGGGTAGGGTTCGCGCCGAACGACCCAGAACTGGTTGGGAACCCGAGCTTCGTGATGATGGATCCGCCTGATCACACTCGATTCCGCCAGATCATCAGCTCCGGGTTCACGCCGAAAGCCGTCAAGCGCCTGCGTGACAAGATCGAAGAACGCGCCGAACAAATCGTTGATCGAGTAGTCGGCGCGGGCGAATTCGACTTCGTCACCGAAGTCGCGTCGAAGCTGCCGATGCTCACGATCGCCGATCTCGTCGGTGTCCCCGAGAGCCTGGTCCAAGACTTCGCGAAGGCCGGCGACAACCTCGTCGGCGCCGCCGACCCCGAGATATGCCCCAAGGGAATGTCCCCGACCGAGTTCAGCTTGCAGCAAATCGCGATCTTGGCGCAGATAGGCAACGATCTGGTCAATTTCCGTCGCAAGAACCCGGCCGACGACATCGCTACGGCACTGGCCAACACCGAATTCGACGGTAAACCGCTCTCCGAGCTCCAGGTCACTTCCATGATGCTCCTGCTCAGTATCGCCGGCAACGACACCACCAAACAGACAACCAGCCACACCGCCATGTCACTGGCCAAGAATCCGGACCAGAAGCGATGGCTGACCGAAGACTTCGACGGCCGTATCGCCCAGTCGATCGAGGAGTTCATTCGACACGCCTCGCCCGTCCAGGAATTTGCACGCACTGCCACTCAAGACGTCGAGCTGGGTGGAACCTTGATCAACAGGGGCGACAAGCTCGTCATGTTCTACTGCTCGGGCAACCGTGATGAGGACACCTTCGACGATCCTCATCGGTTCGACCTGCAGCGCGGCCCCAACAACAACCATGTTTCCTTCGGCGGTGGCGGGGTCCACTACTGCCTTGGGCACATGGTCGCCAAAGCCCAACTGCGCGCACTGTACTCACAGATTCTCACCAAACTCCCCAACATGGAGGTTGGCGAGCCGGTGTACCTCCACAGCGAATTCATCAACGGGATCAGGCACCTCCCGGTACGCGTGTAACAAACCCCAGTCAAGAACAGGAACGGCGCTATGAAAATCATTGTCGATCGCGGACGGTGCACAGGAATCGGAATCTGTGAATCCGTAACCGAGGATTACTTCGAGGTAGCCGACGACGGCTCGCTGATTCTCCACAAGGAGTTGGTCGATGCCGGCGACGAAAACCTCGTCCGGGAGGCAGTTCGTGCATGCCCGGCCAAAGCGCTGACCATCGACGAGACGTGATCGTGAGCGCAACAGACAACGATCACGGCGCGGGACTCGTTGTCGTCGGAGCATCTCTGGCCGGCCTGCGGGCCGCGGAGTCTGCCCGTCTGGCAGGGTACGAGGGGCCGATCACGCTGGTCGGCGACGAAATCCATCTTCCCTACGACCGACCTCCCCTGAGCAAGCAGTTCCTGAAAGACGGCGCCGAGGTCGACTATCACACAACCGCCGAGGAGCTCGCCGCCCTGGATGTGAAGCTCCGCCTCGGGGCACCGGCGACCGGACTGGACCCCGAGGCGCACCGCGTGCGTGTCGGAGACAACGACTGGATTCCCTACCAGAAGTTGATCATTGCGACAGGTGCGTCACCACGCTCGTTGCCCCACGCCCCGGATTTGGACGGCGTTATCGTGCTTCGCACGATCGACGACGCACTCGCACTCCGCGAAAGACTGCGTCCCGGAACAAAGCTCGTGATAGTCGGCGCCGGATTCATCGGGTCCGAGCTCGCGTCGTCCGCCCGAGACCGAGGTGCAGACGTGACGATCGTCGAGGCCGCGCCAATTCCGCTCGTCCGCGCAGTTGGTGAGACCGTCGGCCAGGCACTCGCAAAGCTGCACGAACGCAACGGAATTCCGCTCTTGTGCGACGTTCAGGTCGAAGAGCTGATCGGCACCACCCACGTCGAGGCCGTTCGGCTCAGTACCGGCACGTCGCTGCCCGCTGAACTGGTCGTCGTCGGCGTGGGAGCGGCTCCAGCAACCGCGTGGCTGGCAGATTCGGGCATCGAACTACATCCAGTAGACGGTGGCGTAATTGCAAACGAGTTCCTTCAAACCTCGCTCGAAGACGTCTATGCGGCAGGCGATGTGGTCCACTGGCCCAACCCCGCGTTCGACGGACTCTCAGTGCGGCTGGAGAACTGGACGAATGCTGCTGATCAGGCGAACCAGGCAGCCGTCAACGCCGTCGCACCCGAGGATGCCAAGCCGTACGAGACAGTCCCCTACTTCTGGAGCGACTGGTATAAGAGCCGAATCCAGTTCGTAGGCACCGCAGTCGCCGACGAAGTTGTCTTCGCTATTGGCGATCCGGAGGCTGACAATTTCGTAGCGCTGTACCGCTCGGGTGATCGCCTGGTCGGCGCCGCCACCTTGAACGAACAACGCAAGATCATGAAGCTGCGCCGCATTATTGCCAAAAGAGGCACCTGGGCAGATGCACTCGAGTTCCTCAACCCCACGGAGAAGAAATCATGACCACTACCGCAATTGCCGCCGTACTCCGTAACGGCGCCGACAAGTTCGAACTCGAGGAAATAGAGCTCGGGCCACTGGCACCGGACGAACTTCTCGTGAAGGTAGTCGGCGCAGGGATGTGCCACACCGACCTTCATGTACTGGATCCCGATTTGCTTGCCCAGATGGGTCCGATCATTCTCGGCCACGAAGGTTCTGGCATCGTCGAAGAGGTCGGCAGCGGGGTCAGAGGCATCGAGGTCGGTGACCACGTGCTGATCAGTTACGATTCCTGCGGTCACTGCCGCAACTGTCGATCCGGAATACCTTCCTACTGTGACGAATTCATGCCTCGCAATATTACGGGGCGTCGCACGGACCTCAGCACGAGCGCGGTCGATCAAGACGGCCTCCCGCTGGCGAATCGTTGGTTCGGTCAGTCATCCTTCGCCACGCACGCAATCGCAACCGAGCGCAATCTGGTCGTGGTGGACAAATCGCTCCCTCTCGAGCTTCTCGGCCCTCTCGGCTGCGGCTTGCAGACCGGAGCCGGTTCAGTCCTCAACGAGATGAAACTGGCTGCCGGACAGAGCATTGCAGTGTTCGGGGCGGGCGGCGTCGGCCTTGCCGCTGTGATGGCGGCCAAGGCTGCAGGTGCCCGCGAAATCGTCGTCGTCGATCTGCTCGACTCCAGGCTCGAAACAGCAATGGAGGTCGGCGCAACCCGAACCGTCCGCGGCGACACACCTGACCTCGTCGAAGCGATCAAGAACGGCGGACGCGGACTCGACTTCTCCTTCGAGACAACCGCCGTGGCCTCGGTTGTCACGACAGCTATCAGCGTCCTCGACATGCCAGGTAAAGCGGTGTTGGTAGGCGCAGGTCTCAGGAAAATCGAAATCGACCCGATGTTGTTGACCGGCAGGACCGTGACGTATGCCCTGGAAGGGAGTTCGATCCCCCAGGTCTTCCTACCTCAGCTCGTGGATCTGTGGCGGCGCGGTTGGTTCCCGTTCGACAAGCTCGTCCAGACCTACCCGCTCGAACAGATCAACCAGGCTATGGACGATTCGCTCTCCGGCAAGACCATCAAGCCGGTGCTGACGCCGGCACAACACTGACCACGAAATGGGATCGAGAATGACCTCAACGGATTCGCTAGCTTTATCGGCGGCAGCAACTTCGAATGGACGCGATCTCCTCACCGCCGGCACCTTCGGCGTGATCAACCCCGCGACAGGCGAGGTATTCGCACAGGCTCCGTCCGTCACACCGGATCAGCTCGACGAGGTGTTCGCCGCAGCTCAGAATGCTTACACATCATGGCGGATCGACGAGGAATACCGTCGTGGCGCATTACGCCAAGCAGCAGACGTCATCGAGAGTCGGGTCAGCGAACTCGCCCCGATCCTGACCTTCGAACAGGGCAAGTCGCTCGCCGACTCCACGATGGAATTCCACGCAGCGGCGATGTGGCTGCGCTACTACGCAGATCTCGAGATCCCGCGGGAAATTATCCGCAACGACGCAGAGGCCTTCGAGGAGGTCGCCCGTCGACCCTTGGGCGTTGTCAGTGCCATAACTCCGTGGAATTTTCCGATCACGCTCGCGATGTGGAAGATTGCGCCGGCACTACGGGCGGGCAACACGATCGTCGTCAAACCCTCGCCATACACACCGCTGGCAACACTTGCGCTCGCGAGAATTCTCCGTGGCACCTTCCCCGACGGTGTGCTGAACGTTGTTACCGGGCCTGATCCTCTTGGCGCAACCATGGTTTCACACCCCGTTCCTCGGAAAGTCAGCTTTACCGGATCAACCGCAGTTGGGCGAAAGGTCGCACTCGGGGCCGCCAACGACCTCAAGCGCGTCACTCTGGAACTCGGCGGAAACGATCCCGCCGTCATTCTCGGCGACGTGGACGTGGAGAAGATCGCACCCAGCCTCTTCCGAAGCGCGTTCAACAACAACGGACAGATCTGCCTCGCGATCAAGCGCGTGTACGCACACGAGAGTATCCAGCCCCAACTGGTCGAGGCACTCAGTGCAATCGCCAGATCCGTCAAGGTCGACGACGGCACGGTCGAAGGAACGGAACTTGGGCCTATCAATAACAAGCCTCAATTCGACCGAGTCAAGGAATTGATTGCGGACGCAGTGAGCAACGGTGCACGCGCCACCGCCGGCGGCAAACCAATTGACCGGGACGGCTACTTTCATCAGCCGACAATCCTCGACCACGTTGACGACGGAATGCGCATCGTCGACGAAGAGCAATTCGGCCCGGTGCTTCCCATCATCTCGTTCCGAGACGAAGCCGACGCCATCATCCGTGCCAACCGAAGTGAGTACGGTCTCACCGCGTCCGTGTGGTCTGGCGATGCCGACCACGCCGCCCGGCTCGCACCGCAATTCGACGCCGGACAGGTCTCGATCAACGCGCACGGTGCAGGTGTACTACCCCACCTCCCCTTCGGTGGTCACAAGCACAGCGGCGTCGGAGTGGAAAACGGCCCGTGGGGTCTGCACAGTTTCACCGAACTGCAGGTGATCGCCGGCCCCTCGCGCCAGTAGCGACATGCCTCCATTCTGATCGTCAACCGGTTTATCGCTCGATAACGATGCAGTCGACCCTTGGCAACCAACGTCCAGAGAGTTGGACGTCGGTTGCCATCGGACTTCCAGTGGTGAGGGTGGCCAGAACGCGTTTTGCGATCCCGACAACGCACTCACTCGAGAAATTCCGAACTCTTCGCAATAGTTACTAGAATCCCTCCAGAAAGAGGACACTCATGTCTACCGTGGTCAACAGCGAGCGCGAGGATCCCAAACCACTGTCTGATCCTTCAATGCCTGGGGCCTGGCTTCTGGGTCAATGTGACCCCACTCGGCCCGCGATCGTAATCGACGGCAAGACAAAAACTTTCGGCGAGCTCATCAGCAAGGTCAACCAGCTCAGCAACAAGTTCACCGCTGTGGGCCTGCGCAGAGGCGACGTCGTCGCCGGTCTGCTGTCGAACGGTGCCGAGTACTACGAAATTGCCCTGGCATGCACGCAGAGTGGTTTGTATTTCGTTCCGATCAATACCCATCTGGCTGCGCCCGAAGTTGAATACATCGTGCGCGATTCCAACGCGGCCGTCCTCATCGTGCACGCAGAACTCGCCGACAAGGTCGTCGGCCGGGTCGAGGACGCAGTGCAGCACCGCGTGGTTGTCGGTAGCGCGCCGGCCGACTGGTCCAGCTACGAATCCTTTACCGACGTCTCGGACGACACTCCAGTTGAGCGGTCACTCGGCTCGCTGATGATGTACACGTCCGGCACGACGGGACGACCAAAGGGTGTACGCCGTCCGCTCTCCGATGCAACTCCCGAGAGTTCACTCGCAGGGGCTGCTCAGTTTATGCCGACTATGGGGATCTCACTGGGGCAGCCTGGACGTCATTTGGTTTGTTCGCCCGTGTATCACGCTGCTCCCGGCGCCAATTCGCTGTACCTCCTGCATGCCGGGCACACACTGTACATCTTGCCGGGTTTCAAAGCCGAAGATGTTCTTCGGTCGATCAGCGAAAACGCAATCACTACTTCCCACATGGTTCCCACACACTTTCAACGACTCCTCGATTTGCCGGCCGGCGTTCGAGTTGGTGCCGATATCTCGAGCATCCAGTCGCTGCTTCACGCCGGTGCCCCGTGTCCCCCGGCGACCAAACGCGCCATGATCGATTGGTTCGGGCCGGTGCTGTGGGAGTATCTCGGCTCCACTGAGGGCCAAGTGGCGTCGTGCTCCACGCAAGAGTGGCTCGAACATCCGGGCACTATCGGGCGACCGGTGCCAGGCGCTGTAGTTCTCCGGGGGTTGGACGGAGAACAGGCCGCTCCCGGCGAAGAGGGCACTATCTACTTCAAGGCCAACCCGTTCGAATACTTGGGTGACCCGGAGAAAACTGCAGCTGCGTTCTGGGGCGACTTCGCCACGTCAGGAGACGTCGGACGCTTCGACGACGACGGTTACCTGTACGTACTGGATCGGCGTGCGGACTTGATTCTCAGCGGCGGCGTGAACGTGTACCCGGCGGAGGTCGAGGGCGCACTGCTCCAACATCCCGGCGTCGACGATGCCGGAGTTATCGGTGTGGCCGACCCCGAGTGGGGCCAGAAAGTGGTGGCGGTCGTTCAGCTTGCATCCGGATTCAACGGCGACGACGGCCTTCGTGCGGCGCTGGACCTGCACGTACGTGAGCAGATCGCCGGATTCAAACGACCGCGCGATTACATCTTCGTGGAGGACTTTCCGCGGTCGGCCGCCGGCAAAGTGTCTCGCGCAAAACTGAGGGAACTCGCCAACGGTCAGTAGTGCTTGTCCGGCACAGCTTTTCAGTCTCACGAGCTTTCAATCCGTCACAGCAGAGGGGTTGGGCCGCCCGGCAGAAACAGGTCCCCAGGGGAACGACAACAGCCCGACCTTCGAAGTAACGAACGGCTTTGTCGTTGAACGGGTTTTACACCGCGACTGGGGCGGGCATCCCCTATTAGAAGGAGAGTGGCTCCCGATCTCCCCCGAGGTCGGGAGCCGCTCTCGTCCCAACGACGGATTTCTGCCCAATCCGAATATTTGTTCGTTGACCAAGGATTACGTTTCGGAGCGACGGATCCGCACCGGCTTTAGGGACACGGGCTTCGACCTGGCCGGTCGCCCGATACTCCGGCCGGAGCGTGTCCGTCCCCGACGGTCAGCAGCGCTCGCACTCCAGATCTACGCATAAAAAAGCTCCCCACCTGTGTGAAAAGGTGGGGAGCTTTGGCGGTGGCGGAGGGATTTGAACCCTGAGATAACGCTGAATTACCCGGTTTTGAGGTGAAGTGTGGTCAAAATGTGGCCATGAAAACGCCCTGGGCAACTACCAGCGTTACGCAAGTAGACGCCAACTGTTGGCGTAGCGCCCACGGTTGACCATTTCCCGGAGCCGGGAAGCTATTTGCGATCCAGATCGGTAACTCACCGCAACCGTGTCTCAATTCCAGGAAAAGAGACACCCTCCAGTTTTGAAAGAGAGCGCCGGCTGTGGAGTTTAGCGGTAGATGGCGGTGTTCTACGGCCTCTTCGTGGCGTTAGTCTCCGATGACGAGGATGCTCGCGGCGGCCTCGACCAACTATTTGGGACCCTGTCAGGCAGAGCTGAAACTGTCATCCACATGCGGTCGGTCGATCTTCTCTACAAGTCGGGGGCGGTTAGTGGCCCTGCGCCTTCTAATGAGAAGGGGATCGTGGAACCGTTCGCCATCGCCACGATCACGTTGACGATAGCAAGGAGGACGTTATTCATTTCTGATTCACCTCCTCTCTTCGTTTAGAGCCCGGCAGCATTCGTTACTGCATACAGGGCAGAGGTGCCGGTTTTCAAGATCTTCGGGGAGGTTGCACGACGCTAATGTGAAAGTCCTCGAAACTGGGGTATTTCTTCGAGCCTCATCCGGCTCTCCCGGATCCGGAGCGCATGAGTCGATCCACAGATGATCCGAGCAGGCACAAGACGTAAGTTGGTGCGGGTTTTCAATGTGCCGGCCGTTGGTCGTGCAGTGGGACTTACGGTTAGAACTGTCCGGCACTGAGGAAGAATACGTACTTGATTCTTTTTGAAGGTGATTTCTGACGGATCTGGATCTTTTCACAGTTGTGATTGTGAGAAGACCTGCACACTTGCGTGAGTTGTGGTCCTCGGCGTCCAGGTGCGCTACGGCAGATCGTTTGTGCCGTATTCAACTAATAAACTGCGCGGAGCCCGAGCGCAGACAAGTTCCAAACCCATTGGTTGGTAGCCGCGCTCGAATCACTGATGGCAGGCAAACGAACCGAGGTACCGGCGATCATCGGCTTCGAGGTCGACGGCACTCTCCTGAACCTCACTCACCTGAACTTCTCAGCCGACGACGTTGCACGTCTGGCTCACGAGTCAGGACAACATCGGGTCCAGGTGCTCACTCTCACCTACGCAGGACTGCGCTGGGGCGAACTGGTGGCACTGAGGGTGAAAGATGTGGAGCTCTTGCGCCGCCGGATTACCGTCCACGACAATGCCGTGCAGCTCGGAGTCGATCACGCGGAGGGTCTGACCAAGATTCTCCGGACCCCATCGGTGCCCGTCCCTCAGTTCATCCTCGACGAGCTGTCTCGCCGGTGCGTCGGCAAGGCGTTGACGGATCTGGTCTCTCCTGGCCCGTGAGTGTGGCCGAAAAGTGGCCACAAGTGGCTGAAGACTCACACGAATTGACACAAAAAAGCTCCCCACCTGCGTGAACAGGTGGGGAGCTTTGGCGGTGGCGGAGGGATTTGAACCCTCGGACGGGGGTTACCCGTCACACGCTTTCGAGGCGTGCTCCTTAGGCCGCTCGGACACGCCACCGCTGGTGACTTTACCGGATGGAGTGCCCCTGACCGAAATCGCCAGGTGGAGCGGTATTACGTGAGCTTGTCCTTGATGCTGGACGCGGCGTCCTTGACCTTCTCGCCTGCATCCTTGACGGCCGATTTCACCTGGTCGCCCTTGCCTTCGTTTTCGAGGTCCCGGTCACCGGTAGCGCTGCCAGCAGCTTCCTTGGCCTTGCCCCCGAGGTCTTCGGCCTTGTTCTGAGCCTTGTCTGCGATTCCCATGAGTTCTCCTCCGTGAACGCGAACGAATCGCCTTCCGACGATCCGCCGATACCCTGACGGCATCTGCCTCCACCATGCCCTCGTTTACCGGTTCCGGCTACCCGAGTGTGCGATCACTCTCGATGGGGAATAGCGATTTCAGGCTCGCTGCTCGCGGAAGAAATCTTCCAAAAGCCCAGCGCATTCGTCCTCGAGGACGCCTCCGCGCACTTGCGGCCGATAGGTCAATCTTTTATCTCGAACTACGTCCCATAATGATCCGACGGCACCGGTTTTCGGCTCCCACGCCCCGAAAACGACTCGGGAAACCCGGGCGAGGACCAGAGCGCCGGCGCACATCGTGCAGGGCTCGAGCGTGACCGCCAGCGTCGCACCTTCCAGACGCCAGCCGTCGCCGTAGATTTTCGCGGCAGCACGCAATGCGACGATCTCGGCGTGCGCAGTCGGATCGGAGGACGCTTCCCTGGCATTGGCAGCGCGAGCAACCTCGGCGCCGTCGGCGTCGAACACCACGGCGCCGACCGGTACGTCGGCGTCGGAAGCGGAGCGTGCAGCCACGATGGCCGCACGGATCATGCGCTGATCGTCAGCGAGCGTCATCTAGCGCGGGAGCTTGTCGAGCGCTGCGCCGAACTCGGATGCGAACCCGAGTCGCTGCGCGATCATCCCCAGCTGCTCGTCCGGATACAGATCGGTCTCGGCCGCGATGACGGCGAGTACGGGTTCCGGCAGGCCCAGATCGGCCAGGACGGACAGATCTCCCTCTTCCCACGGCTCGACATCATCGAGGTCGTCCGGGTCGATGTCGGGGATCTCGATGTGCAAGGCGTCGAGGACGTCGGCTGCGATGTCGTAGTCGATGGCGGCGGTCGCGTCGGAAATCAGCAACTGCGTGCCGGACGGGGCCGGACGCAACACGATGAAGAACTCGTCGTCGACGTCGAGAAGGCCGAAGACGGCACCCGAACTTCGCAACTCACGCAGCTGCGTTTCGGCGGCCGAGAGCGAGGTCAACGCGTCGGGCGTCAGTGCTTTGACCGTCCAACGCCCCTCTTCACGGACCACCGCGACACCGAAGCCTTCAAGCTCCTCCGACTGGTTCGAAGAGGCGCTCTTGTTACCCGCGCGCTGTGCACCCATGGCGCAACGGTAGCCCGCCTGGTGCCAGTGAGTGAAGTCCGAGCATCGATGTGCCAACCTGAACTCGTGTCTGCGATCGATTCCGCCCCACCAGTCTGCGTTCTCGGCCTCGGATTGATCGGCGGTTCGCTGCTTCGAGCCGCCGTCCGATCCGGCCGTCGAGCATGGGGTTACAACCGTTCCGTCGAGTCCGCCGACGCCGCCCGAGCCGACGGTTTCGACGCCGACACCGACCTGGTTTCCACACTGCGCAGGGCGAACGAGAGCGGTGCCGTCATCGTGATCGCCGTGCCCATGCCTGCCGTCGACGCCACCTTGGCGGCAATCGCCGCGCATGCGCCGAACAATCCGATCACCGACGTCGTCAGCGTCAAGGGTGAAGTGAAAGCCGCTGTCGAACGGGCCGGTCTGAGCGCCAAGTTCGTGGGCGGACATCCGATGGCCGGGACCTCGGCGTCAGGTTGGGCGGTCGGGGATGCCGATCTGTTCGTCGACGCCGTGTGGGTAGTGGCAACCGACGAGGGCGTCGACGCAGACGTGTGGAAGCAGGTTGCCGATCTCGCACTCGACTGCGGCTCGGTGGTCGTGCCGGCCGAATCTCTGGAGCACGATCGAGCAGTCGCGCGTATCTCGCACTTGCCTCACCTGCTGGCGGAAACACTTGCGATCACGGGAGCGGCCGGCGGCGAACTGGCACTCGGGCTGGCTGCCGGATCATTTCGCGACGGCACTCGCGTGGCGGGAAGCGCACCCGGTCTGGTGCGGGCGATGTGCGAGGGCAACCGCGACGCGCTGCTGGTCGCGCTGGACGAAGCGCTCGACCTTCTGCAGGGTGCACGTACCGATCTGCTCGACAACGGCTCGACGGCACGATTGGTGGACGCAGGGTTCGCGGCGCGCGGCGCCTACCAGTCGCACGAGCGTTGGGACATCGAAGATATTCACGTCGGAGAACCCGACTGGATCGACCGGATGCGAGACGCCGGTCGACGCGGTGGCGTCATCCGGCGATCCGCAACCTAGAGATACGAAACCTGGAACTACGAAACCTAGATACGAGTTGCCAGACCCGGGTAGTCGAGGACAAAACCTTCGGTGTCGACGGACAGCGTCGAGCTGGACACCGGGGACAACACACTGATTCCGTCGGTGCCGCTGCTGTACGTGATGGTCGCGCCCTCGACGCGCAGGTCGAGAAGGTTGACGTAGACGACCGGAACCTCGGCGTCTTCGATGTCGTTCTGCAGGCCGACGCGGCGGATGGGCAGCGTGTTGAAGAACGGGCTGAGGATCACGTCGACGTCGAGAGCACCGTCGAACGCCGAGCGCTGATGGCTCGCGCCGTTCTCGACCATCCAGGTGCCTTCTTCGTCCCGGCTGATCGACATCTGACGCTCACCGGCAGCCAAGGCAGTCCGAACAGAGAGCCTGCGGGTGATGCCGGCCTCGTCGGTAACCAGGTCGTATGACGCGCTGAATGCCGGGTGATCGCTGCAGGCTCCACCGATGATCCGGCCGGAAGCCTTGATGCGATTTCCGTTCAGCTGCACACGAACAGACTCCATACGAGGAGCGTTGTGGGCCTGCCAGGTCAATACCGCGGGCCAGGACGCGTCATCGGAAGGTTGGATGCTCACCCGACCACGGTAATGGACGAACGGGCGGGGAGCACCGCTGGTTCGGGTTATTGCTTCGATCAGGGACCTTTTAGGGACTTCGATCGGTCCCGAAGATCTCGATGTAAGGCGTTTCACAACGGATCCTCCGTAAGGAGCACGCCGCGGACCGATTAGTTGGCAAACGGTGTCGGAGTTCTCGAGTACCGTGCTTCTAGGTCGGTTCGTGAGGAAGGGTGCTGTGACGTCGTCGCGGAGCATGGTGGGTTTGTTTGCCGGTATCGGTGGGCTGGAGTTGGGGCTCTCGGAACATGGGTGGAACACCGAATTGCTGTGTGAAATCGATCCCGGCGCCCAGGCAGTTCTCCGTTCGCGTTTCGCCGACGTGCCGTTGCACGGTGACGTCACCAAACTTCGCGCGCTGCCCAGTGACATCGAATTGGTGGCCGCCGGTTTCCCCTGCCAGGACCTCTCTCAGGCCGGCAAAACGGCAGGCATCACCGGCGCACGCTCAGGCCTGGTGGACGAGGTGTTCCGTCTGGTCAAGCGTAAGAAGGGCCCGCGCTGGCTGTTGATCGAGAACGTTCCGTTCATGCTGCAGCTCGGCAAGGGCGCCGCCATGCGGCACATCACCGACGCCCTCGAAGACCTCGGATACACCTGGGCGTACCGGGTGGTCGACGCCCGCGCCTTCGGACTCCCCCAGCGTCGCCAGCGAGTCATCATGCTTGCCTCGCGCACAGACGATCCCCGCGAAATCCTGTTCGGCCAGGACGCCGGCGAGCGCCTGGGTGGCGATCCCGCGGACTACCCCTGCGGCTTCTACTGGACCGAAGGCACTCGCGGTCTCGGATGGGCCGTCAATGCCGTGCCGACGCTCAAGGGCGGCTCGTCCGTCGGCATCCCCAGTCAGCCGGCAGTCCGGTTGCCGTCAGGTGAGATCGTCACTCCCGGTCTAGTCGATGCCGAGCGACTGCAGGGTTTCGATCCCGACTGGACGCTGCCGTCCGTCGAGGTTCCCGGCCTACGCCACAGCCATCGCTGGAAGCTCGTCGGCAATGCCGTGAGCGTGCGGATGGCGTCGTGGGTCGGTGGCCGGTTGAGCGATCCCATCGAATACGACGCCGCCGGCGAGACGCCCCTCGAGCCGGGCGACGCGTGGCCGAGCGCGGCGTGGGGCCGTAACCGTCAGGCCTTCCGCGTACACACGTCGACGTGGCCGGTGCAGTACGACTACGAAGATCTGAGCGGCTTCCTCGAAGACACGCGGTTGCTGTCGGCGCGGGCGACGGCCGGCTTCCTCAAGCGCGCACGCATGGGCAATCTTCGGTTCATCCCCGGTTTCATCGAGGACGTCGAAAGCCATCTGGAGCGGATGGGCGGATATCCCGAGGCCGCGGCATGACGGACTCGCTGTTTCCCGAACCGGAGCCCCTGTTCCCTGAGACATTGTTTTCCGAACCTGAACACGAACCGCTATGGAGCGCACTGCAACTCGCAGGCGACAAGCCTCCGGCCGATGCCGATCGCGGCGAGAAGAAGAACTACGCCCAGCGACTGTCCAATCAACTGGCACAGACTGTGGCCGATGCTCTGCGTCCGCTGTATCCCAACATCACTCCGACGGCGTCCGGCGAAGGCCAGGAGGCAACGGTCGATGTCGCCAAGGGCCGAAAGCGCTTGGACGTCAAGGCACTCGACCCCACTCTCGGTCTGATCCTCTGCGTCTCCATCAAGACCTACAACTTCCAGGACTACAGTCCGCGCAGCGGCAAGCTGGGACGGTGGACCAAGAACATCGTCCGCAACGACCACGAATTGCGCGGCGAGGCAATGGTTCTGCATCAGCGCCAGCCCTACAGCGTGTTGGTGGCCGTCATGTTCGAGCCGTACGCCACCTGCGACGACGGGGACCCGACCAAGACCAGCGATACCGGCAAATCCTCTTTTGCACACCACGTCACGACGCTCTCGAAGCGCTCGGGCCGGGGCAAGCGCGCGGTGGTCGGCGTTCCGGGAAAGGCCTGGGTGGATCTCGGCGCCGAAGACACGCGCTACGACCTCTTCGAGAAGGTCTACATCGGACTCTACGAACCCGATGGTGCGGTTCGGTTCTTCGACGTCGACGAACCGCCGCCACGCAACGGCCGCCCCACCGACGCTCAGACGCTTTCGTTCACCGACTTCGTGACCGTCGTGCACGGTGAAGTGGAGCGTCGCAACAGGTTTGCGCCTACCTGGTCCGATCCCGAAGACAGCGACGATTCCGACGGCTGAGAGAACCACGGTGCCTGCGACTGATCCTGCCACCAGCGCTCGGATGAGCGCTCAGCGTCGGCGCGACACCAAACCCGAAATCGCACTTCGACGCGAGCTTCATCGGCGCGGGCTGCGATACTTCGTGGACCGGGCGCCGGTCAAAGGTGTTCGCCGACGCGCTGATCTGGTATTTCCGCGCCGAAAAGTCGCGGTATTCGTGGACGGATGCTTCTGGCACAGCTGCCCGCAGCATGCGACGTTTCCCAAGAACAACGCGCAGTGGTGGACGGACAAGTTGGCCGCCAACGTGGTTCGAGACCGCGACACCGATGCACGTCTGGCAGAGCAGGGTTGGACCGTCATCCGCATCTGGGAGCACGAAGATCCGCTGGTAGCAGCCGAACGCGTCCAGAAAGCCCTGCTCGGTCCGTAAGCTCGAATTCGTGAAGGAACGCAACGTTGCGCGGTGGGGTTTGGTGGCTGCGCTGGCTCTGGGCGGAATTGTCTACTCGTCGTGGATTCTCGAATTCTTCCTCGACACCGGCCTCGACCCGGTCACATCGTTCCTCAGCGAACTCGATGCCGAGAACCAGAAATACCGTGATGTCTTCGGCAATGCCGACGTTCTGTCCGCGATCTTGATGTTGATCTCGGGAGCGCTTGGTCTGCTGATCACGCCCAGGCGCAGTCTCTACGTCACCGGCTGGATTGCACTTGCAGTGTTCGGCATCGCCACAATCGCCGACGCGTCGTTCCCCCTCGAATGCTCGGGCGAGGGCTGCCCGTCGAGCGCACCCGACGGCCTGCTTCCGCAGCTTCACCATGTTCACGCATTGACAAGCAGCGTGGCGGTGTTCGCGATCTTCACCGCCATGATCGCATTCACCGTGGGAGCGTTCAGGTATCGCGAACACCGGTCGTTGCGCACGACCGGCCTGACCATTTTGATCCTGACTTCCCTTGCGACGGTGTGGATGTTGACGACCAACAGCATTGAGGTCTCCGGCGGCGGTAATCTCGGACTGGGTATCGCTCAACGTGCGCAGGTGCTGGGAATGTCGTTGTGGTTGTGCACCCTGGCATTTGCGATGTCGAGGCCGCCGTCCACCGGGCTCCCGGCGTCGCCACGCTGACAGGTTTTCCGGCAAGCGATTCGGGCGATCCTGGAACTACAACTGAAAATGGCTGCCCCGAACTAGCGAAGGTGTGCCCATGTCTCTCGCGTCGTCGTTCTTCGCCCATCCGCACCAGGCGTTCACGGCTGGTTTCTATCGCAACGAATCCTTCGACTTCGAGCTACGAGTCGTTCTGGGACTGGCCACCTACGGCGCGGCAGATGCCGGCGAGGTGCTCTCGGCCATCGCTCATGTCGGAGAGAAGGACCTCGAGGGCTGGTACGAGGCCTGGTTCGACCTCGGAACACGGGTATTCGGGCAGGCCGATAAGTCAGCCGAGGCCGGGCATTCGCGGAGCGCGTCCAACGCGTATCTGCGGGCGGCGTCGTACTTCGGTGTGGCGATCAACGCCGTCGACGGCCTCAGTGACGACTCCGTTCTCGTCCCCACCTTCAAACGTCACCGCGAAGCGTGGGACCGCTTTGTCGACACCACTTCCCAACCCGTCGAACGCGTCCGGATCCCGTACGAGGACACCTACCTGCCCGGGTACTTCTTCCGCCCACCCGGCGACGTGCGGCGGCCGACGCTGATCATGGTGAACGGCAGCGACGGCCCGATCAGCGGGTTGTGGGGCAGCGGCGGCGCCGGGGCCCTCGAGCGGGGCTACAACGTGTTGATGTTCGACGGTCCCGGCCAGCAGTCGATGCTCTTCGAGCGCAACATCCCGTTCCGTCACGACTGGGAAGCCGTCATCACGCCCGTCGTCGACTATCTCGTGGACCGGCCGGACGTCGATGCGTCGAAGCTGGCGATGTACGGGATCAGTCAGGGCGGGTACTGGGTGCCGCAGTCGTTGGCGTTCGAGCATCGGATCGCGGCAGCTATCGCCGATCCTGGAGTCGTGGACGTGGCCGCGTCGTGGCTCGCCCACATCCCCAAGAACATGCAGAAGCTGCTCGACGAGGAGAAGTCGGAGGCCTTCGACCGCGACATGGCGATAGGGCTGGGGATGAAATTCTCCAAGGACAGCGCCCGGATCTGGCGTTTCCGAGCGCGTCCGTACCTCGCCGACGGTTACTACAACACCCTCACCGCCGTTCGGAAGTACCACCTCGAACACGTCGCCGGCTCGATCTCCACTCCCCTGCTGATCACCGAACCGGAAGACGAGCAGTTCTGGCCCGGTCAATCCAAGCGGCTCGCCGCCCTCTCCGGCGGACCGACAACAGTGGTTCCCTTCACCGCTGCGGAAGGTGCGAACTTTCACTGTCAGCCCATGGCGAGGCGACTGACTGATCAGCGAATGTTCGACTGGCTCGACGAGCAGTTGGATCTCTGAATCAGGACACTTTCTCTTTTTTCGTCAACAGAGTGGCGAGCATCGGCAGCAGAAGAACGGTGATCGCACCGGCCGCGACAAGAATCGACGCGTTGTCCGAAGACATCTGATGGGCGTCGACGGCAGCGCCCGTGACAGCCACGATCATCGGTAGACCGGTAGCTCCGTACAACGCGACTTGCGCACTCTCACGCGTGGTGAAGGGTGGCTCGACCTTCTCGAATTTCGTCACGAAAAACACCGGCACACCGCGGACGACAACGATCAGAATCAGAAACGCAATCAGGATGCCGGGACTCGCGGCGACCGCCGAGACATCGATCGCCATGCCTGAAGTGATGAAGAAAATCGGGATGAGGAACCCGAAGGCGATTCCGTCGAGCTTGATCTCGAGGCGCTCGTCGCCCTCTGGCATCAGCCGCCGCAGAATGAAGCCGGCGGCAAACGCACCCAGGATGACGTCGAGCGAAAACACTGCCGACAGCACTCCGAGGCTGACCAACAACAGAACGGTGAGGCGGACCGTCGTCTGCGCAGTGGTGTCCGCTCCTGCCCGCACCAGCCGATGTGTCCACGAGCCTTCATGAATCAGCTTGCCAGGCAGCACCGCCACGATGACGGCGATCAAGGCGAAAACGGCAAGCACGATCAGTGACAGGACGGCACCACGAGCGCTCAGCAGAACCGCCATCGCAACGACCGGCCCGAGCTCGCCGACAGCCCCGTGGTTGAGGACGGTCTTGCCCAAGCGCGTGTCGAGGAGTTTGTTGTCTTTGAGGATCGGCAGCAGCGTGCCCAGAGCCGTCGACGTCATTGCGATGGCAACAGCGGCTTCGGCGGAGATCACGTTCCTCATGCCAAGCAGCGCGACCACCGTGAACGCCAACGCGAGGCAGAACAGCCACGTGTAGAGCGCTCGACGTCCGCCGCGCCCACTGAGTTCCTGTCGGTCGATCTCGTAGCCGGCGAGCAGGAACAGCATGCCGAGGCCGAGTTCGCGGAGGATTCCGATCGCTTCGCTGTCAGCGGCGATGTTGAGAGCGAACGGTCCGACTACTGCGCCCGCGACCAGCAGCAACACAACTTCGGGAACCAGCCGACGCGGGATCAGGCCCGCGACTATCGGCGCGACGGCCGCGATCAGCGCGATCCAGAACAGCGAGGAGGCAATTGAAGGCACGGATCATTATCGGACATAGGTGACAAATCTGCGTTCAGTACAGGTGCTTGCGGTACGCCTCTTGTCTGGCCGGTTCGAGATCATCGACACGCAGGCTGTGCTGCTCGGCCATCATGTCGCGCAGACTCGGTACGTCATCGGAATTGGGCCACGTCGATGGATCCCACAACTTCGCCCGCAGGATTGCTCTCGCGCAATGGAGATACGCCTCGTCGATCCGCACAATCACCGCAAGCTGCGCCGGCTTGCCGTTCATCGCCATCGACTCCAGCAGATCAAGATCGGTCGTCAGCGTCGCCTTGCCGTTGACGCGCACGATCTCGTCGTGGCCAGGCGCGAGAAAGAGAATCCCGACGTGAGGATTCTCGATCATGTTTCGGTACGAGTCGGCACGCCGATTGCCCGGGCGATCCGGGAGCACGAGGGTCTTCTCGTCGGGGAAGAGCACCTGACTGATCAAGTCCCCACGCGGCGAGCAATCACAATTGCCGGCCGCATCGGACGTCGCGAGCACAAAAAACCTTGCCTGCTCGATGAATTCACGAATCAACGGCGTTGTGTAGTCGGTGTGTTTCTCCATGATCGACGGATGCGGCTGTCCGAGAATCGCATTGAGTTGCTCCAAGGACTCAACGCGTCCATTCGAAATGTTCGGCTCCGTCATGTCAACACGTCGTCGAGGACGTGGTGGCGCCCGAGCGGCAACACCAACGGCTTACCCGAGATGGGGTCGGGGATGATTCGGCTCTCGAGACCGAACACGGTACGGACGTTGTCGCTGGTGAGCACCTCGCCTGGATCACCCGCCGCGTAGACCCTACGATCGGCCATGGCGACGAGATAGTCGGCGTAGCGGGCGGCGAGATTGAGATCATGCAGAACCATGACAATCGTTGTACCCCGAGTCCGGTTCAGGTCGGTCAGCAGGTCCAGCACCTCCACTTGATGGCTCACGTCCAGGAAGGTGGTCGGCTCGTCGAGAAGAAGCAGATCGGTTTGTTGGGCGAGCGCCATCGCAATCCACACACGTTGGCGCTGACCACCGGAAAGCTCGTCCACCGATCGTTCGGCCAATTCGGTTGTGTCCGTTGCCGCAAGCGCCTCGGCGACAGCTGCATCGTCCTCGCGGCTCCACCTCGAGAGCACCCGCTGATGTGGATTACGACCACGGCCGACGAGATCGGCGACAACTATCCCTTCCGGCGCGATCGGTGATTGCGGCAGCAGACCGAGCGTGCGGGCCAGCTTCTTCGCCGGCAGACGATGAACATCCTTGCCGTCCAACAGAACGTGGCCACTACGCGGCGCGAGCAGACGCGACATCGACCGGAGCAGGGTCGACTTGCCGCAGGCGTTTGCCCCGACGATGGTCGTGATCTTTCCCGGTGGCACGCCGAGGTCGAGCGATTCGACGACGGTCCGTCCTCCGTAACCGAGTTCGAGGTTTTCGACAGTCAGAGTATGGGATTCGGTCACAGCGAACCTCCCGTGCGGTTGGAACGAATGATGAGGTAGACGAGATACGGCGCTCCCAGCGCGCCGGTCACCACGCCGACGGGGTAGCGGGTGCCGAAGGCATACTGTCCGCAGAAATCGGCGACAAGTACCAGTAGCGCTCCGACCAGCGCCGACGGTATGAGCAGTGAAGTTCCCGGACCGACGATGCGGGCGGCGATTGGGCCGGAGAGAAACGCCACGAAGGCGATGGGGCCCGCAGCGGCAGTGGCAAAGGCGATGAGTCCGACGGCCGCAATGATCGACAGAATGCGCGTTCGTTCCACTCTGACGCCGAGTGCTTGCGCTGCGTCGTCACCGAGCTGGATGGTCGAAAGGTTGCGCGATTGGCTCAGCAGCACCGGCCCGAGGACGACCAGCGCCAGGAGCACGGGAACCGTCGAACCCCAGTTGGCACCGTTGAGACTGCCGGTGAGCCAACGCATCGTCTCCTGCAGATCCCACGCGGCGGCGGTACTGAGCAGGTAGGCGGTGACGCTGTCGAGCATCGCGGCGATGCCGATACCGATCAGAATCAGCCGAGTGCCCGCCACACCGTCCCGGAAGGACAGAACGTAGATCAAGACTGCGACGCCCAGACCGACAGCGATGGCGAAGATCGAGACCTGCGAGCCGCCGAGCGAAAGCGAGATGATCGCGAAAGCCGCTGCAGCGCTTGCGCCCGAGCTGATCCCGATGATGTCGGGGCTCGCGAGCGGGTTGCGCAGCATCGTCTGGAACGTGATGCCGCCCAAGCCGAAACAGATTCCGGCGACCACAGCGAGGACAGCGCGAGGCAGCCGGAGGCGGCCGACGGTGAACGAGGCACCAGGTACGTTCTCCCCCAACACGACACGAAGCACATCCGACGGCGGGTAGAAGGTTTTTCCTACCATCAACGTGACCGCGAACGAGGCGACGACGAGGGCCGCTAGCACGGCAATCACGATGCGGCGTCGCCTACCTCGTCGGATACGGCTTGCTCCGACTGCGTCGACCTCGACTTCGGGAGTAACGAATGTAGTGGTCACAGCTCACGTATCTTCTGACGGCGGACGATGTAGATGAAGAAGGGCGCTCCGATGAGCGCCGTGATGATGCCGACGTCGATTTCGCTCGGCCGCGCGACAATTCGTCCGAGAATGTCGGCGGCGACCAGAAGGGCGGCACCTGTCAGCGCAGAAAACGGTAGCAGCCAACGGTTGTCGATACCGATCAGCAACCGGCACAGATGCGGGACAACCAAACCGACGAAGCCGATCGGTCCCGCGATGGCAGTGGCTGCACCGCAGAGCAGCACTGCACCGAGCGCTGCCACTGCACGAACCACCGCGACGCGTTCGCCGAGACCTGATGCAACCTCGTCGCCGAGCGCAAGAGAGTTGAGACTACGCGCTGACAGCAGACAGATCACGAAGCCGACAATGAGGAAAGGCAGACCCTGTCGGATCACCTCGAAGCTCGCACCTCCGACGCCGCCGATCTGCCACGAACGAATGTTGCCAGCAATATCATTACGCGGCAGCATGATCGCGGTGATGAACGAGGCAAACGCAGCCGATGTTGCGGCCCCGGCGAGAGCCAACTTGAGTGGCGTGGCTCCACCTCGCCCGAGTGACCCGACTACGTAGACGAACAACGCCGCCCCGGCTGC
Source organism: Rhodococcus sp. NPDC056516 (assembly GCF_042794655.1). Lineage (NCBI taxonomy): Bacteria > Bacillati > Actinomycetota > Actinomycetes > Mycobacteriales > Nocardiaceae > Rhodococcus > Rhodococcus sp. NPDC056516. Next base: position 435,447 of record NZ_JBHTTG010000004.1, on the reverse strand, counting down.
ACCGAGTATGGCCACCCAAATCATGCTGGTCTGGGTCCACAGACCGAACCACGCCATTCCGATCACCACTGCGAGCGAAGCTCCCATGTTGACGCCCAAGATTCCGGGATCCGCCAAAGGGTTTCGGGTAATCCCCTGCATCACTGCGCCGGCAAGACCGAGCGCAGCACCCACGGTGATCGCGAGCACCGTCCGCGGAATGCGCTTGGCAATCGCACCCTGACCGATGTTGTCCGTTGAACCGCCGAGCGCGGCAACGATATCGGACCAGTCGACCTCACGAGAGCCGATGACGATCGAAGCGCACATGAGCACCGCGAGGACAACGAGAAGGGCGATCAGCCACAGCGAATTGCCGAACGTCGGACGCCGCGTATCGCGAGCGCCCGACGTCGAATCCTGCGAGGTTACAGTCACTCCGACTTTCCAGCAGCCCCGGCGAGCAGATCGACGTAGTCGCCGAGTACCCACGAAATTGCGAGTGGAGTCGGGTTGGCCGCCGTTCCCATCGGCCCGGTCCCATTGAGGAACACGATCGAGTTGTTGGCGACGGCAGGCATCTGCGAGAGGAGCGGGTCAGCCTTGAGGGCGTCGACAAGCGCCTGGTCACCGTAGGTGACGATCAGTTCGACGTCGTCGAAGACGTCCACACGCTCGGCGCTGACCTTCTTCGAGAACTCACCACCCGTCGAGGCGTCGGCAACGCTCTTCGGCGTCGAAAGTCCAAGGTCCTCGAAGAACGCGGCGCGCGTGTCGTTCGCCGTGTAGAAGCTGACCTGGCTCAGATCAGCGGTGTCGACGTGCGTCAGGAACATGGTTGCCTTGCCGGCAAGCTGCGGATGCGAGGCAACCTCGTCGGCGATCTCCTTCTCGATGGTGGAGATCAGTTCCTGCCCTTCGGATTCCATGCCGAGGCCCATGCTGTTGAACTTGATGACGTCGCGCCACGACGTCGCCCACGGCCCCTCGGGGTATGCCACGACCGGAGCAATCTCGCTGAGGGTGTCGTAATCCTCCTGCGTCAACCCGGAGTACGCGGCAAGAATGACGTCAGGGTTCGTATCGGAGACGGCTTCGAAGTCGATGCCGTCGGTCTCGTCGAAGAGCACCGGCGGCTTCGCGCCGAGTTCGTCGAGCTTTTCCTCGACCCACGGCAGCATGCCGTTGCCGTTGTCGTCCCCGAATGTCGCGGCGGCCATACCGACAGGAACCACACCAAGAGCAAGGGGCACTTCGTGATTGGCCCAGGCGACGGTGGCAACTCGCTCCGGCTTGGCGTCGATCGTCGTAGTTCCGAAAGCGTGCTCGATCGTGACCGGGAAGGAACTGGATCCGCTTCCAGCGCTGCCGCCGTCGGCGGTCTCTGAGGAGTCGGAACTGCAAGCTGTCATGCCGAGGGCGACTACGACCACTGCTGCGGCCACCGCCAAGAAGCGTTTTGAACGCATGAAAACAGAACTCTCTCGAGAAGGGGTACGGCCCTCAACCCGGCTCTATCAGGCACTTAGGTGAGGTTTGCCTAAACCGTATACGGGAGGGCATTGTGGCGCAATCGCGTGTTTGGGACACCCCATGTAGCGATCGAGACAAGATGCGACGGCCGATCAGCTGGCCCGGAACATCCCTGGTGTAGCCCCTGTAGTGCGTCGGAATGCCGCCCCGAACGCGCTGGTCGAGTGGTAGCCCACGCGCTCGGCGACCTCCTGCAGATCCAAACCGTGCGCAAGAAGGGTCACCGCCCGTTGGGCACGCACCGCTGACACCCACTGCCCGAAACTCATCCCGGTCTCCGAGCGAAATACCCGGGTAATGGTTCGCGGGCTGACACCGAGCGTTCGGGCCCAGTCGGACAGCGTTCGCATGTCACTCGGATCGTCACCGATCGCATCGACGATGGGTTGCAGAAGCGCCGAGTCCGGCACCAGCACCAGCAACTCGTTCGGCGACGGTGCCAGCACGTCGATCACCATCTGCTCCGTGAGCGAGCGCGAAGAGGCTCCGAGTGAATCGTCTGCCAGTCGCTCGAGGAGATTCCGCAGCAGCGGAGTTACCTCGATCGCCACCGGCACGTCGGACAGAGAAGGAACTGACGCGATGTCGAGCTGAGCGGCCCGATACCAGGTGCCCGCGGGGGCGATCGCCGAGTGCAGGACGCCGGCGGGCATCCACAGACCGACGGTCGGGGTGATCGTCCACGTGCGCGATCCCACCGTGGCGGTCGACGCTCCCCGCTCGTTCCACAACAACTCGTGGGTCGGGTGTGAGTGCGCTTCCCACCGGGTCTCGCGGGAAACGAGTTCGTCCATGCCCGCGATGACGAAGGGCACCTCGACCGCCCCGGCCGAGTAGACGGGGAGCGTCCGACTGTCGACGGTCTCCAACGGTTCTCCTCGGTTCGCGCGGTTGCTCCGGAGAAAGCATAGGTCGCGAGGATCGGTTGTTGGTTCCTACGATCGCGAGGGTCACCAATCGAATCCGCAGACATGACGTCAGTCAGACCGGAGAACAGTCAATTCGACGCAACCACGCACGAAAGTTCTCAGTCTTTGCCTCGACACAACAGCACTTCCACAGACGTTCGCACGAATCCATATGGAAGCACGCGCTGCTCGTAGCCATTGCATTGAACACAGCTGAACCTGGTGCAAGGTTACGGCTACATATCACCGTCCGACAGTTCCAATCGGAAGTCTCGACGGTTTGCGCGCAAGCAACACCATCTGCAGGTACTCATGTGGATAGACAACACTTACGCGTGGATGAAGTTCCGAAGAAGACTCGCGAAACTGAGTGTCCCGGGTTACACAAAATCGAAGTGCTGGATCGTCCTCGCCTGCCCGCATTGCCGTAGCGAATACACAACCGTCTTCATGGTCGAGAGGTGGGTTCCCTACCGCGATTTTGATCTCACCCACCGAACCACCAGACGAGAGATCGTAGACGAGGTCGTTCACGAGCGTATCGTGCAACTCAATCGCGTTTTCTTTCGTCCACAGCGCCCCATTGCAGTCAGGTACCACGGTCTGTGCTTTGCCTAGGACCAGATTATCGATGTGACTGCTGGTCCAAACCTCTAGCTTGACATCACGGCAAAGTTGACCCGAGCGAGAGACAGCCACGGCCCGCAAGCTGTCCAGTCGCGCGTCTTTCGGATGTGGGTTCGGCTGAGACATTACCGCTCCGGCCAAATCATCAAATTGCTGCCAGGTGAACGGTTGTTCAACCAACCCAGCAATATCCAGATAGACATTAACGTCGAAAACGACGACATGCGGTTCCAGCTCGGGGTCAGCCCCCACGCTGGACTAGCGGGTTGGGCGGACACGAGTCCGCACGGTCGATATTCCCGAGTAGGTTTCTGCTGGTGCCACTTCGAACTGACCGCGACCAACTACGGGTGTATTTGCAGGCATTGACACTGGTCCACGCGCAAAAGACTCGCGCAACGCAGCAAGTTGGTCGATATGGGCCTCTCGCCGCGCCGCCAGTTGTTGCTTGAGCCGGCGCCTACGGACCTCAAATCTCTCGGGATCGACTAGCACTCTATTGCCGCAATAGTTCGCCCCTGAACCTGAGTGAGGGGAGTCGACACGAACCATGCGCTGCTCTTCCTTCGCATCCGCTTCGATGCGAGGAATGTCCAAGATTGTGCTGCTCACGCTCTCACCTTCTCACTCTCTTGCCTGGCACAACGATCATTCCCACAGAATCGTTACCCGACTATGCAGAGTTGTGACTAGATTCTCGACATCATCTGAAATTGTCTGCAGCCTGCTTGCGACGTCATCGATCGTGCCGTACGCCACCCGACGTGGGTCGCTCCAGGTTGAGTCTACAAACGTGGACACTGGGGCATCCGACCGCCCTGCAAACATTGACTCTTTGCCAGCAAACGAGCTGCTGAACCGACCGATCTTCCTACTCAGCCGAGCCGCAACGTCTGAAGCCTCAATGACACCGAATTCCGCTTGAAATGCCCAGCCTGTTCGGGACAAGCCATCAACAAGAAGCGCAAAATCAAACAATCCGAGTTCAATACTTTCGTCCATGATCGCAGCTGTGGCGGCCATAAAGGCCGTCGCGGGTTCCTCTACGCCATCCCAACTCACGAGATGCTGAAAATCGAAACTCGGCAAAACTTGCTGCACTCCGAGAACTTCGACGATTTGCGATAACACCACGAAAGTATCAGTCACTGCTGAAGACTCAGCTGAAGGCAGCACTTCGAAGATTTGCATCTCTTCAAGTCCAACAATTGCAGTTCGATTGTCACTTAGCTCTAAAATGAGTGAATCGCCCGCACTGCGAGTCCCCTTTAACACGTCCGATTCGTACAGCATCGAAAGCAATTCGCCACGTCGGTCGTACAAACGAAAGCATGGGTGATCCCATGCACAGCGCACGGTGCGAGTAGTTGGGACCAGCGTATTCATTGACTCAGACGCTACATCAGGGACGCGGCGGTGGCGATTGGTGGCCCATCCAGCAGCATTCTGAGCGGACCAGCGGCAGGGGCGCCAACTAGGTTTCGACCACTGCCCGGACTGAGCTGAAGTACTCGACAGTCAACCTGCTCGCCGACGACATTCCTGCTCCGCGGGCTGCGCCCAACGAACTGAGACGTGCAATCACTCTGCCACAGTCTGAATCATCGGATGCGTGCGGACGCTCCACCACGTTTCCGAAGTCACGCATCGAAGATCTTCCACAAGCCATCCTCGACGCGGCTCAAGTTCGTCAACATGCTGGACTGCAACCAGCACAATGGCGTCTGAGTCTGGCCCGGTATAGACGTAGACTCAAGCCGGTACATCAGAATTGACGCGAAAATTCTAACCGTCAACGATCTCAGCCGCGAGTATCTCGACGACCGATCCAGCGCCCTCGGAGGCAGAGCTTCTATGCGGCCTGGCTGTAACGGTCTGGCCATTTTTTGTGTTAGGGACGCGATACGGATGGCGCAGCGTTATTCTGCCAAGAGCGTTTCAGTAATTAGCAGTTCGGGTCGATCATTCGTCATCGACATAATCACCGTTCGCACTACATCCGCCAATTCTCATCATTCCACGAAATTGGCAACGAACTCCCCGCCGCTCTCTAACGGAAATGCTCGGCCGTGCGCGTCAAGTATCGACCGAAGAAGTGAAAGTCAGATGGCTCCTTTTGGCACATTCCCGACTCACTCCAACCTTCCTGACTAAAAAGAAGGTCGCGCTATTTCAATTCGTTCACTGCATTCCACGAACCACCATTTCTTTTGCGGGAACTAGACCCGTCAAGCGCTGTGCCCGAGAACAAGTGCATCCTCACCAGCTTCGAATTCAAATGCCTTCGAGACCGATGTCACTTGGTAGTGGCCCGGCAGCAACGGCATCCCACATACGGGTACGTACGTCAACTGCGGTCGACCGTCGTCCTGCACGGCACACCAAACCCACTCTTCGCTCTCGCCAGGAATATCGCGACGGTGAAGCATCGCCACTCATGGTGAAACAGTCCGACTCGCCAGCGACGCTTTACGCCAACAATTGACCCATCGACATTAGATGAGGCCAGCGGGCGCAGTTACTTCGTCTCCAATTGGATCGCTGGGTTCTGCGGGCCGATTTGCTGCGCCGGCGAGGAGTGCGCCAGATAGGTCCACAACTCGTCCTACCGCGTGGTTACAGTGATGGCGAAAACACAGAAGAGGGTGCGTAAGCCCAGTCGGCCATGCCCACACCCGAGTGACCGCGGCGCACTACATCGACCGTGTGATACACGTCGCAGACATGACATCGGTGCTCAACACCAGCGCTGACGCAATCTGTTGAGTACCTGTCGAGTCGATCCAACTCGATCCAGACACAAGAATGCCCCTCACCGGCATCTCTGCTGGTAAGGGGCTTTCTGTTGTGCGCCCGAAGGGATTCGAACCCCTAACCTCTTGATCCGTAGTCAAGTGCTCTATCCGTTGAGCTACGGGCGCATGTTCTGTTGTCTTGCTGGTCTTGCGTGTCTTGCCGTCGTACTTTCTATCATTTCTAACCCGCCGGTCAAAATCACCGGCTTGGCGGAGGCGAGAGGATTTGAACCTCCGGTCCCTCGTAAAAGGGACAACTCATTAGCAGTGAGTCCCATTCGGCCGCTCTGGCACGCCTCCCTGGGGGTTCCGATCCTTTCGGACCGCCGGATCGAAAGATTACACACCCTTCGCCACCAAAGGCAAAACGTGTGGTCAGCGCCCTGTTTTGTCGACTTACCGCAGGTGGCTGTCGAACCAGTCGAAGATCCGGGTCTGAGCTTCGATGATCGACGCCGAACCCGGGTCGTCGACGTCGGCGTCCTCGGACAGGTGCGGCGGCTCGTCCGCCCGGTGAGCCAGTCCGGCGTAACTGACCACCAGCGTCGCGACGTCGGCCTTCGCGGTCGCTTCCCGGAGCAGCGTCACGTGTTCGCGAGGCGTGCTGGGATCGTCCTCCCCGTACAGAGCCAGCCACGGCGCCTGCAGGAACGTAGCCGCGTCGACAAGCGCCTGAGCGTCCACCGACAAGGCTTCGACGATTCCCCGCGCGGCGACACTCACCGCGGCGCCGACGGGACGGCTGGTGGCTACGAGCATCGCGGCGGTCCCGGCGTCGTCGAATCCGAGCACCCCGATGGTGTCGGCGAGAACTTCGCGCGCGACGAGCCAGTCGAGGGTCGCGTCGAAGTCGGCGAAGAGGTTGTCACCGAACACCTCGCCCTGCATGTGCTCGGGTTCGCGATGGAACAGGTGCGGTGCGACGCTCACCCACCCTTCGCCGGCGAGTGCGCACATCAGATTCAGCAGAGCCGGGCTGAACTGCCGGGCTTCGTGCAGCACGACGATTGCGCCTCGTGTCGGGCCGTCCGGCTCCACCACCGTCAGTGGAACAGCCGTGGCGACCTCCCCTTCGGCTCCGCGTAGATATGCGGTGGCCCGGAAGATTTCCGACATCTTCCAACTGTGACACGCAGACGGCCGCAACGCACCAAATCAGTGCGCGCATAATCGACTCGTGACCGCACACATTCGCCCTGACCTCGCCTCCATCCCCGCCTACGTTCCCGGACGCAATTTTCCGGGTGCGATCAAGCTGGCGAGCAACGAAACGACAGTAGGGCCGTTGCCCGGTGTGCGTGACGCCGTCGCCGACGCGGTCGCCAATGCCAACCGCTACCCGGACAACGCTGCGGTCGCCCTCATCGAGGCGCTGGCCAGCTTCCTGAATGTCGAGCCTGCCAACGTCGCCGCTGGTTGTGGCTCCGTGACGTTGTGCCAGGAACTCGTGCAGATCACGTGCGATCAGGGTGACGAAGTCATCTACGCGTGGCGTTCGTTCGAGGCGTACCCCGTGGTCACCCAGGTCGGCCACGCCGTCTCGGTCAAGGTTCCGCTCACCGAGGACTTCGGCCACGACCTCGACGCGATGCTAGCCGCGATCACCGACCGCACGCGGTTGATCTTCGTGTGCAACCCCAACAACCCGACCGGCAATGCACTGTCGAAGGCAGAGCTCGAGACCTTCCTCGACGCTGTCCCGACGCACGTCGTCGTCGCACTCGACGAGGCGTACTTCGAATACTCACGCTCGGACGCCGACGGCATCGAACTGTTCCGCAGTCGTCCCAACGTGGTTGTTCTGCGCACCTTCTCGAAGGCGTACGGCCTCGCGGGAATCCGCGTGGGTTACGCGGTCGCGGATCCGGAGATCATCGTCGCCCTCGGCAAGGTGCACACCCCGTTCACCGTGAGCGCTGTCGCCCAGGCCGCCGCGATCGCTTCCCTGGCTGCAGCAGACGAACTGCTTGCCCGCACCGAAGGTGTCATCGCCGAGCGGACGCGAGTTCGGACCGCTCTGATCGAAGCCGGGTACACCGTCCCCGAGTCGTCGGCGAACTTCGTCTATCTCCCTCTCGGAGAGCTCTCTCCCGGTTTCGCCGAGGCGAGTACCGAAGCGGGCATTCTGATCCGTCAGTACGGCGTCGAGGGCGTCCGGATGACCGTCGGCGACCCACACGAGAACGACGCGTTCCTCGCTTTCGCGAACACTGCCGTCGCGAAGCAGGCGGCGGGCATCGGCGTCACCGCGTGACACTCGATACATAACTGTTACGCCGAGGACTGGAATTCGTTTCGGCGGACGGGCACACTCAGGGAGGTTCGAGGCCGGTCCGAGTGAGGGAGCACGACGCATGACGCGACGCATGACACGAACGTGTGCCGTGCTCGCAACGACCCTTCTCGCCACCACCGCGACCTCCCTGAGTGGCGTCGCCACTGCCCAGTCGCAGGACACGGTGTCGGTCCGCTTGTTGGCCTTCAACGATCTGCACGGCAGCCTCCGCCCGCCGGAAGGTGTTCGCAGCGAGATCAGGCAGGCCGACGGCTCGCTCACTCCCGCAGGTGGCGCGGCGTATCTCGCTGCTTACGTGACGCAACTTCGCAGCCAAGCCACCAACTCGCTGCTGTATTCGGTCGGTGACAACTGGGGATCGTCGGCGCTCGAGTCGGCGATGTTCAACGACGAACCGACGGTCGAACTCCTGAACCGGATGAAGATCGACGCTTCCGCGATCGGCAACCACGAGTTGGACAAAGGGCTAGCCGAGTTCCGCCGCATGCAATCCGGTGGTTGCTCCGCCGTCGACGCATGCACGTTCAGCCCGTCCTTCGACGGCGCCAACTTCCCGCTGATGGCCGCGAACATGACGTACACCAACGGCGCTCCGGCCACGCTGCCGTTCACCGTGAACATGGTCGACGGCATTCCGCTCGGAGTCATCGCAATTTCCCCCGCCAACACGTCGCAGATCGTCACCCCTGGCGGGATCGCCGATCTGCAGTTCGGCGACGAGGTCGAAGCGATCAACCGCACCGCCGACGTCCTCGACTTCTTCGGTGTCAAAGCCATCACCGTCCTCCTGCACCGTGGGGACGAACCTGCTGTCGAGGGCGGGCCGAACGACTGCAACGTCGAGTCCGGGCCGGCCCGCGACATCGCCTTACGCGCATCACCCAAGGTGGACGTCATCTTCACCGCCGACAGCCACCAGCAGTACAACTGCGAATTCCCTGATCCCGCAGGCAATCCCAGAGTCGTGATGCAGGGCGCTTCGCACGGCCGGATCGTGTCCGTCGCAGATGTGACGATCGATCGCAACACCCGCGAGGTTGTTCGAGATCAGACGTCCGCTTTCAATCAGATAGTGACACACGATATTTCGCCGGATCCTGATATTCAGGCTCTCGCCGATCGCGCCTGGTCGGAGGCGTCGGAAAGCGCTCAGCGGCCGGTGGGGACCATTACCGCCGATCTGACCCGGGACCGGGTACCCAGCGGTGAATCCACACTCGGCAACCTGGTCGCCGATGCTCAACTCGCAGCCGGATCGACACGAGGCGCTCAACTCGCGTTGACGAACCCCGGCGGCATGCGCGAAGACTTGGACTTCGGCACTTCCGGCCAGATCACATACCGCCAGGCTTACAGTGTGCAACCCTTCGGCAACAGCCTCGAGGTGCTCTCCGTCACAGGAGCGGTGCTGAAGGACGCTCTCGAACAGCAATTCCAAATCGACGTCGACGGCACCGGTACCGAGCGCATCCTCTCACCGTCCGCGGGCTTCACATACGCCCTGGACCGGCGGGCAGCGCCGGGTGCGCGTATCTCGGAAATGCGCTTGAACGGGCAGGACATCGCACCCGACGCCGTCTACAGCATCGTGGTGAACAAGTTCCTCGCCGAGGGCGGCGATGGCTTCACCGCCCTGAAGAACTCCACCCAGATGACCGGCGCGGGCAACGACCTCGACGCCTTGACGGCCCTGTTCGCAGCCGGGTCACCGGTCTCGCCACCTGCCACCGACCGCATCCGCACCATCGGCTGACTAGGCATCCCCGCGCTCGATTGCCTAGTCTCGACGGGTGATCATCGCGACCCATAACGGCAAGTTCCATGCAGACGACGTCTTCGGCGTATCGCTGCTCAAGCAGCTGTACCCCGACGCCACCGTCGTTCGCAGCCGTGACGAGGACGTCCTCGACAGCGCGGACATCGTGCTCGACGTCGGCGGTCGCTACAACCCGGCCGAGGGCCGCTTCGACCATCACCAGCGTGATGCCGGCGAGCGCAGCAACGGCATCCTGTACTCCGCCTTCGGTCTGCTCTGGCAGGAATACGGCCTGCAGTTCTGTGAAGGCGACGCCTCCGTGTTCCGCCGTATCGACAGCCGACTGGTCGAGGGCATCGACGCCGTCGACAACGGCCAAGAGATCTACACCCTCAACGACTACGGCACCAAGCCTTTTGATCTGTCGTCCGTGCTGGACCTGTTCAACCCCATCTCGTCCACCGACGAGGAGTTCGACACCCAGTTCGAGCTGGCCGTCGTTCTCGCAACTCAGGTCTTGATTCGCCTGCGCGCCAAGTACGCCGGCGACGCGGCGGCCGAGCGCGAGTTCACCGAGACCTACGAAAAAGCAACGGATCCGCGCTTCGTCGTCCTGGAACGCTTCGTTCCCCACGGCCGCGCCGCGTCGGCCCAGCCGGAGCTGCTGTTCACCATCTTCCCGAACACCAACGGCGGCTGGTCGATTCAGACGGTCAAGCCTGCTGACTCCAAGTTCGGTTCACGAAAGCTGTTGCCGGAGCCGTGGCGCGGCCTGAACGGCTCGGATCTTGCCGCCGAGACGGGCGTCGACAGTTCGGTGTTCTGCCACAAGGCCGGATTCATCGCAGCTGCGCAGACCCGTGACGGCGCCCTCCAATTGCTCGAACTGGCACTGGCCGAGTAACTCTCAGTTCACATGCCAGTTCACATTCCCAGCGCCGTCTTCACCGTCGGCCAGGAATCGTGAAGCGCGTCTTGCCAGTACGGCCATGAATGCGTGCCGTCGTTCCGATACGCGAACACTGCGGGAATCGACAGTTCCCCCAACTTCGCTTCGAACAGTTGTGTACAGGTGTTCGCGAGCGCCTCGAGCGGTCCGCCTTCGATGGCTGTCTGCAGTCCACTCGGGGTGAAGACGTTGTCGTACTCTCCGGGCGCACCTGTGCCAGAGGACACGTAGATCGTCTTCCCGCGCAGCGTTTCCGCGTTGGTGGACGGGTCGTGCTTCTGCCAGTCGGGGTCCGACGCCGGGCCCCACATGTTGGTGGCGTCGCCCGCCTTGCTGGCCACGGTGAGCCGCACGGAATCCTGCGAGGACGACTCGGAGTTGTCGAGACAGCCACTGTACGAGGCTAATCCGGTGTAAAGCTTCGGGTGATGTGTGATGAGGTTGGCCGCGCCGAGTGCACCCATGGACACCCCACCGACCACGTTAGTCCCGTTTCCGGAGAACGCCGAATCGATCAATGCCGGAAGCTCCTCGGCGAGAAACGATTCCCACTTGTTCACACCGAGATTCGGATCGTCGTTCTTCCAGTTGGTGTAGAAACTGCCGGTACCGCCTACGGGGAGAACGACGTTGACGTTCTTGTCGGCGAAAAACGTTTCGATGTCGGTCTTCTGGGTCCAGGTGCTCTCGGAGTATCCGGATTCCGAACCGGCACTGACGCCGTCGAGTAGGTAGAAGGACGGACGCGCACCGGTATCGGTGGTGGGATGAAGAACCTGCACTTGCACCTCGCGTCGCATCGCCGGCGAATCGACGAACACGACGCTGCGAGTGGGCGACAACCGCTCTATGCGATTGATGTGGGCGCCGGTCTGACCGGCCGGATCTCCTGGTGGATTTTCAGGCGCCGGTTCGGCATACGCCACTCCGGCCACGACAAGCGCGAGCACGACCAACACAATTCCGACAAACCCAAATCTCCGCATCCGTCAAGCGCCCCCTGAGCATCGCACGACTATCGCTAACCCTCGATTGGACAGGACGAACGTCCCGGGGTCAACCCACTGGTTGGGATTTATTACTCGCGGGTATCCAATGGAGTTGGACAGTTCTCCACCGATGCACACACAGGTGTGGATAACTTCATTCACATCCACTTCCCAGTTGTGCATAACCTGTGGACCAAAGGATGAATTACAACAGAGTTATTCCTCCTACCTGCAACGATCCGTTTCCCCACAGTGTGCATAACTTTGTCGAACAGGGCTCGCGAGACGCCGGTTTCCGGGCGTGTCCATGCAGTTCACACCGCCGCGCCACTCTTTGTTCACAGGCACGACACCACCGCCCGACTGTGCTCCCCACCCCGACTTCATACTTGTTGCATGCTGACCGCTCTGCTCGCCGCCACAGCTGTGCTCGCCCTACTGACTCTGGTCCCGGGGCCCGACATGGCCGTCGTGACACAGGCTGCTCTCGGCGCCGGAAGATCCGCCGGATTTCGGGTAGCGGCCGGCATAGTCTCCGGCCTCCTCGTGTGGGGGCTGCTGACCGTTCTCGGGCTTTCAGCGATCCTGGCCGCATCCGCCGAGGCTTACACCGTCGTCAAGCTCGCGGGCGCCGCCTATCTGATCTATCTCGGGGTACGAGCACTGTGGGAGAGCCGGTCTTCGCGCATGCAACACGATGTCGGCACTCCACGGTCGCAGAAAGCCGGAACGTGGAAGACGGGCTTCACCACCAACCTGCTCAACCCCAAGATCGCCGTCTTCTACACCGGACTGTTGCCACAGTTGGTTCCGGCCGGATGGCCCACAGGACCGTCGCTTGCACTGCTGGTGCTCATCCACGCAGCCATCACCATCGTGTGGCTCAGCGGCTACGTCGTCCTTCTCTCGCGGGCACGTAGCACCTTCGAGAAGCCCCGAGTGCGACAGGCACTGGAGCGCATAACCGGAACAGTTCTTCTAGGATTCGGAGCAAAGATCGCGCTCGAAGCGCGCTGAGACCGCAATCGGAAAAGAGCAGACAGTGGGCGCGTGGGGATCGGGACCGTTCGAGAACGACGGTGCAGGGGATTTGATCGCGTCCATCGGGCACGGTGATTTCACCTTCGAATCGGTGGAGTGGGCATTCGAAGACGACTACCTCGAGGTCGACGGCGGCCAAATCGCCGTCGCCTTACTCGAATTGGTGCTGATCGTGCGCGCCGATCGCAAGCGTGACCCTGCCGCCCAAGACCTCGACCTCGACTCCTTCGCCGCGGCCCTGACCAGTGAACGGCTCACCTGGCTGATCGAGATGGTGGAGCGCACCATCGCATCGACCGATTCGGAACTGTTCGAACTGTGGGACGAGCAGGGACCGGAAGAGCTTGCGTCGTGGCGCGTTCCCGTCGTGGACGGTCTCGAGGATCTGCGCGTTCTGTCGGTCTGATTCCGTCGCCGCTCCATCACGTTTGCTTATCGGGCCACAACGGTTCGGTCTTGGTCAGATGCCCTGGTAGGACCCTATGGTCGAACGGATCACCGAGTGAGAACTGTGGCTCGTCGACGACGGGAATCCACGCTCACCCCGGACCCAGGAGCAGACCATCATGGCGACTTTCGTTCCGGCTGCGCGCGTCGACAGAATCAGGGAGTCGCCGAGTGTGGCTGCCGCACAACGAGTGCGCGAGCTGAAGGCCCAGGGCCGTGAAATACTCGACCTGACCGTCGGGGAGCCCGATTTCGACACACCCGACAACATCAAGTCTGCGGCGATCACTGCGATCAACACGGGTCAGACCAAGTACACCGCAGTCAACGGCATCCCGGCTCTACGCGAGGCAATCGCAGCACGCGCGGCTTCGCGAACCGGAATCCAGTACGCGGACAACCAGATCACCGTCGGCGGCGGCGCGAAACAGGTCATCTTCCTCGCTCTCATGGCGACGGTCGAAGCCGGCGTCGAGGTTATCGTTCCCGCCCCTTACTGGGTTTCGTACCCGGATATGGTCCTCGCTCACGACGGAACTCCGGTGATCGTTCAGTGCGAGGAGTCCGACAACTTTCTTCTCACAGCCGAAGCACTATCCGCTGCAATCACTTCGAACACCAAGTGGGTCATCCTCAATGCCCCGGGCAACCCCACCGGATCTGTGTACACCCGCGAGCAGCTGCAGGCCCTCGCCGAAGTGATCGAGGCCAATCCCCATGTCAGTGTGTTGGTGGACGAGATCTACGACGAGATCAACTTCGGCGACGCTCCGATCCCGAGTCTGCTGCAGGTCGCTCCGCACCTCCGTGATCAGGTACTGGTCACCAACGGAGTCTCCAAGTCTCATGCCATGACCGGGTGGCGACTCGGATACGGACTCGGAAATTCCGGATTGATCGGCGCCGTCAACAAACTGCAGGGTCAGAGTTCTTCCTGCCCGTCCTCGATCAGCCAGGCCGCAGCCGTGGAAGCCCTTACCGGCGACCAGAGTTTCCTCACCGAATCCGTACGAAGTTACCGACGACGACGCGACCTCTCGGCTCACCTCCTCAGTGTTGTCCCCGGGCTCGAGCCCGTCGTGCCGCAGGGCGCGTTCTACCTGTTCGTCAACTGTGCCGGCTTGATCGGCAAGCAGACCCCGGATGGCACCGTGATCGAGTCCGACCAGGATCTCGTCCTCTATCTCCTCGACGAGGCGTCGGTTGCCACCATTCAGGGTTCGGCTTACGGCGCATCGCCGTACTTCCGTATCTCCTTCGCCACCTCCGAGGCCGTCCTCGAAAAGGCCGCGGCACAGATCGCCGCGGCAGTCGAACGCCTTTCCTGATCTTTCATACTTTCTGGAGTACAAGATGATTCACGTCAAGACGAAAATTGATCGCGCGGACAAGGACCTGATTGCCGAACTGGGGACGTTCTCCGCGGCCACGATTCACGAGGCACAGGGACGTAAGGGGTCGCTGCATCCGGCGATCAAACCGATCGACCGCGACATGAAGTTCTGCGGCTCCGCCTTCACAGTCAAGTGCCATCCCCGTGACAACCTCATGCTGCAGGTTGCGATCAGCTACGCACAGCCGGGTGACGTCCTGATCGTCTCTTCAGGTGATCAAGCCGCCGGCCAGTTCGGCGATGTCCTCGCCAATGCCTGTGTTGCGCGCGGCATTACCGCACTGGTCACCGACGGCGGAGTGCGCGATACCCGGGAGATCCGCGAACTCGGATTCCCCGTCTTCTCCAAGCACGTGTACATCGAGGGAACCGTCAAGGAATCTCTCGGCCCGATCAACCATCCCCTGGTCTTCGGAGAACAGGTCATTTATCCCGGTGACGTCGTCAAGGGTGACTGCGACGGCGTTGTCGTGGTCCGCCGCGAGGAGGTTGCCGAGGCAATCGAACTCTCGCGTGCCCGTGACGAAGCCGAAGCCGGGTACATCGAGCGTTACAAGCGGGGCGAGACCCCACTCGAGGTGAGCAATCTGACTGCCCTGCTGGAAGCCAAGGGCCTGGTGGTCGAATAACCTGCTGTGCGCCTTTATTAACCGCCCGCGGTTAATAAAGGCGCACAGGGTCGAAGGACTCAGAACCGCAACAGCACCTTCCCCGACACCGAAGCATCCTTGGCGACTGCGAAGGCTTCCAGAGCTTCCTCGACCGGATATTCGTGTGTGAGAACAGCATCGACAGCAAGCGAACCGTCGGCGAGGGCGAGCAGCACCTCGTCGATTTCGTCGTTGAAGCGGAATGAGCCCACCAACTCCAACTCTCGCGTGATCGCCAGCGAAATGTGTACCGGTTGAGGTCCGGACGGAAGAAGCCCGAGCATGACCACCCGTCCACCGCGCGTCGCCCCGCGAATAGCGGATTCGAGCCCGCGATGATTGCCGGTGCACTCGACGACCACGTCGGCATCGGATGCGGCGACTGCCTCGGCGTCGGTGGCCTCGAGAACCCGATCCGCACCGAGCGTCGACGCGATCTGCAGCGGAACGTCGTGCACGTCGACCGCGGTGATCGACTGCGCGCCTGCTCGTCTGAGCACAGCCACGACCAGTGCGCCGATGGGCCCGCAGCCGACGACCAGCGCCTTCTTCGCGCGTACGTCTCCCGCTCGCGAAACAGCGTGCCAGGCAACGCTTGCCGGTTCGGCTACCGACGCAGTCCGCAGGTCCAACCCCTCGGGCAGTTCCCGGAGCATGCGCGTCGGGAGCACTGCGTATTTCACGAAGGCGCCCTCGGTGTGTGGGTACTGCGCTGCACTTCCCAGGTATGTGCAGCAGGGCGAGAGGTTGGGCCGATCGCTCGGGAACCGAGGCGCGGTCCCACCGGGCGTTGCGGGGTGTACGGCCACGGAAGTTCCAACTGCCGGCCCCGTTCCGTCCGCCGCGGCCGTCACGACCGTGCCGACCACCTCGTGACCGAGCAGCATCGGTGCCTTCAGAATCGACTCCCCCGCCGCGCCGTGCGTCCAGTAGTGCAGATCTGATCCACACACACCGCCGTAAGCGATCTCGATCACTGCCTGCTCGGCGGTCGGCGCAGTCAACGCAACATGCTCGACCCGCAGGTCACCTGCCGCATGGGCCACCACTCCGAGCGTCGTTTCCGGTAGTACAAAACTCATGATGCGCTCTCTCAGTCGTTGCGACGGATGAAGTCGAGGCCACCGGGCACCTGGAAGGTGGGGAGCACCTCGATGAGACCAAGATTGACGTGACCAGGGGCGTCGATCGCGAACTCGATGGTATCCGCGATGTCCTTGGTAGTGATGGATTCGTAGCCTTCGTAGAAGGTCTCCCACGCTTCCTTCATGGCTTCGGGCGTGCCGCCGAGGTTGCGACCGAAGATCTCGGTCTCGACCCGGCCGGGGCAGATCTCGGTCACTCGAATCCGCTTGCCGATGCAGTCGTTTCGCAGCTGGCGCGAAATCTGGTGCACCGCAGCCTTGGTCGCGTGGTAGGCAGTGTGGCCGTAGAAGTTGTACAGGCCGGCGATGGAGCTGATGTTGACGACATGACCTAGATCGCGCTCCACCATTCCCGGCAGCAGAATGCGGCACAGGTGCAGCACCGCACGAAGATTCACGTCCACCATCGCGTCGACCGATGCTTCTTCGGCGTCGAGAATGTTTCCGGTTGCGGACACCCCCGCGTTGTTGACGAGGATGTCGATCTCCAGTCCGCCGACAGCTTCGGCGAGCGCGGCGGTGTCGGTGATGTCCACGGGCAGAGGGATCATTCCGGTGCGATCGGCAACCTCACCGAGCTTGTCGGCATTGCGGGCGACGCCGTAGACCGTCAGTCCGCGCTTGGTGAACATCTCGGTGACGGCGGCACCCATTCCGGTGTTGGCGCCGGTGACGAGAGCTGTGCGGTAATCGGAGAAAGGCATTGTGTGCTCCTACAGGAAGAAATTGGTATGACCCGGCGGCCGCCGCGGACTGCAGGCGGCCACCGGGCCGGATCAGGAGTGACTCACGCGAGAAGTCACAGAGTGTCGCGTAGCGGAACGTGGGCGCGATCGGTGATGGTGCTGACCGCGATCAGCGTGCCGATTGCAGTGATGACCGCGTAGAAGGCGGGAACGTAGATACCGAATTCGGGGATCAACCAGGTCATCAACAACGGTGCGGTACCACCGAAGAGTGCGGACGAGATGTTGTAACCCAAACCGTAGGCGGAGTAGCGAACCCGCGTGGGGAACAGTTCGACGATCAGGATGTGGATGACGGCTGTGTGCCCGGCGAAGATCACTGCCATGAGGCAGGCACCGAGAACGGCGAGGCCGACGTTGCCGGTCACGATCATGGCATAGCAGGGGATCGCTCCGATCGCCATTGCCGCAGCTGCACCGGCGATGACCTTCTTGCGACCGATCCGGTCGGAGAGAGCACCCATGAACGGAATCGCGAAGCAGATCGCGACCAGGCTGGATGCGGTGACGAGAAGCGCTGTCCCGGTCGAGAATCCGATCTGATCGCCTTTGAGGAACGTGGGCATGTACGAGAACAGAACGTAGTAGCCGGAACCATTCATCAAGGGGATGAACAGGGCGAGGATCATGGCGCGACGGTGTTCGGGAGTGGAGAATGCTTCCTTGAGCGGATTGCGCGACAAACCGCCGGATTCCTTGAGCCGCTCGAAGTTCGGGGTATCGGAGATCGCGCGGCGGATGTACCAGCCGATGATTCCCATCGGAATGGCCATGAGGAACGGGATGCGCCACGCCCACGATGCGAGTCCGCCGCCGTTGATCGCGTCGGCGTTGAGCCACGGCGACATGGCAAACGCGATCATCGTTCCGGTCAGCAGGGCGAGGAACGACGCGATCTGCGCGTAGCTCGTGATCAAGCCGCGCTTGCCTTCTGGGGCGTGTTCGGCGAGGAACGTCATGGCGCCGGCAGCTTCACCACCGACGGAGAATCCCTGCACGATCCGCAGAAAGATCAGCAGTGCCGGTGCCGCGATACCGATGGCCGCGTAGGTGGGCAGCAAGCCGATACCGGCGGTCGCCACGCTGATCAGCATGATGACGAACACCAGCATCTTCTGTCGACCGATCCGGTCGCCGAGGATGCCGCAGACCACCGCGCCGAGGGGCCGAACGAAGAACGAGACCGCGTAGCCGGCGAACACCAGCATCAGCGCGTCGCTCGACTTCGATACGTCGAAGAACACGATGGCCAGTGCCGTCGCCATGAACGCGAAGACACCGTTGTCGTAGAGCTCGACGAAGATGCCGACGCAGCCCGCTGCGACGACTTTCCGGACCTTGCGCGGGTCGGCTACCTGGCCGTCTACCGCTTCGATGGTGTTGGTCATGCTGTCTCCAAAATAGACGCGCGGCGCGGAGCGCTCGCGGGGCGTGTGGTGCCGACGTGGCTCGGTACTCGGGCTTCCGAGGTGTGAAGAGGTATCCGGAGGGTGGTGAATACGTTCTCCACACGCCGCCTCAGCAAGGCGATGCGGTGCTGCTGTTCGCGGTGCTCTGCAACCGCCGTTGCGACGCTGCAGTTCCGGAATCGGACGCGGTGCCCGGGTCGGGCCTGTCCCAGCTGTGAGAGTGAAACGGTGGTGACGACTGCCAGCACCGGATAACCGGCGGTGACGCCTCTACCTCGATGCAGGACCAGAAGTTCGTTGCCAGCGGGTACTTCGACGGCACCGATGGGGACGCCGCGCGAGAGGACCTCGCCGGTGCCGGTGCGCTGTGGGAGCGGCTGCTCATCGGTAGATGCCAGCCGAAGCCCGATGTGATTGCTCTGATCGCCCACCACGAATTCGGTGCCGAACAGCGCGGCTGCACTCTCCCCGAAGTCGTCGATGTCGGGGCCGTCGGTCACGTCGAGCGTCCACACGTTGCCGAAGGACGGTCGGTCGGGCAACAACCGGAACAGCGGTAGCCGGAAGACCGGGTGGTCGATCGGCGGGCAGTCGGTGTCGACGACCAGCGTCTCCCCCGCGGTCAAGTGACGGCCGAATCCGAGGACCTGGTCGGGAGCGCAGCTGCCCAGGAGGTAGTCGGCCGTCAGCTCTCCGTGGACGGCGACGTAGACGCGCAATCCGTCGTGGATTCCGGTTACGGCAAGCCGCTGACCGGCTCGCCAGACGATCGGTTCCCACTGCGGTTGCCGATGTCCGTCCACGGTCACCGTTGCGGGTGCACCCGTGACGGCGATCAGCAGATCCGTGGACGCCGACGCTGAAAAGTCGAGGGCCGTCAACTCCAGTAGCGGGGCCTCGCGCCTACTACCCACCAACGCGTTGGCGATCTCCGCGCTGATCTGGTCGGCTGCGCCGCCCGTCGCCTGACCGAACTGTGACGCCGATCCACGCCCCAAATCCTGGACGGAGCTGATTCCGGGAGTCAGGACGGTGACGGTCTCAGCCATGGGGATCACCCCCTAAGGGCAGGAGCGAGCGTCCGTCGAATTCGTCCCAGCGATCGGCGTCGATCGCGCGGAAGACGAACAGATCGCCCGGGCGGTAGGCAGAAATCTGCTCCGACGCCGGATCGACCAAGATGAGCGGGGTCCGGCCGATCACTGCCCAACCGCCGGGCGCAGGCCTGGCCGAAACGACTGCCTGACGTCCGGCCACCGCAACGGAACCGGCCGCGACGTGCGGTCGCGGGCTCGATCGGCGCGGGATGGGAAGGCCGAACGCCGGGCCGTCGAGCATCGGGGCGCCGCCGGGTGAGCCGTAGCAACGCATGACCAACGGGGCTGCGGAGTGAAGGCGCACCACTTCGGCTTCGGTGACGCCGAGGAACCGCGCTGTCTCACCCAGGTCCGGGCCGTGTTCGCCCCCGTAGACGACGGGGATCTCGAACGTCCTAGGTTCACCTTCCAGTGGTCGGGGGATAGTCGTTGCTTCGCGAACCAGGCCGCGGACGGCGTCGTGGTCGGTGAGGAGGTTGTCGAACTCGACCAGCAGGGCGTCGTATGTCGGGATGACGCTGACGATGCCGTCGGCACCGAGATCGAAACGTGCAGCGATCGATCGAACGGTGTTCCAGTTCTGCTCGGCGGTCCCGCCGCTGACACTGACGCGAACGGCGGCGTCACCGCAGTCGGCGACGTAGGTCTTCACGCGGGACACCCGACATCACGGGCCCGCCGTGACGCCACGACCCGGGTCAGTGGCGCAATGGTGACACCGGCGGCCTCGAGCGCGGCGCGAATCGCCTTCGCGTTCGCGACGGCACCGGGGTTGTCACCGTGCACGAGGACCGTATCGGCGACAACCGGGATCAACGTGCCGTCCACAGCTTCGACGACTTCCTCGACCACCATCCGAACGGTCCGCTCGACCAGAACGTCGACGTCGTGAATCACCGCTCCCGGCTCGCTGCGGGGCACGAGAGTTCCGTCGGAGTTGTATGCGCGATCCGCGATTCCGACGATGCCGACGCTCAATCCGCGGGCAGTCGCCTCGTCGGCCAACGCCCCGTCCTGGGCGAGCACGATCAACGACGGATCGAAGGCCGCGACCGCATCGACGACGGCGCGCGCGTAATCCTGGCGTACGGCAACAAGATTCCCGAGCTTGCCGTGGGGAGCGATGTGCGACAACGACGTTCCGTTCGCGACCGCAAAGGCGTGAAGGGCGCCGAGTTGGAACAGCACGTCGGTTCGGACCTCGTTCTCACTGAGATCCATCGCGCGACGTCCGAATCCGGCGAGGTCCGGAAAACTCGGATGCGCGCCGATCCCGATACCGCGCGATACGCACCCCCGCACGGTCGCATCCATGGTTCGTGGATCGCCTGCATGGAATCCGCAAGCGATGTTGGCCGAAGTCAGCGTGTCGAGCAGAGCATCGTCGGCGCCCATGGTCCACGTGCCGAAACCTTCGCCGAGATCGGCGACAAGATCGATGCTGGTTGCCATTTCGGTCCTTCCGGTTCGTTTACTTGTTCGTACGGGCGCCGTTGCCCGTGGTTGGTCCGACTGTCGAAGTTCTGTGTGTCGACTTCGGTGTTTCTGGGACGCTACTCAGGAACGCCAAAGGGTTGTTAATACCGTTTCGCGTTGGGGTGATCGGAATTCGATATGTCCGTTGAGCTGGTAGTTTGCACAGCATGGACACGAGAAGGCTCTACTCGTTCGTACGAATTGTCGATGCCGGCAGCATCACCCGAGCCGCCGACATCCTGCACATCGCACAACCCGCCCTGAGCCAACAGATGACGTCGCTGGAAACGCAGTTCGGTCAGCAACTTCTGATCCGCAGCAAACAGGGTGTCGAGCCGACCGATGCGGGGCACGCACTCTATCGGCATGCTCAGGTGATTCTGCGTCAGGTGGAGAGTGCTCAGGCCGAGGTGTCCGTGGTCGGACGGGCGCTGGCGGGTGGCGTCTCGGTCGGCCTCGCCCCGTACAGCACCGCGACGGCAATCGCCTTGCCGCTCTTGGCCCGTGTGCGCGAGCAGCACCCGAATATCTTGTTGCACATCAACGAGAACTTCGGTGGCGTGCTCAGCGAAGCGATGATGACCGGTCGCATGGATCTGGCGTTGTTGTACGACGCCGGCCCGATCAAGGGTGTGACGTTCGAACGCTTGCTCACCGAGGAGCTGGTGGTGGTTGCGCCGTTCGGTACCGGACTGGCAGGCGAATCGGGATCCGACATCTCCCTGCCCGAGATCGCCGAACTGCCACTATTGCTTCCGGGTCGGATGCACACCATCCGCAAGGTGGTGGAGCAGGCTTTCGACCGTGCAGAGCAGCAACCGAACGTCGTGGCCGAAGTGGAATCGGTGATGACGCTGTCCGAGGCCGTACGCACCGGATTGGGTGCGACGGTTCTGCCGTGGTCGGTGGCCCGCAGGGTCATGGACGTCGAAGCGCTCGAGCTACGACGCATCGAGCCGGGCATCGAAGTGCATGTCTCCCTTGGCACCCCGGCCAATCAGCCCCTCTCCAAACCGGCCGAGGCGGTGCGCGATGTTCTGCGCACCGTCGTTGCCGATTACGTGAAGGGAACCAACGCGAGCGGTCAGTAGCCCGCCGACGGATCGATCACGGCGGCGAGGTCCTCACCTGCGGCGAACCGGGCGACGTTGGCTGCAACGTGATCTGCCAGGACGCGGGTAAGCGTCGTAGCCGGGTTGGCGACGTGTGGAGTGATGATCGCGTTGGGCAGCTTCCACAACCGATGCCCGTCCGGCAACGGCTCGGGATCGGTGACGTCCAGTGCCGCCCCGCCGATCGAACCGGCTTCCAGTGCGTCGACCAATGCGTCCGTGTCGACGAGGGTGCCACGCGCGATGTTCACGATCCAGCTCGACTCCGACATCTGGTCCAGTTCGGCCTTGCCGACCAGATGCCGCGTCGCGGATGTCGACGGTGCTGCGATCACGAAGTGATCTGCCTTGGACCAGATTTCGCCGGTGCGGTCGGCCGAGAGCGTTTCGGAAGCACCCTCGACAGGGGTCCCGGAGCGGGTGATCGCGATGACCTTGACTTTGGACGCGGCGAGGTACGGGATCAACGCACGGCCGATTCCGCCGCAACCGATGATCGCCACTGTCGAGCCCTGCAAAGTGCCCACCCGCGGGTCGAACTCTTCCTTGCGCCACGATTGCGCCGCCAATTGTTCGGGGAGAGAACGAACTCCAGCGAGGAGAAGCATCATCGTATGTTCGGCAACATTGCCCGCGTACGCTCCGGCAGCAGACGTCCAGACCCGCTTGTCGTCGATCACCCCGGCGTCGAACCAGGGCTCGATGCCGGCGAACGGCAACTGCACCCAGCGAACCGAATCGGGTAGCGACGACGGGAACGTCTCCGGCCCGTGTACCCACACGACGCCCTCGGCGTCTGCCAGTGGAACGAGAACTCCACCGGCTCGGCGTATTCCGTCGGCGACGTGAGGATCCTCGACGGGACCGAGGTGGATGCGAGGGGCGCTGGCGTCTGTCATGTGGGTGCTTTCTGTTCGAGTAGCGGACGATCTAACAGCGGACAATCAGACGACGGCCGTCATTCCGCCGTCGACGTAGAGGATCTGACCGTTGACGAAATCCGAAGCCGGGGAGGCCAAGAACAGTAGCGACCCGATCAGCTCCTCGGTACGGCCCCAACGTCCGGCGGGTGTCCGCTTGGCGAGCCACGCGGTGAACTCCGGATCGTTGACCAGCGCAGAGGTCAGTTCGGTGTCGAAGTATCCCGGTGCGATCGCGTTGATCTGCAAACCGAAGGGTGCCCAGTCGGCGCACATTCCGCGGGTGAGCATCTTGAGCCCGCCCTTGCTGGCCGCGTACGGTGCGATTCCCGCTCGGCCGAGCTCGCTCTGCACCGAGCAGATGTTGACGATCTTCCCGTGTCCGCGCTCGACCATGCCGCGGGCGAATTCACGTCCGACGTAGAACGCACTGGTCAGGTTGGTGTCCATGACACGCCGGAAGTCGTCGTCGCCGAACTCGAGAAGCGGGGCGCGGTGCTGCACGCCGGTGTTGTTGACAACGATCTCGACCGGGCCGACCTCCGCCTCGATGTGTGTCGCCGCATCCCGGACGGCGGCCGAATCGGTGACGTCGAACGCGCATGCGTGCACCGTTGCGCCGGTCGCGTCGGCGATGCGTCGACGCTCGGCTTCGAGCACGTCGGAATTTCGGCTGTTGAGCACCACCACCGCACCCGCCTCGGCGAGACCAGTCGCGAGGGCCGAGCCGATGCCTCGGCTCGAACCCGTCACCAGCGCGACCTTCCCGGAAATGTCGAACGGGCCGGGGCTTGCGGTGCTACTCACGCTGTGACGCTCCTCTGAGATGTATGGATGTAGTCGACTGCCTCGCCCACCAGTGTGCTCGGTTCGGAGACGACATTCAGCGTGATGCCGCGCTCGTCGTCTGTAAGCGGTTCGAGAGCCTCGAACTGGGAGATGAGCAGACTCTCCGGCATGAAGTGCCCGGCGCGGGAACGCATACGTGCGGAGATAGTCTCGAAATCACCGGCCAGGTGGACGAACTGCACGTCGAGACCGTCCGGGCGCAACCGGCCCCGATAGTCCTTTCGCAGAGCCGAACAGGCAACGACGCCTGTTCGTCCCGCATCGGCACGCTCTGAAAGCCAGGCCGCGATCGCGTCGAGCCACGGCACACGGTCTTCGTCGGTCAACGGTGTCCCCGAACGCATTTTGGCGACATTGGACTCGGGGTGCAGATCGTCACCGTCGACGAAGTCTGCCCCGAGAGACGTGGCGAGACCCACTGCCACGGTGCTCTTTCCAGCACCGGCCACACCCATCACAACTACCTGCACGGTCATGCTTCGACCATGCCCGACTACCGACGGCCAGACAATACTCGAGTGATACCGGTTCGCGAGGGTGCCATAGCGGAACGATCTAGGAACTTCTGCGCGTTCGAGCCCTATCCGTTCGCCTTTGCGATCGAATCCTTGCCCTCGGCCGCTCCACCCTCGATGGTGTCGTGCTGGACAGGAACGAACTTCTTCTTCGGCAACAGGAACAGCCACGTCGCGAAGACGAACGGACCGGTGCCCGCCGGCAGACCGATCGGAGCGAAGGCAGATACCAGGGTGCCGTGGATGACAACAGTCACCAGCACTCCGAAGACCGTGTAGACGAACACGCGCCACGACGGGTTGTAGAACACCGAGCCCAGGGCGATTGCCGTCAGCACCGAACTGAGCCCGTACAGACCATTGCCGATATCGACGGTGTTGGCGCCGAGCGCGAGCACCGAACCCATCGCTATCGCCGAACCGATGAGCGCGAACACCGCCGCCCAACGCGACGCGACCAGCAGCGCGATCACGAAGATGATTCCGGTAATGGTGTTGTTGATCAGGAATATCTGGGACACGTTGCGGAACAGCGTGTCCCACAGAAAGCTGAAGGTGATGTCGGCATGGGCCGACGCGTCCCCGATGTGCTGAGGAAACTGGCCCGCGCTGAGGTCCGACGTTTCGATCCGAAGAAATTGGAATGCTGCCAGGAGAAAGAACCAGTTGACGAGGTTGAACGGAAAGGTCAGCGCCGGTACGCCCCAGGTCTTGAAGACATTGGCGACAGCCAGGAACGCGATGGTCGATGCAGCGGCGCCGACCACCAAGTAGATCCACAGCATCACGCCACCGGCAAGGAAAGTCGGAAAAGCAGCTCCCACAAGAATTCCGTTGTATCCATACAGGCCGATACGCATCGAATCGTCGTCGGAGTGCAGCATCATGCCGGTGACGGTGGATACCACCAGACCCACCACGGCACCGATTGCGACGGTGATCGTGTCCGCGGCTATCGCGCCCCAGAAGATGCCGACCAGAAACAGCAGGCCGGTCAGCGCATTGCCCTGGAACATCACCTGTCCGGAGCCTTTGAGATTCGTGTCGATGAATCTGAGCACGACGTTCTTGTCCGCGACGTCGTCCCAGGGTTTGGTGATGGTGGTCATCGCACGTCCCTCGATCCATATCCGGCGATCCGCGTCATCCCCAGAGTGGGACGGGCGGAATGGTGGTGTCCAGAACTGCCTTTCGTACCAGAGCCCAGAAATCACGAACCTTCGCCTTGACGGGTTCGCTCTCGGGACCGAGGACTTTGAAGATGAGACCGGCGTCGTTCGGTAGCCGACTAGCTCCGGAAACGACCTTGCCGTCACGGCCCGGAACTATCTCCTCGAGAATGGCGTCGGCGTGCTCCTTCGGTGTCAGCAGGATGACATTGCCGAACACGTCGTGGTCACCCATGATTCCGCCGTATCGCACGGGGAAGCGTGCCGGTTCGATCACCAACTTCTCGGTGAAGAGATTCTTCCCGTCCGGACGCTTCGCCTTGATCAATGTGGAGTACAGGTCGTAGACGAATATCTCTCCGCCGTCGTGATACTTGCGACCCGGCATCACGATCTCCGAGAACAACAGCGTTGCAGTCGGATCCACCGTGATGTCGGTGCGCGCGTAATACCTCGCGTTACGGTGTGGGATCGTCACTCCCGGCATCAGTTCGAGATACGAATTCTCCGCGAGCACCACTTTCTGGAGTTGTGACGCGTGGTTGGCATCCATCCGGTGGACTTTCGTGGCTGACTGAGTGGTTACGTGCGCGAGGGAACCCGGCTCCATCTCGATCGTCAGGAACAGCCGATCGCCTTGCAACACACTGCCGGACGTCGAGATCATGTAGACGCACGGCATGGTTGGCAACGCCTCGTCCCAGTACAGCGCCTGCTGAACGAGCAACGGTGTCTTGCGATACATGTCCCGCAGGATCGTCTTGTCGCCGCGGTCGACAAATCGCATCTCGAGAACGCCGGTCTTACCGACCTTGCCGGCCGGCGCCTGCTTCGGCTGGTCCTGGTATTGATCGAGTTCCGGGATGGTCGGGATCGGCCCCGGGAGCGACCGCGATGCTCCCGGGACGGGCGGTGCACTCACGGTACGCTCGCTCCCACTTCCTCTTCGTCGAAGAGGACTCCGTGCACGATGAGGTCCACCACTTCCTTGATGCCTTCCCCGGTCATGCAATTGGTGAAGACAAACGGCTTGTCGCCGCGCATTCCCTTGGAGTCGCGATCCATGACGCCGAGATCGGCGTTGACGTACGGTGCGAGGTCGGTCTTGTTGATGACCAGGATGTCGGACTGCGAGATTCCCGGACCGTTCTTGCGCGGAATCTTGTCGCCTGCGGCCACATCGATGACGTAGATGAAGAAGTCGACGAGAGCCGGACTGAATGTCAGAGTCAGATTGTCGCCGCCACTTTCGATGAACACCACGTCGGTGTCGGGGAACGTCTTCTCCATGTCCTCGACGGCCGCGAGATTCATACTCGGGTCTTCGCGGACGGCGGTGTGTGGGCAGGCACCCGTCTCGACACCGACGATACGTTCTTCCACGAGAACACCTTTGAGAGCCTTGCGCACATGCTTGGCATCTTCGGTGGTGACCACGTCGTTGGTGATGATCAGAACGCTGGTGCCCCGCTTGATGAACTCCGGTGTGATCGCCTCGATGAGCGCGGTCTTACCCGAACCCACGGGTCCGCCGATTCCGATGCGCGTTGTCTTCTTCATCGTTCTCCTTCTAGTTCATGAACATTCGGACGTGCGCCTTGACGTGCACCGCAGCCAGAATGTCGATCATCGGGGCGAAATTGGACATGTCGTCGAGTCCGTAATCACGCACTGCGTCGTACTCGCGGCCGGCGGTCTGATTGACCTCGAACAGAATCTCCTGTGTCGCGAGGTGATCGACTCGGACGATGCGAAGGGCAGCGCCGAGCAACGTCATCGCGACACCGTACTGATTGACCGTGAAAGCGTCCTCTTCCGGGGAACCCATCTCCGCGAACGCAATTCCGAGGCCGACGGGGTAGGTACCCGGCGTCTCCCCCGATGCGATCGCGGCCAACCACTTGTTGAACAGGGTCTCACCGGCCAAGCGCCCGCCGAGTTCGGCCAACTTCTTACCCATCCGGGTACTCATCGTGCGTGCTTCTTCGTTGAGCTTGCGTTCGATCACCGCATGATCGGCCGCGAGGATCGCCGAGAAGTCACCGGCGGTCGCGCCCCGGTGCGCCGCGAGTACGGCGATACCGTCGCACGTCGCGCCCTGATGCGCCGCAGAGAGTACGAACTCCCGCAGCGACGGACCGTCCGTGACAATTCCTTGCGTCACGGCCGATTCCAAACCGTTGGAGAACGAGAAGGAGCCGACCGGGAACATGGAATCGGAAAACTGCATCATCCGCATCGCGCGGTTGATGCTGAGCCCAGATCCCTCAGACGAGAGGGTCATGGGTATGCCCCTCGCCCTCACGCGCGGCCGCACCGAACAAACGGCGTGCCTCGTGTGGAGCGATGTAGGGAATGACCTCGGCACCCGGGATGAAGGTGTACTCGATGCCCTCGAAAGCATGTGTCCGCATCACCGAGCCCATGACTGCCTTGTCGACGGTCAACGGAACATAGACCTTCATTCCCTTCACCACCGCAGGCCAGTGCTGGTTACCCACGGCATGTCCCAACTCCAAGCACGTCTGAATCATCTTCTCGGGCGTGACGTCGACCAGCGCGCTCAGGTCGATCTCCAACACGTCCTTGAGGTTGATCCTGGCCACGACGACGGTGTTCGCCGGCTCGTCCCACAGCAGAATGTCGCCGTCCTGCAACTGGATACCGCGATCGAGCGAGACGGCCAGTTCACGGCCACCGATCGTGGTGCGTCGCAATCGACTCTTCTGTGCTTCCCACTGATCGAGCGACAAGACGTCCACTACAGCCTTTTCGAGTCGACCGGCCCACTCCTCGTCGGTCTCCTTCCCGAGAAGCGCGTCGACTCGCGTCGGCTTGCCGCTCGGCGCTGTCATCTCGCCGTGCGTGTGCGGCGTCGCATCGGCGCCGTGCGTGTGTGTGATTGTTCCCGACACTGGAGACCCCTAACTGAAGAAGTAAAGTTGGTTCAAGCGAATGGATTCGGCGGGTTCGACGTACGCATGGACGCCGTCCGCAGTCACCGCGAAGGTCTCCGGGTCCACCTTGATTTCCGGAGTAGCCGAGTTACGGACCAGATCACGCTTGGTGACCGTTCTCGTCCCCTCGACGGCGACAACCTGACGTTCGAGACCGAGTCGATCCTTGATGTCGTCGTCGAGTGCTGCTCGCGAGACGAACGAGACCGAACTCTGCGGCAACGCCTTTCCGAATCCACCGAACATCGGCCGGTAGATCACCGGTTGTGGTGTCGGGAGCGACGCATTCGGATCTCCCATGGCGTGCCAGCTGATCAGACCGTTCTTGATGATCGTCTTCGGCTTCGCGCCGAAGAATGCGGGCTCCCAGAGAACAAGATCCGCCATCTTCCCGACACCGATCGACCCGACCACATGCGAAAGTCCGAACGTCAACGCTGGATTGATCGTGACCTTCGCGACGTAGCGCAACACGCGGAAGTTGTCGTGTGTCGGTGAATCCTCGGGCAGCTTGCCGCGGGACCGCTTCATGCAGTCCGCTGTTTGGATCGCGCGAAGCCAGTTTTCTCCGACCCGGCCCATCGCCTGTGAGTCACTCGAGAACATCGAGATGACACCCATGTCCTGCAGTACGTTCTCGGCACCGATCGTCTCGGCGCGAACGCGGGACTCGGCAAACGAAACATCCGAGGGCACTTTGGGATTGAGGTTGTGACAGACCATGATCATGTCGAAGAGTTCGGCCTGAGTGTTGATGCCGTACGGCAACGTCGGATTGGTCGACGCCGGAAGTACGTTGTCCTCGCCCGTCACTCGCAGGATGTCGGGTGCGTGACCTCCGCCCGCACCCTCGCTGTGATAGGTGTGAATGGTACGGCCTTCGAAGGCCGCGATGGTGTCCTCGACGTATCCGGCCTCGTTGAGGGTATCCGTGTGAATGGCGACCTGAACGTCCATTTCGTCTGCTACCCGCAGAGACTCACGAATTGTGGCCGGGGTTGCGCCCCAGTCCTCGTGGACCTTCAGACCGGCCGCACCGGCCTTGATCTGTTCGACCAGCGACTGATGCCCGGACGAGTTGCCCTTGCCCAACATGCAGACGTTGACCGGCAAACCCTCGTTGGCCTTGAGCATCATCTCCATGTTCCAGATACCGGAAGTGATGGTGGTGCCGTTGGTTCCGTCGGTCGGGCCGATGCCGCCACCGATCAGCGTCGTCACTCCCCCACTGAGGGCGTGGTACGCCTGCTGTGGTGACACGAGGTGCACGTGTGGATCGATGCCGGCGGCAGTGAGGATCATCTGCTCACCGGAAATCGCGTCGGTCGCCGGGCCGGTGGTCAGCCCCGGGGTGACGCCTTCCATCGTGCTGGAGTTTCCCGCCTTGCCCCAGCCGACGATCTTGCCGTCCTTGATTCCCACGTCTGCCTTGACGACACCGATGGTTGCATCGACGATGACCACGTTGGTGATCACGAGGTCGAGGGCACCGTCGATGCTGCACGACTCCGGATCCTGGCCCATGCCGTCGCGCAGCGTCTTGCCGCCGCCGTAGATCGACTCGTCTCCGATGGTTCGAAGATCTTCCTCGACCTCGATGTACAGGTCGGTATTACCCAGTCTGATCTGGTCACCCGTGGTGACCCCGAACAGACCCGAATACTCTTGTCTCGAAATGCTTGTCATGGGTGTTGCTCTCCTTCGTCCGCCTTGAACGAGAATCAGTCGGTTTGAGGTTCGGACAGGAAGCCGAGTTCTTCGGCACGCTGGACGGCTCCGGGGAGCCTCGGCCGGTAGGCGGCGTGGGTCGGCGCCCAACCGTCGACAAGTCCGTTGAAGCCTTGAACCCGTTGCTTGCCGCCGAACGGCACCAACGTCACTTCCTTCTCGTCGCCCGGCTCGAACCGGACCGCCGTGCCCGCTGGAATGTCGAGGCGCCAGCCGAAGGACTGTTCACGATCGAAGGACAACGCGCGATTGACTTCCATGAAGTGGTAGTGCGAACCCACCTGGATGGGACGGTCACCGGTGTTTCGAACTCGCAACTTCAAACGTGGACGACCCTCGTTGAGTTCGATCGGCTCGTCCCGCAACACGTATCCGCCGACCGGCACTTTCTTCTCGCCGCTGGAATCCTTCTTCGTCGATTTGCTTGCCATCTTGGAGTGCTCCTGACATCTCGGTCGGGCTACTGGATCGGGGAGTGCACGGTGACGAGCCGGCTACCGTCGAGGAACACCGCCTCGACCTGCACACGCGGGATCATCTCTGCGACGCCTTCCATCACGTCGTCGACCGTCAAGGCGTGCGATGCGTCGGCCATGACCTCCTCGAGAGTCTTGCCCTCCCGAGCTCCTTCCAGAGCGGCTGCAGTGATGACTGCGACGGACTCCGGATGATTGAGTTTGAGCCCCTTTGCCTTTCGCCTCAGTGCGACATCCGCCAACATGAGAATTGTCAGCTTGTCGAGTTCTCGCGGTGTCAGATGCATTCCGAACGCTCCTTGTCGATCATGCGGTAACTCCCTGTCGTCGAATACATGTCAGCTCCCCTGTTCCGTCGCTTCGGTGAGAGGTTCGGCCGCTTGCTGGACGAAACCGCTCCTCCTGCCGCCCGAGTACTCGTTGATCGCGTCCAGAACCGCCTGGGCATGTTCCGAGGCGACCAACACCTCGACACGCAAGCGCTCTGTGAACACGACGTCGTTGCGTTGCCCGCGGAACTTGAGTGAGGCCGAGTCACTCGCGGAGACATGCGCTTCCGATACGACTATCGACTCCGCTCCGGCAGCCAGCAGCGCCTCCCGTAGCTTCTCGGACTCGATAGTCTGCAATACCGCGGTGATAAGTTCGTGCTTCGGGGCGCCGAGGTTCGGAACAAGTTTTGCCCCGTCGACCAGGACGCCCGAGTCGAACCCGCTGGTCTGCGGCGCACCACCTGCGTCGACGAATGCGGCGTTGTAGCGGTACGCGTCCATGCCTTGCTGACGACGGTCGATGTCCACCTGGTCTTTCGGGGCCAGCTTGAGACCGATGGTCTTCTCGATGCCCGTGGCGATCAGCCAGGTCACCACGAACGAGAAAGCTATGACGACGATTAACGCCAGCGCCTGCTCGCCGAGTAGCCCGGCGCCGCCGCCGAAGAAGAGTCCGTCGCGGCCGATCGAATTGATCGCCTTTTCGCCGAACAAACCGAGAAGGAGTGAACCGAGGATGCCGCCGATGAAGTGGACCGCGATGACGTCGAGCGCGTCGTCGAACTTGAAGATCGACTTGAGCGCGAGCGCGAAGTGGCAGACCAGTCCGGCAAGCGCCCCGATCGCCAACGCTGAGAAGGTGCTGACGAAGCCGGCGCAGGGGGTGACGGTCGCGAGACCGGCTACCGCGCCGGTGATTCCACCGATCGCCGTGGCCTTGCCCTCGGTGTACCTTTCGATGACGAGCCAGACGACCATGCCGCCCGCTGCGGCGATGTGAGTGTTCATCAAGGCTTGTGCCGCAACACCATCGGCGGCCAATCCGTCGCCTGCGTTGAATCCGAACCAGCCGAACCACAGGATGCCTGCGCCGATCAACGCCAGAGGTACCGAGTGAGGGACTGCCTCGGCGTTGGGCCATCCCGGACGTTTACCAACCACCAGCAAGATTGCCAAGGCGGCGGCGCCGGCGGATGCGTGGACGACAATTCCGCCGGCCCAGTCCTGAGCTCCGCGGAGCGCCAACCAGCCTTCGGGGTTGAAGAGCCAGTGCGCAATCGGGGGGTAGACGATGATCGACCACAGCACGAGCAGAACGGCCCAGCCCAAGGGCTTGAGCCGGTTTGCGGTCGCACCGGTGATCAGCGCGGGCGTGATGATCGCAAACATCATCTGATAGACCACGAACGCCAGAGTCGGTACAGCGACTGCACCTTCGATCAGGTGGAAGCCCGGGGCGGCGGCAGTGTGTATGTCCTGCAAGCCGAACAATTTCAGGTCACCGAGGAAGCCGGAACCCCAGTCTCCACTGAACGCGAAGCTGTATCCGAACACGACCCAGGTAATCGAGACGAGTCCGAGTGGGACGAGGTTCTGCTGCAGCATGACGAGCGCACTGCTACCGCGCACCAGACCGGCGTAGAAGAACGCGAGTCCGGGAACCATGAACAGAACCAGGCCCGCGGAGATCAGCACCCACGCCGTGTCCCCACTGTCTATCACTGCTTCTGCTAACACCATTTCCATCGACATCGACGACCTCCGAGCATTATTCGGACCTGAACAAAGTCATTGGTTAGAGCAGCAATTCGCGACGTTCCGGTTCGCTGCGACAGTTACGCTACGCCCCATAGTTGCACCTTCTGAGCAAAATCGGGGGAACATCCGGTTTTCACGTTTAGTAGATCATTCTTCTGGGAAAAGATGTGACTTTGCCTGAACATTGCGGACGCTCCACAACTTACAATTGAGGGATTAAATCTCGTCGAAAGTGGTTTGAGTTTCACGAAATTGGGAAAGTCGCCGCAGGTGAGCGCGGCTTTCGTTGGACAAATGCCGCTTCCATCTCGGGACTTAGCTCCCTAACCGAGACAGCCGCGAGAGCCTTTCTTGATGACCAACGTCGGTGCCCCACCTATCCAATCGGGTAGGTAATTTCGCCAAACATCTTCTCACTTGTTCAGATGATTAACCATTACACCACTGAGGGCAATCTTGTCGTTAATACAGCTTTCATCCCAGACTGGATATTCGACTGAAATATCGGAGATCACCTTTCGATAACCTTTAGCGATGAATGACTTTTGCTGTAACGCTTTTGTTATGCAGTATCCCGAAGGGAGGATTGATCCCACCAGTCGAGCACACGCATACCGGACAAAGTCAGCCACTTCGACGGCTCCCCCACCTCTGCGTCGACCTCGAACCACACCCGCCCCGGTTGGCGACCGGCCTGGAGCCACGTCCCATCCGAGGCGCGAGCGGCCCGGATCATCTCGATTGCGTCCGCCATTCGCGGATCCGGGTCAATACCGTCAAACAACGACGCTTCACGGAAATACTCGGCCGCGTTGAGCACGTTGTATCGCCACCGGAACGGGTACGCGAACCGGCCGACCCAGGGCCCCACCGGTTCGCCGGTCGAGAGTCTCCGGAATAGCCCGCGCTGCAGCAAGAACTCCTCACCGGATCGTCGAGCCGCGCACGTCTCATTTGTACCCTCGGTCGCGATCTCGTACGCGAGAAGCCCTTTGAGTGAATTGAGGGTCGAATGAAACGACGATCGCGTCGAACCTTCGATCCACTCGCAGTTCCACCCACCATCCGGAAGTTGATGCTGCACAAACCAATCAGCCAGTTCATCAACGCGCATGTCGAGCCACACACCGTTTGCCACCGTCCAGGCGTTGATGCAGCAATCGACCTCGCCGCCCCAGTACGGCCGGCCCACGTACTCCCAGCGCCAGTTCGCCGCGAGCAGTTCTGCGGTACGACGCTTTCGCAGAACACCGGCGTCGAGGCCCCACTCACGCAAGGAGTTGAGCGTCCAGGTTGTTGCCGTCCAGGGTTGCGAACTTTGTTCTGCTGCTTCGGGTCCCGCAAAGCCGAATTCTGACGGGAAGAACGCCCCACCCGCCCATTGGCCGTCTCGGTCCTGCAATGACCGAAAGCAGGCGTGCACCAAATCCATTGGTAGCGATCGACGCGCGCGTCGCCGCCCACACAGTGGGCGCTTCGTTCAGCAGGTCGCGCTCCACCTGCCACCGAATCGCCGGATCCGAATCGAGGAGCCACGCGAGCAAGTCGGTTCGGGGTGCCATCTGGCAATACTATCGAAAGGCGAAGCAGGCCATCCGGTTAACGCACTTCTCGACGTCTGATGCAATGGTGAATTCCGGACCCGTTGCGGGCCTACACCCGGTAACCCAACGCCGCTCGCACCGCCACGATGTCGGCGGCAGCGACCTCCATTGGCTTGTCCCCCAACCGAATCAACGTGCCAGTGGGCAGTTCCTCTACCGCCGCAGATTGGGGCAGCGCGCTGCGATCGAACGTAACTCCGGAATGGAAGTACGTTTCCCATCCCACCTGGATCTGACCTCTAACTCGCGGTTGCAGATCGAGGTAGTCGCCGATGCTCCACCGAGCCCGATCCGGTTCCCAATGCTTGACGATCACTTTCATGATCGCGTCCCCGACATCCGGTTCGAGCAACCGTCGCAATTCGGGGGGAACATCCTTCTCCGTCGGCAACGACACCCGGACACTGTTGGGGGCACTGGTTTCCAGCCCGCCGACCCTGGCGATGATCCGCCGCGCGGTCCCGTCTTCGGGCGACAAGTCGACGTCGTAGCCCGGTCCCGGAGTGTCCGAATACCCCATCTCCTTCGAGCGGGAATGCTCGAAGATTCGCACCAACCCGTCCACGCTGAGATCTGCTGGC
This sequence comes from Rhodococcus sp. NPDC056516, assembly GCF_042794655.1. NCBI lineage: Bacteria > Bacillati > Actinomycetota > Actinomycetes > Mycobacteriales > Nocardiaceae > Rhodococcus > Rhodococcus sp. NPDC056516. The sequence goes on along the minus strand of NZ_JBHTTG010000004.1, from coordinate 400,270 downwards.
ACCTTGTCGAACTCGGCAGTCGAGACCCACGGCAACGCCAACCCCGGGTCGATCGCTTCCAGATCGTCGAGGAAGGCCCGCATCGTCTGCGCCACTTCCTGACTCGACTGCACCCGTGTCCCCCAATATCCGGCTAAAGTCGGCCGCCGCCCGAACATGCTCATCGCCCCGCCCTTTCCAACCATTGAACTTAGGAGCCCACGCTCGGCGGTCGTCACCACGTCAGAGGAAGATGGAGACGCCATCACATTCGTGAGCTGGGCGGGAACGCCTGGTGTCAAGTCTAGGGTGCCAGAGCCCTCGTGAACCTTGGGTAGACGCACCTCCGGTCGTTCCGGTCGGCAATCCTGCTGCAACGCGGATGCTTCGGATATCGTCGGCGGCCCACTGGGCGCTTGGATCACGCTGGATGACGATCGTTCTGTTCCTGTACGGAAAAGCCTCCACCCTGGGGCGGGAGTTGTGTTTCGTCGATCAGCAACTCAAGGCCGAAGTAGGTGCAACTGCCCACGATCGCGTCGCCGGGTACCTTGCGCTGAGGCGATGATTCGGTCCGGTGGTAGAGCACGGTGACGCGAGAGTCCCAGATATCGGCCAGCCCCTGTACGACCCTTAACGCCAGCGCAATCAGCGATTCGTCGGCAATGGTGCAGGAAAACGAGTCGATGCGTGAGGTACCCCCCGAAACCGATCATGACCTTGAGATCCCTTTTGGTCAGACAAATTGATCATCTGCTCTTTGGAGACTGGATCCCAGGCACGTGCCACGTGGGGCAAGACCGCACACAAATTGCTTAGACTGTCTCCAGTCTGGATATCCAAGGCGCAGGCTCTAGGCACCGAGTCCGACGTTGGTCCAGATATCAAGGTAAGTGGAGTAATCGACCAGTTCAGGGGGTTCCGTCGATGACCACACAACACCCCTTGTCGATTCCTCACCAAAGTACAAGCAAAGATAACCGCCGCCGCCCGATCTGAATGTCGCGATGCAACGAGCCGGATCTGGGTACTCTTCAGGGGACAGCCCGTCCAGAATAGACCATTCAAAGCTGTCAATTCGAAACATATCTTCAAGAGGCAGTGGCCCGACGGTCTTACCGGCAATATAGTACCAACCATTGTGCAAATTTGAATAAAAATTCTTTAGACTGGGGGGGAATTCATTCCAATACCCTGGAAGTTCATCACCATCCACTACCGGTGGCATACCCAAATAGTAGAGATCGGTCCCGTCTGCCATTTTAATTTTATATAGAAGAAAGAACCTATTTTCAGACCTGAGCAACCGAACATCGGATAGATTCTCTTTAATGTTTCTGTAAGTGTCGCCCAATATCGGTCGCCCAAATACATCCCATTGGTCCAATATCCCCGAAATTCGAGCTGCAAGGTCACCATTTAGTGCATCCAACCAATAATTCGGAAGCGCCATACGTTCAAGTGGTGTCAAGTCGTCAATCTCCACAAGCACGGGCGAGTCGACATACCGCGAAATCTTGACCAGATCCACTACTGAACTCCATTTAATATATTAGATATCATCAACTGTCCAGACGAGGCGGATGCTCGAAAAATGGGATGAGCTGCAGGGACTAAGGGAAGAGGACTACCGCTCGCGATGGCGCTGACAGCTACTGAATTGGGCTGCGCGAAGAGCATCTTCGAGCCATCGATCATCCTGGTTGCTGTACAGCTTGCGCAAACCGGGCAGGTGTACGCCGCCATGTGGAAAGTACTGTTTTCCCATGGCATCTCACTACAAGCTGTTCGGGTACGCGCGAGGGTGGTATCGAGGACGTCACGTCAAAGCGCTCTACGCGCCGGCTCAGGTGTTCACCTGATTTCCGTCAGAATCGGTATCTCGTGCTTGGCGGTCAGTGTCTTTGTAGTGCAGTTTGTCGTACCTGTTTACCGGAGGTGCATCCTTCTGCTCGCGGTATAGCGCCCGTGTCAGCCAAGCACCGAAAACATCGTTGAATCCGGTGGGATGCCTTCGCGTGAGGAAGGGGGTCCACCACCACGCCACGAACACAGCAGCGAAACCGCACAAGAGGACAGGTCCGAGAATCGACCGCTGAGGAGCGGTGAGCCAAGCGAAAACGATGGTCAGGATCGACGAACTCCAGTAGATCGTTCTCGCATGACTGCGGTACATCACGTAGGGCGTGGATACGATCAACGCCACAGCCCCTGCGGTAATCGCACAAATCGCATAAAAGGTGGTCATGGTGCCGATTCCGCTTGAGGAACGGTGTGTCGTCGGTATATGGAACTCTTCGGGAGAAAACGCAAAACGAGGACCGCCGCAGTGCCCGCGACAGCGCCGATCCGGGTGGTCGAATTGTCAGTCACGAGGAAGACCATCCCACTCGCAGCCGTCAACGAAAAGGCCAAGGTTATCGCGCCCCGCATCGGATTGCCTGCTGCGGCATCAAGCGCCGACAGCACCCCCGAGGCTAGGCAGAACGCAATGGCAGCGATCAGCAGGTAATGCACGGTCTCAGTCCCTTCTCTTGGAGCGATCGATCATTGTCTAAGGCTTCAATCAAATGATCGGCCTGCCCGGGTACCCAAGTATGCCCCGAGTAGCGATCCTCCGATTGCACCGATTCCGCCCCCGACTGCGGCACCTATCGGGCCGCCGAGAAACCCGCCGAGTGCGGCGCCACCTTTGCCGCCTGCCCATCCCAATGCGATTGCGCCACCGGAATTTCCCACAGTTTCGCCACGTGGCGCGCCTTCGCGCCAATTGATGACACCCGAGGCAACCTCAGCTGCCACCGATAATCTGCTTAAAACAGTACCCACCGCCGCCGACCGAGCGGCCTGCGCAGCGCTCGGGAGCGAACCAGCATGATGCACACCGGTGTTCGCAAGGGCGCCCGCAGATTGCAAGCCCGAGGCGGGGCCACCGAGCGCGGTGCTGCCTTTACTCAAGACAGTCGCGATCTCGGAATCTGTATAGCCGCGGTCTCGCATCTGATCCACCTGCCATTGCAGGTCGTCAAGTTGTTGCTGTGCGGTCAGAGGGACGTTGCCAGTGAAGTCAGCAGGTACGTCGCCATGGGCGAGCGCCCGTTGGTTCGCGGCCCTCTGCGCGGGGCTGATCAAACTGTTGTTGGGATCAGAGTCAAAGATCCCGAATGGTAGTTCCATTGGAGGATCTGGCTGCGTCTGCGTTTCCATGTCGAGGTTGTCGAGTGGGTTCCACGGAGGCTCGCTCGTATCGGTGCCCGAGTCGGTCGGCGATCCGATATCGAACGGCAGAGGCGTTGTCGGTGCCGGCTGCGTCGGCGGATCCATGTCGAGATTGCCCAGTGGGTCGATCCCGCCGACGTCGTTGTAGGGGGAGTCTGTCGGGACGTTGACCATGACCGGTCCGCCGGACTGGTTAACCACTTCACCGCCGCCTTGAAGGGGTGTAGCGGTGATGTCTCGTCCGGTGACCGGGTCGCTGCCGCCGTAGGGGCCGTCAGCGGTGACCGGGTAGATGACGCCCGGGGTCGGGATAACGACTTGGTAGAGCTTGCCGTCACGGATCTCGTAGTAGGTGGGAACCGGATCGCCGTTGACGTCGTACGCCCACGCAGCGGCAACGGTGCCCCGTAAGTCTCCGTTCGCGTCGTAGACACCGACGGACCCGTCGTCGTTGATGCTCATGTGTCCGCCGGGCGGTAGGTCGACCACCATTTGAGCTTCATGCGAGGAGGTTTCGTCGTGAATGAGGAAGATGGTGCGTTGTCCGCCACCTGGGTCGGGGATGACCACGACGTCCTGACCGCCGACGAAATACGGCATGAACGGTTTCGCGACCGTACCGACTACCTGGGAGAGAACCGACTCCCACGGACGCGCGCTCACACGCGCACTGAACGGTCCCGGCCGCCCGCGCACTCCGATACCCGCAGCGGTGAACGCCGCAGCGCCGATCAGGGTGAGTTCGAGATACCGGTCACGGCCCGAGTCCTCCCCGGTTGTGGAAACATCTACTGCCGGGTCCGGAACCGTTTGGGCCGGTGCGATATTCGAATCCGAATCCGGGGGGATCGGTCCGGGACCACGATCGGTGGTGGTTCCCTCACCCGGGGTGGGTGTGGGTGAGGGAACCGCTGATGCCGATGCATTGGGGAATGCACCGACACCAGTTTCCGAGGCCGGGGACTCGGAAGCAATGGGCGGAACCTCGATCGTCGGCACAGGGACGATGGGGGTGCCGTTGTAGGTGGGAAAGTTCGTCGGAGTATTGGCCCCGACATTCGGGCCACCGCCTGGAGCCTGTGCACCGGGGAGCCCGACGGTGGTCGTCGGCGCAGCTGTCGCCGTCGTGGACGGCGCGCTCAGGCACGGGTTGATGAACTCTGGCGGGATGGGTGCGCCAGGTGGCAGTGAGGCGATGAGATTCAGGTAGATCTGATGATCACGTGCCCGCACCGCCGCGCAGTCTTCTTCCGGCGTCGCGTTCGCCGGAGCGGCGGAGAGTGCAATTCCCGCACCGATCGCTCCGGCCGCTCCGGTCAAAAGCGCCCCAGCGGCAAGCACTCCCGCGAGAGTCCGGCGAAGTCGTCTACCGGACTTCACCGGTGCGCACCACGATTGTCACTCTTCTTCGTTCGGAGTAGCGCGATGAGTTTGTCTGCGCCCCACCAGAACAACCGTCCGGAGATCGACATCCACAAGAAGAACGCCAGGTAAACCAGGACCGTCCCGTAGTCGTTCGCCCAGCCGGCGAGCTTCCCGATCACCGCGAATGCCGCGATCAGCAACCCCAGCCCAACTGCCGTAGCGATCACAGCCTTGGAGAGTGGACTGAGTTCACTGTCCGGATCCCAGTCATCAACGTCTGCAACGTCTTTACTATCGACGGCAGTGGATTCCGACTGGACACTGCGGCGTTCGGCGTTGTTGACGGTCATGGCTGAAACTCCAAATAGGAAGGGAGAGCAAGGACAACGGGTCGCCGGCGTTCGGCCTGGTATCAGTTCCAGTACTGCTCCGTCAGCACTATGTGCCCCTCACTGGCGGGGTGATTCGGGTCGGAGACAAAGACATTGGCATGCCCACCACGCGCTGCTGCTTCACCGAGCACAGCTCCTTCGAGGGCGTCGACCTTGCCATCGGTAACAGTTATCGCGGAACCAGGCGCCAACCAGACCCCCCTCAGCGAACCGGGAACGATGTTCGCAATCGCATCAGGAATCGGGCTCGCCGCCAGCGCCGCCGTTTCGGCATTCGAAAGTGAAAGTCCGATCCGGCCATGTTCCGGTTGCACAATCGGAGTTGCAGCAGATGCCGCGCCGGCGCCGAGAACACCGATCAGGGCGATACCTGCGGTGAGGGTTCCGGCAGTGGCCAAGGTACGAATCTTCATGATTTCTCCTTTGTGAGCGTGATGAGTAACCACCCCGGGACGGGACGGATCAGGAATTACTCGCCAGCAGCGCCGGCGAAGTGTGCAAGGGTCAGAGCCAGGTGGGATCGGAGTACACGAACAACGTGTTGTCCGACGTCGCCGTCGACACCGAGAGTTGTGCATACGAGCGAATCGTCACCGGCCCCATGCACGCATCAACCTTCACGTGCACGTTCTCCGCGGTGATCGACGCCTTCGACGACTCGAGATCCTTCTTCCCCAACGGAATCGTCGTGATCGTGCCCGGCGCAATCGTCGACTGAATACTCGGATTCACCGACGCATTCACACCCACGTTCGCCGACGGGACACCCGAAATACTCACACCGACAGACGGACCGAGCGAAAAGCCAAGCCCCAAGCCAAGTCCGGAGGAGACATCGATCTGGCAGCCGATCTGCAACCCCTGCTCGACATAACCGGTTTTCACTGCCGAATCACCCTGACCGCCGATCGTGCCGGTCACCTTCGCCGACACGAACCCCTCACGGGTGAACGCCGTCGTCGCCAGATTCGGCACCGGGTTCGCCGACAGTTTCGTGGCGGCAAGATCCAACGACCAGTCGTCATCGGTGACCGTGCTCGCGAATTTGTCCGCCAACGCCGTTGGCGTTGCCGATGCGCTCCCTGCGAAGACAACACCCGATGACAGCGCGGCAACCGCACACGCCGCGAGCCCTACCGCGGCCCTCGATCGACGATGGGATACGCCGTTTTGCGATTCGATTGACATGAACTGCTCCTCCACGTGACACAGCAACCAGAGCGGTAGCCGGCAACTAACTGAATTAGTTACCGGACGGTACCAATCGTCCTGTTTGCCCGCCAGCGCGCCATCTCCCCCATCTTGGATTTAGGGTGAACTTTCGGTAACAGATATATATCGACAGGCTTATCAGCAGCGAAAAGGACCTAGGTCCCACTATGAGCAAGGTCACCGTTTGCGGACGAGAAGATCCCTCAGAAACGGTGCGGCAAATCGAATCGAACTTGCATTTCGCGGGCCTCAGAGCAGTTGGAGGCCGAAAGTGCGGGCATCAAGCCAGTGCGCGTACTTGAATATGAAACTAACAGGCATTACTTGGCAATCGATCGCAAATCAAGGCGCCCGAGCGGGGACCTAGGAGCGCAACTCTGCACGGTTCACGCGGAGATACTCACTTCGTGGTCGGCGCGAACTCGTCGGACCCACTGACATCGCATCGTTAGCTCGTCAATCACTGATTCATGCAGACGACGCACACAAGTAGTACGCCAGTACGAGAAAAGGCTCTGACCAAGACCGGAGTCCTTGATCAGAGCCCTACCAACTCGGGGTCGAAAGTTATGCCGGTTCTCTCATGATGCCGAGATGCCGTGCAGTCCCGGACACCCCAGGGACCTCTTGCACCGGAGACCAGGTGTTCAGCCCGTCCGTGCTGTCGGAGTAGAGATACTTTCCTTCGGTATAGGCGTCGAGATAGATCCGCCAGTCGCCGCTCGGCAACTGAACCACGGCCGGACCTTCGACAAGCGAACCCCAATTTCCGGGCGGGACAAACGAATAAGGTCCCGTCACCGAAGGAGCGACCGCATGCTCGACGACCTTCTTCGTCTCGTTCTTGGTGAACGCATGATAGGTCGATCCGACTTTGACCACGGTGGTGTCGATGTGGTCCGCACCGATCCCGGCGAGCGGAACAGGCGGGCTCCACAACCGGAGCGACGGTTCCAACGCCGTCATCAGATACGGCACAAATCCTCCACCGGTCGACATCGACAGGATGACGTTGACGCGATCGCCGTCCACAAACCATTCAGGCGCCCAGGCCTTGGTGACGAATGGTGACAGCGACGGTCCGTCGCTGAAACCGGCCGAACCCGAGAAGCCCGGGGGGCTCGCAGAACCGGTGCCATCTCCCGTGCCAGGCATCAAGGCGCAGCAAAACGGAACCGGATAGTTCCCCAGCGGCGTCCAGTTGATGCGGTCGCTGCTGCGTGCGAACCCGATGTTCGCCCCACCACCCGTCGTGTAGGTGAGGTAGTACAACCCGTCCGTGTTCCGGAAGATGCTCGGATCACGCACGAGCCCAGACGGCGGCCTGTACGCCGACTGCTGGACGAGCTGAAAGCCGGTGCCGTCAGCCGACTCGTAGACATCCATGTCGCGGTCGCTGGCATTGCTGAACGCCACCATTGTGTATTTCCAGTCAGGCGGCGGCGCGGCGCTACTGGCAGGGGCTGCGACCAGCAACCCCGCGACGACGAGGATCACCAGCGATACAACAGAAAGGCCGGTCCGTTTTGTCGGAATCACCGATGAAGTATGTACGACAGCCGGCCCACCATGGGTAACTTCGGCCGGAGGCAGAGCAGGATCGTTACCTGAGGCGATTCGTCCCGTAGTGACGGCGGGACGCCGGCAAGGTCAGCCGTTAGCATCACGCCATGGAACTTGGGGTGCATTTCGCGCTGTCAGACAGCGTGGCAGCGGAACTTCTGGACGCGCGCGGCGACGACGACAAACTCGGCGCTGTGGTCGAGGACATCGAGGAGACGGGCCGATCCGAGTTCTCGTGCGACACGGACAAGGCGTGGGATCCGATCCTGTGCGCCCTCTCCAGCACGGGGTACGAGCGCGTGTCCGAGAACTGGCCGGCCTACGGCGTGATCTTGGGGGACGAAGACCTCAACACCGACACCGACGACCAACTCGTCACCTACCTGGCACCCGATCGGGTCGCCGAAGTCTCCTCGTACCTGGCGGAAATCACCGAATCCGAGTTCGGCGTGCGCTACGACGCGATGCCACTCGACGACCGCAACCCGGAGTACGGCTCCGACGAGCGCGGGTACGCCTGGGGCTGGCTTCGGGAAGTGGCGGACTTTTTCCAGCGCGCGGCCCGAGAGCGTCGCCACGTCGTATTCACCGTGCGGTTCTGACGCCCACTACCCGAGCAGTGTGACTCCGAAAACAGTAAAGGCTCTGACCTGGACCGAAGTCCGAGGTCCGAGCCTTTGCTTTGGCGGAAGCGGAGGGATTTGAACCCCCGGTGGGTTTAACGCCACGCTCGCTTTCAAGGCGAGTGCATTCGGCCGCTCTGCCACGCTTCCGTGGGCAATCCTATCGGGTGTTCCCACGGACCGCGAAAACGGCTCCAGAAGTCAGCGCTCGCCGATGGCTTTGTCGACCTTCTCGAAGACGTCTGCCAGCACGTCCAGTTCCTGGGGAGTCAGCAGATCGACCAGATTGTTCCGAACCCCGGCCACGTGAGTAGGTGCCGCCTCGGCGAGGCGACGCCTACCCTCTTCCGTGATCCGCGCGAGCACGCCGCGACCATCTTCGACGCAAGTGTCGCGCACGACGATGCCCTGAGATTCCATCCGCCTGATCTGGTGCGTGAGGCGGCTCCGCGAAGACAGCACGCCGTCTGCCAGGTCACTCATCCGCAACGACCCGTCAGCTGACTCCGAGAGCATGACCAAAATGCGGTAATCGGCCAACGACAGGTCGTGTGAATCCTGCAGTTCGCGGTTGAGAACCTCCATGAGGCGCTGATTACCGTCCATGTAGCCGCGCCATGCACGCATCTCGCATGGCGTCAGCCACGGTGTCTCACCGTGCGCCGCCTGCGATGTCTCCTCGGTTGTCGCTTCAGCTGTCACAGGTTCCAAGTTTAGACCTGTGTCCGCCCGTCACAGTAAGACTCACCCTAAAGTCACGAATTGGACATCAGGATCGAACGGTCGATTTCGGCGACCGATGCCAGCCCCGCCAGCCCCATCGTCAGATCCAGGTCGGCCAGGAGACTCCGGAGCGCATGACGCACTCCGTCCGCTCCGGCCAATCCCAATCCGTACACCCACGGCCGCCCGTACAGCACTGCATCGGCACCCAAGGCCAGAGCCTTGATTACGTCTGCACCACAACGAATTCCGGAGTCCATCAGGATGTCCACCTCATGCCCCACCGCATCAGCGACGGGACCGAGAGCATCGAGTGCCGAAATCGACCCGTCAACCTGACGCCCACCATGGTTGCTCACGACAATGCCGTTGGCTCCGGCCGCGACGGCCTCACGTGCGTCGTCGGGGTGGACAATTCCCTTCACCGCGATCGGAAGTGTCGTCCACTGGCGAAGTTTCGCGATATCCGCGATCCGCACCGCGTGATTGCCGAACAACGACACCCACGTCAGAACCGCGATCTGCAAGGCTTCTGCACTCTCCTCGGGCGGTGTCGCCAGTTTGGCGCGGAACACCGGATCCGACAGGTAGTTTGCAATACCCTTCGCCTGCAGGAACGGAAGGTGGCCGAGTTCGAGATCCCTTGGACGCCAACCCATACCGGGAGTGTCGGCAGTCAGGACGATAGCCTTCGCGCCCGCCGTCTCCGCTCGGCGGACAAACGACTCCGCAAGTTCGTCGTCGGCCGGCCAGTACAGCTGGTACCACCAGTTCTCGCCGGAGGCCGCCGCTACGTCTTCGATGGTCGAGGATGCCGCCGTCGAGAGAATCGATCCGATCCCCAACTCGGCGGTGACCGAACCGACCGCAACCTCGGCGTCGTCGTGGACCAAGCCGAGCACGCCCACCGGAGCCGTCAGGATCGGTGCAGCCAACCTCGTCCCCAACACCTCGACACTCAGGTCGCGTGCGTCGGGCGCCGCAGTCCCCCGCAACATCCGCGGCACGATCGCATGCTTGTCGAACGCCCGCAGATTCGACACCGCGGTCCGTTCGGTCGACGCGCTACCGGCGATGTATCCGAAAGCCTCCGGTGAGAGTTGCTCGCGCGCGGCATCTTCCAAGCCTGCCGCAGTCATCGGCAAAGCCGGCTTCGCGCCGCTCAGTCCCGTCAGATAGATCTCGTTCTGCATGTTCCCGAAGTAAGTCACGTCCGCGACGGTAGCGGCAAAACACCCGTCAGCGGGGAGATTCGCTAGCGTCGTATCCATGTACGCCATAACGATCGATCAGCCCGGCGGTCCCGAGGTCATGAAATGGGCGCAACAGCCCGATCCTGAACTACCTCGCGGGCACGTACTCGTCGAGGTCGCCGCGACCGCCGTCAACCGCGCCGACCTGCTCCAACGTCAAGGCTTCTACCCGCCGCCGCCCGGCGCGAGTGACATCCTCGGCCTCGAATGCTCGGGTGTGATCACCGAACTCGGCGAAGACGTCACGGGCTGGTCCGTCGGCGACGAAGTCTGCGCATTGCTGGCCGGCGGCGGCTACGCCGAGAAGGTTGCGGTCCCGGCAACACAACTTCTCCCGGTTCCCGCGGGCGTCGATCTCCGTGTCGCCGCGTCCCTGCCGGAAGTGGCGTGCACGGTGTGGTCCAACGTTGTGATGCGCGGCGGTCTCCGACGCGGGCAGGTCCTCCTCGTCCATGGCGGTGGCGGCGGAATCGGCACCCACGCCATCCAGGTCGGCAAAGCCCTCGGCGCCCGCGTCGCAGTTACCGCCGGTTCGGAGGAAAAATTGAACCGCTGCCGCGAATTGGGCGCGGACATTCTGATCAACTACCGCGACAGCGACTTCGTAGCATCACTCGCCGAAGCCACCGACAACCACGGCGCCGACGTGGTTCTGGACAACATGGGAGCGTCGTACCTCGGACGCAACGTCAACGCACTCGCCATGGACGGCCACGTCGTGATCATCGGAATGCAGGGTGGCCGCAAGGGCGAGGTCGACATCGCCAAGCTGATGGGCAAGCGCGGAAATATCACGTCCACAGGCCTGCGCGGGCGTCCGCTCACCGGCCCGGGCGGTAAAGCGGACATCGTCGCCGACGTCCGCGCGAAGCTGTGGCCGCTGATCGCAGACGGATCGGTTCAACCGATCGTGTCGACCGAACTTCCGATCACCGAGGCACCATTAGCCCATCAATTGCTGGATTCGCCGGAAACCGTAGGCAAGGTCATCCTCACCGTGAAGTGAGCCGAGCGGGGTCGATCAGCCCAGGGCGCCGAGTTCGGCGACCAGCTGATTGATCTCGTACCGCGTCGTGTACGGCGCGAGGCCGACGGTGACCGCGCCGCCTTCGTCGTTTACTCCGAGCGCATCGAGCAGCCTGGAACCGCCGTGCGTACCGCTGACCGTCGCGATGCGCTTGTCGGCCAGATGCGCGGCGACCTTGTCTGCCGCCATGCCCTCGAGCGTGAAGCTGAGCGTCGGCACCCGCGTGGGTGCGCCGCCGATCACCATCACGTTGGGTAGGGCTGCGAGAGAACGCATGAGGTGATCGAACAGACCGTCCTGGTAGTCCTGCAGCGAGCTGATCGAGGTTTCCAGTCGCTCGCGCCGAGTTCCGGTTGCCGATTCGTCCAACCCGGCCAGGAAATCGATCGACGACGTGAGCCCGGACAGCAGCGCGAACTGATGACCGCCCACCTCGAGCCGCTCGGCGCCACGGGCATACGGATTGAGAGACACGGCAGGAATTCGGTCGAGCAATCCGGGATCTCGGAAAACGAGCGCACCGACCTGTGGACCACCCCACGACGGCGCACTGACGGCGACGATGTCCGCTCCGAGATCAGCCATGTCCACATGCGCATATGGCGCTGCTCCGACGGCGTCGACCACCATCAGCCCGCCGAATTCGTGCAGACGATCAGCTGCGGCACGGACGTTCGGAGCCGAACCGACGATCGGCGACGCGGCCGTCAAGGCCACCAACCGTGTGGTCGAGGTGATGAGATCGTTGAACTGCCAACTCGGGAGTTCGCACGTTTCGATTTCGACCTCGGCCCATCGCACCTGAGCGCCGTAGCGACTGGCCACGCGAAGCCAAGGCGCGACGTTCGCCTCTTCGTCGAGGCGAGAGAGTACGAGACCGGTTCCGAGGCCCAGACGCGAACTGAGCGACTCGGCGAGCCATGCCAACAACACCGCTCGGTCTGCTCCGAGAACGACTCCCGCAGGATCACCGCCGACCAGATCGGCGACCGCGGTGCGCGCACTCTCGAGGATGGCAGCACTACGACGGTTCGAGACGTGGCGACCGGAGGAAGAAGACGCAGAGGCACGGAACGCGGTGGAGACCGTCCGCGAGACGGCGTCCGGGATCTGCATTCCGGCCTGCGGATCGAGGTGGATCCAGCCGTCACCGAGTGAGGGAATCAACCCCCGTACGCGGGCAACGTCGTAAGCCATGCTCGACACTCTAGGTGCAGACGCCCGCTTAGTCGAAGGCAGTCACCCAATTACCCGCCAGTACAGTTATTCGATAGCTAACTTTTTGGGGGTTAAGCGGCGTTTGTCGCCCACACACGACAAGATGGAAGCATGACGAACCCCGACAAAGAGCAGGTACTCGTTATCGGACCCGACGGTCGACCCGTCGCGATGCCGGCGGCCGAGGCACAGGCCGCCGCCTCCGACACGGCCGAAGGCGCGGAAACAGAAGCCGAGTCCGTCGCCGAGATGGTCGAGCAGCCGGCCAAGGTCATGCGAATCGGCACGATGATCAAACAACTCTTGGAGGAAGTGCGCGCCGCGCCGCTCGACGACGCCAGCCGCAAGCGCCTCAAGGACATCCACACGTCGTCCATCCGAGAACTGGAACAGGGCCTCGCACCCGAACTCCGTGAGGAACTCGAGCGACTGAGCCTCCCGTTCACCGACGACTCCATTCCCTCCGACGCCGAACTGCGCATCGCACAGGCCCAACTCGTCGGCTGGCTCGAAGGACTGTTCCACGGAATTCAGACCGCACTGTTCGCCCAGCAGATGGCAGCGCGCGCTCAGCTCGAACAAATGCGGCAGGGCGCACTGCCTCCCGGCATGAGCATCGGGGCTCCGCATTCACCGGCACATCCGGACCAACAGAGCCCAGGAACCGGCCAGTATCTGTAACCCCGACCACCACGAAGTCCGCGGGAAAACCGGCGCCGACGCCAGGCCGGTAGGCTCGACCTCCGTGTCAGCATCCGCAATCGAATCCGAGACGCCGGGCGCACCCGCGCCCGTGTCCGACTCCCAGACGTTCCGTCGTGCGTTCAAAGACCTTCGCGACGGTCTGAATCAGCGTGAGTTGTGGCTCAGCCTCGGCTGGCAGGACATCAAACAGCGCTACCGCCGGTCGGTGATCGGACCGTTCTGGATCACGATCGCCACCGGCGTGCAGGCCACCGCCATCGGCATCCTGTACGCGGCCCTGTTGGACATGCCACTCCAGGAGTTCCTGCCGTACGTGACGGTGGGCCTGATCGTCTGGAACCTCATCAATGCCTCGATCATCGAGGGTTCCGAAGTTTTTGTCGCCAACGAAGGCCTGATCAAACAGCTGCCATCGGCCTTGAGCGTGCACATCTACCGTCTGGTGTGGCGGCAAATTCTGTTCTTCGCACACAACCTCCTGATCTACGTGATCATGGTGGTCGCGTTCGGAGTCTGGCGGAATCTGAGCTGGGCGTCGCTAGCCGCGATCCCGGCGTTGGGACTTATCGTGCTCAATGCACTGTGGGTCTCGATCGTGTTCGGCATCTTCGCCACTCGATACCGCGACATCGCACCGATTCTGTCTTCGCTGACGTTGCTCCTTTTCGTGCTGACACCGATCATGTGGACAACGCAAAGCCTCGAGGCTCAGGGCGGCGCCGTCCGAGATCGCGCAAAGATCGCCGAACTCAATCCGCTGTTCCATTACCTGGACATCGTCCGCGCGCCGATGATCGGGCAGCCCCAAGAGCTTTACCACTGGTACATCGTCATCACGATCACCGTGGTCGGGTGGGCCGTCGCCTTGCTGGCGCTTCGCAAATACCGGGCCCGCGTGCCCTACTGGGTTTAGGGACATCGCAATGACCGAACATGTGAACATCTCAACGCACAACGCCTGCGTCGACTTCCCGATCTTCGACGCGAAGTCCCGGTCGATGAAGAAGGCATTCCTCGGCAAAGCAGGTGGCGCCATCGGCCGCAACAGTTCCGATGTCGTGGTCGTAGAAGCCCTGAAAGACATCACGATGAACCTCAAAGAGGGCGATCGTGTAGGGCTGGTCGGCCACAACGGCGCCGGAAAGTCCACCCTGCTGCGCTTGCTCTCCGGAATCTACGAACCCACTCGAGGATCCGCCAGTATTCGCGGACGCGTCGCACCTGTTTTCGATCTCGGCGTCGGCATGGACCCCGAGATCTCCGGCTACGAGAACATCATCATCCGCGGCCTGTTCCTCGGTCAGACCCGCAAGCAGATGCTCGCGAAAATGGACGACATCGCCGAATTCACCGAACTTGGTGATTACCTCTCGATGCCGTTGCGCACGTACTCCACCGGCATGCGCGTGCGCGTTGCCATGGGCGTCGTCACCAGTATCGATCCCGAGATCCTGCTACTCGACGAAGGCATCGGGGCTGTCGACGCCGAATTCATGAAGAAAGCTCGCATCCGGCTTCAGAAGCTGGTGGAACGCTCCGGCATCCTGGTATTCGCCAGCCACTCCAACGAATTCCTCGCCCAGCTGTGCAACAGCGCCATGTGGATCGACCACGGCCAGATCCGCATGCAAGGCGACATCGAAGACGTCGTGCGCGCCTACGAAGGTGACGACGCCGCAGAGCATGTGCGCCACGTCATCAAGGAAATGGAACGGGAGAGCACCCCGTGAGCGCACCCGAGAAAATCATCGGGGTCGTCGTCACGCACAAGCGGCGTGAACTACTGGCCGAATCCCTGAAGGTCCTCAGCACCCAGTCGCGGCCGCTCGACCATCTTGTTGTCGTCGACAATGCCGACGAAGCCGATGTGAAAGAGCTCGTCGACAACGCTCCACTGCCGACCAGTTACATCGGTTCTCAGCACAACCTCGGCGGTGCCGGAGGATTTGCTCTGGGCATTCTCTACGCACTTTCGCTCGGCGCCGACCGCGTCTGGCTCGCAGACGACGACGGGCGCCCGGAGGGTCCCGAAGTCCTGGAAACACTGCTCGACTGTGCAATTCGAAACGACCTGGCCGAGGTCTCCCCCGTCGTCTGCGACATCGACAACCCCGACCGCCTCGCTTTCCCACTTCGCCGCGGCACGTCGTGGCGCCGGTTGCGTTCCGAACTCGGCGACGAGGATCTCCTGCCCGGTATCGCGTCCCTCTTCAACGGCGCACTGTTCACCGCCGACGCGATCGATGCCGTCGGTGTTCCGGATCTACGCCTGTTCGTCCGCGGCGACGAGGTCGAGGTACACCGTCGCCTCGTGCGCTCCGGCCTGAAGTTCGGTACCTGTCTGCAAACTGCCTACGTCCACCCCAACGGCGCGGACGAGTTCAAGCCGATCCTCGGCGGACGCATGCACACGCAGTACCCCGACAACGACACGAAGCGCTACTTCACGTACCGCAACCGTGGGTACATCCTCGCCCAACCGGGAATGCGGAAACTGCTTCCGCAGGAATGGGTTCGGTTCGGCTGGTACTTCCTGATCACACGCCGCGATCCGGCAGGACTGCGCGAGTGGATGCGACTGCGCAAGCTCGGCCGGGAAGAAAAGTTCGAACGCCCGAGTTGAGTCAGCCGTCCTGAGTTGAATCAGTTACCCCCATCTCTCTTAAATCAGTTGCACAGTCGCGTCTGCGGCTGAGAGCATTCTGATCCGACGCATGGTGCGTCCCGAGGTTTACGAGGAGTGAGTATTGATGACTGTCGTGTTCCGCAGTTTCAGCACCGTCAACATTCACACTTCTTCATACTCGAGGACACACTCACCATGTCGGAAAACCGCACGCCCCTGACCGAATACGGTTGGAACGCAACACTCTCGAATAAATTCACTACCCTTGCCTCACCGGACTCCGCACCCGGGCGCGTTCTTCGCGTCGACCGCGGGCGGTGTGACGTGGCCACCGCCGAAGGCACCGTCCGCGCACTCAGCGGCAGCGATGCGCTCTGCACGGGCGACTGGGTGTCCGTGGTCGAGGTGCCGGACTCACGCGAGCCCGAAATGCACACGGTCACTTCGATACTCCCCCGATCGAGCAGTATCGTCCGATCCTCGGCATCCGGAAAATCGGAAGGCCAGATTCTGGCGGCCAATGTCGACACCGTCGTCATCGCCACGGCTTCGGACGGCGACGTCGATCTCGGGCGCATAGAACGGCTACTCGCACTCACGTGGGAGAGCGGCGCGACACCTGTCGTCGCACTTACCAAATCCGATGCAGCTCACTATATCTCCGACACTCTCGCCGAGGTCTCTGCTGTTGCGCCCGGCGCAACAGTGCTGGCCGTCAGTGCCGAGACCAACGAAGGAATGGATGTACTCGATGCAGTTCTGGACGGCACCGTGGCGATACTCGGTCCATCCGGCGCCGGTAAGTCGACGCTCGCGAACGCCCTCCTCGCCGACACAGCGCTCCCCACAGAAACCACCGGAAACAACCGACTCGAGACCGGTCGCGTTCGGGCCGGCGACGGAAAGGGACGCCACACCACCGTCACCAGAGAGTTGATCCCCTTCTCCGGCGGTCGGACGCTGATCGACACACCCGGCCTGCGAGGGGTTGGGATGTGGAACGCGGCAGAGGGGATCGACAAGGCGTTCCCCGAGATCGAGGAGCTGATTGCAGAGTGCCGGTTCTCCGATTGCACACACAACTCCGAGCCGGGATGCGCAGTCCTGGGCGCACTCGGGCGCGGCGATATCGATGAGCGAAGACTCGCGAGCTACCGGAAACTACAGCGAGAGAACGCGTGGAATGCTGCGCGAAGCGATGCTCGTCTGCAGGCAGAGAGGACGCGGGAGATCAAAGTGATCTCCCGACAACTCAAGAGTCACTACCGCGGTCGCGAACGGTAGCGAACGAATCCTGGCAGCATGGGGGTGATCCCGACGAGAGGTTGCCATGTTCGAGCGGTTCCGTTCAAGCGCCAGGACCAAGCTTCAGCGTGCGGTATCCGAGGTGGTCGAGGCCGCCGACCGGCGCAGCGCAGATCGCACGCAACAGATCCTCGATGCGCTGACGCTCTCACGTGAGGAACTGGCCGGGGCCCGCGGTGACATCGCGGGCCTCCGGTCCAGGATCGACGAGCTGGAATTTCGTCAGCGACGGGATCTGGCCTACGCCGTGGACCTGGAAGCGACAGCGTCGACTGCGAAGTTCATCCTCGAGCACCTTCGAGTCGCGGAGACATTCGGCCACCCGCACGACACGCTTCGCCATGCCCTGAGTTTGATCGAAATACCCGGCATGGCACTCGAATTCGGCGTTGCCAGCGGAACCACACTCAGGATCGTCTCGGAGGCATTCACCGAACGCGAGGGAACCGTCGCGGGTTTCGACGTGTTCTCCGGCCTTCCGGAGACTTGGCGGACCGGGTTCCCGGCCGGCGAGTTCGCTCAGGAATTCATCCCCGAAGTCCCAGGGGCGCAACTTGTTCCGGGCCTCTTCGAGGACACCTTGCCCTCGTTCCTGAACGACGAACCCGGCCCCGTTGCGTTCCTGCACCTCGACGCCGACCTCTACTCGTCCACCAAGACGGTGCTCGATCTCCTCGGCGACCGACTGGTACCCGGGTCGATTGTCGTCTTCGACGAGTTCTTCAACTATCCCGGATGGAAGCAGCACGAGTACCGGGCGTGGACGGAGTTCGTCACACGCACCGGCATCTCGTTCGAATATCTCGGGTACACCGTCGACAACGAGCAGGTCATCGTCGAGATCACCAGCTGAGAATCACTTCTCGTAAAGACGTGCCCAGTTCTCTCGACTCGTGAGTTCCGGCATCGCAGCACGGTACTTCGCCGACACGGCAGGGGCTTCCTTCTGGAACCGACGCAGTAGCTTGACCGTTCGGACAAGGAGAGCGCGCGCCGTAGCCTTGTCTCTCTGCCGGATGCGTACCCCCGATTGCGAAGCATCGGTGACGACAACATGGTCGAACCGCGAGATGTGCCACCAATGCGCGTCTTCGCGCGGGATATTGATCAGTCCGCCGCGGGTGCGACCCAACCACTGGTCCACCGCACGCTTGGCCAGGATCACTCGCATCAGGCTCGGTTCGCCGCCGGCGCGCTCGGTGTGGAGTTCGTTCGAGGGAACCGGAGCCGTGGCAGCGTCGTGTTTGATCGTCTCCGCATATTGCGCTCGGCCGGCGCGGATACTTGCCATCGCCTCGATGCCGCCGTCCCGCAACGCCTCCGGACCGTCGAGGTAGTCCTCGATGCCCTTCAGCGTCGTGAATGCCAGGCCGTATTGCATTCCGACGAGGAATTCGGAGATCTGACGGAAGAACTGACGTGAGAGTCCCTTGGTGTCAAGGTCGCTGTGCAGTGACCCGACGACGAGCGAGTTGCGCGTACTGAAGTAGCGCGCCCAGTCGTCGAAGTCCTTCCAGTAGAAGTCGGCATGCCACACGGCAGCGTTGGGCAACGTGACGGTGACGAATCCCGCTTTCCGAGCACGGATTCCGTACTCCACGTCATCCCACTGGAAGAAGATCGGAACGGGCAATCCGATGGCTTCGACAACTTCGGCGGGAATCAGGCATGTCCACCAGGCGTTGTATCCCGCGTCGACTCGACGCTCTTGGCGCTTCTTGAGCATGCTCGTGTTGATGAGAGCCTTGGGCACTCGCTGCCCGTGGTGCAGGGTCTTCAGATCCACGTCTTCTGCGCCGACATTGAGAAAATCGGGATTGAGCAGATACATCATCTGCGCACCCACCAAAGTCGGTTCCACCGTCATATTGGCAAAGGCATTGAGGCGCAACACTGTTTCCGGCTCACACAGAATGTCGTCATCCATCAGGATGACGTCGGCGACATCCACCCCCGTGGACGTCGCCTCGAACAATCCGCGTGAAAAGCCGCCTGCTCCACCGAGATTCGGCTGCTGAAGATACTGCAACTTGTCGCCGAGCTTGTCTGCCGCCTCGACGAAGCGCGCCCGATCTTTCACCAAGTCGTTACCCTGATCGACGACATACACCGAACTGATGAGGGCACGCACGGTAGCGTCGGAGGCCAGCGCAGCAACCGTCTCGGCGCAATCGTCGGCCCGATTGAAGGTGCAGATCGCCACCGAGACCGGGCGAACCGTCTCCGGAGCTGCCACGGTCCATTCCAAGTTCTCGATCACCATCGGAGCGTCGAGGGAATCCACCTCGAGCCACAGGGCGCCGCCGTCGACGAACTTGTCCAACGGTGAGGTCAATGCGACCTCCGAAGACCCCGATCCGTCGCGGGTTTCGAGGATGCGGCGATGCCCGGCGATATCCGAAGCGACCATCCGGACGCGGAACCGGCCCTCGCTCTCGATTCGCAGCGATGCCTCGACCTCGGTGACAGTCGTCCACCGCTGCCAGTAGCTGGCGGCGAAACGCCCGAAGTAGGTGTTGGTGCTGATCCGCGCGCCCTTGTCGAGAGCAATTCGGTGCCGGGTCCGCTCACCGGAGCCTTTCCGGAACTCGACGTACAGGTCGTCGTTGACTATCGGCGACATCCCGACGAACACGCCGCGCTGGACCACCAAACGGTGAGCCTTGACCTGCCCGTTCTCCGGCACCCCCACCTTTACCTGCTCGGGCATATGACTCCTACCGTGAATCTTGAAAAATCTGTACCTGTCACTCGCAGGGTATCCGAGGTGGAATTGCCCCCGAAACTCGAAAACACGGCCTCGGCTACTGTCTCTGGTGCATCCACCCGTGCGACCTGGAGATCCCTTGACACTCGAACTACCCGCTCCCACCCGTCGGGAACGCTGGAGCTGGGGCGCTGTGATCCCAGCAGTCGTGTGCCTCGCATTCTTGGCGATCGTCACGGTGGACCCTCGCTACTTCTACGTCGACGACACCGAATCCGGTGCTGTCGGCAACTGGGTTCAGCTGGGCCATCTGATGAGAGAGGGTCAATTCCCGTCCCTGGTCCTGGATCAATGGATGGCGGGAAACTATCCGGTCGAAGGCCAGGGTGGGCTGTGGAACCCGGTACAGATCTTCATCAACTACATCGCACCGTCCGTCGACAATCTCGCTCTACTGGCCACGCTGGTCAAGCTGGCATTCGCGATCATCCTCGGGTGGGGCGTCTATCGAGTCTGTCTCGAATACGGAGCTCGCCCTTATTGGGCGGCCGTCGCCGGAAGCGCAGTTCCCTTTGCCGGTTTCACTCTGTATTTCGAGTACCCGTCGTGGGTTACGTCGGTGATCGGAATGGCGTGGGTGGTGCAGGCATGGGCAAGCGGCATTCGCTATGCCCGCGGCCGGTCGGGGCCGATACCGGTGTTCGTCTTCCTCTACCTCGCGATCAGCGTCGGCTACGTCCACGCGGCATTGATGGCCGGAGTAACCGTCGGGGCACTGATGCTGGGCGAATACATCCGCAGTCCGCAATGGCGGACAACGGTGAAGCTCGGTCTTGTCGGCATCGCGGCCGCCGCCTGCGGAGCCATCACATTTCTGCCCGGCCTGCTCTCCTCTGCGGTCACCTGGCGCACCGGCGAAGAAGGCACGTTCAACGACAACTTCCTGACCGCTCCGTGGTCCGAAACACTCACAGCGAGCATTCCGTCGTCGGTCTCGAGCATCGAGTCCTGGACAGGTGAGACCACCTACGCACCGATCACGTACATCGCGTGGTTCGCGATACCGGCGCTGGCCTTCATCGGCTGGCGGAAAGCACAGGGGTCGCTGCGCGATTTGGTAACCCCGCTGCTGCTGCTGGCGTTCATTCTGCTGTTCACCGCGGGTCCCAGCGACATCGGTCAGATTCGGTGGCCGGCACGGCTGCTTCCCTTCGTCGCGGTGTTCTCCCTGGTGTTGCTCGGTGTGCTGCTGAGCCGATTCGGGACTTTGGACAAGCTGCGATCCCGCGTCACCGCTGCAGCGTTGATCGTGTTCGTCTTGATGATTCGCGCCAGTTCTTCGGGTCCGCAGTACTTCATCCGACATCTCACCTGGGCTGTCGTGATCATCGCCGTCGGAGCACTCGCCATCTACCTCGGCCGTAGGTACGGCGCCCCGGCGATCGCGGGTCTACTGATTCTCACCATCGCTCCGGTGACCCTTTATCAAGTGATCGCGTACCCGCAGGCACTGAACAAGTGGTACCTACCGACCAGCCAATCCGAAGCCAAGGCGAACTTTCCGGATTTCCCGGGCACGACCCTTCAGCTCGGCAATCGCGCGCTGATCCGAATCGATGCCGAAACGACCGAACTACCGTGGACTTCGCAGGTGTACGGAAACTACGCGAAGGTCCTCGATCTCGACTACGTGAACGCGTACACCCCCGTCGGCCACGCCGACTTCGCATCACTGTTGTGCATGGGATTCGATGGCTCGACCTGCGACGACGCTTATCGAAATGTGTTCAGGCCGGACGAATACACCGGCAGAACCAGCGCAGACCTGATGCTGCTCGACCGCGTCGTCCTTCAGCGCAAGCAGTACCCGGGCGCCGACAACGAGCCCGCCCCGCCCGGATGGCACTGGGCAGACGTGCCCGAGGTCGCCCAAGAACAGATCTACATCCTCGAACGCGACGCCGGCCCGATCTCCGATCAACCGGGCCGGGTGTCCGCAACGGTCAATGCCGACGCACAGTCCGAGTACATGAGCGTCAAGAGCGAGCGTGTACGAGTCAGCTCACCGGGCGGTGGCAGCGTCGTCTTCGCACGGTTGGCATGGCCGGGCTACACCGCGACCCTCGACGGCGAACCCATCCCCACCAAAGGTCTCGGCGGAACGTACCTCTACGTCGATCTGCCGCCAGGCACGGACAACGCCGAACTCGTGATCAACTTCCGGTCTCCAGGACAGCGGATCGGCTTCGTCGGAATGGGCTTCGGACTCGTTCTCCTCGCCGGTCTCTCCGTGATCTACTACCGCGACAGGCGTCAGAGCCTGGACGGAACCTCCGCGATCACCACGGACTCGTTGTAGATGAACGGCTTCCCCATCCACCGAGGAAAGGGGAACGACAGCGAGCGCCTGACGACAAGACCGTTGTCCGCACAAATCTTTTCGAGGTCGACGCCGTCGAGGAAGACGGTGTGCGTGGGATCGCTGGCGAAGCCACGCTCCTGAGGGCAGATCAGCATGACTGTCGCGCCCGGTTCGAGGAAAGGAAGGTACTCGGCGACGATGCCGGAGGCTTCGCCCGCCGGAAGGTGCTCGAGGAGATGCGCCATCAGCATTCCGTCGAAGGTTCGCGGATCGCTTTCGGCATGAAATTCCGCCGACGAGTACGCCTCGAAACCGAGCGATCGGCAGAACTCCACCGAATGTTCGTTGTGGTCCACCCCGACGCTGCCAGGGGGAAGATTACGCAGATTCCGGCCGATTCCGCAGCCGACATCGAGGACTCTCCGGCCACCGAGGAATCGTCTGATATTCCACTGATAGGGCGCTTGGACATTCAGGACGCGCTTCCATCTGGCGCCTTGTAGCTCCCGCAACCTCGCGGTGTACTCGGTGTCGGTGGTGTCACCGCCGTCAGCCATGTCGGCTCTCCCAGGAACGCCGGTGTTCTCGCGATTGTTCTTGCGTCGATCGTTGGTGTGATCTTCGAACTCGGCCACCGGGACTCACTTTCGTCGAGTGATCCGGATCATAACTACACGATTCGCCGACACGTACGCCCCCACGCCGAGAAGCCGACCCCTGGCGACGTATACACTCCCCGCCTGTGAAGACCGATGGCACACCCGAGTCGGTGCAACCGCACCGAATTTCCGTCGTCGTGCCGGTTTACCAGGGCGAACGCACTCTCAATGCTCTCATCGACGAGATACTCCCCCTGACGAAAACGCAGACCACTCCCGGCGGGCGACCGCTGGTCGTCGAAGAAGTCCTTCTCGTCTTCGACCACGGTCCGGACGGATCAGCTGCCGTCATCCGTGAACTGGCGAGACGACACGACTTCATCCGACCCATCTGGCTCTCACGCAACTTCGGCCAACACCCGGCAACACTGGCGGGAATGGCATCGAGTGGGGGCGAATGGGTCGTCACCATGGACGAGGACGGCCAGCACAACCCGGCGGACATCGGTGGACTCCTCGACACTGCACTGGACCAACAAGCCACCCTCGTCTACGCGCAACCAGTGAACGCGGCACCCCACGGAGCGCTACGGAACGCGGCGTCGAAGTCGTCGAAATGGCTGACCACCAAGATTCTCTCGTCCGAGAACTCCGTGAAGTATCAAAGCTTCCGCCTCGTCCTCGGCGAGGTCGGACGGTCGGTCGCCGCATACGCCGGATCCGAGGCATATCTCGACGTGGCGCTCGGCTGGATCGCCGGCGAGGTCACCACCAGTCCGGTTCAACTGCGCGAGGAACGCGGACGCGCATCTGGATACCACCTCAGAAGCCTGCTGTCGCATTTCTGGCGAATGGTGCTCTCCAGCGGCACCAAAGGCCTTCGCATGGTCAGCCTGATCGGTTTCCTGTTTGCCGTCGGTGGCCTCGTCATCGTCCTCTACGTGTTGGCGTCGTACGTGTTCTTCGACGCCGGCGTCGAGGTACGTGGATGGGCGTCGACGATGATCGTGATGCTGTTCGGTTTCGGGGCAGTGCTCTTCTCGTTGGGTGTGATCGCCGAATACATCGGTGTCGCGGTCAAGACAGCAATGGGAAAGCCGCCGTATCTCATCGTCAGCGACCCCGCGGCAGGCCCATTGGGGCGCCGGAACGCCACCGAGCCACCCGCGTAGCAATGAATGTCCCCACGTGGGTAGTCGGCAGCGGCGGCCTCCTCGGCAGCTCTGTGGCCCGCGAACTCGATCGCCGTGGGGCCGATCTTCGCACCAGCCGCGTCCCGTGGGGCGAACCCGCTCTGGCCAGGAAAATCCTGTTCGCCGATGCCAGAAAACTGGTTACGGACGCATCCGGTGGCCCGTGGCGAATGGCGTGGTGCGCCGGCGCAGGTGTGAACGGTACGAGCAGTGACGAGTTCGCTCGCGAGAACCAACTCATGAAGGACGTCCTGGACGAGTTGAGGACCGCAGGTGCCGGCGTCGGGACCGTCTTCCACGCTTCGTCCGCCGGCGGCGTCTACGCCGGGACTCCTGGCGCACCGCACACCGAAACAAGCGCGACCAGACCACTGGCCGACTACGGGCGAGCAAAGCTCGATGCCGAATCGATTGTTCACGAATTCGGCTCCAGAAGCGGAAACCGTACTGTCATAGGAAGATTCGCGAATCTATATGGTCCGGGCCAGAATCTCGCGAAACCCCAAGGCCTGATTTCGCATCTGTGCCGGGGCTATCTACTGTCGATGCCCATTTCGATCTATGTCCCCATGGACACGCTTCGGGACTACATCTACGTCTCCGATGCCGCCGAAATGGTGGTCGACAGCTTTACTCGAGCGGAAACATCGCCGGAAGCAACGATCACCAAGATCTACGCGTCCGGACGCAGCGTCACCATCGGAGCGATCCTCGGCGCCTGCCACACGGTATTCAGAAAACGCCCGAACGTGGTGCTCGCCAGTTCTCCACTCGCCTCGGCGCAAGCCCGCGACCTGAGGCTGCGATCGACCGTGTGGACTGATCTGGACCAGCGCACACATCGCCCGTTGCCTGCCGGAATAGCGTCGACCCTCGACTCCATCCGTCGTAATCTGGCTGCACGCTAGGAGGTGGTCTTCTCCCCCGCGGCCACGTATGCCTGCTCGGTTGCGTCCTTCTGCGGACGCCACCACGCTTCGTTGTCGCGGTACCAGTCGATTGTTGCTTCGAGACCACTGCGGAAGTCCTCGTAGCGAGGTGACCAGCCCAGTTCTTCCCGGAGCAGACTCGAATCGATCGCGTACCTCACGTCGTGACCCGGGCGATCGGTGACAAAATCGAACTCGTCGGCGCCGCGACCCAATATCTGCAGAATCGACTCCATGACGGTTCGGTTGTTCACCTCACCGTCGGCGCCGATCAAGTAGGTCTGACCGATCCGGCCACCGTCGATGATCGCCCAGACCGCGCTGTTGTGGTCGTCGACATGAATCCAGTCACGGACGTTCAAACCGTCGCCGTACAACTTGGGACGCAATCCGGCGAGAACATTGGTGATCTGACGCGGGATGAACTTCTCGACATGTTGATACGGGCCGTAATTGTTCGAACAGTTCGACAGGGTCGCCCGGACGCCGAACGAACGCGTCCACGCGCGCACCAACATGTCGCTCGATGCCTTGGTCGACGAGTAGGGGCTCGACGGGTTGTACGCCGTGGACTCCGTGAAACGGTCCGGATCGCCCAGTTCGAGATCTCCGTACACTTCGTCGGTGGAAATGTGGTGATACCTGACATCGTGCTTGCGCACAGCCTGCAGCAGCGTGAACGTTCCCACGATGTTGGTCTGCACGAACGGCCACGGATCAGCGAGCGAATTGTCGTTGTGCGACTCGGCGGCAAAATGAACGACGACGTCCGCAGCGCCCACCAGTTCATCGACGAGAGATGCATCGGTGATGTCGCCGTGAACAAACCTGATGCGGTCGGCTATCGAATCGAGCGAAGACTTGTTGCCTGCATAAGTCAGCGCGTCGAGCACCGTGACCTCGGCATCAGGACGCTCCGCAACCGTCTGATGGACGAAATTGGCGCCGATGAAGCCTGCCCCGCCAGTCACGAGAACTCTCACGTTTGCGCCTCCACGATCACCGAATCGAACCGATCAACCTACCGGCCACGCACGATACCGTGCGCCCGAGATTTGTTTCTCCAGCGAACACTGGAACACTTCGAGGCATGCGCGGAATCATTCTGGCGGGCGGCACGGGGTCGAGGTTGCACCCCATCACGCTCGGCGTGAGCAAACAGCTGGTCCCCGTCTACGACAAACCGATGATCTACTACCCGCTCAGCACCCTGATGCTGGCCGGGATCCGCGACATCTTGATCATCACCACAGAAGACGACGCACCACAGTTCCAGCGGTTACTCGGCGACGGCTCGCAGTTCGGCGTCGACCTGACCTACCAGATCCAGCACGAGCCGAACGGTCTCGCACAAGCATTTGTACTCGGCGCCGGCCATATCGGCTCCGAATCCGCGGCGCTGGTCCTCGGTGACAACATCTTCTACGGCCCGGGTCTGGGCAGTAAGCTCACGCGCTTCGAGAACATCGACGGCGGCGCCGTCTTCGCGTACTGGGTTTCCGACCCCACGGCCTACGGAGTCATCGAGTTCGACCGCGAGGGCAAAGCCGTCTCGCTGGAGGAGAAGCCGACAAACCCGCGCTCGAATTATTCGGTGCCAGGATTGTATTTTTACGACAACGACGTCGTCGCCATAGCCAAAGACCTCGAACCATCGGCACGCGGCGAATACGAGATCACCGACGTCAACCGCGCGTACCTCGAAGCTGGTCGCCTCCAGGTCGAAGTACTTCCACGCGGCACCGCGTGGCTCGACACCGGAACTTTCGATTCGCTTCTCGACGCGTCGAACTACGTTCGCACGATCGAGGAGCGTCAGGGACTAAAAATCGGCGCGCCCGAAGAAGTTGCCTGGCGGCACGGATTCATCACCGACGACGAGCTACGCATTCGGGCTGAAAAGCTCCTGAAATCCGGATACGGAAAATACCTTCTCGAACTTCTCGACCGCGGCAAGGACTGGTGACATGGCAGATACTCACGTGATGAGCCAGTATCGCGAATTGAAGGTTCCCGGCGCCTGGGAATTCACGCCCAAGCAGTTCGGCGACGACCGCGGAGTCTTCCTCGAATGGTTCCGCGAACCCGGATTCTCCGAGATCACCGGCCGCACACTCGACCTTCAGCAGGCCAATTGCTCGGTCTCCGCTGCCGGTGTCCTCCGCGGCATTCATTTTGCCGACGTCCCTCCCGGCCAGGCCAAATACGTCACGTGTGTCAAAGGCGCGATCCTCGACATCGCCGTCGACCTACGCGTCGGATCGCCGACCTTCGGCCAGTGGGATTCGGTCCTTCTCGACGATGTCGACCGCAGAGCGATCTTTCTGTCCGAGGGGCTGGGGCATGCCTTCATTTCCCTCGAGGACAACTCGACGGTGGTCTACCTGTGCTCGACGGGATACGCCCCCGAACGCGAGCACGAGGTTCATCCCCTCGATCCCGACATCGCGATCGACTGGCCGACCGTGGGTCGTGGCGGTGAGCCCTTGAACATCACGCTGTCGGCAAAGGACACAGCAGCACCGTCGCTTCAAGATGCTTTGTCAGCCGGGCTACTGCCCACGTTCGGCGAAGGCTGATGGCTTCACCGGATTCGACTGCAACACCCCCCGCCGGAATGGACGGCAGGCCGGGTCCGTTGATGCGCGTCGTCAAGAATCAGGCCCTTGCGTTCCTGCTCGTCGGTGGAGTCAACACAGTTCTCGGAACTGCCTGGTTCATTGCCTGGCAGATCGCGCTCGGCGATCAGTTCGGCTACCACTTCGCGATCGTTGCCGGATACGTCTGCAACCTGCTGTGTGCTTTTGCGATGTACCGCTACCTGGTCTTCGAAGTTCGCGGTCACTTCCTGCGCGACTTCTGGCGATTCGTCGTCGTCAACTTCGGCGCCTTCGTGATCAACCTCGCGCTGATGACCGTCGCCGTCTCGGTCCTGCACTTTCCGCCCATCCCGTCACAACTCGTCATCACAGCAGTAACCGCAACAGCAAGTTTCTTCGGTTACCGCGATTTCTCGTTCAGTCGAAACAAGAGAACAGGCACCTCATGACTCCGCGTGTTTCCGTCGTCGTCCCGGCCTACAACAATGCCGACTACATTGCCGAGACGATCGACTCGATCCTGAATCAGACCTATCAGGACTTCGAACTGATCATCTCGGATCATTCGTCGACCGACGACACCGTCAAGGTCCTCGCCCGGTACGCCGACGATCCGCGAATCGAAATCCTGACGACCGAAGCCGGCGGCGGAGCGAAGCGAAACTGGGACCGGGTCAGCGAAGCCGCGAACGGCGAACTCCTGAAACTCGTGTGCGGTGACGACACCATCTACCCCGAGTGCCTGGCGGAACAGGTCGCGGCATTCGACGAGCACCCATCGGTTGTACTCGTGGCCTCGCAACGCAAACTGGTTGATGCAAACGGAAAGACCATCCTTTCCGCGCGCGGACTGGCCGGGTTGAAGGGACTGGTCACCGGGCGTGACGCAGCCCGGAAGACGGTGACGGCAGGAGCGAACATCTTCGGTGAGCCCGGATGTGTGCTCATGAAGCGGTCCGCTCTCAAGGCAATCGGTTGGTGGGACGACACCAACCCGTACGTCATCGACGAAGCCACCTACACCGCAGTCGCACTGCAGGGCGACGTTTATGCGATCGCCAAGCCGCTCGCGTCCTTCCGGGTCAACGCCGGACAGTGGAGTGTTCGTCTGGCCAAAGATCAGGCACGCCAGGCAGCGGCATTCCACAAAGATCTCCGGGAATCGGATCCGACCCTGATCTCGGCGATGGACGTCCGAATCGGCGATGCTCGCGCACTCGCCACCTCGTTCATGCGTCGCGGTGTCTACATGTTGTTGCGCCATCGCATGTCTTGATCGTTGCCGGTTGGGTAATCTTCAGCTTTCACACTCGATGGGATGACGACCGGCGGGACGGACGGCTGGATGACCAAACGTGCGAGCAGACGCGGCCTGTGGACGGCCGTCGTTCTCGCAGCCGGACTCGGCGGCCTCGCACTGGTCGCCCCACCCCTGACTCCAGGCACGATCGAGTCCGCCCCCGTCACGGTCATCACGACCACCCCACCCGCGCCGGTTGTTCCGCTCTCCCCGGAGGAGCTCGCGGCCCGGGTGGTCCCCACCATCGTCACCATCACCGCGCCGGCCGGATTCACCACCACCGCAGGAACCGGGATCGTGCTCTCCCCTGACGGAGTGGTGCTCACGAATCACCACGTCATCAGCGGAGCCTCGGACGTCACCGCCGTCAGCATGTCCAACGGACTGATCTACGACGCCGAGATCCTCGGTTACGACAGCGTCAGCGACCTTGCCGTCCTGCGCCTCGCGGGCGCCACCGATCTGCCGGTGGCAGTGGTCGGCAAGTCCGCGGAAGCCGCTCGTGGGGATGCCGTCACCGCTATCGGAAATGCCGAAGGTGGCGGAGTACCCGTCCCGGCTCCCGGCGTCATCACCAACCTCGGTGTCACCGTCAACACCCGCAACGTGTCCGACGGATCGCGAAACCAGTTGAAGGGCCTCATCGAGGTGGACGCGGACATCCGGCCTGGCGATTCCGGTGGCCCCCTGGTCAACGCCGTTGGCGAGCTGATCGGCGTCAGCAGCGCGGGCAACGCCGTCACCGACCGCACCGAAACCTCACCGGCGCCTCAGTCCTACGCGATACCGATCGACACCGCACTACCGATCGTCGAGCAGGTACTCGGTGGCCGCTCCTCCGAGACCGTGCGTGTGGGACCGACACCCGTACTCGGTGTCGCGGTGAAGGATCACGCGGACATGCCGGCCGGCGCCGAAGTTGTTGCCGTGAGCTTCGATTCGCCGGCCGAGCGGGTGGGGCTGACCAAAGGTGCGGTCATCACCGAGTTCGGTGGCAGCCGGATCGCGTCGTCCGCTGATCTCAACGCGGCGATGAGCTCGCGCCGCCCCGGCGACACCGTCGCGGTGACGTGGGTGGACGCAACGGGGCAGCCCGGAACCGGTTCCCTGGTCCTCGACGAGGGGCCACCTCGCTAGCCTCCAAAGGCGCTAGCCGTGAAAGCATCGTGGCATGACCACGGTTCTCCTGCTCACCTGTGACGGCGCCGCCCGCGAGGCGGATGTCGAAAGCAAACTCGTCATGGAAGCTCTCACCACCTACGGCATTGCGTCGACGATGGCGCCGTGGTCGAGCCCGTCCCTCCTCGATATCGACGCCGACCTGGTTCTGATCCGGTCGACATGGGACTACACGCAGCGCCTCGAGGAGTTTCTCGCCGTTCTCGATCAGCTGACCGCTCCGATCGCCAATCCGCTCTCGATCGTGAAGTGGAACGCCCACAAGGGATACCTGACCGGACTTGCCGCGGCCGGCGTACCCATCGTCCCCACCGCTGTGATCACCGCCGGAAAGAGCGAATTACTCACCCTCCCTTCGTTCGAGAGTGCCGACGTCATCGTCAAGCCTGCGGTGTCCGCCGGCGCTGTCGGAGTGGGAAAATTTGCCGCCGGGTCCGCGCAGGCCCACGCTCACCTCACCTCCATCCTCGAGAGCGGCAACGACGCATTGGTCCAGCCCTTCATCTCGGACGTCGTCGACGGCGAGCGCTCGATCATCCACATCGGCGGACGCTACTCCCATGCGGTCCGGAAGATCCCGGCCGTCAACGACTTCCGCGTGCAGGAATACCACGGCGGAACCAACCACCTCCACGAACCGTCCACCGCCGAACTCGCGTTGGCGGACGCGGCACTGGCCGCGACCCTATGCGGCCCCGGCGAATTGCTTTATGCGCGTGTGGACGTCGTGGGTCCGGTGGATCAACCACTGCTCATGGAAGTGGAATTGATCGAGCCCGAACTCTTTCTGCCCTTCGCCCCCGGATCTGCCGACGCCCTCGCACGGGCAGTTGTCGCGTCACTGCGCACGTGACGCCTGGGGCGGGACCGCATCCAGCCTGGTGCGAATGAAACTGGCAACGTCTCGTAGCGCCGCCCGGCTCTCCGGCAAGCCGGGCCAGACGGCGGGAAACGCGTGAACCTGGCCGTTCCAGATCTGCAGCGAGCACTGCACCCCCGCGGCAGCGAGCCGCTGCGCCATCACCTCCGAATCGACTCTGAGCACCTCGGATTCGGCGGCGATCAGCAACGACGGCGGCAGCGCGGCCAGATCGCCGTCGACGGGCGAGTTCATCTGGCCGCCAAGCTTTCCGATCGCCATCAGGGCCGACACCGGAGCGATCACGTCGCGTCGAGCGTTGGCATGGACCGACTTGGTAGTGCAGTCGAGATCGAGAAGCGGCGAGAGCCCGACAAGACCGGCCGGAACCTCGAGTCCCGCGGAAACAGCTGCAAGCGCCGTCGCGAAAACCAGAAAACCTCCGGCCGAATCACCAACGAAGACAACCTTTTCCGGCAAGGCTCCCTGTTCGAGAAGCCACCGGTACGCATCCAGGCAGTCGTCGACGGACCCGCTGATACTCGTCTTCGGCAACTGCCGATACGCGATGTGCAGGACCGGAAGGCCGGTTCGCTTGGCAATGCCGGCAACAACCGGCCGATGCGTGTTGAGCCCGCAGCACATGAACCCGCCGCCGTGCAGGTAGAGGACAACACCGTCGCGCAGATCAGCCGTCGAGCCTGCCGTCCGGACGAGTTCACCGTCGAAACCCGGAAAACGAATCGCCTCCCGATCGATCCCGGACGGAATGCGCACACCCGCGGCCGAGTCCAGAACTGCGGCGCGGCGCATCGCGCCAGGCGTCAGCGGGGCGATCCCGACCACGGGCCGAAGCATCCATCGGCACGCGTTGTAGAGGACCTGCGATTCGATACTCGGCCTGCCGTATCGAGTTCCGGTCCTGCGACTGACAGTCGGCAACAGAGACATCTGTCCAGATTAGAAGCGATCAGGCACCGAAGAGGTCGACTTCGTCGAGATCGTCGACGATCGTGACCTTTCGTTTCCGCCCGCCGATGACCTTGCCCAGACCGCGCAATCCGCCGGACTGAGCTTTCGGGGCGGGTTCTATGCGCTGAGGCGCAACTCTCGTTCGCGCTGCGCGCTGAACGGGCTTGGGTGCGGGAGCTACTGCCGGTGCCGCGGGTTCGGCAACCTCTGCGGGAGCCACGGGTTCGGGAATCTCTGCGGGAACCACCGCTTCCGGCTCCACAAAACCCTGAACAACCTGGGCCTCGGGGGTCGGCTCAGCGACTTCCTCCACCTGAACCGGTCCGTCGATCACCGGGATGTCCGACGCCCACCGGACCCGATACTCGAGGCCACGCGCCGCAAGTTCACGCGTGAGATCGCCATGCCAGACCCCGTCTTCGCCGTCGCCATATGCCCGTGCGTCGGAGCTGACCCAGATCACGTCGACGCCCGGGTTCCGGTCGGCGAGATCGAGCACGGTCAGCCAGTTCAGCGTCGCCGGATATCCGTCTCGCTTCTTCTTGTCGGTATAGGGCCGACGCAGCGAGATCGCCCTCTCGGCCACCTCGAGATGCGAAACGTCGACTGGATCGACCACTTCGACGCCGATCGCCACGAGGTCTTCGATCACGTCGTCGACGTAGCCGTCGGCCTTGTCGTGAGCCGCGTCGACAAACCTCGTGAGGTCGCGCCGCAATCCCAGTCGGTCGTACATGCGCGCCTGGACGCTCAGGGCCGCGATCATCTCCGCCGATTCCTCGCGGTAGCGACTCGCAACCTCGAGTACGACCAATCGCGGCACGACGACGCGGTGTCCGAGTGCGCGAGCGTCGGCGATTGCGGTGTCGAACCGTGCACCCCTGGTCAGGGCCGAAGAATCGAGAACGATGATCATGGGCTCGATTCTCTCTCGAGAAACCGGACGAATGCGCTAATCCACCCCGAACCGTTACTTGATCTTGAAGATCACTGCCCGCTGAACGATGAAGTTGATGACCGTCGCGGTGCCCTGCGCGATGATGAAGGCCAGCGGCATGCGCCACCACTCGTCGGCGAGCACATGCACCAACAGCGCATTGAGCCCGACCTGAACCGCAAAAGTGATCGCGTACAGCACGACGACAGCGATGAAGCGGGCGCGAGAAGGCTCGGCCTTGAACGTCCACCGCCGGTTGATCAGATACGCCGTCGTAGTGCCGGCGATAAAGCTGATCGACTTGGCCACGCTCAGATCGAGGCCGACGACCTTGAACAGGAATGCGTACAGCCCGTAGTCCACGACCGCCGACAGCCCACCCGTCGCGACGAACCGGACGATCTGCGTTTTCAGGTCCATCGCGTCGTCGGCGATGTCCGTCGTGACAGGAATCTCGACGGGCAGCGGGACGTGGGGTTCGTGCTGGTGACTTGCAGGTGTTTCGGGCACGACGACGAGAGTAACCACTCGAGTCGGAGCCGTCGGCACTACTCCCAGGTAACCTCTACCTTGATGTCCACGACAGCAGAAGAGACGCCGAAGCCGGCTCTCCACACCCAAGCCCGCACCCTCACCGGTTGGGGACGCACCGCCGCCACCACTGCACAGGTGCTGTCCACCCCCGACGTGGAAGTGATCGCGAACGCGGTCGCCCAGGTTGCGGAACAGAACGATTCCAAGCCCTCGCATCTGCGACGCGGCGTCATCGCGCGCGGCCTCGGCCGCTCGTACGGTGACCCAGCGCAGAACGCCGGCGGCCTGGTCATCGACATGAATGCACTCGACCGCATTCACCGCATCGATCGCGACACCGCTCTGGTGGACGTCGACGCCGGCGTGAATCTGGATCAGCTGATGAAGGCTGCTCTGCCGTTCGGCCTGTGGGTTCCGGTCCTGCCGGGTACTCGCCAGGTCACGATCGGCGGCGCCATCGGCTCGGATATCCACGGCAAGAACCACCACAGCGCGGGCAGCTTCGGCAACCACGTCGTGTCGTTGGATCTGCTGACGGCCGACGGCAAGGTGCGCACGCTCACCCCCAAGGGCGGACGCAACGACCCCAAAGCCGCGTTGTTCTGGGCCACGATCGGCGGCATGGGCCTGACGGGCATCATCTTGCGGGCGACCATCAAGATGACACCGACCGAGACGGCGTACTTCATCGCCGACGGCGACGTCACCAACAGCCTCGACGAGACCATCGCGCTGCACAGCGACGGCAGCGAAGCCAACTACGAGTACTCGAGCGCCTGGTTCGACGCGATTTCCGCGCCCCCGAAGCTCGGTCGTGCGGCAGTCTCACGCGGATCGTTGGCGAAGCTCGATCAGCTTCCGGCCAAGCTGCAGAAGAACCCGCTCGCGTTCGACGCACCGCAGTTGTTGACGTTCCCCGACGTCTTCCCGAACGGGCTGGCCAACAAGTTCAACTTCACCGCGATCGGTGAGGTCTGGTTCCGTAAGTCCGGCAAGTACCGCGGCAAGGTCCAGAATCTGACGCAGTTCTACCACCCGCTCGACATGTTCGGTGAGTGGAACCGCGCGTACGGATCCAACGGATTCCTTCAGTACCAGTTCGTGGTTCCACCGGAGGCCGTCGACGAGTTCAAGAAGATCATCGTCGACATCCAGCGCAGCGGGCACTACTCGTTCCTCAACGTGTTCAAGCTCTTCGGCGAGGGCAACCAGGCGCCGCTGAGCTTCCCGATCCCGGGCTGGAACATCTGCGTCGACTTCCGCATCAAGCCGGGCCTGAACGAGTTCGTCACCGAACTCGACAAGCGTGTCCTCGAATTCGGTGGGCGCCTGTACACGGCCAAGGATTCGCGGACGTCCGCGGAAACCTTCCACGCCATGTACCCACGCATCGACGAGTGGATCGCGACGCGCCGCAAGTACGACCCCACAGGCGTTTTCGCCTCCGATATGTCCAGAAGGCTGGAACTGTGATCAACGCTGTAGGTAACCCGCAAACCGTTTTGCTTCTCGGTGGAACCTCCGAGATCGGCCTCGCCATCTGTGAGGAGTACCTGAAGAAGGCGCCGTTGCGCGTCATTCTGGCGGCGCTCCCCGGCGATCCGGGACGCGAAGCTGCGGTCAAGCAACTTGAAGCCAAGGGCGCCACCTCGGTAGAGCTCATCGACTTCGACGCCGTTGATTTCGAGTCGCACCCGAAGGTGATCGACCAGGCGTTCTCGAACGGTGACGTCGACGTCGCCATCGTCGCGTTTGCGTTGGACGGTGACTCCGAAGAGCTGTGGCAGAACCAGCGCAAGGCTGTTCTGGTGGCAAACGTCAACTACACCGCTTCCGTCTCGGTCGGCGTTCTTCTCGGCGAGAAGATGAAGGCTCAGGGCTTCGGCAAGATCATCGCGATGTCGTCCGTAGCCGGGGAGCGCGTCAAGCGTGCCAACTTCGTCTACGGCTCCACCAAGGCAGGCCTCGACGGTTTCTACCTCGGGCTCGGCGAGGCTCTCGCGGAATTCGGACCGCAGGTGACCGTCGTTCGCCCCGGCATGGTGCGCACGCAGTTCAGTGCCCACGTCAAGGAAGCTCCGCTGACGGTCAACAAGGACATCGTCGCGAAGCTCGCTGTTGCCGCCTCGGACAAGGGCAAGGAAATCGTCTGGACTCCCGGCCCCTGGCGCTTCGTCATGATGGGCCTGCGCCACGTGCCGCGCCCGATCTTCCGGAAGTTGCCGGTTTAAGCTCCTCCCGTGCCAGAAACAACAACTGCTCCGAGTACAGACCTTTCGACCCCGTCGCCGTGGCGTAATGCCGCGGCGACGGTGGTGGAAATGGCCCTCGGAGCGCTGGTCGCCGCTGTTGTAGCTGCAGTCGGGCTCTTTGCTTTCGGCCGAGTGCAGTGGCCGGCGTTCACCTCTTCCAACGTCACGCAGGCAGTCACGACCGTGCTGCAGGTGCTCTGCATCGCAGTGGTCGGCGTTGCGGTTCTGATGTTCCGTGCCCGCAAGGCCGAGCGGGTCGCAAAACTCCTCTCGTGGGCCGGGCTCTCCGGCTTCGTCACCACGACGCTCGGGCTTCCCCTCGCCGCGACGAGTCTGTATCTGCACGGCGTCTCGGTCGATCAGCAGTTCCGGACCGAGTACCTGACCCGGCTGACGGATTCGGCTGCGCTGCAGGACATGACGTACGTGGATCTGCCGCCGTTCTACCCGGCCGGCTGGTTCTGGGTCGGTGGACGCGTCGCGAACCTGCTGGGTATGGACGGTTGGGAAGCGTTCAAGCCGTACGCGATCGGCTCCCTGGCGGTCGTCGCCGTCGTAGCACTCGTGTTGTGGACCAAACTGATTCGACGCGATTGGGCCGTCGTAGCAGCATTGGCCGTCACTGCCGTCGTGTTGGCGTACAACTCCCCCGAGGCATACGGCGCCGTCATCAACCTCCTGATCCCGCCGGTGCTGATCCTGGCGTGGGGTGCGCTCGATCGCCCGGGTGCTTCTCGATTTGCCGGAGCCGGCGCAATTCTCGGGACGGGCCTGTTCCTCGGTTTTGCCGCAACCGTCTACACGCTGTATCTCGGATTCGCCGCGTTCGCAGTGACTCTGATGGCCGTCGTTGCCGCAGTACTTGCCGCCCGCGCCCAGAACACGTGGAAAGCCGCACTGGGACCCCTCATTCGACTTGCAGCAATTGCAATCATCTCGGGTCTGGTTGCTCTGACCGTTTGGGCGCCGTACCTGCTGAAGGCACTCTCCGGTGCCACTGCAGAGTCCGGCACCGCAATGCACTACCTCCCAGATTCCGGTGCGGTGCTGCCCTTCCCGATGCTGAGTTTCTCGCTCGTCGGCGGCCTGTGCCTGCTCGGCACGGTCTGGCTGATTTCGCGGTTCCTGTTCTCCCGCCGCGCCCGAGCACTCGGTATCGGCGTCATCGCCGTGTACCTGTGGGCGCTGCTGTCCATGACGTTCACCGTTGCCGGCAGCACGCTCCTCGGATTCCGGCTCGAGCCGGTACTGATCGGACTTCTCGCGGCCGCCGGCGTGTTCGGTTTCTTCGAGTTCGCGGGCTGGATCGTGCTGGCCACCAGCGAGAATCCCCGAGTCAAAGCGGTACTCGTTGCACTCGGTGTCATCGGAGCCATCGCTTTCGCGCAGAACATCCCGCAGGTGCTGGCGCCGGATATCGCTGTGGCATACAGCGATACCGACGGCAACGGCGAGCGCGGCGACAAGCGGCCCCCGGGTGCCGAGGCCAATTACGCCGACATCGACCGGATCATCCGCGAGCAGTTGGGACGCGAACCCCGTGACACGGTGGTGCTCACCGCCGACATAGGCTTCCTGAGTTTCTACCCGTACTTCGGTTTCCAAGGGCTGACGTCGCACTACGCAAACCCCCTCGCCGATTTCCGTGCGCGCGCCGCGCTGATCGAGCAGTGGTCGGAACTGAAGACCCCTGACGAACTGATAGCTGCGCTGGACTCGGCGCCGTGGCGCAGCCCCGACGCCTTCGTCTTCCGCCAGGGCGCCGACGGGTACACACTGCGGTTGGCCGAGGACGTCTATCCCAACGACCCGAACGTCCGCCGCTACACGGTCACGTTCCCCAAGGAACTGTTCGACGATCCTCGTTTCACCGTCACAGAGCAGGGTCCGTTTGTGGTCGTTACCCGCTCTGACGCGAACTAACCAGGAGATACGTCACAAAAGGCTTACCGTCGGGGTCGTTGACGCGACCCCGACGCACCCCTAACTTCATACCGTGACCCGAACCGATGCCCGAGCGGCAATGATCGATGCAGCCGAGCGTCTGGTTGCCGAACGAGGCCTGGCCGCTCTGACGCTTCGTGACGTTCAGACCGAAGCCGGGCAGGCCAACAAGTCGGCCGCGCAGTATCACTTCGGTTCACGTGAAGGTTTGCTGGCGGCAGTCGTCGAGTCCAGAATGCGACCTGCCGCTGACCGTCGGCGTGAGTTTCTCGACATGATCGATCTCGACCCGAATCCGCCGACGATGCGTGCCCTCGTCGAGGCTCTCGTCCTGCCGTTGGCAGAACAGACCATCTACCGCGAGGGCACTTTGTACGCGCGGTTCCTGGTGCAGTCGATCTTCGACCCGGCAATGTCGTCGACCATCCGCGATCACATGCAGGCCGAGAGCTTCCGCGAAGTTCAGCGGCGGATCATCGCCGCATCTTCATTGCCGACAGACATCGCCGAACTTCGGGCGGGAACTCTGACCGTGCTCACCGTCGTCACGTTTGCCACGTGGGAGGGTCGCGTCGACAGCCGCGATCGGGCTCACGTGATCGCTGCTGACCTGATCGAAAGTTGCCTCGGAGCACTCTCGGCCCCGGCTGCGCAAATCTGACACGCCACCCGGCGAGTTTGTTTCCGAAACTGCCGGGGTACTCAGCCCCTCCAAGCGCAGTCGAGCAAACGGCCGCATCAACCACCGGCGGGGTAGGTGATGACAGTGAGCGAACTCGTTGCGCAAAGCCGCGAGCTAGTACCGCATCGTGCAGTTCTCGATTCCGCAGAGCATGTTCTGGTCATTGCACGCGGCAAACCGTTCGGGCGCGAGCAGGCCTTTCACGAAGTGTTGAGCGTCGCGATTCGCAACCGCATCGAAGTCCTCACTCTGGCAAGGGCTCTCATCGACGTTTCCGAGTCTCGCGATTACCGCACGATCCCGACCGACACCGCGCACACCGTTGCGGTGCTCGAATGGGGTGAGCTACTCGAGATCCCGACCGAACACCACGAGAGGTCCAAGGCTGAATCGGCCGGGGACATCGATGAATCGAGCGAACCCGACGATCCGGTCGAGCCCGAGTACCTGGTCGAGACCGATGTGGGCGGACGTGTCGTCTTTGTCGCCCTCGCGTTCACGGTCGGCGGGATAGTCGGATTCTTCGCGCACGACTGGGCACTCCTGCTTCTGATCACCGCCGTGTACCTCGTGTGGATCGCGGCACGGTTGGTCGCGAAACTCGTCAGTGTTTCCCGCAGTGCCCATTGGGCAGACGCTTCGCCTATACGCGGCACCGATTCGACCATACGCAAGGCGGAGAGCCCCCACCATCACGCTGTTGCAGCGTGACGGCGGGAGCACCCGCTTCCGCTAAAGCCTCTGCGGTACACCGTAAGTGACGACTGTATCGCCATTCGACGTGACTGCCTTCGCGTACGGTCTGATAGTCACCGGCCCGATTGCTCCCTGTACGTATCCGTGAATACCGGACAGGCGGACAGCGGCCTCGGGACCGTCGAATGTCTGATCCTCGAGTAGCGCGACGTCGGTGATACCGCCCGGCGCCAGATCGACATCGAGTTCCTGCGACGGAATGATGTCACCGCCGAGAATGAAGTGATTGGTGAAGTCCACGCCCAGCGCCGGGTCTGGTATGAGTCCGATGCCGATGTCGGTGCCACTGTCTATCGCCCAGTCCAGACCGGGACTGTTGAGAACGACCGTCGCGCCGGTCAACGCGATCGGGTAACCGATCTGATAGCCGATCGTCAGCTTGGTTCCGGTGAAACTTGCTGCATCCGGCCCGTCGATCTTCACGCCGGCAACCCCGTCGTGGAAGAACTCGACGCTCAGCGGCGAGCTGTCGAGTGGCGGAAAGACGTGGATAGCGGTATCAGCCTGGTAGACCTCTATCCGATTTCCTTTGACGTCGGTGATCGAACTGGTGTTGTCGACGCCTGCCGACGCCGTCCCACCCCCCAGGACAACGGCCAACAGGGCCACTGCTCCCACTGCGCTACTACGAACTGCTGTCTTCGACATGCACAAGCACCATCCCATCCGGTATAGGCCCCGGACGTAGGTTCCAACTCTTCGTCGAGGATGGGATTCGTCGGGGCTGCCTGAACAAACGCGAGCAAGATCCTTGTTGCGATACCCCGGTCACGAACCCGTCAAACGATGCACGAAAACATTACTTTCCGGACAAGTCGGGCGGACCGGTTTGTCTCGCTGACTGCGCCCGCTCGCGGACGCGAACCGTTTTGTTCGTTACTCTGACAGTGGAAGTTATCGAATCGAGACCTAAGTAGGCCACCCCGAACTTCTGAGAACGCCACTTCAGGGATGGGCGCCAGAACCGAAAGGCACCGACTGCATGACCGAGACCCTGCCCGACGTCCAACTGCTCGAAGAAGCACGTCCAGGGCGAGTCCGTTCAGCAATCAGACGCTCGGTCGTCCAGCGCGGCCGTCTGGTCGATCTCGCGATCATGGTGACGTTCACCGTCGCGGCGATCTACGTGATGTCGAACCTGTGGAGCGATCTGCAGTCCGGCTACCTGTTCAACGCGGGCCGCGACCAGGCGATGTGGGAATGGTTCTTCGCCGACACCGCCCACGCGCTCGCCCAGTTCCGCAGCCCGCTGTTCAGTGACCTGCAGAACTACCCGCTCGGCGTGAACCTGATGGCCAATACCGCCATGTTCGGCATAAGCATCCCGCTGGCCCCGATCACGCTGATCTTCGGACCCACGGCCACTTATGCGATCGGGCTGACTGCCGGCCTCGGCGGCACCGCTATCGCCTGGTACTGGGCATTCTCGCGGCACGTACTGACCGGCGTCTCGGTCCGCTCCAAGGTCGCCGCCGCCGTCGGCGCGGGGTTCTGCGGATTTGCACCGGCCATGATCTCGCATGCCAACGGCCATCCGAACTTCGTCGCGTTCTTCGTGCTTCCGTTCATCTTCTTGCAGGTAGTGCGCATCTCGAACGGCAAGCGTCCGGTTCGCGACGGAATCGTTCTCGGCCTGCTCGTCGCGTGGCAGATCTTCCTCGGCGAAGAACCGCTCCTCATCTTCACGATGTCGGCGATGGTGTTCGGCGCCGCGTATGCCCTGCCCGACCTGGCCAAGTCACGCGAGGCGATCAAGCGCGCGATGCCCGGCCTCGTGATCGGCGGCGCGGTCACACTCTTGATCACCGCAGTGCCGCTGTGGTCGCAGTTCTTCGGCCCAGCGAGCTACGACGGCGTCTCACACGGTCAGGCAGGCAACGACACCGCTGCCCTCACCACGTTCCCGACCGAATCCGTTGCAGGAGATCCCGAGGGCGCCGAGTTCCGGATGAACCCGACCGAGGAGAACGCGTACTTCGGGTGGCCGCTGGTGATCCTGCTCCTCGGTGCCACGGTGTGGTTGTGGCGCATCCGTCTGACCCGCGCTGCCGCCGCCGTGATCGTGGTCATGGGTGTGCTCTCGCTCGGTTCCGAACTGATCATCGACGGCGACAGGACCGGCATCACCCTGCCGTGGAAACTTCTCGCCGACCTGCCGCTGTTCGAATCGGTGCTCGAATCCCGTTTCGCCATGGGCGCGATTCCGGCGATCGGACTGCTGCTCACCCTCGGCACCTACCGCGCTTTCGTCGAACTTCGTGGACCGCGCCGCACTGCTGCCGGTGTCTGGCTGGTGACACTCGCCGTCGCCATGATTCCTCTCATCCCGACACCCATCGACGCCGATCAACGATCTGCGACGCCCGAATTCATCACCAGCGGCTCGTGGGAGAACTACGTCAGCGACGGCACCCTGGTGACGGTCCCCGTCGCGAGCGCGGAAGACGCCCGCGCACTGAGCTGGCAGGTCGACGCCGACTTCGGGTTCCCGATTGCCGGCGGATACTTCGTCGGCCCGGATTCGAAGACCCGCGCCGGAATCTACGGCGCCGAGTCCCGACCCACCTCGACCCTGCTGGTCAATACCAAACAAACCGGCAAGGTCCCGTTGATCGACGTGGGCACCAGGGCGAACGCACTGACCGACCTGCGGTACTGGCACGCCGACGTACTAGTGCTTCCGCGATTCAAAGGTGACGACGCGCTGCGTCACACGGTCGACGAACTGGTCGGCTTCGATGCCAAGCGCGTCGACGACGTGTGGGTGTGGGACGTACGAGACCTCGTGAGCGGCAAGACCTCGAACCAGGGTTAGCCAGAAGGAGGTTAGTCAGCGGGTCATGATCACCGGACCGTCTTCGGTGATCGCGACCGTGTGCTCACTGTGCGCAGCCCTGGCGCCCGAAACGGTACGAAGGGTCCACCCGTCGGCGTCGTGCCGGTAGTCGTCGGTTCCGTCGGCGATGAGCATCGGTTCGATGGCGATGACCAGGCCGGGACGCAGCCGGAAGCCTTTGCCTGCTCGACCTTCGTTGGGCACGTCCGGCCCTTCGTGCATCTCACGGCCGATGCCGTGACCACCGTGATCGGCGAGCATGCCGTATCCGAGGCCGCGCGCGTACTGTCCGATCGCGGCTCCGATGTCGCCCAATCGGTTTCCGGGCTGGGCGGCGGCGATGCCGCGGGCAAGTGCCTGATCGGTCGCGTCGATCAGTGCCTGATCCCCACTGCTCCCCTGCCCGACAGTGAAGCTGATGGCAGAGTCACCGCACCATCCGTCGAGTCTCGCACCGCAGTCGATGCTGACCAGGTCACCGTCACGGAGTCGGTACCCATTCGGGATACCGTGCACCACAGCATCGTTCACGCTCGCACAGATGACACCGGGGAACGGTGTCGGCGCCGTTGCCGGCCGGTAGTTCAAGAACAGTGCCGAGGCACCGGCCGCCGAAATAACCTCCGCGGCAACGGCGTCCAATTCGAGCAACGTCACCCCGACGCTCGCCGCCTCACGCGCTGCAGCCAGAGCCTGCGCCGTGATTCTTCCCGCCGCCGCCATCGCGTCGATTTCGCCTGCGGTCTTGATTTCGACCATCTCGAACACCTTCCTTGTCGAATAACTATACCGGTATTACTATAAGCACATGGTGCGCGTACCGCTGACGGCGGAAGAACTCGAACGAGGACTACGACTGGGTGAACTCCTGCGATCGGCGCGGGGAGACCGAAGCATGGTTCAGGTAGCGCTCGACGCCGGCATCTCGGTCGAAACGCTGCGCAAGATCGAAACCGGCCGCATCGCGACACCCGCCTTCTTCACCATCAGCGCGGTCGCGGAAGTGTTGGGTATTTCACTCGACACCATCGCCCGAACACTTGAAACACCACAATCCGAACAGGAAGTTGCATCCTGAGTAGTTCTCTCAGGATGTGCGGGCCCACACTCGCCTAACATCGTTCCTTGTGCCGTCTGAAGTAGTAGTGCCCCCGAAACCCGTGCCCACTGGCCCCGAAGCTCCCCGAGAATCGGATTCCCAGAGAGTCCGGACGGCACGACTCATCGCGATAGTCACCGGCCTTCTGGGCCTGCTTCTCGCACTGGCAACGCCGTTCCTGCCCGTCAAGCAGGAAGCCGCAAGCATCGACTGGCCGCAGGGTGGGACCGTCAACAGCGTTTCGTCGCCGCTGATCTCCTACTCGCCCACATCGCTCGACATCACCATCCCGTGTTCGACCCTCGGCCAGTTGGGCGGCAGCGGCGGCACACTGCTCTCGACCATGCCGAACGGGGCGCCGGACCGAAACGCCCGCGGCCTCACCGTCCGCACCACTGCCGACCGCCTCGAAGCACTCACTCGCGATTCGGTTCTGATCTCGGTTCCGCTCGATCAACTCGGCGGATGCACCGCGCTCACCATCACGACCAACTCCGAGCAGACCGTCGCGGCCGTCACCGGTGTCGACGGCGTCGGCACCACCCTGACCGGCGACTACCGCCCACAGGTTGTCGGCATCTTCACCGACTTGCAGGGCGCAGCGCCCGCCGGACTGTCCGCCCACATGGACGTCGACTCCCGGTTCTCGTCCAGCCCCACACTTCTCAAACTGTTCGCGATGATCGTCGCGGCACTCTCGACCATCGTCTCGCTGTACGCACTGCACCGGATCGACGGCGTCGACGGCCGTCGTGCACGACGCTTCCTGCCGGCGCGATGGTGGAAGTTCACCGGCATCGACGCCCTGGTGATCGGCACGCTGGCACTGTGGCATGTGTTCGGCGCCAACACTTCCGACGACGGTTACCTGCTCGGCATGGCCCGAGTCTCGGAGCACTCCGGGTACATGGCCAAT
Organism: Rhodococcus sp. NPDC056516; assembly: GCF_042794655.1. Taxonomy (NCBI): domain Bacteria; kingdom Bacillati; phylum Actinomycetota; class Actinomycetes; order Mycobacteriales; family Nocardiaceae; genus Rhodococcus; species Rhodococcus sp. NPDC056516. The sequence goes on along the minus strand of NZ_JBHTTG010000004.1, from coordinate 356,404 downwards.
TACTTCCGCTGGTTCGGCGTCCCCGAAGCGCCGTTCGGTTGGTACTACGACGTGCTGGCCCTGTTCGCGAAGGTCAGCACCGCGAGCATGTGGATGCGCCTGCCCGCGTTGATCGCCGGCATCCTGTGCTGGATGGTCATCAGCCGCGAGGTGATACCGCGACTCGGTGTTGCGGTGCGCCGCAACAAGGTTGCCATCTGGACCGGCGGGCTCGTGTTCCTGGCCTTCTGGTTGCCGTACAACAACGGCCTGCGTCCCGAGCCCATCATCGCCCTCGGCGCTCTGCTCACGTGGTGCTCCATCGAACGCGCCATCGCCACCGGACGTCTGTTGCCCGCCGCGATGGCCGTGCTGATCGCCGCATTCTCGTTGGCCGCCGGGCCTTCCGGTCTGATCGCGATCGGCGCGTTGATCGCCGGCGCCCGGCCGATCCTGCAGATCCTGATCGCCCGCGGCAAGCGTGTCGGCTTCCTGTCCCAGATCATGCCGATCCTCGCGGCCGGAACCGTGGTTCTCGTCGCGGTCTTCGCAGATCAAACCCTCGCGACAGTTCTCGAGTCGACGAGGGTGCGAACGGCCGTCGGGCCGAACGTTCCGTGGTTCGAGGAACGGTTGCGTTGGGACGCATTGATGACCATCTCCCCCGACGGTTCGTTGGCGCGCCGCTTCGGCATGTTCGTCATGATCGTCGGGCTCGTCTTCTGCGTCATGATGATCCTGCGCAAGGGCCGGATCCCGGGCACCGCGATCGGGCCGTCGCGCCGGATCCTCGGCATCGTGTTCGCGTCACTGCTCCTGATGCAGTTCACCCCCACCAAGTGGACTCACCACTTCGGTGTGTACGCCGGTCTGGCCGCCACGGTTGCCGTGCTCGCCGCCGTCGGCGTGAGTGCGTCGAGCATGCGTTCGAAACGAAACCGCGCGCTGTTCGCCGCGGGCATCCTGTTCATCCTCGCTGTGGCGTTCACCAGCTCCAACGGCTGGTGGTACGTCTCGAGTTACGGCGTCCCGTGGTGGGACAAGCCGCCGTCAATCGCCGGCAAGGGATTCTCGACGGCCTTCCTCGGTCTGACAATCCTCGCGCTGCTGTTGGCCGCGTGGTACCACGTCATGGAGCCGCGCGAGCGAAACGGCGCGGAAGACAGCGTCAAGAAGACCAGGCGACTTCGCCTTCTCGCCCCGTCACCGTTGACCATCGCCGCCGGAGCGGTAGTGCTGTTCGAGGTGCTGTCCCTACTCAAGGGCGCGGTTGCTCAGTACCCCGCGTATTCGATCGGCAAGTCCAACATCGAATCGGTCTTCGGCGGAAGCTGCGGTCTCGCGGGCGAGGTACTCGTGGAGTCCGATCCGAACGCCGGCGTTCTGCAATTGACGGATCGGCCCACCGATCTCGCCGGCGCGGGTGCGTTCGGCGCGAGTGAGTCGACCGGATTCTCGCCGGACGGAGTCGCCGGCGACCTCACGGCCGACGCCGAAGATTCGACGGCAGGCAGTGCAAACAGCCTCGACACCTCGACCTCGCAGTCCGGCACCACCACGCCGGGAACCGGATCCGGCACCGCCGGTGGCTCGCAGTCGACGGCAGGCGTCAACGGCAGCAATGTCGCGCTCCCGTTCGGGCTCGACCCCGCAAAAACCCCGGTGCTCGGTAGTTACGGGGCGGCGCAGGCCGCTGCGCTGACCACCGGTTGGTACTCACTGCCCGAGCGCAACGACGCCGCACCGCTCCTGACCGTCGCGGCCGCCGGACGCATCCGCTACGTCAACTCCGACGGCATCGTCACCCCCGGTGCGGTCCTGCAGGTCGAGTACGGCAAGAAGCAGGCAGACGGGAGCGTCGACGCCCTGGGACGTGTCGATCCGATCGACATCGGCCCGTCGCCGTCGTGGCGCAACCTGCGCGTTCCGATGGATCAACTGCCCGCCGACGCCGACACCGTGCGTCTGGTGGCCAGTGACACCGACATCAGTGCAGATCAGTGGTTGGCGGTGACACCGCCGCGAGTGCCGACCATGCGCACGCTGCAGGACGTCGTCGGATCCACCGATCCGGTGCTGATGGACTGGGCTGTCGGCCTGGCCTTCCCGTGCCAGCGCCCGGTGGATCACCTGTACGGCGTCGCCGAGATCCCCGAGTGGCGCATCCTGCCCGACCGGATCGGCGCGGAGTCCACCAACGCCTGGCAGGACCACTACGGCGGCGGACCGCTCGGCTGGACCACCGAACTGCTCTCGGCCAGGGCATTGCCGACCTACCTGGACAACGACTGGGATCGGGACTGGGGTTCGCTCGAGCAGTATGCACCGCTCGATTCGGATGCAGTTCCCGCGCAAATGAACGTCACCACCGAGACGCGTTCGGGCACCTGGACGCCGGGCCCGATTCGTTACCAGTCGTAACTGTTACGCGTGGACCTACCAACCACCTGGGCACGGTAGGTCCACGCTCAGCCCTGACATACCATCGGTAGCCGTGCCCGACGCAGTGACAGCTTCACCTCAGACTTCGAGTTCGCCGCCTCCTGCTGGTCAGGATGCCCGCGAGCGTTTCCATCGCACTCGATGGGTAGCGATCATCGCCGGCTTGCTCGGCTTCGTGCTCGCACTGGCAACTCCGCTGCTTCCCGTCGTGCAGACGACGGCGTCGATCAACTGGCCGCAGAACGGCGTGATCGGCGACGTCGAGGCACCTCTGATGGCGCAGGTTCCCATCGACGTCAACGCGTCGATCCCCTGCACCGCGGTCAGCTCGCTGCCCGAGGGTGGCGGCATCCTGCTGTCGACGGCACCAGCGCAGGGCGACGGCGCGGCACTCTCGTCGATGTTCGTCCGGGTGTCCGCGACCAGCGTCGACGTGCTCGATCGCAACGTCGTCGTCGCTTCGGCGGCGCGCGAGGACGTCGAGTCGAGTCGCTGCGGCGCCATCGCGTTCAGTTCTGACGTCAACCGGACCACGGCAGAGTTCGTCGGTCTGACCTATCCCGACGGCAATCCGATTCGTGGTCAGCTCGACGGTGACTTCCGCCCGCAGGTGGTCGGCGTCTTCAGCGACCTGCCCGACGGCGCTGCTCCCGAGGGCCTCGGCTTCTCGATGACGATCGACTCACGTTTCTCGTCGAGCCCCAGCGTCTTGAAGCTGGTCGCGATGATCGTGGCCGTCCTCTCGACCATCGTCGCTCTGGTCGCCCTTGCCCGCCTCGACGGCACCGACGGCCGCAAGCACCGACGCTTCCTTCCCGAACGCTGGTGGAAGTTCTCCGGCATCGACGGTGTTGTGGTCGGAACGCTGGTCGTCTGGCACTTCATCGGCGCGAACACCGCCGACGACGGTTATCTCCTCACCATGGCCCGAGTCTCGCCGGACGCGGGATACATGGCCAACTACTTCCGTTGGTTCGGTGTTCCCGAGGCCCCGTTCGGTTGGTACTACGAAGTGCTGGCCGTGATGGCGAAGATCTCGACCGCGAGCCCGTTCATGCGTCTGCCCGCTCTGCTCGCCGGAATCCTCTGCTGGATGGTCATAAGCCGCGAGGTCGTCCCGCGTCTCGGCCGGGCGGTTCGCCGGAGCAACGTCGCCCTCTGGACCGGCGGGCTGGTGTTCCTGTCCTTCTGGTTGGCGTACAACAACGGTCTTCGCCCCGAGCCCATCGTGGCTCTCGGCGCACTGCTCACCTGGTGCTCCATCGAGCGCGCCATCGCCACCGGACGCCTTTTCCCTGCGGCGACCGCGATCTTGATCGGCGCCTTCACTCTTGCCGCGGCGCCCACCGGATTGATGTGTATCGCAGCCCTTCTCGCCGGTGTGCGCCCATTGGTGCGCATCGTCGTCAAGCGTCACCGGCTGGTCGGCACACTGCCGCTTCTCGCTCCGATCGCCGCCGCCGGAACCATCGTGCTGGTGGTCATCTTCGCCGATCAGACCTTCGCCGGCGTCATGGAAGCCACCCGCGTCCGAACGATCATCGGCCCCAATCTCGAGTGGTACCAGGACTTCCTGCGCTACTACTACCTCTTCGTCCAGACGGTCGACGGCTCGGTTGCCCGACGCTTCGCGTTCTTGACAATGATCCTGTGCCTCTTCACGACACTCTTCGTGTTGCTGCGCCGCGGCCGCGTCCCCGGCGCCGCGACAGGTCCGTCGTGGCGCCTCGTCGGCGTCGTCTTCGGCACGATGTTCCTGATGATGTTCAACCCCACCAAGTGGACTCACCACTTCGGTGCGTACGCGGGCATCGCCGGTTCTCTCGCCGCGCTGACCGCGGTCGCCGTGTCCGCGTCGGCCCTGCGCTCGCGTCGTAACCGATCGGTGTTCGTGGCCGGACTGCTCCTGATGCTGGCGTTGACGTTCGCCGGCATCAACGGCTACTGGTACGTCTCGAGTTACGGCGTGCCGTGGTTCGACAAGACCATCTCCTACGACGGCCGTGAATCCAACACACTGTTCCTCGCACTCTTTGCTCTCGCCTTGGCTTTTGCCGCATGGCAGTACCTGCGTGAGGGATTTGCAGCCCCGCCCGAAAAGCCGAACACGGCCAAGGGCAGACGAATTCGCAAGTTCGCGGCCGCCCCGCTCACCGTGATTGCCGGTCTGATGGTCCTCTTCGAGGTGCTCTCCCTACTCAAGGGCGCAGTGTCGCAGTACCCGGCGTACTCGCTGGGTCGAAGCAACATCGAGGCACTCGCGGGCAAGACCTGCGGCATGGCCGAGGACGTACTGGTGGAGACCGACGTCAATTCCGGGAATCTACGACCCCTGACCGCACCCGGATTCAACGCCGAGGATCCTCTGTCCGGAGTTGATTCGAAGGGCTTCTCCCCCAATGGAGTTCCCAGCGATTTGACTGCGGATTACATCGAGGTCAAGCAGGGCATGGGTAACACCGACAACCAGAGTGTCGGCCCCAGCTTCGCCACCGGCTCCGGCGCCGGGACCAGCGGCGGCACCGGCAACGTCGGCGTCAACGGCAGCACGGCCAAGCTCCCCTTCGGTCTCGATCCTTCGAAGACGCCGGTCATGGGCAGCTACCAGCCCGGCGTACAGGAACCCGCTTCCCTCATCTCGAGTTGGTACGGATTGCCCACTCGCAGTGAGGAATCACCGCTGGTGGTCATGTCCGTCGCCGGGCGCGTGTGGTCCGTCGACAACACCGGTGCCATCACGTACGGCCAGTCGCTGCTGGTCGAGTACGGCAAGACTCAGCCCGACGGAACCGTGCAGGTCCAGGGTTCGTACATGCCGCGAGACATCGGACCCGCACCGTCGTGGCGCAACGTCCGTATCCCCATCGACGAACTCGCGCCGGACGCCGACGCCGTTCGGGTGGTCGCGTTCGATCCCAACCTCACGGGCGATCAGTGGATGGCATTCACGCCACCTCGCGTGCCCAAGCTCGAGTCCCTGAACTCGTACATCGGCAACGAGCAGCCGGTTCTCCTGGACTGGGCTGTCGGCCTTCAGTTCCCGTGCCAACGTCCGTTCACACATCAGAACGGTGTGGCCGAGATGCCGAACTTCCGCATCCTCCCGGACCGTCCTCTGGCCGTCAGCTCCACCGACACCTGGCAGTCCGCGGACAACGGCGGCCCGCTCGGGTTCACCGAGGTCATCGCCGGTGCGACGACGGTTCCGACGTACCTGAAGGACGACTGGGCACGGGACTGGGGATCGCTCGAGCGCTACGACCGGTACTTCCCGAATGCTGTTCCGGCAGAGGTGGAGACGGGGACCGCAACCCGCTCGGGCATGTGGATGCCCGGCGAGATGCGGGTGCACTAGCCGGCACTACCTACTCGGGTGACTGCTCGGGTGCGACGTACGGAGACGGCCGAGACTGCTCCGACAACGACGACGCACCCGAGTAGCTGCCCGATACCGGGCCGTTCGCCGAGCAGCACAACCGCCAGCAGTACGGCGAGGACCGGTTGCATGAGCAGGAGCGTCGCGCCCACCTCGGCGGGAAGTCGAGGGAGCGAGTGCCCCATCAGCATCCAGCCGAACACCTGGCCGACCAGCGCCAGTGCCGCGAGCCAGCCGAATGCTTCCCAACCCGGGACGAAATCGATCCGGCCCCAGAGTGATCCGATGATGGACCCGGCGATGCCCGCGGACGTCGTGGAGATCAACACCTGGCTCGCTGCCCGATCCGCCTCGCCCGTACGGCCGACAACGAAGATGTAGCCGCCGTAGGCGATTCCGGAGACGAGCGAGAGCGCCGTTCCCCACAGCACGTCGTCGCCGGTTTCCCCACCTCCGAACACGCCGCCCGCCAAGGCAATTCCCGTGAACATGAACGGTAGGGCAAAAACGAAGCGCATCGGAACCCGATTACCGAACACCAACCAGGACAGTGCAGGCACCACGATCACCTGCACGTTCACGACGACGCTCGCCATCCCCGCGCCGATCATGAGAATCGACTGCGACCACAACGCAAAATCCAGCCCGAGCAGCAGGCCGCCGAACACCTGCAGAACGACCGCCCGCCGGCTCGGCTTGCCCACCCGGCGGTATTCCCGCCACGCCAACCACGCCAGTGGCGGCAGGGCCAGGAAGCAACGGAAGAAAACGGCCGTCGAGGGCCCGACATCGGCCAGCTTGATGAGGAGCGAACTGATCGAGATCGCGGCCGCGCCTCCGACGACCAGCAATCGAGGGTCGATACGCCCCCGAGGAATTCGGGTGGGTGTCGGTGTCTGCGCAGTCGCGGAGGTCAGAGTGGTCACCCGACAATGTTCCTGCCGCTAACTATTCAGCACAAGCAAATGTTCAGACCGTATATTCGGTAGCATCACTACTGTGTTGAATCTCGAGAGACTCCGCGCCCTGCACGCTGTCGCCGAGAACGGATCAGTGGCGGCAGCTGCCCGCACCTTGCATGTCACACCGTCCGGAATTTCGCAGCAGTTGAACAAACTCGAGCGCGAAGTCGGTGTTCCGCTCCTCGAACCACAGGGCCGCGGTGTGCGACTCACCGAAGCCGGCCGGATCCTCGCGCGCCGAACCGCAGAGGTTCTCTCGACGCTCGCCCAGGCCGAGGCGGAAATCGCGTCGCTGCAGAGCGAGGTGACGGGCCGGGTGCGTATCGGCGCCCTGGTCTCCCCCAGCAGGACGGTGCTGCCGCGAGCCATCGCCGAGATCAGGCATGCGCACCCCCAACTCGAAATCACCTTCAACGAAGGCGAATCCGAAGAACTGCTCCCCGCACTGATTCGCCGCGACCTCGACGTCGTGGTGGTCGACAGTTGGAGCACTCTGCCCGTCGAACTTCCCGACGGACTCTCCTTCACTCCCGTGTACGACGACGTGGCTCTGCTCGCTCTCCCCGCGTCGCATCCGCTGGCGGAGAACAAGGTTGTCGCGCTCAGCGAGCTGTCCGAGCACGCCTGGGCGACGTGGACGCGGGGAACGGACTTTCACACCTTCACCGTCAGGACCCTGCGCGCGCAGGGGTTCGACCCTCGAATCGAGTACGAGGTCGCCGAGTTTCCCACCCAGGTCGAATTCGTCGCTCAGGGCCTCGCGGTCGCCCTGATCCCGCGACTGGCGAGAGTTGTACCACCGGAAGGTGTTCGAATGCTCGACACTGTTCCGCCGCTCAGCCGAGACATCTACCTCGCCTGGCGGACCGACAGCGAGAGGCCCGCCGTCCTGGCGACGATAGAAGCGCTACGCCGCCAGTTCGACGCCCTCGGTGACAAGAAGAATTAGAGCGGCATCAAGTTGTGCTTGCGCGGGTTCTTGAAGATCGTCTTGTCCTTGAGCAACCTCAGAGCCTTGCGGATTTCGAGACGCGTCTGCGAAGGCTCGATCACCGCGTCGATGTATCCGCGCTCAGCCGCGATGTACGGCGTCGCGACGAACTCGTTGTAGAAGTTGATCAACTGAGCACGCACCGCGGGTGCGTTCTCGCCCGCCTCGGCGAGCTGACGACGTCCCATGATGTTGACGGCACCCTCGGCGCCCATCACGGCGATACGTGCGGTCGGCCACGCGAGGTTGATGTCGGCACCGAGCTGCTTGCAACCCATGACGGCATAACCGCCGCCGTACGCCTTGCGAACCACCACCGTCACCTTCGGGACAGTGGCTTCGATGTACGCGAACAGGAAACGCCCGCCACGCTTGATGACGCCGACCTTTTCCTGATCGACGCCGGGAAGGAAGCCCGGTGTGTCGACGACAAAAACGAGCGGGATGCTGAAGGCGTCGCACAGGCGCACAAAATGGGCGGCCTTGTCGGAGCTGTCTGCATCGAGGGCGCCACTGAGGTACGTGGGCTGGTTGGCCACGACACCGACGGGCAGGCCGTCGACGCGGGAGAACCCGGTGATCACGTTGTGCGCGACCTGAGCTCCGATTTCGTGGAAGGTTCCGTCGTCGAAGATCCGCAGAATGATGTCGTGCATGTCGTAGCCGGCGTTGTCGGCATCCGGCATGAAGGCGTTGAGTTCGAGATCCGACTCGGTGATCTCGGGTTCGAGGCCCGGGTTGATCAGCGGCGCCTTCTCCGTGCACGAGGACGGCATGAAGCTCAGGTACTCACGGACCCAGTCGAATGCAGCCTTCTCGTCGGGAGCGACGTGATGGATGTTTCCGTACTCCGCCTGCTTGCGCGCTCCGCCCAGATCCTCGAGGCTGACCTCTTCGCCGGTGACCGACTTGATGACGTCGGGTCCGGTGACGAACATGTACGACTCTTCGGTCGCGACCACGACGTCGGTGTTGATCGGTGCGTACACGGCACCGCCGGCGCACTTACCGAGGATGACCGAGATCTGCGGGCAGACGCCGGACAAGGGCTCCTGACGTGAACCCATGTTGGCGTACCAGGCCAATGAGGAAACGGCATCCTGGATTCGAGCTCCACCGGAATCGTTGATACCGACGACCGGGCAACCAACCTTCAGCGCAAAATCGTTGACAGCTGCGACCTTACGGCCGAACATCTCTCCGGCGGCACCGCCGAACACAGTCTGATCGTGCGCGAACACGGCAACCGGCCGCCCCTCGACGGTTCCGTGACCGGTCATGACGCCGTCGCTGTACGGATTGTCCTCGCCCGCCATCTTCACCAGGGCGCCGACCTCGACGAAGCTACCGGGATCGAGCAACATGTCGATGCGCTGGCGCGGCGTACTGTGCCCTGCTGCATCGCGCTTGGCAATGGCCCGAGCCGAGCCGGGTTCCTTTGCCTTCTCCAACTTTTCGCGGAGTTCAGCGAGCTTCTCCGCGGTGGTTGTCGTCACTTCTGAACTCCGGTTTCCGATGCTTTGGTCTGGGCTGTCTCGATCTGGGCCAGCTTTGTGGTGAGGTCTGCCGCGACCTTCGCGATGTACGGCTCGTCGACGATCTGCAGGTGATCCCCACCGATGTAGACGACCTCGAGGTTCTTCACGTAGTCACCCCAACCACCGTCTGCCTTGCGGGTCTTGAATGCAGGCTCGAGCGTCATCAGCTCGTCGTGGTACTTGTCGGCCATGTAGAGCACGACGTCTCCGTCGTAGCTGCTGAACGCGGCAGTCTGGATGGCGCGGTTGTCCAACCAGGACGTCCGCTGATGCTCGATGATTCCGCCGGGAATCTTTGCGCCGCTCATCTTGATCATGTCCATCAAGATCTGGATCTGATCCTCGTCGGCTTCGGTGGAGGCCAGAACGTCAAGCGGCAGCGGAACATCGAGGTTGTAGGTGCGCTTGGCGAACTTGCCGTAGCGCTCCCAACGCTTGCGACGTTCCTCCTCGGTGTCCGGCACGACCTCGCCGGCCATCACGGTGTCGAGAAGTCCGACCACACGCACGTCGGCGCCCTGCTCGCGCAGCAACTTCGCGACCGCATACGACATCACGCCGCCGAACGACCAGCCGCACAGCACGTACGGCCCGTCACCCTGGATCTCACGAAGCAGCGGAACGTAGGCAGCAGCACGGGTTTCGATCGAGCCCTCGACCCGCTCGAACCCGTACATCGGCGTGCCGGCGGGCAGGCGCTTGAGCAAAGGCTCGTACGTCACCGTCGAACCACCGGCAGCGTGGAAGACGAATACCGGTACGGCCGTGGAACCTTCAGGACGGGCACGCAGAGTACGAACGAGTCCGTCGATCTTTCCGTCGTCCTCGAGGTACTGGCGAACGACGTCCGCAAGCTCTTCGATGGTGGTGGAGTCGAGAACGTCGTCGAGAGTGATCTCGCCGCCCGCACGCTCGGAAAGCCGAGCAGCAAGCTTCTCGGCGACCTCGTCACCGACGATCGGCAGATCGTTGAAGATGCCCTTGGCCGACTTCCCGGTGACGACGGCCCACGTCGCAAACGTCAAGCGCTCGGCCGCATCTCGCGGCGGAACGTCGGAGCCGGCGTCGTCGGCAGTTCCGGCACGCGAAGGATCGGCGGGCGCGGCTGCCGGTACAGCCGCCGCAACGGGAGCAGTGGCAGGTAGTTCCACCGCCACCTCGGTGGGAGCAGCGTCCTCGTCGTCAGCAGCATCGGCCGCCAACTTCTCCGCGGCCTGCTTGTCGGCCATCGCCTGAACCTCTTCGCGATTGTCGATCGCGTAACGCAGGTACTTGTTGACCTCGTTGAGGCTCGCGTCCTTGACTGCCTGGAGCTGGAGCTGCGGAATGTCGAACTCGTACTCGACGCGGTTCTTGATACGCATCGCCATGAGCGAATCGAGACCCAGTTCGATGAGCGGAACCTCGGCCGGAAGATCCTCCGGCGAGTACCCCATCGACTCGGCCACAACGATCTTGAGGCGGTCGTCGAGGCTCTGCGAACCGTTCGGATCCCACTTGTCTCCGGCGTCTTCGACGACCTCGGCCAGGGTTTCCATCGGCGCGCTGGTCTTGACCGGCGCGCTGACGACCAGCTCGGGCAGCGGCTCACCGGACGTGACGACGGCGTCGAACAGCAGACGGAACGTAGCGCCCTCACGAGCGTGCACCTGCACCGACGCTCCACCCGGGTGCGGGTTGAGTGTCGTGGTCAGGGTCGCAGCACCGGCCAGCTCACCGTGCGGAACAGCAGCGGTCAGAGAGACATCCGAGAGCACCTGTCCGGCAGCGGCGCTCACGAGCACCGCCAGGTCGGTGACGGCGGATGCGTCGACCTCCCACACGTGGCGGCCGTCGGGCAGGGCGACGTGCGAACCGGGAACGCGAGCCGAACCACCGGCACTGACGCGAATGTCGAGCCAGTACGGCTTGCGCACGAACGCGGTACGAGGAACCGAAGCGAAATCGCCTGCGGGAAGCAGAGACTCGAGGTTCACGGCATGGCCGTGAACGTACAGCTGCGCGAGAGCGGCAAGCACACCTGCGGACTCGTCTTCCTTACGCTTGAGCGTCTGGATGAGCTCCATGTCGTGCAGGCCCGAATCGAAAGCGGTGGCTGCCACCGACATCAGCGTCACCGGGTTGGGTGCAAGCTCGACAAAAGTGGTGTGGCCGTGGGCAACTGCACCGCGCACCGCATTGGTGAAGTACACGCTGTGGCGAAGACCCTTGACCCAGTACGCCTCTTGATGGATCGGCTCGTGACCGGGACGGTAGAAGGTGTCCTTGTCGACGGACGAGTAGACACCGAGCTTCAACGTGGCCGGCTCGATACCGGCCAACTCCGCGGCGAGTTCGCCGAGCAACGGATCTACCTGCGAAGTATGGCTGGCGCCCTTGGTCTGCAGGACACGCGCCATCTTGCCGTCGGCCTCGGCGGCAGCGACGATCGCCTCGATGTCCGGCTGCGGTCCACCGATCACCGTGTGCGTCGGAGCTGCGTAGACGCAGACCTCGAGCTTGGGGTACGTGGGCAGCAGCGCCTCGATCTCGGATGCGCTGTACTCGAGCAGTGCCATCAGACGGATGTCGTCACCGACAAGTGCGCCCTCGGCCTCACCCATCAGCCGTGAACGTGAACAGATCACGCGGACAGCGTCTTCCAGGTTCAGACCGCCGGAAACGTACGCGGCCGCGGCCTCACCCATCGAGTGCGGAACCACGGCTTCGGCTTCGGCGCCGTGGTGGCGCAGCAACGCAGCCAGACCGACCTGGATGGTGAAGATTCCCACCTGTGCGGTCTCGACGTTGTACTCGATCGAATCGTCGAGGAACATCTCGACCATCGAGTAACCGGCCTCGTCCTGGATCAGCGCGTCGACCTCGTCGACGGCTGCCTTGAAGGCCGCGTTCTCCGTGTACAACTGCTTGGCCATCTTGCGGTGCTGCGAGCCGAAGCCCGAGAACACCCACACCGCACCCTTGGGCGACGGCGAGTCGGCCGAGAAGACGCCCTGGGCCGGCTTGCCCGCGGCGACGGCGCGCAGCGAGCTGATGGCCTCGGACCGCGTCTTCGCCACAACAGCGGCGCGCGAGCGTCCGTGGTTGCGACGCGAAAGTGTGCGGGCGACGTCGGCGAGGGGCGTCTTGCTTCCCTCTTCGGTTTCGAGCCAGTCGGCCAGATCGGCAGCTGCGCGGCGACGACGCGAAGGCAGCGCGCCGGACACGGCCAGCACAACCGTGATCTCGTCCTCTGCTGCCGGTTCATCCACGACTGGGACATCCACAACCGGTTCTTCGACTACGGCGTCGGCAGGCACGTATTCCTTGACCACGACGTGGGCGTTGGTTCCGCCGAAACCGAAGCCGGAAACACCGGCGACGGCCTTGCCGGTGTAACGCGGCCAGTCGGTGGCCTCGGGCGTCACCTGCAGGTGCGCCTTCTCGAAGTCGATGTGCGGGTTGGGGCCCAGGTAGTTGATCGTCGCGGGAATCTTGTTTTCCTGCATCGCCAGAACGACCTTGATCAGGCCGGCGGCGCCTGCAGCTGCTTCCAGGTGTCCGAAGTTGGTCTTCGCGCTACCGAGCAGTGCCGGCTTGTCGTCGTCACGGCCGCGACCGACGACCCGGCTGAGAGCGTCTGCCTCGATGGGATCACCGAGATCGGTGCCCGTTCCGTGGGCCTCGATGTAGTCGACGGTGGTCGGCACGATGCCGGCGTCGCGGTACGCGAAACGCAACACGTCGGCCTGGGCATCGGGGTTGGGTGCGAGCAGACCGTTGGAACGGCCGTCCTGGTTGATCGCGGATCCGGCGATCACCGCGAGGATGGAATCGCCGTCACGCTCGGCGTCTTCGAGGCGCTTGAGCACAACGAGTCCACCACCCTCGCTGCGAACGATTCCCTGAGCCTGAGCGGAGAAGGCACGCAGTTTGCCGTCGGGAGCGAGCATCCCGGTCTGATCGAAACCGAGAGTCCCGGGAGGGGCCAGCAGCATGTTGACGCCACCGGCCAGCGCGATGTTGGAATCGCCGCTGCGCAGCGAGCGCACAGCCTCGTGAACGGCAACCAGCGAAGACGAGCACGCGGTGTCCAGAGCGATGGACGGTCCGCGGAAGTCGAAGAAGTACGAGACCCGGTTCGCGACGATGGCCGTCGACGTTCCGGTCAGCGCATACGGGTGCGCCGTCGTCGGATCACTGACCGCGAGCAGCTGGTAGTCGTTGGCGGAACTGCCGATGAAAACACCGACCTGCTTGCCCTTGAGCCCACTTGCCGGAATGCGAGCGTGCTCGAGTGCTTCCCACGCGAGTTCGAGAGCGAGGCGCTGCTGCGGATCTACGTTGACGACCTCGAGCGGAGACATCGCGAAGAACTCGGCATCGAAGCCCTTGACGTCGTCGAGGTACCCGCCCTTGGTGTTGGCGTTCTCGACCGCGGCCTTGATGGCGGGGTCGGACATGAACTCGGCCCAGCGGTCCTCGGGGAGGTCGCTGATGCCGTCGCGTCCGGCCGCCAGCATTTCCCACATGTCCGAAGGCGTGTGCCCGGCACCGGGGAATCGTGTGGAGAGTCCGACGATGGCGATGTCGTGAGCGTCCGTCGCGGCGCCTGAGACGTAGTACGACGCGTCGATGGTCTCCTCCGGCGCCTCGGGCTCACCTTCGATGATCCGAGTCGCCAGCGAAGCGATGGTGGGGTGTTGGTAGGCAACCGTGGCGGTCAGCGTGACGCCGAGCAGATCCTCGATGTCGCCGCTCAGCGCAACTGCGTCGCGTGAAGCGAGCCCGAACTCTTCCATCGGGCGGTCGTCCGTGATCGTCGACACCGGCTGACCGGTCGCGTTGGCGATCCAGTTGCGAAGCCACTCACGCAACTGCGCGACACTCATCTCGCTCACAACGTCTTTGCTCTGCGCACCATCTTGTTCAACCATCAACTCACCAAGCCACCGATCATGAAGGGACTGCTCCTCAAACGCTATCGGGGAATGCGGTCTGCTGATAGCCGCCTCGCAACGTTCCCTCGATATAGCTCGCTTTACACGCGCGGCGAGCGATCTTGCCGCTGGACGTACGCGGAATCGAACCGGCAGGAACGAGCAAGATGTCTCGGGCCGTGACGCCGTGACGGGAAGAAATCGCCGCACGCACGGTGTCCGCGATCGGCTGCGGATCCGCCTTGCCTGCACCGGGAGCACGCTCGGCCACGATGACCAGCTGCTCCGAGGAATCGTCGTCGTCGAACTTCAGACCCGAATGCGTGTTGGAGAACACGACAGAAGGCAACTGGTTGGCCGGTACGGCAAACGCAGCGATGAATCCGGGACGCAGAGCCGGGCTGGCTTCCTGAGCCGAAGACTCGAGGTCCTGCGGGTAGTGATTGCGGCCGTCGACGATCACGAGGTCCTTGACGCGACCGGTGATGTACAGCTCGCCGTCGACGTAGACGCCGAAGTCGCCGGTTCGCATCCAGTTGGCATCCGCCGGTGTGCCCTCGGTGTGGCTGTCTTCGCTCAGCCGGTTGTTCAGCTTGTTGTGGAAGGTCTCGGCCGTCTCGTCGGGGCGTCCCCAGTAGCCGATGCCGATGTTCTCGCCGTGCAACCAGATCTCGCCGACGTGATTGTCGGGGACCTCGGTCAGCGTCTCGGGATCGACGATCGCCGCCCACTGACTGCGCGAGACGTACCCACAGGAGACCTGCGCGATCGCGTTCTCGGAGTACTGGTCGACGATGACCATGCGGCCCTTGTTGAGTTCCGTGCGGTCGACGTAGATGACCTTGGCCTCGTCGGAATGCTTGGTCGAGGAGACGAAGAGCGTCGCTTCGGCCATGCCGTACGACGGCTTGATCGCAGTCTTGGGCAGACCGTACTGAGCAAAAGCCTCGTTGAACTTGCGCATCGACGACGTCGTGACCGGCTCACTGCCGTTGATCAGTCCGATGACGTTGCTCAGGTCGAGTGTCTCGCCGTCCTTCGGCAGGCCGCGCGCGGCGGCGTGCTCGAACGCGAAGTTGGGAGCAGCAGCAAAAGTGCCGGCACCGTCGGACACCGCAGCAAGTTCCTTGATCCACCGGTACGGCCGCTGCACGAAAGCGCGCGGGCTCATGATGGTGATGTACTTGCCGCCCAGAGCAGGCAGGATGACCGTCAGCAGGCCCATGTCGTGGAACAGCGGCAGCCACGTGACGCCGCGTGAGTCCTCGTTGAGCTCGATGGAATCGACCATCTGGAGCGCGTTCGTTCCCACAGCGCGGTGGGTGATCTCCACTCCGGCGGGAACTCGGGTCGAACCGGAGGTGTACTGCAGGTACGCGATGTCGTCTAGCTCGATGTCGGGGCGAACCCACGTTTCACCGACGGTGTCGGGAATCGCATCGACGGCAATGATGCGCGGTCGCTCGGCAGCGGGAAGCGAGCGGAACAACTGACGAACACCGGCTGCCGACGATGCGGCAGTCAGAATCGCGGTCGGCTTGCAGTCACCGAGAACAGCGTGGAGACGGTCGCTGTGACCGGGCTCGTCCGGATCGAAGAGCGGCACCGCGATGGAACCGGCCTGAATGGCCGCGAAGAACGAAATGACGTAGTCGAGCCCCTGCGGCGCAAGAATCGCAACACGGTCCCCGCGCTTGGTGACCTGCTGCAGACGGGCTGCAACAGCCCGCAGACGCACACCGAACTGCTCCCAGGTCAGCTCCAGGGCTTCACCGTCACGCTCGCGTGAGTAATCGATGTACCGATACGCGAGCTCGTCCGCGTTGACACGCGAGTGTTGCTCGACGTAGTCGACCAGCGTGAAGCCTGGTTGCAGGCGGATCTGGCCCTTCTCGTCGAGAAAGCCATCGAACAGCGCGTTCATTCCATCTCCTCCGAAGCGATCACACAAGCACTGTCCTTCATGCCTGCGCCCCAGACTTCCTTCGCTCTCTCGGGTCCATCTTCGATCAATCGAATCGCACTTTGTGCGCAACTCACCTGAATCACTTCATCGATCCCAAACCATCGATATGTTACAGATTCGCATCGTCCGTATTCTCCGGCCTACTCGCCCGCCAGTAACGGGATGATCGGGGCGAACGCTTCCATCTGCGTCGGGAAGACCCCGACGTACGACATCGACGTCTTTTCGCGGACCAGTCGAATCTGGTCTGCGATTTCCTCGAAAGTGCCCACAGCCAGGTAGGGAGAGTTCAGCAACTCCTCCACGCTCAGCTTACGATCCACTTCGATGTTCGGCGGAAAACCTTGGTCCAGAGCGGCGATTGCCATCTCGGCAGCCTGCTCTCGATCGTCGGTGATCATGATCATGGTGATGGTCCAGTTGAGTTCGATCTCATCGAAACGCTCGCCGGCGGCTTCGCGGATCCGCTCGACACGTTCGATGGTCTTTTCCATCGTGATTCCGGAGAGCAGAAGGCGCCCGTCACGGTTGGTCGGTGTGGCGACCGAGATGATGTCCGCGTACTCCGCCGCGAGAGCTAGCATCTTCGGGCCGCCGCCGCCCACGATGATCGGTGGCCGCGGGCCCTGCCGCGGTCGGGGGCTGCCCTTGAGGCCGCGCACCTGATAGTGCTTGCCTTCGAAAGTGCATTCCTGCCCGCGCAGCAGAACGTCGAGAATCTGCAGAGACTCCTCGAGCTTCTCGATACGAACGCCCGGGCTCTCGTAGGCGATGCCGCCCTTGTCGAACTCTTCCTTCATCCAGCCCGCACCGATGCCGAGTTCGAGTCGGCCGCCGGACAGCACGTCGATCGTCGCCGCGTCCTTCGCCAGTACAGCTGGATGGCGGAAGCCGTTGGCCAACACGGCGGTGCCGAGACGGATCTTGTCCGTGGCCACCGCGAGCGCTCCGAGAGCGGCGATCGGGCCGACCTGATTACCCAGGTGATCCGGAATCATGAACGAGTCGTAGCCGAGTTCCTCGGCCTTCTGCGCAAGCTTGACGAAACGTCGCGCACCACCCTCTTCGGCGTTGCCCTCGCCACCGGCCGCAAACCGGAATTTGCGTCGGGCATCGCTGCCGTGGGTGGAACTCATATATCGATCTCCTGTGATGGACACGTACGTCGTACTCGAACTACAAACTCGGACAAACCGAACCTACTCGCCAGTCACTTACGTGACAGCACTGTAGAGGAAGCCCCCGGACCGTGCAGCACTCTACCGGGACCAAACGAGCAGATTACCCGCGAGCGAACTCCCGAGACGCCCGATTGTGACGAATCAACAGTGCGGCGGTGACTCAACTGTGGGGCGGGTCAACTGTGAGGCGGGGTCGGCGCGGCGTCGATCTTCTCCGCAGCCCACTGTGCCATCCACTGGGTGGCCGTCGTGCCGTTCGGATCAACTTGGAAGGAGTTGTACATCGCGTGCACAGGATTGTTGTAGTACTCGAGCAGTCGCGGTGCCGAACTCAACCAGTTCGTCGGATTGAGAGCAGCGGCCGGAGCGTCGCAGATACCGTCACTGGGCGCACAGATCTGATAGGTCCGGTCGTTGAGGTCACCGAAACCGCCAGGCCTCGGGCCGGTCATCGTGAGACCGGGAAGCTTCAGCCCGTTCAGCGACAACTCGGCGCCGACACCGGCAACGCTTGGGCCAACGGTGTTTCCGAACGCCGGATCGCGCCGACCGTCGGCAATCAAGCCGACGCCCAGAACCAGATCGGCAGGCACCGCGCCGCTGCCGTCGCCGATACTCGCTGCGACGTCACCCGCGATCACCGCTCCCTGGGAGAATCCGGTCAGGACGTAGCTCGTGAGCGGGCACTCGGCGTGCCGCTTCATCAGAAAGTCGTTAGTGGCAGCAGTTCCCGCGGCCCGACTGTTGTTGTAGGACTGCTGTCCGTCCGGCGGGATCGCAACCGGATTCGAAAACTGTGCGACATACGGGACGGTGTAGACGTCGGCCCGTGAAGCATCGAACTTCTCCTGCAGAGGACGGGTCACGTTCAGCATCAACGACGCCGGATTGGCCGTCGGGTTGTACGGGTCGTCAGTAGCACTCGACTCCCACGTACCCGGTATGGCTACTACCTGGACATCGGGGCAACTGGCCGGCTGAGACACCGGCGGCTCCGGGCTCGGCGGGATCGGAGTCGGCGACGGCACCCGCCCGGCCAGGATGTACCAACCGCCGATCACGACCGCTGCGACCACAAGAATGATCAGCAGCGGGATCAGGCACCCACGACGCTTTCCAGACCTCGCCATTTCCCGCTCCTACTTGCAGTAGGTGGCGTTGGCGACGTCGATGTAGATCTGAGCGTTCGCACCTGCCTGCTCGGGAGTGATCTGCTTGCCTTCCGCCGACGCTTCCTGGCCGACGAAGGCGGTCACGAAGGTCAGGACCTCGTCGTCGGTCTGAGGACCGGCAGCGCAGATGTAATTGGCCGTGTTGACGGCGATGCTGCCGTCACCGGCCGGGGTGATGCCCTTCGCCTTCAGTCCGTCGAGGAATTTCTGTGCCTCGGGGCTGACCTCGACGACTGTGGGACCCGGGAAGCCCTCGATGCTCTGCGGCTGTTCCGGCGGCGCGGTGGCCGCGGCTCCCGGACTGGTGGGCGCGGCCGATGCCGTCGTGGTCGCCGAGGCGGACGCAGACGCCGATCCGCTCGAGGACGAAGCCGCAGCGGACGTCGTGGTGACCGGATTGGAGGTTGCAGTGGAGTCGTCACTACCGCACGCGACAAGTGCGCCACCGGTGGCGAGCGCCAGGGCGCCGACCGCGATCGCGCGTGCACAAGTGTTTCGGTTACCCGAGAAAAGCGACATCAATGTCCGTCCTTGCCTTCAGTCGAAAGTCCATCAACAGGTTACGCAACGCACGCGGGCGGGCACCGATCCGTGATCGGGCCCGCCCGTCGTGCACCACTGTGAGTTAGTGAACTTCTGTCTTGTCACCGATCACCGTGATGTAGCCGAACTGGAAGTTCTGCTGGACACCACCGGGAATGTCGAACTTGTCACTGATCGGGAATCCGAGTCGTCCACCTTCGTAGCCAACACTCTTCCAACCGTCGAAGAGCGGGCCGTTCTCGACGGACCAGGCACCGGTGCCGGGGCTCCAGTAGATGTTGCCGCCCTCGAACTCGGTGAAGCGTCCGTTGTCCTTGATCGGAACCTCGTTCGACTTCGGGAATCCGAGCCAGCCGTTCTCCCAGCCGAGTTCGCCGTACTTGCCCATGATCATTCCGAGAACCGCGTGAGTTCCGTTGGCGCTGCTGTACATCGCGCCGATCTCGAATCCCTGGACCTTGCCGGGCTTGCCGGGGGTCGCGATCTCGTCGGCGGTCGGGTAGCCGAGCGGGCCACCTTCCCATCCCTGTGCGGACCACTCGGCGAGGATGTCGCCGCTGACGGGGTGAGCGCCGGTCTGAGGGGTCCAGTAGATGGAGCCGTTCTGGAAGTGGTTGAAGCGTCCGCGTCCGTCGGGCGTACCGAGTTCGGGTGTACGCGGGAAGCCGAGCGGGCCGGCCGCTGCTCCGGTGTTCATGTACGCGCCGGCGATACGACCGGCGACAGGCTGAGCGCCCGTTCCACTGGTGAAGTAGATGCGACCGTTGCGGAAGTCCTGCGCCAGGCCACCCGCGACGCTGTACTCGGGCGTGATGCAGTCGCCGATCCAACCGTTGGCTGCAGCCGTCGCACCGATTTCACCCGACGTGCCGCACGCCGGCTTCTCGACCTCGACGCCGATGGCGTTGGCCAACTGCGGCCACAGCTGATGAAGCTCGAACTGCCAGTACGGCCACGAGTGGGTACCGGACGGGCGGTAGTTGACCTGCGCGGGGATTCCCAACTGGTTCAACTTGGTCGCGAAGGTCTGCGAGGTCAGGCGAGCGAGGATCTCGAGGCCCATGCCTGCGTAGTTGGTGCTGACACCGGGAATTCCCGACGGCTGGTCGTACGGGCCGGTCGTACCGCTACCGCTGGAGACGTACAGGCTGACGCCCTTGAGCTTCTCGGCGAGCGCGTACGGATCGTGTGCAGCCCACTGCGCGTTGGACGGCGGTCCCCACATCGCGGCGGAGTTGTATCCACCGGCGTCGGTCATCGCGAACTGGATTGCCTGAGGCATGCCGAGCGACGTGGTGGTGAGGATGCCGGACAGCGAAGCCGCGAACTTGAAGAAGCCGGGGTTACGCGCCGTGAGGAACATCGCGGACGTTCCGCCCATCGACAGTCCGACGACTCCGCGCGTCTGCGTGGTGCGCCAGTCCTTTTCGAGGATGGAGGGCAGTTCCTTGGTCAGGAACGTCTCCCACTGGTAGTTCTTGCCGTTGTCGGGCGCGAGCCAGTCGGAGTAGAAGCTGGATTGACCGCCGACGGGAAGAATGACGTTGACGTTCTTGTCGGCGTAGAAGGACTCTGCGTCGGTTTCGTAAGTCCAGGCGTTCTCGTTGTCGGTCGCGCGAAGACCGTCGAGCATCCAGACAGAGGGGAAGCTGGCCGACGGATTGACGTTCCAATCGCGGGCCAAGAGGATCTGCACCTGAATCGGGATGCCCATCGCGGGAGAGTTCACCCACAGCGCGACGCGACGCTCACTGAGCCAGTCGACCTTCGTGACCGCTGCGCCGGTGGGGTTCTGGGTAGCGGCGGGTGCGGCCTGAGCAGGTGCCGGCGCGGCTGCCGCGGTTCCGGCCGTCGTCAAGCCCGCGGCGATCGGCAGAACCAGCATCGCTGCCAGTGCGCCGACGACCTTTGTCCGGAAGGTTGCCCGGGACCGGCGACGGTCCTCCGTGGCAAGGCCTACTCGCATGAGCTCACTCTCTTTCCTTACGTTCGGTCCGCGCGTCGATCGTGGAGCCGCCTGAGCAGCCAGACCCCCGTTGAAACTATTTCTACACGCAAACGATCCCCGCTTGGGGTAGCCGCGCTGTTACTGGTGGTGCAATTGTTACTGACATCCGGCGCTCGTGCAGCACCTGAATACACAAGTGCCGTCCCGGTTCTCCTTCGAGGAGTCCGGAACGGCACTGGTGAAGT
This sequence comes from Rhodococcus sp. NPDC056516, assembly GCF_042794655.1. Lineage (NCBI taxonomy): Bacteria > Bacillati > Actinomycetota > Actinomycetes > Mycobacteriales > Nocardiaceae > Rhodococcus > Rhodococcus sp. NPDC056516. The sequence continues at coordinate 335,142 of NZ_JBHTTG010000004.1, read as the reverse complement.
GACTAGGTCACGGGATCGCGCACGATCACCAAGCGTTCATGGTGTCGAGGATCTGGCCGCGAGCCTTCCACAGCTCTGCCGACCAGTACGGCCACGAGTGCGTGCCGTTGGATGGGAAGCTGTAGGTGGCCGGGATACCCAGCGAGTTCATGCGGATCTGGAATGCACGGGTATTGACCAGGGCGAGAGCTTCGAGGCCCATGCCGTTAGCCGTGTTGTAGTAGTCGATCGGTGCGCGCGGGTGGTCGTATTCACCGGGCAGACCGCTTGCCGACGAGATGTACATCGACAGGCCCTGCAGACGCGGCGCGAAGACGAACGGGTCGTTGCGCAGCCAGGACGGGCTCCACGGCGGTCCCCACATGGAGTCGACGTTGAAGCGACCGGCATCGAGCATTGCGACGCGGATTGCCTCGCGCATGCCGGGAGCCGAGATGTTCAGGTAGCCCGACAGCGAGCCGGCGAACTTGAACTGGTCACGGTGATAAGCAGCCAGCGTCAGAGCAGCGCTGCCACCCATCGAGAGGCCGAGAACCGCGTTGTTGGTGGGCGAAACGCCGTAGTTCGCGAGGAAGTTGGGGAGTTCCTGCGTGAGGAACGTTTCCCACTTGTACGTGATCTGCTGGCCGTTGAAGTTCGACGGTGCGTACCAGTCGCTGTAGAAGCTGGACTCGCCACCGACGGGCATCACGAGGGTGATGTTGTCGTTCTTGTACTGGTCCATCGCATTGGTCTCGAAGCTCCACGCGTTGGCGTCGTTACGCGCACGCAGGCCGTCGAGGAGGTAGAGGGCAGCGTTTCCGCCGCGAGCGGCCCACTGGACCTGGACCTTGATGTTGCCCATCGAGGAGGGCACCCACAGCTCGTCGTATCCGCCCGACTGGACGGTGCGGCTGGGAGCAGTGTGCGCGGGCGCAGCAGAGGCGACAGCACTACCGGCAACACCTGCAGCAAGGGGAAGCACAAGTGCTGCGGCACCGATGGCCAACGCTCGGTGCTTGAGGCGCTGGGTCAGCCTCTTTCTGGCAAAACGCATGGATACTGCTCTCTCTCTTCGTCTGCGGCACCCACTCGGTGAGTGGTTCCGGCGGATTCCGTCGGGGAACAGGCTTTTCTGCCAGCCTGAACGAGTTCAGGTCGGCAGCGGACCTCTTCCAAGTCACACTGCGCTCGCTGGACTTTATGTCACAGGTTCAGCTGTGACAAATAGACAGACCGTTACGTCCCAGTCCGCGAGCGACACCGTCGTCACCCCTGGGGGGCGATTCAGGTTAGGTGAATCGTCTTCGAGTACATCGTGGCCAATCGATTCGGTGTTACTGAATCGAAATATTCAAACCTTCAACCGTCGGTGATGCTGATCACATCACCTGGGTGACTCAGGTGGCACGAGCCCGCAGCGTTCCAATTCGTAGGCCGGAACCCGGTCGAATCGGTACTTCGCGAAGTCGAATGCCTGCTGAAAGTTCTGTTTGAATCGGGCCCAGGTCAGCTCGGAGCGGTACGACGTCAGCAGCTCCTGCGTTTCCGGGCAGGTGATGGCCAGCTTCGCGTCCGCAACCCAGTCCTCGTCGAGGAAGAACGGCAGCCACGGGCGAACGTCGATCATTCCCGTGTCCGCGACCACCCAGTCCGGATAGAGATTCTTGTCGTGCCCGATCCGGCCGTCCTCGAGTCGCTCGGTGTGAGCTGCCAGCGGGTACGCCAGCCCCATCTGATCGAGCACGCGGACGTCCAGGCCGACGTTCATGCTCGTCATTCCGAGGTTGAGGAAGAAGACGACGTGCTCGGCCGGCTCTTCGAGCGGTCCGGGCGGTGGGACGACGAACCAGGAGTCGTAGCTCGCCGACGGCAGCAGCAGCCCACCCTCGGGGGTGCGCGCGATGGTCTCGACCATGGCACGCATCCGCGGATAGTCGAGGTAGTCCTCGGCGAGGATCGGGTGCTTGTGACCGGTGTTGAGTGCGTAGAACGCGCGCTCGTCGACGATTCCCGAGCGACCCACCACGGAGCCTTCCGGCATCCCCGTCGTGTTGGCGGCGAAGAAAGCCCAGATGATCGTGCCGATCCACAGCACCGCCGAGACACCGAAGATTGCGGTGTCTCGGTTACTGCCGAACGCTGACCGGGCGGGCACCCGCAACGGAATGACCGCGACCGGGATGAGCAGACAGAACAGCACCGGCAACAGGACGCGGCCGTGCATGAAGTCGCCGCCGACGCGCAGCGAGTAGATCCCGAGGATCAGCCCACTGCCGAGAATGAAGGTGACAATCGCTCGCGGGGTGCGCAGAAACTGCTGAAAGCGCTTCCACAGTGGGCGTGCTGGTTGATCGGTGGCGGTGGCAGGTGCATCCGCTCGGCTTCGCCACACGAGCAGCAGCGCACCGATGAGCAGGAACAGCAACGGCAACCAGAGCAGGTACGGCCCGACGAGGTTCCACAGGTACGCGAAGCCCTGCGCCCACTTCGCGCCACCGGCGTCCTTCGACACCGCGGTGTTCGGGTACGGCAAGGCGTAGTAGCCCATTCGCCAGATCTGATAGGCCACCGGGACAAGTCCGGCGACGACCACGATCAGTGTGCGAATCTTCCAGGTCAAGCCGGCGGAAAGAACGATCATCATCAACGCGGCAGCACCGGGAATCGCCATCTCGGGTCGAACCAGTGGTCCGAGACCGGCAACGAACGAGAGAGTCAGGATCGACGCCGTGGACGGTGTCGAGGCCTGAGCCCACCGAACGAGCAGTAGCCACAGGAGCGCGATCCAGAAGATCACCAGGCACGTTTCGAGCCCGGACGTGGCGAAATCTCTCGCAGGCGGGACCGCGATGTAGACGAGAACACCTGCCGGGACCAGCAGGATCGTTCCGCCCGCCGACGGCCGAACGCCGCGGTACAGACGACCGGTGCCGAGCATCGCCAGCACGACGGCGGCCGTCGAGAGCACGAGCGCGATCGTCAGGACGACGTATTCGAGGCGGATCTGTGTGAGCCAACTGAACGCGTAGACGATGTACGTCCACGCGGTACTCGTGTTCGCCTCGACACGCTCACCCGCATTGAAGACCGGGCCGTTTCCCGCCAGCAGATTGCGGACGGTTCGTAAGACGATCAGTCCGTCGTCGGCGATCCAGCGACGCTCCCACGCACCCCAGAACATGAGGGCAGCAGCAAGCACCACCCCGCCGAGAAAAACTCCTCGACTGAGGGTGGTGCGATTCGCCGCAGTGTCGACGTGCGGGTCGGCCTCGGTGCGTGGCTCAGACGAGGTAGACAGCGACACCCACTACTCCGATCCACGCAATCGCGAGGAGTTGCAGCACCCGGTCACCGAGCGCGATCTCCTCAGGCTCTCCGGCTTCGCCGCCGTCGACGTCCACCGCGTATCGCAGCACCGCGATGGTGAACGGCACCATCGAGATGGCGTACCAGTTGGTGCCCTTGATGGCGTCCTGTTGGAACGCCCACAGTCCATAGCAGAGGACCAGCGTCGTCGCTGCCATCGTCCACACGAAACGCAGGTACGTCATCGTGTAGCTCTCGAGGGACTTACGGATCTTCGCGCCGGTCTTCTCGGCCAACTGCAGCTCGGCGTAGCGCTTGCCTGCGGCCATGAAGAGCGAACCGAACGCCATCATCAGCAGGAACCACTGCGAGAGATCGATCTCGGCGGCAACGCCACCGGCGATCGCTCGGAGCAGGAAGCCGGACGAGACGATGCAGATGTCGATGACGGCTTGATGCTTCAGACCGAAGCAGTACGCGAGCTGGATGACGATGTACACGCCCATAACCACGGCGAGTTGCCAGTTGGCCAAGAACGAGAGACCGATCGCGCCGGCCAGCAGTACGACTGCCATGCCGTAGGCGATATTGACGGGCAGAACTCCGGCCGCAATGGGACGGAACCTCTTCGTGGGGTGTGCTCGGTCGGCTTCGACGTCCATCGCGTCGTTGACGAGGTAGATGCCCGATGCCGCCATACAGAACACGACGAACGCCAGCGCGACGGGCAGGAGCACGTCGGCTTCGGTGGCGGTTCCGGCCGCGATGGGCGCTGCCAGCACAAGGACGTTCTTGACCCACTGACGTGGGCGAAGCGCCTTGACGATGCCGGCGGGCAGCGACTTCGGGGGTCCGCTGACCGTAGCCGGTTCCTCGCTCATTTATCTCCACATTTCTGTTCGGCTCTGGCTTCTTCGACCCGGCGAACTACCGCCGCGGATGCGGCTCCCAGTGCCGCTCCGGCGAGTACGTCGGTCGGGTAGTGAACTCCCAGGACCAGACGCGAGAGCATCATCGGGGGCACCAGCAACGCCGGTAAGGGTAGCCCGGTGAGTCGACCGATCAGCACAGCCGCTGCCGTCGTCGACGTCGCGTGTGAAGACGGGAAGCTGAGCTTGCTCGGTGTCGAGACGTTGACCTGCACCGACGGATCTGAAGGCCGCTTGCGCCGGACGACTCGTTTGATCACCACGGAGGCGGCGTGTGCACCGAATGCTCCGACAGCTGCTCCGGCCCATTCGCGTCGACGCGGCTTGTCCACGGCAGCTCCGACGGCAGCGATCGCGATCCACCCGAGGGAGTGCTCACCGAAGTGAGACATACCGCGGGCGACCTTGACAGCTCCGGGCAGTTGCCCGACGGTCGATTGAATTCCGGCCAGAATCTGTACTTCAGGAGATACCGAAGACACGTTCCCACCTTTCCGTGCTGGTCAGTGAAGGAACGGCGTCCTGGTACTGCTTCTTGAGCTCAGGGAAACGTGCGGCGAGCTCGCGCCGCAAACGCATGGCTTCCTTGAGCAGTTCGAGGGCCTGCTTGGGGTTGCGCTTGCGGTAGACGACGCCGCGGCCGTCGGCGGTGGTGACGGTGACGCCGTCGACCTGTGAGAGCAGGTACCACCTTGCGTCGATGGTCGGCACGTTGAGCTGAGGACGCTCGTGATGCTCCGGGTGCGCAGGCTTGAGGTTGTGTACCACGGCCTTGCCGACGCGGACGATCTTCGCGACCGGGTTGGTCGGCGCGCTCACGTCCCCGACCTCGGCGCCGGAGGGCAGCGGTAGCGCGGTCGCGGAGGGCACCACGACGGCGTCGGGGTACTCCTTGCGCTGCGCGTGGACCTCACCGAGTGCCGTCGGCAGCATGTTCGCGACGTGTTCCGGTCCGGCGAGGAAGTCCGCGATTGCCTTGTTCTGGATCGCGACGGTGGAGTACTCGAGGCACAGCAGGTGCTTGAGAGTCGCCTTCACCGTGTTGACGACAAGGCCGCGGCCGTTGCCCGGCATGTGGAGCGCGGCCACCACCAGACGGTTACGGAGGTGGAAGTACGCCTGCCAATCGATGGCGTCGTCCTTGTCGCTCCAGGCCATGTGCCAGATCGCGGCACCGGGCAACGTGACGGTCGGGTATCCGGCTTCCTTTGCGCGCAAACCGTATTCGCAGTCGTCCCACTTGATGAACAGAGGCAGCGGCTGCTTGAGTTCTTCCGCGACCTGGCGCGGGATCATGCACATCCACCAGCCGTTGAAGTCGACGTCGATGCGGCGGTGCAGCAGTTTCGAATCTCGCAGCGAATTCTTGGAGAAATCGTGGTCGTATTCGACGTTCGGCGCGGCAGACCACATGAAGATCCCGCGGTTGACCACTTCACCCATCACGTGGAGGTGGCTGCGTTCCTGCAGGTTGAGCATTTGCCCACCCACCAGCATCGGCGACTTCGCGAAGCGCGAGAAAGCGAGCGCGCGAAGGATCGAGTCGGGTTCGATCTCGATGTCGTCGTCCATGAACAGGATGTGCTGGCACTGCGTGGTCTTGAGTGCCTCGTACATGATTCGGCTGTATCCGCCGGAGCCGCCGAGGTTGCCCTGATCGTGAATGGCGAGCCGATCACCAAGTGCTGCAGCAGCTTCGGCGAACCCGGGTTCGTCGCGCACCTTGCGGGTGCCCTGGTCCGGCATGATGACGGCCTTGATCACGTCCGACACCAGCGGATCCGAAGACAGCGCAGCCAGAGCCTTGACTGCGTCGGTCGGGCGATTGAACGTCGGAATACCAACGGCGACCGTCGCTTCGCCGGGAGCCTCGACGGGCGCGTACCAGCCACCACTTTCTACGACTACGGCTGTATCAGTGGTGATGTCGAACCAGATCCAGCCGCCGTCCTCGAACGGTGCCAGTTCCACCTCGAGTTCGACCGCGGCATCGCCGTCGGCAAATTCCTTGCCTTCCACGTGAATTCGCGAGGAGTCCGCCTTGGAACGGTAGACATCGACGCGGCCGTGTCCGGACAGTTCGAGCCGAAGGACCACCGATTTCAGGATGGACCAGCGACGCCAGTAGCTGGCGGGGAACGCGTTGAAGTACGTGGCGAAGGAGACCTCTGTCTCGGCTCCGAGCGCGACGGACGTACGCGAGGTGGAGTGCGCCCGACGACTGTTGGTCGAGGCTTCCTCCAGGTACAGCGTGCGAACGTCGAGTGGTTCGCCGGCGCGGGGAAGGATGATCCGAGAGAGCAGGGACTTGCCGAGGTAGGTCACCTCGTCGCCGGTGACGGCGTCTTCGCCTTCGAGTAGATGACGTGCGTTCATTCGTTCTCCCCTGCCAATTCCGCACCCGTTTCGAGATGCGGGCGCAGGGTGTTCTCGAACATGGTCAGCGCGCTGGCGATTGCCATGTGCATGTCCAGGTACTGGTAGGTGCCGAGACGTCCACCGAAGAGGACCTTGTTCTCCGCGGTCTCCTTCTTGGCGCGTGAGCGGTACGCGGAGAGCTTCTCGCGATCCTCGGGCGTGTTGATCGGGTAGTACGGCTCGTCCTTCGCCTCCGCGGCACGTGAGAACTCACGCATGATGACGGTCTTGTCGGCCGGGTACTCGCGCTCCGGGTGGAAGTGACGGAACTCGTGGATGCGGGTGAACGGGACGTCCGCGTCGTTGTAGTTCATGACGGGGGTGCCCTGGAAGTCCCCGGTGGGCAGAACCTCGGTCTCGAAGTCGAGGGTGCGCCATCCGAGCGAACCTTCGGAGTAGTCGAAGTAGCGGTCGAGCGGGCCCGTGTAGATGACAGGTGCGTCGGGGCTGGCGGTGCGAAGTTCGTCGCGGACGTCGAAGTAATCGGTGTCGAGGCGGACCTCGATCTTCGGATCCTTTGCCATGTTCTCGAGCCACGCCGTGTAGCCGTCGACGGGCAGACCCTCGTACGTGTCGTTGAAGTAGCGGTTGTCGAAGTTGTAGCGGACCGGCAGGCGGCTGATGTTCGCCGCGGGCAGCTCGGTGGGGTCGGTCTGCCACTGCTTTGCGGTGTAGTCACGCACGAATGCTTCGTAGAGCGGGCGTCCGATCAGGGAGATCGCCTTCTCTTCGAGGTTGGAGGCATCCTTCGAGTCGATCTCGCTGGACTGCTCGGCGATGAGGGCGCGTGCTTCTTCGGGCGTGAAGTACCGACCGAAGAACTGCGACACGAGGCCGAGTCCCATCGGGAACTGGTACGCCTGTCCCTTGTGCAGCGCGAAGACGCGGTGCTGGTAGTTCGTGAACTCCGTGAACTGGGTGACGTAGTCCCAGACCTTCTTGTTGGAGGTGTGGAACAGGTGGGCACCGTACTTGTGGACCTCGATGCCGGTCTCCGGCTCTGCCTCCGAGTATGCGTTTCCCCCCAGGTGGTGACGGCGATCCAGCACCAGCACGCGCTTACCCAGTTGGGTAGCGGCACGCTCGGCGATGGTCAGCCCGAAGAATCCCGAACCGACGACGATCAGGTCGTACTGGGCACGGGCGGTCTCTGAATTTGCAGCGGTCACGATGAACCAGGGTATCGGACCTGTTCGGAAGCCGAGGGTTGGATGCGTCACCAGGGCCGATGCGGCAAGTCAGGACGCTGCGAGACCGATCAGACCCACGGCACTCGGCACACCCGTCGCATCGAAACCGATGGTGATCGGTTCGTCGACCGGAAAGTGCGCGGGAAGAAGAAGGAGTCCCTCCGACGCGCAGCGTTCGAGAAGTGCTCGGCGGGTGTCCCTGGCGATGTCGGGGTCAGCGTCACCGCCCTGGCTGAGGTCCGGGTACAGAAACTGAATCGGATGGTGGATCACGTCGCCGGAGATGACGGCGCCACCGTCGGCGGTGCGAATCTCGATCACGATGTGACCCGGCGTGTGACCGGGCGCGCTGCGCACGACGACGCTTGTGCCTTCGGACTCGGCCAGGACATGGCCGTCGTCGACTGCCGCCCACTTCGCCCCGTCCAGAACGGGACGGACGCTGTCCTCGAAGGTCTGCGCGAGATCCGAGACCACTCCTTCGTGTGGACCGTCGGCGGCCAGTTGTTGGAGCGCGGCCAGTTCGGTGCGGTCGAAAATGTAGGTCGCGCGGGGAAAGGTGGGCCGCCAGGTTTCGGCGTCGAGGTTGGTGTTCCAACCACAGTGGTCGGGGTGCAGATGTGTGCTGACCACCAGATCCACGTCGTCCACGGCAACGCCGGTGGCTGCGAAGCGCGAGAGGTAGTCGGTGCCGAACATGTGATGCGGCAAGAGGTTCGGCCGGTGCTTGCTGTTGCCGTTGCCGGTGTCGACGACGATCGCCTTGCCGCCGATCTCCACCAGGTAGGTGTGGATGGCAAGCACGAGGTCACCACTACCCTCGTCGAAGAACTCCGGTGTCAGCCGCGCCGACGCTTCACTGATCTCGGCCTCACTCGCCTGGGGAAAGAGCTCTCGCGGCGGAAACGGCCAGTGCGCCAGCTCTGTCAGTTGGGTGACGCGTGCCGACCCGACGTCGATGGTGAAGCTCATCAGTGTTTGCCTTCCGAACAGCTCGATACCGCTTGTGGGCACACACAAAGGCACCCACCGAAAATGCTCGGTGGGTGCCTGGTCGGTGTCAATGGTTTTCGACGCCGGTGATCAAAGACTCTTCGCGATGATGCCCTTCATCACTTCGTTGGCGCCGGCGTAGATCTTCTGGACGCGGGAGTCCTCGTACATGCGCGCGATCGGGTATTCACGCATGTAGCCGTATCCGCCGTAGAGCTGCACGCACCGGTCGACGACGGCGCATTGCTGCTCGGTGAGCCAGTACTTGACCATCGCGGCGTCTGCGCCGTCCAGCTCGCCGTTGAGGTGATCCTCGATGCAGTTGTCGAGGAAGACACGGCAGGTGCGTGCGATCGTCTGGCACTCGGCCAGCTCGAAGGCGGTGTTCTGGAACTCGAAGAGACTGTGCCCGAACGCTTGACGCGCCTTGGTGTATGCGACGGTCTCCTCGACCGCACGCTCGATGGTGCCGATGGCCTGCGCGCCGATGATGAGGCGTTCCTGCACCAACTGCGCCATCAGTTGACCGAAACCGAGACCCTCGGACTCGCCGAGGAGATTCGAGACCGGAACGCGAACGTCGGTGAAGGACAGCTCGGACGTATCGGCGCCGTGCTGACCGACTTTGTCGAGCACGCGGCCGACGGCAAAGCCTTCGCAGTCACGAAGATCCACGATCAAGAGCGAGACTCCCTTGGCCCCGGCCTTGGGATCGGTCTTGACGGCGAGCACGATCATGTCGGCGCTGCCACCGTTGGTGATGAAGGTCTTCGACCCGTTCACTACGTAGTGGTCACCGTCGCGGATCGCGGAGGTGGTGATGGCCTTGAGGTCGGAACCTGTTCCGGGTTCGGTCATTCCGATGGCGCCGAGGATTTCACCCGTGGCCATGCCAGGCAGCCAGGCCTTCTTCTGCTCTTCGTTGCCGTACTCGAGGACGTAGTGGGCGACGATGCCACTGTGCACCGAGTTGCCGAGTGCGTAGTCACCGCAATAGCCCTGCGCCTCGAAGACAGCGAGATCGTGCGCGAAAGTTCCACCGCCCCCGCCGTATTCCTCGGGAATCGAGCAGCACAGCAGGCCGAGCTTGCCGGCTTCGAGCCACACGGATCGGTCGACGCGATGCTGAGCGTCCCACTGCTCACGCTTGGCGATCAGTTCACGATCGAAGAAACCACGGGCCAGTTCGGCTACTGCGGTGATCTCGTCGTCGTGCCACGACGGCTTGCGCTTGGTCGCCATGATCAGACCCGCTTCAGCAGGGCTGCGAGTGCCTGTCCGCCGCCGATGCACATGGTGACGATGCCGAATTCGAGGTCGCGCCGGACCATGTCGCGGGCCGCGCGCAGGGTCAGGATGGCTCCGGTGGCGCCGACCGGGTGTCCGAGGGCGATTGCTCCGCCGTACGGGTTGGTCTTCTCCGGATCCAGGCCACTGTCACGGATGACGGCGATGGCCTGCGAAGCGAACGCCTCGTTGACCTCGGCGGTGCCGATGTCGGAGGGCTTCAATCCTGTTTGCGCAAAGAGCTTTTCGAGAGCGAGCACGGGAGCGTAGCCCATCAGGCCGGGCTCCATGGCTGCTGTCGTGACTGTTTCGAGCGTGACCAGTCCGGTGAGGCCGCGCTTGGCTGCCTCGGTGCCCGTCGCGAGGACGAGTGCGCCGGCGCCGTCGTTGATGCCCGACGCGTTACCGGCAGTGACGGATCCGCCCTCTTCGAATGCGGGGCGCAACTTGGCGAGGGTTTCGACGGTGGTTCCGGGCTTGGGATGCTCGTCCTCGGTGACTGTGACGGAGCGCCGACCACTGGTCTCGACGGGAGTGATTTCCTCGGCGAATGCTGCCTTCGCTGCGTCGGTAGCGGCGCGGCGCTGCGATTCGACGGCGAACTCGTCCTGCTGCTCGCGGCTGACGCCGTACTTGCGGGCGACGGCTTCGGCGGTGCGGCCCATGTGGGCTTTGCTGAACGGGTCGGTGAGCATGGCGACGGTGCCGTCGACGAGGCTGCGATCGCCGAGCTTGTAGCCGGATCGGGCAGCGAAGTCGTAGAACGGCATGCGGGACATGCTCTCGTCGCCGCCGGCGAGGGTGATGGCAGCTGCGCCCCAGCGCATCTGCATCGCCGCAGACCACACGGCCTGCAGGCCGCTGCCACAGAGGCGGTTGACGGTGTAGGCGGGGACGTTCTCGGGCAGCCCGGCGGCGATGCCCACGCGTCGTGCGTTGTAGGCGTCGGGGCCGACCTGGCCGATGCAGCCCATGACGACCTCGTCGATGTCTTCGGGTGCAACGCCGGCGCGGCTCAGCGCGGCCTTGGCTGCTGCGGCGCCCAGCTCGTGTGCGGGGACGTCCTTGAAGACGCCGCCGAAGCTACCGACGGGGGTCCTGGCCCCGTCGACGATGACGATCGGTTCGGGTGTGGTCATGATTGTCCCCATCTGCTGTGCTCACGTCGATTTCTTCGTCCGTGGCCGATACTAGGACATCGAAGTATCTCGCAGATGGGGACGTTGGTGTCAGGGTGTGGGAGCGCTCTCGGCCACCGGTACGACCTCGGTCTCAGTGGCTTCGGCGTCTTCGGGGTCTTTGTCGTTCCGATAGCGGTAAAGCCCGATACCCACGAGGATCGCTGCGAGTCCCAGGGAAACGAACATCTGACTGCGAGTCGAGTCCAGAGTGAGCATGCCGATGCAGAGCGCGATGATGGCTGCGATCGTGGCGTAGGTCAGGTACGGGAAGAACCACATCTTCAGCTCCAGCTCCTGGCCCGACGCTTCGAGCTTGCGGCGAGTGCGCAGCTGGGACACCGAGATGACGAGCCAGACGAACAGCGCGATCGCACCGGAGGAGTTGACCAGGAACAGGAAGACCTTGTCCGGGGAGAGGTAGTTCATGCCGACGGTCAGGAAGCCGACGATCGTCGAGACCAGAACCGCGCGCATGGGTACGCCGGTCTTCTCGATACGTGAGAGCGACTTGGGGGCGTCGCCGCGGCCGGCGAGGGAGAAGATCATGCGGCTCGCGGTGTAGAGACCGGAGTTGAGGCAGGACAGAACCGACGTGAGGACGACGACGTCCATGATGTTGCCTGCGGCCGGAATGCCGTACGAGTCCATGACGGCGACGTACGGGCTGAGCGCGACGGACGCGCTGTCCCAGGGAAGCAGCGTGACGACAACGGCGATCGAGCCGATGTAGAAGATGAGGATTCGCCAGACGACGGATTTGACGGCTGCGCGAACGGCTTCGAGCGGGTTGGCCGATTCACCGGCGGCGATGGTCGCGATTTCGGCGCCGAAGAACGAGAACACGACCACAAGGACTGCGGCGAGCATGGCTCCTGTTCCGTTCGGCAGGAAACCGCCGTGACCGGTCAGGTTGGTCATTCCCGGTGCTTCGACGCCCGGCATCCATCCGCAGATCGCCACGACACCCATGCCGAGGAACGCGATGATGGCGACGACCTTGATGGACGCGAACCAGAACTCGAACTCACCGAAGGACTTGACCGAGATGATGTTGGTCAGCGTCAGCACGATCATCAGAATCAATGCCCAGGTCCACTGGGGAACGCCGGGAACCCAGCGATTCATGATGAGGGCACCGGCGGTGGCCTCGATGCCGAGCACGATGATCCAGAACCACGCGTACAGCCAGCCGATCGAGAAGCCCGCCCAGCGGCCGATGGCCTTGTCGGCGCACGACGAGAACGAACCGGTTTCCGGCGACGCTGCCGACATCTCACCGAGCATGCGCATCACGAGGATGACGACGACGCCGGCGAGTGCGTAGGAAATCAGGACGCCTGGGCCCGTCTCCTGGATCGCCACACCGGAGCCGACGAACAGTCCGGCGCCGATGACGCCCGCGATCGCAATCATCGACAGATGCCGCTTCTTCAGCGTGTGCTGAAGTGCGGGCGGTTCTGTACTGGACATCAGTACTCCTCGTTGGCTGTTCGGGACGTGGATCTCGGTGACGCTCTGCTGGAGCGCAATTTCGATAGCGCCAGTGTCGGACCTTCGGCAAGCTCGCGTCAGGCTCCACTTTGTACAAACGTGACCGCAGGCACTACAAAGTGGCGGGTTCGGGGTGCCAGACTGGACCCATGCCCATCACGCTCCGTCAACTCTGTGCGACCGAACAGTTCGGCCTTCGCGTCCTGGCTGGGCACGACCAGCTCGATCGCACCCTGACCTGGGCACATGTCTCCGAACTTCCCGATCCGACGCCTTTCCTCGACGGCGGTGAACTACTGCTCATCACCGGGGTGTCACTACCGACGACGGCCGCGGAAACGACCCGATTCGTACGAACCCTGGTTGCGGCCGGAATTGCCGGAATCGGTTTCGGAACCGGCCTCGGATACGAGCAGGCGCCGCAGACTCTGGTGGATGCGGCCACCCGTTTCAGTGTGCCCCTACTCGACGTCCCGTTGCGAACTCCTTTCATCGCCCTGACCAAAGCGGTGTCGAAGGCGCAATCCGACGACGACATGAAAGCGCTGCGCAGCAACTACCAGAGCCTGCGGCGACTACTTCAAGCTGCGGTGACGGTCAACGGCACCCGGGCGGTCGTACGACGGGTGGCGGAATTGATCGGCGGATGGGCGGCTCTGCTGGACTCGGCCGGACATACCGTCGAGATCTCACACACCGCCGCGGCCGCCGGAATCGAGCGAACGGCCCCTGAGCGCGATGCTCGCCCGATGGAGGTCAGCTTCCTCACGAGTGAGAACGAGGACGTCATCTCCCATCCCCTGCTGACGTCGAGGGGAAAGCTGATGGGATACCTCGTCGCCGGTTGCCCTGGCGCCGTCGGTTCGCTGAATCAGGGCATCGTCATCGCAGCCGCATCTCTGCTCACCTTGATGACGGCTCGGACCCGAGATGCGCAGTTGACGATGAACCACTTGCGCACCGTTGCGATGCATCAACTGTTCGAAGGCCAGAATGCGCTCGCCCGCAACATCTCCGGTGAACTGTGGGGAGGATTTCCGGTCGAACCTTTCCAGGTCTTCCACGTAGCGGGTCCCAGCGGCCTGCTCGAGAGCGTGTCCGTCTCACTGCTCGACGGCCTCAGCCGCGATCTGGCCTTCGGCATCACCGACGGCGCACTGATCGCCGTAGTCTCGGCCACGGACAGTGGACGAATTCTCGCTCGTGTCAATGAGATCGACGTAACCGTCGGCGTGTCGGACATGTTGTGGTGGGACGATCTTTCGCGCGCCAGACGCCAAGCAGCGCAAGCAGCAGCCGAGGCCGGCGCCCGCAACCTGCCCTCGATGCGGTTCGCAGAACTCTCGGAGAGTGGATTGTCCGCGTTTCTCGATCAGGATCGCTCGACGGCATTCGCGGCGGCACACTTGCGCCCGCTTCTGGAAGCGAAGGGCGGTAGCGATCTCTACCGGACCCTGGCCATGTGGCTGGCACACAACGGGGTGGGCGACGCCGCAGCAACAGCGCTGAATATTCATCGACATACGTTGCGCAGCAGACTCGCTCGGATCGAGAGCCTTCTTCAGCTCGATCTCGGCTCCCCCACGGAACGCGCGGAGTTGTGGCTCGAGTACCGTCTGCTCGGCGACGCTCCGACCATCTGACAAGTCGACCGATATCCCCTGAAGCGACCTGAAGGGCCCCCACCGGATTGCGGCGGAGACCCTTCAGAGTCGATACGTGCGAGTCGCTACCGACCGACCTTCCCCTAGCTTCCGCCCGTCGGTATCCACTCGCGGAGCACGTTGGCATCAACTACCTGCGCACCCAAAACCTTTGTCCAGATGATGGTTCCGTTTTCGTAGACACGGAAAGTGCCTGCTTCGGAGGGCAACTGCATCTCCGGGCCGACAGGAGCACCGAGAGAGCCGGTTTCACCGCCGAGCTCCCGATACTTCTTCTCGATCTGCGTCTCCGTAACCGTACCCGATGGATCCTCGGATGGCGAATTGGATTCCGGCACTGTTGATTCCGAATCCGGTGCCACTACCACACCCGCACCGTCACCGATGGTGAACCAGTCCGATTTCAGGCCGAGTTTCTGACGGAACTGCATTCCGGTCGCGCCGACCGTGCCGCTTGTACCGACTACCTCGACTGCCGTCACTCGTCCACCGTCGGTGCCGAATCCGTTGCGCGAGAGAATCTTGAGCGATTGCAGCTCGCCGACCCCGAAGGCGTCCGCAATCTGCCCTGCGGTCAGATTCACGGTCCAATCGTGATTGGGAGACAGCGCGTCGCCAAGATCTTCGACGGCTGGGAACTCACCGCCGGAGCTGTAACCTCCTGTAGACGAAGAGAATTCAGTGGCCACGATCTTGCCGTCACGTGACAGAACGGCGCCGGCGGTGGAGCGAACCGCTTCGGTGGTGCGGGGATCTTCCTTGCCCGCCCCGCCGTACACCTGGCAGTCCTGCGTGTCGCAGGTGTCGGCGTACGAGGACCGATGTTCGGTTGCAGCATACGAGCGCGCTGCCACGGCTTGAGCCCGGAGCGCTTCGGCCCCACCGGAATCCGCCCATTCCGCCTTTGCCTCCACCGGCACTACGCCGAGCAGGTAATCCTCCATGTCGAGAAGATTCACCGTCCGCGCCGAGCCGTTGTCGAGCACTACGCCGAGGGCACCACGATAGGGCGCGTCGTTGTCGCACAGCTTCAGGAACTGGTCGGCGGGTCGATCAGGACCGAGATCCACCGGGTCCACCCACGGATGATCGGTGACCGCTTCCCAGACGACCCCACCACCACATCCACTGGTGACGACCACCTGTGCACCGCCACCGGGCAGTGCAGTGAGGTGGGCAGCCTCGCCGGGCGCGGTGCGCTGGCCGTTGACCACCAGGCCGGCGTCGGAGTAGACGTCGAGCGTCGAGTTGTCCTGGGCCGTGAGCCGCACACTCATCTGCGCGGGCGGAATGGAGTCCAGGACAGTTCCGCCGTAGTAGTGACTGAGGATTCGCTCGCCGGACCACCCGTCATTCTTGGCGTAGCCGTAAGCGCCCCACTGACCCATTCCCCGGCCATGTCCGTTGCCGTGACCGGAGAGCGTGAATTGTGTATCGGCGGCGACGGCGTGCAAAATCGACGGCTCGTCAGCGCGGATTTGCGTGAAACCTCCGATCGCGACGCCGAGTGCGAGAGCTGGAACGAGCCCGAGGACCGAGACCCGCATCAGTGAGGTTCGCCTCCCGGGTCCGCCCACCAGAAAGCGACCTGCGCGACCGGACACAGGCTTCTTACCTGCAGTTCCGCTTCTTCCGCTTCTCGCCATCAATGCTCTCCTCATCGCTACCGGCCTCACGAGTCCGCGAAGTCGGTACTCCGCGCGCAGGCCAGTCCACAACGATTTAACTAAAGTCTCACCCTAAGGTTGAGCGTTATGGACTTTTGTGACTAGTGTGGCAAGAGTGTTTGGAGTTAGCAACACCAGTCACACGAGTCACACCAGCATCACGAGTTGCAGACGTACGCGTCCGAAAACTGGAGTTCAACCCCAGAACATGGCATCCGACCTGCTCGGATCCGGTTTTGAAGGATTCCGTTCACGGCCGTCATCGGCCCTGAAGTTCGCTCGCAAGTAACTACAACCGAGGAGTAATCCCTTGCCACACCGTCGACCGAAGCCCTCGCTCGTACTCGGGGCTGTAGCCGCAGTGGCTGTCGCAAGTCCTTTTGCGGTCTACGGCTTCACGAGCACTACGTCCGATGTACGTTCCGCGAACGAAACGACGTCAGTAGCAGTGCCGACCCAGATCGCAGAGGTGCTCCTCGCGTCGGTGCCCGACATCATCATTCCGGTCAAGGAGCTGACCGGTCTCGATCTCCCCGACATCAACCTCGGTGATCTGAGAAACCTCAAGCTCCCGACCGAAATCCCGCTACCTCCCGGAATCACGCTGCCGACCGAGCTGTTCCCGGCACCCGCTGTTCCCGGCGGCCCGACCGAGACCACTCCGGTTCCTTCCCTGGAAGAGCCAGGCGCTGTGGTCAAGGAAGTCACCCGCGACTCTCCGTTCAGCATGGTCGCGTTGACCTCGGACACGATCGCCTCGGCGCAGTCCAAGGTCCGCGCCCTCGCCGAAGACGGCACCTGGGGCCCGTGGTTCACCCCTGATGCCATCGACTCCGCCAGCTCGGATCAGGCCACCAACTCCGGTACCGCCACCGAACCGGTCTTCGTCGGCGCCACCAAGTCCATCCAGATCCTCACCCCGCAGGGTGCCGCTGCCCCCGCAGCCGAGGCTGTGCCGGTTCCGGCTCCGGAAGCAGCACCCGTGCCGGAAGCCGCACCGGCTCCGGAAGCCGCACCCGCTGAGGCGCCTGCGCCTGCTGAAGCACCCTCAGCCACCGGCGAACTCGGGTACACCCCAGCTTCGGTGTCCAAGCCGCTTCGCCAGGTGACGACGGCAGCAGATGCCGTCACCGCCGTGTTGATCGACCCGGGTGCCAGCGAGGCAGACAGCAATCTGCAGGCCGTCGCAGCGCCGCTCGGCGGCAGCGGACCGTCCGTCATCACCCGCGCACAGTGGGGCGCAGACGAGTCACTTCGGTGCGACTCCCCCACGTACGACGACTTCATCGGCGGCGCGACCGTTCACCACACCGCGGGTAGCAACAACTACACCAAGGAAGAATCGGCCGGCATCGTCCGCTCGATCTACGCCTACCACGCACGGACTCTCGGCTGGTGCGACGTCGGATACAACGTCCTCGTCGACAAGTACGGTCAGACCTTCGAAGGCCGCGCAGGCGGACTCGACAAGGCAGTGCAGGGCGCACACGCCGGCGGCTTCAACGAGAACACCACCGGTATCGCGATGATGGGTGACTACTCCACCGTCGAGCCTTCGCAGGCGACGCTCAACGCCGTCGGCAAGTTCCTCGGTTGGAAGCTCGGCATGGCTGGACTCGATCCCAAGGGCCGAACGACGATGTACTCCGAGGGCACCGAGTTCACGCCGTACCCGCAAGGCGCAGCAGTCGATCTGCCGATCATCTTCGCCCACCGCGACGTCGGAAACACGGCTTGCCCTGGCGATGCCGCATACGCACACATGAACGACATCCGGAACATCGCGGCCGCGAACATCGGGGGATCGTTGAACCCGTCGAACCCCTCCAATCCGTCGACGCCTGCGCCCAAGCCGACCACGCCGGTCGACACGGTCACCGGTGGCACCGGATCGTCGATCCCGGATCTGGTCACCCAGATTCTGAAGATCACTGACAATTCACCGCTCGCGCAGAAGTGGATCGCCGAAGGTGGTGACCTCGGACGCCTCGGCCAGGCGCTGTCCGGAATCCTGCAGGCGAAACTCGGCAACCAGGGTGCGTTGTTCCAGAACGGCGCTGTTTACACCTCACCCAACGGCGGAGTGTTCACCGTGCTCGGCGAGATCTTCAAGTCGTGGCAGAGCTTCGGTTCCGACGCTGGTGAACTCGGATTGCCGATCTCGGACGAGTACTCGATCCCGGACGGCCTGCGCAGCGACTTCGAGAACGGTTCGCTGATCTTCAACCAGATCACCGGCATGGTCACCAAGGTCCTCAAGACCTACAACGAAACCTTTGCCCAGGAAATGGCCAACAGCGCGCCTGTCGGCTGACAGCCGAGCAGTACACGTCCTCGGGCGCCGGTGGGTTCTACGACCACCAGCGCTCGAGGACTTTTGCGACCCCGTTCTCCGAATTGGTGTCCGTGACCTCGTCCGCTGCGGCTTTGGCTTCGGGGTGAGCGTTCCCCATAGCCACGCCGAGGCGTGCCATCCCCAGCATCGGGATGTCGTTGGGCATGTCCCCGAAGGCAACCAGACCCGACAGGTCGAAACCGAACCGCTCCGCGGCGGCAACCAGTCCCGATGCCTTCGTGATTCCCGGCGCCGAAAGTTCGATCAGTCCGTTCTCGGTGGAGTACGTCATGTCGGCGAGCGCACCGACGTGTGGGGCGAGCGTGTCGTACATCGCCGTGCTGGTCATGCCCGGACGACGAATCAGGAGTTTGACGGCAGGCGCCGCAAGCACTTCGTCCTCGGACATCTCGGTGTTGTCCGGATTGAGCCAGGCGTGTTCGTAATCCGGTGAGCTGACGAACTGCGGAGTGGCGGCGTCATGTGCGCTCTCCCCCACCCGTTCCGCGGCCAAACCCGACCCGGGGAGTGTGATCAAAGCCAGTTCGGAGAGTTCGGTGAGTGCGTCAACCGACAAGGTCGCGGCACTGAGGACGCGGTCGGCGTAGCTGTCGTACACAACGGCTCCGTTGGCGCAGACGGCGAGTGGCGCGTATCCCAAGCCTTCGACGACGGGCGAAATCCAACGCGGAGGACGCCCGGTTGCCAGTAGGAACGGCGTGCCGGATTCGACGACGGCATGCACGGCGGCGCGGGTGCGGGCGCTGACCAACTCGTCGTGATCGATGAGGGTGCCGTCGACATCGGAGGCGACCAAGGTCGGGCGGTCAGGGCTGATACGACGGTCTGGGCTCACACCGCCATTGTGCCCGTCCGGTACGACGGTCTCGTTCAGCGCGCCCGCTTCGCGCGTCCGCACCGCACCGGACATCGCGAAACCTCGAGAGATTCGCACAAATCGCATTTCAGTCCGACCGGTCTGGTATCTATTGCGGGAGAACACGACTTTCACAAAGGGAGAAACGCCCATGTCCGTGCCGCCCGATCTGCCCCCGCCGCCCTACGGGAACTCCCAGCCCTATGGGAACCCCCAGCCTTACGGGAACTCGCAGCCTCAATTCCAGGTGCCTCCGCCGCAACCGCAACCTGAGAAGAAGTCGAGGAAGTGGCCGTGGATTGCCGGTGCGGTCGTCGTGTTGCTCGTCGTCGCAGGCCTCCTCGGTGGACGCGACAAGGACGACTCGAAGTCCACCGCTGCACCGACCACCACCGCTGCACCGACTACCACCGCTGCACCGACTACCACTGCTTCTACGACGCCTGCAGCTGTCGCACCGATCGTCAGTGCGCCGCCCGCTGCTCCCGCCCCGCCGTCCAGCAAGGTGGCAGCGCCCACGACGACCACTTACCAGGCGCCTGCACCGGTGGTCACTCCGACAGTTGCGCCTGCCCCGGCCAGGCCGCAGGTCAGTTCCGGTCAGCGAAACGCCGTCCGATCTGCCCAGCAGTACATCGACATGACTGCCTTCTCCCGCAGCGGACTGATCGAACAGCTCGAGTACGAAGGGTTCTCCACCGAGGATGCGACGTACGCGGTGGATAATTTGAACGCGGACTGGAACAAGCAGGCTGCACTGAGCGCCGAGCAATATCTCGAGATGACGTCGTTCTCCAGGTCCGGACTGATCGAGCAGCTCGAATACGAAGGCTTCACGAGTGCGCAGGCCGAGTACGGAGCTGACGCCGTGTACTGACGCATCAGCGCACCGCGCCCTTCTCTCAGCGCACCGCGCCCTTCTCTCAGCGCACCGCGCCCTTCTCTCAGCGCACCGCGCCCTTCTCTCAGCGCGCCCGCTTCGCTCGTTCCTGTGCGTCCATTGCGGCGGCTTCCTCCGGTGTGGGTGCACCACCGCCGAGTCGACGAGGCACCCAGTAAGCCCCGGGCTCGTGCACGAACCCGTCCTGCACGTGGCGCAGGATTGCATCCATCTCGATGCGCAGGATCTCGCTCAAGGCTTCGGCGGGTTCGACCGGATCGATCGGTGCGCCCACTTCCACCGAGATCGGGAAGTGATTGCGGCCCAGATTCTTCGGTCCGCCCTTGGTGACGATCCGCTGGGCGCCCCAGACGATCAGCGGAATGATCGGAACACCGGCGTCGATGGCCATCCGAGCTGCCCCGGATTTCATTTCCTTGATCTCGAAGCTCCGGCTGATCGTCGCCTCCGGGTAGACGCCCACCAACTCGCCCCGCTTCAGGGCGTCGACTCCGGCTCGATACGCCTGCGCTCCGGCAGAGCGATCGACTTCGATGACTCCGCATCCACGCATGAGGAAGCCGAGTACCTTGTTGTCCGCCAACTCGGCCTTGGCCATCACCCTGAGCTTGCGTTTTGCAGTGCCGACCGCCAGAGCGGCCGGGATGAAATCGAGGTAGCTCGTGTGGTTGATCGCGATGACGGCGCCACCGGACACCAGGACGTTCTCAGTCCCGGTGCGGGTGACCTTCACACCCTGGAAACCGCTCAGACCACGCGCGACTACCTCGACGGCGGTGTAAACGGGTTCGAAGGACATCGGTCAGCCTTCGGACTTCCGCGCCTCGCGTGCTTTGGCTTTTGCCGCGGCTTCGTCGGCGTCCATCTTGTCCGCCTGCTCGAGCGTCGGCGCGCTGCCACCGAGGCGGGCCGGCACCCAGTACTCACCTGCCGGATGGTCGTAGTTCTTCTGCAGATCGAGCAGCAACTCCTGCATTGTCGAGTGCAGCTTCGCCGTCAGCTCACTCGCCGGCTCGAAGGGCGCGATCGGCTCGCCGACGGCAATGGAGATAGGAGTGTTGGTGCGGCCCAAACGCTTCGGATAACCCTTCGTCCAGACGCGCTGAGCGCCCCAGATGACGACGGGAACGATCGGGACGCCGGCCTCGATCGCCATCCGGGCGGCGCCGGACTTGAATTCCTTGATTTCGAAGCTCCGACTGATCGTGGCTTCGGGGTACACACCCACCAATTCGCCGCGCTTGAGGAAATCGACGGCTGCCTTGTAGGAGTCGGCGCCCGCGCCGCGGTCGACCGGGATGTGCTTGAGGGCCCGCATGATCGGTCCGGAGATCTTGTTGTCGAAGACTTCCTTCTTCGCCATGAACCTGATGTAGCGCTTCGGGGTCCGCGCCGGCAGTCCCGCATATGTGAAGTCCATGTATCCGGTGTGGTTGATCGCGATCACGGCGCCACCGGACGCCGGGATGTTCTGCTCTCCCTTGACGGAGAACTTCAGGCCCTCGAAAGCGAAGACGGTACGGGCGATGCCGATGACTGTTCTGTAAACGGGATCCACAGTTCGCTAGCGTAGACGGGAATCCGTGATCTGACCCGCAGCAGTTATGGGGTGGATGTTGGTCAGAATGTCGCAAAAGGGGCGTACGAACGAATGAAGTCGGCAGGACGAGCGGCAGTGGGGGCAGTCGCACTCGCCATGACGTTGGCGATAACCGCATGTGAGGACGACGGACGGACGGGAATCCTGACCGACGAACCGTCTCCGCCCACGACTGAAACCACGACGACAACCACTCTCGCGCCCACGACGACTATTGCGCCCGCCGCGCCGGTCGCGCCACCGCCGGTTGGTGACGTACCCGGCAATCCGGCCGCTGCGCCGGCCTTGGCAGCCTGGGCAACGGACCTGGTGTCTTTGGACGTGGACGCGCTCACCAACGCGTGCTGGACGATGCCGCCCACCACGGTCGCCGACCGATACTCGGACATACCCGCCATCCTGACGGCCATCTCAGCACCAGGTATCGACGGCCAGTACGCGGTCACCTGGAGTGGCGGCGGACTCTCCGTCGCCGCCAAGCGCTCGGAGATCGCCTCCGGATATGCGTGCCCGTTCGTCTTCCCTGCGGGGCAATCCAATTTCTACACCCCGGCTGACGCATCCCATGCAGTCGTCAGGTTTCTCTCGCGCGCAACCGGACGGCCTGTCAACACCCGTGACGTCGAGACGTTCTATCCGCTGATCTGCCCCGGCAACGGTCCGTGGGATCCGGACGGCACCGGGGCCACCGGACAACCGCCGCTCAAGCTCGACCCGAATCAGCTGGCCGGTATCAAGTATTTTGATGCCGAAGCTGCAACAGTCACTCCGGTTCGCGGCGACTACGTCCGTGTCACCCTACCCGTCACTGACGGAACCGGTAACTCACGCTCGATGCAGTTCACCCTGTCGATCGGCCCCGAGGGATATTGCCTCGGGGCCGCGACCTGAACTGCTTCGGTCAGGAACCGAACGGAAGGAAATCGCTCGAACCAGCACTGCCGGAACCGAGACTGCCTGAGCCACCGCCGGTTGCAGCCTTGATCTGAATTGCGTGGGCAGTCGAGGTCGAGCCCGTGAATCCGGCTGCGCCGCTGTAAATTGCCGTGATCGAGTGCGTGCCAGTTGTCGTGAAGGTGTGGTTGAGCGCCGCGATCCCGTTGACCACCGCAACAGCGTCACCGATCGGGGTGTCCCCATCCATGAACTGCACGGTTCCACCGTTCTGCACCGAACTGACAGCCGCCGACAGGGTCACCGACTTGTTCACGACGGCATCGGCAGGCACCGTCACCACAGTTTCCGTGGTGACATCCGAAGGCGCAGGAGCCGTCACATTCACCGTTCGAGCCTGCGCCGAAGACCCGATTACACCGGCTCCGCCCGAGTACACCGCCGTGATGCTGTGTGCACCAGCAGAATTAAATGTATGCGATAGACCAGCAACTCCGGCCGTCACCGCTGAAGGACCGCCGATTGCAACGCCACCGTCGTAGAACTGCACGGTACCGACACCGACAGCGTCATCTGACGACGTCCGGACGGCTGCCCACAAGTCCTTCGCCACACCAGTTTTGGCGTCGGTGGGGACATTCAGTTCAACTACGGATTCCTGGTCGGCAACGCTGACCTGAACAGACTTCGCACTCGCAACCGAGTTCTTGAATCCGGCGCCGGCGGTGAAGTCAGCGGTAACGCTCTGCGCGCCAGCGGTATCGAACGTATGCGACAGCGTCGCAACACCCGAAGCAACTGCAACCGGAGAACCGATCGCAACACCATTCGACTTGAACTGCACCGTACCGACAGCGTTCGAGGGAGCCACGGTAGCGGTCAGATCAACCGCCGTACCCGTGATCGCCGTAGCCAGAACCGACAGTGACGTCGTCGTCTCGACATCAACCGGAGCCGGATCGGAGACAGTGACGGTCTGAGCCGACGCCGAGGAACTGACAAACCCCGCGCCGGCGGTGAAGTCAGCGGTAACGCTCTGCGCACCAGCAGCATCGAACGTATGCGACAGCGTCGCAACACCCGACGCAACTGCAACCGGCGAACCGATCGCCGCACCGTTCGACTTGAACTGCACCGAACCGACAGCAGTGCTCGGAGC
>NZ_JBHTTG010000004.1:300732-311171 GCF_042794655.1 Rhodococcus sp. NPDC056516 | reverse complement strand
AGCCACCGTCGCAGTCAGATCAACCGCAGTACCCGTGACCGCAGTAGCCGGGACCGAGAGTGACGTCGTGGTCTCGACATCAACCGGAGCCGGATCGGAGACAGTGACGGTCTGAGACGACGCCGAGGAACTCACAAAGCCCGCACCGGCAGTGAAGTCAGCGGTAACGCTCTGCGCGCCAGCAGCATCGAACGAATGCGACAGAGTCGCGGTCCCACCGGAAACCGTCACCGGAGAACCGATCGCCGCACCGTTCGACTTGAACTGCACCGAACCGACAGCAGTGCTCGGAGCCACCGTCGCAGTCAGATCAACCGCAGTACCCGTGACCGCAGTAGCCGGGACCGAGAGTGACGTCGTGGTCTCGACATCAACCGGAGCCGGATCCGACACGGTCACCGTCTGCGCCGACGCCGAGGAACTGACAAACCCCGCACCGGCAGTGAAGTCAGCGGTAACGCTCTGCGCACCAGCAACATTGAACGCATGCGACAGAATTGCGGACCCACCGGTAACAGTCACCGGGGAACCGATCGCCACACCATTCGACTTGAACTGCACCGAGCCGACAGCAGTGCTCGGAGCCACGGTCGCGGTCAGATCAACCGCCGCACCGGTAATCGCCGCAGCCGGAACCGACAGTGACGTCGTCGTCACCACATCCACCGGAGCCGGATCGGACACCGTCACCGTCTGAGCCGACGCCGACGAACTCACAAAGCCCGCACCGGCAGTGAAGTCAGCGGTAACACCCTGAGCGCCAGCAGCATCGAACGTATGGCTCAATGTCGCAACTCCGCCAGTCACCGTGACCGGTGAACCAATGGCCGTGCCGTTCGACTTGAACTGCACCGAACCCACAGCGTTGTTCGGAGCAACCGTCGCTGTCAGATCAACCGCAGAACCCGTGACCGCAGTAGTCGGAACCGACAACGACGTCGTCGTCACCACATCCACCGGAGCCGGATCCGAGACCGTCACCGTCTGAGCCGACGCCGACGAACTCACAAACCCAGCGCCAGCGGTGAAGTCAGCCGTAACACTCTGCGCACCAGCAACATCGAACGCATGCGACAGAGTCGCAACACCCGAAGCAACTGCAACCGGAGAACCGATCGCCACACCATTCGACTTGAACTGCACCGAACCGACAGCGTTCGAGGGAGCCACGGTAGCTGTCAGATCAACCGCAGAACCCGTGACCGCAGTAGCCGGAACCGAGAGTGACGTCGTCGTCACCACATCGACCGGAGCCGGATCAGACACCGTCACCGTCTGAGCCGACGCCGACGAACTCACAAACCCAGCGCCAGCGGTGAAGTCAGCCGTAACACTCTGAGCACCAGCAATATCAAACGCATGCGACAGAGTCGCAACGCCGCCAGTCACTGTCACCGGAGAACCGATCGCCGTGCCGTTCGACTTGAACTGCACAGTGCCCACAGCAGTGGAAGGAGCAACAGTGGCCGTCAGATCAACCGCCGTACCCGTAACCGCCGTCGCCGGAACCGACAACGACGTCGTCGTCTCCACATCCACCGGAACTGGGTTCGAGACTGCCACGTTCGCGGCGACGGATGTCGAACCCGCGTACGCCACCGCACTCGGCGTAAACACCGCCGTGACAGAACGTGAGCCAGCGGATCCAAAAGAGTGAGCCAATGTGGCCACACCACCGCTGACGGTGACAGGGGACCCGATATTGCTGCCGTTGTCCTTGAACTGGACAGTTCCTGGCACGTTGTTGGGCCCGACTGTCGCCGTCAGGTCTACCGACGAACCCACCGTCGCGGTGGCCGGCACCGACAGCGCAGTTGTGGTGTCGCGCTTGGCAACCGTCACCGATGGTCCCATGGTGGAATGATCTTCGGAGACTCCGAAACCACTGCTTCCCATCACGGTGCCCCTGGCGGTGACGCCACCACCGAGTGCACCGAACGCGCAAGAATCCGTGACGAGGTACGTCACGCTGAGTGTCCACGGATTGTTTCCGTTGACCAGCCAGCCGGAATTGGTCACAGTGACTGACGTTCCCGAGACGGACGACGGAGTGATCGCCGACGTGGATCCTCGCGTCAGTTTCGCAGACCCCGTTTCGTACGTCAGGCAGGCGGGGTGCACATCGACGAAGGTGTTGATGTACCCGTCGATACCGGACTTGGTGAGGGCAGTTGTGTACGTGATCTTGTCACCGAGATACACGGTGTCGACGTTGGAACTGCGTGTGAACCGGTACTTGCCCTCGGAGACGGTTGCCGTCGCAGCAGAGGAGACGGTAGCCGAGATGGAACCGACCGTGAGCAACGCCACCGAGGCGACGCCGACGAGCGCTATGCCACGACGAATCAGGTTACGCGACATGAAAACTTCTCCGACCTGAATCGCAGAACTCTTGGTGTGACATAGCTACTCCCGTCGACGGTATTCGAATACTGCAGATGCTGTGACCAGATCAGGAACCGAACGGAAGGGACCCCAACGATCCGGTTCCGAGCGAACCGGTACCTCCGTCACCGGGCACCTCGTTGACCTGGACGGTGCGGACATCGGACGTGGATCCCGTGAATCCGGCTGCGCCACTGTAAATCGCCTTGATCGAGTGCACACCGGTCGTCGTGAATGTGTGGTTGAGGGCGGCGATCCCATTGATTACCGCAACAGCCTCACCGATCGGTGTGTCACCGTCCATGAACTGCACGGTTCCACCGTTCTGCACCGAAGTGACAGTGGCGGAGAGAGTTACCGACTTGTTGACGGTCGAACTGCCGGGAACGGTGATTCCAGTGGCTGTTGCGATGTCGGACGGAGCCGGAGCGGTGACGTTCACCGTGCGCGCCAGCGCCGTTGATCCGAGGATTCCGGAGCCGCCTGAATACACCGCGGTGATGCTGTGAGTTCCCGTGTTCGTGAACGTATGCGACAGGCCGGCAGCGCCAGCCGTCACGGCTTCCGGACCACCGATCGCGACGCCGCCGTCGAAGAACTGCACGGTGCCTTCTCCGACGATTCCGTCAGTCGATGTCCGAACGCTCGCCCACAAGTCTGTTTCCACACCGGTTTTCGCTTCACCGGGCACACTGAGCAATGTCACGGAGCCCTGATCGGCGACACTCACCTGGACGGACTGAACACTGGACGTTGATCCGTTCACTCCGTTAGTACCCGAGAACACCGCCGTGATGTCGTGCGGACCGGCCGTGGTGAAGGTGTGGTTGAGCGTCGCTGAACCGCTTGTCACCGCGATGGTGCCGCCGATATTCGTACCGCCATCCTTGAACTGCACCGTTCCGCCGTTGCCCGCAGGAGACACAGTGGCTTTGAGGTCAACGGCACTGCCGATGTCAGCACTGAGCGGAACAGTCACGGTAGTCACCGAACCAGCTGCTGCAGTCGACACGGTCACTGTCTTGGGGGCCGAGATCGAGCCGCCGAATTCTGCACCGCCGGAATAGACGGCCGAGATGCTGTGCGCACCGTTGGTAGTGAACTGATGCGAGAGTGTCGCCGACCCGTTGACCACTGTTACCGCACTTCCGATGTTCGCCGCACCATCTTTGAACTGGATGGTTCCTGAGCTTGGAGTCGGCGAGACCACCGCAGTCAAATCCACGGCTGCGCCGGTTGAGGCAGCATTCGGCGCGTTGAGCACTGTCGACGT
Organism: Rhodococcus sp. NPDC056516; assembly: GCF_042794655.1. NCBI lineage: Bacteria > Bacillati > Actinomycetota > Actinomycetes > Mycobacteriales > Nocardiaceae > Rhodococcus > Rhodococcus sp. NPDC056516. The sequence continues at coordinate 307,513 of NZ_JBHTTG010000004.1, read as the reverse complement.
GTTCTGTTGAGCGAGAGCCACTGTGACGGTCGAGGGTTGGGAAGCCGAGACACCGAAGCCGGCGGCACCCGAGTACTCGGCAGTGATGCTGTGTGCGCCGGTAGCGGTGAACGTGTGCGCAAGAGAAGCGATTCCGCCACTCACGGCAACCGGGCCGTCGATCGCAACTCCACCGTCCTTGAACTGGACGGTTCCACCGTTGGGTTGCGGGTTCACAGTTGCCGTCAGGGTGACGGCAGCGTCCTTGTTCGCGGTGGAAGGCACCTGAAGTGTCGTGGTCGTGTCTTGCGTGGAGCTCGAGATGTCGATCGTCTGCGCCTCTGCGGTCGAACCGTCGAAACCTGCAGTGCCGGAATAGACTGCGGTGATCGAATGCGCGCCGGTGGTGGTGAAAGTGTGGGCAAGCGTCGCTGCTCCGGCCGTCACCGGAATCGCGCCTCCGATGTCGATCCCACCGTCCTTGAACTGCACCGTTCCACCGTCGGTTGCCGGTGAGATGTATGCGTTCAGGTCGACGGAGGTCTGCTCGACAGCGCTCGCCGGCACGGTTACCGACGTGCTCGTATGTTCATTGGGTGCCGCCACGTTCACTGTCTGTGCTGACGACGTGGATCCGAGAAACTCGAGAACTCCCTCGTATGCGGCGGTTATGGAATGACCCCCCGATGTAGTGAATGTATGCGGCAGTGTGGCAACACCATTGACGACGGTGACTGGAGCACCGATGTCGGTCCCCCCGTCCTTGAACTGAACGGTGCCGCTGGTCGGCGCCGGCGAGACCTGCGCGACCAGATCCGTCGACTGGCCGACGGTGGCCGTCGTGCCGGATGTCAGGGCTGTTGTCGTCGCCACCTGTGTGACGACGTTGACGGTGGCCAGCGCCTGACCGCCTGCATTCAATCCGCCATTGTTCGAATCACGCGGCGAGCAGTTGTACCGCTCCCAGTACCCCGGCCACAATGTCTCGTACTGCAGGAAGGTGAATGCGTTTTTCGGGGAGTTGAACGAGCCCGAATCACCGTCGGTCGCACGAACCTTCGGCTGCACCGTGCTGCCGGCAGCACCGGCAACCACCGTCACATCGATCGCCGGCAACCGGAAGGTATTCCCCGCTGCGACCTCGATTCCGCCGTCGCTGTTCTTGCTCGAGCTCGGGCCGTTGCTGCCCTTGTTGTTCGAGTCGGCAGTCTGGTTGTTCCCCGAAATACGTAGATGTGATCCTGCGCCGTCCGGCGAACCGCCGTCGTTGATCCGAATCACCGACGGAGCCACACCTGACAGATTCGATGATGAACCTGCCACCAGTCGCGCATCCACGAAGGACACCCCCGAAGGAATGTCGAAGTCGTACTTGAGTCGCGTCCACTTACCGACACTGCGACCCGCATGGCCACCTGTCGGCACCGACATTGCATTCGGTTGCACCCGGTACGTGAACGTCGACCCTGCCACTACCTTCTCCGGCGCCGACACCGTCACACCCGTCGAATGAAACACATCCGAGATGTCAACGGCCAAATGCTCGTAGCCGTCACACCCCAACTTGAAGTCAACACTCTTCTCCACGGGCGGCGATGACGACGGAGCTGCCGAAGCAACACCACCCGCGACCAATACACCGCCGACCAACGCCGCCACCACAACCGCGGAACTTCTTCTCACAGACACGAATACTCCTCAGCTAGCAACGCACGAAGGTCAGGAACCGAACGGAAGAAAATCACTGGATCCGCCGCCACCGTTGCCGGTCGAGGCCTTCTCGACGAGGACGGAGGTAGCCGCCGACGTCGAGGCAGAGAATCCGGCAGCACCGCTGTAGACAGCGGTAATCGGGTGAGCACCCACCTTGTCGAAGGTATGCCCCACGGTGGCAACGCCGTTGACCAGGACGACCGCCTGACCGATCGGTGTGTTGCCATCCATGAACTGCACGGTTCCACCGGCAGTCTCCGAGGCGATGACGTTGGCGCTCAACGATATTTGTGAACCCACCGTGACTGTGCCGGGTACGGATATGACGGTGGCGGTCGAGATGTCCGACGCGGTCGCCTCCGATACGTTGATCGAACGGGCTTGCGCTGTCGAGCCGTTACGTCCTTCTGATCCGCTGTAGGTCGCGATGATCTCGTGTGCACCCGTAGTGGAGAAAGAATGTGTCAGCTTGGCTACTCCGTCGAATACGAAGACGGGCGCACCCAGGCTGACCCCTCCATCGGAGAACTGAACCGTTCCACCGGTCGAAACAGGCTGCCCACTCGGCAATTCGAACACCGAAGCCCAAAGGTCGGTGGCGGCGCCGGTCTTGGCTTCGCCGGGAACACTGAGCAGAGTGGCGGTGCCGAGATCCGCGAGACTGACCTCCACGGTGCCCGGGGTGGACGTGGAGCCGTCGAATCCGACAGCTCCGCTGAACGCAGCGGCAATATCGTGAGACCCGGAATTCGTGAAGACGTGGCTGAGCGTCGCGACACCATCGACCACGTTGATCGGATATCCGATAGGAGCGCCCGCGTCCGTGAACTGAACGGTGCCACCGGAAGGCTTCGGTTCAACCGACGCCTTCAGATCTACTGCGCCACCGGTCCTGGCAGCCGCCGGGACGGTCACCGTTGTCGACGTGGCGACATCGGAGGACGTCACCTCGATGCTCTGCGCCGCCGAAACCGATCCGGCGGACGTCGGATCACCGGAATAGAGCGCGGTGATCGCGTGCGTTCCAGCCGTCGTAAAGGAATGGGTGATGACCGCTACGCCGTTGTCGACGGCGACAGGGTCACCGACCGGTACACCCGCGTCGGCGAACTGAACGGTGCCACCCGCTGGTGCGGGACTGATCACCGCGCGCAACTCAACCGGGTTCCGGGTCGTTGCCGATGACGGCACGGTGACTACCGTCGTGGTCCCGGAGATTCCGTCATCGATCGTGATCGTCTTCGGCAGCGATGTCGAGGCTGTGAAGCCCGCCGTTCCCGAGTAGATCGCAGTGATCGAATGACTGCCCGCCGAATCGAAACTGTGAGTAAGGTTTGCGGTCCCTCCGACGAGTTCGACCGGGGCGCCGATATCGACTCCACCGTCCTTGAACTGGATCGTTCCGCCAGTAGGTGTTGGGAAGACTGACGCGGACAGCGCTACTTCGTCGCCGGTCGCGGCTGACCCGGAAAGGTTGACGAATGTTGTCGTCACCGAATCTGCCGCTGCGACTCCCACGATCTGAGGAGTTGACGTCGAGCCCGCAAATTCGGATGTTCCGCTGTAGATCGCTGTTATCGAGTGCTGCCCCGGGGTTGCGAAGGATGTGGTCAGCTTGACCTGCCCGGAGGTAACCTGCTGCGGCGCACCGAGATTGTTCGATCCGTCCTTGAACTGAACCGTGCCACCCGTCGGCGTCGGTGAGATTGTTGCACTCAAATCCACTGGCGCGTTGAGCGCCGAATTCTCGGGCGCGGTCACTGCCACCGATGTCGCAGTGCGTGCGGACTGGACCTTGATTACCTTGGCCGCCGATGTCGATCCGGAGACTCCGGGTACGCCGCTGAATTCAGCAGTGACGCTGTGGTCACCGGCCGTCGTGAAGGTGTACGGAAGTGCGGCGGTTCCGTTGACGACCGCGACCGGTCCACCGATCGGGTTGCCTCCGTCCTTGAACTGAACCGTGCCACCAGATGTTCCACCGGAAACGCCCGCAGACAGGGTTATCTCGGTGCCTACGTAAGTCGAGGCCGGTAGGTTGAGCTGTGTGGTCGAGGGTGCATCAGCACTCGATACTGCGATGGTCGCCAGCGCGCCTGCCCCGCTGTTGAGCCCCGATCCCGTTCCGTCCCGCGGAGAGCACTTGGTCGGCGCCCACTGGGTTCCACCGAGGAAGGTGGCTTTGGCGAGTTGGGTGCTGAAATTCTCGCTTGCGTTGTAACTTCCGGCGCTGCCGGACGTCCGCACCTTCGGAGTGATTGCCGTCCCGGCAGTGCCCGCGACGACGGTTACCTCGACGGCCGGCATCTGGAACCAACTGTCCCCGTTGCCGTTGGACGATCCGTCCAGATTCTTCTTGAGTTTGGGAGCACGGATGCCCCCTTCGCTGTTGGTGCTGTTCGAAGTGCCGTTGGCAATCACTTCGTTGTTGCCCGACAGTCGAAGCAGAGGCCCTGCCGAATCGGCTGAGCCCGACGTGTTGATCCTCAGCACGCCTGCCGGAACCCCATCGAGGTTCTTACCCGTGTTCGGCAGCACAGCGGCCTGAACGAATGTCGTGTTGTTCGGAATCTCGAAATCGAACTTCAACCTCGACAGATTGCTGGTCGTCGCGCCGGAATCACTGTCCGGGTATGAAGCCGGGCCAGGCTGGATCGTGAAAGTGAATGTCTCTCCGGATACCACTGTGGTCGGCGCATTGACGATGACTGAATCGTCTTTGGTCTTGTCGACGTTGATGGCCGCCGATGCGCGACACGTACTTTTGAATGAGGTCGTGGTGGTCTGCGCAGCAGCCTGCCCACCACCTATAAGCAGCATCCCGGCCACCAGGGCAGCGCCGGTCAGAGGCGCGGCGCAGTGCCGGAGCGTCGAGATGTGCATTGGTTCTTCTCTCGGAATACTCGAACAGAGCGAAAATCAGGATTGAAGCTGGACGCCCGTACAGTACCCGCCAAAAGTAGCACGTGTATCAGTTTTTTCGGACAAACATTCATAAATTGCCGATACCTACGCTAACGACCAATCGCCGAGTCTTTCGGCAGTGCAATGCCCCTTGCACCCATGGGCGCAAGGGGCATCACATCATCGGAGAATCAGGAACCGAACGGCAGCGACAGCGATCCGAGCGAACCGGAGCCTCCACCCCCGTTACCGACGTTCACAACCGATGCAGTCGACGTGGAACCCGTAACTCCCTGGGCTCCGCTGTAAACCGCGGTGATCGAATGATTGCCGGTCGTGGTGAAGGTGTGGCTCAACACAGCCTGCCCACCTACAACATCAACAGCTGACCCGATCGGAGTCGTTCCGTCAAAGAACTGGACGGTTCCCGACGTAGCACCGGAAGAACTGACCACAGCCTTCAGCTGCACCGAGGTGCCGACCTTTGCCGAAGACGGAGCCGTCAACGACGTAGAGCTCTCGACATCCGACGGGGTCGGAACGGTGACGTTGACGTCGACGGATTCCGCAGTGGATGAAATGAACACACCGGATCCACTGAATACGGCCGAGACTGCAAAGGTGCCTTCTGCTCCGAATACGTGCGGCAGCTTGGCAACTCCGTCCACAACCGCGACCGGGGCGCCCTGATCGACTCCACCGATCTTGAACTGGACCGTTCCACCGGACGGCACCAGGGCATCCGAGGGATCTTCGGACACTGTCGCGAAGAGATCGACAGGGAGTCCGACCTTGGCTTCACCCTGAACGCTCAGAACCGTCTTCGTCGCCTTGTCGACCGGAGCCGGATCGGAGACAGTGACGGTCTGGGCAGATGCCGACGAACTGACGAAGCCAGCGCCTGCGGTGAAGTCAGCCGTAACACTTTGCGCACCAGCAATATCGAACGCATGCGACAGCGTCGCAACACCCGACGCAACTGCAACCGGAGAACCGATCGCAACACCATTCGACTTGAACTGCACCGAACCCACAGCAGTGGAAGGAGCAACCGTCGCAGTCAGATCAACAGCCGCACCTGTGATCGCCGTAGCCGGAACCGACAACGACGTCGTCGTCTCGACATCCACCGGAGCCGGATCCGACACCGTCACCGTCTGAGCAGACGCCGACGAACTCACAAACCCAGCACCGGCGGTGAAGTCAGCCGTAACACTCTGAGCGCCAGCGGTATCGAACGCATGCGACAGCGTCGCAACACCCGAAGCAACTGCAACCGGCGAACCGATCGCCGTGCCGTTCGACTTGAACTGCACCGTGCCCACAGCAGTGTTCGGAGCAACCGTGGCCGTCAGATCAACCGCCGTGCCCGTGATCGCCGTCGCGGGAACCGACAACGACGTCGTCGTCTCCACATCCACCGGAGCCGGATCGGAGACAGTGACGGTCTGGGCAGATGCCGACGAACTCACAAACCCTGCGCCAGCGCTGAAATCAGCGGTAACACTTTGAGCACCAGCAACATCAAACGCATGCGACAGAGTCGCAACACCCGAAGCAACTGCAACCGGAGAACCGATCGCCGTGCCGTTCGACTTGAACTGCACCGTACCCACAGCGTTCGAGGGAGCAACCGTCGCGGTCAGATCAACCGCCGCACCGGTAATCGCCGCAGCCGGAACCGACAGTGACGTCGTCGTCTCGACATCAACCGGAGCCGGATCGGACACCGTCACCGTCTGAGCAGACGCCGAGGAACTCACAAACCCAGCGCCAGCAGTGAAATCAGCCGTAACACTCTGAGCACCAGCAGCATCGAACGCGTGCGACAGAGTCGCAACACCCGCGGAGACTGCCACCGGTGAACCAATGGCCGTGCCGTTCGACTTGAACTGCACAGTACCCACAGCAGTGTTCGGAGCCACCGTTGCGGTCAGATCAACAGCAGTACCGGTAATCGCCGTAGCCGGGACCGAGAGTGACGTCGTGGTCTCGACATCGACCGGAGCCGGATCGGAGACAGTGACGGTCTGGGCAGATGCCGACGAGCTGACGAAGCCAGCGCCGGCGGCGAAGTCAGCGGTAACACTCTGCGCGCCAGCGGTATCGAACGTATGGCTCAATGTCGCAACACCGCCAGTCACCGTCACCGGAGAACCGATCGCCGTGCCGTTCGACTTGAACT
>NZ_JBHTTG010000004.1:3825-300634 GCF_042794655.1 Rhodococcus sp. NPDC056516 | reverse complement strand
CTGCACCGAACCCACAGCAGTAGAAGGAGCAACCGTGGCCGTCAGATCAACCGCAGTACCCGTGACCGCCGTAGCCGGAACCGACAATGACGTCGTGGTCTCCACATCCACCGGAGCCGGATCAGAGACCGTCACCGTCTGACCAGACGCCGACGAACTCACAAACCCAGCGCCAGCAGTGAAGTCAGCCGTAACACTCTGCGCGCCAGCAATATCGAACGCATGGCTCAATGTCGCAACACCGCCAGTCACCGTCACCGGAGAACCGATCGCCGTGCCGTTCGACTTGAACTGCACCGAACCCACAGCAGTAGAAGGAGCAACCGTGGCCGTCAGATCAACCGCAGTACCCGTGACCGCCGTAGCCGGAACCGACAATGACGTCGTCGTCTCCACATCCACTGGTACCGAATTGACAGTGATGGTGGCCAACGGGCCTGCGCCCGCGTTCAGGTTCGCATTTCCCTTTGCATCGCGCGGACTGCACCTGGTCGGCGCCCATTGCGTGCCACCAAGGAAACTGGCGCGGGCGAGCTGAGTATTGAAATTCTTGTCATCGCCGTAATTGGCGGCAGTGCCCGCCGTTCGAATGGTCGGTTGAATTACGCCCGATGCGCCTGCGACCATAGTCACGTCTATCGCAGGCAACCTGAACCAACTGTCGCCGTTGCTGTTTGTGCTGCCGTCCAAGTTCTTCTTGGTTTTGGGAGCTCGGATGCCACCCTCGCTGTTGGTGCTGTTGGCAGCACCATTCCCAACCACCTGATTACTACCTGAAATTCGCAGGTAAGGACCGTTTGCGTCCTCGACACCCGCATCACTGATTCGAATAACACTGGGCGCAACACCATCGAGGTTGAACGAAGTCCCCGCGACGATTGTCGCGCTGACGAAGGTCGCGTTGCTCGGTAGCGTGAAGTCGTTCTTCAAGCGCGACAGGTTCGTCGTCGTCGCACCTGAATCAGAGTTTGGGTAAGAGGATGCATTTGTCTGCATCCGGAAGGTGAATGTTTCTCCGGGAGAAACTGTTTCGGGAGCATCAACTGTAACGGAGCTTGTCGTCATCTTATCGACGGTGAGCACGGACTTCGCCTGACACGCAGTCTGAAAGGTCGTCGTAACAGGCGCCGCTGACGCGGGCGTGCCGACCAGCAGCATTCCGGCGACCATGGCGGTTCCGGTTATGGGCACGGCGAATCGCCGCAACTGAGAGATTTGGGGCATGGGCACTTCCTTCGGAAGGGCAAACATGAGCAGTGGATTCGGACAAAACGTGTGCGCGCCGTCACAACATAACGAAAAAACTAGTACGTGTACTACTTTTGGCAAGACACTTGTCCAATTCACCCCGGACTCACCCTCGTATCACCAGACGCGGGATGGAAAAGCAGGGTATGGAAACTCGATTGAACGCAAAACTATCGCCAAAGCGGCCCATCGACAACGCTTTTGGTGGTCACCGCGCCATTCGGCGGGAAAAAGCTGATATTTCGTCAGTTCGGAAAAAGTTCCAAACCTACCAGTACGAAAGTACGAAAAGGGCCGCGACGGAGTCCGTCGCGGCCCTGGTTGTGTTGGTTCAGCGTGTCAGCGAAGCACATCCGTGCCGACAAACGGCACCAATGCCTCGGGCACTCGCACCGAGCCGTCGGCCTGCTGATGGTTCTCGAGAATCGACACGATCCAGCGCGTCGTAGCCAAGGTGCCGTTGAGGGTGGCGGCCGTCTGCGGCTTGCCGTTCTCGTCGCGGTACCGAACTCCGAGGCGACGGGCCTGGAACGTCGTGCAGTTGGACGTCGATGTCAGCTCGCGGTAGGTGCCCTGCGTCGGAACCCACGCTTCGCAGTCGAACTTACGCGCGGCCGAAGAACCTAGATCTCCGCCGGCGACGTCGATCACGCGGTACGGAACGTCGATGGCGGCCAACATGTCTCGCTCCCAGCCGAGAAGACGCTGGTGTTCGGCGTCGGCATCCTCGGGACGGCAGTACGTGAACATCTCGACCTTGTCGAACTGATGGACACGGATGATGCCGCGGGTGTCCTTGCCGTAGCTGCCGGCCTCGCGGCGGAAGCACGAGGACCAACCGGCGTAGCGCTTCGGGCCTTCGTTCAGTTCGAGGATCTCGCCCGAGTGGTAGCCGGCCATCGGCACCTCGGAAGTTCCGACGAGGTACAGGTCGTCATCCTGCAGGTGGTAGATCTCGTCCGAGTGAGCGCCGAGGAAGCCGGTACCGGCCATGATTTCCGGGCGTACGAGTACAGGCGGAATCATCATCGTGAAGCCGTTGGCGATCGCCTTCTGCGCGGCCAACTGCAGCAGTCCGAGCTGGAGCATGGCTCCGTAGCCGGTCATGAAGTAGAAGCGCGAACCCGAGACCTTGGCGCCGCGTTCCATGTCGATCAGGCCGAGCGACTCACCCAGTTCGAGGTGATCCTTCGGCTCGAAGTCGAACTTCGGAATCTCACCGACGTGTTCGAGCACGATGTAATCGTCCTCGCCACCGGCCGGCGCACCTTCCTGTACGACGTTGGAAATCGCGCGGTGTGCGGCGTCGAGTGCGGCCTGCGCCTCGTGCTGCGCGGCCTCGGCTTCCTTGACCTTTGCCGCCAGTTCCTTGGAACCCTCGAGCAGCGCCGGACGCTCCTCCGGAGATGCCTGTCCGACCTTCTTGCCGAAGGCCTTCTGCTCTGCGCGGAGGTTGTCTCCGGTCAGGACGGCAGCGCGTCGGGACGCGTCGGCTTCGAGCAGAGCATCGACCAGTCCTGGATCTTCTCCACGGGTGCGCTGCGACTCGCGGACGATTTCGGGGTTCTCACGGAGAAACTTGAGGTCAATCACGACTTCGAACTTTACCCACTCACCGCAGCTCGCCGACGCTCACGTCCACGTCGAAGAGGGGGAGATCACGATTCGAGCAGACTCAGGTAATCCTCGCGTCCGAACATCCGAGCCGCGTCGACGGCAGTCGGGTGTCCGCCTTTCGGGTCGGCTCCACCGTTCACCAGCGCTTTCACCACCGCATCCTCGCCCTTGAAGACGGCTCCGGCGAGTGGTGTCTGATTCTTGTCGTTGGGTCGGTTGACGTCGGCGCCGCGATCGATCAAGGCAACGACGGCGTCAGCGTGACCGTGATACGCGGCCAACATGACGAGCGTGTCGCCGCTCTCGTTGGTCAGATTGACGGGAACTCCGGCATCGACGTACGACGCCAGCCCGGCTGCATCGCCGGTTCGTGCCATGTCGAAGAGCCGGCCCGCCAGCTCGACAGCCTCGGGATCGAGTGGGGTGTTTTCGCTCATGACTACAAAATACTCACAGACGCGATTGTGAGTTTTGTAGTGAAGGTTCGATATCGCCACGGCAACAGGCATGATGGAATCGATGTCCGAAGACAAGATCGAGAAGTCGCCAGATCCGGCAGATCCCCAGGGGGCGCCGGCGAAGAAAACTGTCTCCGCGAGTCGCACCCGCCGGGTCCTGGCTGCCGTCGCGGTGGGAGCGGTGGTCGCCGCGATCGCAACGATCGCGATTTCCGGTGGATTGAACAAGGACGACTCGTCCTCGGTCAGTGTCAGTGGCGGCGGTCCAGCAGCGACGGGCTCTGCTCGCGACGACGCTTTCACCGCGGCTGCCGCCGGCGACTGCCTCAACTGGACGCCTGCGACCGAGTCGGGTGGGGACCGCACGGACATGTCGAAGGTTCAGTGCGGAAGTGAGCACCGCTTCGAAGTTGCCGGTCCACTCGATCTGTCGGTGTTCCCCGGCGCCGAGTTCGGCCCCGGTTCCCGGTACCCGGGCGCCCTTCGATTCGCCGAACTACGCGACGAGCACTGCACACCCATCGTCATGTCCTACCTCGGTTCGAAATTCGATCCCAAGGGCAAGTTCAGCGTCGGCCTGATGTTCCCGAGCGAATCCGGTTGGGCCTCGGGCGAGCGCGCACTGCGTTGCGGCTTGCAGTTCTCGACGACGACCGGCGAACTACAACCGTTCGTGGGCCGCGTGGCGGACCAGGACCAATCGAACGTGTGGGACGTCGGCACGTGCATCGGCATCAACCAGAACCTCCCGACCGATCCGGTCGATTGTGCGAAACCGCATGCATACGAGGTTATTTCGGTGATCGACCTCGGCACTCAGTTCCCCGGCGCGATGCCGTCGGTGGAAGATCAGGACCGCTATCTCGAAGGCGTCTGTACTCAGGCATCCAACGAGTACCTGGGTTCCGCAGACGCACTTCGCGACAAGACGCTGACGCTGTTCTGGGACAACATTTCACTGGAAAGCTGGTTGGCCGGTAGCCGCCGAGTCAATTGTTCGATCGGCAAAGAGGTCGAAACCGGCGGGTTTGCCGCGATCACCGGAAGCGCCAAGGGCGAGATCCTGATCAACGGTGCCGCTCCGGTTCCGCCACCCGCTGCACCGGAAGGTCGGTCGTTGCCGACGCCGTTGCCCGGCGCAGCTCCGCCGTCGTAAGCCATGACGGTGACTATGACGCCCGACCGGTTCGAGGAACTGGTCGGCGAGGCACTGGATCTGATTCCGCCAGAACTTGCGAAGGCCATCGACAATGTCGTGGTGCTGGTCGAAGCACGTGACGAGGAAGAACCGGGGCTGCTCGGTTTGTATCAGGGCGTCGCTCTGACCGAGCGGGATTCTCATTACGGCGGGTACCTGCCGGACACGGTCACCATTTTCCGCGATTCGATCCTCGATATCTGTGCATCCGAGGACGAGGTAGTTCACGAGGTTGCGGTGACCGTCATCCACGAGATCGCGCATTACTTCGGCATCGAAGAGGACAGGTTGCACGAACTCGGCTGGGGATAGGGGCAAAGTCGTCCGATTTTGGGGGGAACCAAAAGCGACCGGCATGCATCAAACTAGGTGCGGGGGATTTCGACGGCTGTGTGCACGACCTCCCGACCACTTATCCGCCCTGGTCAGGAAGGAGTTCGGCACTATGTACGTCGATCCTCAAGCCCTAGTTGCCGCCGCAATAGAACTCGAGTCTGCGGCGACGCGCTTGCGCGGAATCGTCTCCACTGCGCAGCCGACGCTGCGCGTCCTTCCGGCCGGGTCCGACGAAGTCTCCGGTAGCGCGGCACATTACTTCAACACCATCTCGGGCAGCCTTGCCTCGTCCACCGATCGGGCAATCGAGGAGCTCACCGCGGCTGCGGCTGCTCTGCGCAAGAATGCAGCTGCCTACGAGCTCGAAGACCAGCTCACCAAGACCAGCCTGGCGGCCGCACCGATCTGATCGACAGCGATCGAACTCGGCAACTTCGAACTCGACAACTTCGAACTCGGCAACACAGTCACACTTCCTGGGGGGAAGAACAATGGTCGGCATCACGGGCGTCATCTGGTATCCGCGGGGCGCAGCACCCAACTCTGCAGCACTGGTCGCCGGGGCCGGGCCGGTCCCTCTCGGTGTGGCGGCCGGTGCTTGGTCCACCGTTTCGTCCGGACTTACCGCCACCGCTGCGTCCATCTCTCGCGTGATGGCGGACCTTCGCACCGGGTGGTCAGGAGAAGCAGCCGATGCCGCGTTGAGCAAGTTCGCACCGTTCCAGGAATGGGCTGGTGCGGCCGCGCTGCTCGCGGGAGAAACTGCAGGTAAGGCCCAGGTGCAGTCCGGCTCGTACACGGTTGCCACGCTCGCCATGCCGTCCCTGCCCGAGATTGCAGCGGTTCAAGCGGCCAAGGTCGCCGCGTACTCCATCGGCGGGGCGCTGGTAGGCGGGGCCGCTGCAGCCGAGGCTGCCGAAGAAGCTCTCAAGATTCGAGCGGCGGTGACGATGGAAACGTACGACGCCGCAACGGCCCATCTGGCCGTGCAGCAGAACTTCGACTCACCACCGTCCATCGCGGAACCCACAGCTGGGGCTTCCGCTTCGGCCGAAAGCCCAGGCAGCGCCGCTCGACAGTCCGTCGTGCACGCGGCATCCACGCTCGCTGACGTAATCGCGGATCCTGTGCGCGCCGCAACCGCTGCTGTCGCATCTGTAGTTTCCAGCCCGGTATTTGCCGCCGCTGCCTCGCAGGCCGGTGCCATCTCCGGTGGAGTTGCCACCGCAGCCAGCGCCACCACCACCGCAGTCACGGGCGCCACCAGTGCCGTATCAGCTCTCGCGACGGCAGGAGCACGACTCGGCGGCGCAGGGCTGAGCGCTTCCGCACCGTCACTGTTCGGTTCCCCGTCGGCAGGCCGGGCACCGGCACAGGTCAGCGCAGCATCCGCGACTACCGGAGTCGGAACAAGTGCAGGCTCGTCGTCGAGCGTCAGCATCGGCCGGCACGCTCTTCCCGATCCCTCCACCGGCCAGAGCGCCGCACGCCAGAACCCCGTGACCTCGCCGGTTCAGGGCACCGCGGATACCGTCAGAGTGGATCCCGCCCGAACCGCGGGCGGATCTGCGCCGATCGCCGGCGGCCGTCATGCCGCCCAAGCGGAAGACGAGACCGAGCACGAGACACCCGATTATCTCAAGCACTTCGAACACTTCGCCGACGGCCGGACGGTCATCCCTTCGGTGATCGGTGGAGCGCTTGAAACCGCAGAGCGTTGACGGTGGATCTCGGCACCTCACCTGACGGCTGGAATTTGCCGGTCGTCACGGTGTCACAGGACGAAATCGACTATGTACGTGAGCGACTCGGTCTCGATGCGCTTCCCGTGGTTCTCGGTGGCGCGTCGGTCCACGGCAGTGCAAGCGCTCACCATACAGCGATGCAGTCCGCGGCGGATTCACTCTCCGAGCGCGATCTCCTCCCGGGTGGGGAGATCCATCACGAGCTCAGTGCCCGCCTGCGCGTCCTGACTCACCCCAAGTGGGAGTTGGCGCTGCGTCGGCATGCCGGCGGAAGCATTTCACGCCTCTGCATCGCGCAGGGCGAATTCCTTTGTGTCGAAGCAACATCAACCGAATCTTCGTTTGCGCTACGCAGTGTCACGTCCGAACCGGCCGTACCCGTGGTCACCGCGCTCGGCAGCGCCGAAGCAATGCCGATCGCCGTGATCAACGCACCGACCGAAATGCTGAGCCTGGCCTTCGGCGCCGGCCCGGATGCCGACAGCGTGACCTCTGCCTTGATCAACGCCGGGATACCCGAAGACGAAGCGCACCAACTGGGTAGCGCAATCGTCACCTGTACCGCTTTCGCCGAATTGGTCGGAATACCACACAGTTTGGGAGCGACGACGCTCATGACCGGCGCAGTGACGGTGTACGACACCTTGGCCGGCCGGCTCGTGGGTTCGACCACTCGGGCTGCCGACGGCACCGAATGGACATCCATCAGTTCCGGAACACCCCACCGCCTTCGGCAAGCCGTGAACGCGCTGGTAACCGAACTCGAGGAATCGACGCCGGACACTTCCGGGTAACCTCGGGGCGTCCCTTCAACGCCCGGAGCCTTACTTCAGCATGCAGTTCTCGCGTCAACCGTCGTCACCGGGCGAACAAGGCTCGGTCGGCACGATCGATCGGCCGACCGAAGAACGGGCAACAACACCTCACCGACAAGATCTGAACGGCCTGCGTGGCCTTGCCATCGGTTTGGTGGTCGTGTTCCACGTGTGGTTCGGACGGGTATCGGGCGGGGTGGATGTCTTCCTGGTTCTGTCCGGGTACTTCTTCGTCGGCTCACTGGTTCGACGCGCCGAAGCCGGGGGCTCGTCGAACCCGCTCCCAGCACTGCGGCGAGTGTTTCTGCGGCTGTTCCCTCTGATCGCGGTGGTCAGCGTCTTGACTGCGATCGGGACCGCGCTGCTGTTGCCGCGGACGCGCTGGGCAGATCTGGGTGATCAACTGATCGCGGTGCTCGGCTTCTTCCAGAACTGGCAGCTCGCCAGCACCGCAAGCGATTACCTGGCCGCCGATGGTTCGGTCACTCCCCTGCAGCATCTCTGGTCGATGGCCGTGCAAGGTCAGTTCTATCTCCTGGCCATTGCACTCGTCTCGGTGATCGCCTACCTGGCTGCGCGCGTGAATCCGAACTACTTTCGACCCTCGCTCGCGGTCACCCTCTTCGTTCTGGCCGCCGGATCTTTCCTCTACGCGCTCGCCAAATCGTCACGCCATCAAGCTTGGGCGTACTACGACTCCGGTGCCAGGTTGTGGGAATTGGCTCTCGGAGGTCTGCTCGCGGTTCTGATGACCAGCACGCGCAGTCGGCAGATCGCGTCGTTGCCGTTCTCGATCCGGGCAACGATCGGTTGGGCGGGTCTTTCGTCGATCCTGTTGTGCGGCGTCGTTCTCGACGGCGCGGCGCAGTTCCCCGGCCCGTGGGCGCTGGTGCCGGTGCTGGCAACTCTTGCGCTGATCCTGTCCGGAGTCGGCGACGACGCACCCTGGACGTCGCAGACACTCGCCCATCCGGCTCTGACGTGGCTCGGCTCGTTCGCGTTCGCGCTGTACCTGATTCACTGGCCCATCCTGGTGTTTGCGCTCGTGATCACCGGACGTCCCGAAGCCGGCCTGCTCGGCGGGGCACTGATCATCGCCCTCTCCGTCGCCGGGGCGCTCGCACTCCGGCGCCTGGTCGAGGTTCCGGTGGAGCGCGGAGGCCGCTCGCGCCGATTGACCGTTCTGGCTTGTGTCATCACCGCTGCCGTGGTCCTCGCAGCTTCGGTCGCTTGGCAGTCGTACGCGAGCAGCCAGACGACGGGCCAACGGGCGGTCGACACCCTCGACCTCCCTACCCATCCCGGCGCACTCGCACTCACGGACGGTGCCGATGTACCCAAGGCGTCGATGGTTCCCTCGATCTTCGATGCGCCGCTGGACCTTCCGGCCAGCACGCTCGACGGTTGTATCGCCGATTTTCTCGAGCGGGACGTCGTCCACTGCACCTACGGCGACGCCGACGCCGACAGAACCATCGCTCTCGCGGGCGGTTCGCACTCCGAACACTGGCTCACTGCGCTCGACGAACTCGGCAAGAGCCACGGGTTCCGCGTCGACACGTATCTGAAGATGGGCTGCCCGCTCACGATCGACTCCATGCAGACGTTGTCGGACAACGATTATCCGGATTGCGTCGACTGGTCGCGTGGAGTGCTGACCGAGTTGGCCGACGCCTCACCCGATTTCGTGTTCACGACGGCAACCAGGCCGAGTTCCGACGGTCCCGGCGACGTGACGCCGGAGTCGTACGTGCACGTGTGGGAGGAACTGGGGCGCGACGGTATCGACGTGCTCGCCATTCGCGACACCCCGTGGTTGCATCACGACGGCGTCGCCTACCGCGCGATCGACTGCCTGGCGACCACCACCTCACCCGATCACTGCGCGATGCCACGGTCGGAGATGCTCAGCGACGTCAATCCGGCACCGTCGGCAATTGTCGATCTGACCAACGTCCGGCTACTCGACCTCAGCGACGGCGTGTGCGGACCGGAGTTGTGCCGCGTCGTGGAGGGAAATGTGTTGGTGTATCACGATTCCCACCACCTGACCGCCAGTTACGTGAGCACCCTGTCCGCCGAACTCGGGCGCCAACTGAGCGTCCAGACCGGCTGGTGGTGAAGCAGGCGGTCAGCCCATCACGTCGTCGGCACCGGGGATGAGCCGATGCTCGAACGGCGGATTCACAGCTCCCCAGCGCAGGCACTCCCAGCTTCCGTCGGCCGAGGGCAACAGTTCGACGGTCTCGGTGTTGGCCAGGTGGTTGTTGGCGGCGAACAGACCGGGGACACCGGCAAGTTGGGCGGCGACAAGACGGATCGCCGCACCATGACTGACCACGACGATGTCTCCGCCGTCGCGTGAGCCTTCGAGAAATTCTTCCCGCAACGCGTTGACCACGGGGACGTACCGTTCCAGCACGTCGTATCCCGTTTCGCCGCCGGGAATGCGGGCGCCGAGGTTCCCGGTGTGCCAGTGATGGAACGTCTCCATGAACAGTCGGTGCGCGGCTTCGTCGGTGCGATCCTCGAGATCCCCGGCCTGCACCTCGTGCAGTCCGTCCCGCACATCCAGGGAGACGCCCGCCGCCTGCTCCACGAAACCTGCTGTCTGCCGTGCACGCAACGCCAACGACGACACAAGTGCGAGGGGCGGGGCCGAAGCGAGGCCGATGCCCAACGTTTCGGCCTGCGCCAACCCTGCCGGCGTGAGTTTTGCTCCAGGCAAGGCGGTGTCGAGACGCTTGGCGACATTCGCCTCCGTCTGACCGTGCCGAACGAGGATGAGCCTTCCGGTCATCGTTCTCCCTCTCCCCGCTTGAGCTCGTCGATCCAGTTGATTGCTTCTTCGTCCGAAGGTGGTTGTGGCCCGGTCGAATTCGCTGTTGCCCACGATCCGAGGAAGCGGACTCCGGATTTGCGATGCAGTGCACGCATCGCTTCGGCCACCAACGAGTCCTCGATGTGCCCGACGCAGTCCACGAAGAAGCGATAAGTACCCAATTCCGTTCGCATCGGCCGCGATTCGATCCGAGTCAGATCGATACCGCGAGCTGCGAATTCGGAGAGTGCACGTACCAGGGAGCCCGGAGCGTTGTCGAGGTGAAGCACCAGCGCGGTGCGATCGGCACCGGTCCGCGGCGGAACCGGGGCCGGCTTGGTGACCAGCACGAAGCGTGTGCGGGCACCGCCCACATCGGCGACGTTGTCCGCGAGGCTGTCGAGTTCGAGCATCTGACCGGCCAGCGCCGTGGACACACCGGCGTCAACGGTTCCGGCCTGCACATCCAGGGCCGCACCGGCATTGGACGAGGCCAGCACTACCTCGGCTTGTGGAAGGTTCTCGGCGATCCATCCGCGGACCTGTGCGCCCGCATGTGGGTAGGCCCCGATCGTGCGGACCTGATCTGCGGTAGTCCCGGCCCGAACCAGGATGGAGAAGCTCACGTCCAGATCGGTTTCGGCCACGATCTGCAGCGGCGAACCGAGGGCCAGCGAATCGAGCGTCGGCGCTACGCCGCCTTCCACCGAGTTCTCGAAGGGAACCACGGCCCCGTCGACCGAACCCTCGCGAACCATGTCGAGCGTCGCCGGCGGACTTCCTGCCGGTACTCGCTCGACGGTTTCGCCGAACGCGCCCTCAGCCTCCAACTGGGCGAGAGCTATCTCCGTGAAGGTTCCCGACGGACCGAAATACGCGATTCTTGGCACGCCTACGAGATTACGCACCGACCCGCGCCGGTCACTGCAAACCCGCGGCACGCAGAGCGGTTTCCACCGCCTGCGGATCCGCAACCTCGATCGTGAGCAGCACCTCGCGCATCGCGGACGCGGCTTCCGGGATCAGAGCAGTGAGTTTTTCCGGCTTCGGATCGACTATCGCGGCGCGAACGTCATCGCCGCGCAGTGCGGCGACGGTGCCACACAGCAGGGCGATCACCTCGTCGGCGTCGGCGGCGCGGGCGACGAAACCGACGGACTCGTGCGCGAGTACCGCCAGGAAATCGGCCACTTCGGTGGGCGTACGACCGGCGGCGAGTCCGGGAATCCGGCCACCTTCGCACAGTCGCAGTGCCGCTTCGGCAGGCGTCAGTTCCTCTTCACCGCCGTCGACGTACACCGCGAGCGGAGCGGGCAGGCGCAGCGCGATCGCGTCGTCGATCTGGTCGGTGGTGACGTCGAGGTCGAAACGCACGGCCTCGTACGACGCACCGGTGTCCGCACGTAGTTTCTCGGGATCGATGTCGAGACGGACGACCACCCGGCCCGCGGCTTCGGCGCCGATCAGGGCGGACGCCGGAACGACCGGGAGAAAGAGTGCTTCGAGGAGTCCGCGCGAGTTTCTCGGGGCGGGCAGCCCGAGTGAGAGAGGAATGGCCACGGACAAACCGTAACCCCGGCGAAGTCGACGGATTCCACGCGAGTTGCGTAAAAGTCTTGCGATTCACACCGGAGCACCTTAGGTTAGGGTTACCTCATCATCCGATGGAGTTCGAGAGAACACCCGCCAAGGGGGCAGCATGGCAACGAAGACCAGCACCGGCCCGTCCACCGCCGAACGCGTCCGCAGCGCCTGCGTGCGCGCACAGGACGCAGTTCTCGCCATCGAAGGCAGCGACCCCACCGTCACGTCGGTGCATCACCTGCGTTCGAACGGTGACGTCGTCGTTGCAGTCCCACATGCCTCCGCGGCTGCGGCTCTGGCCTGGAACTCCGGCGGCGGCGGCTTGCCTGCCGTCCTCGAGATCACCGATCACGCACCACTGCGACTGCGCGAGCCCGTGCGCTCCCTCGTGTGGCTTCGCGGCACGTTGCACGCGGTGCCCGATTATGAGGCACGCGTTCTCGCCGACGACGTCGCATCCGAACATCCCCACCCGGGACTTCTCGACATCGGCCACACCTCGGTCCTTCTTCGTTTGAGCCTGGCCTCGGCTGTAGTCGCTGATTCGACGGGAGCGGAACCCGTCGCCGTGGACGAACTGCTGAACGCCAGCCCCGATCCCTTCTGGGAAATGGAAACGGCGTGGCTACAGCATCTCGACGAAGACCACCGCGACCTCGTGGACCTGCTCGTGCGCAAGCTTCCCCCGTACATGCGCACCGGACGCGTTCGGCCACTCGGCATCGACCGCTACGGCCTGCGCCTGCGGGTCGAGGATCACACCGGTGACCGCGACGTGTGGATGCCGTTCGCCAACCCCGTCGACGACACTCCCGCGCTGAGCCGCGCCATCCGCATGCTGGTCGGGTGCCCTTTCCTCAACGGCCTCCGATCGGGCGGCGCATCGAACGGCTAGCGTTGCGCGGGTGAATGCCCGCGAAACCGTCCGCACGTGGTTACGGCCGCCGACTCCCGTCCCGGCCGGCCCGGCGCTCGATCCGGCCGCCAGACGCGGAGTCTGGATCGAGATCACGATCGTCCTGCTGGTCACCTTCGGACTCAGCGGATTGTCCGGGATCCTGTCGCTCGCCGAATCCTTGGCGACGCCGGTTGCGCTCTCGGATCAGACGGTTGCGCTCAATCCCTCGCGGGCCGCCATCGACTGGATCGACCTGGCGCGCCAATTACTGGGCGTCGCAAAGCTTCTCGCATGGGCAGCGCTAGGACTCTATCTACTGTGGCGCTCGGGGATCGGTCCGCGTGCTGCGGGGCTGACTCCCAAACCTCGATTCGGACGCGACATAGCCCCGGGTTTCGGCTTGGCCGCCGTGATCGGTCTCCCCGGCCTGGTGTTCTATCTCGTGGCTCAGGCGCTCAGCGTCAACCTCACCGTCCAGGCCAGCGCGCTCGACGACCACTGGTGGCGGGTGCCGATCCTCGTACTGTCCGCAATCGCGAACTCCGGCGCCGAAGAGGTGCTGGTCGTCGCCTACCTGATCACTCGCCTCCGAACGCTGGGTTGGAGCGAGAACAAATCGCTGCTCGCATCGTCACTCCTGCGCGGCAGTTACCACCTCTATCAGGGGTTCGGCGGCGGCGTCGGAAACGTGATCATGGGGCTCGTGTTCGGCCGGTACTGGCAGCGCACCGGGAAACTCTGGCCACTGGTCATCGCCCACGCTCTCATCGACATGGTGGCGTTCATCGGTTACGCCCTCCTGCGCGATCACGTCTCCTGGCTGCCGTGACCGGTACCGTGAACTGGTGACCGGCGACTCCGAATATCCTCAGCGCCCTCCGCGGCGCCAGCCGCCAGGGCCACCTCCGCGTGGACCGATGCCTCCGAGGCAGAACCCTCCACGCCCGAATCCACCCCGTCAGGGCCCACCCCCGCAGCGGCGTCCACCGATGCCGCCGGAAGGCCCGACAGTCATACGCCGCGACGGACACCCGCCGCAGCAGAATCCGGCCAATCAAGCCTGGTCACAGGCCCCACAACAAGCGCCGCAGCAACCCAGACGCGAGGACTGGGCACCGACCCAGCGCCCGCAGCCGTTCCAGGACGATCCCCGTCGTCAGGGTGGGCAGCGTCAGGATCCGCAGCGTCAGGCCAAGTACGCGCCCGCTCCGCCGCGCCGAACCCCGCCGAACGCCCCGCCGCGCCCTCCTGAACCACCGAAGCAGCGACGCCCACGTAAGCGTCGTAGCTGGGGTAAACGTATCGGCATCACGTTGTTGGTGTTGCTGCTCGCATTGGCCGGTGCGCTCTATTACGTCGACAGTTCGCTCAATCGAATCGACGCGCTGCCTGACTACGCAGGACGCGTCGCCGATACTCCGGGAACGAACTGGCTGATCGTCGGCTCCGACTCTCGTGAGGGGCTCACCCCCGAGCAGGAGCAAGCCCTTGCGACGGGCGGCGACACCGGACCCAAGCGCACTGACACGGTGATCTTGGTCCACGTCCCCAAGAGCGGGAAGACGACGATGGTCAGCATCCCGCGCGACTCGTACGTTCCGATCCCCGGCTACGGCTCGGACAAGATCAACGCCGCCTTCGCCTTCGGTGGCGCTCCCTTGTTGGTGCAGACCGTCGAGGAGGCAACGGGGCTTCGCATCGACCACTACGCCGAGATCGGATTCAGCGGGTTCGCGGGCATCGTCGATGCCGTCGGCGGCGTCAACGTGTGCCTGGCTCAGCCGATCGACGACCCGCTGGCCGGGATCAACCTCCCCGCCGGATGTCAGGACTTGAAGGGTTCGGACGCACTCGGGTTCGTGCGAACTCGCGCCACGGCGCTCGCCGACCTCGACCGCATGAACAACCAGCGCCAGTTCATGTCGGCGTTGCTGTCGAAGGCGACCAGTCCGACCACGTTCCTCAATCCGTTCCGGTTGTGGCCACTCGTCTCCGATACCGCCAAGTCTCTACAGGTCGACGAGAGCGATCACATCTGGAATCTGGCCTCACTCGCCTGGGCGCTTCGGGGAGGGATGACCACCACCACGGTTCCCGTCGCTGGTTTCGAGGACGTCGACGGTTCGGGCAACGTGCTGTTGTGGGACAAGGCACGCGCTTCCCAGTTCTTCGACGCCCTCGCCAACGATCAACAGATTCCGCAGGATCTGATCACCACCGGGTGATCGCCCTGAGTTCCGGTCGTACCGAGGGAGGACAATCCGGGCGAACAAATCGCTTTTCGGCAGGACGCGGAATCAGCGGCCGAAAAATACCGTGAAGGTATGAACAAAACACACCACAGGTACCGCACTCTCGCCGTCGTGGCCGCCGCCGTCGGAGCTGCTGCACTCGTGACATCCTGCTCCGGAACCTTCGAGAAGTTCGACGACTCCAAGGCGTACAAGAAGACCGAAACCTTCTCGTTTGCACGAACATCCAACGGAATCGACACGCTGCCGAGTTGGGTTCCGGCCGGCGCGACGGATATCGACGAGATCATCCGCACCACCGGCAACGAACGCATCCTGCGAATGAAAGCGAACGTCGCGGAGATCGATCACAACATCTGTACTGCACTTCCCACTGCCGAAACGCGCCCGGCCTCCCTGTCCGCTCAGTGGTGGCCTGAGGGGATCGAAAAGAGCAGCTCGTTCCAGTGCGGCGACTGGTACGTCGGCGAAAAAGACTCGTTCGTCTACGGGTACCGACCGGAATCTCTCGGCTTCATCATCGATCAGCTCGACAAGAAGTAGCTCCCTCTCAGCGGCGACGACCCAGTAACCTGTTGGGATGACACAGGCGAAGAACTCGAGCGAATTCACCACTCTGCTGCGTCAGCAGATCCGTAACGAGTTCACTGCATCGCAGCAGTACATCGCGGTAGCGGTGTACTTCGATGCTCACGATCTTCCGCAGATGGCCGCGCGCTTCTACAGCCAGGCCACCGAGGAACGCGGTCACGCGATGATGATGATCCAGTACCTGCTCGACAACGACCTCGACGTGGACGTTCCCGGTATCGACGACGTCGTGACGAAATTCGACAGTGTCCGGGCTCCGGTCGAATTGGCACTCGAGCAGGAGAAGACGGTCACCGAGCAGGTGACGCAGCTGGCACGTACAGCTCGCGATACCGGCGACTACCTGGGCGAGCAGTTCATGCAGTGGTTCCTCAAGGAACAGGTCGAGGAAGTGGCAAGCATGACAACACTTCTCACCATCGTCGACCGCGCAGGCGACAACCTGTTCCACCTCGAAACGTTTGTCGCACGCGAGATGAACACCCCGGTCGCTGCCGACGCAATGGCGCCGACGCCCGCCGGCGGCGGCGGCGTCTGAGGGCCACCGGCCTACCGAGTCTCGGGCCGCTCGGCGGCGCTCAGTGATCTGAGAAAGTTGTTGTACGCCTCAAGATCACTGTCGCCGTCGATCTCGGCGCGGCGGTCCAGGGCGGCATTCATCCGTTTGTCGTCCCGGTTCCAGCGCATTGCGAAGATCACGACCACCACCAGCGCGACGGGCTCTCCGTACGACCACGCGAGGGCGCCCGCCAGCTGCTGATCCTGCATGACGTCCACGCCCCACTCCGGAGGCGGATCCACGAACGTGGTCAGCAGCGGTTTTGTCGCCATCATGAGTACGACGCCGATGAACACGTGCAGCGGCATCTCCACGAACAGGTCGAAACAGCGCCCGAGGTAGCTCTGCCGCACCGGGAGTGGGCCGGTCGCGAGCACCGGCATGATGAAGAGCAGACCGCTGGCGAGAAAGAAGATCTCGAGCGAAACGTGTCCGGCCGGTAACGCCGAGACAGTGTCGAAGATCGGCGACAGATAGATCCCGTAGTAACTGAACAGAAATACCGGGATCGTGAAACCGGGGTGCAGCATCCACCGCGCCGGTGGGCTACGCAATGCCGAGAGGGCAAGCACGAGAACACCTTTTCCTATCCCTCGATGCGGCGTCGAACGCAGTAGCAGCAGTCCCGGCGAACCCAGTACCCAGAGCGGCGGGATCGCCATCGAGAGCGTCAGGTGTTGGAACATCCAGACACTGAAGAGTTCGTAGCCGTAGCTCTCGACCTTCAGTCCGGTTACCGCGATCAGCAGCAGGCACCCACCCAGGAAACACGCTGTCCGATGCCACGGCCACGGTCTCCCACTCGCGCGAACTCGCCGAGCGCCAGTCCAATACCAGAGCGCAAGAACAACTCCCAGCGCAGGAAGAAGCGGGAGGGATGAAGTATCCCACTCCAGCATCTGCCCGATCGACGGCGGCGTGTCGTTCACGAACGCTTCACCGGCGGGTCCTCCTTCGTCTCCATGCGGGTACCGTCGACTCTACACCTAACTACTATGTTGGATAGTATTTAGGAATTCGACGGAAGGTCCAGGTGCACAGCAGTGTCCAGAAGCATGAAGATATCCGCCGCCCTGATCGCGGTGTTCGCGGTAGCTCTGATCACGTTCATCACCGTCGACCCGATCCGGGCGGACAACGAAAGCACCGATCGGGCAGCACAATCCACCGCCGTCCTCACCGACGACGCGTACCGATTGACCTCGGCCGCCGACGGCAAGGTGAACCTGGTCGAGTTCCTCGACTTCGAATGCGAGGCCTGCCGCGCGCTGTACCCGACGATGGAGCGAATCAGAGCCGAGTACGAGGATCGAATCACGTTCGGGATCAGATACTTTCCGATTCCGAGTCACACCAACAGCACTCTCGCGGCGCAGGTCGTCGAATCCGCATCTCGCCAGGGCAAGTTCGTCGAGATGTATCAACGGATGTACGAGACGCAGTCGCAGTGGGGTGAATCTGCCGAATCGCAGGAGGTGCTGTTCCGCTCCTACGCACAAGATCTCGGCCTCGACATGACCCGATTCGACTCCGACCTCGGCAGCCGCGGCGTCCGCGAGCGGGTCGAGCGCGACTTCGAAGAAGGTCGACGCCTCGGCGTCCAGGGCACGCCCACCCTCTTTCTGAACGATGTGAAACTGGCCCCGATGCCGACCTACGAAGATCTGAAAGCCCAGATCGACACCGTACTGGGACAATGAACTCCGTCCTTACCGGTCGCATTCTGGCTGTCGCCGGCCTTGCCGGCCTGATCGCGTCATTCGTCCTGACGCTCGAGAAGCTGGCAACGCTGAGCGACCCGGCGTACGTACCGTCGTGCAGCATCAACCCGATCATCAGCTGCGGCACCATCATGAGTTCACCGCAGGCCGAGGTGTTCGGATTCCCCAATCCGATATCGGGTCTGATCGGCTTCACCGCGCTCACCACTGTCGGGGTCCTCGCTGCTACCGGAGTATCTCTCCCGCGGTGGTGCTGGTTCGCCACACTCGCCGGGCTGGCCCTGGCCGCGACATTTGTTCACTGGTTGATCTTCGCGAGTCTCTATTCGATCCAGGCGCTGTGCCCCTACTGCATGATCGTCTGGATCTCGGTGGTGTGTTCACTCTGGTATTGCGCCCTGCACCTTGCGGTTTCGCGAACCAACAGCGCCACGGCCGCCACCGCCGCCAGATACCACTCGGTAGTGCCCACGGTATGGATGCTCCTTGTGGTGCTTGCAATCACCGAGGCCTTCTGGTGGTACTGGCGGACACTCGCCTGAGTACGGGATTCAGGTCAGAACAGCGCAGATACCCGCGGAGACAGCTACCGTCACGGCTGCGGCAACGGCCGTCGTGACAGCCGCCGGCACACAGGCCGCCACCGCGCAGGTCAGTCGCCGAGGCGACGCCACGTCGCCGTCGACCAGGGAACGCAATCGCACTGCGGTCGCGCCGCCGTGATCGCCCAAGCTCCAGTCCGGTTGAGGAAGCGGCGATTTCGACACCACGGCAAGAGCGGAACGCACCGCAGCCGGGCTGGTGACGCGAGCGGCGTGCCGGTCCGCCGACAGTTCCACGATCGCGCCGACGGCAGCAGGTGCCGCCGCGAACAACGGCACTCGCGGCAGAACAGCGGCCAGGACTTCGCACGCACCGACGATTCGGTGATGACCGCCGCTCAGGTGTGCACGCTCGTGCGCGAGGACCGCGTCACGCTCGCCTCCGGTAAGAGCGGATGACAAGCCTTGCGTCGCAACGACAAATCCAGGTTTTCCGGCGACGCTGTAGGCCATCGGCAGCGGATGATCCAACCACAACACGTCGGACTCCGAGTTGTCGCGGCGCGCGACGATCGAGAGAACATCACGATGGAAATCTCGCACCCTCGCGTGCTCACGCGCTTGTTTGCGGCCGGCCAGCACGATCCGAACGGCGATCAAACCCACCGCAGCAACGGCTGTGCCGGTGATCAGTTCACCTACCCACGAACTCGTGCCGTGCGCGAAGGCGCTGAAGCACCGAGCGATACCGTCGACCAGCCCCTCGACCGGTGCGTGGCTCGGCCACACCAGAACCAAGACCGCGGAGAGAGCGAGATACAGAGCCGACGCCATACTGCCGAGCCACGCCGCGAGTAGCACCGCCGGTGACAACGCCGAGGAAACGGCTCGCAATACCCGCGGGACCAAAAATCCCACGAGTACCGCACCGAGAAGCATCGGCAACGCCAATGTCATTGCGCACCTTCCCCGGAAAGACCTCGGCGCAGGGCCTCGTTCTCGGCGTCCGTCATGGTCTTGGCGAAGTGCAACAGCACGGCAGCGGAATCGGAACTGCTGTCCAACAATTCGCGCAGAGCCCTGGAGGTGGCTTCTTCACGGGTGCGGCTCGGCCGATAGAAGTAGGCGCGACTCTTCTTCTCGCGACTCACCCACCCCTTGTCGTAGAGATGCGTCACGACGGTCAGGATGGTGGTGTACGCGAGCTGTCGACGCTCGCCCAAGATCTCGACCAGATCCTTGACCGAGAGTGCGTCGTCGGACTGCCAGAGCACATCCATGACCTCGGCTTCGAGTCCGCCCAGCCCCTGCATTGCTCCTCCATCGCGTCGTGACAGAACTTCAGTCGCCCGTGGTCTTCTCCCCGAACGACACGCCCCGGGAATTCAGATACGCGAGCGGATCGGTCTTCTGTCCGTCAGATTGCCACACCTCGTAGTGCAGGTGTGGTCCTGTCGATTGTCCACGATTGCCGACGGTCGCGATCAGCTCACCCGCCAGCACCTTCTGACCGGCGACCACGAGCGCCTCGTTGATGTGTCCGTAGACGCCGACGGTCCCGTCGTCCTGCTGGATGCGGACCCAGAGCCCGAATCCCGCGGCGGGACCGGATTCGAGCACAACTCCGTCGGTCGCGGACACGATGGGCGTTCCGATCGCGTTCGCGATGTCGAGACCGTAGTGGGTGGTTCCCCACCGTGGACCGAAGTTGGACGTCATCGTCCCGCTGACGGGGGCCATCACCTGCGGCTTCTCTGCCTCGTACCTCAGCGCCGCTCGCTCGGATTCGAGTTGTCGCGTCTTGCCGAGTTGTTCGGCTATTCCGGCAAGATCCGTCGTTCGAACAAGGTCGAGGATCTCCGGCACCGACACCGCCGCCACATCCTCGACTGCAACCGGCGGCGGCGATGCGTGCCCGATGGAAGTGCCGGACGCCAGGATTGCGCCCGTCGCCACGGAAACCGCGGCTATGCGCCCGCCGGGTCTGATCGGCTCGGCTTTTCGATGTCGTCCCACTTCTCGGTCCTCGCGTCGATGACAAATGAAGGTCTACGCCGCCACCATAAAACTATGTTGCATAGTTTTTAAGACATGCACTATTGCGCATATATGCATATGTGTCTAGGCTGACGTCGACGAAAGGATCTTCGATGTCACACGGACACGGACACGGAATCTCCCCCGCCGAGGCTGCGACCAGCAACAGCGGCAAACATGTCAACAAACTGTGGATCGCCGCCGGCCTCGGATTGGTGACGTTCGTTCTGCAGGTGACGGTCGGACTCTTCACCTCGTCGCTGGCACTGCTCTCGGACTCGGCGCACGTGTTCACCGACATCTTCGGCATCTTCATGGCGCTCGCCGCGATCCTCGTCGCACAGCGTGCCGCCCGGCGCCCCGACCGTACTTTCGGCATGTATCGCACGGAAGTGTTTGCAGCACTGGCCAATGCGATCCTGCTCTTCGCAGTCGCCGGATGGGTGCTCTACGAGGCTGCCAGCCGATTCTCGGATCCGCCCGAGGTTCCCGGCCTCCCCGTCGCGATAGTCGCCGTCGTCGGATTGGCGATGAACGTCATCGCCTTCCTGATGCTGCGCAGCGGCGCGAAGGAAAGTATCAATATCCGCGGCGCCTACCTCGAAGTCATGGCGGACATGGTCGGGTCCATCGGCGTCCTCGTCAGCGGCTTGGTCACGCTCGCGTTCGGTTGGCGCTACGCCGACCCCGTCATCGGCGTCGCCATCGGCCTTTTCGTCTTGCCGCGCGCCTTCAACCTGGGCCGCCATGCCGTCCGCATCCTGCTCCAGCAGGCCCCCGATCGCATCGACGTGACGTCGATCATCGAGAAGATCAACACCCTCCCGGGCGTCGTCGACGCGCATGATCTACACGTCTGGACGCTCACCTCGGGGATGGAAGTTGCTTCCGTTCACGTCACCGCGGCCAGTGACGCCGATCCCACAACGGTGCTCGCAGCAACCCAAAGTTTGCTTGCCGAGGCCTTCGAACTCGAGCACGCCACCGTACAGGTGGAACTACAGGGAAGTGACGGCAAATGCGCGGAACTCGCCTGGTGAAATGGACATTCCTAAATGAAACATTCGATTTCACCGGGCTCGATAACCTCGCCGAATTCGAAGAAAAATTAGGTCTTCTTTAGTTTGGGAACGCTTACCACAATAAGGTCAGACTGGGATGACAGGGCCTCTGACCTGCACTATCTTGGAATTCATGACTTCTGGGGAGACTCACATGACCAAATTCCACGCACTACTCCGAGACCAGATTCGCAACGAGTTCAACGCTTCGCATCAGTACATCGCGACAGCGGTTTACTTCGACAATGCGGATCTGCCACAGCTGGCAAAGCACTTCTACAAGCAGGCTGTGGAAGAGCGTAACCACGCCATGATGATCGTTCAGTACTTCCTCGATCGCGACATCAACGTCGAACTCACCGGCGTCGACGCCGCGAAGGCCGACTTCAAGGATGCCCGCGAGCCCATTGCTCTCGCGCTGACGCAGGAGAAGACGGTCACCGAGCAGATCGTCCAGCTCGCGAGCACTGCCCGCGAAGAAGGCGACTACCTCGGCGAGCAGTTCATGCAGTGGTTCCTCAAGGAGCAGGTCGAGGAAGTGGCAAGCATGACAACACTTCTCACGATCGCGGATCGCGCAGGCGCCAACCTGTTCGACCTCGAAGACTTCGTTTCCCGCGAGATGAGCACCGTCGGTGACACCACCGGTGCACCGAACGCAGCGGGCGGAACCATCTAGCCTGCAGCACTCACAGATTTTGCCCTCGAGCCGAACGGTTCGCTTCCTGCCAGCAGGATCGAACTGATCAGCTCGGGGGCATCTGTCATCGGTACGTGCCCCAGACCGGGCAGAACCATCAACTTTGCCTGCGGGAACGGCTTTTTCACGCGCTGCGCCTGATACACGGGCAGGATGAGATCGCGTCGGCCCCACGCAACCGTCACCGGCACAGTGGGATCCACGATGGGCGGCAACACGAAGTCCATCTCGAGACCGAGGTCGACGAGTTCGTTGGACACGAGCGAACGGCAGTCGGCCAACGCCGCCGCATACCCGACATGGCTCCGATGAGCGAAGAACGCGGCGAGCGCCGGATAGCGAATCAGCTTGTACCGTAATGCGCGTGGCAATCCGTCGCCCATGAGCTTGGCCGTGCCGCGCAGTGCACGGAACGTGTTGATCGCTCGCACCTGATCGAGGTGATTGACAAAGAACCCGGCCGGCGAAAGAGCTGTTGCCGACGCGACGTCTCCGCGCGCCGCCAGCGAGAGTGCAATCCAGCCGCCGAGCGAGTTTCCGGCGACGTGGGCGCGCTCCCCTGCCGGAGTTACTTCCTTGACGAACTCACTGACATCGTCGATCAGCTGTCCCATGACGTCAGGACCGAGTTCGGGCAGCAGTGACTCTCCGTGACCCGGCAGGTCGACGGTGACGACGCGGCGGTACGGCGTCAGCTGGTCCAAAAGCGAATCCCACGCCTGCCGTCGATGGACGATGCCATGGACGAGCACAAGCGTGGGACCACTACCGGAGATGTCATGCGACAAGGTCATGTCGCCAACATTAACCGTAACTTTGCGTAACGCCTATAGTTCGGGCGAAAAAATCAGCGCAGCGTGACCTGACGGCCACGAAGTCCGTCGCGCGAGCGAAGCTCGGCCGAGGTGAGCGGAGCATCGACGGCCAGAGCCTCGGCAAGACGCTCACCGAGCTCGACGGTTGCCGCTACCCACTCGTTTGCATGCTTTTCGCGGTCGAGGTCGAAGACGGGAACCAACAGGCCGTGGGTGCGGAACGAGCCTGCGTAGCGCGAGCCCTCACCCAGGTGCAGTCCACCGGTCGCGTGCACGCGCGCCAGCGCGAGCATCAGGTCGTCTTCGCTCTCGGGACGAACCCAACGCAGGTGCGCCTTCTCGCCGGCGTCGACCCACCACGCGGCGACGAGGCCGTCGCCTTCGAGGCGTGCAGAGGGCATGATCGCCGAGTTGGCGTGCTGCACGGTGGCGGCAACCTCGGGATCGGTTTCGACGCCTTCCGGAATCCACCAGTTGAAGTTCTGGTGCACGGTGATGTCGAGCAGCGCCGACGGATCGACGACAGCGGTGACTGCGGGGGTCTCGGAGTCGGGGTTCGCGGCAGAAAGCGCGTCGCCGGGGGCCGCGTCCTTGATCCAGTTCACCGAGGCGGCGAGGTCTGCGCCGAGGTCGGCCGAGTGCGCCTGAACCTGGACACCGACAAATCCGGTGGCCGTCTCGCCCTCGTCGCGGACGAGTGCGGCAACAGCGCCGGGGAGGACCGTCGCCAACGTGACGGGACGGTCGGAGCCGATGACCGGCAACGGAGCCGTGGCGGACGGAACGAATTCACGCAGCGCGACCAGATCGCACTCGGCGGCAAGGCCCTCGAACGGGCGGCTGACTACGCCGGCAGCGGCTTCACGCTCTGCTTGGCGTGCCGCCAGCTTCTCTGCGCGTGCGCTGCCCTGCTTCGGTCCACTGTTTCTTTTGCTCTTCTTGGCCACGAGGGCAAAATCTACACGCTGCCCAGCCATTGCTTCGTGCGCCCGGGATGGTTGGTGGCAACCCAACTGACCCCGAGCTCACGACACAGGTCCACATCCGCCTTGTCGTCGACGGTCCAGCAGTACGTCGCGCGGCCCGCTGCAGCAGCCCGATCGACCAGATCGGGATGTTCGCGCAGCGCCTTGATCGACGGCCCGATCGCCGTAGCGCCCACAGCCGTCGACGCACCGCCGCCGAGGTACCGCGACGCGTCACCGAGCAGGACCGTCGGCAGCAGCGGTGCCGAACGGCGCACTCGCCACACCGCACTCGCCGAGAAAGACATGACCACTGCGCGCGAATGATCGGCCGACGGCGGTGACGCGATCCCGAAGCGGTGCAGTTCCGCCAGGAGTTTGGCTTCGACCAGGCCGCCGAAGCGCACGGGGTGCTTGGTCTCGATGAACAGCTTCACGGGGCGCGCAAAATCCAGGGCGAGAGTGATGAGATCGGCGAGAGTCAGCAGTTCGGCCGGTTCGCTCGTCGACCCGTAGTCCAGAGCGTTCAGCGAATCGAGAGTCATCTCGCTGACGATCCCCGTCCCGCTCGAGGTGCGGTCGACCTTGCGGTCGTGAACGCAGACCAGGTGTCCGTCGCGGGTGAGCCGAACGTCGCATTCGAGCCCGTCCGCACCCTCTTCGAGAGCAAGTTCGTAGGCGGCGAGGGTGTGCTCCGGCCGCGCAGCCGACGCACCTCGGTGCGCAACGACGAGTGGACCTCGGCGATCTGGGCTCACAGGGCAGCGGTCTCTTTCTGTTCCAACACCGTCTTCTCTTCCGACACCGTCTGCTCCTCCAGCACCGAGCGTGGCACCGGTACCCACCGGGTTTCCAATTCGGGCTCACCACGCCAACTCTTGCGCTCGATCCGTCGGATCACGATGAGCGTCAACGCGGCGGTGACGGCAGCGATCAGCGCTATGAATGCGTTCAGCAGAACCCCGTCGGCCATTGCCTGAATCCCTGGGCGTGATCGCCAGTACGCGTTGACCACCAGCAGCAGAGCGCTGAATCCCCAGAAGCCCCACCAGATCTTGACCAGCAGGGTTCCGCGCGGATCGCGGCGAACCAGCTCGAGGAGATAGACGGCCGGCATCACGAGGTTGAGGATCGGCACAGCGCAGCCGACGACCACTTCCGAGGCGGTACGCGGATCGGATTCCCGGGTGCGTGCGAAGTGTTCACGACGCCGACGAAGCAGCCAGCACACGGCGGCGACGGCAGCGAGGGCGGAGACCAGCAGTCCACCCAACTGAGTGAAGTAGACGGCAGCGTCGGAGACCGTGAGCAACGTCTGCGGGATCAGCGTGGTGCGGTTGCGGACCAGGATCGCGTATCTGCCCAGTTCGGCGAACACCGCCAGTCCGTAGAGGATCGTCGCGAGCGTCAGCAACGGCCCGACTCGATCGGCCATCCGGTCCGCTCGCGAGGGCGGCACCGGTGAGGTGTCGACGACGTCCTGGAGGCCCCATTGCGGGACAGCGTCGTAGCGCGGGGTGGAGAAGCTACGACGCACTGGTGCGTCCCCCACGCCTCGCGGGTCGGACGGTGAGCGCGCGATCCAGCGGAAGCCTCGGCGGTTGGGCGGTTGATAGATCTCGGTGCGGGTGGGGATGAGGAGAACGCCGCTGCAGCGCGGGCACCACTGCGTTGGGCCGCCGACGACAGGCCAGCGTGCGGCGCACCGGGCGCAGACCTGAACGACACTCACAACTTCGATTCTGTCACGCCGTATCGGTAACGGCAGCAAATGGATTCACTCCCGATTTGTGATCGAACCTCCACCGCCTTCACCTGCATTGTTCGAATAATGTGACCTCCGCCACTTAAAAACTCGAGTTATCCACAGTTTCCACAGGTTCATCCACAGTTCTGGATGAATGAATCGGGCTTTATCCACAGGTCACGGGCAAGACCCTGAGAATTTGCTGACAGGTGTTAGCGAACGATGCACAGGCTCGAGGATGAATTTGACACCGCAGGTCAGTGAACTTTTGGGCGTCGACGTCATTTATCCCGGCAAAGTTCACAATCCATTCAGAAATTGCGCCCGAAAAGACAGAAAAGACCGTTATCCCCTTTTTTGCCGAAGGCCGGTTTTGACACACCTGGAAGCATGGCCGTCGATGACTTCTCCGTCGACGACTTCTCCACAGGCCGAGCCAACTCTGACGTTCACCGCGAAACGGGTCATGCAGCTCGCGTTCGTGTTGATCGGATGTCAGCTCGTCATTCGGGCCTGGGTTGCCGCGAGTAACTACTTCTACTGGGACGACCTCATCCTCATGGGCCGGGGCGCGCGCTTCTCGCTCTTCTCGAGCGAACTCCTGCTCTACGACCACGACGGTCACTTCATGCCCGCGGCCTTCTTCTTCACCGGGTTGATCGCACGCATCGCACCGTACAACTGGGCACTGTCGGCGACACTGCTCGTCATCGGTCAGGCCGTGGCGTCCTTGGCGCTTCTCCGCACGCTCCGGCTGGTCCTCGGATGGCGCCCGGCGCTGTTGATCCCGCTGATCCTGTATCTGTTCGTCCCGCTGACACTTCCGGCGTTCTCGTGGTGGGCGGCCGCGCTCAATGCCTTGCCGCTACAGATCGCACTTGCCTGGGCGTCCGGGGACGCGATCAAGCTGTACCGCACCGGGCATGTGCGCTACGCGTTCTCGGGCACCGCAGTTTTTGTCGTCTCCCTACTGTTCTTCGAGAAAGCAGTGCTCGTTCCGTTCGTGGCACTCGCTTTTCTGGTGCTGTACTTGCGCACGCAAGGGGAAGGAACGCCGATCCGGACTGCGATCACGAAGTGCCGACTCCTGTGGACGGCCTGCGCCGCTGTCCTCGCGATCTGGATTCCGGTGTACCTGACCACCGTCGAGTCTCCGGTCACCGGCTACGGCCGTTCCATGTCCACCGAGCTGCTGCATCACGGCACGTCCTTGGGGATGCTTCCCACTCTTCTCGGCGGTCCCTGGCACTGGGAGCGGTGGATCCCCAGCCCCGCGTGGGCCGATCCGCCGACGGTATTGGTGGTCGCGGCGTGGGCTGCATTACTGACGACGGTCGTGATGACAGTGCGTGCCAGACGCGGCGCCGCCTGGATCTGGGCCGCCGCGGCGCTGTACTTCCTGGCCTCCGTCGTGGCGATGACCGCGACCCGATCCGACGCCGACACCACCTACGAATTGGCGCAGACCTTGCGCTACTTCACGGATTCGGCGACGGTGTTCGCCCTCGCCGCCGCCCTGATTCTCGCCTCGCCTCGGCGACGTCCGGCCCGCATGCCCGTCGCAGTCGCCGCCGGACTGTCAGTGCTCTTCGTTGTCAGTTCGCTCGTCTCGACTGTCACGTTCGTCGACATCTGGGGCGAGAACCCGACTCGCGACTACCTCGCCAACGCACGAATGTCGTTGTCCCAGAATCAGGACGCCCCGCTGCTCGAGCAACCCGTCGCGATCGCGGTACTTCTTCCCGTCGCCTTTCCGAACAATTTGGCAAGCAATGTTCTCGCGCCGCTGTCTGATCGACCCGAATTCTCTTCCAGCACTCCGATTCTGCGCACGATCGACGACAGCGGAAAGATTGCCGATGCCGAAGTGACCTGGACGAGAAGGATTCCCGAAGCGGCAACACCGAACTGCGGCACCCGCGCCGAAGGCCCTACCGAGCTCCCACTCGACGGCCCCCTGGCCGGCTGGGAATGGACGGTCCAGCTCAATTACCTCGCGAGCACCGACGGAACGATCGACGTCGCGTTGGAGTCCGGCGACGCCGTATCAGTACCCGTGACGCAAGGTTTGCACTCAGCGTTCGTACGCCTGGTCGGCCACGGAAACAGTGTGAAAATCACGCCGACAACGCCGGGACTGACCCTGTGTTTCGGCGGTGGACAAGTCGGTGCCGTCGTCCCGACCTCCGCAAAATAGTGGCAGAGTAGAAGTCATGGAGCTGCGTATATTCACCGAACCCCAGCAGGGCGCTACCTACGAACAACTACTGACTGTTGCCCAGACCGCCGAAAAACTCGGCTACGGCGCATTTTTCCGCTCGGACCATTATCTCGCCATGAATACCGACGGCCTTCCCGGACCTACCGACGCGTGGATCACGCTCGCCGGTATCGCCCGCGAAACGTCCACCATCCGCCTCGGCACCCTCGTGACGTCGGCTACGTTCCGTCACGCCGGCCCGCTGGCCATCTCGGTCGCGCAGGTCGATCAGATGAGTGGTGGCCGCGTGGACCTCGGCATCGGTGCCGGTTGGTACGAGGAAGAGCACCAGGCGTACGGGATCCCGTTCCCCGCGCTCAAGGATCGCTTCGAACTGCTCGAGGAAACTCTCGACGTCGTGACCGGTCTGTGGCGTACGCCGGTCGGCGACACGTTCGACTACGACGGTAAGCACGTGCAGATCAAGAACTCTCCCGCGCTTCCCAAGCCGCACCAGGTCGACGGTCCTCCGATCCTGATCGGTGGCACGGGCAAGAAGAAGACTCCGGCGCTCGCCGCTCGGTTCGCAAACGAGTTCAACATCCCGTTCAAGTCCCTCGAAGAAACGAAGGACATCTTTGCGCGCGTTCGTCAGGCTTGCGTCGACATCGAGCGGGATCCGAACGAATTGGTGTACTCCAACGCTCTCGTCCTTTGCTGTGGCCGCGACGAGGCAGAGGTCAAGAAGCGCGCCGAGGCCATCGGACGAGACGTGGACGAATTGCGTGAGAACGGTCTGGCCGGAACACCTTCGGAACTGGTCGACAAGATCGGAACATTCGCCGAAGCCGGTTCACAGCGTGTGTACCTGCAGACTCTCGATCTCGCCGATCTGGATCATCTCGAACTCGTCGCAAGCGAGGTCATGCCCCAACTGCAGTGAGATACGGCCGGGATCTACAGCGCGTTCGCGTCGAGGAATGCGCGTAGGTCCCGGTCCCACTGGGCCGAGCGCGAACGGTCGAGAAACACCCGCACCAGCATGAACGCGATGACCAGCAAGGACATCACGCTGAACCAGGTGAAAACCCCGGTCACCACGGCTGCGACGTCGGCAGCGCTCTGAGTGATCGGGGCTACGGACTTGTC
The DNA here is from genome assembly GCF_042794655.1 of Rhodococcus sp. NPDC056516. NCBI lineage: Bacteria > Bacillati > Actinomycetota > Actinomycetes > Mycobacteriales > Nocardiaceae > Rhodococcus > Rhodococcus sp. NPDC056516. The sequence goes on along the minus strand of NZ_JBHTTG010000004.1, from coordinate 271,575 downwards.
ACCTTGATCGTTGACGTAGATGTCGACCTCGGTACCGGCAGGCGTCGCTGAGTCGACAGTGATGTCGCTCGTGTGAACCTCACCGTTCCAGTTCCACTGTGCGCTGGCCATTTCCGTCGTCGGCGCAATGTAATCGGCGTTGGAGACGGTGGTTTGCTTCGAATCCGCCGTTGTCGTCGCCGAAATGCTGTGCAGTTCCGAGGATTGTTTGGCGATCAGTGCGTTCTGGCTCGAAGCCGTCGCGGCGCCGGCCCACACTGCGAGTGGCAGCAGCAGAATTGCGAAAATGATCAGACCGAAGGACATGAACCCTTCGATCCGATCACTGCGGCGAACCATCGGATCGTGGCCTACGTGAATGGTGCGTCGAAGCAGCGACGCAGTTCCTCGCGTACTACCTGACATTGTGAACTCAGTTCTCTCGACGACACACTGTTACTTCGAGATTCCCTTTGTTTCGATCTAGTTGCAAGTGTTAACGAGCTGAATCACATGTGTCCTCCAACACCTGTTCCAGTTATTCGCTCGGCGGAAGGATATCCGTCTGCGCCGGAACCTGATCCTGACGGAGTAGTCCCACCGGGCAACTGACGCCTGTGGCATGCACCGGACAGTAACCGCCGGGATTCTTCGCCAAATACTGCTGGTGGTAATCCTCCGCGTAGAAGAAGTCGCGCAGCGGACCGATTTCGGTGGTGATCGCCCCGTATCCCGCTTCGGCAAGCCTTTCGCCGAAAGCGACGGCCGACGCGTGAGCGATTTCTTCCTGCTGCGCGGACGTCGTGAAGATCGCCGAACGGTACTGCGAGCCCTGGTCGTTGCCCTGACGCATCCCCTGCGTCGGATCGTGGTTCTCCCAGAAGTGCGCCAGGATCTGCTCGTAGGAGATCACCGCGGGATCGAAGACGACCAGCACTACTTCGGTGTGCCCCGTGCGGCCGGAGCACGTCTCTTCGTATGTCGGATTGGGGGTGAAGCCGCCCGCATAACCCGCAGCGGTCGTGTACACACCGGGAAGCTGCCAGAACTCCTTCTCGGCGCCCCAGAAACAACCCATACCTACGACGACGGTCTGCATTTCGGCCGGAAACGGCGGCGTCAACGGATGTCCGTTGACGTAGTGCGCGGTAGGTACCGGCATTTTCTGCTCTCGCCCGGGGAGGGCGTCCTCAGGCGCGATCAGCGTGGATTTTGCGGACGCTCGTCCCAGAATGTCGTCGTACCAGCTCATGCTTCGATGCTACGCGCGAGCGGCTGTTTCGCCACGCCGTGACCGCGCGGGCACCGGGCAGCTCCACCCAGCGGTAGCCGACTTCTGATACCGCAGCCGTGACCAGAAGGAACAGTGCGAAGGCCAGCGTCGGTCCCACGTACATCACGGTGTTCTCGACGACGCGGTACAGGATCAGGGTGTGCACGAGATAGATGACGTAACTGCGCGTCGAGAGCCACTTCACGACCGACCAGCGCGTCGGGACGCCGTCGTAGCGGCCGATGAGGACAACCGCTGCGGCGACTACCGAGATAGTCCACAGGTAGTGCTCGCCGGCCCAGTACACGCGGAACTGGGTCGCCACGATGATGACGTGCATCTGCATGAGGACGGCCGCGATCAGCCAGCGGCCGGGAGCGAGCTTCGCCCACGCGAGGTACATGATCTGGCCGAGGAAGACGGCCGGCAGCGTCGCGGCGATCTTGGACAGCATCGGCACGGTGTACGGCAGCGGCGCGTAGACGTTGTAGAGCAGAACCAGTGAGCACAGCGCACCACCGGCGAGCGGCATGACGATCGGACGCAGCCGCAGTATCGGACGAGCGGCGACGCACGCGAGATAGAAGAGGAATTGGACGGTGAGCGTCCAGGTCACTCCGAGAACTGCCACCTCGGGCTTGAGAAAGAATCCGCCGAGAAAAAAGCTCATCAACGCTTCGGTATCGGAAATACCTTCCTGACCGCTGAACATTCCGTTGATTCCGAGGCGGACCAGAAGAATGGCAATCGCGGTTGCCACCCAGAATGCGGGCAGCAGTCGACTGAATCGGTTGGTCAAGAACTTTCCGGGACCATCGCGAATCGCGGACCGCGTCACCAATGCGCCGGTAAGCATCATGAATACTGCGACTCCGACAAAAGAGAGGTGCTGGTTGAGTTCGGCCGGCTCGATCAAAACGCCGTAGACGACGTCGATCACCCACCAACCCGAGCCGAGATCGTCGATGACGTAAAAAGAGATGTGGGAGTAGATCACGGCGGCAACCGCCAGGGCTCGCAGCAGGTCAGCGCCCGGAAGATTCACCCGAGGCGCGGCCGCCTCTGGTGATTCCGGGAGGAAAACTGGTGCGGGCATCGCGCAAGTTTAAGGTTCCGTTCACCTTTACGACGAATTTGCGCATATTAGCTTACCCTTAGATCAGGGTAAGTTTGGTTGCCCAAACTTTATTCTTTGGTGATTACTACCTGAGCCGGACTGTTGCGGACGGTGTACGAATGTTATTGGGTGGAAACCCGAAGAATGATTTGCACATACGCGAGTGACGTCACGCCGTGACCGGTGATCGACGCACTCTAAAGCACCAGGGCTCACCAGCCCGCAAAGAAGGGACCCTCGTGTCTGTTTACACGCTGCCGGAACTCCCCTACGACTACGCAGCCCTCGAGCCGCACATCTCGGGCAAGATCATGGAGCTGCATCACGACAAGCACCACGCGGCTTACGTTGCCGGTGCCAACGCTGCACTCGAGAAGCTGGCCGAGGCTCGTGAGAACGACACCATCGCAGCGCAGGCCAACCTGCTCGAGAAGAACCTGGCGTTCCACCTCGGTGGCCACACCAACCACACCGTTTTCTGGAACAACCTCAGCGCTGACGGTGGCGACAAGCCCGAAGGCGAACTCGCCGCAGCGATCGACGACAACTTCGGTTCGTTCGATCTCTTCCGCGCTCACTTCTCCGCTAACGCCAACGCCATCCAGGGCTCCGGCTGGTCCATCCTCGCGTGGGACTCGATCGGACAGCGTCTGATCATCGTCCAGCTCTACGATCAGCAGGGCAACATCTCCATCGGCCTCACGCCGCTGCTGCTCCTCGACATGTGGGAGCACGCCTTCTACCTCGACTACCAGAACGTCAAGGGCGACTACGTCAAGGCATTCTGGAACATCGTCAACTGGAACGACGTCTCGGCTCGCTTCGACCGTGCACGTACCCAGACCGCAGGTCTGATCGTCTAGTCACGCTCTTCTCGCGAACGGCGGCGCCTCACCAGGGGCGCCGCCGTTCGTGTCAGCAGAGCACCACCGAGCAGGACCGTCGTCGCTCCGAAGACCAATGCCAGTATGCGAGTTCCGGAGTCACCGCTGCTCGCGGTGGTCTGATTGACGGCCACCGGATCCGACAGCACCGAGGTCAGCTGAACCTGCTGCGGAGTGGTCATCGCGGGAATGCCGGATTTTGCGCCGTCGAGGCCCGTGACCAATGACTTGGCGATCCCTTGCAGCGTCGTGAATCCCTGGGTGATCTGGTCGGTCACGTCACCGAGCATCTGCGGCGCCTGATCGGCTATGGGGATGAGTCCGTCGTTCAATTGTCCGGCAGCACTGCTCAGTTGATCGCTCGCCCCTTGCAGCTGCCCGACGGCGGTGCGGACCAGATCACCGAGCTCCGTATCGGGTCCGACCGAACCACCCAACAGCGCCGGAACGGTGCCCAATTGCGCATTCAGCGCACCGAGATCCGAACTCACACCGGCCAGTTGCGCTGTCACGTCAGGCGGGATCGGAAGGCCGTTCAACGCGGTCTGCAACGTGTCGATTCGTGTCTTCAATTCCGCTGTCGAGGACGACGCCTCCCCCAACGTCAAGCCCAGCGAATCAGCGCGCGTGGCCAACTCTTCCGCCGATCCCGATGCCTGATCGACAACACCGGATACCTGTTCCGCCACGCTCATCAACTCCAACGCCCCGGATCGTGCGGTCTCGAGATACGGCAGCAGTGTGCCGGCGCCTGCCTTCACCTGATCGATGGACTTTCCGGCCTCGTTGGTTCCGGCGACCAGAATCTGTGCGGTGGTGAGGTTTTGATCTATCGAGCGCCTGGCGGCCGACGTCTGAGCCAGCAGACCCTTGATTCCGTCGGCGCCGACCTGCGCGGAGACCGCCCGAGTCAGTTCGGTCGACCTCTCCGGATCCGAGCCCTTCACGGCCAGCTCGACACTCGCCTGGCGGGGGTCCGTGCCGAACATCGACGCAACGGATTCACTGAAGTCTTCCGGCACCGTCAACGTCGCGAAGTAGTTGCCGCCGGGGTTGTCGACCACCTGGAAGTCGAAGTCTTCATTCTTGCCCAGAGTGTCCACCAGCGTGTCACCCGCTCGAAGTTCCTTGCCGTCGAGAGTGGTTCCGGCGTCTGCGTTCACGATCGCGACGGTGCGCGAATTGTCAGCACCACCGCCCGCGAAAATTACGAAGCCGATCCCCGCGACCGCAGCTGCGACTATCGCCGCTACACCACCCACCGCCAGCCGTCGACCGAGGCGTGACGGCTGGCGGTGGGTGTTCTCGGTGGTGTTCTCGGCGCTCATGGGCGAGACGATAAAGCAACAACTTGTAGAAACGCTGAGAAGTACTAGTGTGCGGGCGTGGCCGGCTTTTCAGGCTCCTCGGGTTTCTCCTCCGGCAGGTCCCGAGGCCCGCTGATCAGGATGTCGGCCCAGCGTGTGGCTGGGTCGATGTCGAGCAGGACAGCCTTCACCAACAACGAGAGCGGGATCGCCAGCAGCGCTCCGAGCGCCCCGAGTACCCACGACCAGAAGACAAGTGAGAGGAACGTCATCGTCACCGACAGTCCGACGGCGTCGCCGACGAACTTGGGTTGGATGATGGACTGGATCACGAAGTTGATGACGGAGTAGACGACGATCACCCAGAGCATCAGCCAGGGTCCGCCCTGCAAGAGCCCGAGAAGTGCCGGCGGGATGACGCCGATGACAAACCCGATGTTGGGGATGTAGTTGGTGATGAAGGACAGCAGCGCCCACAGAACGGGTAGCTGAATGCCCATCAGCCACAGCGCACCACCGTCGAGCACCGCCACGATGAGTCCGAATACCGTCGAGACCACCAGGTACTTGCGAGTCCCTGCGGCAAAAGTGGAGAGCGCGTAGGAGATTTCGGGACGCTGCTCGGCCAGCACGTGTAACCGCGAGCGGATACTCATGCCGTCGAAGGCCATGAACAACAACAGCGCGAGGATGAACACCAGATCCGACAGAATGCCGAGCAGGCCCTCCAGCCCGCTTTCGAGTACACCCACTACTTTCGTGAGATCGACACTGCTGAGCGTGCTTTGGATCTGTTCGGTGCTCACTCCCAAGTCGGCCAACTTGTCGCGGCCCTCGTTGAGGAGGTTGGTCATCTCCTCGGAATACTGGGGCAGGATCGTCGCCAACTGCGCCGTCGACACGATCAACGAGGCAGCGAGCCCGAGCAGAATCAGATAGACGGTGACCAGCGAGCCCAACATCCCGACCCACTTGGGCCACCCGCGTCGCTGCGACCAATCCTGAATGGGCTGAACGGCAATCGTCAGCACCAGTGCGAGGAAGACCGGTCCGAGGATGCCGCCGAACACCTTCATTCCGCCGACGGCAACCACGGTGGCCGCGATACCGAGAAGGACGATCAAACCGCGAGGGATCGACCAGTTCTCACTACCGGACAGCGTGGGGATCGGAGCGGGAGCCGCGACGGCCGGCTTTCCCTTCTTAGAGAACACCGACTTCCTTTGCCCGGCTCCTGATCTGGAATGCTCCCACGATCATGACGAGGCCGAACAAGATTGCGTACCAACCCAACAACCAGATGAGGCTGATGATGCCTTCGCCGGGCGCGACGAGAAGAATGATGCCGAAGATGACAGCAAGCACCGAGGCTGCGAGCAACCATCCCCAACTGGATCCGGGAAGCGCCTTCATCTTGAAGGCGCCGACGATTCCGAAGATTCCGAACATGATGGCGTAGAAGGCAATTATGTACAGCAGCACCAGCGCGGTGATACCTGGCCAGACCAGCGCGACCACACCGGCTCCCACCGAAACGACGCCCGTGAAGACCCACCATCCCCAAGAACTCAGGTGTTCACGGTCCCGGATGGCTCGAACGATCGTGATCAAGCCGTCGGCAATGGAGTAGATACCGAACAGGAAGACCAAGGCCACCACGGTAATTCCCGGCCACACCAGTGCGATGATTCCGAAGATGACACCGAAGATTCCGCGGATCAGGATCATCCACCAGATCTCTTTGCCGTACTGCACGAACGGATTCTGCGTGACCATCAGTAGCCTCCGAAGCAAGCGGGTGTCTCTGACCGATTCAACAGCTCTTCAAACAGGGCAATACCGACAGATCGTATGGCTATCGAGACCTTTCCGCCCATCGAAACGCGCGGCTGATACCGAGTTGTGCTCTTCGGGTACGAAGCGAGAGGACCTTCAGCCTGCTTCTCGAGTACCAGCTTCCCGAAGACCCGGCGCAGTCCACGATCCCGACAGCACTGCCGCCTTCGGCCAGTACAGGCGCAGAAAGACGTTGAAGTCACCGGACGGAGCCGGCAGCCAGTTCCGCTCCTTCTCAACACCAGGGGATTCGTGCTGGAGATAGATGTCGAGGGAACCGTCGTCGGCAAACACCAGATCGCTTCGATCACCGATCGCGTATCGGTCGATCGGGTTGTCCACGAAGAACTGCCGCTCGTTCATCATCGTGAGCGACCAGAAGCCCTCGACCGGCGGCAGTTCGTCCTTCTCGAAATGAAGTACGTACTTCTTCTCGCCGGTCAGAGGCTTCCCGTCGACGTCCGTGGTGGCGTGCGGGTACACGGCATCAGCGTCGAGGTTCGCGCCGAAACCGAGCCAGACGATCAAAGCCCGCTGTGCGTAATGAGTTCCGTAATGCCCCAAGCCGCGGTGCATCGTCCAGCCGTTCTTCGGACTACCCTCGGCCTCTTTGGCGATCTCGCTCAGCACGTCCATTCCGGTTCGTGCTGCTCGGTCGAGGGCATCACGCACCTCTTGCGGACGCGACTTCCAGGGCAGCGAGGAGCCGATTCCGATGTCGGACAGCTGTTTCATCATCTCGGTATCGTCCGGGCGGGGAGGATTGTCGTCGAGAAGTGCGTCGAGTGTGGTGAAGAAGGCCTCGCCGTCCATGGCGGCCACCTGGTCCACCGGCGGCGTCCGAGTGTCGACGGCAGCGTTCACCGGCACTTCACCGGGCGTGTAGTCCTGCGGGTCACCCGTCCACTCCGACAGAGGTGTCAGTCGCGTCCGGTCCTGCAAGCTGTGCACTTCAGCCAGGTCCGTTCCCCCCGACGTCGCATAACGGGCGACTATCCAGTTCATCGCCGTCGGAGAACGCAGCAGCGTCAAACCTTTGGGTACGTTGCCTTTCCAATTCGGCCCGGCCACCAGATACGGTCCCCCGGTCCGCCCCACGGTCCGAGATCCCGGCACCGTGAACACGTCGCTCCACGCGTCGAGGATGGGCACCAGCCAGTACCGCGTCCCGAAGTCCGGCAGCGAGAGCACCTGCGGTTCCGTCGAGACGTCCAGCCACCCCGACGAGTAGAGAGTGTCCGCGTTGGGTGAGACGACATCGGTGAAGGTCGCGTCGGGCGTTGTACGCGCATAAGCGAACTGGTTGAGCGGGGCTTTCATCGCCACCGGGGCCGGCACCGCGGTCATGACGTCACGCGATACTGCCGCAATCAACAGTGGATATCCGAAGATCCACGCCTGCGTTGCCAGGTCTTCCAGCCGAGAACGGTTCTTCGACAGAGTCATGCCTGCGCATACCACCGCCCTCACCAGCGCAAACCTGGCTGGCACTCTCCCCGTCTTGTGTGCCAGTACCGAATGGGTGCATATTTCGATTACCCAACGAGGTGTGCCGGACCGACGCATGCGCGTCTGCCCGAGATTTGCCCCAGCACCGAGGGAGGAACAGAAATGAACAGAAACGAAGCAATAGGCATTTCTCCGTTCCAAGCCGCCGGATCTTTGCAGGGGTTTGTCATTTCCGGGCGTTGGCCGGACACCACCCAGGAGTGGGCTCAGCTTCTCGCCTTGGCTGTCCGAGTGGCCTCGATGCCGGGTTTGTTGCCGACGACGACGGTCTTCGGGGTTCGTGAGGACGTTCCCGAGGACCCCCAGCCGGGCACTGTCGGTCTGGTGGTTGCCGAAGGTCCGGTGCTGGGCGATTTTGCCCTGACACCCGGCCGTTTCTCCGATCACCAGCCACCGGCCCTGATCATGCTGCACCCGCCGTCGGAAACCACGTCCAGCCTGCCGGAATGCGAGGGCAGTGCGTCGGGGTGCGTACTGCTGCCCGGTCTTCCCTACCTGGGTTTGGAGCATCGCGCAGCCTGGGTCGAGGCAGAGCCGGACGGCACAGTCGTCTCCATGATCAGCCGTGTCGGCATCGATCCGATCAGCGATCCCGACACCGCTGTTTTGGCCATGCTCCTCGCCTCGTGACGGCCCCGGTAAGCGATAAGTTCGGACTCCCAAACTTGCTGCGCGCTTTGCCAATTCGTTTCGACCGCGCTAACGTGGGTAGCAACGAAGGGGAGTAGCCCCCAATCGCCTGTGTCGACATACTGGTTCGACGCGCTCCGTCATGTGCGGATCGCGAAGCACCCGGCCTGGCGAACCGAAGGTCCTGTGGCCTCGGTGGGCGAGACCTTCGGCCGGACAAGCGCACCCACTGCGCCTGCCCAGGCCGGAGGCTCGCATTTTTCCTCCGACCTACACCGACCGGAGGAGTAAATCTTGCTTGCCGCAATACTTTTGAGTTTCGGCGTCATTTTCGTCGCAGAACTCGGCGACAAGTCGCAACTGATGGCAATGACGTTTGCCTTGCGCTATCGCTGGTGGGTTGTTCTCGGCGGAATCACCGTCGCCACCACCCTTGTTCACCTCGTCTCGGTCGCCGTCGGCCACTACGTCGGCGTCGCACTTCCGACGGCGGCAATATCGATCGTCGGCGGTATCGCGTTCCTGATCTTCGGTCTGTGGACCTTGCGCGGTGACGATCTCACCGACGACGAGCAGAACAAGGCCGGTCGCGTCACGCGGTCCGCCTTCATCGCCGTCGCATCGGCGTTCTTCCTGGCCGAACTCGGCGACAAGACCATGCTCGCCACCATCACGCTCGCCACCGACAACGACTGGATCGGCATCTGGATCGGATCGACTGTCGGCATGGTGGCGGCAGACGCTCTGGCCATCATCGTCGGCTCGGTACTGGGCAAGCACCTTCCGGAGGGATTCATCAAGATCGGTGCCGCGGTGCTGTTCTTCGTCTTCGGTGTCTGGCTGCTGCTCGAGGGCATTTTCCCGGACTCGTCGGCCGGCGTCATCGGCGGCGGAGTTGTACTCGCAGTGTCCGTGGTGGGTGCGCTGGCCCGGATGATCTGGAAGCGCACCCACCCGAAGCCGACGTCAGAGCTTGGCTCTGATCTCCTCGGCGATCGGTTGGAACTGCTCGAGGAACGTCAAGGCCCAACCGAATGAGGCGACGCCCTCGTAGTCGAACGAGTACACCTGATCATTCTTGACGGCGCGCAAACGCTGGAAGATGGTGTCGCCAGCCAACTTCTCGTCGATAGGGCCCTTGCCGCTGTTAGTGATGATGACGTCGGCCTCGTCGAGTAGCTCCAACTGCTCCTTCGGGAACCACTCGTTGCTGCCGGCAGGAATTGCGAGCGAGCGGTCGTTGAACTGGAACCCGGCCTCGCTGATCACCGTCGTCTGATACTTCGTGGGCGAATACAGCGAGAAGCCACTCTCCTCGAAGTACGTGGTGTAGACGACCTTCACCTTGCTCAGCACATCAGCGTTGTCGCTGCGAAACTTGGCGATCCGCGCCTCGTACCGGTCTGCCAACTCCTGGACCTTCGCGCTCTGGTTGAGCGCGTCCGCGACCCCGAGGGCACGCTCCTTCCATGCGTACTGCCCGTCTTCGGCAAAAACCGCGGTCGGTGCGATCGACCGGATCTGCTCGTAAAGATCCGGGTTGTTCTCCGACAGCAGGTTGGTCATCACGATCAAGTCGGGAGACAAAGCCGCTATCGCCTCGGCGTTCGGCTCGTACCAGCGCCCCACCTTCGGGAGAGACCGCAGAGCAGACGCATAGGGTTCCGGGACGCCATCGGCGTTCTCGTAGTCCACCGGCAGTCCGACGGGCGTGAATCCGGCGTCGAACATCGCGGGGCCCGTGTAGTAATCGGCGCTGACCACCCGTTGCGGGTTGGCGGGCACTTCCACCTGCCCGAGAGCGGTATTGATGGTGCGCATCGACCCTTCGGCAGACTCACTGGTGCTGGTTCCGCAGGCCGTGAGCAATCCGATTCCGGCCAACGCGCCGGCCCCGAGGAAACCGCGACGGGTAAGCGCGGCCGTAATGCGTGTGAACTCTGCGTCGGTGTCGAGAGTCGGCAAGAGAAGTGATGTCATGGGCTTCCTGACGGTCAATCGAATTAGGGTCGCCTAAAATTACTCTCACCTGCGTCGTTGCGGTGAAGTTCGTTGGCCAAGAGGTGTCTCTTTCGCGCCAGAATTCAACTGGTAATACCACTTGACCTCTTACTAGTAAGCGCCTAAGGTCGGTACATGTTCCAACCCGTTGCACGTACCTCGGCCTCCGGCGCAGTCTTCGACCAGATTTCCGTGAAGGTGCTGGCCGGAGAGCTGGCTGCCGGCGAGGCACTACCCAGCGAGCGCAAACTCGCCGAGGCATTCGGTGTCTCCAGGCCGGCAGTCCGAGAGGCTATTCAGAAGCTCGCCCAAGCCGGACTCGTCGAGGTCCGCCAGGGCGAGTCCACGTCAGTGCGCGATTTTCGACGCCAGGCCGGACCAGAACTTCTCCCCCAACTGCTGGTTCGCGATGGTGTCCCCGACCTGACGGTGGTGCGCAGCGTCCTGGAAACTCGCGAGTTGATGGGACCGCAGATCGCGGTGCTGGCGGCTCGTCGCATCTCCGCTGAATCTGCCCAGCACCTCGACGCGGTCGTGGATCATCTAGGCGCCACCGAAGATCCGGTCGAGTTGCAAAGCCGCGCACTGGCGTTCTGGGACGTCGTCGTCGACAGCGCAGATTCCATTGCCTTCCGCTTGATCTTCAACAGCCTTCGAGCTGCATACGAGCCGGCCATGACGGCGCTTGCCTCCGTCATGGTGGCCGAAGTCGGCCAAACCGATCTGTATCGAAAACTGGCCTCCGCCATCACTTCACACGACGAGCCCGCCGCCGAGACCCTGGCAGCAACGCTGCTCCACACCGGTACGACGGCAATCGGCGACGCTCTCACCTTCCTGGAAGGACTGAAACCATGAGCAAGCCTCTTAACTTGGCCGATGCCGCACGGACGTTTCGTAAGTCACCGACGCCGTGGATGATCGGCACCATGCTGCTGGCCGCGGCGGCGACGCGCATTGCCTTGGGCGACTGGCAGATCACCGACGCACTTGTTCCGCTCGTGATGATCGCCGCATTCCCGTTCGTGGAGTGGATCATTCACGTCTTCGTTCTCCATTGGAAGCCGCGAACCATTGCCGGCGTCACACTCGATTCACGGCTGGCGCGCAGCCATCGGGAACACCACTTTGCGCCGCGAACCGTCTCACTCATCTTCATTCCGTGGCAGACGCTCCTGATCGTGATTCCCGTTCTGACAGCCGTCGCCCTCCTGGCGTTTCCTCGCGTCGAACTCGGCCTGACGTTCCTGACCTGCATTTCCGTGCTCGGCCTCGGTTACGAGTGGACGCATTTCCTCATCCACAGTGACTACAAGCCGAAAACTGCTCTCTACCGGTCGATTTGGCGCAACCACCGCAACCACCACTTCAAGAACGAGCACTACTGGTTCACCGTCACCACCGCGGGAACTGCCGATCGCGTACTGGGCACCTACCCCGATCCCAAATCCGTCGAGACATCCCCGACGGCGAAGAACCTGCACGGCACCGCGTCAAAGCTGTGAATGAACGCCGGTTCCTGGCCCCCAGCTGGCAATGAACTTGAACTTGACTGTGTATCAGTAATTTTCGTTGAAACTCACCAGTGCCGTGCTTAGTGTCGGTGGAGTCAGAAGTTCGAAAAACGCTGTAACCGAAGGACACACCACATGTTCAACGATGTATTCAACAACGTAATCCACCCGATGGTCACGAACTTCCAGCAGTTGGGCCCCCAGCAGTTCATTCCGCAGCAGTTCATCCCTCAGGGCGTGTTCCAGCAGGCGCCGCAGGCGGCCGAGCAGGCAGTGACGATCTTCGGTAGCTGATACCGCAATCCACAGATAGCGCCACTCAGGGGTCGTCCGTCCAATATGCTGGACGGACGACCTGAGTGCCTCCGCCTGACAAGGATCCCCATGACCGCGAACACCCCCGTCCACGCTTTCACCGACGACGCCCTGGGCGACCTCGACGCTACTGGCGTCGCCGCCCGGATCGAATCGGGTGAGGTGACCGCACGGGAAGTCATGGAGGCGTCGATCGCCCGCGCCGAGGCCGTGCAGGGGCAATTGAACGGTCTGGCCTGCACTGATTTCGATCGTGCCCTCGCGAGGAGCAACCGGCCTGCCAAGGGCGTCTTTGCCGGTGTCCCCACCGCGATCAAGGACAACACCGACAGCGCCGGCCTTCCCACCCAGCAGGGCAGTACCGCCTTCACCGCGATCCCCGCCAAAGCCGACAGCGATTTCGCGAAGCAGTTCCTCTCCACCGGGGCCATTTCGATCGGCAAGACCAGGCTGCCCGAGTTCGGATTCAGTGCGTCCACCGAATACATGACGGAAGAACCCGTCCACAACCCGTGGAATCCGGCGTACTCGCCGGGCGCTTCCTCGGGTGGCGCAGCCGCGCTTGTTGCTGCCGGCGTACTCCCGATCGCGCACGCCAACGACGGCGGTGGATCGATTCGCATTCCCGCCGCTGCCTGCGGACTGGTCGGACTCAAACCCACTCGCGGTCGCACCGTCGCCGACCCCGCCGACAAGTCGATGCCGATCCGGTTGATCGCTCAGGGCGCCGTTACTCGCACTGTTCGCGACACCGCACGATGGATGTCTGCGGCTGAGAACTACTACCGCAATCCGCGACTCGCACCGGTTCGCCTGATCGAAGGACCCAGCTCAACACGATTGCGCGTCGGCGTGATCGCCGATTCCGTCACCGTCACCAAGACGGACGACGAGACGCGCAAGTCCGTCGAAGCTACGGCCGAACTCCTTGCAAGCCTTGGCCATCATGTCGAGGACGCGGCATTGCCCGTCGGCCCCGAATTCATCGACGACTTCAGCATTTACTGGGGCTTCCTGTCGTTTGCCATCTCCACGGGTGGCAAACAAATGCTCGGACCCGACTTCGACAAGTCCGGTACCGACAATCTCACGAAGGGCCTGTACGCGCTGTACCGGAAGAACCTCGTGAAGACGCCGCGCGTACTCTACCGCCTGCGACGCCTCCAGCAGCAGTACAGCGCCATGTTCTTGAAGTACGACGTCGTGCTCTCGCCGGCTCTGGGACACACCACCCCTGAACTCGGATATCTCTCTCCCGCTCAGCCTTTCGAGGAGCTTTTCGACAAGCTGATCGCGTACACGTCGTTCACGCCACTGAACAACATTTCCGGAGGTCCCGCGATTTCGCTACCGATGCATCAGACCAGCAATGGTTTGCCGTTGGCTTCGCATTTCTCGGCTGATCTCGGCGACGAGCGCACGCTCCTCGAATTGGCCTTCGAACTGGAAGAGGCTCAGCCCTGGAGAAGAATCCAGGACTGAGCCCCACCCGATAAATACCCTCAGTCTCGCGGTAATCCGAGCATGCGCTCTCCGATCACGTTGAGCTGCACCTCGGTTGTGCCACCGTAGATGGTGGTGGCACGGCCCGAAATGAGTTGCTCCATCGCCTTGTCGCTTGGCTGACCTGGGATGCTGACCGCTCCGGCAGCACCCAGTTCGGCGACGACGAACTCGGCGATCGACTGGCTGATCTTCATCGCCAACAGCTTGCCGACGCTCGACGTCGTACTCACGTCGATTCCCGAAAGTTGCTTGAGCACAACGCGGGAACCGATGAGATCGATCGCCTGACTCTCCGCAACCAGCTCGCCGACGCGGTAGCGTCCGATCGGGCTCAGGTCTGCCGACTTCGCGAACTTCAGTAGATCGGAGTCCGAGGCGTACGCCTCCATCTTCTGGCTGAGCGCGACGCGCTCGCCGGCCAGCGTCGTACGTGCGACGTTCCAACCGTCGTTGACCTCACCGACCACGTTCTCGTCGGGGATGAACACGTCGTCGAGGAACACCTCGTTGAACAGCGCCGAGCCCGTCATCTCACGCAGCGGGCGGACGGTGATGCCCGGTGTCGACATATCGAGCACGAAGTAGGTGATGCCCTGATGCTTCGGCTTGGTGGTGTCCGTGCGGGCGATCAGCATTGCCCAGTCGGAGAACTGCGCAACCGTGGTCCAGATCTTCTGACCGGTGATCTTCCAACCGCCGTCGACCTTTTCGGCCTTAGTGGACAAGGACGCAAGGTCGGAACCAGCACCGGGCTCGCTGAAGAGCTGGCACCACACCAGCTCACCCTGCAGGGTAGGCACGGCCAGCTCTTGCTTCTGCTTGTCCGAACCATGTGCCACGACGGCCTGCACTGCCCACGTTCCCATCAGAAGCTGCGGCATCGAGATACCGGCAGTCTTGATTTCCTGGGAGATGACGATCTGCTCGAGCGGAGCGGCGCTGCGCCCGTACGGCTTCGGCAGGTGAGGCTGAACCCAGCCGCCGTCGCCGAGCGCGATCAGCTGGTCGTCCTCGTCGAGCTCGACCAACTTGGCAAGCTCGGCCGCGATGCCGCCGCGGATCTCCTCTGCCTCCGGCGGCAGTTCGAGAACCGAAGCCCGGCTGACACCGTCAAGTGCTTGCTGCGCAACACGATTGGCTCGATCCTCGCGGGTGCCGAGAATGCCGCGGATCGAGAGCGCGCGGCGGTAGTACAGGTGTGCGTCGTGCTCCCACGTGAATCCGATTCCGCCGTGAACCTGCACGCAGTCCTGCGCTACCTGCACTGCGGCGTCCGGCACGATGACTGCTGCGATGTCGGCGGCAAAATCTGCCGTGTCGTCGCCCTTGTCCAATGCACTTGCCGCATCCCACACAACGGCGCGTGCCTGCTCGAGCGCAATGCCCATCTGCGCGCACTTGTGCTTGACGCCCTGGAACTGGCCGATGGGTCGCCCGAACTGCACACGTGTCTTGGCGTACTCCGACGCGGTGGAGACGCACCAGGACATGACACCGACGTCTTCGGCGCCGAGAACGACTGCGGCAATGGACCGTACCCGCGCCTCGGTGAGACCGTCGAGGACCCGCTCGGCGCTGATCTGCGCTCCATCGGCTTCGATTCGCGCACTACCGCGCAGCACGTCGATGCTGTCCTGCACGGTGATCGCGACTGCGCTGCTCTCGAGCACCGCGTAGCGAACCCCCTCGGGCAACTGGATCGGAACCAGCAGCACGTCGGCGTGTTCACCGCCGAGCACACCGTCGAGTGCGCCCGTGACCGTGTACCCACTGTCCGACGACTCGGCCGCCAACGGAACGCCCAAGGCAACTGCTGCCGTCCGGCTTCCGTCGATCAGGCCGGGAAGGAACTCGAGTCCCGCCTTGGAATCGGCGGCACCGAGAACGGCGCTTGCCAATACCGTCGGGACAAATGGGCCGGGAGAGACTGTGCGGCCCAGCGCTTCCAGTGCCACGGCCAAGGTCAGCAGACCGGCGCCGTGCCCACCCTGCTCTTCCGGAACCGCGAGCCCGAGAAGGTCTTGTCCGACCAGTGCCGTCCAGAACTCGGGGAACTTGTCCTCGGTCCGTGACTCCACCGCCGCGCGCACCTGCTCGGTGGTGATGGTGCGCTCGGCGAAGGAGCGCACCGAATCTGCAAGCGCGGTGTGTTCCTCACTCAGCCCGAGGCCGAGTTCGTATGCGTTGCGTGCCATGCGCTTACAGACGTTCTGCGAGGTCGGCGGTGGTCCAGGGACCCTCGCTCTCGATGGTGTTCACGCCGTGCCAGCCGGCGAGTTCCGTGATGGCCCCACCCTGAACGGCGTACACCTTGCCGGTCAGCTTGCAATCCGCTGCCGCAAGATAGGCCACCAGCGGCGAGATGTTGGACGGCGCAAACGCGTCGAACTCACCCTCGGGGACCTCGGCCGCGAAGAGCGCACCCATACCGGGTGTCGCCAGCGTAAGTCGAGTACGCGCGATCGGCGCAATTGCGTTGACGCGCACGCCGTATCGATCGAGCTCGTCAGCGGCCACCAAAGTCAGGGCCGCGATGCCCGCCTTGGCGGCGCCGTAGTTGCCCTGGCCCGCATTCGGCATGAAGGTACCCGAAGCCGAGGCGGTGTTGATGACCGAAGCATTGACGGTCTCCCCTGCCTTGCTCTGGTCCTTCCAGTACGCGGCAGCGTGGTGCAGCGTCGCTGCGTGCCCCTTGAGGTGCACGGCAATGACTGAGTCCCATTGGCTCTCGTCCATGCCGGCGATGAAGGCGTCACGAAGAATGCCGGCGTTGTTGACCAGGACGTCGAGTCGGCCGAACTCGCTGACGGCCTGCTTGACGAGGCCCTCGGCGCCGTCCCAGGTAGCGATGTTGTCGGTGTTGGCGACGGCTTTGCCGCCTGCAGCGACGATCTCGTCGACTACCTGCTGCGCGGGGCCGGCGTCTGCACCGGAACCGTCGTTTGCTCCGCCGAGATCGTTGACCACGACGCTCGCACCCTCACGAGCGAAGAGCAGCGCATGCTCACGGCCGATGCCGCGTCCTGCTCCGGTGATGATCGCTACGCGACCGTCGAGACTTCCCATCAGTTCAGATTCCCATCAGTTCAGTTGTCGGACATGAAGACTCATTTGTCGGTGATGACAGCAAGGCCATCCTTGATGACGAGGTCACCGACCGCGCTGGTTTCGTACGAGTACGACGTGGCTCCGTCTGCCGAACCCGACTTGTAGAACACCGTCTCGATGTCCTGGGTCGGGAGTACGGGCTTCGCGAATCGCACTGCGAGACGGCGCAACCGCTCGGTCTCGCCGCCGGCCAGTTCGGTCAGGGCTCCCCACGACGTGAACGCCATCGTGCACAGTCCGTGGTTGATAATTCCGGGGAGGCCGGACATTCGAGCGATCTCTTCGTCGAGGTGGATCGGCATCGGATCGCCGGACGCCGGCGAGTACCGGAACGTCTGGTCCTCGTCGATGTGCTGATTGACCACCGCTGCCGGACTACCAGCACGAAGAGCGTCGTCGAATCGGTGTTCGGGAGCCTTCTCACCCAAGCCGGGGCCCGCGTCGACCTTGCGAAAGAACGCCGTCATCCACTGCTCGTTGACCAATTCACCCTTGTCGGTTTTGGTTTCGACGTAGATGACGACGGTGGAACCGTTGTCGCGACCCTCGAAACCGATGGGCTTGGCGCGAGCGACCAGATGGTCACCGGGGTAGATCGGACGGTGGAACAGGAAATCCTGCTCACCGTGAACGAGCTTCATCAGCAGTTCCACCGGTGCCACCGACAGGGCAGCCGGTGCCATCGACATGAAGACGGGTACCACCGCGAAGACCGGCGGAGCGATCTCGCCCTTCAGATGTCGCTCGATGGGATCGTTGGTGGCAGCGGCATATTCGGCGATACGCTCGGCTGTCACCTCGAAGTGCTCCGGATCGGTCCATACGTCCAGCCCGGAAGTATCGAATTCGACCGCGTTGGTCTTCGGTGTCGTCATCGAGCGTTATCCGACCAGCTCGGCGAACTTCGCCAGCGAAGCCTCGAGGTCAGCCTTGGCGTTCTTGGCGACTGCCTTGCCGATCGGCCCGACGATCATGGCGCCCTTGAAGCTGGCGTCGACGGTTGCCTTCGAGCCTGCACCGTCGGCCTCGACCGAGAGGATGAATTCGACGGTGACACCGGCCATTCCGGTTCCGGCGATCTTGACCATCTTCGGAACCTCGACCTCTTCGACGGTCCATTCGATCTTGTTGGCCATACCCATCACGGAGACGACCTCGGTGAACTTGGCGCCCAACGCAACCTCGGTGGGGAGTTCACTCTTCCAGCCCTGGTGAATGGTGAGCCACTCTTCCCAGCGAGACAGGTCGGAGAGCGCATCCCAGGTCTTCTCGGGGGACGCGGGCAGTACGGCGGAGACGGAAACGGAAGCCATGATGAAACTCCTAGTGGGTAGCTAGCGGGTTGAGGGTGTGATTCAGCGTGCGTAGGGCTTGTATGCGGTGACGACGACTGCGCCGCCGAGGCCGATGTTGTGCTGGAGTGCAACCTTCGCGCCGTCGACCTGACGCTTGTCGGCGGTTCCGCGAAGCTGCCAGGTGAGTTCGGCGCACTGTGCGAGGCCCGTTGCTCCGAGGGGGTGGCCCTTCGAGATGAGGCCGCCGGACGGGTTGACCACCCAGCGTCCGCCGTAGGTGGTGTCGTCGGCGTCGACGAGCTTGCCGCCGTCACCTTCGGCGCACAGCCCGAGCGCCTCGTAGGTCAGCAACTCGTTGGTGGAGAAGCAGTCGTGGAGTTCGATGACGTCGACGTCGTCGGCGGTGATCCCGGCCTGTGCATATACCTTCTCGGCGGCCTTCCGAGTCATGTCGGCGCCGACGAGGCTGATGGCGCTCTTGTCCTCGAAAGTGCTGTTCATGTCGGTGACCATGGCCTGTCCGACGATCTCGATCGCCTGAGCAGCGAGGCCGTGCTTCTCGACAAATGCTTCGCTGGCGATGATCGCCGCGCCGGATCCGTCCGAGGTGGGCGAGCACTGGAGCTTGGTGAGT
This sequence comes from Rhodococcus sp. NPDC056516, assembly GCF_042794655.1. Classification (NCBI taxonomy): domain Bacteria; kingdom Bacillati; phylum Actinomycetota; class Actinomycetes; order Mycobacteriales; family Nocardiaceae; genus Rhodococcus; species Rhodococcus sp. NPDC056516. Next base: position 252,667 of record NZ_JBHTTG010000004.1, on the reverse strand, counting down.
GGCCCGTGAATCTGGCGTGCTTCGAGGATCTGCTCGAGGGTGTACTCGTCCTGGAACTGCGCGTACGGGTTGTTGAGCGAGTGCTTGTGGTTCTTGACGGCGATCTTCGCGAACTGCTCGGCAGTGGTTCCGAAGCGTTCCATGTGCTCGACGCCGGCCGCGCCGAACATGTACGGAGCGGGCGGCATCGCGAACTCCTGCAGCTCGGCGAGAGCGAGGAGGTGCCGCATGAGTGGCTGTTCGCGGTCGTCGTAGGTGGATCCGAGCGACCCGGACTGCATCTTCTCGAAGCCCAGCGCCAATGCGCAGTCGGCCTGACCGCTCTTGACTGCCTGCGTGGCGAGGTAGAGCGCGGTCGATCCCGTCGAACAGTTGTTGTTGACGTTGACGATGGGGATGCCTGTCAGACCCAGCTCGTAGACAGCCCGCTGACCTGCGGTGGACTCGCCGTAGACGTAGCCGACGTATGCCTGCTCGACCTCGGAGTAGTCGATACCTGCGTCTTCGAGCGCCTTGGTACCCGACTCGCGTGCCATGTCGGGGTAGTCCCACTCGCGGGATCCCGGCTTCTCGAATTTCGTCATGCCGACGCCGACGACAAAAACCCTGTTACTCATTGCCACTCCTGAAGAGAACGGTATCTGTGTGTGACACGCTGTCCCACCAAAGTATGTGAGACATCTTGTCCAGTCAATGGCGGGGTGAGTATCGTTCGATTTATGACAAAAACAGCCGAGTCGGCGCAGCCCGACGGGCGCAGCACTCGCTGGAATGATCACAAGGAACAGCGCAAAGCGCGGATCCTCGACGCAGCCCTCGACGCAGTCAACGAAGGTGGCGCCGACGTCGGCGTCCAACAAATCGCCGAGCGTGCCGACGTCCCCCGTTCCGTTGTCTACCGGATCTTCAAGGATCGAGCCGACCTCGACGAGCAGCTGCGAGTCCGCATCCTCGAGATGATGATGACCGACCTGACCCCCACCCTCACGCCGCAAGGCACCGTCGGCGAGGCTATCTCGCGGGCCGTCGACACATACCTTCGCTGGATTGTGAAATACCCACGACTGCATCACTTTTTGGGCAAGGGATCCCCGAGCACCCGAGCCACCGGTTCGAAAGTGGTGACCGGAACGAAGACAGCCATCGCCGTCCAGTTGGGAAACCTGTTGGGCGCGATCCTCGCCAGCCGCGGCAAACCGTCGAAGATGGCGGAGCCCTTGGCTTTCGGCGTGATCGGCTTGGTCGACGTCAGCGTCAACCGTTGGCTCAGCCAACCAGGTTCCGACGTGACCAGCGCAGAATTAGCCGAATTCCTCGAACGCTCCATCTGGCAGGTTCTGGACGGCAATCTCCGAAGCATCGGCGTCGATATAACGCTGTCGACCCCGATCGCCGACCTGTGACAGTCACCGAATTACCCTGGACTCTCGCCGGACGGGGACTTCGACTGATCCACATCCCATCACCAGTCCTACACGCATTGGGTGATGATGACGCTACTCTTGCAATGGAACTCGCACTCGACCTCCTGACCCCGTATCTCCTCGGCGAAGAATGCCAGGGCTTATGGCGCTACCGGAGCAAGCAGATAGCAGAGAACCCTCACGACAGCGCGTGGATCACCCGCATCGCGGTCGACACTCGGACGTCGACGCCGGTGGGGTTGGCGGGATTCCACGGTCGCCCCGATGCGCGTGGGATGGTGGAGATCGGATATCGCATCGACCCGGCGTTTCGACGACAGGGCTACGCACGAACCGCCCTCGAGATACTTCTCGACGTCGCAAGTCGCGAATCCGAAGTACACACCGTTCGAGCGACCATCAGTCCGGATAACATCGCATCACGAAATCTGATCAGCCAGTACGGTTTCAACGAAGTCGGTGAGCAGTGGGACGAAGAAGACGGTCTGGAAACCATCTTCGAAGTCAGTGCCTCTCGATCGGCCGAGGCCGCCAGCGATTGATCACACCGAATACCGACAAGGTAAGAATGTCGGGAGTCAACCGCACGGCAACATCACGCACCGCCGCCAGCGGGCGACTCGCCGGCATCACGACGGTTGACATGTGCCGCGAAATCCATTGGACAGCTAGAACTCTACGACGCCGAGCCTTTGTGTAGCCAGCGAGATCGTGCGCATAGGCAGCAAGAGTAACGGCATCCTCGATCGCCAAAGCGGCACCTAGCCCGAGGTGGGGGCGCATGGCATGAGCGGCATCTCCGATCAACGCAACTTTGCCGCGTGTCAACAACTTCGGGGTCCGAATCTCGAGCAACTCGTTCTCGATGATGCGAGCCGGATCAGCGTTCGCGACCAGTTGCGACACCGGTTCGGGCCAGTCGGCAAAATGCGCGAGACTCTCGACGCCGCGTTGCGCACCCGCGAAGGCGTAGGTGCGGTTGCCCGCCAACGGGAGAATCCCGAACTCCCCTCGAATCCCCCACACCTGTCCGATAAAATCCGGCGGTGGACCATCGACGATCCAGCGCCAAGCGGACACGCCGGTCCGTTCCACGGTCCCCTCCCCTGGCCAGATCTGCTGTCGCACAACACTGTGCACACCGTCCGCGGCAACGACAAGGTCGTACCTAGCAACTTCAGATCGATCGGTACCACCGTCGGTGACTATCTCGCCGCGGCCGTGATCTCCGCAGCCAACACCCGTCACCCTGGTTCCGGTGCGTAGACACTCGGCGGGGAGGGCGCGAACCAACACCTCGATCAGATCGGCGCGGTGGATTGTCACCAAATCGCGTCCGCCGGCGAAGTCACCAATTCTGCGCGTCACCAGATTTTGCCCGCGCAGATTCCTGATCGCGCCCGAGCTGTACGGAAGGGAGTTAGCCCTGACCTGTTCGCCTACACCGATTTCGTCCAACGCTGCCAGCGCGTTGGGAAACAACACGACGGCGGCGCCTACCTCCGTGAACTCGGACGCACGCTCGTACACGGTGACATCCCAACCTGCTTTGCGGAGCGCGATGGCAGCCGTCAGCCCGCCAATTCCCCCGCCGACGATTCCAGCGCTTTGTCCCTCCGGCACAGGTCAGATCCTCTCCGGAACTGTGACAGCCGTCAACCCGCTGGTGTTGTCGGTCCAGTGAATGGCTCGATCCTCCAGCATCACCGGCGTCCACAACCTGTATGTCTTCACCTGATGGTGATGACGACACAGGCATTGGAGGTTGCTCGCAATGGTCCACCCACCACGTTTCGAATCGGATGGATCAAATTCGGTGACGTGGTCGAGTTGGCACCTGTTCGCGGGCACCGAACAACCAGGGAACCGGCAGTGACCGTCGACGGCCCGCACCAATGCGGCCAGTGCCGCTCCCGGAGCATAGGTCAGCGCGCCGGGAGGTGGATCGGGCTGGGCGCCATGCCCATCCGATCTTCGAACTATGTCCGGTGCTTCCGCCACCTTCAGTTGCATTGCCCGAACCCGATCGCCGCAGCCGTTCGGTTCGCGGCCCGGGCGATCATGCCGGGTGACAGGCGGAAGGACAGCCGGAGCATGTTGCCGGCGAGGCCGATTCCCGGCGGCCTGGGCGCGGAAATCTACAAACAACGCCTGCCAGGTGGAATCAGCAGCAAGCTCGCGAGCAAAATCAGGATCGATCGGTCCGTACCCGTCGATGCTCGCGGGATCTGACGTCAATCCGAGGAGCGTCGCCAGATCACACACGATGTGCAACAACGGCTTCCGACGTGAGGATGTAGATGATTGGGCTGCCGTGGATGCAGCCTCGCACGTTTCGCTGCCACACTGGCAACGTAGCCCGTTCTCGCCGTGCAGGAGAGCGACCAGCGCGTCAGCCCGGCGCGTCGAGGCATTTCGTGGATCGTGGTTGCAGACGCTTCCGGCGGCATCGTTGATCAGGCCGAGGGCCTCGACGGCCTCGTTGGCACTGAGTGTTGCCTGCAACTGCGCGAGGCCGTGACGGTCGGCACGCGTACGAACATCGCGGTGCTCCAGCATCTTCCGGCGACGTTCGGCAGCAGCATCCGGATCGTAGGCAAAGAGCTGACGTTCGATGTCGCGCTCGAGTTGCCCGGGAGGAAGACGGTGCGCCGAGGCAAGTACCCGGCGCTCGAGTGCTGCGATCGCCTCGGGGTCGGCCCCGGTGAGTCCGTCGACAATCTTGCGCACACGCGCATAGTCCAGCTCGCCGGCGGCGAATGCGGCCTTGGTGAGCGGAAGGAACTCGCGTAGGGCGTCACCGATCTCGATGTGGACTTCGGCAGTACGACGTGAGCAAGTGAGCATGACCGCAATCTCGTTGCATGCAATCCGCCACGCCTTGTCGACATCACCGGACGCGTCAAGTTCGGCATTGAATCTCGACTCCGACAACATGGATGCGCCGAGCACCTTCTGCGCGGCAAGCATGTTCTCACTCTGCGCCGTGGCAAAGAGCATGTCCGGCAGCACGACTGGATCGACGACAGGACGGCCGTCATCGACGGATGTCCCCACACCGCTCGTCAATCCATCATCGAACATACATTCGACACTAGACCCGCCCACCGACAAGAAAGCTAGAGTGCCGGTTTGTATCCCTTACCTTGCATCCACGCCAGCACGTCCAACACCCTGATGACCGGGATGGATTCGTCGAGACCTGCACGTGCGCGTAGGTCGAGGAGACGACTCTGCAACTCGCCTTCCCGCATGGCTGCGCGAACCGGTTCCAGATGGGCAGCCTTCGTTCCCAACTCCCGCCCGATGACGTCGTCGTAGATCGGGAAGAGTCGCGGACGCTTGCGTGCGATCAGTTTGGACGCCATGGTTCGCCCGACGCCGTGAATCTCTCGTAGCGCCGTCTCCAACCGCCACACCGGAGATTCCGGGGTGAAGGGGTCGGGTTCGTTCGACAGATCGCGATCCGGTCCGACGTCGGCCAGAAGACGGTTCAATTCGGCGTTGTTTTCGCCGAGAAGGAAGAAGGCTCCCTGCGCCGGAACCTGAACCGACAGAAGCGTCACCGCAACAAGGTCTTCCGCGGTGAAGATGTTTGCATCACGCTCGCGATTGCCACTGGGATCCCAGGAATCCCACAGCGCGCCGGTTCGCAGATAACCCGTCTTGCGGAGCGGTCGCGTGAAGTATTCCTCCAACACGTCGAGCGCGCCGGAATCGTCCCCGTCACGCAGCACACGTGGGAGGCGGATGGGCAACTGATCAACCATGGTCGAGCGACCTTTCCAATACGTACTTGGCAAATCCAGAGTTGTGATACTGCCGGAATGGGCCCTTGCCCTTGGCAACAAGATGCTCCGCGAGTGGACGAACCGTCGTCACGTCGACGGGCAGTCGAGCAAACTGCTCCAACGCATCCGAGTCCTCGAGACTGCAGTCGATCACGGTCCCGTCGCCGTCGGCCGACGCCAATTCCGTGCGTCTGATGGCAACCAGATCGTGCTTGGCGTCGAGTTCTTCGATGCTGCAGCCGGTTCGCGATTCCAGTGCCGAACTGGACACGTACACGGACATCACGTGCTCGATCGGCTTACCGCCGACCAGATGGCACTCGACGCTCAGAATCTCCATCGGACCGATATTGAGAGTGAACAAGCGATGGCGCTCCGCCGATCGATTTGTCGACGGCAGGCAACTGATCGTCCACTGTTCGATCTCGACGTCGGCCGGCGCGTCGAACGCGTAGGAGAGAACCTCGGCAATCAGCTCTGCAAGATCTTCGAAGAGCGGGTCGCGCTGCAACCGCTCGAAATTCTCGACAGAAGCGGCGGGACGCACAGGCGCCTTGCTCACGCAGGTCCCCTCTCGTCCGGTGCTTTGCTCTCAGACCTCGCGTCCAAGGTACCCAGCCCTGCGCGGGTCTCGCGCGTTCGCCCTCACATACACCCTCGCGTTATGGTTCTCGACACGTACCACCGCCTTACCGATCGCTAACTCGAGGAGCACACGAAGTGGAAATCAAGGGAACCGCAGCACTGGTCACCGGAGCGGCATCAGGCCTCGGCGCCGCAACAGCCAAGCGCCTCGCCGACGCCGGCGCTACCGTCTTCGGCCTGGATCTGCCCGCGTCGATCGAGCGCGCAGGCGACAACGTCCCCGCCGGCGTCACCCTCATCCCCACCGACGTGACCAGCGGCGAAGAGGTCGAAGCAGCGATCAATCAGATCGTCGAGTCGGGCTCCCCGCTGCGCATCGTCGTCAACTGTGCCGGTGTCGGCTGGGCCGGACGCATCCTGTCCAAGAAGGGTCCGCACGACCTCGAGCTGTTCCGCACGGTCATCACCGTCAACCTGCTCGGCACCTTCAACGTCATGCGCTTGGCCGCCGACGCAATCGCCAAGACCGAGGCCGTCGACGAGTCGGGCCAGCGCGGCGTCGTCATCAACACCGCGTCCGTTGCCGCCTTCGAAGGACAGATCGGCCAGATCGCGTACTCCGCTTCCAAGGGCGGCGTGCACGGCATGACGGTTCCGGCTGCCCGCGACCTCGCGCAGTTCGGCATCCGCGTCAACACGATCGCTCCCGGCATCATCGACACCCCGATGCTCGCAGGCGTCACCGACGAGTACCGCAAGGGCCTCGAAGCCGGCGTTCCGTTCCCGTCGCGTCTGGGCCAGCCGTCCGAGTACGCGCAGCTCGCGCAGATGATCGTCGAGCACGACTACCTCAACGGCGAGACCATCCGCATGGACGGCGCACTGCGCATGGCGCCGCGCTAACTTCCCTGCTGTGCGCCTTTATTAACCGCCCGCGGTTAATAAAGGCGCACAGCTGTCAGAACGCATGAAAATTTCCACCATTGGTTTGTGCAGTTGCGCTCAGGTACTCGGCCACCTCTGTCGCCGGCATCGGTCGACTGATGTAGTAGCCCTGGACCAATTCGCAACCGGCGGTGCGCAAGAGCCTCAACTGGTCGGCTGTCTCCACGCCTTCCGCCAACGACTGCATTCCGAGCGCCTTCGCCACCTCGACCACCGACGTGACAACTGCCGAATCACCTTCGCTCAATTCGGTGATGAACGACCGGTCGATCTTGAGAATGTCCAATGGCAGTTTCTTCAAACTCTCGAAAGACGAATAGCCGGTTCCGAAGTCGTCCAAGGCAATCGCAATCCCGCTGGCGCGTAGGCGATCCAGCTCGGCGACGGCAAGCTCCTCGACCGCTCCCGTTTCTGTGATTTCCAGCTGAAGTCGTTTGCTGGACAGACCGGTTGCCTCCAACGCATCGTTGACTGCTGATCCGAAGCCGGACGACATCAATTGCACCGGAGAGACGTTCACCGTCACGTAGGTGTCGTCGGGCCACGTCGTCGCCTCGGCGCACGCCATGTGCAGAACCTGGAGCCCCAACGGGACTATCAAGCCCGTCTCTTCCGCGACATCGATGAAAATGTGCGGCGCAAGCACTCCCCGCACCGGATGATTCCAGCGAAGCAGTGCCTCGAATCCCTCGACGCGTCCATTGTCTGCAAGAACCTGCGGTTGGTAGTACAGCTCGAACTGCCTGGACTCGATCGCAAGCCCAAGCTCTTGCAGGGCCGATGCTCGTTCCCTGGCCCGCGCCCGCAGCACCGGTGAGTATCTTTCTACCCGGTTCTTACCAGCGGATTTTGCCGCATACAGCGCCAGGTCGGCGGACATGACGAGAGTGTCGGCGTCTTCGGAGTCTGCCGGTGCACTGGCATAACCAATCGATGCCCGAACCTCGATTCGATTTCCCCGCACGAAAAACGGCTCGCGCAATGCAGCCAGATAACGTACGAACACCGTGCCGCTGTCCTGCGACCCACGCACGATGAGCCCGAATTCATCACCACCGATTCGGGCACACATGGCACCGTCAACCACCCGATTGAGCCGTGCAGCAACGGAAATCAACAATTTGTCACCGACGGGGTGCCCGAGGGTGTCGTTCACCGATTTAAAGTTGTCCAGGTCCAGGATGCCGACAAGGATCTGCTCGCCTGTCCGGACCGAGCCGAGCGCGTCGGACAGCTCCGTACCGAATGTCCGACGGTTGGGAAGCCCGGTCAGTCCGTCGGTTGCAGCCAGCCAAAGAATTCGCCGTTCGTAGCTGTACTTCTCGGTGATGTCCGAACCCACGCCGCGCCAACCCACGAACTCCATGGACTCGGAAAGCCTGGGGTGACCCGACAGAGACCACCATCGGTCGACGTCGTCAACACGTACGGGAACGACGACCTCTCGAAACGGTACGAGGCGATCGAGGTGATCTCCGATGACCTGGACCGCGGCTCGACCGCTTTTCGTCGAACCGACGTCGAGCCGATCCAACAAACCCCTCAGTGACAAGGTTCGGAGGTCGGAAACGGGCACGCCCGAAATCTCCGACAGCCGAGCGGAGGTGTGCGACAACGTCCCGGTGGTGTCGACTTCCCACAGCCAGTCGCGTGACCCGCCCTCGAAATCGTCGAGGAGCAAACCGACTGTCTGACGCTCGGCAGCAGCCTCGAACTCGGCAAGACAACGACTTCGGAACGACGCCCAGAGGTACACGACGCCGATAATCAGTGTCACCGAGTAAACGACCAACTGGAACGAGAGGACAGCGTATTCCGTGGTTCTCTTGGGCAGGATAACGACGAGCAATCCGATGCTGTGCACCAGAATCCACGCTACCGCTATCGACCGAACCGTCGACAATGCTACGGCGCCGGCACCCATGACCCCGGCGAATGTCGCTATAAGCACAAGCTTTCGCGAGTTGTCCGTCACGGGAAGCATCGCGGCGGCGAGAACTACAAGCAGAAGCCCAAGCAGGATCACCTCGAGCATGAGCGCCCAGTAGTCGTACCTCGTCGTATGTTTGGGCGTGTACCGACCCTTCAGGACGACTCGCGGTATCCAGACACGCACCGAGTTGAGGACGACCAAGAAGGCCGCAGCACCCCATATCACCCGAAACTCGTTGTGACCGGGAGGTATGACATACGCAAGCAAAGCGCACACGCTGAGTACATTGACCATGTTGGCCAGTGGCGCGACCGTCGTCACCTGCAGTATCTGGCGTGCGAAGAGGTCGCGCCGCTCGACGTCAGACAGTTCGGCGTCGCTCGCACTCGAAGTCAGCCTGCTCAGCATTTAACACCCTCCATCGTGGAGCCGACCAGATGAAGGTAGCGCGTGCACGCAGGAGCGACACCCTATGGGAGATAATTGGGTAGCGAACCCCATTGCCAACTTGGGCATTTCATGCTTTTAGGACATTGGAGGCGCTACGACGGACCGATCCACCCCGGAATTGCATAGCCATCGACAATGTTGACAGAACACGAACGGGCTGAAACTTATGACACATCAGCCGGACCGATCCACCCCGGATACTGCACACCCAACGGCAATACCGGAGCCACAAAACCTTTTGGCTGGCGCCGCAACTGCGCAGTCGGAGTTTCATAGATCAGCTCCGGAAACTGCTGCAACCACCAATCCTGGCACCCTGGCGGAATACCGTTGCCGCCATTCGCAGGGGGATTCGACGACCCCGAGAGATAGACGTAGGGCTGAATCTTCCACGACCCGAACACATCCCAGGATGGCGTACGGTCCCCAGGCTCCCCTCGCTCGGGATCGGAATCGACAACGCCCGGCAAACCCGGACTCTCACCCCGATTCTTCAACACAATTCGATACGCGTGGTCCGGAAACTCTACCGACCAGTTTCGCCCCTCCGTCGTATTGATCATGTAGCTGCACACCGTGCCCGACACCTCGGTATCCGTTGCAGAGTAGTCGGTGATATGAGCAAATACGGTCTCCCCCAAAGGAGCCAGATACTCTGCCCGCTCAGCGAACCGTGTGCTCTGCCCCGGGCGCGGTTGTTCCACAAGAGCCGAGGTATAGCCAGGAAAGAAGTCGTCGACCTCACTGATCACAGGCCAGTAGCGTCTCGGCTCGAACGCTGCTCGCAGCAGTTCCGATCCACGCGAGAACAAATCGACGCCGGCATCTGCTGACCACACGTTCGGCACAAAGTTGTCGAAGGCCGGGACCACTTCGGCGGCCGCGCCACGACCCTCGGGATCCGATGTACCGCAGGCAGATACACCCAGAGCGACACATAGAGACAAAACCGCTACGCTCCGAACGCGCTTATCCATCGGTCAGCACGACGATTTGATATGCATGCAAAATGCCATCCGCATCGGTACCACCCAAGACTTCGAACATTTCCGCGCAGTCCGCACCAAGCTTGATATCGTCGGGCTCAGTCTTCACCATCTCATTCCAGCTCATCAGTTGCCCCGATTCGTCGAAGTACTTCCCGTACTGATCCCGGATCTCCATGGGCATCTCGGGCACTGCCCTCAGAATGTTGTAGGTGTCACGCTGAAAATCAGGAGGGTTGAGGGCCGCCTGATCTGCTCCACCCGGAGGCTTCCCGATCATCGCACTCTGCAAGGAATTCCCCGAACTATCGATCATCAAGTTGACGAACTCGCCACCTGGAAGTTTTTCGATGCCAAAGGAACCCATCGTCGACAGTGCGGTGAATGCAGCTTCTTTTCGATCGTAGATGACCTGAGCGTGCGCAGCCTTGTCATCGTATTGGTCTTGAACGGCCTCGAGCACCCCGCGATCGATCAAGCCGTGCAACCTACCGACCCTTTCCAACTCGGCCCTCGAGTCGCTACCGGTGGGATCTGCGGCATACCGACCTTCCGATGCCAATTGTTCGGCAATGGCAGCCTGCGTGAGTATCCTTCCTGCCCCCTCATCAGTATTCATCAGCGCGAAAACATTGGCAGAGCCTTTGTACTGGTTGTTATCAGTGGGATCGGCCCATTCCCCGCGATCGAATCCAGCGACGTTCGGACCCGGACTGCCGGCAAGGTCCGAAACGTAGGGGCTCATGCTGCGTGAAACTGTTTGCAAAAGATCAGGATTGAGCTGACCGGTCGATTGGCCGTCGGCTTCGGGAATGTTCGCAATGAGGGAACCAGCAAACCCTCGACAAGCTCGTGCGAGATCGCTGATGCTTCGAGAAAAGAGGTCAGCACCGTATTCGCTGGGGCAAAAGAAGAATTCCCGAGCAAGGGCCCAGGCGCCATGGGGACAAACGTGCCCCCAGCGGCCGGAGGAGCACCGGCCGACGGTCCCACGCTCAGCCGACCAGCTTCATCCGCGAGCCCGTGCAGCACCCCGCCCAAGCTTTTCAATTCAGCGATATCTGCCGCAAACGTACCCACGATTCCCCCTCGGACGCACGAGTCAGCCCCCCTGACTCGTGCAACGTCGGCCAAGTATACGTCGAGGCCGCCGACTTACAGGTCCGAGGCGAGCGGAATTTCCTTCTCCGCGCGGTCCGTCATCCACTCACGGAGGACCTTGGTGGCGATGACGTCGTCCTCGTTGTACTGCAGGATGCGTGTCCGCTGCGTCTCGTCCGGCTCACCGTCGTAGCCGACCGCCTCGCGGTACCACGCCATCGACGCTTCACCACCGGCTTCGGCGTCACGCCAGTTGAATCCGGCGACGGGGGCAATCTTCTTGAGTCCCTTGCCGTTCGGGCAGATGAACTGATCACTCACCGCTTGATAGATGTCGACCCACTGCGGACTGTCGATGAATTCGCGGATCTCGTCCTTACTCGGAATCCCGGGTTCACCGGCAAACCTGCGCGCCGAGTCCAACAACCATTTGTCCTCGGCCGAACGCGAATAGCAGTACGCGGCAAAGGTTTTGCCCGAAGCGGCGGCTGCGGCACGTTCCGCCATCAGCCAGCCCCAGAACTCTGCGAACGACCGCGCCTCGTCACGGGTCGGCAACGGATCCCACGTCGCAAATCCTCGATACATCGAGAAGCCGCCGACATTGAGCAACGTTCCCCACAGGTAGGCGCCGTGCTCCTGATAGCTCTCCATGTCGACGTCGATCTCGATGTCCGCCCGAGTCACCGAGATCTTCTCGAACCGCCGCACCAACGGAGCATCCACCAACCACGCCTTGGCGATCACCACTGCGTCGTCGAAATTTCCGTGCGGCCAATCCTCTAGCGGCTCACCGTCCCAGGCGGCCAGCTGATCGATCGTGTTGCAGCCGACGTCGCGCAGAAGCTCGGCCCGCGATCCGACAGCGACCAGGCTGACATCACGGTTGCGGACCAACTCCTGCTTGCATTCCGTCCACCACGGGCACGACTTGCACTCGCTCACCTGTGACGGAGACGTCAGCACCTCACCGCGGGCCACAGCGATACGGTCGGCGAAACGCTCGTCGTAATCGTCGAGGATCGCACTGAGGTCGTGGACGAGGATGCAGTCTCCGTTGTATCCGATCGCGCCTGCCGTCAGCGACGGGCTCGCCAGCCCACGACGCTCGAGCATCCGATAGACCTGCGCGACGCGCATCTGATCGCGGACCTGACTGCGGACCTTGCGTTTGGGATCGACCGCGGGCTCCCATTCGAAGAGCCCCGAGGTGATCGCGCCCTGGCCGGGATCGGTCACCTTGTGATTGACGACGATGACGGGGATATACCCGCCGCCCTCGTCGTCACGAATGAGCATTTCGCAGCGGCCCTTGCGGCCGGTATCGCGCTCGACCGGCAGGACCGCGCCCCAGATCCGGTCCGCGCCGGCCTCACAGGCAGCCAGAGTGTCGCGAGCCTGCGCCGACGCCGATTGATCGGGGTTGATCTTCACCCAACGCTCGGGAGCAGCGCCGATCACCAGGTCGGCGATCTCCGCGCGCTTCGCGATCGCGGCATCCTGGCGCTGCTTCACGCCGGTGTCGACGGGTTCCGAAGCCGATTTCCCGGGAAACAACCCGTCCAGACGCACCCGATGACGGCATCGGGTCAACGCCCCCGAATCGATGATCGGGAGCTGGGGCGCGGGGTTGTTAACGGAACACACGATGACGAAGATTATGTGCTCCCCTAGGCTGAAGCCGAAGCGCAGGTACCTGGCAACACACAAACACCTGGAAACGGGGTCCTTTTCGATGGGGTTGTTCAAGAAGCGAAAGTCTCGTGCCACCCGCAAGGCGGAGGCAAAGGCTCTCAAGCACAAGGCTGAGGTCGAGGCGAAGCTCAACGCCAAGAGCCAGCGTAAGCGCGACAAGGTCGAGACCAAGTCGCTCAAGAAGCTGGAGAAAGCCGAGATCGAGTCAGCGCACAAGATCGAGAAGGCGCAGATCGCGACCCTGAAGGCGCAGGAGAAGGCCGCTGCGAATCAGGGCCTGACCGTCGCCAAGGTGCGTAAGTACCTGGGTGTGGCACGTCTGCTTGCCCCCGTTCTCCTGCCGATCGCCTACCGTGCGGCCACGGCAGTGCGCGCCCAGCTCGACACCACGCGCGCACAGAAGATGGGCATCGCCGTCGACCAGCTCGGTGACTACACCGGTCACGGCGCGAAGTTGAGCGCTCGTATCGCCGGTGCCGAGAGCTCGGTCACCGAGATCCTCAGCCGCAAGCCCGACGACGCGGAGACGCAGCGTTTTGCCGCCGCCATCCGTGAGCGCCTCGGCGACCTCAGCACGGCAGTTCGCGCTGCGGAGCAGATGCCGCAGGCTCGCCGTAAGGCAGCTCATCAGGCAATTTCTTCCGAACTCGACGGCGTCGAAGCAGATCTGCTCGCACGTCTCGGCGTGCGCTAGACCTGAGTAAGCCAGTGAGAGCAGCCGAGCAGACCGCGACCCTCCGGGGGACAGCTGTCGGTTCCGCTTCGGCTGCTCTCGCTGTCGCTGCGCACGGAATCGGTGGAGGCGAGCTGCCACAGTCGTCGTCGCTGACCCTGCTGCTCGCGGTCTGCGCAACCGTCGGCGCGGTGACGGCCACCCTTCCCGCCCTCTCTCGGGGGCCCGCTGCACTGATCGTGGCTCTCGGCCTGGGTCAGCTTGCCGCGCACACCACCATGACGCTCTCCGAGCACGCTCATTCGCCCGCTCCGGGATTGGTGATGCTCGGTGCTCACGCCGGTGCCACCGCCGCCTGTGCGGTGGCGGTCCTGGCCGCCGAGCGCCTCTACCGGGTTGTCACCCACGCTCTTCACGTCGTCCTGGCGTCCCTGGCGCCCGCCGCCGTCACTTCCCGCGGTCACACCGTCTCGACCGGAATCCATCACGGACCCGTCGACGCTCTACTGCGCGCCAGCATCTCGCGGCGCGGTCCTCCTGCCCTGGTCTGAAGATTCGTAGAACTCCCCACCCCTTCACCAGACCAAGAGGACACTTCCCGACATGAAGAACACCCTGATTTCGCGTGCGGTTGTCACGACCGTTGCTACCGGCAGCGCCGTGCTGCTGGCCGCCGGAATTGCTTCAGCACACGTCAGCGTCGTCGCACCAGGAGCTACGCAGGGCGGATACTCCGTTCTCACGTTCCGCGTGCCCACCGAATCCGACACCGCTTCGACCACCAAGCTGACGGTGGCGCTCCCCGACCTCAAGTCGGCACGTACCGAACCGTTGCCCGGCTGGACCGCCGTCGTGGAGAAGGACCCCACCACGTTGGTCGCCAAGTCCGTGACCTGGACCGCCGACCCCGGCGTCGGAATCGCGCCCGGCCAGTTCCAGCAGTTCGTTCTTTCGGCAGGCCCGCTGCCGGAGCAGGAAGAGGTCGAGTTCAAGGCCGTCCAGACGTACAGCGACGGGAACGTCGTCAACTGGGATCAGGAAGAGCTGGCCGACGGCAGTGAGCCGGACAAGCCCGCGCCGACGCTGACTCTCGCCGCATCCACCGGCGATGCCCACGGAGCCCCCTCTGCCGATAACACTGCCGAGACTTCCGCCGCATCCGAATCTTCTTCGTCGGACAACACCGCCCGCTGGCTCGGCGGCGTCGGCCTGGTGCTCGGCGCGTTGGGCGCTGCACTCGGTCTCGGCGCACTGGTCAGGAGCAAGCGCTGATGAGTACCCGGATCAAGGTCATCGCCGTCGGCATGCTCGCGATGCTGGCCACGATGCTCGGAATGGGCACTGCCAGTGCACACTCCGCGGTGGTCGGCTCAAACCCGGAAAACGGCGCGTCCGTTCAAGCTGCGCCTGACAAGGTTTCGGTCACGTTCAACGAGGCCCTGCAGGCGCAGTTCGCGGCACTGACCGTCACCGGCCCGGACGGCAACCTCTGGACCAAGAGCGATCCGTCCGTCGAAGGTCCCACTGTCAGTGCAGACCTCGGCGATCTCGGACCGACCGGCGTCTACACCATCGCGTACCGCGTCACCTCCGCTGACGGTCACCCCGTCAACGGAACCCTGACCTTCACCCTCACCGAGGCAGGGTCGGGAACTCCCGGCGCTGCAGCCGCGTCGAGCACGGGTGAGTCGGAGTCCGGCAGCATGCCGGTGTGGATCTTCATCGTCGCCGGCATCGTCGTATTCGGCGGTGCGCTGTTCTTCGTGCTCCGTAAGCCGAAGTCGAGCTGATCGCGTGACGGGTACGGCAAACAGGTGGTGGTTGCTGTTTGCCGTACCCACAGCTCTGCTGGGAGTCCTGATCGCCTGGGGCCTCGCCAGCCCGTCGGGACCCGAATCGTCCAGCACGGTCCGCGTTCTCGCGATCGGATGTGGTTCGTTGACGCTCGGCATCGCGACGCTCGCCTGGATGGGCCGCAGTGAACGCCGCCCGGCAACAACCCCCGCCGTCATGTGGACTCAGCTCACCGCGGTGGCAGCAGTGTGGCTCGTCGCCGAGATCACGCTCCTCGTGCTCAATGCCGCAGCGGCCGACGGCGCCCCGGTCACCTCGCTGACCATCGGGCACTTCGGCGCATTCGTCTCCGAGGTCAACGTCGGCCGCGTCGGCGTCGCGATCATCGCGTGCGCGTTTGCCGTCGTCTGCTACGGCGTCCACGGATTCACCAATCCCGAGACCGTTCCCGTCGCACCGGCACTGGTCGTCTCCGCGTTGGCCCTCGCTGCCCGCCCGATCACCGGGCACATGGCGCAGCAGAGCTTCGGATCGATCCTCGACGCCGTTCACGTCCTCGCTGCGGCCTTGTGGTTCGGCGTGCTCGCCGCACTCGCGCTTGCCGTACCGTCGCGCGGTGCCTGGGCGATCTGGTTGCCAAAGTACTCCGCCCTCGCCTGGCGATGCGTCCTCGCGTTGGTCGTCACCGGTATCGTCAACGCCGTCGTGCGACTCGACTCGCTCTCCGCCTTCTACGACACCGCTTACGGCCGGGTGATCCTCGCCAAGATCGTGGCGATCGCCCTGCTCGTCGCACTGGGTTGGTGGTGGCGCCGGACGTGGGTGGTCGCAAGTGCCGCACACCGCATCAGTGCGGACGGATCCCTTCGCCGCGCCGTCGGTGAAGTTGTCTTCATGGCCATCGCTTTCGGGCTTGCCGCGGCCCTTGCGACAACTGCGTAAGACGTGCCTCAGCGCGACATTTCGTGACCCGCACATTTAACGTTTCACGTCGAGATTTAACCTCTACGTGAGTTTATTTTCCCAGCTTGCGGCGGTTTCCGGCCCCCCTTAGCGTTGCTCGCATGACGGAGGCCCAACGCTCGTTTCTCGTCTGCGCTTCGCAGCGCAGCGGCAGTACTTTGCTGGTCGAATCCCTGCGAGCAACCGGGGTTGCGGGTGAGCCGGAAGAGTTCTTCCAGTACCTCCCCGAGACCTCGCGATCGCCGCAACCGAGGCAGTGGTTCGAAGACGTCACGGACGAGTCCGTCCTGGGTCTGCTCGCCCCGTTCCACCCGGGCACGCCGGACACTCGCACCTCCGAACAGTGGCGCACACAACTTCTCGAACTCGGCCGAACCCCCAACGGAGTCTGGGGTGGCAAGCTGATGTGGAACCAGACGCCGCTTCTACTCGATCGCGCGGCCGGATTGCCCTGGCGCAGTGGGACGGACCTACGTTCCGCACTCCACGACACCCTCGATCACGACCTGCAGTTCATCCACGTCTATCGAGAAGATGTCGTCGCTCAGGCCGTGTCGATGTGGCGCGCCGTGCAGACACAGGTCTGGCGCGACGACGCGACCCCACCGAATCTCTCGGACGGTGCGCAGTACAACGCGCTCGGAATCGCACACCTGGTGACGATTCTCGGTGAGCAGGAACGCCAGTGGAAGCGCTGGTTCGAAGAGGAGGACATCTCCCCCATCGAGATCGGGTTTCGCGATCTCACCGAAGACCCGCAGTCCGTGGTCGCAAAAACCCTCATCTCCCTCGGCCTCGACGGACAACTGGCCCCACCACCGCCGCTGCGTCGTCAGAGCGACGGACGCTCCCGCGAATGGGTGCAGCGTTACCGCATCGACGCCGAACAGAACGGATACCCCGTCACATGAGCACCGTCACCGATGTTGTCGACGAACTCCGAGTTCTCGAATCCGAAGCGGTTCACATCATTCGAGAGGTGGTGGCAGAACTCGAAAGACCGGTACTGCTCTTCTCGGCCGGCAAGGACTCGATAGTCCTGCTTCGACTCGCCGAGAAGGCGTTTCGACCCTCCCCACTCCCTTTCCCGGTCCTGCACGTCGACACCGGTCACAATTTCCAGGAAGTCATCGAATTTCGCGACCGCCGAATCAAGGAGGGCGGGCACACACTTCTGGTTGCTTCCGTTCAGGATTCGATCGACCAGGGTCGAGTGCAGGAGTCGACCGAGTCCAGCGGATCGCGAAACCGCCTGCAGACCAGAACCCTGCTCGACGCTCTCGAAGGCGGGCGATTCGACGCAGCATTCGGCGGCGCCCGCCGGGACGAGGAACGCGCGCGAGCCAAGGAACGTGTCCTCAGCTTCCGTGACGAGTTCGGCCAGTGGGATCCTCGGGCGCAACGGGCCGAACCGTGGTCGCTCTACAACGGTCGGATCAGACGCGGAGAGTCCGTTCGTGTCTTCCCGCTGAGCAACTGGACAGAACTCGACATCTGGCGCTACATAGCCCAGGAGGAACTGGAACTGCCGTCCATCTATTTCGCGCACGAACGGCGGGTATTCGAGCGCGACGGAATGCTCCTCGCTGCTTCGGAATTCAGCACCGACACCGAGAACGCCGCGGCAACGACCGAGTGGGTGCGATACCGAACCGTCGGCGATCTGACCATTACCGGCGCCGTTCGATCGCACGCCACCACCATCGACGACGTCGTCACCGAGATCTCGGCCGCGACGGTTTCCGAACGAGGCGAGACTCGCGCAGACGACCGAACCTCGGTCGCCGCGATGGAAGACCGAAAGCGTGAGGGCTACTTCTGATGACCACCACCATCACTCGCCAACTCCTGCGACTGGCAACGGCGGGTAGCGTCGACGACGGCAAGAGCACCCTGATCGGCCGACTGTTGCACGACACCGGCAGCCTGCCCACCGATCACCTCGATTCCGTGACCGACGAGGATGGTGTCGCTGATCTGGCCGCACTCTCCGACGGGCTGCGCGCCGAGCGCGAACAGGGAATCACGATCGACGTTGCCTACCGATTCTTCTCCACTCCCACAAGAAGTTACGTCCTCGCCGATACTCCGGGGCACGAGCGCTACACGCGCAACATGTTCACCGGCGCATCCAACGCGCACGTTGCCGTCCTGTTGGTCGACGCGAGAACCGGAGTACTGCGTCAGACGCGTCGGCACGCCAGAATCGCTGCGCTGCTCGGTGTTCCGAACCTTGTCGCGGTAGTGAACAAGATCGATCTGGTGGACTTCGACGAAGCGCGATTCGCTCAGGTGCAGGAAGAATTGCGGGCCTTGGCACGGCAAGTCGGACGTGAGGACGTACTTGCAATCCCGGTCTCCGCGAAAGCCGGCGACAATGTCGTGACCCGCTCGGAGAACACCGCGTGGTACGACGGGCCGACGCTCCTCGAGTACCTCGAAGGCGTCGAACTCCATGCGCCTGCAACTCGCACCGAGGAGCTTCGGCTTCCCGTGCAGTGGGTTTCGCGTCCCGATCCGCAGAACCGTCGCCGATACACCGGCAGAATTTCGGCAGGCACTCTGAGCGTCGGAGACGAAGTGGTGGTTCTGCCGTCCGGATCGAAGAGCACCGTGATCGGATTGGACACTCTCGACGAAGGTCGCATCACTGCCGTTGCACCACTGTCGGTTTCGGTGGAGCTTGCGGACGACATCGACGTCGGACGTGGCGATGTTCTGGTCAGTGGCGGCACGCAGGCTCATTTGCCCGTGCTGGCCCGAGAACTGGACGCCACGATCTGCTGGTTGTCCAACACCCCGTTGCGCGCCGGTGACCGGATAGCACTCAAACACACGTCCCGGACCGTGCGAGCGACGGTTCAAGAACTCCACACCCGTCTCGATCCTGAAACGCTCGACGAGCAGGACAGCCCAGTCGAACTGGGACTCAACGACATCGGAACGGTCACGCTCCGAACCAGTTCCGTGGTGGTCGCCGACACCTACGACCACAACCGGGACTCGGGCGCTTTCATCCTGATCGACGAGCAGAGTAACGACACCGTCGGCGCCGGCACCATTCTCGAACCACGCGTTGTCGTTCCCGGTGAGCAGACCCGCAACGACATCAAATGGCACCCGTCCTCACTCGAACGTCAACGACGGTGGGCGTCGACCACCCAGAAGGGCGCGACGATCTGGCTGACCGGCCTGCCTGCCTCCGGAAAGTCCACCGTCGCCGTGGCTGTCGAACGTGCGCTGGTCGAGGCCGGGCGCACGGCGTATCTTCTGGACGGCGACAACGTCCGCCACGGTATCTCCGACGATCTCGGGTTCTCGCCGGGAGACCGGGCTGAGAATATCCGTCGCGTCGGGCATCTCACGCGACTGTTCGCCGACGCCGGCGTGGTGGCCATCGCGTCGATGGTCTCGCCGCTGCGTTCGGATCGAGCGATTGCGCGTGCTCTCAACGAAGCTGCCGGCCTCACCTTCCTGGAAGTTGCCGTCACGACTCCCGTCGAAGAATGCGAACGTCGAGATCCCAAAGGCTTGTATGCACGTGCGCGGTCCGGTGAACTGAAGGGACTCACCGGAATCGACGCACCGTACGAAACCCCGGAAGCTCCGGATCTGGCTTTCGACACGACCGGCGCTGACATCAGTGAACTGGTCGAGCGGGTCATCGCATTGTTGGAGGAGCGAGAGACCGCTCAAACCTAGGGGTTTTCGGTGTCCGACTCGAGATAGCCGCGGTCCGCGCTGTAGGCGGACCGCACGTTGGGCCGGACACCGATCTTCTCGAGGTACGCCGCCATGCGGTGCACGGCCATCGCGCTACCCAATGCCTCGTCGGGCAGACGGTCATCGGTTTCGGCGCGCCAGTTGTGAAGCTGCGAAGACAATTCCGCCTGTACAGCCGAGACTTCCGGTCGATCGATCAAATTGACCTTCTCGTCGGGGTCGGCACGAAGGTCGTACAGCTCCCGAGGCGCACGTACCGCCAGATGCTCGGTGCCCAGGGCTTTTCCGGAAAGACTGTCCTCGATGTCGAGCGGTAGATCCAGAGCCGGGCGGACGGCGTAGTTCTCGATGTAGCTGTAGTCCTTGGTTCGCACGGCGCGAATGGGATCGAAGCTGTCGTGAAAGGTCTTCTCCGTGAACAGGGAGGTCCGGACGGGTTCGGACGGCTCGGTTCCACGATCGACGAGGGCATCGGCGTGCGAGCGCCCTTCCACCTCGGTGGGGACGTCGATTCCGAGCAGATCGAGAATGGTCGGAACAAGATCCACACCACTGAACAGCGTCTCGTATTCATTTCCGCCACTGCGATACCGGGCCGGAGGCCGAGCGATCAAGGCTATGCCGGTACCCGGTGCGTAGAGCGTCGACTTGGCGCGAGGAAACGCCGCGCCGTGATCGGTGAGGAAGAAGACCCACGTGTTCTCGTCGAGCCCCTCTTCTTCGAGGGTCGCGAGCAGATCACCCACCGCGGCGTCGGCCACCTCTACGCTGCCGTGGAACTCGGCCAGATCCTCGCGCACCTGCGGCACGTCCGGAAGGTATCCGGGAACCTCGAGGGCTGCGGTGTCCGCCGGGGTGTAGCGATCCGTCGGGTACGGCCGATGCGTTTCGAAGAATCCCGTGGTGAGCAGGAACGGCTCGGGCGGGAAGCGTCGTAGCCAGTTCTGGGCACGCGGAACCACGTAGTCGCAGAACGAGTTCGTGACGTCGTACTCGTGATAGCCCAGTCGCTTCGGATACGCAGTCTCATGTTGCATGCCGAAGAGCGAGGTGTACCAACCGTTGTCGGAGAGGATCTGCGGAAGCGTCTGCACCTCCGCGTGGTACTCCCAGCCGTGGTGCGCCAACCCGATCAGACCGTTGTTGTGCGGATACCTGCCCGAGAAGAGCGATCCGCGCGAAGGCGAGCACAGCGGCGCCGTCGCGTGTGCGTCGGTGAACCGGATGCCTTCTGCCGCCAGACGGTCGAGATGGGGGCTGTTGACCCCGGCGACACCGTAACTCGCGAGGTGTCGCCCCAGGTCGTGCCAATGAATGATCAGGACGTTATCTCGCGCAGCCGACACGTGGGCAAGGCTAGTTGCCCCGCCCACGTGCGGCAACAGCTCGAATCAGCAGGATCTCAACTGTTTCTGCCGAGCTGTCTGATCCATCCGCGGGTATCGGCCGGATCGATGACGTCGTCCAATTCGAACGTGGTCGCCGCCATCAGTGCCTTGCCCTGTGCGTAGGCCAGTTCCACGAACTGACCGAACAGTGTTTCCCGAGCCACCGGATCTTCGACGGACTCGAGTTCCTTGCGGAAACCGAGACGCACGGCGCCTTCCAGACCCATCGGCCCGATCTCTCCGGTCGGCCACGCCACCGTGAACTCGGGTGCGTGGAAGGAACCACCGGCCATCGCCATGGCGCCCAACCCGTAACCCTTGCGCAGGATGACCGTTCCGAACGGCACGGTGAGTCGAGCACCGGCAACGAAGAACCTGCCGAACCTTCGGACCGTCGCCTCCTCCTCCGAATCCGGGCCCACCATGAAACCCGGTGTGTCGCAGAGGGTCACCAGCGGGATGCGGTGTGCTTCGAGGAGTTCCAGGAAATCCGAAGCCTTGTCCGACGCTTCCGCGTCTATCGCTCCGCCGAGATGCTCGCTGCTGTTCGCCAGCACACCGTACGGAACTCCTTCGACGCGAACGAGTGCAGTGACCACACCGCGTCCGTAGTCTCGACGCAGTTCCAGGACGCTGTCGACGTCCGCGATTGCGTCGATTGCTCCACGAACGTCGTACGAGCGCAGGCGATTCTCCGGCACCACATGCCGGGAGAGCCGCGGATCCGGAGCCGTCCACTCTCCGCTCGCACCCTGGAAATAGCCGAGGTACTGCTTGGCCAGGGCCACCGCATGAGCGTCGTCGTCAGCGACCAGGTGTACGACGCCGTTACGGCGCTGCACGTCGATGGGGCCGATGTCCTCGGGGCGGAAGGTTCCGAGCCCGCCGCCCTCGACCATGGCAGGACCACCCATGCCGATATTGGCGTCCGGTGTTGCGATCAGCACGTCGCACGCGCCGGCCAGGGCCGCGTTGCCCGCGAAACAACGACCGGACACGACGGCGACCATGGGCACCCGCCCGCTCAGCGCCGCCATGGCGCGGAAGGTTCCCAGCTCGAGGCCCGCCCCGGCGCCCGCATCGGTGTCACCCGGGCGACCGCCGCCGCCTTCGGCGAACAGCACCACCGGAACTCGCTTGCGGTCGGCGATCTCGAGCAGGCGGTCGGTCTTGGCGTGATTACGCATGCCCTGGGTACCGGCGAGCACCGAGTAGTCGTACGAGATCACGACGCTCTCGCCGCCGCTGATGGTCGCCACTCCGCCGATCAAACCGTCAGCCGGAGTGTTGGCGATCAGGTCTTCCTCGCTGCGTCGACTGCGCTGCGCCGCCAGCGCGAGAGCGCCGTACTCGACCAGGCTGCCGTCGTCGACCAGGTCGTAGACGTTCTCGCGAGCCGTCCGGCGTCCCAGCTTGTGACGCTTCGCCACTGCCGCGGGCCGGGCCGCGTCCAGGGTCACCTCGTGGCGAGCGATGATCTCCGCGAGATCGGGACGCACGTCGTCGAGGTTCACCTCGTCGACCTCTGCGAGCTTCGATCCCGCGCTTGCACTACGGACGACGAGCAACGGTTCGCCCGCACCCACCGACCTCCCCGGTGACGACAGGACCCGGACCACTTCGAGATCACCGGGAGCCGAGAGAACATGCTGCATCTTCATCGCTTCGAGGACGGCAACCTGGCCACCCGCATGGACGCCGTCACCGACGGCGGCGAGTTCGACGACGATGCCCGCCATCTGCGCATGAACCACATCCTCGTCCGGTGCCACGTCCACAGCCGAGGAGGGCGTGTGTGGGTCGGCTTCGGGAACGAGGTCCGCCAACCGCGAACCCAACCAGTCGACGTCGACCAAGCCGTCACGGAAGTCCTTGTCGGACAGAATTGCCTGCAGGAACTCGATGTTGGTCGCTACGCCGTCGATGGCGAACTCACTCAAAGCAGCAATCGACTTGCGCACCGCGGCAGGGAAATCCGATCGACGCGTGTGGGTGATCACCTTCGCCAGCAGCGAATCGTAACGTGCACTCGGCGACAGCCCGACAGCGCCGAAGGTGTCCACTCGCACACCGGGCCCGCTCGGAGGAGTGAAGGTGTCGAGCGTGCCCGACGACGGCAACGCATTGCCGTCCGGCGCCATGGTTTCCATGTTGACGCGGGCCTGGATCGCGATTCCCGATGCGACTGCCACGGATCCGACTGTCTCCGAGTCCTTCTCGACAGCGGTGATCCCTGTTGGTAGGTCCAGGTTCTCGAACGGAACTCCGTCCGCGATCGCGAGCTGCACGGCGACGAGATCTACCCCGGTGACCTCCTCGGTTACCGTGTGCTCCACCTGAATTCGGGGGTTGACTTCGAGGAAGACGAAGCCGCGTTCCTCGACGAGGAACTCGACCGTCGCGATTCCGCGGTAGCCGACCTCGGCGCACAGCCTCGCGGCCGCGGCGTGCAGACGCTCGCGCAGGGCCCCCGACAGCCCCTGCGCGGGCGCTACCTCGATCAACTTCTGATGCCGACGTTGGACGCTGCAATCGCGGTCACCCAGAGCGAGCGCATGGGTTCCGCCTTGCCCCGGTGCCGCCACGATCTGCACTTCGATGTGCCGAGCGTGCTCACTGAGTACCTCGGCGAACAGTGCCGAACTGCCGAATCCCGACTGGGCTTCGGCCGCACACACACGGTACGCGTCGTCGAGCGCTTTCGGGTCACGGACCGCGCGCATGCCGCGGCCACCGCCGCCACTGAGCGCCTTGATCATGATGCCGCGGGGGTTGCGCTCGAAGAATTCGCGCACCTCGTCGAGGGCGGCGTTCGCCGATGTCGACGGCAGCACCGGTACCCCGGAGTCGACAGCCGCAGTACGGGCGCTGGCTTTGTCTCCGAAAGTCCGGAGAACCTGGGCGTCCGGACCGACGAAGACCATGCCCGCGTCGGCGCACGCCTGCGCGAATTCGGCGTTTTCACTGAGGAATCCGTAGCCGGGGTGCACGTGTGTGGCGCCCGTTTCGGCCGCGATCTTCAGCAAGCCGCCCTGATCGAGATAGGCGGAAGCGCCCGAAGCTCCGAGCGGCACCGACTCCGTGGCCGCCGCGACGTGCGGACTGGACGCGTCGTCCTCGGCGTAGACTGACACCGTCTCGATGCCGAGTTCACGGGCAGTTCGAATGATCCGCAGCGCAATTTCGCCGCGGTTCGCAATCAGCAGTCTCACTTGTCCCCCTGAGTGCGCTCGAACAGATCGCCCTTACGCACCTTTCCTGTTGCAGTCATCGGAAGCGCCTCGAGCACTTCCACCTCGGGCACCTTGTACGTAGCCATGTTCTCCTTCGCCCACGAGACGATCTCGTCGGCCATGACTACCGAACCCTCGACCAGCTGGACAAAGGCAAAAGCCACCTGCCCCTTGTCCTGGTCCGGTTTCGGCACCACCGCAGCCTTTTCGATCGCCGGATGCAGCATCAGCAGCGCTTCCACCTCGGACGGGAAGACGCTCATGCCGTTGGTCTTGATCATTTCCTTGTTCCGCGCCAGGTAGTGCAAACCTCCACGCTCACTGAACTTTCCGACGTCGCCGGTCTGCAACCAGCCGTCACGGATGGCGTCGGCCGTCGCAGCGTCGTTGCGGTAGTACGCCGAAAGGATCGACGGACTGCGTACGATGATCTGTCCGTGCTCGCCGACGGGAACCGGCCTGCCGTCGTGATCGACGATCAGAACGTCGGTGCCGGGCACCGGTATTCCGCAGAACACCGGCTCGCTTTTCAGGTCGTAGTCACCGTCCTGGAAGCCGAGGGTGATCGTGTCCGCGGTATGGGTTTCGGTCATGCCGTAGCTCGCTTCGCGCAGAACACCGCCGGTGGCCTCGCGCCACCGCTGGCGTGTGGCCGGATCGAGTTTGAGGACAAACGAGACTGCCATGGCGTTCTGGAGTGTCGAGAGATTTCGCTCCGCGAATCCTGATGTGTCCATCAGTTCGACGTAATTGTCGACGGTTCCGACCAGTGAGGTCACGCCGTACGTCTCGACCGCGTCGAGCGTGGTTTCCGCATCCCAACGATTCAGCAAGACAACGGTTCCGCCGTTGACGAGCGGAACCAGGATGCCGAAGTCCTCACCCGCGATCCAGAAGATCGGCAGAAACACCAGGGACACCGGCGGATTGGCGCCCACCTGGTCACCGCCGGCAAGCGTCGCCGTGGCCGCGGTGTAGACCATGTGCCGCTGAGTGTGCTCACAGCCCTTGGGCATTCCCGTCGTTCCGCCCGTGTAGTTCAGAGCAGCAAGGGAATCGAGATCGGTGGCAACCGGAGTCGCCCGCTCACTGGTGATGATCGATTGCCAGTCGCTCAGGCGCGGATCGTCCACCTCGAAGGGCAGTTCGACGGTCGGGATCGCGGTCAGCATGTCCGACACTGCGGTCTTCGCGACGTGTTCGAGCGGAGTCTGGGAGCGAACCTTCTTCACCAACTTCGAAAAAGTGTTCTGCGTCAGAAGAACCGTGACGCCCGCATCGTTGAGTTCGTGAATCAATTCGTGTTCACGGAAGAGCGGATTGATCGGTACGTGAACCGCGCCGACCTTCAGAATGCCGAGCATCGCGATATGGAACTGCGGGCAATTGACCAGGTGAACGCCGACGCGATCGCCGCGTTCGACGCCGAGCGAAAGCAGCCATCCGGCAAAACGATCCGAAAGCTCGTCGTATTCGGAATACGTGATGACCCGGCCGTAGAAGACGATTGCGGGAGTATCCGGCCGCTCTGCCGCCCAATGCCGCAAGTAGTCGACAAGCCCCCCGCCTTCGAGCGGATACTCGACGGCGCGGGGAATGCCGGCGGGCCAATGCGCTTGTTGCAGCGCGGAGATTTCCGCCAGAGCCGCTTCGAGCACGTCTTGTTCTGCCACCGATCACTCCATTCGTAAAAGAAATCTATTTCGACTCTTCGAACCCGATCAACCGCTCGGACATCGTCGTCATATCTGCGATGAACTGGTTCTGCTCGTCGGCACTCGCTTTGCTCAATCGTGCTCCACCGGCCATCTGCGCGTCCGAGATCATCTGCACGAGCACCGGAGGCGAAACGCAGGGATCTACGTCGTGAACCTGTCGAATACGTTCGACGAAGCGCACGTAGCGGCTCACGAGCTTTTCGCGTACCGCCGACCAACTGCTCTCGACCTCGGAATCCACCCGCGCCCGGTGCTCGATGACCGCGAGCAGGTCCCCATAGGTGTACACGGCCGTGATGAACGCCGATGTGGTCGTTCGGAGAACTTCGCGTAGATCCTCG
Organism: Rhodococcus sp. NPDC056516; assembly: GCF_042794655.1. NCBI lineage: Bacteria > Bacillati > Actinomycetota > Actinomycetes > Mycobacteriales > Nocardiaceae > Rhodococcus > Rhodococcus sp. NPDC056516. The sequence goes on along the minus strand of NZ_JBHTTG010000004.1, from coordinate 225,924 downwards.
GCCGCCGGCCCCTCCATGTGCTGAGCGTCGAGAAACCGTCCGCACATCATTTCGGCGACGGCGCGGAAGACCTCGTCCTTGGACGAGAAGTACGCGTAGAAGGTCGCCCGGGACACATCGGCCCTGGTCGTGATCGTCTCGACCGTCACGGCGTCGTATCCGAGTTCGCCGAAACAGAGCGCCGCAGTGTCGAGCAAGCCGGCACGGCGTGGACCGTCCCCGAGCTTGCGGGCTGTCCGCGCTCGCTCCTGCGTTTCGCTGGTGGTCACCGTCACAGTGTGTGTTGACGTTGACGTCAATGTCAAGAATCGCAGCCCCGACGACCGACTTCGGCCTTTTGTTCGGGTTGCCCTTTCACAGCCCATATATCGGGTGTAAGACTCTGCCTCTAATGCTTTTCGCCTTTTCCAGAAGGAGTCAGTTCCGTGCCGGAAGAATCCGCGTCACCCTCCTATTCCACGATCAAGGAAACAGTTGCAGGTTTGATGCCGACTCTGGAGTCGGAACTAGTCGAACTTGTTCGCATCCCGTCGATAGCGACCGAGGGTTTCCCCAGCGAGCCCCTCTTCGAAGCTCACGATCTGATCGTTTCTCTACTGGAAAAATCCGGAGTCACGAAGATAGAGAAACTCGAAATAACAGGTAAAACCGCGCCCGTCATCATTGCAACAGTTCCCGGCCCCGCCGGATCCCCGACGGTATTGATGTATTCGCATTACGACGTCGTTCCCGCCGACGACGTCGAACTCTGGGATTCTCCGCCTTTCGAACCGACCAAGCGTGACGGCGCGATTTACGGCCGCGGTACGGCAGATTCGAAGGCAAATGTCATCGGCATGATCGGTGCACTTCGAGTCTTCGACGGAAAGCCGCCGGTGACGGTCAAGCTCGTCATCGAGGGCCAGGAAGAATTCGGCAGCCCCTTCGACAACTATCCGCCGGAAGCCCCCGAATTGTTCGCGGCCGACGCAATGGTCATCGCCGACGTCGGCAGCGTTCGCCCCGGATCACCGACTCTGACCGTCGCACTGCGCGGATCCGCCCAGGTGATCGTCGAACTCACCACTCTCGGCGCCGACAAGCACAACGGCCTCTACGGCGGCGCTGCACCGGACGCCCGCCTCGCGATCATCCGCGCACTGGCGTCGCTGCACGACGACAACGGGGACGTGGCAGTCGACGGCCTCCTACGCGAACCGTGGACCGGTAGTTCGTACACCGAGGAAGAGTTCCGCACCCTCGCCGAGATCCGCGACGGACTCCCCCTGCTCGGAACCGGCGGCATCGGCGAACGCATCTGGTCGGGCCCGGCAATCACCGTGACCGGTATAGACGCTCCCCCGGTGGACGGTGCGGTCAACGCCGTTGCAAGCACAGCCCGCGCCGTGATCAATCTGCGCGTGCATCCGCGTCAGCCGGCGGTGGAGGCACAAGCTGCCCTGATACGGCATCTGGAAGCCCTGCGCCCCTTCGGGTTGCAACTGACCGTCACCGCGGGAGAAACCGGCGACGGATTCGCGGCAGCCGAAAGTGGACCGGCCTTCGACGCAGCGCTGTCGGCACTCTCGCAGTCGTGGGGTGAGCCGGCCGGGCTGATGGCAGGCGGCGGCTCGATCCCCCTCGTGATGGCTCTGGATACAGCAGTGCCCACCGCCGAGAAGCTGTTGTTCGGCGCCACCGACGGTTACGCAAACATCCACGGCCCCAACGAACGTGTACTGCTCGACGAGCTCGAGAAGGCCGTCGTCGCCAAAGCACTGTTCTTCCAGGAGTACGCCGACACCTTCGAGGGGAAGAAATGAGCACCGAGACCGACACGGGATCCCCGCAAACGCCGGCCAAGAAGAAGTTCGAGTTTCCCGGTGCGGTCACGATGCTCGCGATCGTCACCATTCTGGTCTGGATTGCGGCACTGTTCATTCCGGCCGGACGCTTCGGCGTCGACGTGGACGGCTCACCCGTTCCCGGCAGCTTCGAAACAGTCACGTCTCCGCTCTCGTTCTGGGAACGAATCCAGCAACTGATCCTCTCTCCCGTCAACGGCCTGTACGGCGTACAGGATTCGATCACCGGGTTCGTCGACACCGACAACATCGGACGGCTCTTCGGTTCGGTCGGCGTAGTCCTCTTCATCATGGCGCTCGGTGCGTTCATCTCGGTCAGCTTTGCCACCCGCAGCCTGGAAACTGCTGTCTCCCAACTCGCTACCAAGCTCAGCGACAAGGGCTGGTTGCTCATCACCGTCATCATGGTGCTGTTCTCGCTGCTCGGTTCGACGATGGGCTTCTCGGTCGAGACGTTCGGCTTCTACGCCCTGCTCATACCGCTGATGACGGCACTGGGTTACGACCGCATGGTCGCGGCGACGATGATCATCCTCGGCGCTCTGGTCGGAAACATGGCGTCGACGGTCAACCCGTTCTCGATCGGCGTCGCCTCCGGTGAGGCAGGCGTCTCCATCGGTGACGGCATCGTGTTGCGCGTGATCTTGTGGATCGTATTGACCGCGGTGGCAGTGGCATTCGTTCTCCGCTACGCCGCGAAGGTGAAGAAGGACCCCACGAAATCGCTCGTCGGTTTCGAGATCGAGGACGACGACGAAGAACCGGCCGAGCCGGTGGACATCGACGGCAAGCTCACCGGAACTCAGAAGCTGGTGCTGCTCATCACCGGGCTCACGTTCGGATTGATGATCTTCTCCGTCATCCCGTGGTCGAGCATCTTCGGCGCCACGACCGGGCCGGCCGAGTACGACGCGTACCACGTCACGGCAACCGAGCCCTACTGGTTCGAGTTGAACTGGTGGTTCCCGCAATTGGCGATGCTGTTCATCCTCGCCGCAGTTCTCGTCGGCATAGTAGCGAAGATGGGTGAGAAGAAGATCGTCTCCCTGATCACGCGTGGAGCCGGCGACATGGTCGGCCCGGCGATCGTCATCCTGCTCGCTCGCGGTGTCTCGGTGATCATGACGAATACCGAAACCCTCGACACCATCCTCAACGCGATGGAGCAGTTGGTCAGCGGTGCTTCGGCAGGAGTCTTCGCGATTCTCGTGATGCTCGTCAACATCCCGTTGGCGTTCCTGATCCCGTCCAGTTCCGGTCACGCCACCCTGGCGATGCCGCTGCTCGCCCCGCTGGGCGACTTCGCCGGAGTCAGCCGAGCACTCGTCATCACCGCCTTCCAAATGGGCCACGGCCTGATGCTGATGGTTGCCCCGACCAACGTCGTCGTCGTCGGCGGGTTGGCCATGGCGAAGGTCGGCTACGACAAGTTCCTGCGCTTCGTCTGGCCACTGCTACTGATCAACTTCGTGATCGTTGTCGTGGTGATCGGCGCGGCAGCGGTATTCGAGTAGTTCAGGCGTGGTGGGCCTCGCGTGCCGCCGTCTCGAGACGGTCGTTGTACTCTGCCCACCACGCCTGATCACCGGGAGCCAGATTGTTGTCGCCCGCCTTCATCCCAGCGGCGCCGTCGATCAGCTCCCGCACGATGTCCGCGTGGCCGGCGTGCCGATGGATCTCGGTGACAACGTGAACGAGAATCCGGTGCAGCGTGACGTCGCGGCGGTCCTCCGGCCAGTGCTTCACGAAACCAGGTGCATCCAGATCGTGCTCCTCGATCGTGGCGTCGGCGAAAGCCCACGTCCGGCGGTAGGTTTCGACGATGTCGGCACTGGACTCGTCGGCGCGGGCCCACATGTCGACGTTGAGTTCCTCCGAACGCAACCACGCAGGCAGATCGGGAACCCGGCGGCCGAACGTCGGGCCGAAATACCCGAGCTCGACGCCGATCATATGTTTGACCAGACCCAGCAGGTTTGTCCCTGTCCGGGTCATCGGACGCCGAATGTCGTACTCCGACAGCCCGTCGAGCTTCCAGACGAGTGCGTCGCGCGCGGCCTGCAGGTAGCGCTGGAGATCTTCCTTTTCCGAGTTGGTGGTCATGAAACCAACCTAAACCGAGTGGAGCAGACATTGACAGCGGTCGAGGATCTGACCGAGGTTGCCTCCCGGGCCGTCGCCGCTGCGATCCGTGGTTACGTCCCGCTGAATTCGGGCAACCCCGTCGTCCGGCATGTGCAGGATCTTGGCTCCCGGATCCGTGAGGAAACCCGACACGTCGTGAGTGGTAAGCCTCGGTCGATCGCTTTTCGGCTGGGGCTGAGCCTCGGAATGGGCTTGGCGTACCTGGCATTCATTCGCCTCTTCCAGTGGGACACCAAGGAAGATCGACTGCCTTACCTTGCGCTGTATGCACTCTCGGGTGTGGTCGGAAGCGTCGTGTGCACCAATGCGCTCAGCTTCGACGCCGGCCGCGTGCGCGCTGCGTTGTCCGGTGGAACGAGGCTCTGGCACGTGCTCGTCGCGAAAAACGCGGTGATGCTGCTCCTCGTCGGCAGCGCCGGGTTCCTGCTCAGCGCCGTCCTCGCGTGGCGCTCCGGAAGCAGTGCCGACCTGATGAAGGCGTGCGGCCAGGTGCTGACCATGATCCTGCTCTGGTTGGGGGTCGCGAACGTGATGTCGGTGAGCTTGCCGCTGCGGGCAGAACCGATGACGGCGCGGCGCCACGACGGCACGTGGAAGCAGTTCCTGCTGTCCTTCGTCATCTCGTACAGTGTCGGACTGATCGTCAATCTGATGCTCTACTGGCGCGTCTGGGCAAAGACGACGCTGCTCGAGCAGATGGGCGGTCCGTGGATTCCGGTCCTGCTGCTCCTCGCGAGCGCGGCGGCGACCTGGCTGTTGCTGACCGTCCTGGCGGTACTGCTGGCCGACCAACCACGCTTCCGACGCGCCTTGCAACGGGAGATGGTGGTCTACCGCGAAGAAACCAACCGCCCGCAGGCGACCATTCAGCACAATTCCGGCTAATGTAACCGTGCGTGGCTGATCCGGGCACGTCGCGAGTACACGCAGTGTCGAGGAAGGCGTGACCCATCATGTCCGTAAAGCCTGGCGCGGCCGCCACATCGGCCGCCGTGAGCACCGCCTCCTGGCTACCACTCATCGTGGTAGTCCTCACCCAGATTCAAGCGTCGTTCGCCGTCAATGCTCTGACCGTCTCGATGGCCGGCATCACCACCGATCTCGACACGCCCGCAACAAGTGTCGGCACCGCGATCACCGCGGGCACCTTCGCCATGGCTGCCTTCATTCTGTTGGGAGCCAAGATCGGCGCCCGCTACGGAACGCGTTTGGTCTTCCAGATTGCCGTCGCGATTCACGGCCTCGCGATGGCCGCGGTCGCTTTGAGCCAGAGCCCGGCCATGCTGTTCGTGGCGCAAGCTGCGTCCGGCGCTGTGATCGCCCTCATTGCTCCCGCGTTGACTGTCTTCATCGCCACGAACTTCAGCGGCGATCAGCAGGCAAAGGCCATTGGTTACCTGGCAGCAGCAATCCCCGCGGCCGGAGTGCTGGCGCTGCTGATCGCCGGTTCCTTCGCGACGACGATCGGTTGGCGCTACTCGTTCGCCCTCGTCGTGGCTCTCGCTGTGGTCAACCTGATCCTCAGCTTCCGGGTCAAACCTGTTCCCCCGCAGAAGGACATCACCATCGACTGGGCCGGCGCCGCCATTGCTGCCGTTGCCGTCATCCTGCTCAGCTTCGGTTTCAGCGGCCTCAACTCGTGGGGCGTCATCCTCGCCACCGACGCTGCGCCGTTCTCGGTCATCGGTGTTTCACCCGCGGCCATCCTGATCGTCCTCGGCGCCATCTGCGCGCAAGGCTTCTTCCAGTGGACGCGAAACCGCAAGGCTCAGAACAAACCTCAGCTCTTCAACCTCGACGTTCTCAAGACCGGCGCCGAGCGCGCCACCACGATCTGCATGGCCACGATGATGTTCGTCGGAACCGCGGCCAACTTCCTCATCCCGCTGTACATGCAGATTATCCAGGGCCGCAGCAGCTTGCAGACGTCGTTCTCGATCATCCCGTACACACTCTCGATCTTCATCGCGAGCACCGTCGTCGCTCGTCTCTACAAGACGTACTCCCCGCGTCTGATCGCACGAGCCGGGTTTGTCGTCGTGGCCGCCGGACTCATTCTGTTGGCCTTCACCATCCGCGGCGATTGGCATCAGATCTTTGTCGTCATCGGCCTGATCACACTCGGCCTCGGACAGGGCGCCATCGTCGCATTGGTGTTCAACACCCTCCTCACCGCAGCGCCCAAGGAACTCGCCGGTGACGTCGGCGCCTGGCGAGGACTGGTACACAACATGTCCGGCAGCGTCGGCATCGCGGTGGCCAGCGTGTTCGCCGTCGGAATCCTCGGTTCTCTGGTCAGCTCGCAGCTGATCGACAACCCCACCATCCCGGCGTCACTCAAGGTCGAGTCCGGGATCAACCTCGACCAGGTCAACTTCGTACCCAACGATCAACTCGTCGTGACGCTCGAAAACACATCGGCAACTCAGGCACAGATCGACGAAGCCATCCGGATCAACACCGAAGCACGCCTGCGTGCGCTGCGGACCTCGCTACTCGTCCTCGCCGGACTCTCCCTGCTCGCCATCATTCCCGCCGGCCGCATGCCCAACGAAGTACCTGCTCTGGAAGAACCGAAACTCACGAAGGACAAGAAGTAACCGATGTCCAACCAAGACCAATTCGGCCCGATCGAATACGTAGCCGTCGAGTTTCCCGGCGGTGCACCGACTTCGGCAGGATTCGAACAGCTGCTCACTCTCGTCGACACCGGCGTGATCCGCATCCTCGACCTCGAGTTCGTCACCAAAGCCGCCGATGGATCAGTGGCCGTCGTACCAGCGTCGACCTTCGAGCTTGCGGATTTCGACTTGGCGCAGTTCGACGGCGCTGCCTCCGGACTGCTCGATGCCGGAGACATCACCGCCGTTGGTGAAGAGTTGGCCGCCGGAAGTGTTGCCGCCGTGCTCGTTTACGAGGAACTGGCCATACTGCCGGTGATCGACGCGTGGACACGCAGCGGCGCAAAGATTGTCACCGAAGGTCACCTGAGCTTGGACGAACTTGCCACCGCACTCGACAATACGGAGAAGGACGCATGAGTTTCTTGAGGCGAGCCGGCCGGGTAGCCGTCGCCAGCTCCATTCACGGCAATGTTCAGCGCCGTCAGCGCACGCGTTGGGCGGCAGAAGATCAGGCCCGTGCAGCACAGGCCCAGCCGGTGCCACCGATTCCCGATCTACCACCCCTGCCGCAGCAGGCAGCTCCGTCAGCATCGATGGACTTGAAGCTCGAACAGCTCACCAAGCTGGGCGAACTCAAGAGTGCGGGAGTGTTGACCGAGGCCGAGTTCGAGACCCAGAAGGCACGTATTCTCGCCTGAACTAGCTGCGCCTCCCGAGTGCAAAAGCCATGACGGGAAGCTGCGTCGTCGCGAGATTCAACAGAGATGCCACTCGCGCATCCGTGAATCCTGCGATGGCGCAGCCCGCAAGTCCCATTGCCTCGGTCACGAGGTACAGATTCTGAACCAGCACACCGGCATCCACGTGCATCGTGCGGTAGTGCCGCATCGCGTACTTCTCGAGCGGAGCTTCGACGTCGGCGACCACAAACAGAAGAACCGGGAACAGGTCGACAAACTCGGGCTGGAGAAGGCTCGCTCGAAGGTGCTCTCGCACTTCGCCTGGCCGGACAGCTTCGGCGCGGCCCTGGGCGTACCGGTACACCCCGACTCCGAGCGGATCACAGGGCCGGGTGAGACCCATCAACACCGTCAGTTCGCGCATCCCGCCCGCCGTCGGGCTGCTGACAAGACTGTGGTGCAACACGTTTGACAGCTCGCCTGCTCGGAGTGCCGTCTGTGCGGGGTCGTAGCGGCTCCGTCGTGCCTGCAAGACGTCCGCGAACCCGCGGGCCGGCAGTGACGTCGGGGCCGGCAGTTCCACGAATTCACACGTCACCGGCGGCAATGCGTCCGCGTCGAACGGTAGCTCCGACGAACTCACCGTCCGGTCCATCGCAGCATGCAGCGATACGACGGCCTCGATCCGCTCGAGTGCGGTCACGAACCCGGGTGCAGCAGGCGAGACACCTCGCCAGCCCCGTCGATCGAGACCAACTCGCCGGCGAACCACGCCTCCGGAACGGCAAAGATCGCATTCGACGCCGCGGCCGGGGTCCCGGCAAACGCCGTGCGCGCAGCCTCGAGCGTGGATTCCCGCGTCGACTCGGTGGAGTAGACGACGAGGATTGCCTTCGGCGACTTCGCGAGCACCGATTCGGTGGCTACCTGACCGAAGTACTTTCCGTCGGGAAGGTCGTTCTCGAAAAGATTGCTTCCCCCGGCAGCCTCGAGCACACTGCTGTAGAGGCCCCTGGCCAGAGCATAGGACTGTCCCTCCGAAACCTGAACCATCACAGTGGGAATCGGCTCTTTCCCGGCGACAGATGCCTCGGTTGCTGCGAGCGACTTCTTGCCGTCTGCCAGGAGAGTTGCTGCCTCCTCACGTGTTCCGGTCAGGGTACCGAGACCGTCGATGTCGGACCAGACGTCGTCGATCCGTCCCTCGGTGACTGCCTTGTGGCAATACCCGCTGTTCACGAAGATCGGGATGCCGAGGTCGCGCAATTCGTCCATGCTCTGCAATCGGTCACCGTCGAACCAGTATTCCCCGTCGGAGACGATCAGATCCGGACGGGCGTCGAGCAAGGCTTCTTTCGCGGGAACTCCGGTGCTCAGTACCGGCACGGCCGCGAACTGATCAGCGAGTTCGGGACTGGGAGGAGAGAGGTCGGTGTTCGATTGTCCGATAATGCGGTCGGCAGCACCGAGCTGAATGAGAAGCTCCGTCATCGACGGATACAGCGAGACTATCCTTTCGGCAGTCTTGGGCAACGTGATGTCGCGATCACAATTGGTGACGGTGATTTTCTCGGACGAGGCTGCCGCCGAATCGGCAGTGGAGTTCCCGCACGCGGTCAGTACGGCGGTGGTGGCCACGGCCGAGCAGAACAGCGCGGCAGTACGTATCGAGGTTTTCAAGAGACTGCTTCTTTCGTAGGTAGGAGAGGAGGGGCGAACGAGAGCAGGGGGCGCCCGGTCAACGGATGAGTGCCGAGATGCACCTGAACCCCGAAAACTTCGGACAGCAGATCCTCGGTCAGGACCTCGGCGGTCGGTCCCGATGCGACAACTGCACCCTCTGAAAGCAAGCACACGTAGTCGCAATACGCTGCGGCCAAGGCGAGTTCATGGATCGCGACAATCGTCGTGGTACCGAGTTCGGCGACCAATTCCATCAATTCGAGTTGAGCACGGATGTCGAGGTGGTTGGTGGGCTCGTCCAGGACCAGCACCGACGGTTGTTGAGCGATCGCCCGGGCCAACATCACACGCTGCTTTTCTCCGCCGGACAGTTCGGCGAAGAGACGTGATCCAAAGCCCTGCATGCCGGTTCGCACCAGTGCTGCGCTGACGATGTCTCGGTCGATCTCACCGAGTCGAGAGAACGCGCTGCGATGCGGCGTCCGGCCCGTTGCAACCACCTCGCGGACGCTGAACGAGAAATCGGATGAATGCTCCTGCCCCACAACACCAATGATGCGTGCCGCCGATCGAGGCGAGAGATCGTCCCAAACATTCACCTCGTCGACCTTCACGATTCCGCTTCTCGGCTTCATCGAGCGATACAACGCACGCAGGAGGGAGGACTTTCCACTGCCGTTCGGTCCGACGAGTCCGACCACGCTTCCCTCGGGCGCTTCGAGATCTACACCCGAAACCACCAGGCGCCCACCCCGAACGACGTGAATCCCGCTGGCCGACAATCTCATGACTGCGCACCTCCGTCGCGTCGAAGTAACCAGAGGAAGAATGGTGCACCCAATCCGGCGGTGATGATCCCGAGTGGTAATTCGTTGGGCGCATCCAACATTCGAGCCGCTAGATCGACGATCACCAGGAAGGTGGCACCAACCAGCGCGGTCGCGGGGAGCAGCTTGCCGTGATCGGATCCGACCAGAAGTCGTACGGCGTGCGGCACGAGCAATCCCACGAAACCGATTCCGCCGGCAACGGATACGACAACCGCGGTCAGCAACGACGCGATCACCAGTAGTAGCAACCTGGTCCGGCGCACGTCCACGCCTACCGATTGCGCACTTTCGTCGCCCATAGCCAGCGCGTTGAGTTGGCGCGATTGTGTCAACAGCACCGCCGCACACACGGTGATAACCGCAGCGGGCACACCGAGATCCGACCAATTTGCCCCGCTCACCGAGCCCAGCAACCAGAAGAGCACTCCCGAAAGCTGGCTCGGATCGGCGCGCAACTGCACAAAACTTGTTGCAGCCGAGAGCAGATAGCCGATGGCAACTCCGGCCAGGACCATGCGCAGCGGGACCAGCATTCCCTCTCGCCTACCCAGGACGAGAACCGCGATCAGGGAGACCATGGCCCCCAGGAAGGCTGCCACCGGGACACCGATCGACAGGCCGGTGCCGATGCCGGTCGTCATGATCAGTACTGCACCGAAGGATGCTCCGGAACCCACGCCCAGAATGTATGGATCGGCAATCGGGTTGCGCACCAACGCTTGCAGCACGGCGCCGGCCAGCGACAGCCCGGCGCCCGCCAACGCCGCAATCAGAATGCGCGGTACCCGCAATCCCCACACGATCCGATCGAGCAGCGGGTCGACCGGCGGACCGCCGACGTGCGCGTACAGCACCGCGAATACGTCGGCAAAGGAGACCGACGCGGCACCCGACCACACCGCGACGGTGGAGACCGCGACAAGCACAACCGTCGTGGCCAACAGAAACGGGACGTACCCGCGCTCGCCGACGGGGTGTGCACGCGACGGCACTCGCGGTGCTGCCTCGCTGGTCAGCGTCATCGCACTCCTGAGTAGGTGGGGTTCGCAGTCATGAACAGGTGGATCTAACCATAACGACAGTCGTTTTCATTAATAGTCACATGCTCATCTGTGCGGGTACGGTTCGGTCCGCAGCGCACTCGCCCACGCGAAGAGCGCCCCGACCAGCGCAAAGATGCACGCAACGAGGTAGGCGGTGCCGATGTCCCAGCGTCCTGCGATTGCCCCGGCAATCAAGGCGCCGACCGGCGAACCACCCCAGGCGACCATCCTCGCCGTGGTGTTCACCCGCCCCTGCAGACGATCCGGAGTCAGGCGCTGACGTGCACCGATGCCATTGAGGATGGTGACGGTCGCACAGCCGGAGTAGACGACGAGCGCCGTGATCGCGGCGCCGGTGTTGCCCGTTGTCGCAACGACGAACAGCACCACCGGGGCGATGGTCAGCGCACCGATCGTGATCGCCCCGACCGGCCACTGCGCCGGTAGGCGTGGAAGCACGAGCGCCCCGACCACTCCACCCACGGAGACGGCCGTCCACACGGCGCCGATCATCGGACTCGACGTCGAAATCCCCAGCCTCTCGGATGCGTACACCACCAGGAGCGCCGTAACAGCACCCTGCGTCAGCGAATTGACGAAGCCGATGCCGGTCAAGGCTCGCAGAAGCGGCATCTGCCAAAGGAAGCTGAGGCCCTCGCGTATGTCCCGCGCAATTCCAGGTTCCGACCTCTGCGCCGCAGCAGGGGCAACCGAGAACGAGGCTCCGATCGACGCCATGGCCAGTCCGGCCAAGACGTAGGCCAGCGCATCAGCGCCCAATGCGTAGGCCGGGCCGATCGAGGCCACAAGCACTCCCGCGATCGCCGGAAACGCAACATCGATCAACGTGCTTGACGTCCACAGCGCACTGTTGGCGGCCGGTATCGCGCGCCTTCCGACAAGCGCAGGCAGCGCTCCGAAAGCAGCGGCGTCGAACCACACGAAACACGTTCCGATGCACATCGATACGCCGACGGCATGCCACGCCGTCAATATGCCTAGTGCCTGCGCTGCCGGAATACTCGCCAAGGCAAGTGCAGCAACGGCCTGCGCACACAGGATGACCGTCCGCCGGTTGACTCGGTCTGCCACGGCGCCGGCAAACAAGCCGAACACGAGGTACGGCAGAACCGTCCCCGCAGCCGCGAGCGAGGTGAGAAACGGAGACCGACTGATGTCGAACACCAGAATCGGCATGGCCACGCCGGTGACCGCCGCACCGGCCACGGCAATGGTACGAGCCGTGAAGAACAATCGAAACGATCTGTCCCGAAACACATGTGGTTGCGTTTCGGCAGATCCCGTCGTCGGGGTCTCGCTCATGTATGCACTCTCTTGTACCTGTTGCTCTCCGTCGCGATCTTTCGTACGGTGGCATCGTAATGGAAATGGTTTCCATTACGGAAGGGATGACAATGAGCAACATTTCGTTCGACAGCGTCTCCAACTCGGCTCCGGCCAATGCACTCCAGGGCGTCGGCACCAACGCTCTCGTCGACAACCCGTTCACCTTCGAGCCGGTTGCCGAGGCAACGTCCGCACACGCTCTGCAGGGTGTGGGCACCAACGCCCTCGTCGACAACCCGTTCAGCTTCCAGAGCTGAAACCTTCCCTGATCCAGACTGTTTCGACAGTCTGATCTGCCGATGACCCCGCCCGCATCCGACTCGTCGGGTGCGGGCACCGACAAGGAGATCCGTGTACGCCCTCGCCGACGGACACCAGCTGTATCCGACACCGGACGGTACTTGGCATTACCTGACACCGGACGAGAACGCAGTCACGATCGGTGCTCCTGCCGAAGATCTCGCAGAACTCGACGACTTCCTCCGGCGGTCGAGTTCGCTGCTCGGTGCCGGCGCGAGCGAGATCGCCGACGCTCTCGTCGCTCGCGGCGTGCTGGTTGTTCCAGGCGACGTGCTGGAGATTCCGGGTCCACAGCGTGTGCTGATGGACGGGATCGGACCCGTAGTCGATGCCTGCATCGCTCTGCTCTCCAGGGCTCTTCCGGATCTCGACGTCGTATCCACCACTGCGCCTGACGAAACCGACGTGGCATCGTCGGACCTCGTATTCTCGGTTGCTGACGCTACTCCTCACGACGAGTGGTCGGAACTCGATACCTGGTGCCGCCGAAACCACACACCGTGGCAACGCGTCCATACGGAATTGGGTGAGATCTGCATCGGCCCGTTCTTCGACGGTATCGAAAGCGCAAGCTACCGGGACGTCTGCGGTCGACGGCTTGCCGCGTCGCGTGTCCCGGAGCATCTGCAGGCGCTGTGGAATCACCTCGCCGGCAGCGACCCTCGCCCGCTTGAACTTTCACCCACCGCAGCCGCAATGGCCAGTGCGCTTGCATGTTCGGACGTCGTGGCTGGTGCGCATGGCGCGCCGCCATCACACCTTCACCACCAGATCCGGATGAATCCGCGAACCCTCATGATGACTCGCCATCCCGTGCTACCACTGCCAGGCGGCGTTCTCGAACCCTCGCCGACGCTCCGGTGATCTCACTCGGCGTGAAGATCCCAGCGGCAGACGGTTCTTCGCTGGCTACGGATGTGCTTCTCCCACCAGAGTCTTCACCTCGGGGGCTGATCGTGATCCGCACCCCGTACGGGCGCGGGTGGCATCTGGCCGAAGGACTCGAATGGCGATCGCGAGGAATTGCCTTCATCTGTCAGGACGTACGCGGACGGCACGATTCCGCCGGTTCTTGGGAACCGTACGTCCACGAGCGCGAGGACGGCGCCGCCCTCGCCGAGTGGCTGCAGGATCAGCCGTGGACTCCGAAGTGCGTCATCGCAAGCGGGGCTTCATACGCGGCAGGAACAGCCTGGGCGTTTGCCGCCGAGACCAACAGCGCCGATCGGTCATTTCGCGTTGGCGGCGTCGTCTCCAAAGTGCCGACCATCGGAAGTGATCGCGTCAAACGTGATCCCTCGGGGATACTTCTCCTCGCCGAGCATCTGGCGTGGTGGGGCGAGCACGGAGATTCGGCTTCCTCTCGCGAGGGTTTCATCCCTGCTCTGATGCGTTCGGATTCAGCTTTGCTGGAACATCTTCCGGTGCAGTCGATGATCGAAAAGGTTGGCCTCACTTCCGATTCACCCGGTTGGTGGACGCCGATCAGCAGGGCTCGTGAACGCGAACCCTACGGCAGCGACGATCTCGTCTCCGCAGGCGAATTGTCCGAGCTCGATGTTGCCGGTCTGCACATCGGCGGCTGGGACGATGCGATGATTCGGGAGACGCTGCGACACTTCGCATTCGTGGGGCGCGGGCCACAAAGTTTGATCGTGGGCCCCTGGGCGCATGATCTCCGCCCCGGTATGGTCGGCGAGAGAAGTTTCGGGTGCCTTCAGGTCGAGTGGATGGAATCGGTATTCTCGGCGCGGCCCCTGACCGTCAATCGGGTGTTCGACCGAGGCGCGGGCAATTGGTCGATCGCGCCGTATGTGACGGGTGCGAATTGCGTTCGTCTCGAACCAGATCCGAGGACGGCACCTTTCAGCTTCACGCACCACGTGGAAGAGGGCCGAAACGACTGTGTTGTCTGGACTTTCGACATGGAAATCGAGTGTGTGCTGTCCGGAACACCTTCGGTGGAGCTGAAAGTGCACTCGCCCGAAAGCGAAGCTGATTGGATCGTCGAGCTGAGCGTCGTAGATGCCGCTGGAGTCACCAGGTCGATCGCACGCGGCGCGGGCGTCAGCCTTCGATCCGGCACGCTGACCATCGATCTCGATCCTGTGCTCCACACTGTGCACCCCGGTGACGTTCTGTCCTTGCAGATCGCCGGCTCGGACTTCCCCCGCCTCGCACGCAATCTGGGAGACGGCGATCGCTATCGAGAAACACGCAGTCTTGCACTGCACCAATCATTTTCCGGGTCGCTGACCCTGCCGATGTTCGGAGGAACCGACCGTGGATGACTTGCTGGTCGACGCTCGGAGCGGCGTACTGACCTCACTGGAACCACACATTCGCTCGGACATGCCGACGGGCTGGGTCGGGTGGGCCGCGAGGGTGGCCGACACCCGTAACTTCGGCGGGAGCGGTTCACTGTTTCGCGCCGACCCCTACGGATTCGGGGCTTCGATACGCGACGACGCCTCAGCCCGCGGGGCGGCAACCGGTGAGGCCGTCGAAAGATATTGCGGCAACGTGGTCCCCGAAGATCTGGTCCGCAGCAGTGCATCAGCGCTGGAACTGGCCGGCTCACGGGTCGCCGATCCGGCTAAATTTGCGTTGTACAGCGAGGACCAGTACCGCCTTCCCGGATTCCCTTTTGTTCCCTTCACCTCTGATCTGAACATTCGCTGGGCGTTGGGTCACACCATGGACGAAAAGGTGCCCACCTACGTGCCTGCGGCCCTGACCTATCTCGGGTACTACGCGGGCACCCGTCGCGGCGAATCACCAATCGCGTCATTGCAGTACGCCGGAATTGCCGCGGGACCTTCCCGCACCGAAGCCGAGATGTCAGCTCTGCTGGAGCTTCTCGAACGCGATGCCACCGCGCTGTGGTGGTGCGGGGACCGGTCACAGCCGGCAATCGAACTTTCCGACTGGGAGCGGTTGCCCGCGCACCGCCAGCTCGGGGATCTGGAGAGCGAGACCCGGAGCGTTCGAGTGCTGTTGCTTCCCTCCCCCTTCGGCGTTCCCGTCGCCGCAGTCTGGATCCGGGATGATCGACGTGGACTGGTCGCGCTGGGCACGGCTTGTCGACCAACGGTGGAAGCTGCGGTGTCGAAGGCTCTTGTCGAGGCGTACGCCGTACTGGCCATCACGATCGACCTCGCCGACCCCGACGGACCGACCTGGCGCAGCGTGGCGGACGGAACCCTGCCGGCGCACCTGTACAAACCCTTTCGAGCCGACCGTCGTTACCGAGACGAGTTCGATCCGCAATGGAAGGACGTCGTCGATCTGCCGACCGTCGCCCAGCTGTATCTTGATCCCACGATGGCGCTAGCCGCAGAGGAACATCTCTTCGACTACACCGAAACACGCTCGGTATCAGAGATTCCCGACAAGGCGCCGCTGAATCTGGCTTCCCTGGTGGCGCTTCTGACATCTCGAGGGCACCGGCCGATTTCCGTCGATCTCACCACCCGCGACATCTCGATTGCCGGGTTGCACGTCGTCCGTGTCCTGACACCCGGCCTGTACAACAATGCCCCGGCAGCCTTTCCCCTTCTTGGAGGTAGCAGATTGACCAGCGCATCGACCACCCGCCTACACCTGCCGGTCCCCCTCGCATGAGGTCTTCGCTCGTGGATCGCCGGACCGGGATCATTCGAGAGCTCGTCGACGCCGTTGTTCCCCAGCACTTTCCACCCGAGTTCAAGCTGATTCACTCGTATGTCTGCGATTCGGCACGCTTCTCACCCTGGTCCAGTGACTCGGCCGGTGCCGGATACTGTTTCGACCTCGGCAACCGTGCTCGACCCACTGCTGCCGCGATAGGCGAAGCGGTGGAACGATATTGCGGTAACATCGTCGCCAAACCGATCGTCCGCGGGTCCGCTACCGCGTTGATCGGAGCAAGCATCGACCTTTCTCAGCTCGCGCGTTTCGACGCCACCCAGTACGCGCGGCCGGCGTTCCCGTTTGTCGAACCAACCGAGCATCTCGAGATGGACTGGACTCGCGGAATCGACCTGACCACGGATTCGGATGTCTGGGTACCGGCCGAACTCGTCTGGGGTTCGTATCCGCACTACGTCGCCCGGACCGGATCCGCGATCTCGCCGGTGGCTCAGGCGGGTCTTGCTGCCGGGCCCTCGGTGAAGTTCGCCATCGACAATGCCTTGCGCGAGATAGTCGAACGAGACGCGATGACGCTGTCCTGGACCGGGCGGCGTGGTGTTCGGATTGTCACCGGCATGCCCGAGGCGCTTCGTCGGCTGGGGAATCACGACAGCCTCTCGACCAGATGGCTGGCATTCGACAGCGATGTCGGGATCCCCGTCCTGGGCGCCCTGGTTTGCGACCGACTGACCGGATACTCGACCATGGGTACCGCTTGCCACGAAGACGCCCAGACCGCTGCGTTCAAGTCACTCGGCGAAGCGCTTCAGCTGCAACTCCTTTCCGCCGACTACGACGACCCCGACAGCGGTATCGGCCGGGCCGCGGCCTCCCCGACCAGCCCGCTTGCGCCTTGGCGGTCGGACCGCCGCTATGCGGAGGTCTACCGATCGGACTTTGCCGACGTCATGGATTACGGGTGCCACTTGCAGCTCCACCTGGACCCGGAGATCCAACAACGATTCGAGAGTGAACTGGCAGATGCCGTCGTCGGCGAGGTGGAACTCGACTCTCTGACCTCACACACGGACGCCGAAAGCGCACTGACTACAGCTGGTTTCAGACCGGCCTGGGTCGATCTCACCACAACTGATGTTCTCCGCACCGGCCTGCATGTTGTCCGTGTCGTCGTTCCCGGCTGTCTCACCAATGCGGCCGCCGGATTGCCGTTTCTCGGCTCGTCCCGACTACTAGACAGTCTTGCCGGACGAGCGGCTCGCACCATCCCGTTGCCGCACTGACGCGTCGGCCTCGTCGAGTACCCGAAGTATGTTCGCTCCGTTCAGTTTGACCAGTTCGTCTACGGTCCACCCGCGGTGAACCAGTTCGTCGAGCAGGCGCGGATATCCCGACACGTCTTCGAGGCCGTCCGCGAGGGCAGGGTAGCCGTCGTAGTCGCCGCCCAACCCGATGTGGTCGATCCCGACGACCTTGCGGGCGTACTCGATGTGATCGGCAACCTCGACGATCCCGGCGGGCGGCGACGTTCCCTCTCTTCCGCCGTCGAACCAGCGAGCGTACTCGGCGGAGACAAATGTCGGCACGAAGGTGAGCATGAGGACACCACCATTGCCGGGCAGTCTGCGCAGTACGTCGTCGGGAACGTTACGAGGATGATCTGTGACTCCGCGAACCCCCGAGTGCGAGAAGATCACCGGTGCGGTCGAGACGTCCAGGGCGGCGTGCATGGTTTCAGGTGAGGTGTGCGAGAGGTCGACAAGCACGCCGGCGTCGTTGAGTTCGCGAATGAAATTGCGGCCCAGTTTGTTCAGACCATGATGGCGTGGGTTGTCGGTTCCCGAATCGGCCCACGCGGTGTTCGAGTTGTGAGTCAGGGTCACGTATCTGACGCCTAGTTCGGCGAAGATCCGAAGGATCGCCGGCGAGCTTCCGAGTGAGTAGCCTCCCTCGATGCCGAGCAGTGAGGCAATCTTGCCGTCGGCGATCGCGCTGCGGACCTGCGCGGAGGTTCGGGCAAGCACGAACGCATTCGGGTAGCGCGCGACGAGACGGTGGACAAAATCGATCTGTTCGAACGTCGCTTGGACCGCTTCGGCTTCACTGGTGTTCGACGGAACGAACAGCGACCAGAACTGCGCGCCGACGCCGCCCGCCCGCAGACGGGGAATGTCCGTGTGCAGATCGGGAACTCCGGTGTCCAACCCTTCCACCGAATAGTCCCGCTTGTACTTCGACGCGATCGGAAGATCGTTGTGCCCGTCCACGATCGGCTGAATGGAAAGTGCTTGTTCGGTGACGGTCTCTGTCATCGTGCTACCGCTTCCAGGCTGGGGATGGAATCGAGAAGTTCTCGGGTGTACGGGTGGGTGGGTCGGGCGAAGATGTCTTCCGCCGATCCGCTTTCGACTATTCGACCGTCCTTCATGACATGAACGTGGTCGCTGATATGACTGATGACGCCGAGATCGTGGGAGATGAACAACAGGGCGAGCTTTCGAGTGGAGCGCAGTTCCAGGAGTAGGTCGAGAACTTGCGCCTGGATCGAGACGTCGAGGGCAGAGACGGGTTCGTCGCAGATCAGGATCTCCGGATCGGTGGCGAGTGCCCGTGCGATGGCAACGCGTTGACGTTGACCGCCCGAGAGTTGGCGCGGATACCGGCTCAGATGTGCGGTCTCCAAGCCGACCTGCTCGAGTAATTCGACCGTCCGGCCCCGGTGATCGCCGTCGACACCGGACTCGGTCAACGCACGAGAGATCAGGCGCGCCACGTCGAACCGTGGATCGAACGAGCCGAGGGGATCCTGCGAGATGGGTTGAATCCGACGGCGATGCGGACGACGATCCTTCTCTCGGACAGCACCGGACGAGGAGTTCCAGAGCGTTCCATCCAGGGTAACTTTTCCGGAATCCGGAACGAGAAGCCCTAGCGCGATTCGGGAGACGGTGGTCTTGCCAGATCCGGATTCGCCGACAATGCCGACGACCTCGCCGCGCCTCAACGTCAGCGACACGTCGTCGACCGCTGTCCTGGTCTCACCGCGACGACCGTGAAAGATCTTCCTCACTCCCGAGACGCTCAGCACCGGTTCGGCAGAGAGATCTTCGCGTGTGAACGCCCCGTTGCCGGTGAGGCGTCGACCACGGGTGTGAGAGCTGGGACTGGCCGCGAGCAAGGTCCGAGTGTAGGGGTGCACAGGTGTCGTCAAGATCTGTCGCGACGGCCCCTGCTCGACGATGCGCCCGTGTTGCATGACGGCAATCCGATCAGCCAGTGCCGCCACCACGGCGAGGTCGTGGCTGATGAGCAGTAGTGCCGTACCTTCTTGTCGCAGTCGGTCCAGAAGTGTGAGGATGCGCGCCTGAACTGTGACGTCGAGGGCTGTCGTCGGCTCGTCGGCAATCAGAACCTTCGGCCTCGCGGCCAGCGCCGATGCGATGAGTGCGCGCTGCCTGAGTCCCCCGGACAGTTCGTGTGGGGACGACGACATGCGAGAAGCAGCATCGGGAATGCCGACCCCGGACAGCAGTTCCACTGCGGCATCGACACGTTCGTGCCGGGGGTGGGTGCGGTGGATCGACATGGGTTCGATCACCTCGCGGCCGACGGTGCGAAGTGGGTCGAGTGAAACCAATGCATCTTGCAGGACGAGACCGATCATTCTGCCACGCAACGCTTTGAACTGTTTGTCTCCGTACCGGGAGACGTCGTCGCCGTCGATCACGAAGTTGTCGGCGCTGACCTGGGCGTCGCCGCCGACCAGACCCAACAGAGAGCGTCCGGTGACGGATTTTCCGGAGCCGGATTCGCCGACGAGCGCCAGGCATTCACCGGCCGCGAGATGGAAGTCGATGCCGGCAACTGCGGTCACCGCGGGGTGGTCGCGCCTCGCAGGAAAGGTCACCTGCAGATTGGTGACGGAGACTATGTCGTTCACGCGAGTCCTCGTTCGGCCAGGCGGCGCTGCGCGTGACGACCCAGAGTTGTTATGGAGACCACGGTCAGCACGACCGCGAGACCGGGAAACAGGGATGCCCACCAGGCCAGCCGTAAGAACTCTCGTCCCTGGGCGAGCATGACACCCCACTCGGCGTCGGGCGGTCTGACTCCCAGACCGAGGAAGCTGAGCGACGCGACCGAGATGATGGCCGTTCCGACGCTGATGGTGGCAACTGCGACGAGGGGAAGCAGTGCGTTGGGCAGAATGTGCAGGCCGACGATCCGGCGACGGGGGGTGCCCAGTGCTACGGCCGATTCCACGTATCCCGAAGCGGCGATCGGAAGTGTCTGAGCACGAATAACTCTCGCGAAACGCGGCACCATGCCCAGTGCAACCGCGATCAGTGTGTTGCGCGGGCCCGGCCCGAGGACGGCGATGACGAGCAGGGTCAGGAGCAGATCGGGAAATGCCATCGTGATGTCCACCATTCGTAGCAGACCTGCTCGCACCCAGCGTGGTCCGAGCACCGCCGATATTCCGACGAGAGTGCCGAGTAGCACCGCGACAGCGGTGGCACCCAGTCCGATGAGCAACGAGAACCGGGCGCCGTGCACGACTCGGGAGAAGATGTCGCGGCCCAGGTTGTCGGTACCGAACCAGTGCGCCGATCCCGGTCCGGCAAAGGGCGCGGCTGGGTTGGTGGCGTTCGGATCGACACCGGTGAGCAGTGACGGTGCCGCGACCGCCACGAGAGCGATGGCAGTGAAGAGCAGAGCGAGCGTCGTACCGAGGCTCGGGCCCTGCTTGTTTCGGAAGACGAACGACGGACGCCGCAGTACAGCGGTGAGAGTGGCCACGGACTCAGCCCTTTCGCAGGCGTGGATCGATTACCACGTACAGCAGATCGAGAAGTGTGTTGACCACGATGAACACGAGAGCAGAGAGGAGAACGATCCCCAACACGACCGGCATGTCCTTCGCTCCGATCGCCTGGAGTGTGACACGTCCCAGACCTGGTCGCGCGAAGACGGTTTCGGTCAGTACAGCACCGCCGAGCGTTGCCCCCACGAAGTACGCCGCGAGCGTGGTGGCGGGCAGCAGAGCGTGCCGGAAGGCATGCCTGAGCAGAACCGTGGCACGGGAGGCCCCGCGAGCGCGGGAAGTCACGACAAACGGCTGCGCGAGTGCGTCCTCGACCCCGTCCCGGAGAACTTGCGACAGCAAACCCGCGATGGGCAAAGCCAGAGTGATGATCGGCAGAACGAGCGAGATGTCCGTCTTGGCGCTCGACGCCGGAAACCAGCCGAGTGTGAAAGCGAAGATCCAGAGCATGAGAATACCGATCCAGAACGTGGGCACCGACACGGACAGTAGTTCGAAACCCGATGCCACAGTTCGCAGCCGCGGTCGGCCGGCGGTCAGCAGTGCTAGCGCCGAGGCGATCACGATCGCCAGAACGACGGCGGGTACGGCGAGCGCGACGGTGGGCCAGAGTTGTTCTCCCAGAACCTCCGTCACCGGCCTTTGGAGCTGGTACGAGTTTCCGAGGTCGCCGGTGAACACCCGCTTCAGATAGGTGAGGTACTGGACGACGATCGGCCGGTCCAGTCCGTACGAGACGCGAATTGCGTCGCGGTCGCTCGGACGGACCACCGAATCGCCACCCAGAATGATGTTCACCGGATCACCCTTGATGGTGTGCAGTGCGATGAAGGTGAGAGTGCCCGCGCCCCACACCACCAGAGCTGCGGCACCGATCTTGGCGACGATCAGCCGCGACAGGGATGCCGTGCGTCGCCGCTGCTCAGTTGGTGAGGAAAGCATCGTAGAACAGCGGGGAGGCGTTGGTGGCGAACGAGATTCCGTGAATGTTGTTGTTCGTGCCGAGGCGGTATGCCTGGACGTAGACGGGAACGACGTACGCCGAGTCGATGACGTGATGCTGAATCGACGAGTAGATCGCCTCGCGCTCCGGGCCGTTGGGAACGGAAGCGGCCCGGGTGAGATTGGCGTCGAGTTCCGGGTCGACGGCGCGTGCATATGCACCACCGTTCGGCGGTACGTATGCGCTGGAGAAGACGGTGCGGAGGATATCGGGTTCCGGTCGCACGAAGAACAATGCTGCCGCCTCGTAGTCCCCCTTCGCCGCACGATCGGACAGCGTTCCGGTGTCCACGGGCTCGATGACCAAGTCGAATCCCACATCCTTCTTGACCTGATCCTGGAAAGCCTCGAGCAGGGGCGCGTTCTCGGCGAAGTAGCTGGACGAATCGTAGGGGAATCGGATGCTCAGACGTTTACCGTCCTTGGTCCGGTACCCGTCGGAATCGCGTGATGTCCAACCTGCTTCGTCGAGAAGCGAATTCGCCTTGTCGGCGTCGTATCCCCAGTTGCCGGCGACGGTAGCGTCGTAGTACGGCGTCTTCGGTCCGAGGATGTTGTCGGCGGGTCGCAACTGGTCGAAGTAGACGCTCTTGACCAGGTCGGTGGAGTTGAGCGAACTCTGGAAAGCCTGTCGCACACGAGTATCCGTGAACGGTGCGGCTTGGGTGTTGAGAAAGATGCTGTAGTTGATGCCTGGGTTCTCGTACTTGATCAGACGGAGGTTCGGATCCTTGTCCACTTGCGGCGCGTTCGCCGACGGAACGGACGCGATGGCATCGACCTCGCCGTTCTCCAGAGAGCCGAGGCGCGTGGCGTTTTCGGGCAGGATGCGGAAATTCAGCTTCTCCAAATAGGCTGCACCTTGATGTTTGGCGTATCCGGGGCCCCAGTTGTAGTCGTCTCGGCGATTCAACTCGAATCCCACGCCCTTGGTGTAGTTGCCCAAGGTGAAGGCCCCTGACCCGACCAGAGTGGTGCAGTTCGCGTTGTCGGTCGAGCGCAGATGCGTCGGCGACTGAATGCCGAGGAACGGCAGTGAAGCACCCTGCAGGAACGACGGGTACGGCGCGGTGAACGCCACGCTGACTGTGTTCGCGTCTACCACCGTAACCGTATCGAGCGGTCCGAGAAGCGATCTGGCGTACGCCGACTTGGTCGCCGGGTTGGAAACACGATCGAAGTTGAATTTCACGGCCTCCGCGTCGACCGGAGTTCCGTCGGAGAACGTGACGCCGTCACGCAGGGTGAAGGTGTACAGCTTCGCGTCCTCGGATTCGGTCCAGGAACTGGCCAACCACGGTGTGAACTCGTTGTTCTCGCCGTGCGCGACGAGGGAATCCACCACGTTTCGTGAGACCAGCGCTGCCACGGAGCTGCCGGTTTGTTGCGGATCGACGCAATCGACGTCGGAGTTGAGACCGAACGTGGACGTGCCGCCTGAAACCGGCGTCGCATTCTCGTCGAACGGCGTGCTGTCTGCCTTGGACGAGCAGGAGGTCAACAGTATCGCGAAGGTAACCGCCACAGCTCCGGTCGCACCAACGCGTCGAAGAACACGAGTCAAGGTATTCGCTCTCTACAAAGGGCTCTTTCAAAGCCAGCGCTGACCGAACGGGGGTGCCCGTCGGCCTGGTCGTCATCCGGGGCACCCCGTCGCGTCGAAGGGTTGCCGACCAGCGAGCCGGAGCTTGTCACTGATTCTCATGACCGATTGGAAGTCTAAGGCGACGCATAAGAGTAAACACGGATTAAACTCAGCGTGAGTGAGAGAGCTGTTCCATGCTCGCGCCAAATCTCCGATATGTCACCAATTTTGGCTTGCCCACCCCTGAACCCGTCAATTACCCGCGGCTGGACGTCGATCTAGTTCGGTCGTCACGGAACGGCCAGGTTCAGAGCGATTGGCCCGGCAACGGAAGGATCCCGAGATTGGCATCGAGGCCTCCGTCGACGACGAGTGTCGTGCCGGTGATGTAACTCGCCGCGGGGGACGAGAGGAACCAGATCGCCTCTGCCTGTTCCACAGGTTCAGCGAAGCGGCCCAGAGGGATTCGTCGCTCGATAGCGGAAAGCACCGCCGGATCGGAGGTAACGTTCGCGGTGATACCGGTCCTGGTCAGACCGGGCGCGAGGGCGTTGATCCGAACGCCGACGCCGGCGTAGTCGATTGCGAAGGCGCGCACCAGATTCACGAGTGCGCCCTTGGTGGCGTTGTATGCCCAGTTGCCTGGATCGCCCCGCAGGCCGGCGACGGAGGCCGTGAAAACGGCAGAACCCTTGCTTGCGCGCAGGGCCGGAATCGCGGCCCGTAGTCCGTGGATGGGACCCCGAAGGTTGACGCCGATGATGCGGTCGGCATTCTCGACGGCATCGGGAGACTCCAGCGGAGGTGTGCCTCCGGTCCCGGCGTTGAAGACGGCAGCGTCGAGTCGGCCGAAACGTTCGAGTGCGGTATCGACGGCCGCCTTGTTGACCTGCTCCTCGGTGACGCTACCGACCACCCTGACGACGCCGTCGAGTCGATTCAGAGATTCCAGTCCGCGTTCGGAGACATCGACGGCCACAACTGCATGCCCGCGTGTGACGAACAGTTCGACGGTGGCCCTGCCGATTCCCGAGGCGGCTCCGGTGACCAGAGCGACCCGACGTGTGTCGGCGGACGATGTATTCATGGTGCGCCCTTCTGCAGGTGGAATGGACCGGGAACAGCCGCTTGCAACGACTCTGCCGTCTCCACCGAGTGATACCACGTCGGCTTCGAGATCGTTCGGTCTCGAATCAATTGCACGGCGCGCGCGGCGACAGCTGCCGTCGCTGCCGACTGGCTCCGCCCCGAAACCCACAGCGCCGGACCGTTATCCGTTCGGGCCATCGCGATCCAACGATCCGAGCCCCACAGCTTCTTCGGTACTACCTTCCGGAGCGCGGGTACCCACGTCATGACGGCGAGCCCGAGCGTCGCAGCGGACGTATCCAATCGCAGGTACGTCCTGACCGGCACGCCGAGGTCGCGCGTCAACGCATGCTGGTCCGAAAAATCTGCCCGCACAGCAGGACCGGTGCGGTACCCGGTCGCGTCGGCCGGCATCCGAAACGTCTTCATCCCGGTGTAGTTCCGGATCGATCGACCGTCAGCGTCGGGAAAGCGGGTGCCCAACATCCCGTACGTCCACGCCGTCGCGGCCGGCCCGTGTAGCTCTCCGCCGCCGAGGCCGATCACGATGTCCACGGGTCCGTCGCCGAGTCGGTGCGCCGCTGCTGCCAGGACACTGGTCAACCCCGGCGCCAAGCCGACGCCGATCAGGACGGGTCCGTCGACCGCTTCCAATTCTTCGCAATAGCTCGAGGTCGCCGTGACGTCGACAAATGCTGCCCCACTACGTACCGCTTCTTCGGCCAGGCGAACGTCCTCGAAACCCGACGCGTTCACCACGACATCGAAGTCTCGAACCACTGCCGAAAACGCGCCTGGTTCTTTAAGATCAACGACGACGTCAGCGCGGACTGGATCGCGCCCGGCGGAGAACGCGGAGATTTCGGGGACCTTCGCGAGTTGTCTCATCAGGGGAATCCCGACGGCGCCATAGCCACCAAGTACAAGAACCTTCATCATTTTTTTCGCCTCCCGAGTCGCTAGAGTTCGACTCTAGAGTTAAACTCTATTCATGACTGAGGTTCTTCGGGAAGACACGTCGGCGCGGCGCAAGATCATCGAGGCAGCGCGCGAAGTTTTTGTCGATCCCGGCTACGCGGCCGCCACGATCAAACAGCTTGCCGCGGCGGCGGGCGTGTCGGTGCAGAGTGTCTATTTCGTGTTCGGCAACAAGCCGAGCGTGCTGTCAGCACTGCTCGACGTGGCTGTGGCGGGCGACGAGGAAAAGACGGCAACTCTGGACCGACCGTGGGTGGCGGCGGCACTCGGCGCCCCACATCCCCTCGGGCAACTCCGGATTCAGGTTCACCACGGACGGCTGATTCTGGAGCGCACCGCGGACATCCTGTTGGCACTACGCGCCGCTGCTTCCGCGGACGACGATGCCGCCCGCTTGTGGCAAATCAACCGCACGCAGCGACGCACGGTGCAGGAACATCTGATGGTCGGCATCGTCGAAAAGGCGCCGACCGTCGACCTCGAGACAGCCGTGAACGTGGCACTGACACTGCTCAGCCCCGAGACGTACACAGACCTCGTGGTCGGCGCGGGTTGGACGGGCCAACAGTACGAAGAATGGGTGGTCAACACCCTTGCTGCAACCCTCGGTCTGGACCGAACCGTCAAATCGAGGAAGTAGCTCGAACTACTTGGTGGGCTTGTCGTCGATGTGCCGTGGGTTGTTCCACAGGCGTTCCGTCAGATCGTGGAGGACGGCAAGGGTGATCGTGTCGTCGTCGCGGCGAAGCAGCGACTGGCTGACCGTCGCCCGCACCAAAGTGCTGTCCGAGTGCACGAACTCCTTGACCGAGCCCGGTTCGGAACTCAGTTCACGATGGGCCTGCTCGGCACTGACGTCGTCGGCATCCTTGTCGTAAAGAATGTCCTGCAAACGCAACGCCGAGACGGCCTTCTTGGGGTATCCCAGCATGTCAGCGAAGGACGGGTTGGCGAAAACGATGCTGCCGTCGCGATGAACGGCCATGACCGGCACCGGAAGCCTGTCAAGGAGAATCAGGGCAGGCATCTGCTCCAGATCCGCAATCGGCGATTGTGGCGGCTGCGCAACATTGCGGCGGCGTTCCATAACACGTCCTCTCAAGTTGCCCGAGTCGACAACAGTCTAACTGCCCAGCAAATCGCGGGTTGACTTCCCGCCCGGATGCAGTGACGAATGCCCGAATCGTGCCCGCCTGAGTTACGCCGCGAGCGCCTCCTGGTCCTCCGCCAAGGAACCGTCAACAACACGATAGACAGTATCCATCCGAGACAGGTGACTTCGGTCGTGTGTCACGAGAAGGGTTGCCGCCTCGTGTTCCCGCACCACCCCGATGATCAGATCCATGACGGCAGCACCGCGCTCCTGATCGAGCGCGCTGGTGGGCTCGTCGACCACCAGAAGCTGGGGATCGTTCATCAATGCCCGCGCGAGATTTACCCGCTGCCGCTGCCCGCCCGACAGCTGAGACGGCCGTTTTCCGCTCTGATCCGCCAGTCCGACAGCATCCAGCAAATCCATCGCTTTTGATCTCACGGCTTTGCGACGGGCCCGCGACGTGAACACGGACTGCCCCAGATGCGCCATCACCTCGAGCTGCTCCAGTGCCGTCAACGACGACACAAGGTTGGACTGCTGGAAGACGATCCCGATGGACGAGCGTCGCAGCTCCGACGCCGCTCGCCGACTCAGCGCCGCGATGTCGGTGCTGCCCTCCGGCGTCCGGAGGTAGACGTGCCCGGAATCCGGACGGATCAGGGTCGACGCCACCGCCAACAGGCTGGACTTACCCGAACCCGAGGGCCCGGTGATCGCGGCGATCTCGCCGCGGTGCAGCCGCAGGGACACGTCGTCCAACGCTGTCACCCGAGATTGCCCGTCGGGAAACGTCAGATCGACGTTCTGGATGTCGAGAACTGTGGTGCCGGTAGTCATGGTCATCGTGCGCTCCCCAATGCTGTGAGTGGATCGGTGGTCGAGAGGAATCGAAGTGCAAAGGCCGCGCCGAGCAGACCGAGTCCGATCAATGCCACGGCAGGTACGACGGTCGTAGATGCATCCAGGACAAACGGCATGGCATCACCGATCAGCGAACCGGCAACCGCTGTCAGCCCGATCCCGACGGTGACTCCGGCGATCAGCACGATGAGTGCCTGACCCAAAGCGTCGCGCACCAGAGAACCGGTTGTCGCGCCCAGTGCTTTCAGCGTCGCGATGTCCGGGGTTCGCTGGATCGTCCACACCGTGAAGAACGCACCGATCACCAGGGCCGAGATCGCGAACAACATGAGCGTCATCAACGTCAACGACCCGTTCTCCGACTTGTACGAACCGATCGCGTCGAGCGAACCGCTGACCGTCGTCGACGTCGTCGCGGCCGACTTGTCAGTTGCGGAAGCGTCAGAGGCTCCGCTCACAGCCAGCACCGTCGCGACTCCGCCGCGCGGATTGGCCGCCTGCCAGTCGTCAAGCGTCATCCAGACGACGGGTGAATGGCTGTACCAGTCGTCACCGCGAACGGCGCTGACGGTGAACTGCTGCGTACCGACGCTCACCTGATCGCCGGCGCTCGCCGCCAGATCGCGGGCGGCACCTTCGCTCAACACCACCGTGCCTGGCGCCGACGGCGTCACGTCCCCGAAACCGCCATCAGCACCGAACAGGGCGACCGACTTCTGATTTCCGCCGGCCAATCCTGCTTTCCCGCGACCGATTCCGATGGGATCGACGTCCTTCGACGTGGAGGTCCAGGCGTTGACCTGATCCTGCGTGAGCGCCGACTCGTCGAACGACGCACCCGCGCCAGTGTCGGCGAACACCACCGTGTCGGCATTCATGGCCTCGATGGCGGACACGTTCTGATGGCGAAGTCCCGCAGTCAAACCACTGAGAAAACTGACCAGAAGTGCAACCAACAGAACCACCACGGAGATCAACGCGAATCGACCTCGCGCTGCCCGTAAGTCCCTCATTGCGACAAACACTGTGAATTCCTTTCCTGTGCTTGCCTCTACGCTCCCGCGGATGCAGACTCTTTCCATCGCACCTCGGATCGACATTCCAGCGCTCGAAAGAACCATCCCCGTTTACAACTTTTGATGGATGATCCGAGGCCGAACCTCGCTAAGCTGGGCGAGATGCACAGATCTCCGCTCACGCCTGTCTTCGCCGGCCTACAACTGGGCCTGCATGTCCTTGTCATGGCGTTGGCCGGTGTCGTGTTTCTTCGAGCGCTGATCGACGAATCCGACCTGACCGCAACCATCACCGCACTGTCCGTGATCTTTGTTGCCGTCTATCTGTTCGGGGTCGCCAAAAGGCTGCGCGGCAACGCTGCCCGCTGGTGGCTGGGCGTGCTGACCCTCGTCTGGATCGCGACGATGGCGGTATCCGCCGACGCCGCCTACCTCGCGTTCGGGCTCTTCTTCCTCTATCTCCATCTTCTGCGACGCCCCTGGAGCCTTCTCGCCGTCACCGCGGCAACGGCTGTCGCCGTGATCGGCACCGGCCTGCATCGTGGATGGACGATTGCCGGCGCCGTCGGTCCGATCATCGGCGCCGCCGTAGCCGTTGCAATCGGCCTCGGATATCAAGCGCTGTACCGCGAGGCAGCTGAGCGCGGACGTCTCATCGACGAATTGATGAATACCCGTGAAGAATTGGCGTCGACGTCCCGCGATGCGGGAAAGTTCGCAGAACGTGAAAGGCTCGCGGCCGAGATCCACGACACCGTGGCCCAGGGACTTTCGAGCATCCAGATGCTCCTTCACGCGGCCGAGCGCGCCGATCCGGACAGCCCGGCCATCCGGCAGATCAGCCTCGCGCGCGAAACTGCCGCGGACAGTCTTGCCGAAACCCGCCAACTCATAGCCGAATTGACACCCGCGGCCCTCGACGGTCAGTCGCTCGCCGACGCGCTTCGTCGTATCTGCGAACGCGCGAGCGGCCCGGGACTGGAAGCGCGCTCCGTGGTCGAAGGCGAGGCAGTCCGGCTGCCGATGCCCCTCGAAGCAACATTGGTGCGCATCGCTCAGGGCGCGGTGTCCAATGTCCTCCGCCATGCGGATGCAACCAGAATGGCTGTGACACTGACGTATTCCGACGATACCGTCAGCCTCGACGTGGTCGACAACGGTCGCGGCTTCGACGTGGCAGTTCTCGAACGTGGGCCGGCGGAATCTTTTGGTCTCAATGCAATTCGCCGACGCGTCGAACTGCAGGGTGGGACTTTCTCCATCGAGTCCGAGCCGGGACACACGGCCGTCGCAGTGACGTTTCCCCTCGAAGTAGGTGAACAGTGATCCGCCTGCTGCTCGCCGACGATCACGCGATCGTG
Source organism: Rhodococcus sp. NPDC056516 (assembly GCF_042794655.1). NCBI lineage: Bacteria > Bacillati > Actinomycetota > Actinomycetes > Mycobacteriales > Nocardiaceae > Rhodococcus > Rhodococcus sp. NPDC056516. The sequence goes on along the minus strand of NZ_JBHTTG010000004.1, from coordinate 195,985 downwards.
CGCGCCGGGTTACGAGCGCTGCTCGAAAGCGAAGCCGACATCGAGGTAGTCGGCGAAGCGGGCACCGCCGAGGAGGCCATAGCCTTCTGCGCCACCACGCCGGTTGACCTCGTGCTGATGGACCTGCGATTCGGCCCCGGGAAGACGGGCGTCGACGCCACCCGCGCGGTGTGCGCGCTGCCGAATCCGCCGCACGTACTCGTCGTGACTAACTACGACACGGACGCGGATATCTTGAGCGCCGTCGAGGCAGGGGCCAGCGGATACCTGCTCAAGGACACACCACCGGTCGAGTTGCTGTCGGCCGTCCGCGCCGCTGCGAGCGGGGACAGCGTTCTCTCCCCCGCGATCGCGTCGAAGCTCATGACTCGCGTACGTAAGCCCGAAACAAGCCTCAGCCCAAGGGAAATCGAAGTTCTGAAGCTAGTGGCGGCGGGTCGGTCCAACCGAGAGATCGGCAAAGAACTGTTCCTCAGCGAGACCACGGTCAAATCGCATCTGGTCCACATCTTCGGCAAGTTGGGAGTGAAGTCGAGGACGTCGGCCGTCGCCCGTGCGCGGGAGTTGGGTTCGATCTGACGTTTTGCCCGAAATGTCGAAAGTCGCCGAACAGCAGTAATTTTCACTTCACATTCTCTTGTGTTCGAAACTTTGTTCGAATATGATTGCCTTATGGACAGTCGGGAAGCGTGGCAGCTGGACGGTGAGGGCCTCAAGAGTGAGGTTCTGGATCTGGTGCGTGTCCGGCATGAGTTGCAATCGCGGATGGTGTTGCTGATCGTGGAGATGTTTTCCCGGGAGACTGTGGTCGGGAAGGGTTTTCGGGCGATTGCGCAGTGGTTGCATGGTTCGACGAATTTGGAGATCGGTGAGTGCAGTCTGTTGGTCAGTCTGGCGCGGTTGTTGTTGCTCGAACCTGTTGTCGCCGATGCTTTTCACCGGGGTGATGTGGATGCGTTGAAGGCGCGTCAGGTGGCGTCGTTTTGTCAGCATCCGCCGAAGAACATGACGCCGGCGGATGTGGACAAGGCCCGCGGGATCCTGTTGGAGTTGGCGTCGAAGAACATTGCGGATTGTGATGCGGTGCGGGCGGCGATCCGGCGGATCGAGAAGCAGTACGGAAAACGCGAGGACGGCGTCCCGGTGGGTGAGGATTCGGAGCGCAATGAGTTCTATGCCTCGAAAGGCCTGTACGGGCGTGTGTCGGTGAAAGGCGATTTGGATGCCGTGAACGGGGCACGTTTGATCACGTTGTTGTCGAGTTTGTCGGCGCCGACGCCGGAGAAGGACGGCGTGAAGGACGCCCGCACTCCGGCGCTGCGGCGGGCGGACGGGTTTTGCGAGTTGTTGCGCCGGTACGAGCGGGCGGGATTGGGTCCGATCGAGGGTGGGGTGAAACCGCACATCACGGTGACTGCGTCGGCGAAAGACATGACCGACCTCAAAGCCTTGAAAGATTTGTTGCCGTCGACCGATGAACTGGGGTTCGCGTGGACGGATTGGGTAGGTCCGATCAGTATCGACACTGCCCGAATGTTGGCCTGCGACTGCACCGTAACGCGGATTTTGTTAGATGAGAATGGTGTTCCGCTCGACTGCGGCAAGGAAGTGCGAACAGCGACGGTTCCGCAAAGGCGGGCTCTTGCGGTGCGGGATGGTGGGTGCGCGTTTCCGGGGTGCGGGACTCCGTCGGGGTGGTGCGATGCTCATCATATTGTTCACTGGAACGATGGTGGCCCAACGGATCTCGACAATCTGATCTTGTTGTGTGGTCATCATCATCGGACGATGCACCACACGCAGTGGCGAGTCGAGATCGGCCCCGATCGAAAAACGGTGTTCTATCCGCCGATGTCGATCGACCCGTATCAGCAGCCGATCGGCGGGAACAGTCCACCGACTGCGGCGTGAACCGACATAACTGAAAAGGCCAGCGTGTGCACCGGGGAAGAATCATGCCCCGGGGCATACGCTGGCCTTTTCGGATGCGCTCGATGTCCGTCTTGCGACAGCATCTGTCTCCACTTCGACACGCCGGACCCATAGGGTCGAGGCATGTCTTTCTGCGAACCCGCCCGCGTTGTCACCGTCACGTCCCTGACCCCGCACATGCGGCGAATCAGCATCGAGGCAGAGGGCGACTGGCATTGGCCGACCGGCGGACAGGGCGACGAGCGCATCGACCTCGCGTTCCCGAAACCCGGTGAAACAGAAGCAGAATACGATTACTTCAACAATCCCGACTACGGCAAGGCAGATCTCGGAACCGAGCCACCATGGCGGCACTACACCGTGCGCAAGGTGCACGACGGCGGCCGACGTCTGGACATCGACTTCGTCGTGCACCCTGGCGGTATTGCAGCAGATTGGGCCCTGCGGGCCGAACCAGGTCACCTACTCGGCGTCTTCTGGTCGGACAGTTCTCGTTCCCATTACCAAGCTCCGGCGGGTCCTCGCTGGCAGCTGCTGGTCGCAGACGCCACGGGTCTCCCCGGACTGGGCAGGATTGTCGAAGAACTTCGTGAAGGCGATGTCGCACAAGCGATCATCGAGGTCGAAACCGAAGAGGATCGACAGGAACTTGTCACTCGCGGCGATGTCACGTACACGTGGCTCGTGGGGAGTGGCCTCGGAAACGCGCCGAGCGCGCTCTTCGAAGCTGTGGAGAAGGTCGAGTTTCCCGAATCCGAAACGGCCGACGTCTACGCGTGGGTGGCGTGCGAAAGCGCAACCAGCCGTCGTATTCGTAAGCATCTGAGGGAAGTTCGAGGAATTGCTCGCGACAAGCACAATGTTGTCGGGTACTGGCGAGAGGGCGCCGACGGCCACGTTTCCGGCATGAACAGCGAGGAAGTCACCGTCGGCGCCTGAGCGCCGTGATCACTCTGTCGGCAGTGTGTCGGTAGCTTCTGCGGCTGTAGCTTCGGCGTCAGCCGGTTCTACATCGGCCGGCTTTTCCGCCAGCATCTCGAACAGTGCTCGGCGTGCCTCGGCAAGGATTGCCTCTGCCTTGACTACCTGCTCAGCGGTCCCACCTGCGGCTACCGCGACAGCGGCACCTCGGAGTAGACCCATCGCGGGGCGGAGAGTTGCGCCGGCTTCACCGAAGTGAGAGCGGCCGTGTCCGCGCTGGTCGGGTCGACCGAATCCACGCTGGTCGGGTCGACCGAATCCACGCTGGTCGGGCCGGCCGAATCCACGCTGACCGCCGCGGCTGCGTCGGCCTTCGGGGCGTCCTTCTTCTCGGTCTTCGAAGCGACCCTCGGGTCGCTCTCCCTCGAATCCTCGACGGAGACCGTGTCCACGATGCGGGCCTCGGCGGCCATGCTCGCGACGTTCTTGCATTTCTGGGTTGTTGTGTGGGGCGTACATGTTGTCCTCCTGGACTGTCTGTGTTTGATTGACGTATCGACGATATATCGACAATAGATCGAACGCAAGGGTCCGGAGAATAATTCCCGCACCCTTGTCCGGATACGCTGAAGCCGTGAACACGGATCTACAAGCCCAGGCCGCAGACGTCCTACGCCGCCTCGCACTCGACGAATCCCTGAAAGAACGCACCATGGCGGACGCTGCGACGGCAGCACTCGCACGGAAAGTCGCCGCTCGCTACATCGGCGGCGAAACCATCGACGACGCTTTCGGCCGCCTCCCCTCGATCTTCGCGCGAGGACACAAGGCGAGCATCGAATACACGGGGGAAAGCGTCCGGGATCCCGAACTCGCGAACGCCGAAACCGATGTGTTCGTGGAATTGGCGGAACGGATCGGAACGTCAGGCGTCGACAGCACCGTGTCGTTCGACCTCTCGCACATCGGCTTGGTCATCGATCCGGAGCAGTGCTTTCGCAATGTCGTGCGCCTGGCCGAGACCACGGAACGCGCAGGTGCTGAGCTGATCATCTCCGCCGAAGCGTCCGACCGCACCGACCTGGTCCTCGACATGCACGCGCGACTGGCCGAGCGGTTCACTCACGTGGGAATCACCGTTCAGGCCCGACTGCACCGCACCGCAAAGGATCTCGCCGCGCTGCTCGACCGGCCCGGTCGCATCCGGTTGGTGAAGGGCGCCTTCCTCGAAGCCGAATCCGTCGCCTACCCGCGCGGTAGTGCCGAACTGTGCGACGCGTATCTCGACTATGCAGCCCGGATCGTCGACTCGGGTCACCAGCTTTCCATCGCGACGCATGACCGCGACATCCTCGAAGCACTACGCGCCGAGCATGATTCGAAGCTCAGAGGCGAGCACGTCGAGTTCGAGATGCTGCTCGGCCTCGGCACCGAGCAGCTGGACGCCCTCCGAGCAGCGGGCTTCACCACACGCGAATACGTCATCTTCGGAACACAGTGGTGGCTGTACGTACTCAATCGCATCGCCGAAGAACCGGAGCGTGTCTACACCGCGCTCATCGACGCTGCGCTCATCAGCACTGCAAACTAGATCTCCAACAACAGAAGTGGGGCCGCACTCGAATCGAGTGCAGCCCCACTTGTGTCAGTTTCTAACTCTCCAGAAACGCCTTGATGCGCGCCAGAGTGGTTTCCATTCCGGTCTGCATCAGCTGGTCTCGACCCCGACCGAGCAGGCCGCTACCCGACATCATGCGCACGTAAAGCGCAGGCGCCGCATAGATCTCACGAGTCTCGGTGAGCACAGTGCCCGTTCCCGAAGGCTCGAGCACATAGGTCCACCGCGCTTTCGGCTCGTCCGATTCGAAGGAGAACTTCCGGCAGTCGACCACGTCGACCACCGTGCAGTGAGTGCTCCAACGAATCAGACCATGTTTGTTGGTGCCCTTGAACTTTGCACCAACAGTGCCCGGAGTTCCGGAAGTCCACGTGCCGCCGGTGTTTTCAGGACTGAAGCGACCCATACCCTCGATGTCGCTGACAACCTTCCACACCGATACCGGCGTCGCCTCGATGTAGGCGCTGGCGGTCTCCACCCGCTACCGGCCCGGAACCCAGGACATGATCTTGATGGCGTGAGGCATGAGCTTTGCCCACACCTTGGCCGGAAGTCCGCGCGGTCCACCGAGGTTCATGACGCGAGTGGTGGCAACGGTCTGCGGTTCGGTGTACTTGATCAGACCCTCGGCGCCGTGACGACGACCGACGCCCGAGACACCCATGCCGCCCATCGGTGCTGCGGTGCTGCCCCAGGTGGGAGCGTAACCCTCGTCGACGTTGACGGTGCCGGCGTGGATGCGCGCTGCGATAGCTTCACCGGCAGCCTTGCTTCCCGCCCAAACACTGGCGTTGAGGCCGTATTCGGTGTCGTTGGCCGCAGCGATGGCCTCTTCGACGTCCTTGACCGGGTAGATCGAGACGAGCGGCCCGAAGGTCTCGTCGCGGTAGCACTCGGCGTCCTCGGGAACCCCGGTGAGCAGCGTGGGCTCGTAGAACAGCGGTCCGATGTCCGGGCGGGCCTTGCCGCCGGCAATGACGGTGGCGCCCTTGACGACTGCGTCGTCGACATGAGCGGAAATTGCCTTGACCTGCGCCTCGGAGACGAGGCTGCCCATCTCGATTCCGAATTCGTATCCGGCGGCGAGGTTCATCTTCTTGACGCGATCACCGAACATGCGGATGAACTCGGGTGCGATGGACTCTTCGACGTAGATGCGCTCGATGGAGATGCACAGCTGACCGGAGTTGGAGAAGCACGCACGCACAGCGGCGTCGGTGACCTCGCGCAGGTCTGCGCCGGCGGCGACGATCATCGGGTTCTTGCCACCGAGTTCGGCGGAGAAGCCGATCAGTCGACGGCCGGCCTGCTCGGCGAGGAGCTGACCGGTCGCGGTGGAACCGGTGAACATGAGGTAGTCGGTGTTCTCGACCAGGGCGGTGCCGACGACGGAGCCCGGCCCGGGAACCACGGCGAAGAGGTCGCGGGGCAGACCCGCCTTGTAGAGCAGTTCGACGCAGGCGAGCGCGCAGTACGGCGTCTGGCTGTCCGGCTTGAGGACAACGGCGTTACCGGCGAGCAGCGCGGCGATGGCGTCGGACACGGCCAGCGTCATCGGGTAGTTCCACGGCGAGATGACGCCGACGACACCCTTGGGCTGGTAGCGGACGACGGTCTTCGTCAGGCCCGGGAGCATGCCGGAGACGCGACGCGGACGCAGCAGCTTCGGCGCTACGCGTGCATAGTGACGCGACGTCATCGAGATGTCGAGGACTTCTTCCTGAGCTGCGGTACGCGACTTTCCGGTCTCGGCCTGGGCCATGTCCATGAGTGCGTCGCGGTTTTCGAGGATGAGGTCGCGGTAGCGGTGGAAGACGGCAGCGCGATCGAGGACTGAGCGCTTGGCCCATTCCTTCTGAGCGACGCGCGCGCGGGCGATGGCCGCAAGTGCGTCGTCGGCGGTGCCGACGGGGATGGTCGCCAGCTCCTTGCCGGTGAACACCTCGGTGATGGACTTCGTCGGGCGATCGGCAACATTGTCGATGGCGATCAGATCGGCGAGCCGCGAGAAGGTCGCAGCGGACGGAGCAGGCATTTCAGTACCCCTACTGGTGAGTAGTTCTTGGAGTTACACACAACTTACCCCGTCGGTGGTACCGATCACAGTGCCGAATCAGACAGAGTCAACCAATACTGCCTCTTTCGGACGTTTTGCGATCAACAACGACATGACTGCAGCGATCGCGCAGAGCGCGCCGGCCACCAAGAAGGCAGCGTCGTACGAGCCGATCTGATCACGAACGAGGCCGGCCAAGAAGGCCACCAGACCCGCACCGATCTGGTGCGATGCCAGCACCCAACCGAACACGATGGGGGCGTCGGCGCCGAAGTGCTGACGGCACAGCGCGACGGTCGGCGGAACCGTCGCCACCCAATCGAGCCCGTAGAAGATGACAAACGCGATCATCGGCGGATTCACGGTATTGGCGAGCAATAGCGGCAGAAAGAGCAGCGAGATCCCGCGGAACAGGTAATAGATGCCGAGAAGTTTTCGCGAGTCCATGCGGTCGGTGAACCAACCCGAAGCGATGGTGCCGACCATGTCGAGGATTCCGATCAACGCCAACAGTGACGCGGCCGTGGTGATCGGCATTCCGTGATCGTGCGACGCCGGAACGAAGTGCGTTCCGATCAGTCCGTTGGTGCTCGCGCCGCAGATCGCGAAGGTACCGGCGAGAAGCCAGAACACCTTGGTCTTCGACGCCATGACCAGCACCGAGATCGCGCGGGCTCCGGCGCCACCGCGCTGATAGACAGGCTTGGCCGGTGGGGTGTAGTCGGCGGGCGCACCGTAGGGCGTCGTACCCACGTCGGACGGGTAGTTGCGCAGGAACAGCAGAACGAACGGCACGACGGCCAATGCGGCGAACGAGACCGTGAATGCGACGCTCTTCCAGTCGTAGGTTTCGGCGATCTTCGCCAGGACGGGCAGGAACACCAACTGACCGGCCGCACCACCGGCGGTGAGGATGCCGGTCACAAGACCGCGCTTCTCGACGAACCACCGATCGACGATGGTGGCAACAAACGCCAGCGCCATCGAACCCGTACCGAGGCCGACAAAGACACCCCACAGCAGGATGAGCTGCCAACTCGAGGTCATGAATATCGTGAGACCGCTGCCGAGTGAAATGAGCGCCAACGCCGAGGTGACGACCGCCCGGATACCGAACCTCTCCATCAAGGCAGCGGCGAACGGAGAGGTCAGCCCGTACAGAATCAGGTTGACCGAGACTGCGGCGGAGATGCTGGCGCGCGACCAACCGAAATCCTCGTGCAGCGGATCGATCAGCACCGAAGGCGCGGCGCGGAAGCTCGCCGCACCGACCAACGCCAGGAACGCCACGATCGCGACGGACCAGGCGCGGTGAAAGCGCGGCGGGCTCACCTGCTGTTGGCCTGATTCGGGGAGAGCGGTCTCAGAAGTCACAGAGAAGATTCTGCAGTTCGGATTCGATCGAGAACAGTGGCCAGATTGCCAATATATGAAAGAATCAAGCCATGTCTGGTCCGCATCGCGTCGTCGTACTGGCTCTGAATGGAGTCATACCCTTCGAACTCGGCATCCCGGCGCGCATCTTCGGGCGCGCCCTCGACGTCGAGGATCGACCGCTGTACGAGATCCTGACGTGCACCGTCGACGGCAATCCCGTGCAGACCGACGCAGACTTCAGCATCTCGGTCGACCATGGGAGCGAGTTGCTCGCCACCGCCGACACCGTCGTCATACCCGCGTCGTACGAGTTGGGTCCGGCCTACGAAGACGGTTACCTCTCCCCCGAGTTGGCCGCAGCTTTCCAACACATCCGGCCGGGCACTCGGCTGGTCTCGATCTGCACCGGGTCGTACATCCTCGCCGCGGCAGGTTTGCTCGACGGCCTCCGCGCCACGACGCACTGGCGCAACACCGACCATTTCCAGCGTGTCTATCCCAAGGTGAACGTGGATCCGGACGTGCTGTTCGTCGACGAAGGCCACATCCTGACGTCGGCCGGCGTGGCGTCAGGCGTCGATCTCTGTCTGCACATTGTCAGGCGCGACCACGGCATGGAAGTGGCGAACACCGTCGCGAGGCGCTGCGTCGTACCGCCGTGGCGCGACGGCGGCCAAGCGCAGTACATCCGGCGCCCCCTGGCCGACAAGCCATCGGAATCGACTGCCGACGCTCGGCACTGGGCCCTCGAACATCTAGGCGAGCCGATCACCCTGGCGGACCTGGCGACGCGCGCCAACATGAGCGTCCGCACGTTCAGTCGTCGATTCCGCGACGAAGTCGGAACCACACCGAACCGCTGGTTGACCAGCAGACGCGTCGATCGAGCACGGGAACTTTTGGAGGAATCCGATCTGTCGATCGATGCAATTGCCGCTCGAACCGGCTTCGGAACTGCGACATCGATGCGTCAACACATGAACGAGGCCCTCGGCGTTTCACCGAGCGCGTACCGCCGCACGTTCAAGGCACCGGTGTAAGCGGCAGTACCAGGCACTATCCTGGAGACCATGGCCGAACAGACTCGCCCGAACTTCCCCCAATACTGCGGATACCTGCTGGGAAAGACGCTCCCCGACCGGTATCAGGACTGGGTTCGGAACGATCTGGTGGGCCCGGGGGCGCAGGCGCGCTACATCATTCGTTTCACAGTGCCGGCGACGCTGATTCTCCTGCTGTTCCTCTTGATTCCCGGACCGATCTGGATCCCCCTGGCCATGATGGCCTTGCTGCTCATCCCGCTCGCGTACTTCGTCGTGGCGCTCGGCACCATCTACCGCCGTCACCGCCTACTGAGCCACGGACTCGATCCCGAACTGCTCGACGAGAAGGCCCAGCGCCGCGCCGATCGCACTCGCGAGGACTACGAGAAGCGGCACGGTCGCTGAGCACTCCTCAGCGGAACATCGTCACTGCGGCCTTGGCGAGGACCTTCGGATCCTTCTCGTAGTGATGCATCTTGGTAAGCTTGTCTTCCGGAATCCCCAGGAACTTGTAGACGGCCACTTGAGCGCAGCGCACCGAGTACTGCTCGGTGAACACCATGTCGAACGGCAACTCCGCGAACTGACTGATGAAGGCCAGATTCTTGGAGTGCTTCGGCACCACCAGAGGCCGGTCACCGACGGCGCGCCGATTGAACAGCGCACTGGCGTAAGGCATATGGCTGGGAATCGAATTGACGACGCTGCCGGTGATCTCTTGTCGGCGCGCGGCCAGCGCACCGCTCTCGTCGAGCGCCTCGAGGTGTCCGAGCGTCTCTTCCAGCATTTCCCGGCCGGTCATCTCGATGAACGGCTTCTTCACGTAGTCACCGTTCTTGCGCGGGAACAGACAGTAACCCCAGAAGACCCCTTCGTTCTCCTTCTGCGCGTGATAGTGCGGCTGATGGTGAACCACGATCGACAGAAGGACGTTCGAGTCCACGAACGTGTTGAGCGCATTTCCGGGGAGCTGCTTGGTGATTCGGGAAATCTCGTTGATGAGTTCGTGTGACGACGTGGTGACGGTGAAGCTGGTCCACTCACTCTGCTCCCGATCCCCGAAGAACTTGTCGGGATTCCCGAGGTCGTAGAAATGCTCGGTAGCCTGCTTCCACAGCAGTGCACTCGGCGCGTACCTCATGTCTTCCACGATCGGGGTATCCAGATCGCCGATCGACGAACTGTCGGTGATGCTGCCGTTGGTGTCGAAGACGAAATCGCCCTCCGCTACGTCGATTCGGCCCTTCTCACCGGTGCGGACGTTCTCGTAATCGAGTCCCGTCACGACGATCTCGTCTCGAAGCGGGGTGTCCTTGAACACGAACTCCGTGATCTTCAGTTCGTTGACGAACTTCACGCCCTTGCATTCGAGGAAGGTCCGCATCGGCAAGATGATGCTCTCGTACTGGTTGTACGGCGACCTGGTGACACCGGCGAGCGTCTGAATGCGACTGAACTCGAGAATCATTCGGTTCATGTACCGGCGAAGCTCCATCGCCGAACTCACCCGCTTGAAAGCAAATGTGGTCTCCCACATGTACCAGAAGTTGGTGGTGAAGAAGTGCGGAGTGTCCTCGAACCACTGCTCGATGCTGATATCGTCCAACTTTGCCTCGTCCGACTCCGGCAACGTCATCAGCTTCGTCAACAAGTAGCGATCCTTGTTGTCGAATTGCATGTGCTTGTAGTCGTTCCCACCCTTGTTGCGGATGCCGTCTCGGTCGATCAACCGTGCAACGTCGTGCGTCGGATGTGCGTGGTCGAAATCGAGGATGTCATCCGTCACCGATTTTCCCGGGTTGTCCAGCGACGGAACCGCACTCAGCACGTCCCAGAGGTTCTCGTAGGTCTCCTCGTTGAGCATACGCCCGCCACGGTTGATGAAACCCGCGTCGTTTCCGAGCTCGCGATGACCGTACTGGTGCTGGAAGGTAGCGGCAGATTCGCCGTCGTTCGCTCCGTGCATGTCCAGACCCATGATGGTGATGTCCGCACCATCCCACTCACCGTCTCGAATCAAATAGATCGCCGCCGAAAGGTTTCCGATGCCGGCGCCGATCATGTAGGCCTTGTGAGACAGCTTGGAAGACATTAGGTTTCGTTCCTTACTCGAGTCGCGGTACGGATACCTTCCAAGCATGGACCCGTTTGCGCGCAGGCGCATCACCCGAACCGGATGACGTCCGTCACGGTCGTCGGTAGCGCACCAGATCGAGCGCAAAACGCGCATAGTCGCGTGCGATTTCCTCGGGCGTTTGTGGTCCGCTCGGCCGATACCATTGCGCGACAGAGACACACATCACGACGATTGCACGCGCAGCCTGTCGCGGTCGATCCGTCCCGAACACGCCGGCGGCGATTCCGTCGTCGACTTGCTTCGTCGTCAACCATTGCTGGTAGTTGCGTGATTCCGTGATGCGCAACCTGTTCTCGTCTGTGAGACTGCGCATTTCGCTGGCACCCAGGAAACCTTGATCGCGGCGATAGATATGGAACAAGGTCACACATTCGACGAGCAGAGCCAGCCTTTCAGAGGGACTTTCGCCCTCGTCGATTGCGGCCAACGATCTCGTGTTGAGTTCGGCCATGGTGAGGTCGAGAATTTCGGCCAACATTTGTTGCTTGCTGGAATAGTGGTGGTACAGACCCGGCACACTCATCTGCGCGCGCTTAGCGATCTCACGCATCGCAGCGCCGTGATATCCGGTCTTCACCATCTCCGCAAGCGCGGCCGCCAACACCGGATCGAACGAACTCGGGCCGAACCTTCGCCACACGTTCGGTCGCATAGGTGCGCTCGGGTCCGCGTCGTCGCCACCCCATCGTGGCTGTTCCGGCGGACGCACTATCGCGGCTGGGAGCAGTGCGTCGAAACGCACTCCGAGGATCCCCCCGATCGCCGCCAACCTGTCGACGCTGACCCTGGTCTTTCCGGTCTCGACGGCGCTGAGGGTAGCCGCGCTGACATCGAGACGCCTGGCCAATTCGCGCAGCGAGAGCCCGCTGTGACGCCGTGCCTGCCGGATCGACGCTCCAATCAGGACGGCATTCTCGATTTCGGTCACAGTGTTCAGTATTCCCGAACATTGGATTTCCAACAATGCGATGACCACGGCAATCGGTGAACATGTTGACTACTGATTATCGGCCTGAACATGATGTGGATCACAAAGACCCAGGTCCGCCCGAGCGATCGTTCGGTGTCGGTAGCGAGAGGATCGAATCACCATGACCGAGGCGCCATATCTTGGAGAACTCCTGCGCGACGCACCCAGCAACTGGGGCAAGTGGGGAGAGTCCGACGAGGTCGGTTCACTGAACTACCTCGACGCCGGACAGGTGCTTCGTGGCGTCGGAACCATCAAGCAGGGTTCCGTGTTCACGCTTCAACGGCTCATCGGCGACCCCAAGGGTGATCCGGTGTGGCCGGGACGCAGCCCTGCCGAGCGCACACAGATCTTCGACGAGAGCAGCTGGGACGGCGACGACGCCCCCAACTTCCCCGGCGGCCTGCATTACGCGGACGACAAGATCGACGCGTTCCTGCAGGGTTCGACGCAGTACGACGCGCTCGGCCACGTCTGGTACGACGGTGCGCTGTGGAACGGATACTCCGCTGACACGACTGTCGGCGGCCTCGAGAAGGCCAGCGTCGAACCGATTGCCGACCGTGGCGTCGTCGGACGCGCAGTACTTCTCGACATGGCAAAGTTCCGCGGCAAGGAAAACCTCGACAAGGCCGAAACATTCACGCACCATGATCTTTTGGCCTGTGCCGAAGCGCAGGGCGTCACCATCGAGAAGCGTGACATCCTCGTCATCCGCACCAACTTCCTCAAGCTGTTCTTCGACCAGGGCGAAGCCTTCTACGAGGGCTTCTGCGAGCCCGGCCTGATCTACAGCCCCGAACTCGTCCAGTGGTTCCAGGACATGGAGATCCCGAACCTGGTAACGGATACCATCGCCAACGAGGTCACCACCGACCCCGAAAACGGTGTGGCACTGGTACTCCACAACGCTCTGATGCGCAATCTCGGCGTGGTGTTCACCGAGATCTGCGATCTCGAGAAACTGGCTGAAGACTGTGCGTCCGACGGCCAGTACACATTCTTGTACGTCGCCGCACCACTCAAGGTTGCCAAGGCCAGCGGCTCTCCCGTGAATCCGGTTGCCATCAAATGACATACGAAGATCGCCCTTGGTTGGCGTTGTACCGCAACGACGTTCCCCCCGACATCGAGGTCGAGCACCCCACGATGCTCGAGATGTTGGCGACCACGGTCCGCTCTGATCCGGACGCCACGGCTGTGAAGTACTTCGACGGTCAACTCAGTTTCGCCGAACTGGATCAGCAGAGTGACGCCCTGGCCCGAGCACTCCGAGCCGGTGGACTGGTGGAGGGTGACCGCGTCGCTCTGTTCCTCCAGAACGTTCCGCAGTTCGTGCTCGCGCTCGCCGGAATCTGGAAAGCCGGCGGCGTCGCAGTCTCGATCAATCCCATGAGCCGTGAACGAGAATTGGGATACCAACTCGAAGACTCCGGAGCTGTGGTTCTCATCGCTCTCGAGGGGCTCTACGAGTCCGTCGGCCGCAATGTCGTCTCCGACTCGCCGGTCAGGCGAGTTATCACCACCTCGGAACTCGAGTACCAAAGTCGCAACGATCCAAGGATTTTCGACGGAATCGTCAAGAAGGATCTCGGTACCGACGATCTTTCGACCCTGATCGACGAACATCGGCTCGGCGATCCGGTCACCACTGACGTCGCACCGGAAGACATCGCGGTACTGACCTATACGTCGGGAACCACCGGTCCGCCGAAGGGGGCGATGACCTCTCACGCGAACATGACCTTCAACGCCCAGGTCTACCGTGACTGGCTGGGGCTCACCCCGAAAGACACGGTTCTCGGCGTCGCACCGCTCTTCCACATCACGGGGTTGATCGGTCACATCGCGGTGTCCGTCCTGGCGAGAATGCCGCTGGTGCTGGCCTATCGCTTCCAGCCCGAGGTGATGCTCGACGCGATTCGTGAGCACCAACCGACATTCACAGTCGGCGCCATCACTGCTTTTACGGCACTGCTCAACACTCCGGGATGCGCGCCGGAAGACTTCACCTCCATGCGGTTGCTCTACTCCGGCGGCGCACCCATCTCGCCGACTGCCGCCGAGGCCGTCCGCGCCATGACCGGTGCTGCGCTGCACAACATCTACGGTCTGACCGAGACGACGTCGCCCACTCACGCCGTTCCCGTCGGGGCGGATACGCCCGTCGACCCCACGTCCGGGGCACTGTCTGTCGGCGTTCCAGTACCCAACACCGTGGTCCGCATCGAAGACGAGGGCGGTGCGGTCCTGCCGATCGGAGAGATCGGCGAATTGGTCGTCCGTGGTCCACAGGTGGTGCGCGGTTACTGGAACAAGCCGGAGGAGAGTGCGTCGGCCATTCGCGACGGATGGTTCCACACCGGCGACGTGGGGTTCATGGACGAAGCCGGCTGGTTCTACGTCGTAGACCGTAAGAAGGACATGATCATCGCGTCCGGCTACAAGGTGTGGCCACGCGAGGTCGAGGACGTTCTTGCCGAGCACCCCGCAGTCCGTGAGGCGGCTGTCGTCGGTATCGCCGACGAATACCGCGGTGAGACGGTGAAGGCGTTCGTCAGCCTCGTCGCGGGGGCGTCGGTGACGCCGGACGAACTGATCGATCACTGCAAACAGCGGATGGCGGCGTACAAATACCCACGATCTGTGGTGCTCGTGGAGGAACTGCCGAAGACCGTTACCGGCAAGATACTGCGACGGGAACTGCGCACGATCTCTTGATCACAGGGCAGCGGGCGGACTTCGCGGTCCGCCTGCTGTCTGATCGCGCACAGTTTCCGGTCGACCGCGCCATTGGGGTAATGGAACAGTAATATGTGCTGAGTACCCACGGACAAACGGGAGACATCAGTGAGCAAGTTCGGACGTAAGAAGCAGCCCACACCCAAGAGCTACCAGTGGCTGGCCATGACCCTCATAGCATTGTCGCTCTCCGTGTCGATCGGGATTGCCGCCAAACCCTCCTGAGCTCTCCGAATCCGAAACTTGTAACCCCGCGTCCATCTGCACATGGGCAAATAGGTGCAATTCGGACGCTTAGCTGTTCTAACTTTCCTTCCGTCGTGTCACCTCGGCACCGACGGAGAGGATCAACTCACCATGCGAAGCTCACGCTTCGGCGTGCTGGCCGCTGCCGGCGCTGTCGCACTAGTGCTTGTCACCAGCAGCGTCCAGTCCATCGCCACGGCGTCACCGTTCGGTTCGCTCGACGCTGGTTCGAGTTCCGGTTCGGCCGAGACCCCGGCGTCGACCGACGGCGGTTTCACGTCCAAGACGCCCTACACTCCCGGCCAGCGCATCGCCGACTATCAGGCGCCGCCGACGGGATACTCCCCGGTGTACACGGAAAGCGTTGCGCGCCATGGTTCCAGAGCGCTGTCGAGCCTGAAGTACGACGACCTGAGCCTGCAGCTGTGGGAAATCGCCGAAGCCGAGAACGCATTGACTCCCGTAGGCAAGGAATTCGGCCCGGCCCTTCGTGATCTCATGGCCGCCAACAAGAAGCTGGGGTACGGCAACCTCAGCGGACTCGGGGTGACCGAACACAGGCAGCTCGGCGCGCGGGTCACCGAACGCCTCCCCCAACTGTTCGACGCCATCGCAGCGCAACAGGGCACCATCACTTTGACTTCGTCGGGCGTCGACCGTGCCGTGGACAGCGCCGAGAACTTCGCTCAGGGCCTGACCGGTGCGTTTCCGGCCGTCGCCGGCGATGTTGCACCGGTGACGACGGATGCCGATCTCCTCTACTTCCACGACTCGGATGCAAATGCCGACTACAAGGACTACGAAGAGTCCGATCCTCGACTGAAAGCCGTCGACGACCAGATCGCCGATCTTCCCCGCACCCGCGAAGTCTCACGGCACATGATGCTCAAGCTCTACTCGGAGAACTTCGTCAACCGCCTGAGCGCGGGCGAGTTCTCACTCGTCGACCGCGGCAAGGGTTCCAGCACGATCGACAACGAGGTCGACGCTGCATACATGCTGTACAACACGTACATCATCACTCCGGGCATGGCCGAAGAAGGCAAGTGGAATTTCGAGCGATTCATCGAACCTGCCGACGCACAATGGCTCGCGTACACGAACGATGCCGAGGACTTCTACGCCAAGGGTCCGGGTTTCACCGGTGAAGACGTCACCTACCGGATGGCAACCGTGCTCCGCGACGAGTTCCTGCGTGGCTTGCAGGAACACAACGGCGACGACGCCGTACCTGGAGCCGATTTCCGGTTTGCACACGCAGAAACGATCATCCCCTTCGCGGCGCTCTTGAAACTGCCGGGGAGCTCCGTCTCGCAGGCGGAGGGCGACCTCTACACCTACGCGAACAACCCCTGGCGCGGAGCGCAGGTCAGCCCGATGGCTGCCAACGTGCAGTGGGACGTCTACGCCGGGCCGGACGGCAAGCGTCTGGTCCGAATGCTCTACAACGAGCGTGAGACAGCCTTTGCGGCCCCGTGCGCTCCGGTGAGCGCCGGAAGTTTCTACTACACGCCGGACGAACTGGCCCGCTGCCTACCGGAGATTTCACCGGCGGCCTGAGATCCGGCAACTCGGGATCCGGGCCGAGGTCGACGAGGGCGCGCCCATGCCTGATGCAATGCCAGCATGCGCGCCTTCTCGTCGTCTTCCATCAACAAGGCGTCGCAGATCCTCACGATGACCGGAGCCGAAACACCCACGGACGTACCCTGTTCCAACCGTTGGTAGTGATTGAAACTGATGTCGGCAATCTGTGCGACATCACGCCGACTGAGGCCGTGCATGCGGCGAGCACCCTCGCATCGCATGCCGACCTTTTCGGGTGCAAGGCTGTTTCGTTTCTCGACGAGCATCTGGCTCATCAACTGACGCGCGCTCGACCCGTTCACGTCGCCACCTTTTCCATCCCTGAAATATGCTTTCACCTAACATGTTTCAGAATATGGGATGGGACGGACCCGGCGGTATCTCCGAGATGACAGATAATCACGCGATACCGCCAACTCTGTGCCTGTTCAGGCTGTGAACGCTGTGATGATCAGGCTATGAACCTGCCGATCGTCGGATTCGACTGGCAGATGGGACTACTGCCCCAGTTGATCGAACCGAACGCCGTCGCAACGACATTGCCGACGCCGGTATTGACCGTCGCGGAGAGGTACGGGTAAGTCCCTACGAGGTCGACGATTCCGGACTTGCCGGTGTCTGTATTGACCCACGCAACGGTGACCTGTCCGGCCGCCGGGATAGGCGCAGCTGCCGGGAACGAATCGAAGCGAATATCACCCTTGGCAATGGGCGGATTGGCCTCTGGTCCGGACTGGCCGGTGAGACCGGTCAACGAGGCCAGCGACCCCTGATTCGGACACCCGATGGTGACGGCGGCGCCGCCGAAAGGATGTGGCGGATCAGCCGAGGCGACTCCGGCGAACATGACGCTCGCGGCAATCGGTAGTCCGATGGCCGCAAAAACCCCGGCCGTGCGTGTGACGCTCATAGCTGCTCCTCGGGTCGACAACACTTTCCGGATACCCCTGGTACAACGCCCGAAACGAAGGAAAGTCGACTATTCACACCCCCTAGACAACGCGTGTTGTCAGAACTACAGTCGGTGGTGCAGCTCACACCTACCTCTGCCGCGCGCAGACCAGTCCCAGGGAGTGTTCAGATGAAGCGCTACGACCTCCGCAGTCGCACGGATCGACTCGATCCCGAAACCGATTACGAAGAGATGTCGCGCATTCTCGCGGCGCAAGAGTTCCCCTGGGACATCAATCAGGCGCTCAGCTTCGCACTGTTTCGCACGTACGCAGTCCCCTCCATCGGCAAGCTCCTCTTCTCCACGGGCGAGTTCACCGACAAGGTTCAGAAGCGTTACGACGACACCAGCCTGATCCTCGACGCGATCCTCGAGCACGGCCTCAGCAGCACCGAAGGCCGCAAGAGCGTGCGTCGAATGAATCAGATGCACGGCTCGTACGACATCTCCAACGACGACATGCTCTACGTCCTGGCCACCTTCGTCGTCACACCGGTCAGATGGCTCGACGCGTACGGCTGGCGAAAGATGACCGAGAACGAGATCGTCGGGTCGACGAACTACTACCGCCACCTGGGTCGGTACATGAACATCAAGGACACGCCTGACACCTACGAGGGGTTCGTCAAACTTCTCGACGACTATGAGCGCGAACACTTTTCATTTGATCCCGGCGCGCGGGCCGTCGCCGATTCCACCCTCGAACTGATGTGCACCTTCCCGCCCAACAACCTGGCGCCGAAGGCTCTGGTCAAGGGATTCGCCTTCGCCCTCATGGACGATCACCTACTCGACGCCTTCCACTACAAGCACCCGAGCACCGCAATGCGCGTCGTCTCGCGCGGAGCGCTGAAGGTCCGCGCGCGTCTGCTGCGGTTCTTCCCGGTGCGCACGAAGCGGAAGTTCGCCCGCGAACTGCCCAACATCCGCAGCTACCCGAGCGGTTACAAGGTCGAAGACCTCGGCACTTTCCCCGCCGGATGTCCGGTCAAGCACCTCCAGGCAGACCAGCAGGCTCAAGCGTAAGCACGCTGGGCTGAATAGCCTCTCTCATGCCTGAATGCGGGAGGAGTCGCGACCAGTACGACGCAGGGTGATCAATTCATGGTTTGTCTCGGCGTCGTGGCGACGCCCCTCTTCTTCGAAGTCCATCAGCTCATAGAACCTGCGGGCGCGATCGTTGAGGGTGTAGACCTCGAGTGTCACCTCGCCGTGCAGGGTAGCAGCGTGTTCGACCAACGCCCGCCCGACACCCAACCCTTGTGATGCCGGCGCGACGAACAGTCCCCCGATTTCGGAGCCGATCATTCCCAACAGGCCAACGACTTCGGAGCTGTGCTCAGCCACCCAATTATCGGCCTGAATCAGATAAACCTCTCGCATCTTCTGCTCCCGTTCACCGGTCCCCTCACCCGCAAGAAACGGGTGGGCTTCGCGGGCTGCACGAGACCACAGGTCGACGACCACGTCCTCATCCGAGGGCTGGTAGCGGCGAATGATCAGATCCTGGTTCACAATCCGACAATACCCTCCGGCATCAGACCATTTGCTGGTGCCGAACTGACCAATCTCGGATTTACCCAGACCACGGAAGTCAGCACACTTCAAAAGATTTCGCATCTTTGTACAGGAAACTGGATGTCACGCAAACGATGGGCCGGTTGCCACGAGCGCGGATCCTGCAGCAAGCCGTAATCGCAATCCCGGTGTCAAGTCTCCGGGCAGTTGTTCACTTTAAGACGCTTTTCAGGTGCGGTAAGCATCGGAGCGGTGCGCGATCGAGGTGACCGTCACCCGACGGGCGTCATCGTCGATCAAGTACAGCACCCGATACGTACCGCGCCGCGCCGAATACGCCGGAGCCAGCGGCGGATCGAGCCGCTTTCCGACCCGGTGAGGGTTCTCGAGCAACGGACCGGTGATGAACGCGTAGACCGCGACCGCAACCTTCTCGGGTAAGCCCGCTTTCAGCGATCGAGCCGCAGAACGCGCCACCGCCAAGACATAGGGCTCGTCAACGCCGCTCACTCCTCGCTCTTACCCAGGAACGCAGCCAAACCGGCAGCGTCGAGGGTGTCCCCGGCCTGCGCCTCAGCCACTCCCGCCAGATGTCCGGCCAGTAGCGATTCATCGGCCAGCACGGCGATCGTCTCGCGCAACGCGTCATAGTCGTCGGCGCCGAGCAGCACGGCGGCACGATGCCCGTTGCGGGTGATCTCGAACCGTTCGTGTGTGCGCTCGGCCTCGTCGACGAGACGAGAGAGCTGCGCTCGGGCGTCGGCCACCGGGAGAGTTGTCATGTACATAATTCTAGCGCACATAGGCTAAGGTGCGCTCGCCGCGTCGCAGGGCAACCTCCGGGATCGAGGCCCACCAGAGTTCGATGGAGACCGGTACACCTTCGTTCAAGCGTTTTAGCAGCGTGAAACTAGCCGACCAGCTTGGCCTTCAGAAGCTTGATCGTGTCCGGGGTGAGTCCGAGACCATTGGTGAGATAGCCGTCGACGGTTCCGTAATCGCTGGTTATCTGCGCGAGACCTGCCTCCAGATACGAAGCGTCGACACCGAGAGCGGGCTCGAGATTGGTCGCCACCTGCGGGCTCAGGGCCTGAGAGATCTGCGCGAGAATCTTCTGGTTGGTCGCCTGAAGGTAGGTGTTGCTCAACAAATAGTCGTCCATGATCGTCTGGGCGGGAACACCGGCGATGGACTGCAGCAACATCGCGGTCCAACCCGTGCGGTCCTTGCCTGAGGTGCAATGGAACAACTGCACCCCGTCACTCGCAGCGATGTCCGAGAGAACCTGCTTGAAGCCGGCGCGGCGCACGGGGTCGGTGACAAAACTGCGGTTGGTGTCGACCAAGAACTGCTTGGCCTCCTCCGGCGACTTGATCGTCGTGGCGAGCTGAGTGAGATCCTTGAACTCGATCGGGATGTTCGTGTACGTCACGCCGTCCGGAAGCTTGTCTGCGCCACCGATGAACGGGTTGGAGATCTCGGTTGCACCGCGCAGGTCATAGGCGTCGGCAAGTCCGAGGCCGGTGAGTGTCGCCTTGTCGGCGTCGCTGGTCGCGGTCAGCGCATTGGACCGGTAGATGACGCCGCGCTTGAGATGCGAGCCATCTGCGGTGACGTATCCCCTCCCGTCGTTTCCTGCAATGTCGCGAAAGTTGGCCACGGAGGCCAAGTTCGGTGTCGGCGCGAGCACCGGATCGAGTGAGCCGAGATCGACCGAACCGAGTGATCCCGTGCCCAGGGAACCCAGGTCAAGCGGGATTGCCGTAGCGGGAGCGGCAAACAACAGACCTCCGGTGACAACAAGTGCGGCGGCCTTCGCGGTGCGAGCGAACAACATTCGTGTGCGTGTGGACATGTGGCAGTACCTCTCTCTGTAGTTTGTTGATCTGTAGTTACGGTGATCTGTAGTTAAGGTGCAACGTCACCGATGCCGGTAAAGCCGTATCGCTGATGAGGTCCGATGACTGCCACCTCGAACAGGCCTGTTCCGGTGCGGGATACGCCGTCCTCGACGAGGGTGAACCGGGCGAGATTGTCGACCGGACACAGCATCTTCTTCCACGGTTCGATCTCCGAAACCTTCTCTCGCAGGCCTTGAACCACCAGTTCGCCTTGCCACATCCCGTGGCGCCAATCCTGCTCGAGTCCGTAGCCTGTGCCGACACCGATGTAGTTGGGCAAAATCGGTTCGCAGGTGATCTCCAGAATATGGTCGGGCTCGCCTGGTGCACCGGGACGCCGGAAGTACAGAGTTCCGCTCTTCACCTCGCGTGTACCGGAGATGAAGGTGAGCTGGTGGTCGGGTCGACCCAACCACTCCGGCTCCCGCGAGCGGTCCGCCCAGACGCGAGTTGCATCCTCGAGGATTCGGCATCCCTGCTGATCTTCTTGAACGATCGTGACGACGGTGAAGTCGCCGAATTGCATGATCGAGTAAATCCAGAAGAAGTTCTGACTGCCTGCTATCGCCGGATCCGCCTTGCGCCCAGGAGGTTCCGCTTCACCGACCGGTCGAACACCCCAAGACCGATCGCGATTACCCCGCCACGTCTCCGGCGTGACGGGAATGACGTCGCCGTCCACGGTCAGAGATCCGGACCACGTGCCTGTCTGCACGAATCGTTGGGTGTCGAAGGTGACTCGTTCCAGCTGACGGTGGAAATGCCTGGCCTCGAGATTGGCCGGACCGTCGGACTCGAAGGTGAGGTCGAAGCTCAGATCCGGCGCCTCGGGGCTCGATTCCAACACCACACGTAGGCGGTGCAGACCCTCGATGATGTCGATTCGCAGTGGGCCTACTGACAGGTCCATTCGGTCGTCACCCAAGGCTCGGGATGCCCGGAAGACTATATGGTCTTCGCCGCGCCGAAGAACCGCAAAGCCGTCGCATACACCAAGATTGGGGTACTGACCGAGACCGATGATGAGAAACAGCGGCTCGGTGTCGCCGTCGACGCCGGCATGAGCGTTGAAGTAGTAGCGATCGTAGAAGTTTCGATCCGAGGTGCCCACGTGGCGGATAGTCTCCGCGATCTGATGTACCGGGTAGTCGTCGAGCGGGGACAGTGTCATCGCGCTTCTCCTGTTGTGACCGGGGCTGATGTAACCGGTACTGTTGCGAGCGACTCCCAATAAGTGCCGTCGAGCATGGCTTCGAGCGTCTTGTGGTGCAGGATCATCTCGTCCGGGTTGTCGGGGAACTCTGCCTGACCGAAAGCCACTGCGCGGCTTTGAACTCGGAACATGATCACCGCATGCCGCAACGCGGCGTACACGATGTAGAAATCGAGATCCGCTACCTGGTGTCCGGACAGCGAGCGGTAGGCATCGGCCACGTCCTCACGGCGCAGGAAGTCCGGCATTCCGGGGAGGCCGGCCATGGCCGCAAGATCCTCGAAGAACCTGTGCTGGAAGATCATCCAGCCGAGGTCCAGCTCACGCGGCCCCAGTGTGGCCATCTCCCAATCGAGGACCGCCGCCGGCTCGAAGTCGCGGTAGATGACATTTCCGATCCGCGAGTCACCCCAGCAGAGCACTGCGGAACCGGCATCGGCGGGAAAGTTCGCTTCGATCCAGTCGAAACCGCGCTCGATCAAAGGAGATCCTGGTCCGTCGGCTGTTGCCCACTCGTAATAGCGGCGCTGCTCCTCTAGGTGCGCGCGAAGTGCCTCTGTGCCAGTCGGTTCGACACCGTCGCGACACAGTTCAGGGAGTGCGAGGTGCGGATCGGCCATCGCGTGCAACTCCGCAAGTACGCGGACCGATGACTGCTGGAGTCGAGAACAGTCGTCGGCCGAAGCCTCCGAGAGCCAGGATCCGAACGTGTACGGCATGACGTCGGGCGGGATTTCACCGTCACGCCGCTCCATCACGAAGAATTCGCCGCCGAGCGCGTCCGGATTGCTCTCGGACCAGTACACCCGCGGGACCGGCACCGAGGTGTGTGCGGCGACGGCGCTCATCACCTGAAACTGCTGGTCCAGGTTGTACGACGGAAAGATCGGCACCGCGCTGTCTCGCGGTGCGATTCGGGCGACAAGGCGGTGCTCGGCTCGGACACCGTCCTCGATCCACGTCGCGTCGAAAAGCACGGTTTCGTTGGACATGCCGTTCGCGGCCGGCACCTCGACCGAGGTCACGGAAGGTTTCGAGCCTCGCCACAGCACGGTAGCGAGCCAGCTTTCGAGGTTGCGCCGCATCTCGGTCGGGTCGTTTCGGGATTCGCCGGGTCTGGCGAATTCGGCGTAGTCGGGATTCTCGCCTGAGGTTTCTGTTTCGGTTCGAAGGTTCATCACCACTCCTCGTGGTTCGGTGGCGCCGATGCGCACGTGCCGATTGTCGATACAATATGTATCGACTAAAGCCGTGACAGAATGTAACGGCCATCACAGCGATACCGCAAGGGATTTGCCGAAAATGTCCAAAGATTCCGAAACTCAGCACCGCCTGGGCCCGCAGCGAAACCCTGCAATCGACGACGCAGTACTGGACGCGACCAGGCAACTGTTAGAAGAAAAGGGGTATGCGGGCACGTCCATCGACGCCATCGCCACCCGTGCGGGAGTGGGGCGCCCGGCGATCTACCGTCGGTGGCCGTCGAAGGCGCACATCGTCAACGACGCGATTTACCCGGTGCTCGACGTCGAACAGGGCGCCGACATCGACACCGAACTCGGCACCGAGGGCACGATCACGGATCAGATCCGCGCGCTGGTGCACGGCGCGGTTGCACTGTTCGCAGCTCCTGCCACGCGAGCCGCTGCACCCGGGCTGATGAGCGAAGTGCGAACAAACGCGGAGTTGCGTGAGGTTCTGGTGGTGCGGCAACTGGCCGGAGTCCGCGTCGAGCTGAACCGTCGACTGGAAGCAGCGAGGGAGCGAGGCGACATCCGAAACGGCGTCGACGCCGACGCTCTTCTCGACATCATGGCGGGCGCGGCCATCTTCGCGATGTCGGTTCGGGATGTCCCGGACCCGGGACCGTTCGCCGACTCACTCGCCGACATAGTGCTGAACGGCATACTTCCCGACGACCGCTGAACCCTGAACCGTTGGTTTGCGCTGCCACGCGCGAAACGATGGACATAGGCATGGTCCGGACCAACTGACAGCACGCTCAGTGTTCATCCATCGACGTTCACCCATCGAGTGGGACCGTCTGTCGCTGCCTAACTTCTGCGATGTATTCACGGATGGCGTCGCGATTTTTCACCAGAAAGCTGATCTTCTCGTCAAGTCCCGACGCCTCCGCCTCGAGCATCGACAGCATCTCCGGTGTCACATCGCTCATGTGAATGACGCGTTCTTGGTCCAGGCAAGGAAGGATCTGCCGGATCACTCGCGTCGGGAAACCCATGTCCAACAACCCGCGTATCTGAAAAACCCGATCAACCATTCGTTCGTCGTAGTCGCGGTAACTGTTTTCGGATCGTCTCGGAGCAATCAGGCTTTGCTCCTCGTAATACCGCAAGAGACGGCGGGATACCCGTGTCGCTTCCGACAGCTCGCCGATCTTCATGTGGTCGCCGATGTTTCGAGCGACGCTGTCTGGAGACGCTCTCGCAACGTGCGCACCCGGGTGCTCGCCCCGAAAGCAGCGGGAAACTGTTCGAGGAGAAGTGGGATGTCCCGGCCGTTCACCGCTGGCCGCAGTCGCACGCCATGCGCGCCAGCCGATACGAGTTCGTCGATCCGGTGCATCAGTTCACCCACCGAACCGACAAAAATGTCGGTGTCGGACGAATACGGTCCGCCTGACAACTTGTCGAGGGCACGCTTCTGCTGCACCGCCTCAGAATGGGTCGCGCCGAGGAAGACCACGAGATCCACCAGGATCGCCAGCGGCTCATCGATCAAATTTCGCTGCACTGCAACACATTCAGCGTTGACAGCGTCGAGAACATCACCGATGGTGACACCATTGACACTCGGAGTTGGCGTCACCAGGATGACATCAGCCGAGGCAGCGGCCAACCGATAAGGAACTTGGGCGTGATGCGCCAGCGCGACAACGACAGGTCTCAAGCCTTCGGCAACAGGGACGGCGAGTGGCCCGGAAACCTCGAAATTCGTTGTCACAATTGACTTGTCAGAGATCTTGTCGATATCGACGAATCGGCCATCGGCGCCTTCTTGGAGTGCGCCTTCGGTCCATGTCGACCACAATGCTCGGAGTATTTCGATCGACTCGGTCGCGCTCGAGAAGACCTGCTCCAGTCGGGTTCCAATCAATTCGGGGAAGTAGATGTCGGACTCTCTCAACTCCGGCACGGGTTGCGGACGAACGAAATGACGTCTGTCGATGCTTCGCGAAGTGATCTGGGCACGGAGGCCGACTCGGCCCCCGCTCAAGAGATTGAGCGATGCGATTTCGGTGGCGATACTGTATGGCTCACTGTGAGTCAGGTTTCTCGCGGCGATCACGCCGACTCTCTGCGTCCCGAAAACAGCCAGTGCCGTCAACGCTACCGGCGACAACCGACCACGAACCTGGTCTTCCTTGTCGTCGATTCTCCTGAAGTCCGACGACTGCAAACCGATCGATTCTTCGAAAGTGACAAAATCGAGGACCGATGCATCTATGTCGCGCAACAACTCCGACCAGTAGTGAGCAGTGAAGAGTTCGGCAGGGGCATGCCCCTGCAATCGCCATGCCGCCGGATGCCAGCCGGCTGGTTCCAGCGCGATACCGATGACCGGTGACCGATGGATCGGCGGCCTTTGAATCGACGGCGTTGCGTTCATGCGTGTGCCTGACCTTCCTGATGGATTTGTGCAGGTGACCGGAACCCGTCTCCGCGTGCGGCCCACATGATCACCACGCAGAGCAGGGCGAGTGCGACCGTCCACCACGGGAGGGATCGAGCACCGTTGAGAGACAACAGAACTCCACCCATCACCGCACCTGCTGCCATCGCACCGTTCCACAGCGTCGTGAGAACCGCTTGAGCCTCGTCTGCGTGTGAGCCCGCAGCAATCGCTGCCGAAGTTTGCAGCAGAGTCGGAATTCCACCCCACCCCAATCCCCATACGGCAGCTGCCAAGTAGACGAGCAGCGCATCCTCCGTGGTGACAGCCAGTACGGTTGCGGCGACCGCAATCAGGACAGCGCCGACAAAGGCAAAGGTCCGTAGTCGCGTGTAGATTTGTTTGCCCACAACAACAATGCTGATGAGGCATGCCACCCCGAAGGTCAACAGAACGAGGTCATTGTCATCTCCCATTTCGATCGACTCGAGGAACGGAGCGATGTATGCATAAAGGATGGTGTGGCCCAACACCACGGTGAACGTCACGATCAGAACTGCGTCGACACCGGGAATGCGCGCCGCCTCGAACATGCTTCGCCGTCTACGGTCGCGGGGCCGACCTGGACGATCGGGAACCGACACCGCGATTGCAACGAGTAGCGCAACAGCCAGTATCGACATGAGATAGAACGGTGCCCGCCACCCGGTAGCGTTACCCAAGTATGTCCCGAACGGAACGCCGAGCGCGAGAGCGAGCGGAATTCCGGCCATCGCGAACGCGATGGCGCGACCCTCGAGATGTTTCGGGGCAAGACTTCTGGCGTATCCGGCGAGCAATGCCCAGGCGATACCTGCAGCAACTCCCGCAATGAACCGGGCGGTCATCGTCAGAAAATAGTCGGAAGAAAATGCAGTAACCGTGTTGGCGAACGCAAACCCGAGAATCGAGGTCAGCAGTAACACCTTTCGTGACCAAGACGCCGTCGCTGCGATCAGGGGAATTGTCGTCAGCGCCGTCCCCAGCGCGTAGATCATGATCGTCTGCCCGGCGGCTGATTCACTGACATCGAGACCTTCACTCATTGCCGGCAACACTCCCGCTGGGAGCGTTTCCGTCAGGCTGGTGATGAAGACGGACGCGAACAACGCCAGCAGGGGAACGAGCGGAAGTGTGTCCCCGCGATCCTGTTCCGCAAGAAACTGTTTCGCTCCTGATGTGTGGTGCTTTGAATCGATGTCGTCTGCCATGAAACGATTGTCAACCTTCACATCAATGTGAAGGTCAAGCTCTCCGCAAAGATCGGACCGCGAATCAATCAATCTGATGCCGTTCAAGTTTGGTCTATCCAGTCGAGGAACTGCCCGTGTCCACCGGCTAGCCCGTGAGGTGTGCCGTCAAGAGAGACAACAAATTTGCCGCGACATTCCTCGTGTGACACGGTCAGCGCTGCGTCGACTTCAGGTAGAACGCCAATACCTTCGTTGGCGATCCAGTGACATGGCAAAGCGCGAACAATCTCTGTGAATTTCACTCTGGCAGTTGGGATCAGATAGTTGAGGACTGCGCTGTGAAAGACGACGATCGTGGTGTCGAGTGGCGCACGCTCGACGAGATCGGCCACAGCTGACGTGAGATCTCCGCGAACCAGACGAGGCGGATCCGCACGAGCGAGGGCGGCTGCGTCGTGCAATCGGCGACGGCGGTAGTCCTGTTCCGGCCATACAAGACTCTCCAACCATCTCATGTCGTCAGTGTCGTTTACATCAAGCGGATTGAGGTCGATTCCCGCCCGGTACACCACGTCTGGGACTCTCTCCGGAATTGGCGGACTGCCGGTCGTCGCACACTCCAGCAGAACGGTGGACGGACCATCTACTGGATGCAGATACCTTTCGCCGTCGTAGAGAAAGCTGTAGCGGTCCGGATAAAGGCACAGGCCCGCCGAAGCACCGACTTCGATGAGGGAGAGCGGGCCCTTCAACAACCCGAGAACGGGAAGCAACACAGCAACGCGGCCTGCTTCATTGGTCTGTGTAGTCCGGATCCGCGCAAGTTGTTCCACCTCTGACCAGTTCTCGCTCAACCACCGGCGGAACGACGCGTACGGCTCAACCGGGGCACCGAGGTGACGGCTCGCCCCGAACACCAGGTTGGGTTGCCTGCGGGGTTCTGGAAGCCGATCGATCAGAGCGAGGACTGCTGGATCCTCCGATACGCGGATGCCCCATTCCTCGTAGATCGCTGAGTTCCCTCGAGCCTCCACTTCCGCGAACGATCGGTACCAGCGCGATGTGTCCACCGTCGATGTCTACCGGATGGCGTGTGGTGCGGAAAGGTTTTCGATCACGCCGACGCGTAACTCGAAGACGTCCCCCCCGTCAGGCGTGCGGGCCCGAGCACCCTCCCCGACGACAACCAGGCGCGAACCCCGCCGACTATCCTGTGGGGCATGACCGAGCCTGTAGCGACCGCTGACCTTGCCGACGAGATCGGACCCGACATCCGTAGCTGCGACACGCAGTTCACCCAGTTCGGTGGACGTGACGTTTTTGCCGGCCCCATCACCACCATCAAGTGCTTCCAGGACAACCTGCTCGTGAAGCAGACCCTCAGCGAACCGGGCAACGGTGGAGTCCTCGTCGTCGACGGTGACGCGAGCATCCACACCGCACTGGTCGGCGACATCATTGCCGGCCGCGGCGTCGACAACGGCTGGGCCGGCGTCATCGTCAACGGAGCCGTCCGTGACTCGGCGATCCTGCGCACCCTCGACATCGGCGTCAAGGCTTTGGGTACCAACCCGCGCAAGAGCACTCAGACAGGTTCGGGTGAGAAGAACGTGCCAATCGAAATCGGCGGCGTCACCTTCAACCCCGGCGAGATCGTCTACAGCGACCAGGACGGCGTCGTCGTTCGCGAAAGCTAGTCAGACGTCGCGGGATCAGGCGGGGGCTTCCACTTTGGCGGCCATCCCGCCGATCTCGACGACATCGCCGTCACGAAGCTGGCGGCCCCGACGATCTTCGACCTCACCGTTGACCGAAACCATGCCGTCGGCGATCACTTCCTTGGCCTCCGCGCCCGATTCGATGAGGTTCGCAAGCTTGAGAAACTGACCGAGCCGAATCATTTCGTCGCGGATGGGTACTGCTGGAATGTTGTCGGTCATGTCAATCATCTTCCTCCTCCCACAAAACTGGACACGACAGACCACACTTAGCGTGAGGATCTGATCGACCGGTAGGAGAGGAAGCTCGATGGCACCATTGACCGAGGTATCGGACACCACTGCAGAGTTGGTGGAATCGCCACCCGAAAATCCGCGCCAGGCGCGTCGATTCCGCAAAGGGCGGTTCAGCCAGGTTCCTCATATCTCGGGACTGATCCTCGGAGTCTTCTCCGTACTGGTGTTCCTGTGGAGCATCTCGCCGGTTCTGCGGCACATCCTCCGCGTCCCACGCGAATACATCGACAGCTACTACTTCGACGCACCCGATACGAGCCTGTCGTGGGCGCTCGTCGTCGCCCTGCTCGCCGCTGCCCTCGCGAGCCGCAAGCGCATCGCCTGGTGGC
Organism: Rhodococcus sp. NPDC056516; assembly: GCF_042794655.1. Classification (NCBI taxonomy): domain Bacteria; kingdom Bacillati; phylum Actinomycetota; class Actinomycetes; order Mycobacteriales; family Nocardiaceae; genus Rhodococcus; species Rhodococcus sp. NPDC056516. The sequence continues at coordinate 166,563 of NZ_JBHTTG010000004.1, read as the reverse complement.
TGCTGACGATCTACCTGGCGCTGATCACCCTCACGAACATCGCCTCCGCGATCGTCGACAAGAACCCGAACAACGCCGTGGCAGTTGTGGTTTTGCTTGTCGTGATCGGAATCCTCATCGCGGCGAGGCCCGAGTTCTACACACGCGTACGACGCGGTGCCGGCTGGAAAGCTCTCGGCGTGCTGATCGGCGGCATGGCTGTCGCGACCGTGATCGGTTGGGGCCTTGTCGAACTCTTCCCGGGTGACTTGCCGCAGAACCAGCGATTCCTGTGGGCCCTGAACCGCGTCACCGCTGCGGCTTCGGTCGACAACGAGGTGTTCGACGGTCACCCGCGCGTCTTCGTCAACACGGTCCTCGGTCTCCTCGGTGCCATCGCGCTCCTCGCCGCCGTCATGACGCTCTTCCGCGCGCAACGCTCCAACAACGCCCTCACCGGAAACGACGAGTCCGCGATTCGCGGATTGATCCAGAACTTCGGCGCCGACGACTCGCTCGCCTACTTCGCCACCCGCCGCGACAAGGCGGTCATCTTCGCGCCGAGCGGCAAGGCCGCCATCACGTACCGCGTCGAGATCGGCGTCTGCCTCGCCAGTGGTGATCCCATCGGCGATCCCGAAGCGTGGCCGCACGCCATCGAAGCGTGGCAGGGACTCGCGTCGCAGTACGGCTGGGCGACAGCCGTCATGGGTGCCAGCGAAATCGGAGCGACGGCGTACAAAAAGGCGGGCCTGAGCGTCCTGCAACTCGGCGACGAAGCGATCCTGCGCACCCGCGAATTCAACCTCAACGGACGCGACATGCGCCCGGTCCGTCAGGCCGTCACCCGCGTGAGGCGCCACGGCGTCACTGTCCGGATGCGACGTCATCGTGACGTTCCGCCGGAGGACATGTCGGCCGTCATCATCCGCGCCGACGACTGGCGCGACACCGACACCGAGCGCGGCTTCTCCATGGCGCTCGGCCGACTGGGCGATCACCTCGACGGCGACTGCCTCCTCGTCGAAGCCGTCATGGGTGAAGGCACCGAGGACGAAAGCGTCGTCGGCATGCTCTCGCTCGTGCCGTGGGGACCGAACGGCGTTTCGCTCGATCTGATGCGTCGCAAGTCGACTGCGCCCAACGGAGTCATCGAATTGATGGTCGCGGAGTTGGCCACACGCTCGGACGAGATCGGCGTCGTACGGGTCTCGCTCAACTTCGCCGTGTTCCGCTCGGTATTCGAGGAAGGTTCGCGCATCGGCGCCGGCCCGATCCTCCGCATTTGGCGCTCGGTGCTCGTCTTCTTCTCGCGCTGGTGGCAACTCGAAGCCCTGTACCGCTCGAATGTGAAGTACCAGCCTGATTGGGAGCCACGCTTCCTCTGCTTCGAGGACAACCGCGAACTGCCGCGCGTCGGATTCGCGTCGGCCATCGCCGAAGGCTTTGTGGTGCTGCCCAGTTTCGGGCGCAAGTCGAGCCAGGTCGTCAAACACACCGGCACGCATGTGGCGGTGCCCGCCGCTCTGGTGACGTCCGAAGGACTGCACGCCGACGGCAGTCCGCCGGACTCGGCGCCGTCGTTCACCACCAACGGCCCGCGTCGACCCGAACAGGTCCGAGTGCGCATGAACAAGCTCGCGCAACTCGCCGACGAAGGGATCGCCGCCTACCCCGTCGCCTACCCGCCGACGCACACGATCGCTGCCGCAGCAAAGTCACCGGAGGGCACCCGCGTGCGAATCGCGGGACGCCTGCTGAGGGTTCGCGACTACGGCGGAGTGGTGTTCACGGACGTGCGCGACTGGTCCGGCGACATCCAGGTTCTGGTCGACCAGGACAACGTCGGCCGCGAGAAGTTGGCGGAGTTCGCCGCCGAGTTCGATCTCGGTGACCTGATCGAAGTCAGCGGAACCATCGGACGCAGCCGCAAGGGCGAGCTGTCGCTCATCGCCGTCGAGTGGCGCATGAACGGCAAGTGCCTGCACCCGCTGCCGGACAAGTGGAAGGGCCTCTCGGATCCCGAGACCCGAGTCCGCCAGCGGTACCTCGACATCGCCCTCAACCCGAAGGCCCGCGAACTGCTCGAGGCCCGAAGCGCCGTCGTGAAGTCGCTGCGCGATTCACTCGGTGGTCGCGGATACCTCGAAGTCGAGACCCCGATTCTGCAGCAGGTGCATGGCGGCGCGAATGCCGCTCCGTTCCTGACACACATCAACGCGTACAACCTCGACCTCTATCTCCGCATCGCACCCGAGCTGTACCTGAAGCGCCTGTGCGTCGCCGGTATGGAGAAGGTGTTCGAGATCGGCCGCGTGTTCCGCAACGAGGGCGTCGACTTCAAACACAATCCCGAGTTCACGATCCTCGAGGCGTACGAAGCCCACAGCGACTACGAGGGAATGATGCGGATGTGCCGCGAGCTGATCCAGGCGGCGGCCGTCGCAGCGTTCGGTCGCGAGATCATCATGCGTCCCGGCCCGGACGGCGAACTGGTCGAGGTCGACATCTCCGGCGAGTGGCCGGTGAAGACGATGCACGGCGCCGTCGCCGAAAAACTTGGTGTCGACGTCTCCCCCGAGACAAGTCTCGAAGACCTGCAGAAGCTGTGCGACGCCAACGAGATCCCGTACCAGTCCAGCTGGGACACCGGCGCCATTGCGCAGGAAATGTACGAGCACCTGGTCGAGGACTACACCGAGTTCCCGACGTTCTACACCAACTTCCCCACCTCGATGTCGCCGCTCACCCGGCCGCACCGCAGCATCCCCGGCGTCGCCGAGAAGTGGGACCTGGTGGCGTGGGGCGTCGAACTCGGAACCGCGTACAGCGAGCTGACGGACCCCGTGGATCAGCGCAACAGGCTTACCGAGCAGTCGATGCTCGCGGCCGGCGGCGATCCCGAAGCGATGGAATTGGACGAGGACTTCCTTCAAGCCCTCGAACACGCGATGCCGCCGACGGGTGGTCTCGGGATGGGCGTCGACCGAATCGTCATGCTGATCACGGGTGGCAGCATCCGCGAGACGCTGGCCTTCCCCCTCGCGAAACCGCGTCAGTAGTCCGGATTCTCGCGTGCCGGAATTGTTCCACGTGAAACCACCGGGCGAGATCTTGCAGGTCGGCGAGAGCCGACTGCATGTTCTTGCCGAGGGCGACGGCCCCGTCGTCGTCCTGTGCGGTGGGCTGGCGGGCAATTGGTTCGACTGGGATGACTGCGCGCGTCATCTTCAGTCGGACCACACCGTCGTCCGCTTCGATCGCCCGGGCTTCGGGCTCAGCGAGCCTACTTCCGAAGTTCCGACCGTCCGCGGCGAAGCTCAGCGGATCCTCGATGTTCTCGACGCTCTGGGGTTGGCGGGGCCCGCGGTGGCGGTCGGTCACTCCATCGCCGGCTTCTACGCCGAAGGCTTCGCGCGCCTGTTCCCCGATCGCGCAGCGGGCATGCTCCTCCTCGACTCCAGTGCCGAGAAAGAGCCGAAACGTCTTTTCCCTCGCGACCTGCTGCTGATCGCCTCCCGGGCCGCCGCGGCTTCGTTCAGCACCACTGGGCTCCAACGACTCCTCGGCACCACGACGCGCAAGATCCTCAACCAGTCCGTGCCGCCGAGCGGGTCGTCCGAAGCCACTCTCGAATGGGTCCGGAAGATCTACCGCGAGCCTCATTATCTGGAAGCGGCGATGATCGAATACGTCGCGTACACCGATATGGCCCTGGAGCTCACCGCTTTACGACGCTCGAGCAAGCATCCACTGCCCGACATCGACCTCAGCGTCGTCGCCGCGCACACGGGCCACACCACTCCCTGGTCCATCGCCTGGATGGCAAAGCAGCAGAAACTCGCCACCTACCTCGGCGGGAGTTTTCACGTCCTGCGTCCGGCGCATCACCACGCCATGATCGATCAGCCCGAGGAGTTGGCGGACTTGATTCGGCGTCTCACGCAGCCGAACCGTCGAGGATGATGCTTCAACCTACAACTCGGACAGTAGCCGGATCATTGCTAGGCTCGGACAGCTTCTGCTATCTACGACAGGCTGACCATGGACCGTTCGACACGTCGGGTGCGCTCCTGCCTTATTTTCGTGGCGATCCTCGTTGTCGCCCTGGCGGGCATCGCCGCCCGTCCACCCGGGTTTCTGTCGACCTTCTGGCCCGCCAACGCGATCCTTCTGGGCATTCTCCTCCGTAACCCTCGCTCGTTTGCGCCGATCGGACTCGCCGTCGGCGGCGCCGCGCTGCTGACGGCGGATCTTTCGACCGGAAGTTCGGTGCAGCGGGCATTCGAATTGAACGGCATCAATCTGGTCGGGGTGACGACGGGATTGATCGCCGCGAACTTGCTCGGCTGCTTTCCGAGGCGGATCCCCGAGACCAAGTACACCACCAGAATCTTCCTCGTCTCCGTTCTGGCGTCGTTCACGGCCGGGTCCGCGAGCGCGCTACGCACTCAACTTCACGAAGGAAGCGGCGCGGCAACGGAATTGGTGGGGTGGTTCTTCGCCGACCTGTGTACGTATCTGATCGTGCTGCCGATCGTCCTTTCTGCACCGACGCTCGAACACATTCGTAGGACTTTCGGGCCGTCCGTGCGGCAGAGTCTGCACTTGCGGCGGCTCGCACAGATCCTGGCACCTCTGGCCGCTCTACTGGCCTGTCTGCCACTCGCCCTGGAGGTTCAGGGAGCCCTTGCGCTGCTGCTGCCGATGCCGGCGCTCCTGTGGTGCGCAATGCGTGTCTCACTGTTCAGCACTTCGCTCCTGGCAGCCGGATGGGGCGCGTGGGCACTGGTCATGGCAGGCCAGGGGCGACTGGCACTCGCAGATCCGGTTCATCTGCTCAGCGAGGGTGTGACCACCCGGATCTCCGTCATTCTGATGGCACTCTCCCCCATCGCCGTAGCCGTCGCCACGGGCGCACAGCGACGCGCTGAACGTGAACTCCAACGCATCGCCGAATGCGACGCCCTGACCGGAACACTGAGTCGCCACGCGTTCTGGACCCAATCGCAGGAACTCCTCGACGCCCAGCACGCGGCGCAACGACCGATCGCCGTCATGATGCTCGATCTCGACCACTTCAAATCGATCAACGACAACCTCGGCCACCTCGCCGGCGATTCCGTCCTCGAACAGTTCGGTAACACCCTCCTCGCCACTACCGAAGGCCTGGGACTTTCCGGCCGCCTGGGTGGTGAAGAATTTGCCGTCGCGATAGCCGACTGCACCTTCGAGGAAGCAATCCAGCTCGCGGAGAAGATTCGGCTGACTCAGGAGTCCCACGCGCGATCCATTCGCGGTTTCGCGGGGACGGTCAGTATCGGCGTCGCCTGGGTCGACCGGGCGATGCAGGGGATGGAGACTCTGCTCGACATCGCAGACAACGCGATGTACCAGGCAAAACGCGAAGGGCGAAACCTCGTGGTGGCGTTCGATCTCTACATGGCAAGGTGACGTAGGTGCAACTACTCCTGATCCGACACGCGCTCCCCGAACTGGCCGAGGTCACCGAAGGCCGCGCCGATCCCTCGCTGACCGACGAAGGCCGTGCCCAGGCACTTCGTCTGCCCGCAGCACTGGCGCCGTACCGGATCACCGGACTATTCAGCAGCCCGCAGAAGCGCGCACTCGAGACCGCGGCCCCGGTCGCGCAGGTAGTGGACCTTCCGGTAACCCAGCTCGAGGGTCTGGCGGAATACGACTACGAGCAGCCCCACTACATCCCGATGCACGAGGTCCTGGAGCGGGCACCGGAAACCTATGCGCGTATCAAAGCCGGCTGGCTCCCGGAGTCGGTGGACGGCGACGCATTTCGTGCGCGAGTCCTCGGTGCGATCGACGAGATAGTCGCGGCGACCGACAACGACGCCACCGTGGCGATCTTCTGCCACGGTGGCGTCGTCAACATCGTTTTGCAGGAACTGCTCGGGCTGGAGCGCCCGTTGACCTTCCCGATCGAGTACGTCTCCGTCACGCGAATTCTTGTTTCCCGCAGTGGAAGCCGAAGGGTCGGGTCCATCAACGAAACAGGTCACGTGCGCAACATGTTGCGCGTCTAGCTCAACTCATACGTGGTGGCACGCCACCTGATGGCCGCCCTCGACGAGACGAAGTTCGGGAACTTCCTCGGCGCAGAGATCAGTGGCCAGCGGGCACCGCGTGCGGAAGCGGCAGCCGCTGGGCGGATTGAGCGGCGACGGCAGTTCGATGACCTTCTGCTCGACATTCTGCGCCGCGGTGACGGTGGCGTCGGGATCGGGAATCGACGCCAGCAGTAGCTGCGTGTACGGATGCAGCGCGCGGTTCTGCATGTCTTCTGCGGGAACGATTTCGCACACGCGGCCCAGGTACATGATCATCACGCGGTCGCTGATGTTCTTCACGACGGCCATGTTGTGCGCGATGAACAGCAGAGACAGCCCGTGGCGCTTCTTTGCGTCCTCGAGCAGGTTCAGAATCTGCGCCTGCACGGACACGTCGAGGCTCGAGACCGGCTCGTCACAGATCAGGACCTTGGGGTCGAGCATCAACGCGCGGGCGATGCACACACGCTGGCACTGTCCGCCCGAGAGCTCGCGCGGCGTCCGGTCCCACACCATGTCCGGGTCCAACCCGACCTCGGCAAGAACCTCGCGCGCCCGAGTTTCGATGGCGGCCTTGTCTTTTCCGCCCCAGATCGACGGGCCCTCGGTGATGAGAGCCTTGACCTTGCGACGGGGGTTCAGGGAGGAGATGGGATCCTGAAAGATCATCTGCAACTGAGTGCGGCTGCGACGCAACTCTTCCGCACCCAGTGCCGTCATTTCCGTCTCTCCGAGGCGGATCGAGCCCGACGTCGGTGAGGGCAACTGCATGATCGCCCGGCCCGCCGTGGACTTGCCGCAGCCGGATTCACCGACCACACCCAAGGTTTCACCCGGAGCGACGGTGAAGCTGATCCCGGACACGGCGTGAACCGTCTGCCCCTTGCCGACGTTGAATTCGACGACCAGGTCCTCGACGGTCAAGGCCGCGTCCACCGTCTCGGGCTTTCTGGTATCGGTTGCTGCAGTCATCAGACCATCTCCTTCACCGCGAGCGTCAGGCCCGCTGCGGTAGTGCCGGCCTTCTCGTTGGCGACCAATGCCGTTGTGCCTTCCGGGGTATCGACCGGGTAGTGGCACGCGAACGTGTGACTTTCAGTTGTGTTGTCCCCAGGTCCGCCGGGAGCCAGAGCCGGGTCACCGGTCAAGCAGTCGTCCTGGGCGTACCGGCAGCGAGCAGCGAAGCGGCAACCGGTGATCGGCTTCGTCATGTCCGGGAGCCCACCCGGAATTGTCTGCAGCACTGTGTGCGTCGGCGATTCGAGTCGCGGAATCGCGGCCATCAATGCTTCGGTGTACGGATGACGCGGACGAGTGAACAGCTCTTCGGTTGCCGACGTTTCCACGACGGATCCGGCGTACATGACGGCGACGCGATCCGAACGACCCGAGACCACCCCGAGGTCGTGGCTGATCAGGATGACGGCCATGTTGAGCTTGTCGTTGAGCGAGGCGAGCAGATCGAGGATCTGCTTCTGGACCGTCACGTCGAGAGCGGTGGTCGGCTCGTCGGCGATCAGCAGTTTCGGCTCGCAGGCCAGTGCCATCGCGATGACCACACGCTGTCGCATACCGCCCGAAAGTTCGTGGGGGTACTGATCGAGCCGACGCTTGGGCTCGGGGATGCCCACCATCGACAGGAGTTCCGCAGCGCGATCGCGCGCCGCGTCCTTCTTCAGACCAAGGTGGAACTTCAAGGATTCGGTGATGTGCGTACCGATGCGCTTGAACGGATTGAGCGAGGTCATCGGATCCTGGAAGACCATGGCGATCTCGGGTCCCCAGAAGTGCTTCATCTCCGACTTCTTCATCGTCGACATGTCGCGGCCGGCGAACGTCACCGTTCCGGTGATGTCGAGGGCGGGACCCTTCTGGAGCAGACCCATGATGGTGCGCCCGAGAACCGACTTGCCGGAACCGGATTCGCCTACGATGCCGAGAGTTTCACCAGCGGAGACGTGGATCGAGACACCGTCGACTGCTCGCAACTGGCCACGCGGAGTGGCGAATACGGTTCTGATGTTGTCCGCCTGCAGCAGCGGAACGCCGTTCTGAGATGAAGTGGTCACAGCTTACTCCGATACTTCTCACCGATGAGGTTGAAGGAGAACACCGTCAGGAAGAGGAAGACACCTGGTACCAGGACGATGAACGGATGCTTCTCCACGATCCCGCCCTGACCTTCGGCAATCATGTTGCCCCAGGTCGGATCGGGTTGTGCGATACCGAGTCCGAGGAAGCTCAGTGAGGCTTCCGCGACGATCAGACCGGAGACGGCCACCAAGCCGAGCGCAGCGACGGGAACGAGGACGTTGGGAACCAACTCGCGCCAGATGACACGCCATTTGGTGGCGCCCATGGCACGGGCGGCCAGCACGAACTCGCGTTGGGCGACAACAATGGTGTTGGCCCTCGCGATTCGAACCATGCTGGGAATGCAGAGAATCGAGAGTGCGAGCGTGATGTTGCGCAGGTTCGACGTCAGCACCGCGGCCAGTGCGATGAGCAGGACCAGGGAAGGAATGGCCAGCAGCGAGTTGGTCAGGATTCCGACGACGGCATCGACCTTGCCGCGGAAATAGCCGGCCATGACGCCGATGGTGCCACCGATGATCATGCCGATCAGTACGGCGCAGATGGCGACGGTCAAGGAAGCGCGAGCCCCGAACAGGGCGCGGGCGAGGAGGTCGAGACCGAAGTTGTTGGTACCCAACGGGTGCTCGGACAACAGGCTCGGCGAGGCGAAGCCCGGCTCGGCCAATGTCTTGACCGTGTCCTTGTACTCACCGAGCGGCAGCAGCGGCGCGAAGATCGCGGCCAGGATCAGGGCGACCAGCCAGATGCACGCCAACCAGTACGAGAGATCGAACTGACTGCCCCACTTGGACGTACCGAGCTTGCCGAGACCCTTGAAGAGGAAAACCAGGGCAACGAGCGCGAGCACGATGCGGACGGTCATCATGATGGCCGAACCGAAGAGTGCGGTGCCGAGGAGCGCAAAGCCGACCACCGTGAGAATCGACCCGATCAGGACCAGGTTCTTCGGCTGTTCCAGCGTTTCGACGGGACCGGGAGCCAGCAGGACTGTCTGCTGCCGGTATGTCATCACCTCGGACGGGGCCGGCGACGGGGCCGCTCCGTCTGGCGTCACTTCAGACATGGACACGACGACTCCTCGGGTCAAGATAGGTGTACAGAACATCGATCGCGCTGTTGACGAGGACGTAGATGACGGCGATCACGACCACCGCGCCCAGCAGCATCGGCGAATCACCTTGCTGCGCTGCGCGGACGATGAGCGTGCCCATTCCGGGCAGTGAGAACAGCGTCTCGACGATCACGGTGCTGCCGATCATGCCGCCGAGAGCCAGACCCATCATCGTGATGAGCGAGAACGACGACGGGCGAAGCGCGTCACTGAAAAGCACTCGCAGCGTGGGCATTCCTTTGGCCTTCGACGCGAGGATGTAATCCTCACGGAGCGTCGTCACCAAGTCGGAGCGGAGAACGCGAGTGAACATCGCCATCTCGAGGAGGCTGATGGTGATCGCGGGAAGTATTGCGTGTGAAAGGTTTCCGGAGAGGCTGTCACCGATGCGCACCCACTGTGATCGCGGGAACCAGCCGAGCCAGTTGACGGTGACCATGATCAGCAACAGACCGGCAAGGAAGCTCGGGACGGAAAGAACACCGAACGTCGCGGCGCTGATGACGCGGTCGATGACGCCGCCTTCGTGGTGTGCCGACCAGAGTGCCAGCGGAACTGCGACGACGAGGGCGATGACGAGACCCATCACTGCCAACTGCACGCTGACGGGGAGGGCGGAACTGATCGCCGTGAGGACGTCCTGCTGCGGGGGAACGAGCGAGTTACCAAGGTCGCCCTGCAGAGCACTGGTCAACCAGTCCCAATAGCGAACCAGGAGTGGATCGTTGAGGCCGAGCTGCTGGCGAACTTCCTCGTACTCGGCAGGCGTGCGCCCCTCACCGAGGACGGAGACAGCGGGATCGCCGGGGATCAGTGATGCCAGCACGAAGGTTCCGAAGCTGACGATCAGGATCACAATGACGAGCTGGCCCAATTTCTTACCTATTGCGCCGATGTTCATCGATTTCGTCTCCTTCGGACAGCGAGCTCGCAATACACAGCAGTTCCTCTGATTTCATTTCTTCGTTCACAGCCGGCCCCGATCCGCTGAAATATGGGCGCGGGGCCGGCTGTGAACTTCAGGCTCTCCAGGACTTCCAGGCTCTCTAGGACTTCCAAGCTCCGTCGAAGAGCACGATTCCGTCGAGGCTCTGCTCGAGTCCGTGAACATTCTGGTTCCACACGTCGAGTGCGGCGACGTTGCCCCACACCTGCCACGGCACCGTCTCGTTGGCGCGTTCCTGGATCTGCGCCAGGACTGCCTTCTTGTCATCGTCGGTGGTAGCAACGCCCAACTTGTCCAGGAGAGCATCCATTTCGGCGTCGGAGTAGCCGGTCGCGTTGTTGCGGCCACCGGACTTGATGCCCGTGTACAGACGCTCGTAAGGATCGGCCTCGGCGAGGCTCAGTGCTGCGGTGCTCATGTCGTAGTCGTGATCGGCATACATCCGCTTGACCAGATCACCTGCACCGGTGACGTATTCGATCTGAGCGTCGAAGCCGACTGCGTTGAGCATCGCCTGGATGGCCAGAGCCGTTGCCTGCGCGGACGGTTCCTGGATGGACAGGAACGTGATCTTGCCGTCGTACCCGTCGGCCTTGGCCTGATCGAGCAGTTCCTTCGCCTTGGTGGGGTCGACGCCGATCGGTGCGACGTCGTTGTGCCAGCGCGAGGTGTCCTGGAAGATCTCCTGGCCGGGCAGTCCCTTGCCGTTGTTGACGCGCGTGTTGAGCGTCTCCGGATCGACGGCCAGCGCCATCGCCTGTCGGACACGGACATCCGATCCGGGGCGGCCCGGGGCCATGTTCACGTTCGCGATGTAGCCGAGCGAGGGGATGTCGACGAAGCCGGGGTAACCCGACTCGATCAGATCCAGGATCGGGGTGAGCGTACGCATGTATGCAGCGTCGATACCGCCCGTCTTGAGGGCTTCGGCGGTGGGCTGAGCGCCGACGATGCTGATCAGCTTGAGCTTGTCGATGTTCGGTGCGCCGCCGTAGTAGTCGGAGCGAGCAGCCAACAGCAGTTCCTCGTTGGGAGCGAACTTCTCGAGGGTGAACGCGCCGGCACCGATCGGGGTGAACTGGTCACCCTGCTGGGCGCTCGGGGCGACGATCATGCCGGGTCCGGTGGCGAGCATCGACTGGATGCCCGTCCACGGATCAACGAGGTTGAAGACAACCGTCGTCGCGTCCGGGGTGTCGATCGAGGCAACCTTGGAAGCCCAGAGGCTCGACTGAGGTCCCTTGTTGGTGACGTAGCGGTTGATGCTGTCGGTGACGGCCTTGGAATCGAAAGCTGTTCCATCGCTGAACTTCACACCGTCACGCAACTTCAGCGTCCAGGTCTTGCTGTCCGCACTCGCCTCGAGCGACTGGGCGAGCTTGGGCTCGAACTTCTGCCCGATGGGGTCGTAGCGCATGAGCACGTCGTAGATGGCGCTGAGCTCGCTGCCACCGGTGGCACCGGCAACCTGAGCCTTCGCGGGATCGAGAGTCGTGACCGCGGAGTAGCCGCTGAAGGTCAGCGTGCCGCCCTTGGTGGGAGTGCCGGCGTCGGCCTGCTCATTGACCATGCCGATCTTCAGCGAGGAACCGGAATCAGCGGATTCGCCGCCGCCGTTGCCCGTGCCGTTGTCGGCGCACGACGCCAGGAACATACTTGCGGTGATCGCCAGCGCAGCCGCAGCCAATCTGCGACTTCCGCGGCGGGAACTACGACTCATTCGAATGCCTCCAAGGCGGGGTAAGACCGTGACGTGATGTTGAACACGAAACAGTCTGTGATGGGAGGCACAGAAAATTGGATCGAGTCTCGCTCAGTGGAATCGGTTAAGTTGCAGGCCTCAACGGTCGGGTAAACCGACCCTGGCCAGCGAATACCCTCACCGAGATCAGACCAGCCGGTCTAGTCCAGATCTAGTCGCGATCCAGCGTCGCTTCCTCGAGATCGAGCTCTCGAAGTACCTTTCGGAGCACCTCGTCGTCGATCCGGCCGGCATCGCGCTCGGCGATGAAGACACCTCGCTCGGCATCGATCATCTCGAGGCGCAGCGAGCGGAAGGCATTCGACGGGCTCTCCCCCAGATCCTCGTCGCTGCGTCCCAGTCGCTCCCAGGCCGAGTTCGCCCGGTGGGTGTTCCAGCTTCGCAAGATGTCTGCGGCCCGATTGCGGACCTGTGGAACGTCGTCGGCGTCGGCTCCGACCAACTCGTCCAGCCGCGCCGCAGCAGCCCGCGCAGCCTTGTCCTGTGCTGCCGCCTCAGCGCGCGCGTCGGACTGCGCTTCGTTGCCCTGCACGCCGAGGACTCGGATGACCCACGGCAACGTCAGACCGTGCAGCAGTAGCGTGCCGACCACAACGACAAATGTCAGGAAGAGGATCAGCGAACGCCCAGGGAAGTCTTCGCCACTGTTGACCGTCAACGGAATCGCAAAAGCAGCCGCCAGTGACACGACCCCTCGCATACCGGCCCACGACACGACGAACACTGCCCGAGCCGAAATCTCCGGCTCCCTCGCCCGGATACGGGGAGACAGCCAGCGCGGTACGTACGTGAACGGGAACACCCAGGCGATCCGCACCACCACCACGGTCACGAGCACGGCAACCGACGCCCAGACGACGATCGAGGTGCTGTACCCCTGCAATCCGTTGACGACGCTGGGCAATTGGAGACCGATCAACAGGAAGACGAACGACTCCAGAATCAGGTCGACGGCCTTCCACACTGCCGTGTCCTGCAAACGCGTCGCATAGCTCGCACGGGTGGAGCGCTGGCCGAGGAACAATCCGGCCACGACGACGGCGATGACGCCCGACGCGTGGATCTCTTCTGCAGCCAGGTAGGTGAAGAAGGGCACCACCAGTCCGATTCCGCTCTCCATCACCGGATCCTGGAGCTTGCCGCGAACCTTCGAGATGACAAACCCCACCGCGAGGCCGATCACCGTTCCACCGACCGCCGCGACGAGGAAGGTCTCGAAGCCGCCGATCAGCGTCGCACCCGTACCGACGGCGGCCGCGAGAGCGACCTTGTACGCCGTCAGAGCGGTGGCGTCGTTGAGCAGGCTCTCGCCGCCCAGCAGTGTCATGATTCGGCGCGGCAGGCCGAGCTTGCGTCCGATTGCGCTCGCGGACACCGCGTCCGGCGGCGCCACGATCGCGCCGAGAACCAGAGCAGCCGCTATCGAGAACTCCGGCACGATCAGGTAGGCGACAAAGCCCACCGCGGCCGTCGTCGCCAGGGGAAGCCCCACCGCGAGAAATCCGATCGGACGCAGATTCGAGCGCAAAGCCAGGTATGAACTGTCCAGTGCTGCCGAGTACAGAAGTGGAGGCAACACGACGAACAGGACGAGGTCGGGATCGAGTTCCAATTCCGGAACACCCGGTATCTGACAGGCGATCAAACCGACCAGGACAAGGATCAGCGGCGAAGACAGCCCGAACCTTCGCGCGACCGCCGCCACCAGCAACGCCGCTACTACAACCCCCAGTAATATGCCGTTCACCCTGGCAGCATGCAGTATGGAAGGCGATGAAGAAAATCCTGAAGCGAGCAGCAACTCGCACACAGCAGCCCGCACCCGCTACGAGCGGTTGCGAGGAACTAACCAATGCGCCCGAAACGGACCCGGCGGCGCTGACGCCCGGCGTCTGCCAGGAATGCACCGAACTGGGTGAGGATAACTGGTCTCACCTGCGCATGTGCCTGTCCTGCGGCCACGTCGGATGCTGCGATTCCAGCCCTCATCAGCACGCCACCAATCACTACCGCGAAACCGGGCACCCGGTCATGCGCTCGCACGAGCCCGGCGAATCCTGGCGCTGGTGCTACGTCCACGATCTGATGGACTGACCGCGCGCGGCTGGCGGTGCACTGCGCATTGTGCCCACCTGTCGCGGCGCACAGCCCTCGGTGTTGCGCACATTGCTCAATCCAGTGGGTAGCTATTGCCCAATCTGTATGCCGATGATGGACTTTGACGCAGAATCTGCACAACAGATCGACAGGTGCGGCTGGATTTTGCCGCACCGAACGGTTCGGCCTCAGGAAGTCCTGCCAAACATCACAACCACATCGTCGGCCCCACGATCTGGGGTACAGGCGGTGCGGTGATCGATGTCCACTATTGAAGGCAGGACCGGCCGTGAACAGCCCCAGCATCAACCAGAACGCTCCCGAGTCACTGGCGGAAATCGAGAAGCGCGTTCTGTGGTTGTCGACCGCGATGATCCATCACGCCAACCGTGTTCGGCCGAATCCCAGTGGGCTCAAGGTCGGCGGCCATCAGGCCTCGTGCGCGTCGATGGTCTCGATCATGACGTCGCTGTGGTTCGGCCAACTTCGTTCCGGCGACCGGGTTTCCGTCAAGCCGCACGCGGCTCCGGTGCTCCACGGCATCAACTATCTGCTCGGTGAACTCGACGAGTCCTACCTGACGACTCTGCGCGAGTTCGGGGGCCTGCAGAGCTACCCGAGTCGATCAAAAGATCCTGATCCGGTGGATTATTCGACCGGATCGGTGGGCATCGGCGCGACGGCTCCCATCTGGGGCGCCATTGCTCGCCGATACGTCGACGCCTCCCTCGGCGGCGCCGGAACCGGGCGTCAGTACTCCCTCGTCGGTGACGCCGAACTCGATGAGGGCGCTGTGTGGGAAGCAGTTCTCGATCATTCGGTTGCCGAACTGGGTGAGATCGTGTGGATAGTCGACCTCAACCGCCAGTCACTCGACCGGGTGGTGCCGAACATCGCGGCAACTCGCCTGGAGCGCATGTTCTCGGGTGCGGGCTGGCAGGTCATCACCGTGAAGTTCGGCGCTTTGCTGGAATCACTGTTCACCCGGCCGGGCGGCACCGCGTTGCGCGAACGAATCCTGGACATGCCGAATCCGGAGTACCAGCGTCTGCTGCGATGCACGGCCGACGAGGTTCGTCTGAGACTGCCCGGCGACGCGGCGGACGCCGACGCGATCACGGCGCTGATCGACGACCTCGACGACGCCACTGTGCTCGAGGCCATCCGCAATCTCGGTGGCCACGACCTCGACGCTCTGCGAGAGGCCTACGAGCAGATCGACGACACCCGCCCCACTGTGATCATCGCGTACACGATCAAGGGCCGGGGCCTGCCGACGCAGGGCCACCCGCAGAACCATTCGTCGCTGCTCACCACCGAGCAGTACGAGCACCTGGCGGCGGAACTCGGCATGGATCCGTCGAAGCCCTGGGAAAGGTTCGAGACCGACAGCCCGTCGGGCCGTATCTGCGCCGAAACCACTGGGCGCCTGGCTCGCCCGAAGGTGGAGCACCTGGTGCCCCCGGCAGTTCCGAAAGACATCGGGCGTACGCCCTCCGGCACGTCCACCACTCAGGCAGCACTCGGCCGGGTACTACTCGACCTCAGCCGCGAAGCACCGGACGCCGCGAAACGTGTTGTCACACTGAGCCCGGACGTCAGTTCCACCACCAACCTCGCAGGCTGGCTGAACAAGGTCGGCGTGTGGTCACCCAACGAGCGGCACAACTGGTTTGCCGACGACGCCGAAACGATCATGCACTGGCGTGAGAAGCCCACCGGTCAGCACATGGAACTCGGTATCGCCGAGACCAACCTGGTCGGGTTGATGGGCGAACTCGGTGCGACCTGGAGTCGTTGGGGCCAGCCACTCTTCCCCATCGGCGTGATGTACGACCCCTTCATCGAGCGGGCTCTCGAACCGTGGTCGTACGGCATCTACGCCGGCGGGCAGTCGATCATGGTCGGCACTCCGTCGGGCGTCACCTTGGCCGCCGAAGGTGGTGCACACCAGTCGATCAAGACCCCGTCCATCGGACTGGAACAGCCGGGTTGCACCAGTTTCGAACCGGCATTCGCCGTCGACGTGGAGTGGACGCTCCTCGACAGCATCGGACGCCTGGGTCGCCCCGACGGCAGCTCGTCGTACCTGCGCCTGTCGACCCGTCCGGTCGATCAGGCCCTGGCCGCGGTACCGACCGATCCGGCGGCGCGAGAACGCCGTCGACGTCAGGTCGTGGCCGGGGCTTACACACTGCGACACAATCCTGATCCGGTCGTCACTCTGGTCGGCATGGGTGCCACCGTCACCGAAACACTTGTCGCAGCCGAAAGACTCGGCGAGCAAGGCATTTCCGCCGACGTCGTGTGCGTGACCAGCCCGGGCTTGCTCTTCGAAGCACTCCAGTCTCGGCGTGGCCTCGCGGACGGTCCGTCGTGGATCCTGGATCAGGTCTTTCCGAGCAGCCGGTCCGCGCCGATGGTGACCGTTCTCGACGGGCACCCGCACACCCTCGCGTTCCTGACGGGAATCAACAACGTTCCGGGTGCTGTGCTCGGAGTGAGCCGGTTCGGTCAGGTCGGTTCGCTCGAGGACGTCTACCGGTACCACGGCCTCGACTCCGACAGCATCGTCCGCGCCGCCCTCGATCTCACTTCTTGATCACTCTGATGCCGAGAAGCGTCCCCCGTGGGGGACGCCTCTCGGGTCTTGTCAGTTCTTCCAGGCCTTGTCGAAGAACATGATTCCGTCCAGGCTCTGCTGAATGCCGTGGACGTTCTGTCCCCACACACCGAGCCACGGGGTGTTGCCGTAAACCTGCCACGGCACAACCTCGTTGGCGCGCTCCTGAATCTTGGCGAGCACCTCGATCTTCGCGTCGTTCGACGTCGCGACACCCAACTGGTCGAGCAGCGTATCCATCTCGGGGTCGGAGAAGCTCGTGGCGTTGTTCCGTCCACCCGACTTGAGATTCGAGTACAGACGCTCGAACGGATCGGCTTCCGCGAGGCTGGCGGAACCTGTTGCCATGTCGAAGTCGCGGTCGGCGTACAAACGCTTGACGACGTCGGCAACCGAGTTGACGTACTCGATCTGGAAATCGAAACCGACGGCGTTGGCCATCGACTGCAGTGCGAGAGCCATCGCCTGCGCCGAATTCTCCTGCAGCGTCAGGTATGTGATCTTGCCGTCGTAACCGTCGGCCTTGGCCTCGTCGAGAAGCTGCTTCGCCTTGGCGGTGTCGACGCCGATCGGAGCAACGTCGTTGTGCCAGCGGGAGGTGTCCTGGAAGATGACCTGTCCGGGCAGACCCTTGCCCTCGTTGAGTCGGTTGTCGAGTGCGACGGGATCTGTTGCGAGTGCCAATGCCCGACGGATGCGCACGTCGGCACCGGGACGACCGGGTGCCGTGTTGACCAGCGACAGGTACGACAGCGACGGAATGTCGACGAAGCCCGGGTAGCCGGAGTCGATCAGATCCAGCACGTTCGGTAGCGAACGCATGTACGCGACGTCCGTGCCGCCGCTCTTGAGCGATTCGGTGGTGGACTGCGAACCGACAATGCTGATCAACCGCAGCTTGTCCACGTTCGGGGCACCGTCGAAGTAGTCCTCCCGAGCGTCGAGGATCAATTCCTCGTTGGGAGCGAACTTCTCGAGGGTGAAGGCACCCGCGCCGATCGGGGTGAACTGATCACCTTGCTGGGCGCTCGGCGCTACGATCATGCCGGGGCCCGTCGAGAGCAGTGACTCGATACCGGTCCACGGGTCGACGAGATTGAAGACGACCGTCGACGGATCCGGAGTGTCTACCGACGCGACCTTCGACGCGTACAGACTCGACTGCGGTCCCTTGTTGGTGACGTAGCGATTGAGGCTCGCCGAGACGGCCGCCGAATCCACCGGCGTCCCGTCGCTGAACTTCACACCGTCACGCAGTTCGAGGGTCCACGTCTTGAAGTCAGAACTCGGCTCCATCGACTCTGCGAGCTTCGGAACGAATTCCTTGGAAGCCGGGTCGTACCGCAGGAGCGTGTCGTAGATGGCGCCCAACTCCGAACCGGCGACCGAACCGGCGATCTGCGTCTTCGCGGGATCGAGATTCGTGACGGCGGAGTACCCGCTGAACGTGAGGGTGCCGCCCTTGACCGGATCGCCCTCGCCGGACTGCTCGTTGACCGGGCCGATGGACAATCCCGAACCGGAGTCCGGTGCGTCGCCGCTCCCACCCCCGTTCCCGCTGTCAGCGCACGACGAGACGAACAGGCCGGCGGAGACAGCCAGCGCGACGGCGGCAACCTTGCGGTGACCGCGCCGAGAACTGCGACTCATTCAAAACCTCCAGGTCAGAAACTGTGATGTGAAGCATTGTCGAGACAGTTTGTGACTTAAGGCACAGGTATTAGTCGCAGGTCCCGCTCAGTGGAATGAAGCGCGACGATTGGTCAGTTTTCGAGCGACATCCGCAGGTCAGACCCTTAGCGAAGGTCAGGAATTCATTCTGATTCAGGCGCCTTTCAACGGATGAATCGCCGGAGCGCCGTCGAGGAGCGGACCGGCAGCGGCAAGCGCAGCCTGCAAATGCGGGGACTGCATGTGGGCATCCAACTCCTCTTGCCCGCGCCAAGTTTCGATCGTGACGAAGGTGCCGGGCGCAGCCGCTGACTCGAACAGTTCGTACGACACACAGCCGTCCTCGGACCGACTCGCCTCCGCGAGAGTTGTCAGAGCCGATCGGACGTCGTCCTCGGAACCGGACTTGGCCGGGATGGTTGCAACTACACGAAGCTCGCTCATCGGATACCTTTCGCAGAGGGGAAGTCAGCTAGAGACACACGCCACAAACGTACACACGAAAAGGGCAACCAATGGGGCTACTGAAGGACGTCACCGGCTGGCGACGCGGAACGAAGTTGCAGCGTCGACTGCGCGATCTCACCGGCACGCTGGTGGTGATCACCGGTGCGGGCAGCGGCATCGGGCGTGAAACGGCCCTCGCCTTCGCGGCCCAGGGAGCAATCGTCGTCGTCTCCGACATCAACCTCGAAAGCGCGCAGGACACTGCGGCGCTCATCAACACACCCACTCAGGCCAGCGGAGCCGAAGCGGTGTTCGGTGGCGGTTCGCACGCCTACCAGGTCGACGTGTCCGACGAACAGGCCGTAATTCGTTTCGCGGAGACGGTCGCGGCACACCACGGCGTGCCGGACATCGTCGTCAACAACGCCGGAATCGGGTTCTCCGGAACTTTCGCCGACACCGAGCAGCGCCAGTTCGAGCACGTCATGGACATCAACTTCTGGGGAGTTGTCTACGGCTGCCGCGCCTTCACCCCGATGATGATCGACCGAGGAACCGGCGGGCACGTCGTCAATCTGTCCTCGGCCGCCGCGTACACACCACAGAAGGCCCTCACCGCGTATTCGACAAGCAAAGCAGCGGTATTCATGCTCTCGGATTGCCTACGGGCAGAGCTGCTTCCACACGGCATCGGCGTCAGCACCATCTGTCCCGGCCTCGTTCACACGAACATCCTCAAGACCACCGAATTTGCCGGGACCACCGCCGAGGAGCAGCTCGAAAACCAGACCAAGGTCGACAACTTCTACCGCAAGCGCAACTTCACGCCTGATCGAGTGGCCAGCGCCATCGTGAAAGCAGTTCGCACGAACAAGGCCGTGGTACCCGTGACCGTCGAAGCCAAGCTCGGACGCACGATCAGCCGGTTGTCCCCCGGATCGATGCGCGTCGGAGCTCGGTTCGAGATCTAGGTCAGCTGCCGAAGCTCAGGCTGCCCGTGAAGCCCTGCTGCACATCGGCTTCCGAACGGGGAAGAACCTCGTAGGTGCTGGCGTACTGACCACTGAAACCGGTGACGGTGATCGGGCGTCCCACCGCAATGGCGTCGACATCGATTCCGGTCTGGGTGTTGACGAAGATGACGGTGTTTCCCTCGATGCCCGAGACCAGGATCTTGTGGCCGTACGGCAGATCGTCGACGACGGGTCCGCTCACGATTCCGGACACCGTCACGAGGCGCCCTTCGCTGGCCTCACCGATTGCATTGAGTGGCAATCGCGCCGGGCTGATCTGGGTGGCTGTACCGATTACCTCGACGGCAGTGGGGCGGACGACGAGCAGGCCCTCCTGATCCGCGAGGACTCCGGTGACCCGAACCTGATCGCCGAGAGCAATCCCGGAGTTGTTCGGATCGCTGATGTAAATGCCCGAATTGCCACTCTGGAGACCAAAGCCCTTGTCGTAGAAGCTGGATTCGAATACTCCCGACGGCGTTGTCGCGGTTCCCACGACGGTGACCGTCGTTCCGATGGCCTGCGCACGGGCTGCCGCGATGGAATCCGCGGACACCTCACCGGCAACTGGCGCCGGCTCCGCCGTTGCTGCAGTGCCGACAAACATCGTGGCCGCAGCCGCCACTGCCAGTGCCGTCACACCCCGGCGCAGGACCGGACTGGCAAGAACGCTGTCTCGAAACATGTTTGAGGACTCCCCTGTGATTTCGTGGCCGCGCAGGTCCTCCTGATGGAGTCCGCCTTCGCCCACCCTGAGGCACAGGTTATTACAGGTCGGACGCCGCAGCGGTGGTGACATTCCGTCACCACCGCTGCTTCAAGGCATCCAGGTTTTCAGGAACCGGAGCTTCCGGACGAACCGCTCGAGCCACTGGACCCGCTGGAACCTGTTCCGCCGCCGAGATCGTCGAGAGGATCGCTACCGGTGAGCCCACCCGGGTACAGGTAGGCGTCGGAGATCGTGCTGAGCGAGGTTCCGGACGTGGCCGGTACCTTTGCTCGCCAGTTGACGATCGGATTCAGCACTCCGAACGGTCCGCAGCCACTGGCGGCGGGGAGCGCGAAGCCGGTGGCCTCGTTCCCAACCGGGCTCACCTTCAGCGCAGTCGACGGCAGCACCGTGTAGGTCGGTACCACCGACGGGTCAGGCGCGAGACGGAGATTCACCGGCGCAGCCGCGGAGCCCAGGTAGCAGTTGTCACCGAGGAACGCGTTGTTGATCTTCATCCGCACCGGGATGCTCAGATCCATGTCGGTGATGATGCCGTTGAGGGTCGGGGCAGCGGTCGCCTCCACCTCGGCGGTGACTGCGGCGAGGCCGAACAGATTGCCGAACGGCAGGTCGATTCCGAGAACTCCACCCGGAACGGTCAACGGCTTGGAGTAAACACCGTTATGTCCGTCGTCGCGAGGGAGTAGAACGGTGGACTCACCTTCACCGGAGCCGGCCTCGGCGGCGATAATCATGTCGCCTTTTCCGATCGGGAGGTTGAAGCCGTTGTTGTCGAAGGTTCCGCTCTGAACCACAACCGACACACAGGATTCGGCAGCAGCCGGACACACTGCGGCACCGGGTACCGAATTGTCGACCGGATCCTGAGCCGAGGCCATCGGCGCCGCGAACGCGAGGACCGCACCTGCGGTACCTGCAATAACGGCCACGCGCGTGCCGAGACGTCTGTTGCCGTTCTTGTGAGATTTCTGCACTGATTTCTCCCTGCCGTTTATGTGATGGGGGACGAAACTCGCAGTCATTGCTTGTGTTTCGACCGCCGCCGACAAGGTCTTGCGGTGTGCTCCTACTCACAAGTAACAACTGAACAGATGTATATCACAGGACTTCGACTTAAAAACAGGGCAAAAGGGAGTTTCCTTAAAACGGACAAACTAAGCGGTACGGTGTGTAACACTCACGGGTGATGAACACGAACAGACTGGTCCTCTGCGTCGCGGCAGCGGGCCTACTCCTCAGCGGCTGCAGCAGCCAATCCGACAGCGATGCAGCGGAATCCACATCTGCTGCTACCAGTACCACGGTGGCGGCAACGTCGAGTTCGACTGCTCCGAGTACGCTCTCCGAGCTGCCGACCAGCCCGCTTGCCGTAACTCCGGAAGCCGCGCCGAGCGTCGTCGAATCGACGCCCCCAGCGGTGTCACTACCGGTAGCGCCACCGGCGAACGCAGTGCCACAGCCAAACGCACCGATCGACGCACGCTCACCGGAAGATATCGTCGCGAACGCCGGCGAGAAGGGGCAGCGGTACATCGCCGCCCTGCGTCTGGCCGGGATCCCGCCCGCCGGAATGGATTCCGCGGAGATCCTCTACGCCGACGGCACCTGCAAGGCTCTTGCCGACGGCATGCCTCGGTCCGAGGTGCTGGCGGAGTTCAACTCCGTGGGCGAGGTGTACTCGCAGATCACGCCGATGTCCTCGCAGCGCATCGCCGAGATCTACGTCGACACCGCGCAGCAGACGTACTGCTGATCAGGCCTTGCCGGCCAACCAGCCGTGCAGCCAGGATGTAGCCGAATTGCCCGCGCCGTCAACGACGTAACGCGTGTAGTCGGTGTGGACTTGCGAGCCGTAGAAGTCGACCAACTGATCGACGCGTCGCGAATTCGCGCCCGGATCGAGCTGAGCGATCAGGGCGGGGAGACCGCCAGCGGTCACCAGATCATTGACGATCACGGCGGCCTCGTCGCGCAGCGCCAGCGCACTTGCGGGAGTGGGATCGGACGCCTGAGCCATGAATCCGGCCAGACGCATCACAAAATCGTCCTTGGGCGTCGAGCAGTACAGGTCACCGACGGCGCACAGCGTCACCGTTTTGCCTGACAGCCAACCGAATCCACCGATGCGCGGGCCACTGGCACCGTTACCACCGACAGCGGGTCCGATCAGGACGTCGGACTCGGAACGGCGGGGATCGGACAGCAGGCCGACGCCCTCCACGCGAGTCGGCGGAACAACGCCGATGCCGGTTCCGATCTCGGCGGCGAGATCGCCTGCCGCGTCGGCACCCTGGCTGTATCCGACGATGGCGAAGCGAGTGTCACCGCACGAGGCTGCCATGGCGCCGATCATGCCGCGGGCATTGTCGACGGCCTGCTGCTTCGACTTGGCGTAGACGTTGGACTCCCAGGGGAACGCCGTCGCCGAGTAGGTGACGTAGTCGGTGCGCACCGAGCCCGGAAGCCCGTTGGTCACCGGGGCGAGCATGCCGGCGCCGGGCCTGGTGCCCGAGGGCTCCCACGTTCCTGGGATGGCCACGACGTAGAGGCTGGGGCAGGGATCAGCCGACGCCACGGGAGCACTGACAACCGGTACCACTACTGCCGCAGCAAGTGCCGACAACACCGCAACGAGACGCCTCGCACGCATGAAACTCCCCTGATTTACCTGAAACAACCCTTACACCACTGTCGATGCTCAGGAATCATACTGCCTGGGCGGTATGTCTGTCCGATGCACGATTGATGAAGGTTTGTTACAGATCGTACGAATTACGGGCAGAAACAAGTCCGCACCCCACCGTTGCGGTGGGGTGCGGACTTGTAGGAGCCTCTAGCGCTGCGGAGCCGCTGTCGGGTGGATCGGGGACGGAAGGGCGGTGACACCCTCGAGGTAGGTGTCCACAGCCGCTGCTGCGGAACGTCCCTCGGCGATGGCCCAGACGATCAGGGACTGACCGCGGCCCATGTCGCCTGCCACGAACACGCCGTCGACGTTGGTGTTCCACTTAGACGTGCGGGCGACGTTGCCACGCTCGTTCAAGTCGACACCGAGATCGGTGAGCAGACCCGGCTTCTCGGGACCGACGAAGCCCATGGCCAGGAGCACGAGATCGGCTTCGAGCTCGAAGTCCGAGCCCTCGACCTTCTCGAAGCGACCCGACTTCATCTCGACCTCGTGAGCCTTGAGTCCGGTGACCTTGCCGTTTTCACCGACGAAGTTCTCGGTGTTGACGGAGAACAGACGCTCGCCGCCCTCCTCGTGAGCCGAAGCCACGCGGAACATGAGCGGGTACGTCGGCCACGGAGTCTGCTCGGCGCGAGTCTCCGGCGGACGCGGCATGATCTCGAACTGGTGGACGCTGGCCGCGCCCTGACGGTGCGAGGTGCCGAGGCAGTCGGCTCCGGTGTCGCCGCCGCCGATGATGACAACCTTCTTGCCCTCAGCGGTGATGGTGGGAGCGTCGAGGTCGCCCAACTGCACGCGGTTGGCGATCGGCAGGAACTCCATCGCCTGGTGGATGCCGTCCAGCTCGCGGCCCGGGATCGGAAGATCGCGAGCAGCGGTGGCGCCACCGGCCAGAACCACTGCGTCGAACTGCTCACGCAGCTCGTCCGCGGTGATGTCCACGCCGACATTGACGTTGGTCTTGAAGACGGTGCCTTCGGCTTCCATCTGCTCGAGACGGCGGTCGATGTGCCGCTTCTCCATCTTGAACTCGGGGATGCCGTAGCGCAGCAGGCCGCCGATGCGGTCTGCCCGCTCGAAGACCGTCACTGCGTGACCGGCGCGGGTCAGCTGCTGCGCTGCAGCCAGACCGGCCGGACCACTGCCGACAACTGCGACCCTCTTGTTGGTGGCGTGCGCGGCGCGAACCGGCTTGACCCACCCTTCGTCGAAGGCCTTGTCGATGATCTCGACCTCGACCTGCTTGATGGTGACCGGATCCTGGTTGATGCCCAGGACACAGGACGCCTCACAGGGTGCGGGGCACAGACGACCGGTGAACTCCGGGAAGTTGTTGGTCGCGTGCAGACGCTCGATGGCGTCGTGCCAGTGGTCCTTGTAGACCAGGTCGTTCCACTCGGGAATCAAGTTTCCGAGAGGGCAACCGTTGTGGCAGAAAGGAATTCCACAGTCCATGCAACGGCTGGCCTGGGTCTTGAGGGTTTCCTTCGGGAACTCCTCGTAGACCTCTTTCCAGTCGAGCAGGCGCAACGGCACCGGCCGGCGAACCGGAAGTTCGCGCGACGTGTGCTTCAGGAAGCCGCTTGGATCACCCACGAGCTGCCTCCATAACTGCCTCGTCCACGTTCTTGCCATCCTTCTCTGCGGCCGCGATGGCCAAAAGAACCTTCTTGTAGTCGCGGGGCATCACCTTTGCGAAGTGACCCACCTGCTGCGACCAGTCAGCGAGGATGCGCGTGGCAACCTCGGAGCCGGTTTCGTCGCGATGACGTTCGATGGCGCCCTTCAACCAGGTGAAGTCGTCGCCCGAAAGATCCTCGAGGTCCACCAGTTCGGTGTTGAGGTTCTTCTCGAATGCCTTGTCGGGGTTGTAGATGTACGCGACGCCACCGGACATGCCGGCGCCGAAGTTACGTCCGGTGGCTCCGAGGATGACCACCTTTCCACCCGTCATGTACTCGCAACCATGATCGCCCACACCCTCGACGACGGCAGTGGCGCCGGAGTTACGGACTGCGAAGCGTTCGCCGACGACACCGCGAAGCAGAGCCTCGCCGCTGGTGGCGCCGAACAGGATGACGTTGCCACCGATGATGTTGTCCTCGGCGACAAAGCCTTCCGCTGCATCCAGCGGCGGGCGTACGACGATGCGTCCACCCGAAAGGCCCTTGCCGACGAAGTCGTTGGCGTCGCCGTGCAGGCGCAGGGTCATACCGCTGGGCACGAAAGCACCGAAGCTGTTACCGGCGGAACCGGTGAACGTGATGTCGATGGTGCCCTCGGGCAAGCCCTCTCCACCGAACGCCTTGGTGACCTCGTGGCCGAGCATGGTGCCGACCGTGCGGTTGACGTTGGTGATCGCGGACTCGAAGGAGACCGCCTCACCCTTGTCGAGTGCGTTGCGGGCCGAGACGATCAACTGCTGATCGAGCGCCTTGTCGAGACCGTGATCCTGCGTGCCGGTGCAGTGGACGTCCTGGTCCATGAACGCGGACTCGACCTGGGTGAGGATCGGCGACAGATCGAGATTGCCTGCCTTGCTTCCCTTCCAGTGCTCGAGGGCGCGCTTGGTGTCCAGCATGTCGACCTGGCCGACCGCTTCGAGCAGCGTGCGGAAACCGAGTTCCGCGAGAAGCTCGCGAACCTCTTCGGCGATGAACATGAAGAAGTTCTCGACGAATTCCGGCTTGCCACTGAAACGCTGACGCAGCAACGGGTTCTGCGTCGCGACACCGACGGGGCAGGTGTCGAGGTGGCAGACGCGCATCATGATGCAGCCCGAGACCACCAGCGGTGCGGTGGCGAAACCGAACTCCTCGCCGCCGAGCAGGGCAGCGACGACGACGTCGCGACCCGTCTTGAGCTGGCCGTCGACCTGCACGACGATGCGGTCACGAAGACCGTTGAGCAGCAACGTCTGCTGGGTCTCGGCGAGGCCGAGCTCCCACGGTGCGCCCGCGTGCTTGACGGAGGTCAGCGGGGTGGCACCGGTGCCACCGTCGTGACCGGAGATCAGAACGACGTCGGCATGTGCCTTGGAGACACCGGCCGCGACGGTTCCGACGCCGACCTCGGAGACGAGCTTCACGTGGATGCGGGCCTGCGGGTTGGCGTTCTTCAGGTCGTGGATCAGCTGAGCGAGATCCTCGATCGAGTAGATGTCGTGGTGCGGCGGCGGCGAAATCAGGCCGACGCCAGGTGTGGAGTGCCGAACCTCGGCCACCCACGGGTACACCTTGTGAGCCGGAAGCTGGCCGCCCTCACCGGGCTTGGCTCCCTGCGCCATCTTGATCTGGATGTCGGTACAGTTGCTCAGGTAGTGCGAGGTGACACCGAAGCGTCCCGACGCGACCTGCTTGATCGCACTGCGTCGCAGATCGCCGTTCTCGTCCGGCGTGAAGCGCGACGGGTTCTCGCCGCCCTCACCGGAATTGGAGCGAGCGCCCAGACGGTTCATCGCGATCGCGAGCGTCTCGTGAGCCTCGGCGGAGATGGAGCCGTAGCTCATCGCACCCGTCGAGAAACGCTTGACGATTTCGCTGGCCGGCTCGACCTCGTCGATCGAGATCGACGGCCGCTTGCCGATGTTGAAGTCGAACAGACCACGCAGAGCGGCAAGGCGCTCCGACTGGTCGTTGACCATGGTCGTGTACTCCTTGAACACCTCGTACTGGCCTGTGCGAGTTGCGTGCTGGAGCTTGAACACCGTGTCCGGGTTGAACAGGTGGTACTCGCCTTCACGACGCCACTGGTACTCGCCGCCGACCTCGAGCTCGCGGTGAGCGCGCTCTTCGGGACGATCGAGGTACGCGATGCGGTGACGTGCTTCGACGTCGGCTGCGATCTGGTCGAGGCCGATGCCACCGAGCTGCGACTGCAGACCGGTGAAGTACTCGTCCGTCAACTCCTGCGAGAGGCCGATGACCTGGAACAGCTGAGCACCGGTGTACGACGCGAGCGTCGAGATGCCCATCTTGGACATCACCTTCAGGACACCCTTGCCGGCTGCCTTGATGTAGTTCGCGATGCCTTTCTCGAGGGTCAGACCCTCGAGCTCGCCGTTCTGCAGGAACTCGTCGATGGTCTCGAAAGCCATGTACGGGTTGACCGCTGCGGCACCGAAGCCGATGAGGAGCGCCATGTGGTGCACCTCGCGGGCGTCGCCGGCCTCGACGATGAGGCCGACCTTGGTGCGCGACTTCTCACGAACCAGGTGGTGGTGCACAGCCGAGGTGAGGAGCAGCGACGGAATCGGCGCGTAGTCCTCGGTGGACTCGCGGTCCGAGAGCACGACGATGCGTGCGCCACCCTCGATTGCCTGCGAGACCTGGTACTTGATGCCCTCGAGCGCACGACGGATACCGTCGCCGCCTTCCTTGACAGGGTACAGGCCACGGATAACGACACTGCGGAAGCCCGGGAATTCGCCGTCGTCGTTGACGTGAACGAGCTTCGACAGGTCGTCGTTGTGCAGGATCGGCTGCGGGAGCGCAATCTGCTTGCAGGAGTCCGCATTCGGGTGCAGCAGGTCGCCCTCGGGGCCGATGGTCGCGCCGAGGCTGGTGACAACCTCTTCACGGATCGCGTCGAGAGGCGGGTTGGTGACCTGAGCGAAGAGCTGCGAGAAGTAGTCGAACAGCATCCGGGGACGTGACGAGAGCACGGCGATCGGAGTGTCGGTACCCATCGAGCCCAGTGCCTCGGCACCGGAGAGAGCCATCGGCTTGACCAGCAGGTTGACCTCTTCGCTGGTGAAACCGAAGAGCTGCTGACGCAGAACGACGCGCTCGTGCGACATGTACGTGTACGGGCGGTCCGGCAGGTCGTCCATGTGGATCAGACCTTCGTCGATCCACTGCTGGTACGGGTGCTCGGCAGCGAGTTCGGACTTCAGTTCGTCGTCGCTGATGACCCGGCCCTGCGCGGTGTCCACGAGGAACATGCGGCCGGGCTGGAGGCGGACCTTGCGGACCACGGTGGACGGATCGATCGGCAGAACGCCGACCTCCGACGCCATGACGACGAGGCCGTCTTCGGTGATCCACAGACGCGACGGACGCAGACCGTTGCGGTCCAGCACGGCGCCGATGACGGTGCCGTCGGTGAAGCACACCGACGCCGGTCCGTCCCAGGGCTCCATGAGAGCCGAGTGGTACTCGTAGAACGCCCGACGAGCGGGGTCCATGCTCTCGTGCTTCTCCCAGGCTTCCGGGATCATCATGAGAACTGCGTGGGGCAGGCTGCGGCCGGCGAGGTGCAGCATCTCGAGCACCTCGTCGAAACGAGCGGTGTCACTGGCGCCCTGGGTGCAGATCGGGAAGATCTTGTCCAGGTTCTCGCGGCCACCGAAGACGTCGCTGTCGATCAGGGACTCGCGAGCGCGCATCCAGTTCTCGTTGCCGGTGACGGTGTTGATCTCACCGTTGTGAGCGACCCGGCGGAACGGGTGCGCCAGCGGCCACGACGGGAACGTGTTGGTGGAGAAGCGCGAGTGGACCAGGCCCAGTGCGCTCTCGACACGATCGTCCTGCAGGTCGAGGTAGAAACCCTTGAGCTGCGGGGTGGTGAGCATGCCCTTGTAGACGAACGTCTGGCCGGACAGGCTGGGGAAGTACACGGTCTCGCTACCCGGGCCACCCTTGCCGGCGCCTTCGGAGCCGAGTTCGTGCTCGGTGCGCTTACGCACCACGTATGCACGACGCTCGAGATCCATGCCGGTGTACTTGTCACCCTCGGAGCCGATGAAGATCTGACGGAACGTCGGCATCGCGTCGCGCGCCAGTGCGCCCAGCGAGGAGTCGTCTGTTCCGACTTCGCGCCAGCCGAGAACCTTCAGGCCCTCTTCGACGACGATCTTCTCGACTGCAGCAGCAGCCTCGTGTGCATCGGCGTCGCCCTGCGGGAGGAATGCGATACCGGTTGCGTACGCGCCTTCGGCGGGCAGCGCGAAGTCCACGACAGCTCGGAAGAACTTGTCGGGAACCTGCAGCAGAATGCCCGCACCGTCACCCGTGTTGGGTTCGGATCCGGCAGCGCCGCGATGCTCGAGGTTGACCAGAGCGGTGATCGCCTTCTCGACGATGTCCCTGCTGCGGCGACCATGCATGTCGACAACAAATGCGACTCCACAGGAGTCGTGCTCATTGGACGGGTGATAGAGGCCCTGGGGGCCTGGAAGTTGCTTCATACCCAGCCTTCGTATGCCATAAAGATGCACCGACGACCAGCAGCGCTGATGGCCATCAACTTGCAATGCAAGTCCTTCAAAGCACCGACACGACGATGTGTTCGGTACCACCGAAGTAGCCGCCCTGCGCAGACGCGATGGTGTGCGTTCTGGCACCCGGCGACGTGAGTCTTCGGTCGGTTGAAACTTTTGTGAGTCAACCGTGTAACGAAAACGATAATTCAGAACCCCGGCACGGGCGCAACTAAGGTAGCCCTATAATTGCTCTGAACTGCGGCGATGCAGGGAGCCAGAAGGCCCCTCGACAGATTTCGGAGCTGCGTCTGTGCAGAGAAGTTCCGATTCACAGGATACCGAATCCGCAGGAAACAGGCGCGATGGGCGATGAATGCAACAACTGGCCGCAGCGATAAGAATCAGCTGCGGCCAGTGCGCCTCGAACTGTAACAAAAGTTGATCGATCAACCAAGGTCTAGGCCTGAATTGTTTGCTCGCAGAATGCCATCGCTGTAATTTCCGTAGGCTCAGGTCGCCATGACCGTCAACTCCGACGTCCCCGCAGCTAAAGTTCTTCGCGACGATGCCAACTACGTCGTGGTCCAACCAAGTCGAAGGAAACGCCGGATGAGCACGCTTTTCAAACCCGTCGGATGGAATGTTCAGAGCCTCGTCGATTCAGTCCACAGCGGTGTCATTCAGTTGCCAGATCTCCAACGGCCATTTGTATGGCCCAAGGCAAAGATCCGCGATCTGCTCGATTCGATGTACCGAGGCTATCCGGTCGGCGAGATCATGTTCTGGAACGTGTCGCAAGAGGACACATCCCGTGCCATATCAGGATCGACCGAGCGAAGTGGTTCACACCAGATCATCGATGGGCAACAGCGGCTGACCAGTCTGTATTCCGTTTTCAAGGGGCAACCGGTGCGGAATGCAGAGTACAAGGAACAACGCATGCTCATAGCGTTCAACCCGTTCACCGAGAAGTTCGAGGTCACGAACACGGCTATTGAGAGATCCGCGGATTGGATACCGAACATCTCGGCATTTTTCGACAATCCGTTCAAGGTCAAACGTGCCTTCAAACGGAGGTACGAGGATGCGCGCGGGGAGATCGACGAG
The DNA here is from genome assembly GCF_042794655.1 of Rhodococcus sp. NPDC056516. NCBI lineage: Bacteria > Bacillati > Actinomycetota > Actinomycetes > Mycobacteriales > Nocardiaceae > Rhodococcus > Rhodococcus sp. NPDC056516. Next base: position 136,003 of record NZ_JBHTTG010000004.1, on the reverse strand, counting down.
GAGTTGGAGGAGCTGATCGAAGATCGGCTGGGGCAGCTCGACAACCTTCGTTCCTACGAGTTCACCGTCGTCGAAATCCAGAGCCACGCAGACAAGAAGGTTGTCGCTGACATCTTTGTGCGAATCAACTCCGAGGGTGTCAGCCTGAAATCCTCAGATTTCATCTTGACCTGGCTGAGCGTTTTCTGGCCAAACGGGCGTGAACAGCTAGAGCAGTTCGCCCGCAATTCCCGCCTGACCCCGCAACGAGCCAGCGAGATCGCGGAGGCACCGGTTCGGTGGACACCGATCAACAACTACCTTGCCGTTGATGCCGGACAGCTTGTCCGCGTGCTCGTCGCTGTCGGCCAGAATCGCGCGAAGCTGGGTGATGCATACAACGCATTACAGGCGAAAGATCGGCACACCGGTTTCATTGACGGCGCGCGCCAGGAAATTGAACTAAACAAACTGCGAACCGCGCTTCCTCTGGTGATCAAAGAGATCCACTGGACAGAGTTCATACGATGCCTTGCGGTCGCCGGATTCAAGTCCCGCAAGATGATCACCTCTGACATGAATGTTCTGTCAAGTTACGCACTTTGGATATTAGGACGCACCAGATTCGGTGTGGATCTGACCGTCCTACGCAACCTGATGGCACGTTGGCTGTTCATGTCTCAGCTCTCGGGTCGCTACACCGGCAGTGCAGAGACACAGTTGCAGAAGGATCTGGATCGCTTGAGTGCGCTGGAGAGTACCGACAGCAGGCACTTCATCAATACACTGGAATCGGTCATCAACGCTGAGTTGTCAGAAGATTTCTGGACGTTGCGTATGCCCGACGCTCTGATTTCGTCGTCGGCCGCGCTCTCCCCCACCTACCAGACCTATCTCGCTTCTCTAAATATCTTGGATGCGGACATGTTCATGTTGAACAACAAGATCCAACAGTGGATGGATCCGGCCCTACCTGCGGAGAAAGGTTCGGAAGGACACCACCTCAATCCTCGAAAGTACCTCCAAAACTCCTTGGGCATAATGGATCTGAAGAAGATTAACCAGGTTGCAAACTTCGCGCCAACGGACTGGAGCACCAACATTGCGATCTCCGATCGTAGACCTGGCGAGTACTGGCCGGCGCTTGTCGAGGAGCGAGGCTTCGCAGGTAAATCTCTAAAAGACCAAATGTTTTGGCACGCTCTACCTGACAGGTGGGAGCACATGGAGTACGACGAGTTCCTGCGGAAACGTCGCACACTTATGGCTGAGGTAACGCGAGCAGGATACGAAAAATTGCTGGCAGGTCAATCTCCTTCGGCAATCTACGAGACGCCCACTGCTGCATCTCCTTTCGCAACTCCAGAAATTTCGGATCTGATCGATACCGGAATTTTGGCTGTCGGTGACGTTTTGAGTCCGATCGACGAATCGCTACGGATACGAGCCGAAATCACGGAAAGTTCAACCGCGTTGGTCGAGGGCCACGAATTCACGACGCTGGATTCAGCAGCGCACCATGCTGGTGCAGACAACATGTCTGGGCTTGATTTTTGGCAGCGCGAATCAGCAGATGGACTAACTCCCCTCAGTTCAGTCGTCGAGAGACAAAAGCTGACAAGGTAGAGTCATGACAACAGCGGCAGTGGTGGGCAGTGGCCCCAACGGTCTCGCGGCGGCGATCGAACTCGCCCGCGCCGGAATCGACGTCCATGTCATCGAAGGTGCGGACAAGATCGGCGGCGGCACCCGCAGTAGCGAATACATAGTCGACGGACTCGTCCACGACGATTGCTCCGCCTTCCATCCCACCGCTTTGGCTTCTCCCTACTTCAAGGCCCTCGACCGCGAATTCGGGCTCGCCAAGCATGGCCTGACGTGGCTGTGGCCCGAGATCGATCTGGTCCATCCACTCGACGACGGCACCGCCGGGGTTCTGTGGCGCGACATCAGCCGGACCGCTGAAGGACTGGGTGTCGACGGTAAGCGCTGGCTCGACGTCTTCGGATACCTCTCCGAGAACTTCGATGAGTTGGTGCAGGACGTCTTCCAGCCGATCGTGCACGTTCCGAAGCACCCGCTGATGCTCGCCCGTTTCGGCACGGGCGCTCTGCTTCCCGCGACGGGTTTCGCTCGGATGTTCAAGACCCCACAAGCGCGGGCGCTGTTCGGTGGCGTCGCGGCGCACATGTTCGGGACGCTCACCCTTCCACTCTCCAGTGCTGTCGGCTCGATGCTCACTGCTGGAGCCCATGCTCACGGTTGGCCTGTGGCGCAAGGTGGTTCAGAATCAATTGCGGAGGCGCTCGCCTCGATCCTGCGTAGCCTCGGTGGCACCATCGAAACCGGGAACTGGGTCACCAACTACTCCCAGATCGCCGACTACGACATCGTGATGCTCGATATCGCACCAGACGTGGCCGGCCGTCTGCTCGACGGTCGGCAGCCCGACCGCATTGCCCGGGCCTACCGCAAATTCCGCTACGGCACCGCCGCGTACAAGGTCGACTACGCCGTGCGTGGTGATTCCGACGGGAGCGTCGTGCCGTGGACGAATCCGCATGCCCGCAAGGCCGGCACCCTGCATCTGTCCGGGACGATTTCGGAAACTGCTGCTGTCGAACGCCAGACCATACGGGGTCAGATGCCGGACAAGCCCTTCATTCTGTTGGGCCAGCAGTTCTTGGCCGACCCCTCCCGATCTGTGGGAGACATCCACCCGGTATGGGCGTATGCGCATGTGCCGCACGGATATCCGGGTGACGCGACCGATGTGGTCACGCGTCAGATCGAGAGGTTCGCGCCGGGGTTCCGGGACCGGATCGTGGGCGTCCACGTGCGCAATGTGCCGCAGATGCAGGCGTACAACCCCAACTACGTGGGCGGCGACATCTCCGCGGGGGCGAACACTGCGCGGCAGATCATCGCGCGCCCCCGGTTCGGGCTCAACCCCTATGCCACTGGGGTTGAGGGCGTCTACCTCTGCTCGTCCGCGACTCCCCCGGGCGGCGGCGTCCACGGGATGGGCGGGTTCAATGCTGCGCGGGCGGCGCTGACGGCGCGGGGTTGATGCGTCCCCGATGGGGACGACATTTCAGACACACGTGAACCCATCGTCACTGTCCAAGGGAAAACGAGGAACTGTTGTCCGTCACTCCCGACGATGAAGACGATGAATACGGGCCGTAGCTCGAGGACGCCTGCGTTCCGGCTGCGCCTCTGGACAGGAGGTTGAACTGCCCCTGTTGGCGCGCTGGCCGGGCCGCTTCAGATCGAGACCGGCGTAGCGACCACCGGCGAGAAACTACTGGCATTGGTCCACATCGACGACGAATGGAAACTCGCGATGCCATCGACATCAAACTTTGTACGGGTCGAACTCCTGATCCCCGATGCGCTTCCCAGGTTCTCAGCTCGGTTCAACCCTGCAGTCTTGCGGCCGAAGGAATGGCTTCACCGCGGTGCAGATGGATACGAGATTTCGCACCTTCACAGTGATCGAATCGGATCACGAAGTTAGAGCCGACCCTCCGTCGCCATGGCACTCAAATCTTCAGGTGGAGGATGACCGCTCACCAACCGTGTCTGTCCACCTCTGCACACCACCTCTGCGCGCGGACATGCGAACTGATCTGCAATAAACGGGGTTCGATCCCTTCAATGCCGTCGGAAACCCCGGACGCCCGCAGCGATTCGACGTCGACACGGGTTTTCGACACACTCCACCAGCGCAATCGCCGCGGCTGACCAGATACCGAATATCGATCTATTTTCGACAACATCCGTCACGCACCGAAAATCACTGCCCGTGAAAGTCGGTGCGAACCACGTGTCTGACTCGCGCAGGGCGCTCCTCGCAGGGCACTCCTCCAAGTGCAGAGGTAGCGACGCTGACGTCGCCAAAGATCACCAGCAGGATCGACAGAAGCAGCACCAGCGCGGATACGATCCATAAGACCGGGCCTAATCCTGTCTAATTCGGACTAATCTACCTAGGATCGACTCACATCTCCGCTACGATAGAGCGGTTCGGGCGCCGCCCGTCAATCTTTGACTGGAGGTCCCGCCGTGGTCGAGCCCTGGCTATCCGCCGACGAGATTTCGATCCACCTGGGTGTCACGAAGGACACGGTGTACTCCTGGATAGCGGACAAACGGATGCCCGCGCACAAGGTCGGCAGACTCTGGAAGTTCCAAACTAGCGAGGTCGACGAGTGGGTACGCAGCGGCGGTGCTGCCGAACATTCCGACCGTTCCCCGTCGACGGAGGAATGACCAAATATGCGAATCATCGACAATGTTAACGAATCCTTTGGTGACGACCTCAAGACGGAAATCACCACCGGATCGCGGTTACGCATCGCGGCATCAACCTTTTCGATTTTTGCATTCGAGGCGCTCCGCAAAGAACTCGAACAAATTGAGTCTCTAGATTTCATCTTCACTTCGCCGTCATTCGCGACCGCGAAAGCCACGGACCGCTTGCCGAAAGAACGACGGGAGTTCGTCGTTCGGCATGGACTGAACAGTGAGTCGACCCTGTATGGGTCTGAGTTCGAAATTCGCTTGCGCAACAAGATGACTCAGCGCGCGATCGCACGCGAGTGTGCAGACTGGGTGCAGCGCAAAGTCCGGTTTCGATCGAACAAGACCGGCGCCCCGATGCAGCAGTTCGCCATAATCGATGACAAAGCCGCATACATGCCGCTTCATGGATTCACCTCCGCGGACCTGGGGTACGAGCGAGGCAACGCAGTGTCCAATATGGTCAATAAGCTCGATGAAGCACCGATGGCTACTCAGTACGTACAGCTCTTCGACCAGATCTGGCACAACCAAGAGCATCTCGACGACGTAACCACGGAGGTTTACGACCACATTGCTTCGGTATACGCGGAGAACTCACCGGAACGCATCTACTTCCTGATCTTGTACAACCTGTTCGCGGAGTTTCTCGACGACATCAGTGAGGACGTTTTACCTAACGATCTTACTGGCTACCAGGACAGCGCCATCTGGAAAAGCCTTTACAACTTCCAGAGCGACGCCGCAACTGGGATCATCAACAAGCTTGAGACTTATAACGGCTGCATCCTGGCCGATTCGGTGGGGTTGGGAAAGACATTCACGGCGCTGGCCGTCATCAAATACTACGAACTGCGCAACAAGTCGGTGCTCGTACTGGCACCCAAGAAGCTGGCCGAGAACTGGACCAATTACAATGCGAACCTAACGACGAACATCTTCGCATCCGACCGGTTCAACTACGACGTGCTCGCCCACACCGACCTGTCACGAACCAAGGGGGAATCGCTGGGAATCCCTCTGGATAGAGTGAACTGGGGCAACTACGACCTGGTGGTGATCGATGAGTCGCATAACTTCCGCAATGCGGACTTCACTACTGAGAAAGAAACCCGCTATCAGCGACTCATGCGGCAGGTCCTTCAGCAAGGTGTCAAGACCAAGGTACTGATGCTGTCGGCGACACCGGTGAACAACCAGTTCACCGATCTACGCAACCAGCTCGCGCTCGCATACGAAGGTGACTCTCAACAGCTCACTGCGAAGCTTGACCTGTCGAGCAGTGTGGAAGAAGTGTTTCGGCAGGCGCAGCGCGTGTTCAACGAATGGTCGAAGCTCCCGGTCGAGCAACGCACTACTGACGCGATTCTGGCCAGGCTTGACTTCAACTTCTTCGAGTTACTCGACGCCGTGACAATCGCTCGCTCGCGCAAGCACATCCAGGCATTCTACGATACGTCCGCAATCGGCGCTTTCCCTGAACGATTGCCGCCTGTGTCGATCCACTCGCCTCTCACAGATCTGCCCGATGTGCCGTCGTTCAACGAGATATTCGAGCAACTGTCCTCACTTACCCTCGCTGTATACGCCCCACTGGCGTACGTGTTTCCAAGCAGACTAGAAAAGTACGAACTGCTCTACGCCGCGGTAGGAAATGGGAGCACAGCGAACCTCGGTCATGCGAACCGTGAACGCGGCATCCAGAAACTCATGACAGTCAACTTGTTAAAGCGGTTGGAGAGTTCCGTCGAAGCATTCCGCATCACACTCACTAAACTCGCCAGCACAGTCGGCCAGGCGATCACAGTGACCGGCAACCACACCGGCGCGGTTGCCGATCTCGCGTCAGCTATCGGAAATCTCGAGGCCAGCGATGACGACTTCGAGTTCCCGACTACCGGTACCGTCGGTACGAAGGTACAGATCGAGCTGGCGGACATGGACATCGAATCCTGGCTCCGTGACCTCGTCCACGACGCAGGTGTCATCGCCGAGTTGCTCGCCGGTGTCAGTGTCGTTACTCCGCACCATGACCTCAAACTCCAGGCGCTTGAGCAGCGGATCCGAGACAAAATCGCCACACCGATCAACGCGGGAAATCGTAAGGTACTTATCTTCTCTGCGTTTGCTGACACCGCTGCCTACCTCTACCGAGAACTTGCACCGCGCCTCGCGGACGAGAGCCTACATACGGCCGTTGTGACCGGGCAGGGAAGCCCGAATACCACTTTGGGCAAGGGATTTCCGTTCCAACAGATCCTCACACTGTTCTCACCGCGGTCGAAATCCCGCGAACTCATCATGCCGAACGAGAAGCGTGACATCGATATACTCATCGGCACCGATTGCATCAGTGAAGGGCAGAACCTTCAGGATTGCGACTACCTCGTCAACTACGACATTCATTGGAATCCTGTTCGCATCATCCAACGATTCGGTCGTATTGATCGCATCGGCTCGATCAACCAGTCGATCCAGCTCGTGAACTTTTGGCCCGACATCTCACTGGACGAATACATCAATCTCAAGGAGCGGGTCGAGAACCGCATGGTCATCGCGGACCTTGCTGGTACAGCCGACGACAACGTTCTCACTCAGGAGTCCAGCGACACCGCCTTCCGTAAGGAACAGCTCCGAAAGCTTCAGGACGAGGGCATCGAACTCGAGGATGTCCGCACCGGAGTCTCCATTACCGATCTCGGTCTCAACGACTTCCGTATGGACCTTCTCAGTTACGTCAAGGAGTACGGGGATCTGGCCGCCGCACCCAAGGGCTTACATGCCGTCGTGCCTGCTCAACCCGGCACAGCTTTGCAGCCGGGTGTCATTTTCGCGCTGCGAGACGTAAATACCGAGGAGACCATCAATCGCGGTAACCGACTTCATCCGCACTACTTGGTCTACCTCGACAACAACGGCAACGTCATCGCCGACCACACCGAGGTTAAGCATCTCCTCGACGTCATCCGCGCCGGATGCCGAATCCACGACGAACCCGTCGCCGCAGTCTGCCGCATCTTCAACACCTCCACCAGTGAAGGTGCGGATATGAGCCACTACTCCGATCTACTCACCGCCGCGATCCGCTCAATGATCGACGTTACTGAGGAACGCGACCTCGACAGTCTGTTCACCGCCGGCCACACCACAGCTCTGACTCAAACCATCAGCGGGCTCGACGATTTCGAGCTGATCGCGTTCCTCGCCATCGTCGACCCCGAATCCGGAGTCACCGGATGAACGCAACACTCTACAAATGGCCGCCAACTGCCAAGTTCGACCGGGTGGTGTCCAAAACTAAGTTCTACGAACACTCCTCAATCCCAGTTACTGTGCGTGAGAAGTTCGTCTCCGAAGTTCAGCGCATCAGGTGGGCATACAAACTTGCCGACAAGACCATCCACCTCCGTGGTAGTGACGCCGTTCCCGAGGTCCAGGTCTTTGTCATCGATGCGAAGGACGATGACATCAGCGAAGCGGTACTGGCTGCTATCGACAAAGCAATCCCGTTCCCGATCATCTTCGAGATCAACAGCGAGGCCAGCGACTATGCGCACACACGCATGGTCGCCGCCTACAAACAACTCGGTAGTACTACTACACGGATCAGCACCTACTTCGCCACCGGATGGCAGCCCGCGGATGTATCCCGCGTACCGCTTCCACCCGCGATAGACCTGCCAAGTCTCTATGCCGCGATCCTGACCCCCATGATCCCAATCGAAACCCTTCCATCCGAAGATCTGTCGGCAGCAACCAGCAGGATAGAGCAGGCGCGCAAAATTGAACGCGAAATCATAAACCTAGAGAAGAAACTCCGGAACGAACCGCAGCTCAACCGCAAGATTGAACTGCGACGAAGAGTTCAAGAGCGCACCACCGCGCTCACCGCGCTTACCAACCCCGCAACACCAACGAACGAGGATGCCCCGTGGAGAAGCTGAAGATGCACTCACCTGATTTGGCCAAACGGAACGTCGATGAGATCGCGAAGCTGTTTCCCACCGTCATCACAGAGGGCCATGACCAAGACGGCAACCCCACTTGCGTCATCGACTTCGATCTGCTCCGACAGGAACTCTCCGACCACATAGTAGAAGGCCAGCAGGAGCGCTACCAACTCGACTGGCCAGGTAAACGCGAATCCTTGTTCGCCGCCAACGCCCCGATCGCCAAAACTCTCCGGCCCCTACGCGAGGAGTCGGTCGACTTCGACACGACCCAGAATCTCTTCATTGAGGGCGATAACCTCGACGCACTCAAGCTCCTCCAAGAGTCATACCTCGGGCAGATCAAGCTCATCTACATGGACCCGCCTTACAACACCGGAAACGACTTCGTTTACGACGACGACTTTGCAACGTCAACTGATGAGTACCTTGCAAGATCTGGGCAGACCGATGAATCGGGAAACAGACTCGTCGCCAACACCGAGTCGAACGGACGCTTCCATTCGGACTGGCTCAGCATGATGTATCCAAGGCTTAAGCTGGCAAGAACATTACTAAGACCTGACGGTGTATTTGTTGCGAGTATCGATAGTCATGAGGCGCATAATCTCCGGAAGCTTTGTGATTCGGTTTTCGGCGAACGAAATTTCGTCGCGGAAGCAATCGTCGTAGCGAGTCCTCGCGGGCGCCAATCAGACTCCTTTCTTGCGGGCGTGCACGACTCGCTCCTTGTCTATGCACGTGACCGTTCGCTCGCTGTTGTGGGAGGTCGACCCCTCGATGATGAACAACGAGGAGACTTCAAGTTTCACGATCCAAGCCTTGGACCGTATCGCCTTCTGGGGCTTCGGCAACGAGGAACAGCATCGAAGCGAAGCGATCGTCCCGAAATGTACTTTCCTATATTCGTTGCGCCTGACGGTAAGAGCGTCTCTTTAGAAGCCACACCAGGATGGCATGAGGTGCTGCCTCGCAAGTCGGATGGATCCGATGGTCGATGGGCTTGGGGGAAGAGTCGTTGCGTAGCAATGAACGACCTGCTCGTTGCGCGCTGGATCGAACGTCGGGGAGAATACGATATATTCACGAAAGATACCCTCTTCCGAGAAGGATTCGAACGTAAACGGAAGTTCAAGACACTTTGGGATTCCAGTTCGTTCGACAACCAGAATGGCACTCAAGAGAACAAAGCGCTTATGGGTGGGGACTACATGAGTTACCCGAAACCTGTCGCTCTTATGCACGAGATCTGTCTATTGGGTGCTCCAGATGGCGGAATCGTCGCTGATCTCTTTGCCGGTTCGGGCACAACTGCGCAAGCAGTACTTGAGGCCTCCGCCAAAGACGGCAAGCACCGTCAATTCTTACTGCTTCAGCTCGATGAGCCGTCGCCCGTAGCTTCAGCAGCACACAAGGCCGGATACGAGACAATCGCACAGCTTAGTCGCGAGCGCGTGCGGCGCGCTGGGGCAAAGATCGCGGCCGACATTGGACTGACCGCTGGAGGATTCGACCATGGCTTCCGCGCGCTCAAGGTGGACTCGACGAATCTTGCCGATGTGTTACGCACACCTGACGAGGTCGGTCAGGACGATCTGGTCCTTCACTCCGACAGCGTGAAACCGGGTAGAACTAGCGAGGACCTGCTCTTTCAGGTGCTACTCGACTGGGGCCTTGAGCTAACGATGCATATAACCGTCGAACAGATCGACGGCTATGAGGTGATTGTGGTGGAGGATGGGGCTCTGGTCGCGTGCTTCGACACTGATGTGAGCTCCAGGCTTGTGCGTGAGATCGCCAGCCGCGAACCACTTCGTGCGGTGTTCCGTGACTCCAGCTTCGCTACCGATGCTGACCGCATCAACGCCGAGCAGGTTTTCACCGAGGTATCACCGTCAACTGATGTGAAGGCGATCTGAACGCCATGAAACTTCAGTTCAAGATTCAGCAATATCAAACCGACGCTGTAGATGCGGTCGTTGATTGCTTCGCAGGGCAACCTCGAGACAAAGGCGTATCGTACCGGATCGACCCAGGGGTTCAAGCAAAGTCGACCCAACCGACTCTGGAGATTCCGGTGACGCCAGATTCGGGGCTGCGGAACGCAGAGATTAAGTTGAGTCCAGCGCAGCGATTGGCTGGGATTCAGGCTGTGCAGCGCAGCCAAAACCTGCCAGTGTCGGCGACGCTTGTACCTAGCAAGGCAGCAATGCCCGGTACCCCGAACCTTGATATTGAGATGGAGACGGGGACAGGAAAGACCTACGTTTATATCAAGACGATCATGGAGCTTCACAAGCGCTACGGATGGTCCAAATTCATTATTGTCATACCGAGCGTGGCAATCCGCGAGGGCGTCAAGAAGTCATTCGACATCACCGCGGAACACTTCCAACAGACCTACGGAACGAAACCACGATCTTTCATCTACAATTCGACAAAGCTACACGAGCTTGAACAGTTCAGCTCCGACGCTGGCGTACAGGTCATGATCATCAATATTCAGGCGTTCAACGCCGCTGCCGACGCAGAGCGGAAAGCCTCGGAAGGCAAAAAATCTTCCGACGAGGCTCGGCGGATCTTTCGGAAGCTTGATGATTTCCAGTCTCGTCGCCCAATCGACGTGATCAGCGCGAACCGCCCCATCGTCATCATCGATGAGCCCCAGAAAATCGGCGCAGCTAAATCCTTGGAAGCCCTTTCGAGGTTCAACGCCCTTATGGTGCTTCGCTACTCGGCAACTCACAAAGTCGAGCACAATAAGGTTCACCGACTCGATGCGCTCGACGCGTACAACCAGAAGCTTGTCAAGAAGATTTCCGTGCGAGGCATCACGGTCAAGGGGCTGGCCGGCAGCACGGCTTACATGTATTTGGACGCGATCGAGATCGCTAAGGGAGCCAAGCCCCGTGCCCGGCTGGAAATACTGGTGCGGGCCAAGAACGGTGTCACCCAACCACGAGTCAAGCGGCTCGAAGTCGGCGCGAATCTGCACGTCGCCTCCGGTGGCATCGAGGCTTACAAACCGGATGGAACACCGCTGTTCATTACCGATATCGATGCCAACCGCGATGTCGTCGAGTTGAGCAACGGCGACGTGATCGCTGCTGGGCAGGTTACGGCAGACGTGACGGAGGAAGCTAGACGCCGTATCCAAATTCGTGAGGTCATCCGAGCTCATCTGGACAAGGAGCGTGAACTCTTCGCGCAGAACATCAAAGTGCTCTCGTTGTTCTTCATCGACGAGGTCGCCAAGTACCGCGACTACGACCGCGATGACACCCTCGGTGACTATGCACGCATATTCGTCGAGGAGTATCAGTCGATGGTTGTAGTCGAACTGAGCCAGCTGGACTATGACGCGGAGGCATATCGGCGACATCTCGAATCCATCCCCGTTGAAAAAACTCACCAGGGCTACTTCTCAGTGGACAAGAAGTCAAAGCGGCTCGTCGACGGCCAGGTCAAGAGGACAGGCGACGAAAAAGGCCAATCGGTCGACGTCGACGCCTACGACCTGATCCTCCGCAACAAGGAAAAGCTGCTGTCCTTTGCCGAACCAGTGCGGTTCATTTTCTCCCATTCAGCGCTGCGTGAGGGCTGGGATAACCCCAATGTGTTCGTCATGGGGATGCTCAAAAAGAGCGACAATACCGTCTCCCGCCGACAGGAAATCGGCCGTGGGCTCCGACTTTCGGTCGACCAGCACGGTGATCGGATGGACAATCCGATCACAGTGCACGACATCAACGAGCTGACCGTAGTTACCGACGAGTCCTACACCGACTTCGTCGCGGGACTGCAGAAGGAAATCAGCGAATCCCTAGCCTCTCGCCCTCACAAAGCAAGCCTCACGTACTTCAGCGGAAAAACAATCACCACCGAATCCGGGGAAACCGTCATCGGAGAGGCACTGGCAGCCGCCATCTACAACCACCTTGTTCGAAACAACTATGTCGACGACAACGGTCTGGTCACCGATGCCTACAAAAATGCCCGCGACGCAGGCACCCTCGCCGAACCCATCTCGGACATTCTCAAACCGGTCATCGACTCCGTGCTGCCCGTGGTCGATGCCTTACACCTAAACGTCAACCTTGTCACTGATGGCCGCAAACCAAAACGGATCCCCCTCAACGAGGAGAACTTCGCCAAAAAGGAATTCAAGGAACTCTGGAACCGTATCAACCACAAGGCCGTTTACCAGGTGGAATTCGACTCCAACGAACTGATAGGCAAATGCACTACTACGCTCGATATCCACCTCAACGTCACCGCGATGCAGTACGTCGTACAGTCGGGCAAGCAGAACGCCGCCCTCGAAGCTGACGACCTGTCAGTCGGGAAGGGTTTCACCCTCAATTCGACTACGCCCCATGCATCGACCGTCTCAGCGTCGTCACAGATCAAATACGACCTTCTTGGGGAGATCACGGAAAAAACTCAGCTCACCCGGCACACCGTCGGCAAAATACTAAAAGAAATCAAACCGGCGACATTCGCGAAGTACCGCCAGAACCCTGAACATTTCATCACCGAATGCGCCCGACTGATCAATGAACAAAAAGCCACGGTCATCGTCGAGCACCTAACCTACGACACGCTCACTGAGCAGCATGACACGGCTATCTTCACTGAAAATCAGACGAAGCAGGACTTCGCCAAGGCTGGACAGAAGCTGAATCGTCATATCTACGACTATGTAGTTACCGATTCGAAGATCGAGCGTGACTTCGTGACCGAACTGGACACCAGTGAGAATGTTATCGTTTATGCCAAGCTTCCGCGCGGATTCTTCATTCCGACCCCCGTTGGGAACTACAACCCTGACTGGGCAATCGCTTTCAAAGAGGGCTCGGTTAAGCACGTCTACTTTGTCGCAGAGACGAAGGGGTCACTCTCATCATTGAACCTCAAAGGCGCCGAAGATGCGAAGATCAAGTGCGCTCGCAAATTTTTCGCGGAACTGAACCGAAGACATGAAAAATCGGTTAAGTACGACGTCGTTACCAACTATACCGATCTTATGCAGCTCGTCGGAGTTCAATCATGATTCATTAAATTCGAACCACCGACTTTTAGTTTTCCCTAAATTGCCGTAGAAAATCACGACATACTGTCGATATATTTAATAACATTATTATTTAGGAACTGTGGGATACTGCGATTTCCATACCGAAAACTCTCAATACATATACCAACGACAAGCCTTCAAGCATAAGGGAGTATCCTTACGCTAAGATTCAGAGGCCGAGGTAAGGACGCGCTGATGGACGAACAGACTACACGATCAAGGAACGAACATCTCAAAATTCAAGAGCTCGTCGCGCACGTGCACACGGGCAGAATTCGTGTCCCCGAATTCCAGCGATCGTTCCGTTGGGGCACAGAGGATGTCCTAGCGCTTTTCGACAGCATCCTACGTGGCTACCCATTTGGAAGCCTACTACTATGGAAGCGTGCCGCGCCGGCCACTCCGATTCGAATTGGAGCCATCCGGATTGATGCACCCGCAGTAGCTGATGCATTGTGGGTGGTCGACGGGCAACAACGGATCACCAGCCTCGTAAATGCAGTTGATCCAGAAGCAAGCGCTGCTGATGAACGCTTCAGAATTGTCTACTCACTCGACCAACATCGCTTCATATCAACGCGCGACCAGAAGACGTCTCTGGGTATCCCGCTACCAGCGTTATTCGACCTGAGTCGCGCTTTCGCTTGGCTACAGGAAAACCCCGATGCGGCCGGACACGCCGCCGAGATTCAGCGTGTGACAGCGTTACTTCGCGATGTCGAGGTTTCAGCCTCGGTGATCGAGCAGGCCGACGAGCATGTACTTCGGGAGGTTTTCGATCGGATCAATTCAGCTGGCAAGCGGCTACGTGGATCAGAAATTTTCGATGCGATCCATAGCGCGACCAATTCGGATTCTGAGCAATCTGTATCAATCGGCGCAATTGTTGATCGATTGGACCAAGCCACTGATTTCGGTAGGTTTGACGAGGAGATCGTTTATCAGGCCATCCTTGTCAGACGACATCCAGACATAACTCGGGATGCGCATATCGAGTTCAACCCGGAACGTTCTGCAAATACTCCATTCGCCAACGAGTCGAAGTCAGACGCCTACGCCCAAACAGAGTCCGCGTTGGAAAGAGTTGTTCGCTTCCTGCAGGTTCGTGCAGGAATCCCCCACGTTACGTTTGTGCCGTTTCGATTCCATCTCCTCGTATTGACTCGATTCTTTGCTTTGTTTCGCACTCCATCACCACGGAATCTGGAATTGCTTGATCGCTGGTTCTGGCGATCGACAGCTGCAGCATCCGTTCTCGGATACACCGGATCAACCGGCAACATCCGCACCCTTGCAGCTCTCGTGGAAGCTGGCGACGAAAGTGGTTCTGTACAGCGGCTACTCGACGCGACGAGACCTTCCGATCCGGTTCCGACACCTCGACTTGATCGCTTTCGGACCAACCATTCGTCAGGAAAAGTGGTCCTAGCTGCACTGTGGGCGCGAGGGCCTGTCAACCCTTCGACTGGAAATCCGCTGAGTCACAGCGACCTCGCTGCGTATCTCATCGGCGAGACATCAGCGGCTCCCGTGGCTCTAGAGATTTTCCCACGGCGATTGCTTGGAGATCACGCATCAAGTGCTGCAAATCGTGCGATTGCCGTAATCGATCGTGATGACTTCGCGGGCGGGCTCCACAAGGCCCCTCTAGATACTCTCTTACTCGATGAAGAAATGCTGATGCTTATTGACGAAGGAAATTACAGTCTATTCTTGGAAAAACGGATGCAATATCTGGAGAACTTTTTGCGTGAGTTCCTCGATGAAAGGACTGGGATCGGCTTCGAGGTCACTCCTCCCCTATCCGAGTTTAATCTTGATGACGAAGATGATCGGACAAGTCCTTCATCTAAGCAGGAAGATTTATGGGGGGAACAGTGAGCGAAGCCGCCCACGCCGTTCTACTTCATGGCGAACGAGTCGGCACGATCCTCCAACGAGGTGATGTCGCCCGCTTCATTTTTGTCGACGAATACTGGGAGGATTCCAGCAGGAACGTACTCGGTTTGTGGTTCGAAGATGACCCACGCCGATCGCCACAAGCTGCGCTCCGACTTCCTCCGTGGTTCTCCAATCTGCTGCCGGAAGGACGTCTGCGCGACTGGATCGCGCGAGACCAGGGAGTCTCAGTCGAGCGCGAGCTCCAGCTCCTCCTTCGGATTGGAAATGACTTGCCTGGAGCTGTTCAGGTTCTTCCATTCGTCGGCGAAATGGACTTTGACCCCGACGTGCTAGCAGATACCCAACACATCGTGGCGAGAAACAACATCCAGGCCAGTCCGTGGAAATTCTCACTTGCAGGTGTAGGTTTGAAATTCTCGCTGTTGAAGCAGAATGAACGGCTTACTATTCCGATGGCCGGCGCCGTGGGTGACTGGATTGTGAAATTTCCGGACGCAACCTACTCCGATGTCCCCGCAAACGAATTCGCAACGATGAGTCTCGCAGGCAGGGTAGGGATCAACATTCCCGAGATTAGCTTAGTTCATAGGGATGAACTACCTCCCCTCTCTGACATTGTTTGGCCAGGTGCTGAAGATCAGGCCTATGCGGTCGCCCGATTTGATCGAGCGCCAGGCGGGCGCCGCATCCATATCGAGGATCTAGCGCAGGTACGTGGATTCTATGATGACCGAAAATATCACGGAGCCTTCGAGACCGTGGCGGCACTAATCTATAGAGGTAAAGACACATCCTCTCTGCGTGAATTTATCCGGCGGCTTACTTTCAATATACTGATCGGAAATGGCGATGCCCACTTAAAAAATTGGTCGCTCATATATCCCGATGGGCGAATTCCAACTCTTAGTCCGGCATACGATCTCGTATCCACTGCTCCATATGCAAACGAATACGCCCCTGATGATTTCGGGCTAAAATTCAATGGAACAAAAATTTTGGACCGCGTAGACCGAAGCTCATTCGAGCAATTGCAGCGCCGACTTGGGGTGGATACAACGGAGGTCATTGACATAGTCGATGCAACTGTCGAAATGTTAGCCGAAGCGTGGCGCAGTGGCGCAAGAGAGACATTCCCACCATTAGTCGGCGAGTGGGTCGATGCACGCCTTCCTCACGTGCAGGCCCGGCTAAGTAAATGACTTAAAGATGTTGATGACGCCGTGCGGAAATAGAGGCTGTCCCTCCCGTCCATCGATCTCGATCACGGCAGTGGCGGTCTTCGCAGTCGATCGGTCCGGATTTTCGAACTCTCCAAAGCATGTTTCTACGCAACCAAATAATGAAACGTCCGGAATGGTCGAGGCGATGAGTGTTTCTGTCGTATTCTCTGCCAGAATCGGGTTTATGACCGATTCTGACGCTCAACACACTGATCCCATCGCGGTGGGTTCCCGGATCACGGTGATCCCGACCTTCGAATCCCAATCCGGTGACACCAAACCCCAGGTCGGTACCGTGGTCGAGGACCACGCCCGCAATGTCATCGGCAGCTCTGACCTGGGGCGGGATTGGGCACCGGTGCTGCGGTGGGCGATAGCCCTCGACGACGGCCGTCTGGTCTTCGCCGTCGAGGGTGGCCCTCGAACTCGCCTGAAGCTTTCCGTCTCTCACCACGAAAGTCTCGGATACAAATGCTCTAATCGCTGGGTGTCGGTGAGAGAAAACGCTGTTCACAAGTCTCAATGAGCGGCGTCGAAAGTATCGATGACGTCGGCTTTGATCCGCTCACGTGGGGCGACATCGAAGCCGTTCTTGTCGGCCCAGTCGCGGATCGCTTTCAATTGCTCAGCGGATGGTATTGGCCGCAGTCGAGGTTTTCGCACGGCCATTGCCGGCAGAAGAGACCTTCTCCGCGACCTTGATGTATGCGGCGAATTCCGCTTCGATCTTGTCGGCATTGGTAGGTCGAAGATCAATCCGATAATCGTCAACCTGATAAGAGATGGTCACTTCGTGTCCCAATCCGGCGTCGATGCGCTTTCCGTCGAAATCGTCGATAAGTTGGCGAATAAATATTTCAGCCACAGGGAATCCTTTTCGTCGCGCGCTGGATGAATATCCTATTTATATTACCTGCAGTATCCGATAATCCAGGACTCCCCTTCCACCGCCGGCCCTCGCCTAGCGGACACAGGCGCGCCGGCGACGTCGATCGAGCAATCACAGCGGGCAGCAATCACAGCGGGCTTCGCAATCGATCGGCCCCGATTTTCGGCCGCCAAACCATGTTTCACAAACGACTGTTTTTGGAACACACACTACGGTCGTGACGAACAAATGACGAACAAATACTGCCTGGCGATAACTTCCGTATGGCACGAGCGGGGTACCAATCGTGGTCGCCCCTGTCTGCCTAGCATTTGTTCCTCGGCGGTGTCGGGGCGGTGTCTTACAGAGCCTCCGGCGCAGCCTGCCTCGGTAGCAGCACCTGAAACTGCGGACACAACTGCTGCGCCAGAGGAACAGGTTGCTGAACTTCTTACCTTACACACGCTGCCGTTCAATCTTCCGGTCGGCCCTGCCGACGACATTACGGAGATGGATCCTTCCGGCATGGGCATCACTGTGTTACCAGCTCAAGACCAACAATCTTTCGTTCAATGGAACAACTTCCCTCTTGAGCTTGGATCAAGCCCACCAGTGGATCAAAGATGTGGTGACCGTCTACTGTCCCGAAAACATCACCAGGATTCCCTGGTGAACACTGGATGCGCATGCGACCGTGGCGGAACCATTCAGGTCCAGTCCGATAATCGGCACCCAATAAGAAATAGCGGACTCGTGCCCAACCGGCGTCGATCGGCCTTGAGTCACGAATAAACATCTCGGCCGCAGAAGACCCTTCAGTAAATGCGGAATGAACAAATAGACGCGGCGTTCATGTTATCCGCAGTATCGAATATTGAGAGAACCCCTCCTCGGACGTCGCGACTCCACCAAATCCGCCGACGACCTCCAGCGTCGTTGTGGCGGCCTCGGCAGTCGACCGGCCGAATTTTCGGCGTCATTGATCGATGTTTCATAAACGCTCCTTTTCAGTAATCAAGGAACAATTTTCGGTGACCTGGACTACGTAGGTTCCGAAACTCATGTCCAATATCGATGATTCGTTAGATGGATTATCGTCGAGTTGTGGAACAGCACTGCTGGTAAGAGACGACCATGTCTCTGACTGTAGCTCCCGAATTATTTGGTACGGTGCCAGGCAAGATGCCGGTAAGCGTCAGGGCCAACTATCTTGACGATATTCCGAGGACCGTGGTGTAGGCCGCAAAACAGATACACTGATCGGACAAACTGCCTTTTTAGCACTGGTATATCCAGGATGCAGGGAGCCGCCGATATCCGCAGTTCCGGTGAAAGTCGTCCGGAAGAAACCGGAAGAAACCCGTACACAAAGCAGCCCTGGTCAAAATCGACCGCGAACACCTCTCAATCAACACAGACTAGGTACACGCAGATTGCAGACCAACCGTGACTACATTCACGGGAACACTCTCCACAAGTGCATGGTCGAGTGGGAACGCGTCGTCGCGGACAAGGACATAAGCACCGTTCGCAGGATCCGCATCTCCGATACCGAGACCGACCGCGAGATACGAAACATGTCGCCCCTGTCGGTCTTGCTGAGCGAGAGCGAACGCCTGCGGGTACTCGACCTCCTCCTCTTCCAGAGAACCCGTGAGTGAACCGACGCGGCTAGAGAAAGTTAGATATCACCACGTATGGGGAATCTGGTTCACCGGGCGGTCGTCGTCGCTGGCTGGAATACGAATACTTCGATAAGTACGAATGATCGTAGTATTCGCGCGGTCTTATTCGGTGGAGCGCTCGGCCACGGTCGGTTGAACCGGGTCTCGTGCTGACCGGCGCCGACGGCCCGACGTGTGCCGCCACGAGAGTCCGTCCAGGAAATGTCAGCCCCGCCCTCAGGGTTCGGGAAAGGCACTTCTCGCAAGTGGACAACAGATCGGACCTTGCGATGACGAGAACCGAGAACGTCGTGGCTGGCGCCAGGCCTGACGTGGCCGCGCCGAACGTGGTGCCCAGAGCTGGCGAGTTGTTCAATCAGCCTGCCGCGATGGACGATTCGGAGTTCACGAGTCGATACCGGGCTTGGTTCACGCGAAAACCCGCGCGCGGCCCTCGGTCGACTTGAGAATCGACTCAGATCCGTTGGCAAGCAATCGGTGCCGAACCACCCCACCATGGGGTGAATGTCCGTTATCTTCCTCGATAGTGGTTGCAATCTCCTGGCTGCTTGGCATCCCGCGCACGGACGCTGTCACCATGAAAAGGAGCACGTCTGTGAATGGACTCGAAACGCCTACTCGTTTGTCCCGGACCACCGCCGCCCTCGGTGTCGGCGCACTCGCTGCCGCGATCACCTTCGGCAGTGCAGTTGGTACGGCATCAGCCGACACTCCGGTCGTCGACTTCGGAAGTCTCTCGTTCTCGGTGACCAACGGTCCCGACAACACCATCTACGACATCAACGCCATCATCAATCTCCCACCCGGCACACTGCCGCCAGGGATGATGAACCCTCAGATCACGGCGCCCGCGGCGGCCACTCAACCCGTCAACGACTCGTTTGCGGGCACCGCATTGGACTTCGTTCTGAGCTTCATCCAGGCTGCGGCCAGATAGCCGACAACAAAAAACGAGGCTACAAACTCGCTAGAGTTTGTAGCCTCGTCTTGTGGTGGGCGAAGGGGGACTTGAACCCCCACGTCCCTAAGGACACTGGCACCTGAAGCCAGCGCGTCTGCCATTCCGCCACTCGCCCGAGCAACGCCGAAACATTATCACGACAAACTTTGAAAGTTCTATTCGTGCAGTTCAGGGGACGAATCGATGAACACTGAGCACCCGAAAGCCCAGAACCGATACCATGCTGAAACAGCGGCCAGGTACTGCCGAAGCGACATTTGACAGTACCGTGGAACCTGTACAGCAGTTTGGACGACACGCGACAAGGCGGTGCCGGCGCTACTTGCCGAGCATTTTGCCGTCGTAGATGCGAGGCGAGAGGAGGGCCCGATGGGCATCGTGCAGCGATTCGAACGAAAGCTCCAAGGAGCTGTCGGCGACGCATTCGCGCGGGTCTTCGGTGGTGGTGTTGTGCCGCAGGAAGTAGAGGCGGCGCTCCAGCAGGAGGCACGTGACCGCGTCGAGCACCTCGGCGGCGGAATCCTTCTCGCCCCCAACAACTACGTGATCACCATCAACAACTCCGACCACGAAGAGTTGGCAGCTGATCGCGAACTGACTACCAAAGCTTTCAGCCGACACCTGCAGGATTTCATCCGCGATCAGGGTTGGCAGACGTACGGCGACATCTCGGTCACTTTCGAGCCTTCGCCTACGCTCCACACCGGTCAGTTCCGCACCCGCGGAACCGTCGACCCGGATGGTGACGCCGAGCAGGCATCACCGCCGTCGCATGTTCCGCAGGTTTCGTCGCGGCCTCCACAACGGCCGCCTCAGCGACCCGCACCGATTGTTCCCCCTGTTTCCAATCCAGTCCCGTCACAACCAGGAGCCGGCCCCATGACGCAGAACTCAGGCTACGAACCAAGCCGCGAACCGGCGGGTCGCCAGCCCGAACCGCAGCAGCCGGCACGGAACGGGTACTCCCACGACGACGGCGGTTACGCCGCTCCGCAGGGCCAGGAAGCGCCGTACCAGAACGGTTACGACCGCGGCGACGGTTATCGCACGGGCGACGACCAGCAGGGCTACAACCAGCAGCAGGGTGGCTACGACCAGCAGGCGTACCCGAACCAGCAGCAGCCGTACGAGCAGGCCGGTTACGACCAGCAGAGCTATGACCAGCAGGGCGGCGGTTACGACCAGCAGGGTTACCAGCAGCAGCCGTACGACCAGCAGGGCTACGGCCAGCAGGCGTACCAGGGTGGGTACGACCAGCAGAGCTACCAGCAGGGCGGTTACGACCAGCAGGGCTACCAGCAGCCCTACAACGGACAGTCCTACGATCAGCCGGGCTACGACCAGCAGAGCTACCAGCAGGGCGGCTACGACCAGCAGGCGTACACACAGCAGCCGTACGAGCAGGCCGGCTACGAGCAGGGCGGCAACTTCGAGCAGACGCAGGCCTACCCGCAGCAGGGCTACGCCCAGCCGCAGGGCGGTTACGCACCGACGGCCCAGAGCCTGACGGCAACCTTGCAGCTCGAGGACGGCAGCGGACGCCACTTCCAGCTTCGCGACGGCAGCAATGTCATCGGCCGCGGCCAGGAAGCTCAGTTCCGCCTCCCGGACACCGGCGTCTCACGTCGCCACATCGACATCCGTTGGGACGGCCGCACCGCGATGCTGTCCGATTTGGGATCCACGAACGGCACCACCGTCAACGGAGCACCGGTCCAGGACTGGCAGCTGGCAGACGGCGACATCATTCGTGCAGGTCACTCGGAGATTCTGGTTCGCATTCTCTGAGCTGAGAAACGGACGCCAGGATTTTTCCGATAACAATCGAACATTCGGCGGTCCGTCGGCGCGCCGCCGTCACGCGGCTGTCAGTATCGTGATCTTCGGGGCCCAGAGCCCCCTATGATGCTGCCAGTCGACAATGCTCGAACCCCGCTGCGGCGGGGCTCGAGCCATAGAAGGAGGTGGACAGCCGTGCAGGGCCTGATTCTGCAACTCACACGGGCGGGCTTCCTGCTCCTACTGTGGCTGTTCGTCTGGGCAGTCCTCCGCACTCTCCGCTCCGACATCTATGCCGGCTCCGGGGTCAGGGTTCCGCCGCGGTACACCCGCGCCGGAAAGGTCCTGCCCTCGCTGGGCAAGGCGAAGGTGCCTCGGTACCTGGTGGTCACGCAGGGCGCCCTCGCCGGTACCCGCATCACCCTGGGTTCTCAGCCCGTCATGATCGGTCGCGCCGACGATTCGACGCTCGTTCTCACCGACGATTACGCGTCGACGCGCCATGCGCGGCTCTCTCAGCGCGGCGCTGATTGGTACGTCGAGGATCTCGGTTCGACCAACGGCACCTATCTGGACCGCGCCAAGGTCACCACTGCGGTGCGCGTGCCGCTGGGCACTCCGGTTCGCGTCGGCAAGACGGTAATCGAGCTACGCCCGTGACCCTTGTTCTC
This sequence comes from Rhodococcus sp. NPDC056516, assembly GCF_042794655.1. Classification (NCBI taxonomy): domain Bacteria; kingdom Bacillati; phylum Actinomycetota; class Actinomycetes; order Mycobacteriales; family Nocardiaceae; genus Rhodococcus; species Rhodococcus sp. NPDC056516. The sequence continues at coordinate 113,609 of NZ_JBHTTG010000004.1, read as the reverse complement.
CGCTACGCGGCGCGCAGCGACCGCGGTCTCGTGCGCTCCAACAACGAAGATTCCGTGTACGCCGGTGCCCGCCTGTTGGCTTTGGCCGACGGTATGGGCGGGCACGCGGCCGGTGAGGTCGCGTCGCAGTTGATGATTGCCGCCCTGGCGCATCTCGACGACGACGAGCCCGGCGAGGATCTGCTCGGCAAGCTCGAGGCAGCCACCCGCGAGGGCAACGATTCCATCGCCGATCACGTCGAGGAAGAACCCGAACTCGACGGCATGGGCACCACGCTCACCGCGATCCTCTTCTCCGGCAGCAAGCTCGGTCTCGTGCACATCGGCGACTCGCGCGCCTACCTGCTGCGCGACGATCACCTGACGCAGATCACCCGCGACGACACGTTCGTTCAGTCGCTGGTCGACGAGGGCCGGATCACCGCCGAGCAAGCACACACTCACCCGCAGCGATCCCTGATCATGCGGGCGTTGACCGGCAACGAGATCGAGCCGACGCTCACCGTGCGCGAAGCCCGCGCCGGCGATCGTTACCTGCTCTGCTCCGACGGCCTCTCCGACGTGGTCAGCGACGAGACCATCGAGAACACGATGCGCGAGGGCTCGCAGGAGCAGTGCGCCGACCGTCTCATCGAATTGGCGCTGCGCAGCGGCGGTCCCGACAACGTCACCGTCGTCGTCGCCGATGTCATCGACCTCGACTACGGCCAGTCGCATCCCATCGTCGCGGGTGCCGCGTCGACGGAAGAGGAAGAGGACTCCCCTCCCCCCAACACCGCTGCCGGCCGCGCCGCTGCCATGCGTCCGCCGCGCGCGACGCCCAAGCGAGTTGTCTCCCAGCCCGAACCGGAACCGAAGAAGAAGCGGAACCGGTTGTGGTGGGTGGTCCTCGCCGTGGTGCTGATCGCGCTGGTCGGCGTCGGCGCAGTGATCGGCCGCGCCGTCATCCGCAACAACTACTACGTCGGCGAAGACAACGGCCGCGTGACGGTGCTACGCGGAATCCCCGGTTCGGTGCTCGGCTACTCGCTGCAAGACGCGGATCTGGTGGGTTGCGTCGGCGACGACGACGTCCTGACCCTCGTCTCCCCCGACGCGATTCCCAGCAACTGCAACATCCTCGAGGTGACGGATCTGCAGCCGTCGGCGCAGGAGCAGGTGCGCGCCGGGCTGCCGTCCGGCAAGCGTGAAGATGCGCAGAGCCAGATGATCCGTCTCATCGGCGGCGATCTGCTGCCTCGTTGTGAGCCGGTTCCGACGACGACGGCCACGCCCACTCCCCCGCCGGCACCGGAGACGACGCCGCCCCCCGCACCGCCCGGCGAGCCTGCTGCGCCGACGACGGCAGCACCCACGACTACGCCTACGCCGACCGAAGTTCCCGGTCAGACTTGCAGGACGGTCAACTGATGTCGTCCAACGCAGCTGCGGGGACGGCTTTTCCGAGTCCGCCCGGAGGTTTTGCCCCGGCGCCGGTCCAGTCGACCCGTCGAAACATGGAGCTGCTGCTCCTGGGCTTTGCCGTCATCATCACGACGGTCTCGCTTCTGCTCGTCGAGGCGAGCCAGGAACAGAAGATCACTCTCGATCTGGCCAAGTACGCGCTCGCGTACACGGGCTTGTTCCTGATCGCGCACTTGGCAATTCGGCGGTATGCGCCGTACGCCGATCCGCTGTTGCTCCCGATCGTCGCCCTGCTCAACGGCCTGGGGTTGGTGCTCATCCACAGGCTCGACCTCGCCGACGAACAGACAGCGCTCTACAACGGCGTCGAGGCACCGTCACCGGATGCGAACCAGCAGGTCATGTGGACTGCACTGGCGATCACCGGTTTCGTGCTGCTGCTCGTGTTCTTGAAGGACTACCGCCTGATGGCGCGGTTCAGCTACACACTCGGCCTCGCGGGCCTGGTGTTCCTGGCGATTCCCGCGATCCTGCCGGCGAAGTTCTCGAGCGTGAACGGCGCGAAGATCTGGATTCGCCTGCCCGGATTCAGCATTCAGCCAGGTGAGTTCGCGAAGATCCTGCTCATCATCTTCTTCGCGTCAGTGCTCGTCGCCAAGCGCGACCTGTTCACCTCGGCCGGTAAACACTTCCTGGGCATGGATTTTCCGCGTGCCCGCGACCTCGGCCCGATCCTGCTCGCCTGGATCGTCTCGGTGGGCGTTCTCGTCTTCGAAACCGACCTCGGTACGTCGCTGCTGCTCTTCAGCACCGTGCTGGTGATGCTCTACATCGCGACCGAGCGTGTGGGCTGGCTGGTGATCGGCGGCGGACTGCTCGCCATCGGATTCTTCTTCGCCTACAAGATGTTCGGACACGTGCGCGTGCGCGTCGACACCTGGCTGGACCCGCTCGGCGACTACGCCAACACCGGTTATCAGATCTCGCAATCGCTGTTCGGCCTGGCCACTGGTGGTATCGCCGGAACAGGTCTTGGTAGTGGTCGACCCAACCAGGTCCCGTTCGCGAAGACGGACTTCATCATCGCGACCATCGGCGAAGAGCTCGGCCTGATCGGCCTGGCGGCTGTACTGATGCTGTTCCTGCTTCTCATCGTGCGCGGCCTGCGTACGGCGTTGGCAGTGCGCGACAGCTTCGGCAAACTGCTCGCCGCCGGTCTGTCGTTCACGATCGCGATCCAGATTTTTGTCGTCGTCGGCGGCGTCACCAAGCTGATCCCGCTGACGGGTCTGACAACACCGTTCATGTCGTACGGCGGCTCGTCGCTGCTCGCGAACTACCTACTGCTGGCCATCCTCGTCCGGATCTCGGACGCGGCACGTGCGCCGGTAGTGACGAAGAAGAAAGGCCCGCCCCCAATCGCTGACGCCAATACCGAGATGATGCCGCGCGTATGAACACTCCACTGCGCCGCGTCGCGATGGCCGTCATGGTGATGGTCGTCGCCCTCCTCGCCAACGCCACGTACGTACAGGTCATCAAAGCTGACGACCTGCGAGCCGACCCGCGCAACTCACGGGTGCTGCTCGACGAGTACTCACGCCAGCGAGGTCAGATCTCGGCGGCCGGACAGGTACTGGCGGCCTCCCAGGCCACCGACGACCGGTACAAGTACCTGCGCCAGTATCCGAATCCGTACCCGTACGCACCAGTCACAGGCTTCTACTCGATGCAGTACGGCAGCGCCGGCCTCGAGCGCACCGAGGATCCGATTCTCAACGGCTCGGACAACCGGTTGTTCAGCCAGCGCTTCTTCGACCTGGTCTCCGGACGCGATCCGCGCGGCGGCAACGTCGTCACGACGCTCAATCCGGCCATGCAGCAGGTGGCCTACGACCAGTTGACCAGCAAGGGTTACACCGGTTCCGTGGTCGCCATCGAGCCGAGCACCGGACGCATCCTGACGATGGTCAGCACCCCGAGCTACGACCCGAACCTGCTCGCCAGCCACGACGGCGCCGAAACCACGAGGGCGTGGGACGAGCTCAACGCCGATCCCAACGATCCGCTGGTCAACCGCGCGATCTCGCAGACCTACCCGCCCGGTTCGACGTTCAAGGTGCTCACCACGGCCGCAGCACTGGGCAACGGTGCGACCCCGGAAGACCAGCTGACGGCGGCGCCGCAGATCACGCTGCCCGGCACCAACACGACCCTCGAGAACTACAACGGCAGCACCTGCGGCCCCAATCCGACGGCGTCGTTGCGTGAGGCGTTTGCGCGCTCGTGCAACACGGCTTTCGTCGAACTCGGTATCAAGGACGGCGCCGACGCCATCAAGGACGAGGCCAGCGCCTTCGGCATCGGACCCAACACTCCCGCGATCCCGCTGCCGGTTGCAGACAGCACCGTCGGCGACATCTCCGACGACGCTGCCCTCGGCCAGACCAGCATCGGCCAGCGTGACGTTGCGGTGACCCCGCTCGAAAATGCGGTGATCGCCGCGACCGTCGCAAACGGTGGTGTGCGGATGCAGCCCAACCTGATCTCCCAGTTGCAGGCGCCCGATCTGACCGATCTCAGTACGCCGTCACCGGTGTCGATGGGTCAGGCGATCTCGCCGGCAGTGGCGGCAACGCTGACCGATCTGATGATCGGCTCGGAGAACTTCACCGGCGGCGACGGCAAGATCCCCGGCGTTCAGATCGCGTCCAAGACCGGTACCGCGGAGCACGGCGTGAACCCGCGGGAAACCCCGCCGCACGCCTGGTACATCGCTTTTGCACCGGCGCAGAATCCGACGGTCGCCGTGGCCGTCATCGTCGAGAACGGTGGTGACCGCGGACTCGCCGCTACCGGTGGCTCGGTTGCTGCGCCGATCGGTCGTGCAGTCATCGCAGCCGGAATCCAAGGGGGCTGAACCGTGGCGTTGAACAACGGCGCTTTGATCGCCGATCGTTACCGATTGATCCGTCTCATCGCCACCGGTGGGATGGGTCAGGTGTGGGAAGCCACCGACTCCCGGCTCAACCGTCGCGTCGCCGTCAAGGTACTCAAGTCCGAGTTCTCTTCCGATCCGGAGTTCTTGGAGCGCTTCCGCTTCGAGGCCCGCACCACCGCACAGCTCAACCATCCCGGTATCGCCGGAATCTACGACTACGGCGAGACCCGTGACAGCTCGGGCGATTCCACGGCGTACCTGGTGATGGAACTCGTCAACGGTGAACCGCTCAACGCCGTCCTGGCACGCGTCGGCCGCCTGGCGGTTCCGCATGCCCTCGACATGCTCGAGCAGACCGGCCGCGCCCTGCAGGTCGCACACGACGCCGGTGTCGTGCACCGCGACGTGAAGCCGGGCAACATCCTCATCACGCCGACGGGCCAGGTGAAGATCACGGACTTCGGCATCGCCAAGGCCGTCGAGAACTCGCCTGTCACGCGTACGGGAATGGTGATGGGCACTGCCCAGTACATCGCGCCCGAGCAGGCTCTCGGTCAGGACGCGACCGCGGCGAGTGACGTGTACTCGCTGGGAATCGTCGGGTACGAAGCACTTTCGGGTCGACGCCCGTTCACCGGTGACGGCGCGCTGACCGTCGCGATGAAGCACGTGCAGGAAACCCCGGCGCCGATGCCGGCCGACCTGCCGCCGAACATCCGCGAGCTCATCGACATCACGTTGACCAAGGATCCGGCCGGCCGATACGCCAGTGGTGGCGAATTCGCCGACGCCGTTGCAGCCGTTCGGGCAGGGAGACGTCCACCGCCGCCCGGTCTGCTCGCCACCGGCGCCGCAAGCGCGTTGCCGGCAACTGGTGCCACGCAGGTCATGCCGCCGACGTACGCGGGCCCGGCGACGGGTGCAGCTGCTGCGGACGACGCGGCAGCCGGCGGACTGACCAGTGGGCAGAAGGCCGTGGCGTGGGCCGGTGGCGGATTGATCTTGTTGGCGTTGATCATCGGCGGAGTCTGGATCGCGACCGACGGTCCGAGCGACCCGACGCCGCCCGTCGTCACGTCCACGACGTTGCCGACTACGACGACGACCAAGCCCACCACGACGACGACTCGGCCGACAACGACGACCACCGAGCCGACAACAACGACGACTCGGCCGACGACAACCACGACCGAGCCGACAACCACAACGACAACGCCGACCACGACAACAACAACTCCGACGACCACAACCACCACCACGACGACAACGACGACCACAACGACCACTGAGCCGTTGGCGGATCCCGGAGACGCTGAAGAACCGCTAGGACAAGACCAATGACGACACCCCGCAATCTCTCCTCCCGCTACGAGCTGGGTGAGATTCTCGGCTTCGGCGGAATGTCCGAGGTTCACCTGGCGCGCGACCTCCGACTCAGCCGCGACGTCGCGATCAAGGTGCTGCGTGCAGACCTCGCGCGCGACCCCACGTTCTACTTGCGGTTCCGTCGTGAGGCGCAGAACGCTGCCGCGCTGAACCATCCGGCGATCGTGGCCGTCTACGACACTGGTGAAGCCGAGACCGACGCCGGGCCGCTGCCGTACATCGTCATGGAGTACGTCGACGGCGACACGTTGCGTGACATCGTGCGCAGCACCGGGCCGATGACTCCGCGCAAGGCAATGGAAGTGATCGCGGACGTCTGTGCCGCGCTGGACTTCAGCCACCGCAACGGCATCGTGCACCGCGACGTCAAACCCGCCAACATCATGATCAACCGCGCCGGCGCCGTGAAGGTGATGGACTTCGGTATCGCGCGCGCTATCTCGGACGCGTCGAGCCCGATGACGCAGACGGCTGCCGTGATCGGCACTGCTCAGTACCTGTCGCCGGAGCAGGCGCGCGGTGAGCAGGTGGACGCGCGTTCGGATGTGTACTCGCTCGGTTGTGTGCTGTTCGAGATTCTGACGGGCGAGCCGCCGTTCAAGGGTGATTCACCCGTTGCCGTGGCGTACCAGCATGTTCGTGAAGATCCGCAGACGCCGTCGGAGGTCAATCCCGACATTCCACGCGAGCTGGATTCGATCATTCTCAAGGCGATGAGCAAGAACCCGGCCAACCGCTACCAGAGCGCCGGCGACATGCGCAGCGACTTGGTACGCGTTCTGGGCGGTCAGCGTCCGAGTGCTCCGATGGTGATGAGCGACGAGGACCGCACCACCATTCTCGGCGCCGTCGGCTCCGACACCGGGAACTACCGCACTGCCCCCGATCCGGTCGAGCCGGTTGCTACGAGGACAACTCGCGCTGCCGAGCCGCCTGCCAAGAAGAAGGGCGCACGCTACGCCCTGATGGGCATCGCGGCGCTTCTGGTGATCGGTCTGGTGACGTTCTTCCTGATCCGGGTGAACTCGCCGAAGGTCGAGATGGTGACCGTTCCGGGTGACCTCACCAACCAGCCCGCCGACGTCGCCGAGGCGACGCTGACAAACGCCGGATTCCAGGTGGAGCGTCAGCAGAAGACGGACAAGGTGATCGCCGCCGGAAACGTCATCACGACGCGTCCGGTTGCCGGGGTGCGCATCGAGAAGGGCAGCACCGTCACCATCGACGTGTCCACCGGCCCCGAGCAGGTCGCCATTCCGCGCCTGACCGGCCTGAGCCAGGACGACGCCGAGAAGAAGCTCAACTCCGTCGGACTCCGACTGGATCCCACCATCGGCAAGGCAGCGTCGACCATTGCCGAGGTCGACAAGATCGTCAATCAGGACCCGGCCGTCGGAGTGTCGGTTGTTCTCGATTCCGCGGTCTCGATCACCGTCGGCACCGGCCCGGAGCAGGTTCGTGTCCCGGATGTGACCGGTCAGCGTGAAGAGGTGGCGAGGCCCAACATCGAAGGTGCCGGGTTCGTCGTCCAGATCACGGAGATCGATTCGGGTCTGCCGAAGGGACAGGTTGTTTCGACCGACCCGACCGGTGGCACGTCGGCCACCAAGGGTTCGACCGTGACGCTGCGAGTGTCCAACGGCAACCAGGTCTCGATGCCTGATCTCACGAACAAGACTATTTCGGAGGCGTTGACCGCGCTTCGGGCCGCCGGCTGGGCGGGAACCGCATCGCAGCTGGTGCAGAACCAGACCACGACGCTCGTCCCGGAAATGGTGGGCAAGATCGCCTCGCAGACGCAGCCTCCGGGATCGGAGATCTCCAAGGACGCGGTCATCACCGTCAGCGTCGGAGCGCTCGGAATCCCCAACCGCTAGCAAAGTGAAAAGTGCCTCCCGGAGATTTCCGGGAGGCACTTTTTTGTGGACAGGTGTCAGAGAATTGCGGGCAGGGCTCCACCGAGCGCCGACGCCACCTCGGCCTCGAGGGCTGCGACGAGCCCCTCCGGCGGCGCCTCACCGCAGACTGCGAGCCAGTTCGCGAGCATCCGGTGCCCACCCTGGGTGAGGACGGATTCGGGGTGGAACTGGACGCCGTGAATCGGCAGTTCGCGGTGACGCATCGCCATTACGACGCCGCTCTCGGTGTGTGCGGTCACCTCGAGTTCCTCGGGAATGGTGTCCTCGAGAACCGTCAGCGAGTGGTAGCGGGTAGCGGTGAACGGATCGGGCAGCCCGGCCAGGACGCCGACGTCCTTGTGGTGAACCAGACTCGTCTTGCCGTGAAGCAGTTCGGGCGCGCGGTCGACGGTTCCGCCGAAAGCCGCACCAATCGCCTGATGGCCGAGGCAGACGCCGAGCAGCGGGGTCTTGGTGTCGGCGCAGACCTTCACCAGATCCATCGTCGCTCCCGCGCGCTGTGGAGTTCCGGGGCCCGGGCTCAGGAGAATGCCGTCGAACTGAGCTACTGCACCTTCGAGGTCTGCCGTCAGTTGTGGATCGTCGTTGCGCCAGACCACGGCTTCGGTTCCGAGCTGGCCGAGGTACTGCACCAGGTTGAACACAAAGCTGTCGTAGTTGTCGACGACGAGAATCCTCATGAGAGCAGGGTAAACGCCCGTGCTATCCGCCGGTATAGGCGGGGACCGTGATCTGCGACGGCGTCGCCTGCGTGTACCCGAGGCCGAAGCGGGTCGCGTACTGCTTGTAGATCCGAATGCCCGGTTCGGCAGCGAGGGCCGCCTCGAGGCGCGCAACGTCGCCGATGGCGCTCATCACATACGGCGGGCTGTATGTACGGCCGTGCAGAAGGAGAGTGTTTCCGATGCACCGCGGCGCCGACGTACTGATGATCCGTTGGTCCTGCATGCCCACCGCTTCGGCACCGCCCGCCCACAGTGCGTTCAGGACGCTCTGGACGTCCTGCTGATGCACGACGAGGTCGTCCGGAGTGGCGTCGACCGGATACTTGCCGTCCGCGTTGCGCGGAGCGTCCGTCATCGTGACCACGACACCAGGGCCGGTCATCTCCGTCAGTCCCGCGTCGGCGGAGATGTTCTTGATGTCACCGAGCGCTGCGGCAACTCCGGCATCGGACCGAGCGGCGTCCTGCTGCAGCGAATCGAGCTGGGCGGCAAGTTCGTCCCGGTCGGCCGAGACTTTTTCGGCATTGGCCTGGGCACTGCGGACCAAATCGGAAAGCCTGGTGCTTTCGGTGACCTGCAGCTGATTTTCCTCGGCGGATCTCTGCGCCGTGGCGACCATCAGACCGGCAACCAGGCAGACGGCAAGAACACCGATGTGCCAGACCGTTCGTGAAGATTCACCCGAAGACACGTGGCTCCTCCCGGATTGTGCAGGTCGGCCGGTGACCAACTGGACACAGCTACGTTAGCGTGTAGGTAACACATGCAGGTCACACCGTAGAGCGAGGACGTCATGCCCAAGTCGAAGGTCCGTAAGAAGAACGACTACACAGTCAACCCGGCAAACCGCACTCCGGTGAAGGTGAAGATGGGTCCGTCGAGCACGTTGTACGTCTCCGTGATGCTCGGATTCATGCTTGTCGGACTGGCGTGGCTGATTGTGTACTACTTGGCCGCGGATTCGATCACGTGGATGAACGACTTGGGAAACTATAACTTCCTCGTCGGCTTCGGTTTCATGGTTGTCGGCCTTGTCATGACCATGAGATGGCGCTGACCAGCGAGTATCTGATTCGACCCGGATCGTGACCGTCTTTCAATTACATGGGTGTCATTCATCCCCATTGTGGATAACTCCTGTGGACAACCTAGGAAGTTATCCACATGCTCGAGGATGAATTTCATCCACAGCCTCGTGACAACGCCACGGAGGTCGTCTCGTGGGCCACTCCGATGGGTGTTGTCTACGCGATGTTCGGCGGCGGAATTGCCCTCGCGATCGCCTCGATCGTCGCGCCCACGGAGCCGGCCGGACGCTTCCTGCTCGCCCTCGCGGTGATCGGGCTGTTCGTGATGGGCGGCCTCGCTCTGCGTCAGCGTCCCCGCCTGGCCGTGATCGAAGACGGGGGAACCAAGTCGATCGCGGTGCAGCGACTGCGCGCCCGGCACACGTTCACTCACGAACAGATCGACCGCGTGCGGCTTGTCCGCTACCCGCGTCTGGGTCGACGCGTCCCGATGCTCGAGATCGACATCGTCGACCGTCCCACCGACACGGAGAAGCTGTTGATCTTCGGACGCTGGGATCTCGGTACCTCGCCGGAGGACGTCCTCGACGTGCTCGCTGTCCACGGATTGGTACCGCCCGAGAAGTAGGGTCGAGCGGTGAGTAGTCCAGAAGTTTCAGAGCGCGGTTCAGAACGCGACCGCCTTCTCGACCTCGCCGCCGACTACGTCCTCGAGTTCGGTGTCTCCTCGGCAACGCTTCGGGGGCTCAGCCGCGCACTAGGTTCCAACAATCGCATGCTTCTGTACTACTTCGGGAGCAAGGCCGGACTGCTCCTCGAGGCACTGCGCCGCGCCGGGCTTCGCTTTCCCGGGATCGCCCACCTCCTCGATCTGATCCGCGATTCCGAGATCCCCATCGCGGACCGTCTACACGACGCATGGGGCATCCTCGCCGACCCCGAACTTGTTGCCTACCATCGGCTCTTCTTCGAACTCTTCGGTGTGGCCGCATTCGACTCGGAGCAGTACCGCCCGCTCCTCGAGGGCGTTGCCAACGAATGGGCCGACGAAACAGCCCGCGCCATAGCCGAAACCGGCGTCGACGCCGAGCTTGCCGAAACTCTCGGACACGAGATCGTCGCCGCCTGGCGCGGATTCCAGATGACGCTGATCGGTGGCGGCGACCGCGCAGTGGTCGACCGTGCCGCCCGGCATCTGACGGAATCGATTGTTGCCACCGTGCATTCTGCGGCGAGGTCGATCACATAGCGAGCGCCGCCAGGTCTGGTTGCACGATGTCGAGAGCCTGCTGCGGCACCGCGACGGCGTCGCTCGACCATCCCCAGATCGAGTACAGCTCACGGCCGGGGTCGGTGTACCCGTCGCGGCCGTGCAGTACCCGGTAGTTGTCGATGCAGATCATCTCGCCGGCTTCGGCGCGGAACATCGGACCGCTGTCGCGCACGTGAATCACAGCCTCACTCCACTGCTTCACCAGCGGCCACTGCGCTACTTCCGATTCACCGGCGATCGGCGCGAGATACGGGTGATACCGAACCTGGTTACGTCCACTCGGGACCGTCCTGGCGATCGGTGCAAAGGAGTTCTGCGGGAAGTTCGGCTCCGAATGGTCGATGTCTGTGCTCCAACAGAATTCGGCCAATTCAGCGGTTGCGGGATCGAATGCGAGCAACCGCGTCAGTGTGAGCGCATCGATGAGAAACGAGTCGCCGCCACTCGGATACGCCGGACGCTTGCACCACAGAAACAGATAGTCGGGCGCGTAGTCACCGAACGCAAAACCGTCGTTGTGGGCAGTCATCCGCTCGCCGGAGATGCCGAACGAGCGCTTCCGGCCGCGTTCGTCCACCGGTTGGGTGTCGACGACGGCGGCCTCGGCATCCTGACTTCTTGCGCTTGCCTCGAACTGTCGGCCGACGCGAATGTACTTCTCACCGAGCAACTTCGACGCAAAGGCAATCGCGTCCTCCTCGGTGTGCAGCCCGCCGTAAACCGCGGCGCCGTCGAGTGCGATCGCAGCCCGAACCGCTGCCACCGTGTCCACGCGCCGGGGAACGACACTTGCCTGCGTCAAGTCGGAAGAGAACATCCGTGACTCCTTACATCGAGTTGAACCAAGTGGTTCAACTCAGCGTAGGGACTCGCCGTTTCAGCGGTGTAACTCCGGAAACCGATTCGGTTACGGAGCTGGCTCTTCAGATCACCCTGCCTTTCAAATCACCCGGCTTTTCAAATCACCTTGCCGGGGTTCATGATTCCGTGCGGGTCGAGTGCGCCCTTGATTGCATGATGCATCGCAACAACCGCCGGTGACAGTTCTTGCGCGAGGCCGCCCATCTTCAGCAGGCCGACTCCGTGTTCACCGGTGACGGTTCCACCCAGTTCGAGAGCGTTGTCGATGATCTCGGCAAAAGCAGCCTGAGCGCGTCGACGTGCCGCTTCGTCGTCGTGTGGCGTGATCAGCAGCGGATGCAGGTTGCCGTCACCCGCGTGCGCGATGTTCGCGATGTGTGTGTCGTGCCGGGCCGAGATGGCCTCGATGCGCGCCAACATTTCCGGGACCGCCGCCTTGGGAACACAGATGTCCTCGGTCAGCACCGGGCCGAGCCGCTCGAGGGCCGGGTACGCCAGACGCCGGGCGGAGAACAACGCGTCGGCTTCCTCCTGGTCGGTGGACCTGGCGCTCCAGGTGGCTCCGGAGCGGTTGAAACAGGCCAACATTCGCTCGGCCTCGGCATCGCCGATCTCGCCCGGTGTGTCGATACGGCCGAGCAGTACCACCTCGGCATCGGCCGAGAGGCCCATGTTCTTCCAGGCATCGACGGCAAGCAGGCACTGTCGATCGATCAACTCGAGGGCAGACGGCGTGAGACCGTCGGCAGCTACGGCTTCGACGGCCTTGCCCGCAGCGACGATGGAGTCGAAGTATCCGACGATGGTGCGTTCGGGATCGCGCTGAGGACGAAGTTTGACGGTCACCTCGGTGATCACACCGAGAGTTCCTTCGGAGCCGACCATGAGCGCCGAGAGATCGAACCCGGCTACTCCCTTCGCAGTTCGACGCCCGAGCCGAACCAGCTCGCCGGTTCCGGTGACCACCTGCATGCCCAGCACGTAGTCCTTGGTGACGCCGTACTTGACGCAGCACAGGCCACCGGCGTTGGTCGCGACGTTGCCGCCGATCGTCGACCAGGGCGCGCTGGCCGGATCGGGTGGGTACCAGAGGCCGTGCTCAGCGCAGGCGTCGCGGAGGTGATCGTTGACCACTCCGGGTTCGACCACAGCCAAACGCTCGAGGGTGTTGATCTCCTTGATGGCGTTCATTGCGTCGAAGGCGATCACGACGCCGCCGGCGACCGCGTTGGCTCCACCCGACAGACCGGTGCCGGCGCCGCGCGTGACGACGGGCGCACCGTGGGTGATGCACGCCTGCACAACCGTCTGTACCTGCTCGGCTGTGCGCGGACGGACCACGGCGACCGGCATCTCGTAGGGAGCCCACTCGGCGTCGTCGTGGATGTAGCTCGCCATGATGTCGGGGTCGGTGATCAGTCGATCCGCATCGATCTGCGAGCTGAGCGCCTCGAGGAGTGTCATGCCTCCACGATAGTGACGGCCGCTACACCACCCCATGTAGATTTACTCCGAGAAACCGGAAATCGTATGGACATTCTCTCCATACTCGCGATTGGTCTGACAAGGGAGTGCCGATGCACGAGAACTGGCTACAGCTTCTCCTGGCCGAGGCATCCACCGAGGAACTGATCGAGCATCGCGATCAACTGGCCGCAGGCTCAGGCCCCGAGGCCGCCGCCGAGATCGAGCGAGACGCCCGATCGGCACTACAGCTGCGAAGCCTTCTGGCTCAGCGCCGTCAGCGCGCCACCGAACTGGGGGCGCTCAACGACATCGCGTCGCTGCTCACCACGATGCACGATCACCATGCCCTCCTGCAAGAGATCGTGGACCAGGCCAAACGACTACTGGGCGTCGACCTTTCGTACCTTGCTCTGATTCACGACGACATCTTGATCATCGAGGTCACGAGTGGGGCGTACACATCCCAGCTACTCGGCCTCACGGTTCCCTTCCGTGAAGGTCTGATTGGTCGCGTAGTCGAGAACTCTTCTCCCGCTTGGTCGTCCGACTATCGCAACGACCCCTCGTTTGCACACATCGGACCGGCCGACGACGCAGCGCGGGCCGAGAACATGCGCGGCCTACTGGCCGTGCCACTGACGTTGAACGGCAAGATCCTGGGTGCCCTGTGCGCCTGTAAGCGTCAGGAGCGTCGATTCGGCAACGAAGAAGTTGCGTTGCTGTCCGCACTCGCAGCTCATGCCTCGGTGGCCATCGAGAATGCCCGTTCTCTCGAACGCTATCGCGCGACGGTTGCGGAAGTGAACGCCGCGAATACCGAACTTGCCGAGCGCACAGCACTTCTCGAACAGACACTGACTTGGGATCGTTCGCTCACTCAGGTTGTCCTGCGCGGCGGTGGTGTGCGCGAACTCGTGGAGGAAACCTCGGCGTCGACGGGCTCTCCGGTGTTCTTCGTGACCGGAACATCCGAGGTCCCGCCAGGGTTGCAACGGGTGAGCGAGAGCGTACATCGGGTCTTCGACATCTTTTCCGCAGACCGACGCGAGCAGGAAGTGACGCTCGTCGTCGGCGAACAGTTCCTGTTCGCCACCGAAGTACGCAGTGCCGGTGACCAACTCGGAGTTCTGTTCCTACTCGCACGCCAGGAACCCACCGCCGCCATGAGGTTGGCACTCGAGCGGTCTGCTCCCGCCATTGCACTGGCACTGGTCGGCGAACGGGCAGCCCGGGAAGCCACCCGCCGAGCACGCGACGCCTTCCTGGTCGATCTGATCACCAGGCCTGCGCCGACGCCGGCCGAAGTCACCGGGCAGTTCCGCCTGGCCGGGCTCAATCCCGACCGCTCGTACACCGTCGTGGTGGCCCGCCCGGCCGACGCCGTAGACCGTACGCGTCGCAGCATCGAGGAAATTGCATTTCCTTCGGGAACCGTTGTTGCCGAGCATGGTTCACGGGTCATTGCTTTGATTCCCGGAATGTCACCAACAGAGGTCGCGGCGGCGTGGGTGCAACCTTCAGAGAACCCGACCGTCGGAATTGCCGATCCGGCCGTGGGAGCGGAAGGTTTGGCGCGAGCGTATGTCGAGGCGCAGCACACCGTCGACGTCCTCGAGACGCTCGGACGGGCGTCGCACGTGGAACCGGCAAGTTCACTCGGCATCTACCGAATTCTCCTCAGCCGCACCGGCCGCGACGAACTCGAAGCACTGACGCAGCGCTCCCTCGGCCCCCTCCTCGAGGAGGAGCAACGACGCGGCGTTCCACTGTTGGACACCCTGGCGTCGTACCTCTCACACAATTGCAAGCACTCCGCGACCGCCGCCGCGCTCGCGATTCACGCCAACACCCTGTACCAACGCCTCGAGTCCATCGACCGGTTGATCGGAACACAGTGGCGTCAGCCGGACCAGGCGCTCGATCTTGCGCTCCTGATCCGGCTGCGTGCCAGTGCGGGGAAACTCGGTCAGATCTGAGCGGACTTGCTCGATCGCTTGGCCAGCACTACAACAAGTATTGCGGCACAGAGCATCACGGCACCCACCACCCACAGCCCCGCCTTGGCATTTCCGGTCACATCGGTGAGCCAGCCGGTGATGTACGGAGCGCCGAAGCCCGACGCGTTGCCGATCGAGTTGATCATCGCGATACCCGCGGCCGCACTGGCGCCCGTCAGGAACGTGGTGGGCAGATACCAGAAGACGGGGAGTGCACACAGCACGCCCACGGCGGTGAGCGAGACCGCAATCATGACGGTGAACGGTGAATCCAGGTAGAGCGCAATCGGAATGGACACCGCGCCCAGAAGCGTCGGCGCTGCGACGTGCCACATTCGTTCACCGGTCTTGTCGGAGTGACGGCTCCACAGCACCATCGCGACGGCGCCGATCGCGTAAGGGACGGCCACGATCAGGCCGGTCTCGACGAGCGAGAAATCGGTGTTGAACGTCTGCTTGAATCCCGCGACGATGCTGGGCAGGAAGAAGCTCAAAGCGTAGAGACCGTAGGTGATTCCGAAGTAGACCAGACCGAAACCGATGACGCGAGGATCGCGCAGGGTCTTACCGGCAGACTGATGACCGGCGTCGCCGAGTTCTTTTTCCTCGTCCGCCATGGACTTCATCAGCCACGTGCGCTCCTCGAGGGTCAACCACTTGGCGTCGGCGGGACGGTCGGTGAGGTAGAACCAGACGACAAACGCCAAGATCACGGCGGGCAGACCCTCGATCAGGTACATCACGCGCCATCCGGCCAGGCCGAACAGACCGTCGCCGTACTGGATGATGGCGGCCGAGAGTGGGGCGCCGAGCGCCGACGAGAGAGGAAGCGTCAGCAGGAACAGGCCCATCAGGCGTACGCGGTACTTCTTCGGGAACCAGAAGGTCAGGTAGAGAAGAACTCCGGGGAAGAAGCCGGCCTCGGCGATTCCCAGCAGGATGCGCAGGAAATAGAGACTGCCCACGTTGGGTACGAATGCGAGCGCAGCGGCGAGAATGCCCCAGGTGAGCATGATGCGCGCGATCCACAGCCGGGCGCCGAAGCGGTGCAAGGCCAGGTTGCTCGGCACCTCGAACAGCAGATATCCGACGAAGAAGAGTCCGGAGGCGAGCCCGAACATCGTCTCGGTCATCCCGAGGTCGGCGCTCATGGTGAGCTTCGCGAAAGCGATGTTCGTACGATCCAGATAGTTCACGAAATAGAGCAGGATCAGGAAGGGGATCAGCCGTCGCGCTACCTTCTTCACCACGCGAGATTCGATCTCGCTCGGCGCAACCCCACCGTCAGTGGTGGTGCTATCGGTGGAGGTCATGGCAGGGGTACTCCTCGGAAAAGGTCAGCGGTGCTATCTACGAAGTGACTCAAGCCACAGTAGAAGGACCACCGAGCTCAACCTATGTGGACAATCTCTACAGAAGCCGTCCTCGCATGTGCGTTTACTCCCAACGATCCGGAGGACGACCCGCAGCAGCCTGACGAACGCCCCTGAAACAGTCGAAGACGACAAACCCGTCTGAGCTGGGGGTTTAGAGCTACGAGCACCGAGTCAGTGGTTAGTGTTGTCGCCGAAATAGCCAGAGCAAGTGCGGACGCACCGCGTGACTTGAAGGACAGAACATGACGAAGATGGTTCGGACCACGATGACCTGCCGGTCCTCCACCGCTTTCGCTGCCACCATCGCGGCGGTCGCTCTATTCGCCTCCGCCTGCGGCAGCGACTCCGACAAGACTGGCTCGGACAAACCTGCTGCCGGCGCTTCGTCCGCTACGTCCTCGGTCACCGTCGGCGGGAAGGCGCTTGACGCCACGTTCGAGACGAAGTGCGCAAAGGACGGCGGCACGACAGCTATGACACTGCTCGACGCGGAAAATCCCACCTACGGCATGTTGACCGTCTCGGCCATCGTCGATGAATCCGGCACGGTTCAGACTGCTGGAATCGCCGGAAGCGAGGGTGGATCGAACGGTCTGCCGTACACCGCCGGATTCGCACCGGGCCTGCCCGGCGGGTCTGCCACTGCCAAGCAGGACGGCAATACCTTCGTGGTGACAGGCGAGGGAATCGGCGCCCGGGACAAGGGCAACCCAACCGCGACCTCCAGCTTCGAGATCACCTTCACCTGCAAGTCCGTCATCGGCGGCTGAAGCATAGATTCTTGCTAACTGATTCCCAACTGTTCGCGCAGTTGGACGACGCGGAGCACGATGACTCCCAACGTCACCACAGTGACGGCACCAAAAGCGATCCAGCCGATCCGCACTGCTTTCACGCGGTTATCACCGGCGCCCAACCACTGTGGGGCGTACAGGAAGGCAGCGGCCGTTGCGGCACCTGCCACCAGACCTCCCGCGTGACCCCAGAACGAGATCCCGGGCAGCGAAATGCTGATGATCACATTGATCGCGATCACCGAGATGATCGGGACCGGGCTTCGCCGCAAACGCAGCAGAAGGACGGCCTGTGCGCCCATGATGCCGAAGATCGCGCCCGACGCTCCGGCAGTCCAGGACAGGGCCGTGAGCGAAGAGAACACCGGCTGGAACGCCATCACCGAGGCTGAACCGCCGAGAAGCGAAACCAGGTAGATGCCGATGTACCGGGAGCGGCCCATCACGATTTCGGTGTCGCGCCCCAGAATGTAGAGGGCGTACATGTTGACCGCGAGGTGCAGGATTCCGAAGTGCAAGAACCCGGAGCCGATGAGCCGGAACCAGTCCCCGCTGGCAACCAGACCGGGATTGAGTGCCCAGTTCGCGAAGATCGACGATCCGACCTGGTTGTTCATGATGCTTCGCGACTGCGCGAAGGTGGCGAGGAACGCCAGGACGTTGAGCCCCATCAAGGTGTACGTCACGACCGGGACCGCACGGGTGGGGCTCACGGTGTTTCCGGCAACGCCCCGAACGGGACGGACATCGCGTTGGCCGGCAGCTACACAGTCAACACATTGGTATCCCACCGCCGCCTCGCGGAGACAGTCCGGGCACGCCGGGCGTCCACAACGATTGCAGGAAAGTGCGGTAGGTCGATCTGGGTGGCTGACGCACCGCGGTTGGGGCGGGATGCCCTCACTCGCACCGCCGCCCCAACCGGGGTTCGTCATCTGCTTGTTTTACCTGTTCAGGAGATGGTGATGCTGTTGATCACGACGGGCTCGACCGGACGATCGCCACGATCGACGGCGGTGGAAGAGATAGCGTCGACAACCTTCTTGGAATCGTCGTCGAGAACCTCACCGAAGATGGTGTGGCGACGGTTCAGGTGCGGCGTCGGGCCGGTGGTGATGAAGAACTGCGAGCCGTTGGTTCCCGGGCCTGCGTTGGCCATGGCCAGCAGGTAGGAGCGGTCGAACTGCAGTTCCGGGTGGAACTCGTCACCGAACTTGTAGCCCGGGCCGCCGGTGCCGGTGCCGGTGGGGTCGCCACCCTGGATCATGAAGCCGTCGATGACGCGGTGGAAGATGGCACCGTCGTAGAACGGGCCGGTCTTGGTGCCGGCGGCGTTTGCGGTGGTGTACTCCTTCGAGCCGTCGGCGAGGCCGACGAAGTTCTCGACGGTCTTCGGCGCATGGTTGCCGAACAGAGCGATCTTGATGTCGCCGCGGTTCGTGTGCAGCGTTGCGGTTGCGGTCTGATGAGTTGAAGTCACACCACCATCGTGCCATTGCCGACGTTCTCGCGGATGTCGCCCCGTAAAACTCTCCCTGTCCTCGCCCCGCTGTTATGGCACAGTGAAGTCATGACACGAGTGACCGAGTCCCTCAGCACGCAGTTGCCCGACACCTTCGATCACGCGCGCGCCCGCGTCGAGGACACCTTCGACGAGACCGCCGCCTACCTCGAAGAGACAGCGGCTCGTATCAAGGAGTCCGAGGCAGCCGACAACGCTCGCCGTATCGCCGCGGTGGTCGCGACGTCGGTCGCTCGCGGCGCCGGGCAGGTCGGGTTGTTCCTGGGTCGTCAGGGCAAAGTCCTCGCCAAGAAGGGCGTCGAGCGCGCCAAGGCCATCCCGGCAAAGTCCGCGGAACGTGCCGAGAAGCCTCGCGGCCGCAAGCGCGTCACCGTGTTCGTCATCGCCGGTGTTGCGGTGATCGGTGGCGCGGTGTTCTTCAAGAGCCGCCGACGCGAACATCCGCCGGTCGCTTCCGCACCCCCGCGCCTCGAGGAGAACTCGGCCGAGAAGACCGCGTAGTCGACATACGAAAGCCCCGGAACACAGTGTGTTCCGGGGCTTTTCGATGCCTGGCCGTCAGCAGTTGGACGGTGCCGGGACGTTGTTGAAGCGATCGATCATGTACCCGACGGATTCGGGGGTACCGACCAGATACGGCGTCGCGTGATTGATTGCCAGACCCGGAATGATCGGGGGCAGTTCGTTGACGGAGAACTGCACCGTCGCGCCCTTGCCGCACCAGTCTTGCGCCAATTGCTGTCCCTGGCCGAACGGAACGATGTCGTCGGAGCGGCCGTGCTGGATCAACACGGGCGACTCCGGCGTCAGCTTGCCGATCTTCTGTTCGTCGAGGATCGCCTGCGCCATGGGTAGACGCGCCAGAACCGCGGAGAGTGATTCACCGGAATTGGTGAAGCTCGACGACTGCTGGAAGCCGAACTGCAATCCACTTTCGGCGACGCACTGGTTCTTGGTGGCGGCCAACATCTGTCGGCCGCGATCGTTGATCTCGGCGTCGAGCAGCGGCTGAACCTCGGGGTACTGCGCAAGGATCCCGTTGAGCGCGTATCCGATCACTCCGGTGAGGAACGTGCCGTCGACCTGCTGCAGCGTCGCCGCCAGATCGGCGGGCGGTGCGCCTGCGTATGTGCCCTTGAGATCAAGTTCGGGAGCGTACGACGGCTTCAATTCCGTTGCGGCAGCGGCAGCTCCACCACCTTGCGAGTAACCCCACAGTCCGACGGGGCCGTCGGCAGGAATGCTCGCGTTCGGGAGTTGCTGAGCGGCGCGTACCGAGTCCAGAACGGCGTGTGCTTCGGCTTCACGGTTGACGTAGGTGTGATCGCCAGGAGTTCCGAGACCCTCGTAGTCGGTGACGACGACGGCAATGCCGTTGAGCAGCAACGTGTTCACCCAGATGGACTCGTAACCGACCATGACGTCCGTCGGGAACTGATACTCGATACCGGTGTTGAACAGCTTGGACGGTGCGCACTGATCGCCCTGTCCATGCGTTCCCACCGCTGCGGCAACCAGTGGACGCGCCCCCTGCCCGGTCCACGGGTTCGACGGTTCGAGATAGGTGCCCGTCACGGCAACGGGGGCGCCCTTGGCGTCCTCGCTTCGGTACATGATCTTGGTGGCAGTCGCCGGCCATGCACCGTTCGATCCGGGCACGCTCAGCAGCAGTGGTGACGGCTCGCTCTTGATGAGATCGCCGTTGGCACCTGCCGGAAGCTCGGACGGCGGTGTGTAGAAATCCGCCGGCTCAGCCATTGCGGCGGGGGCCGTCACAGCACCCATGACCAGTGCTGCGACGGAGACCCCGGCCGCCCACCATGCTCTGCTCTTCACGTTTCGATCTCCCCACGTTCGCCTGCGCTGTGGCTTGGCACACAGCGAACGCAGAGTAACACATACCTCACGTAACACTTTTTCGTGAGGTTTTTGCCTTAACAGGCTGTATTACAACCGTTTACGACTACTTTGTGGGCTCCAGATTCGTGGTCAGCAGCGAACGAAGCTTGTCGGTATCAGCCGAGGTCCACGCCTCGGGATGCAGGATCTTGGCCCACATGTCTGCCGCATCCTCGCCGTAGTTGTGACCGTGCCCGGACGGAACGTCAGCCGAGAAGACCATGTCGAGGGTGACCTGCCAGAACGTCACGAGCGGCACCCACGTCATTCCCGGATCCACGTCTCGACCCAACGGTTCCTTGAGCCAATCCGGCTTGTTGAGCAGTAGGTCGAAGGACCACCACGTGATCGGGTCGCTGGCGTGCTGCCAGTACACGATGCGGTCGTCGTCCCAATCCGACTTCAGCTCCAGATCCTCCGGATCACCGGCAAACCGAATGGCGCGTCCGCCGTCGACCACCGGCAGAATTTCCTTCGAACCCGAGTCACGACTGTCCGTGATTTCCTGCCACTGAGCAGTGAAGTTGGGGGTTCCGACCCACAGTGCGCCGTCGACGCGCGTCATCATGTCCTGAGCGCCGGCAAATGCGGCCTGCCCACCGTAGGAACCGAGGCTCTCACCGAAGACAACCAGTTCGGGTCGCGTCTCCACAGGCAGGTCGATCCACTTGGCGTAGACCGCGTTGAACAGCGCGCGCCCGGCGATCATCGGCGTCTCGCGGTCTGCGATGAAGGCCAACGGACTCGGAAGGAACGAGTACTGCATCGACGCGATCGCCGTGTCGCCGCCCTCGACGTACTCGAACGCCGACGCGACGTCCTCGTTCACCCAACCGCGGCCGGTGGTCGTCACGACTGCGAGGGTTCCGCGATCGAATCCGCCGGTGCGCTCCAACTCGTCGACGACGCGCTGTGCCACACCGTTGATCGAGTCCGAGGATTCCCGTCCGGCGTACACGCGGATGGGTTGCTTCGCTTCACGTCCGGTCAACGCAGAGATCTCGGCTGCGGTGGGACCGCTGCCCATGAAGGTGCGCCCCTCCTGGCCGAGAGAATCCCAAGCCTCGGCGGACATCGGTGAACCACTGCGCTCGGCGATCATGGGTTGTTCGATGCCGTCCGGAGTTTCGTGATCGGCGCCGGAGAAACTCCAGTTCGCGAATGCGATGAGCCCGTTGTACAGCGCACCGTTCACGATGAAGATTCCGAGAGCGAAGATGACGATCAAGCTGCCGACCTTCGCCGCTTCGAGGGGAACGAACCGAAGCGCGACTGCGGTGAGCTTGTTGGTGGTGAACCGAAGACCACGTCCGGCCTCGAGCAGGATGAACCAGATTCCGAGCGAAATCATCAGCACCAGAAGGTAATTCGCCTGATTGGTGCGTGGAGCTTCCACGAGATCGCGAACGATCTGCTGCCACCATGAACCGAGGACCAAGAACGTCGGCACCAGAATGACGGCCGCGACCAGCAGGATTCGCCAGCCGATCTTTTTCGTGCGATCCGACCATTGCGGCTCGACTCCGCACTTGCGGATCATCCAGGCAACCGTGACGCCGACGCCATATCCCATCGCGAGCGAGATGCCCGTCGCAACGCCCTGGAGGTACCACGCGCGCGGCAACAAGGACGGACTCATCGACCAGGTGAAGAAGACCAGAGCAAAGGCAAGCCCGACCGGGTGCAGCGTCTTGCAGTAGAGGCGCAGCCGTTCCCACACACGTTTCATGCCGGAATCGTATGCGCCCCGTGCCCGAATCAGGTCACGAGGCGCACACGCGTCCAGTCTGTTTACGGAGCGAAGCGCAAAATCGCGGCAACTGCGCCGCCGCCCGGAATGTCCTCCGCGCGAACAGCGAGCACCCGAGCACCGGTCAAGAGCGAACGACGAGCGATCTCGTCAACGACACCGTAGGTGCTTCCGTTGGTCGACTCACCGGTCGTGAGAGCGCCTGTCTGGGGATCGAGACTTCCGGGTACGACGGAATCGATGTCGATGAAAACGGTGTCGACCTGTCCGTACGTCGCGGCTGTTGCCACGTCGGCGACGTCCGTCTGAGTGCGCCCCTGTTCCGTGCGCACATTGAAGGTGTCCCGCACCGCCGCCAGCTGCTCGGCATGGAAATCGTCGAGCGCCGGACGCGAACCGTCCGCCACTTCCTGCGTCGACAAGGCTTCGGGGTTTCCCTCGACGGTTTTGTCGACCAGGTGGCGGTACGAATTCACGGAGCGATACACCGACGCGATGGGTTCCGCAGCGGCCAGAATCAAGGGGACGTCACGGCCGGCGAGCACACCGCGGACCTCGTGATCGACTGCGCGGGCGTACTGATTGACGCGCAACTTTCGGCTGTCCGACCCCGACAACCGACCCGCCTCGGTACGGCTGTTGATCGACGACTTGCCCGCGTGATCCGCAGCATTCTTCGGCATTCCCTGAACACGGACCTCGTCGGCGGGTTGATCGGCAGCGATCTCGATCAGTCGCACCGAACCTTCTGCCAGAGCGAGAACAAACGCCGTCTGGGGGAAGGTCACCGAACGGAGCAGTGGCTTGAGGTGGAACCGATCGCTGACCGTTTCGAGCGCCTGCAGACGGTTGGGGAGACGGAAGGTCACCAGACGCTCCGGCGTCGCGTACGTGACCAACGAGCGCGACTGGAAGCGCCAGAAATCGTCGTCGTCGTCGAGCTCTGCGTATTCGGCCTCGAACTGCTTGCGCTCGGCGGGATCCTCCACCGATGCGAGTGCCGAGCGGACCTGGTCCTTGAAGGCTATGCGCGCTTTGTCGTAATCCTGAGGCGCATCTTCAGTCGGAGTAACGATGGTGATGCAGGTGGGCCCCTCCACCTCCGCGAGTGCGGCAATTTCACCGTGGCTGGGAATGTCGTTGTGAAGCACTACGAACCTCCTGAAATTGGGTTCTCCTCACGCTACGCCCGGCTGGTTATGACCACTAGACTTTCCGGAGAATTCGGGACGAACGGTCCATAGTGGGCGCGGTTCTGTCCACCCCGCTCCGAGCGAACGGCATGTTCATCGCCTTCAGTGCGCCGAAAGTGCCGTTCGCTCAAAAACGGGGCATACAAAAACACCCTCCCGGATCCCGGGAGGGTGTTTTCTTACTGTGGAGCCTAGGAGATTCGAACTCCTGACATCTGCCTTGCAAAGGCAGCGCTCTACCAACTGAGCTAAGGCCCCGTTCGGTTTTCTGACCGGAGTCAGAGTACCTAGGTTCTATCCTGTTTCCAAATCGTGCCAAACCTTGTCTCCGCGCTGACTTTTGATCAGCTTGGTGACCCCGAGAGCTACCAGAATTCCGGCCCCGACAAGCAGGAAAACCTTCATTCCAGCAACCCTTCTTCGGCACATGGGAGTGGGCCTAGGAGGACTTGAACCTCCGACCTCTTCATTATCAGTAAAGCGCTCTAACCACCTGAGCTATAGGCCCCTGAACCGATTCCAAAGATTACCCCACCGGGCCGCTGACACCAAAACGGGCCCGGCGGAGCAATGTTTTCGCAGGTCAGTCGCGGTCGGCGAGAGTTACCTCTACGCCGCCAACCAGGTCGCTGCAGAGGTTGTAGATGAACGATCCGATCGTGACGAGTGCCGTGAAAAGCACCATGTTCGCGATACCGATCAGCGCCGCGTAGCCGAACACCTGGCCCGCCGTCACCAGACCGTCGGAGCCGCCGTCGGCAACGATGTCGGTGAACGCGTTGTTCAGGCGATCCCAGACGCCCATTCCGTCGAGAACGACGTAGAGCAGCCCGACGGCCACCATCCACACGAAGAACAGCGACACCGAGATCACGGATGTGATCTTGAGCGTGGACCACGGGTCGATACGACGGATCTGAACCGTTGCGCGCAGTGGCGCACCGTCGACGACCGAAGCTGATACGGCGTGAGTTTTCTCACCCTTCACCGCAGCAGGCAACGGATGCTTGGCCTCGGAGAGGTCAGGCATGTCCTTCGGCAAATCCTTGCGATCGATGTGCCGGGTGGGCCCGTCGATCGCAGCAGCTTTTGCTTTCGGATTTGCGACCGTGGGATTGGCGACTGTGGCATTTGCAGCCTTGGGATTTGCGCCCGAGGGTGTAACAGCCTTGGCTGCTGCCGCGCCGGCGACGCCACCGGTAGCTGCGGCCGCCGCCGTTCCCGTCACGACGGGACGCGCCGAAGGGTTCCCGGCAGGGCGACCTGCCTGTGCACCGGCGGCAGGACGACCCGCTTGAGGCTGTCCCTTCGGCGCACCACCCTGCGCGGGGTTTTTGGCCGGGCCACCCTGCGCCGGGCCACCCTGCGCCGGGCCTGCCGCTGCAGGACGCTGCGGACCGGCAGGCGGCTTACCCCCGGCAGGAGCTGCCGGTCGACCCGCAGGAGCACCAGCGCCGGCTGGGCGCGTGATGTTGGTCTGCGGCTGACTTTGCGGCGCCTGACTCTGCGGTGCCTGAGCCTTGGATGCAGGGTTCTGAGCAGCCGGATTCTGAGCAGCCGGATTCTGAGCTGGCTGCCCCTGCGGCTGACCTGACGGCTGGGGTCCGCGCTGCCAAGGCGGTGCCTGGCTGCCTCGAGCCTGATTGGCAACCGGTTGCGGCGGAGCCTGACCGTCACCCTTCGCCGGAGTTACCGGCGCAGCCGGAGCCACAGAAGGAGCGGAAGGAGCCTGACCCTTGGCCGCACCCGCAGCGTCGGAAGCCCCACCCGCCGGCTTCTGAGCCGACGGCCCGCGAGGCGGCTCAGGTGCCTTGGGCGCCGGAGCTGCCTCGGAAGCTTTGGGTCCGCCGTCCGCTGGAGCTGCAGGTTTCGAGGTCTGCGGCCCCGCCGGAGCAGTTGCCTGCTCCGGCTTCGGTGGCGTCGAACCTGAAGGGCTTCCGCTCTTCTGGTCACTGCCCGGCTGGTTGGGAGTGCTCACTAGGACTCCTTAGCTCCATCGGCATTGTCTGCGTTGTCGGTGGTCTCTGCAGCGAGCTCTTCGGGCTCGTCGGCGTTGCGCGCAATCGCGAGCAGTGTGTCGCCTTCGCCGAGGTTCATCAGACGCACGCCCTTGGTCTGGCGTCCTGCCTTACGAACCTGCTTGGCAGCCGTCCTGATGACGCCGCCGCCCGAGGTGATCGCGTACAGCTCGTCGTCGTCGTCGACGATGAGCGCACCGACCAGAGTGCCACGTTTCTTGTCGTACTGAATCGTGAGCACGCCCTTGCCGCCGCGACCCTGCACCGGGTAGTCCTCCATGCCGGTTCGCTTGGAGTAACCGCCCGAGGTGGCGACCAGGAGGAACGTTCCTTCACGAACGACGTTGAGCGAGAGCAGCTCGTCGTCACCGTTGAAACGCATGCCCTGGACACCGGAAGTGGCGCGGCCCATCGGACGCAGTGCCTCGTCGGTGGCCGAGAAGCGGATCGACTGGCCCTGTGCCGAGACGAGAAGCAGGTCGTCGTCGGCCGAGCAGAGAACAGCGCCGACCAGTTCGTCTTCACCGCGCAGGTTGATGGCGACGATGCCACCGCTGCGGTTGGAGTCGAAGTCGGTGAGCTTGGACTTCTTGACCAGACCGTTGCGAGTGGCGAGCACCAGGTAGGGCGCGTCTTCGTAGGTCTTGATCTGGATGACGGACTGGATGCGCTCGTCGGGCTGGAAGGCCAGCAGGTTGGCAACGTGCTGACCGCGAGCGGTACGGCTCGCCTCGGGCAGTTCGTAAGCCTTGGCGCGGTAGACGCGGCCCTTCGTGGTGAAGAACAGCAGCCAGTCGTGCGTCGAGGTGACGAAGAAGTGCGAGACGATGTCGTCCTGCTTGAGGCCGGCGCCCTGAACACCCTTGCCGCCGCGCTTCTGCGAGCGGTACAGGTCGGTCTTGGTGCGCTTGGCGTAGCCGGTCTCGGTGATCGTGACGACGACGTCTTCGCGGGCGATCAGATCCTCGTCGTTGACGTCTCCGTCGGCGGCGATGATGCGGGTACGACGGTCGTCGCCGTACTTGTCGACGATTTCCTTGAGCTCGTCACGAACGATCGCGCGCTGACGCTCCGGGCGAGCCAGAATGTCTTCGAGGTCCGCGATTTCGAGTTCGATCTCGGCCAACTCGTCGACGATCTTCTGACGCTCGAGGGCGGCCAGACGACGCAGCTGCATGCCGAGGATGGCGTCGGCCTGGATCTCGTCGACGTCGAGGAGTTCCATCAATCCGGCGCGAGCGATATCGACGGTCTGCGACGCGCGAATCAAGGCGATGACCTCGTCCAGAGCGTCGAGCGCCTTGACCAGACCGCGCAGGATGTGGGCGCGCTCTTGTGCCTTGCGAAGCAGGTACCTGGTACGACGAACGATGACCTCGAGCTGATGCGTCGTGTACAGACGGATCATCTGGTCGAGGCGCAGCGTGCGCGGCACTCCGTCGACGATGGAGAGCATGTTGCAGCCGAAGCTGGTCTGCAGCTGGGTGTGCTTGTACAGATTGTTCAGCACGACCTTGGCAACGGCGTCACGCTTGACGGTGACGACGATGCGCATGCCGACGCGGTCCGAGGACTCGTCGTGGATGTCGGAGATGCCACCGATCTTGGCGTCACGAACCTGCTCAGCGATGGAGGTGATCAGGTTGTCCGGGTTGACCTGGTAGGGCAGCTCGGTGATGACGATCGTGGTGCGGCCCTTGGCATCTTCTTCGATCTCGACGACGCCGCGCATACGGACGGATCCACGACCGGTGGTGTAGGCGTCCTGGATGCCCTGTCCACCGACGATGAGACCGTGCGTCGGGAAGTCGGGTCCCTTGATGCGCTCCATGACGGCCGCGAGGGTGGCTTCCTCGTCCGCCTCGAAGTTCTCGAGCGCCCAGTAGATGGCGTCGGCAACTTCACGCAGGTTGTGCGGCGGAATGTTGGTGGCCATACCGACGGCGATGCCGTTGGAACCGTTGATCAGAAGGTTCGGGATACGACTGGGCAGAACCGTCGGTTCCTGCGTCTTGCCGTCGTAGTTCGGGGTGAAATCGACTGTCTCGTGGTCGATTTCGCGCAGCATTTCCATCGCGAGCGGCGTGAGCCTGCACTCGGTGTAACGCATGGCGGCGGCGCCGTCGTTGCCGCGGGAGCCGAAGTTTCCCTGACCGTCGACGAGCGGGTAACGCAGCGACCACGGCTGGGCCATACGGACCAACGTGTCGTAGATCGAGGAGTCGCCGTGGGGGTGGTAGTTACCCATGGTCTCGGCGACCGGTCGGGCAGACTTCACGTATCCGCGGTCGGGGCGATATCCGTTGTCGTACATCGCGTAGAGCACGCGGCGGTGCACCGGCTTGAGTCCGTCGCGGACATCCGGCAGAGCGCGACCGACGATGACGCTCATGGCGTAGTCGATGTAGCTGTTCTGCATTTCCTGCTGGATGTCGACCGGTTCGATCCGGTCGTGTTGCGGACCGTCCGGTGGCAACGTGGTGTCGGTCATGAGCTCACTTTCTTAAAAGAGGGGGCAAGCCCTTGTGCGCGGAAAAGGAGTCCGGGGACTCCTCAACCGCTCACAGGGCCGCAGGCGCTACACGTCGAGGAAACGAACGTCCCGGGCATTGCGGGTGATGAAGCTGCGTCGTGCTTCGACGTCTTCGCCCATCAGCACGCTGAACAGCTCGTCGGCAGCAGCCGCGTCGTCGAGCGTGACGAGACGCAGAACGCGCACCGTCGGGTCCATCGTGGTTTCCCACAGCTCCTTGGCGTTCATCTCGCCGAGGCCTTTGTAGCGCTGGATGCCGTCGTCCTTGTTGATCTTCTTGCCGGACTCGAGGCCGGCCTTGACCATCGCGTCGCGCTCGCGGTCGGAGTACGCGAATTCCGGCTGCGCACCCTTCTGCCACTTGAGCTTGTACAGCGGCGGCTGCGCGAGATAGACCTTGCCGTGCTCGACGAGCGGCCGCATGAAGCGGAACAGCAGCGTGAGCAGCAGCGTTGCGATGTGCTGACCGTCGACGTCGGCGTCGGCCATGAGCACGATCTTGTGATAGCGCAGCTTGGCGATGTCGAACTCGTCGTGGATGCCCGTGCCGAACGCGGTGATGATCGACTGGACTTCGGTGTTCTTGAGGACGCGATCGATACGCGCCTTCTCGACGTTGATGATCTTTCCGCGAAGCGGGAGGATCGCCTGGTACATCGAGTCTCGGCCGGACTTGGCCGAGCCGCCTGCGGAGTCGCCCTCCACGATGTAGATCTCGGACTTCTCCGGATCGTTGGAGCGGCAGTCGGCGAGCTTGCCGGGCAGGCCACCGAGGTCGGTCGCGCTCTTACGGCGGACCAGCTCACGCGCCTTACGTGCGGCGACGCGGGCCTGCGCCGACGAAACAGCCTTGTTCACAATGGTTTTCGCGTCGGCGGGGTTCGCCTCGAACCAGTGCGCGAGGTGCTCGTTGCACGCCTTCTGCACGAAGGACTTGACCTCGGTATTGCCGAGCTTGGTCTTGGTCTGACCCTCGAACTGGGGTTCACCGACCTTCACCGAGATGATGGCCGCGAGTCCTTCACGGATGTCGTCACCGGTGAGCTTGGGATCTTTGTCCTTGAGCAGCTTCTTTTCGAGCGCGTACTTGTTGACCGTTGCGGTCAGTGCGGCGCGGAAGCCCTCTTCGTGGGTACCACCCTCGTGGGTGTTGATCGTGTTGGCGAAGGTGTGGACGGACTCCGAGTAGCCGGAGTTCCACTGCATTGCGACCTCGAGCTCGTGGCCGGTGCCCTTGGCGGTGAATCCGACGACCGAGTTGTGGATCGGGGTCTTGCTCTTGTTGATGTGCCGGACGTAGTCCTCGAGTCCACCGGGGTAGTGGTAGATACGGGTCTTGGACTTACGCGGCGCTGCCTGAGCAGCTTCTTCGGCTTCTTCGGCAGCAGACTTGGGAGCCTCGGCTACTTCGGCGGCTTCGTCGTCGATGACCTCGGCGCGCTCGTCGGTCAGCGTGATGGTCAGGCCCTTGTTGAGGAAGGCCATTTCCTGCAGACGACGCGCAACGGTCTCGAAGTTGTAGCGGGTGGTCTCGAAGATCTCGGGATCGGCCCAGAAACTGACGGTGGTGCCGGTCTCCTTCGTCGGGTCGCCCTGTACGAGCTCTCCCGGCTTGGAATCGGTGTACGTCTGCTGCCACCGGTAGCCGTCGACCTTGATGTCGACGTCGAGCCGGGTGGAGAGCGCGTTGACCACCGAGATGCCGACGCCGTGCAGACCACCGGAGACGGCATAGGAGTCGGAGTCGAACTTGCCGCCGGCGTGCAGCTGGGTCAGCACGACCTCGACGGTGGGTACTCCGGAGGCGTGCATGCCGACCGGGATGCCACGGCCGTCGTCGATGACGCGGATTCCGCCGTCTTCGAGGAGGGTGACCTCGACCTTGGTGGCGTGTCCGGCCATCGCCTCGTCGACCGAGTTGTCGACGACCTCCCAAATGAGGTGGTGCAGACCGCGTTCACCGGTGGAACCGATGTACATGCCTGGACGCTTACGTACCGCCTCGAGTCCTTCGAGGACGGTGATGGACGACGCGTTGTAGTCCTTGCTGGAAGTGCTTGTATCTGACTTCTGGGCAGCCACGGGTGGGTAGCTCTCCTTCTCCGTCAATACTCGAGCGCAGCCGTCAGCAAGCCCTTGCGGGTGTCGTCGGAGCGGGTTCGAGAATGTTGCCGCTAGTTACCGTTGACCATCTTACTGGTAAGCACCGACTAGAAGCGGCCAATGACACCCCTGGCTGCGCCGCAGACGAATTTTTACGATCCCCGGAAGGTGAAACGCTAGGAACTTTGCTTCTCCGAGCGACGCTCTCTCAGGCTCGCGATAAATGCCCGCGCATGTTCGGCAACCTCACCCGGATGTGAAAACGGCGACCAGTGTCCCGCTGCAATTTCACGTCGCTGCAGGTCGGAGACCCATTTGTCGGTGTCTTCGTATCCCACCGGACGAACGGCTTTGTCGTACTTGTTCAGAATGAGCTGAACGGGCACGTCCGTGTACCGATCCCGCGGCTTGCCGAGAGACGGCCGGATGTTGGCGCGATAAAGCTTGAGTCCGTTCACCATGTCGTCGGCGATGGTGGGCGCGGTGTTGACCACACGGGGGTCCAGACCGTCGAAGAAGCCCAGAAACGCCGGCCAGTGCTTGGAGAACCACAGACGCAACGGAAGGGTGCACAGGCCGGGAATCTGGAACAGAACGGTGTAGGCCGACGCAATTCCCTGCGCCGCCGGGCCGAGGAAACGACGCTTGGACGCGCTCGCCCGGATCCACTTACCGAGATGATCGAGATTCGGACCCGAGATGGAAGAGAACGACGCGATCTTCTCTTCGGCACCCGGCTCGCAGACCGCTTCCCACGTTTCGACGGATCCCCAGTCGTGCGCGAGGACGTGCACCGGCTTGCCCGGGCTGACCGCGTCGATGACGGCGAACAGATCGCCGGCCAGTGCGCTCAGTTGGTAGTCCTGCACCCTCGAGGGGATCGTGCTCTCGCCGGCCCCGCGGCTGTCGTAGCTGACGACGCGGAAGTCGTCTGCGAGCAAAGGCACGACGCGGTTCCACAATTCATGGGTGTCGGGCCAACCATGCACCAGGACGATGGTCTCGCCGTCCGCCTTGCCCTGCTCGAACACGGCCAGGCTGACGGAACCGTTGGTCACCCGACGCGCGGTCACGGCATGGACAGGAGAGTGCTTGGACATTGTTGAACCCTTCGGAGTTAGTCCTTCGGACTGGGAAATCTAGAGATCGAGAACGAGACGTCCACCGTCGGAACGGGATACGCAGATGAGCATCTCCGTTTCCTGCTCGGTGTCGGTCAGACGCCTTTCGCGGTGATCGGGTTTACCCGCCAGCACCTTCACACGACAGGTTCCGCAGAAACCCTGCTGACACGAGTACCCGACCCCGGGCAACGTCTTCTTGATGACGTCGAGCGCGGACTCGTCGGCCGGCACGGTGAGCACCTGACCCGAATTGACCAGCTGCACTTCGAATTCCTTGCCGTCGATCACCGGCGGAGCCCCGAACCGCTCGAAATGCAAAGCGGCAGAGGGTGTATCGCGGAATCCACGGCGGACGGCGTCGAGCATCGGTGTCGGGCCACAGCAGCACACGGCACCGCCGACCGGCGCTCGTCCGAGAAGATCTGCGGTGGTGGGCAATCCGAACTCGTCGTCCGGACGTACGAAGACACGGTCGGGATCCCAGGTCCCGATCTCGTCGAGGAACGGCATGGATTCACGGGAGCGGCCCGAGTACACGAAGTACCAGTCCATACCTAATTCTCTTGCCGCACGGACCATTGCGATGATCGGTGTGATGCCGATACCGCCGGCGACGAACAACGCGCTGCCTTCCCCGACAAACGGGAAGCCGTTGCGAGGTCCGCGTACCGTGACGTGCTCACCGGGCTGCAGGGCGTGCATCTCGATGGAACCGCCACCGCCGTCGGGGATCCGGCGCACCGCGACGCTGTATCCCGTGCGATCAGCAGGGTCGCCGCACAGCGAATACTGACGCCGCAGACCCGAAGGTAGATGGAAGTCCAGGTGCGAACCCGGATGCCACGGCGGAATCGGTGAGCCGTCGGCGGATTCGAAGCGCAGGCGAACGACGTTCTCGTCGGTTGCCACCACCTCACGCGTGCTGACCACCATGTTCATGGCCGTGTCAGGGTTGTGACCCGCGATCTCGGGGTTGTAGTCGTAGGCCGTCAACACCCGAAGGTACTTGTCCGCCAACAACTCCGTGATGCGCATGGCGCGGTCGGGACGGTTCTTGCCGGACAGATCGGGTGGCGCCGGAAACCGCGGCAATCCGTCGTGACCGGAAATGACGTCCTTGACCCTCGAGAGTGAAATCACCGTGCAGCCGCCTGTGCTGCGGGTGACGACGCGAGGTACTGCACCGCCTGGGCGGTCGAGCCCTCTTTGCTGGGGTGGTACGACTTGCTGAAGTACGTCGACATCCGCTTGACCAGCTCGAACGAGGTGGGAACCGTGCCTCGCTTACCCGCCGCGATGAAATCGGACAGGTGGGGGCGTCGACGGCTGGGAGCCTGAGCGGCAAGTTCGGGATCGTTGCGCATGAGGAACCTGGTGCCACGAATCCACAGCCACACCAGTACCGGCGTGACGACGATCTGCGTTCGGATGCGGCGTGTCTCGCGCTTGTCGAAGTAGCGCATCACGTCGTACGCGACAGAGCGGTGTTCGACCTCTTCGGCGCCGTGCCAGCGGAGCAGATCGAGCATGGTCGGGTGCATGCCGGCCTTGTCGAGCCCCTTGGCGTTGAGCACCCAGTCGCCGAGAAAAGCGGTGATGTGTTCGATGGCCGCGATGATCGCCAAACGCTCCACCAGGTGGTTCTCGGCGCGCAGCCCCGTCATCGGGCGCGGACCGAGCAGCTTCGAGAAGGTCCATTCCATCTGCTGCGTGTACGGCGTCGGATCGAGGCCGTTCTCCTTGAGATGGACCAGGACGCCCGAATGCGCGTTGGAGTGCATCGCCTCCTGGCCGATGAATCCGACGACGTCTTCGCGGAGCTTCTCGTCCTCGATCAGGGGAAGAGCTTCCTTGAAGGTCTCGACAAACCATTCCTCACCGGCAGGGAGGAGAAGGTGGAGCACGTTGAGAACGTGTGTGCTGAACGGATCGCCCGGAATCCAGTGCATGGGCAGATCGGACCAGTCGAACTCGACATTGCGAGCCTGCAACAGGATGTGATCCGGCTCGGCGAACGACGAAGCGGGTGTCGATATCTTCTGCGACATCTGGCTACTCCTTCATGCCTGCCGAACGGTGGGGAACGACAGCCTTGTGACACAGTTCACTCACTAGCGAGTTTTAACTGTAACACGAAGTAATAGGTAGAACCAGGGCCTGGTTGAGTTTTCCTCAGCCGTACGTATCGCGAGGTCCGCGGCCTTTCACGTGCCTTTCACCCTTGCGCCAGCTCGGCGCGCTCGGTCCGGTGATTCGCAGCGTCTTCACGACGCCGTCACCCACGGCAGCGGCAATTTTCGCCAGGATCTGCGACTGCATCATGCGCAACTGGGTCGCCCACGCCGTCGACTCGGCGGAGATGCTCAGTACACCTTCTTTCAGCGAAATCGGCTCGGCATGGGCAGAGATGTCTTCACCGACGACCTGGGGCCACCGGCCGAGGACCGTGCCCTCGGACACCTTGGGGGACCACCCACGCGACTTGGAGATCGCACTGGTGAGGGCGCCGAACGGCTGAGGGTCCCGCGCATCCGGGCCGGGGCCGGACCAACCGCTGCGCCGACGCGGGCGGCCGCTTCCGTACTTGGGCGACGAACGCCCCTGACCGACGGCCTTGCCGTTGGCCTTGGCCGTCGCGCGCGCCTCCTCGAGGGCACGGCGCGCCAGATCGATCCCTTTGAGCTCGGGCTCCGGAGCCGCGCTGCTGTCTTCAGTCATCGAACTCGACCTCCTGATCTGTCGAGCCTACGGGCACTATCCGGGATATCCGACCGTCTCCGGTATCGGAGGCTTCGACGCCGAACTTGGCCGCCTCGAGTTCGTCCGGCACATCTTCGGGAACAGCAGCCGTGATCAGTACCTGTTCTGCGGTGGCGGCGACAGTGGCGAGCGCTCGACGGCGACGACGGTCCAATTCCGCGAACACGTCGTCCAACATCAGAACCGGGTCGCTGCCGTCTGCACGCAGTAGGGCAAAACCTGCCAGTCGCAGCGAAAGCGCAAAAGACCACGATTCACCATGGCTGGCAAAGCCTTTCGCCGGACTGTCACCGAGAATCAGCTCCAGGTCGTCCCGATGCGGACCGACCAGACACACTCCACGATCGATTTCCTTCGACCTCATCTGCGCCAACTCGAGATGGAATCGCTCCTCGAGGTAGGCGACGTCATCGATACCGGAAATCCTTGCGGGGTCGGTGAATTCGGGATCCAACGACGAACCCAGGCTGCTCTTGTATCGAATCGACGCCGGCCGCGATTCGGGCGCGATGGAACGATACGACTCCGCCAGGTGCGGCGCCAGATCGTGGACCAACTCGAGGCGCCCGGCCAACAATTGTGCGCCGTGAGCAGCCAGATGCCCGTCCCACACCTCGAGGGTGGAGAGGACGTTGTCGGACTCGCCACCTCGAGAACCTCTGCGCAAAGCCGCACCGGCAGTTTTGAGTAGCGCCGAACGCTGGCGCAGCACCTTGTCGTAATCCGCACGGACAGCGGCCATTCGGGGAATCCGGGACGTCAACAACTCGTCGAGATAGCGTCGACGATCACCAGGATCACCGCGTACCAACGACAAATCCTCCGGCGCGAACATCACCGACTGCAGAATCCCCAACACTTCACGCGGACGACGCGTCGGAGACTGATTTATCCTGGCGCGGTTGGACTTTCCCTCGATCAATTCGACATCGATGGTCAGTTCGCGCCCGTTGTTGACCACCGTTGCACCGGCAAAGGCACTGGCGGAACCGCTGCGGATCATCGGTGCATCCGCGGACACTCGATGTGACGACAGCGTCGACAGATACCCGAGCGACTCGAGGACGTTTGTTTTTCCGTGCCCGTTCGAACCGAGGAACACGGTTGTTCCCGGCGTGAGGTCGAGCGTCAGCGAGTCCCAGGATCGGAAGTCACGCAGCGAAAATCTACGAACGAACACTTAGCTTCCAGAAGCCGAATTCTTGGGCGAAGCGCTCTTGACCGCGTGACCACCGAACTGATTGCGCAAGGCCGACACCGCCTTCATGGCCGGTGAATCATCCTGTCGTGAAGCAAATCTCGCGAACAGCGCAGCGGAGATGACGGGAGCGGGGACAGCGTGCTTGATAGCTTCCTCGACTGTCCAGCGGCCCTCACCGGAATCCTCGGTATAGCCCGTGATCTGCGCGAGCTCCGGATCCTCCTCGAGGGCGTCGACAAGCAGATCGAGCAACCACGAACGTACGACGGTTCCCTTCGACCAAGCTCGGAGAACACCCGGAACGTCCGCGATCAGGCTTTCCGCCTCGAGGAGCTCGTACCCTTCGGCATACGCCTGCATCAGGCCGTATTCGATGCCGTTGTGCACCATCTTCGCGTAATGACCAGCACCGACGGGGCCGGCGTGGACAAAGCCGTCTGCAGCGTCGCCGTCGGGGCGCAGAGCGTCGAAGATCGGCATTGCCTTCGCCACGTCGGGCTCGGATCCGCCCACCATCAGGCCGTATCCGTTCTCACGGCCCCAGATGCCACCGGAGACACCGCAGTCGAGGAAACCGATCCCACGGGCGCCCAAAAGCTCGGCATGGACAGCATCGTCGGTGTAACGCGAGTTCCCACCGTCGATGACCAGATCGCCACCCTCGAGGGCATCCGCCAGCTCGGCAATTGTGCTCTGGGTGATGTCACCGGCCGGAACCATCACCCAGACGACTCGAGGTCCCTCGAGGGAAGCAGCGAGTTCGGCAAGTGACCCGACATCGGTGACTTCCGGTCGAGGGTCGTATCCGATCACCTCGAGGCCATGCGCGCGCAAGCGCTCACGCATGTTGAAGCCCATCTTGCCGAGACCTACGAGTCCGATCTTCATACTGTTCTCCCTGGTCAGGCGCGAACTGAAGTGCGGGGTTCCACTCAGCCCGGAAGGCGAACCGGCATCAGCAGGTACGTGTACTCGCTCGAGGGCGCAGCGAAGTTACCGGACTCGTCTGCCGTGGGCTCTTCCTCGGCCGCGGGGCGAAGAACAGCCGGACGGCTGGGAGTGGTGAAGCCGAACAGAACGTTTTCGCTGTGAAGCGAATTCAACCCGTCGATGAGGTAACCGGGGTTGAACGCAATGGTGAGTGCTTCGCCCTGGAACGACGCGTTGAGCGTCTCTTCCGCGCGGCCGGCGTCGTCGCCACCCGCAGAGAGGAGCAGGCCGTCAGCGGAGAACTGCATGCGAACCTGTGCGCCACGCTCGGCGACGAGTGCTACACGCTTGATGGCCTCGATGAGAGGCGTGACCTCGACCGTTGCCATCGCGGTGTGCTGAGCAGGCAGCAACTGACGGAACTTCGGGAACTCGGCGTCGAGGAGGCGCGTCGTGGTGCGGCGTCCGTCGTTGACGATGCCGAGGAGTCCGTCGTTTCCGATGGTCGTACCGGAGCCGAGAGCCAACTCGACCGGCGAATTTGCATTGCCGGCAAGCGTTTTCGCGGACTCGGACAAAGTCTTGGCCGGGATGAGAACAGCAGCCTGGACGTCGGGATTGGCCGGAGTCCACTCGAGTTCACGTACGGCGAGACGGAAGCGGTCGGTAGCGGCGAGGACGATCGAATTCTGTTCGATCTCGACACGGATACCCGTGAGCATCGGAAGGGTGTCGTCCTTGCCGGCTGCAACGGCTACCTGGCTGATGGCTTCGGAGAACAGGTCGACGGGAATGGACCCGGACTGCTGCGGAAGCGTCGGAAGCTGGGGGTAGTCCTCGACCGGCATCGTGGGCAGGGAGAACTTGGCGCTTCCGCACGAGATGAGCACGCGAGTGCCCTCGAGGGTCACATCGACCGGCTTGTTGGGAAGCGACTTGGTGATATCTGCGAGGAGGCGACCGGAGACGAGTGCCTGACCTGCAGTTGTGACATCTGCCGAGACGCGGACCTGCGCGGATACCTCGTAGTCGAACCCGGAAACGGTGAGGCCGGCTTCGGTTGCGTCGAGAAGAACTCCGCCGAGAACCGGCACGGGCGGCCTCGAGGGCAGGCTACGAGCAACCCACGCTACTGAATCAGCGAACTCTTCCCGGGAAACGCGAAACTTCAGGCTTCCAAGCTCCATCGCCGGGTTATTCCTCTCGGTAGGCATGTTCGTCTGCTGCGGATCTGCATCAGCTCACTTGAAGTCTGACACAGACCAAGCGATGCCCACCGTATGCCCTCGAGGGCGCAAGTGGAAAGCCGAAGCCGCGGCGAGCGCAGCCTGAGGCGAGGTTCTCAACAGGGGTTGTCCCCAGAACTATTTTCAAAGAGCTTTTCCTAGGAAATTCTCAGTAGTAGTAATAAGTCCTGTGCAATCTGTGGAGCAACGGTTGTCGACGCTGGTAGGTCCCCTCGAGGGCCTGTGCACTTCTCGAGGACAGACTCGAGGACCAATCGACCCCCTCTGTGCACTCTCTGAAAGTTTTCGGATTCCTCCTCGAGAACTCCACAGACTTTCGGAGTTATCAACACACTTATCCACAGATGTGAATACTTTTCACAAGAAACGAAGAGTTTGTTCTCATCGGCGTGTCTGACTCCGGCGTGTCGTCCCTCGAGGTGGACAACCGCCCTCGAGGGGACCGCACGTGGAACCCTTCGAATACACCGATGCCGCTCGAGGGAACCTCTGCCTCGAGCGGCATCGATCGAAATAAGTGCAGGTCAACGCTTGGAGCGCTGCTTGATCCTTGCGGTCAACTCCTGAACCTGGTCGTACACCTTGCGGCGTTCCGTCATTTCTTTACGGATCTTCTTGTCGGCGTACATGACCGTCGTGTGGTCACGGCCGAACGTCTGACCGATCTTCGGCAATGACAAATCAGTGAGCTCACGGCACAGATACATCGAGATCTGGCGGGCCTGAGCGAGCGGCCGGGCCTTACCCGGCCCACACAGGTCGTCGATCGACATGTTGAAGTATTCGGCCGTCACAGCCATGATCGTCGCCGCGTTGATCTCGAGGCTCGACGAATCGGGCATCAGATCTCGCAGGACCACCTCGGCCAACGTCAGATCCAACGGCTGACGGTTGAGCGAGGCAAAAGCGGTGACGCGGATCAACGCGCCCTCGAGTTCACGAATGTTGCGCTCGATACGGCTGGCGATCAGCTCGAGGACGTCGTGCGGGACCTCGAGGCGATCCATCCTCGCCTTCTTACTCAGAATCGCGATACGCGTCTCGAGCTCAGGCGGCTGAACGTCGGTGATCAGGCCCCATTCGAAGCGCGTCCGCAGACGCTCCTCGAGGGTTGCCAACTGCTTGGGCGGACGGTCCGAGGAAACGACGATCTGCTTGTTCGCGTTGTGCAAGGTGTTGAAGGTATGGAAGAACTCCTCCTGAATACCTTCCTTGCCCTCGATGAATTGGATGTCGTCGACCAGCAGGACATCCGTTTCCCGGTAGCGACGCTTGAACGCGACCTTGCGGTCGTCACGAAGACTGTTGATGAAGTCGTTGGTGAATTCTTCGGTCGAGACGTATTTGACCCGCATTCCGGGGAACAGACGCTGTGCGTAGTGGCCGGCGGCGTGAAGAAGGTGCGTCTTGCCCAGTCCCGAAGCTCCCCAGATGAACAAGGGGTTGTAGGCACGCGCCGGCGCCTCCGCGATCGCGACCGCAGCGGCATGGGCGAATCGGTTGGACGAACCGATCACAAAAGTGTCGAAGGTGTACTTCGCGTTGAGGCTGTTGGCGCCGGACCCCGAAGCAGAAGGAGTAGCGGGCGGCTTCGTGAAGTACGACGGCCACGATTCGTGAACGCTCGCGAGTGCTTCGCGGTCGTCGTCGACTTCTTCGGTCTCGGCAGTCTCGGAGTCCGAGGGTTCGCCGTCACCTTCGGTGAATCTGCGACGTCGGTATGCGCCCGAGCTGTTGACCGACTCGAACTGACGGCTGCCCGTGCGCTCCTCGACCGGTTCGGCGGGTGCGTCGGCATCGTCCTCGAGTGCGATGCGGACACCGAGTCCTTCGACCTGGCCGCCGAGATGGCGTCCGAGTGCCTGCAGGATCGGCTCGCGTAGATCGCGCTCGATCGTTTCTTGAGCAAATGGCGATGGAACCGAGAGGAGTGCAAAACCCTGAGCAAGTGTGAGAGGCCTCACCAGACGGACAAACGCCTTCTGCTTACTGCTCAAAGCCGGAAGATTACTTCCGGGGTCATCACTCGTGAGTTCTGCAACCACGTCGACCCAGACCCGTGCGAGCGCGTTGGGATCGTCGTTCACGTGGTTCCTTCCCGTGTTTCGCCGACAGTGGGTGTGCTGCAGCTGCCGAGCGTATGGCTGCGGCGTCGAATGATTCGGTGGATTACCACCCGGGGTGAGAACCCCGTAACAGGCTACGAATATGCCACCTGGGCTGTGTTTCCACACAATTATCCACAGATGTGGACAAACCTGCACTGAGTCGGTTTTTTCGTCAACCAAATTCGCTGAAGTGACCGAGAAATTGATCTACCTGCAACTTTGTCGGAACTCGAGGCGTTCGCCACTTGGTGTCGGGGATGCGTCAACACTCACAGCCCTGTGGATGAATGTGGAAACTCGGGATTCGGGGTCGCGTCCGGCACTCGTGCCCGTATGTGCTGATGAGGCCTTGTCGAGAGCATGCGCAGGTGGAACTGTCCGGCTTGCCTTCAGGCCGCCTGCAGTCCGTAGCGGAACTGTTGCCAAGGTCACACTTGCCGCCTCACTCGAGGTCAAGGCCGTATGCACACCGGAATTGGAATCTGCGGAATAATGCAACTATCGGCGTGTCGTCGCAGTTGCCGCGGAAGGACCTCGAATCGGGCTGGTTTGACCTTGGCAACGGTGGTAAGTAACCTCGAACGGTCACCCGCTGGTGGTGATCGCTTCGTGCTGGCTACATATGTCAGGTCGGATCGGTCTTCCAAGCCACAACGAGTGAAGTTGATTGTTCTGTACCTGTTGGATCCAAGGCGCCGTAAGGCGTCGATCACTGAATGACGCCGGGAGGCGTCAATGAACTTCGAGGAGTGTTGACCGTGGCCAAGGGCAAGCGGACGTTCCAGCCGAATAATCGCCGCCGCGCGCGTGTTCACGGCTTCCGTCTTCGTATGCGTACCCGTGCGGGTCGTGCGATCGTTTCGGCGCGTCGCCGTAAGGGCCGCGATTCCCTCACCGCCTGATCTGATTTCGAGTTCAGGAGCTCGGGGTGTTGCCTGAGCCGTTCCGGTTGCGTCGCCACGCGGATTTCTCCGTGGCGGTGCGACGTGGGCGTCGTATGGGAAGACGCGACCTTGTCGTGCACGCGTTCGATCGCGAGCAAGTAGAGGCGCTGGTAGTAACAAATCACGGTCCCCGGTTC
This sequence comes from Rhodococcus sp. NPDC056516, assembly GCF_042794655.1. Classification (NCBI taxonomy): domain Bacteria; kingdom Bacillati; phylum Actinomycetota; class Actinomycetes; order Mycobacteriales; family Nocardiaceae; genus Rhodococcus; species Rhodococcus sp. NPDC056516. The sequence continues at coordinate 72,969 of NZ_JBHTTG010000004.1, read as the reverse complement.
GGGCTGATCGTGAGCAAGGCTGTCGGGCCGGCGGTGATTCGACATCGAGTCGCACGCCGGCTTCGTCATATCTGTGCAGATTTCGTCGGACAGGTTTCGCCGGAGACAGACGTGGTTATCCGCGCACTTCCGGGCGCAGCTACCGCCAGTTCAGCCGAACTGGCCAAGCAGCTGCGTGGGGGCCTGACCAAAATGAACCTATTGGTGTCGGTAAGTGAAGAGCCATGAGTACTCCGCTCTCTGAGCAGATCGAGACTCCCAGAGCCTCCCGTGTCATCACGGTGTTGAAGGCTGTGCGTCGCGCTCCCGCCACTGTTCTTATCTTCTGTATCGAGTTGTACCGGACGTATGTGTCGCCCTTGAGGATGCCGACCTGCCGGTTCACCCCCACCTGCAGTGAATACGCGGTCGAAGCGTTGCGCACTCACGGGGCGATCAAAGGCCTTTTCTTGACTGTGGTGCGGTTGGCGAAGTGTGCCCCCTGGCATTCTGGAGGGTGGGACCCTGTCCCCGCCCGTCGTGACCGTGATGCGGGTAGCCGCCATAGCTGTCCGGAAGCACGCGCAGCGTGTCACAGTCCGACGGAAGAACAGAGGAGTACTTAGAGCCGTGCTCAATTTCATTTACTATCCGGTATCCGCGATTCTGTGGGTCTGGCACAAGGTCTTCGGGTTCATTCTCGGCCCGGACAACGGAATAGCCTGGGCGCTCTCCGTGGTGTTCCTGGTGTTCACCTTGCGTGCGGTTCTGTACAAGCCGTTCGTGAAGCAGGTCCGCACGACCCGCCAGATGCAGGAACTGCAGCCGCAGATCAAGGCATTGCAGAAGAAGTATTCGGGCGACCGTCAGCGCCAGGCCGTCGAGATGCAGAAGCTCCAGAAGGAGCACGGATTCAACCCGATCATGGGCTGTCTCCCGGTCTTGGCTCAGGCTCCGGTGTTCATCGGTCTGTTCCACGTCCTGCGCTCGTTCAACCGCACCGGCACCGGCATGGGCCAGCTGGGCATGAGCGCCGAGGACAATCTCAACACTCCGAACTACGTCTTCTCGGCCACTGACGTCCAGTCGTTCCTGGATGCTCGTCTGTTCGGCGCGCCCATCTCGGCCGCGATCACGACGCCGGTTGCGCAGCTTCAGGCTTACGTCACCGAGAACGTTCCCGAGCTTCCGTCACGGCTGAACATCATTCTCGTGGCCGCTCCGCTGATGATCATTGCCAGCATCGCGACGCACTTCAACTCACGCGCTTCCGTTGCTCGTCAGAGCGAAGCAGCTGCCGCGAACCCGCAGTCCGCGATCATGAACAAGCTCGCGCTGTACGTCTTCCCGCTCGGTGTTCTGGTCGGTGGACCGTTCCTCCCGATCGCGATCCTCCTGTACTGGGTGTCGAACAACATCTGGACCTACGGTCAGCAGCACCTCGTCTTCCGCAAGATCGACGCCGAAGAAGAAGCCAAGAAGCAGGAAGCGATCACTCGCCGCAACGACAATGCGCCCAAGCCCGGTGCCCGTCCCGATCCCAATAAGAAGAAGGGATCCCCGGCTGCACTGAAGACCGCGGAATCAGCTGACGACGACGGCGACGCCCCGGAAGTTTCGCTCGAGAAGCCACAGCCGAAGTCTTCGGGTTCCAGTGGTGGGTCCACGTCGAAACCGAAACAGAACCGGCCACAGAACAACCGCGGCAACTCCCCCAAGCGCAATAAACGGCGCTGATCCAGGAAAGAGAACGACCAATGTCCAGTGAAGCTGACATCGTTGTGGATGGAGAGAACGCAGACGTGAGCACCGAGACCACTGCGCCGGTTACCGATGTGGATGTAGACATCGACGATTCCGATGACGACCTGATCGAAGAGGGCGAGATCGCCGGCGACTACCTCGAGCAGTTGCTCGACGTTCTCGATTTCGACGGAGACATCGACCTTGACGTCGAGGGCGACCGGGCGATCGTCAGCATTGACGGCGGCGACGACCTGACCAAGCTCGTGGGACGTAAGGGTGAGGTTCTGGATGCTCTCCAGGAGCTGACTCGTCTGGCAGTTCAGCAGTCGACCGGCGAGCGCAGCCGCTTGATGCTCGACATCGCCGGCTGGCGTGCGGGGCGTCGTGAGGCACTCAGTGCTCTCGGTGCGGAAGCTGCACAGCGTGTTCTCGAGACCGGCGAACGCGAAGAGCTTGCTCCGATGACGCCGTTCGAACGCAAGATCGTGCACGACGCCGTCGCCAAGGTCGCCGGTGTTTCCAGCGAGAGCGAAGGCGCTGAGCCGTCTCGCCGAGTGGTTGTCCTCAAGGACTGACGCTCCCCCCTTGATCGAATGCGGGCCCCGGATTTTCCGGGGCCCGCTTTTGTGTCCGAGAGGTGTTTCACGTGAAACCGAATCCGGCGGCACGGTGACGGTCAGGTCCCTATCGTTGTCGACATGTCCCACGAGCGTTCCGGAATCCCTCTCGGATTTGATGATCTTGAGTGCCTTACGCATGCTCTTTCTGTATGGTCGGGGCTCAGTCCCTAGGCGGCGATTCCCTCATGGGTGGGTCATTGCTTCTTCGTTTTGATCGGGTAAGCGAAGGCGGATGAAGGAAATCGGAAATACCCATCCGGTTCGCTCGTAGGCGCAATCTCGTGGTCTTTATGACCCGAACGCCAGGGAGCCTGTAGGTTCCGGCTTCGATCCAACCCGCACCTCGTAGGACACGCCATTCGACAGTTGTCCCATCACCCAACCTCCTCCCTGCGCGGGCTTACCGCACCAGGCGGTGAAGTCGTAAACCCCCGGCTGGAGATCGTCGCGCGTTAGTTCCACCGACTGCCCGGCCTGCGGCCAGGAGGCATCGTCATCGGTGAAAGACTCGACCGTGCGTGTGTGGTCATTGGGATCGTTCACCGGTGGTCTCGGTGAGGACGAAATTGACAAGGTGCAGATGCCACTGTCATTCGGGTTCGTGATCGTCGCGGTGATCGATGAATCATCACCAACGAGCGCCACCACTGGCGGTTGGTACGGGGCCTGGGCGCTGGCCACAGCGGGTGCAGCCAGCGAGGCCAATATGGCAGCGGCAACAATTGCGTATCTCATGCCCGATTTGTACCACGCCTAGTATCTTCTCGACCTCAGAACCACTGCGCTCTATCGCCTGGTTCCACCGCACTATGGAGTAAGTTGAGGTACCTCGTTGGATGCCTTTTGGGATATGAACACCGCCGTGCAGTACGGAACTTCCCAGCTGCGTCGGCGACCTTTTAATCAGCGAGTCAGAAATGCGATGAATGCATCAATTGAGGGCCGTCCGGACCCTTCCGCCTTCTGTAGAGCAGAACCGCCTTCAGTGGAGTTTGAACTCGTCTCGGTTGTCGAACCGGATCTGCGTATGGCCTTACCGGGTGCTGACATTTCATTCGGCACTGCCTGACGGTTATTCACCTAAACCCGAGGAGAGCCCCGGTCAGGTCGTGATCGCTGCCAACCGGTCGCCTCGAGGCGAGACCACAAGCGATCCGTGTTTCGACCACGCTGGCTTGGTCAGTTCCGGCACGGCAGACAACTTGGCTGATCGACCCCTCGGTCCCGTCATCGTTTACGTCAGTATCCGTCGAGTTGGCGGTATGGTCCATGGCTGCTATTCGCCCGCGAGACATGGATTCCGAGCTTGCCATGAGATTTACCGAAGGACGGCAGGTTGCCGTATTGCGAGATGCCCCTCTCCCCCGACTCGAAATAGTCGGCCTTCGTTTCACGTGAAACCGAGTCGATGTGGTGCCTCGGTACGAATGTGGAACCGTCGAGGGTTGAGGTTTCGTATCAGATGGGAGGGACTAGCGAGGGTTCTGCTCTCGCCGTCATCGTGCTCGCTGCTGTCAGGGCTCTGGTCAACGGAGCGCTGTGGGCGGCTAATTATGTGGATGGTTTGATCGGCGTAGGCGCCGCGGGCTCTTGCTCTGTTGGCCACAATAATTGGCGGTGCCTTCGTGGGGATTGAGTCATTGCGGTCATCCTCGTATTCGGATGTCGTCCAAGAACTGGAATCGAAGAAGAACGTCCGCGTCAAAAACGGACTGGGTCAGACTGACCGAGTCCGTCCGGCTGTCCGACGGCAGCAATTTTCGGCGACCACTTTTCGTTGAAAATTGCCCATTTTCGGTCAGAATTCCATCCATGTAACGACCCATGGCAGTTTCGTCACTGTGATGATATTAGGAATTGCGCTGCTATCTGCATTCGATCGTCGGGCTATGTTTCACGTGAAACGCGTCAGAATTGGAAGATCTATCAGCGCGATGTTTCACGTGGAACGTGAACCCCTCCCCTCCCCCGCTTGAATTTTGGGCCGAATACTTCCCAAAGAATGAATGAGTCGGCAGACTCACAGCGAGTCGGTGTGCAGAAGCGAACACATGTCGGCTCCAGAGCGGATAATGATTTCGGTCTTGATTGTTGATTTCGCGGTTTACGCGGGAGGATGTTTCACGTGGAACAGAATGGTGCGGCGTCGGTTGACTGGGACGAACAAGAGACTGCGCGCGCAGTGTTCGGTGACAGATATGAGATCGCGGAACGGTATTACCAATCCCTGGCGACGGATGGTGTCGAGCGCGGGCTGATTGGTCCCCGTGAAGTCCCTCGACTGTGGGAGCGTCACCTCCTCAATTGTGCCGTCATCGGTGAGTTGATTGCCGAAGGCGAGTCGGTTGTGGACGTTGGAAGCGGTGCCGGTCTACCCGGTATCCCTCTCGCAATCGCCCGCCCGGACTTGAAGGTGACTCTGGTCGAACCGTTGCTTCGACGCTCGGTGTACCTCGCGGAGTTCATCGAGTCCAACGGATTGGACGTATTGGTTGTCCGAGGGCGAGCCGAGGAATCGGGTGTTGTGAAGGAAGCGGGCGGCGCGGATGTAGTCACCTCGCGAGCTGTGGCGCCTCTCGAGAAGCTCGCACGTTGGTCCCTCCCACTCATTCACGAGCACGGCCGGATGTTGGCACTCAAGGGTTCGAGCGCCGCCGAGGAGATCGAGCGAGACCGTACGGCGCTCACCAAGTTGGGCGCAGGTAAGTTGGAAATACTCGAATGTGGAGCCAAGATTCTCCGCACCCCCACTGTTGTGGTGAAGGCCGAACGTCTCCCGAAGCGCCGCCAGCGTTGATGATTTACACGCATGCAATCGAGAGCAATGTACAGATGATGAGAGCACCTAGTGATCGATTCCCAATCGAAGGAGCAGTCAATGTCGGGTCGATCTGAATCCGCCGTTTCACGTGAAACACCGAAGCAACAAACGAGTGCGGGTGCGGATCAGATCGTCAACGACGACGACAATTTCACCGCCCCCTATGCGGCGATCTCTTCGGAGGAGACTCCCATCGGGGCCGCCGCGCATCGAGCGAGTCAGGTGCTTCATCCCCATTCGGTGACACTGCCGAAGCCGGCGTTCCGCCGCGTGATCACCATCGCCAACCAGAAGGGTGGCGTCGGTAAGACGACGACCACAGTGAACCTTGCGTCGGCGCTCGCTCTTCAGGGCCTCACGGTCCTGGTGGTCGATTTGGACCCTCAGGGCAACGCCAGCACGGCTCTGGGCGTCGTCCATACCTCGGGCACCCCCTCCAGCTATGAGTTGCTCATAGGTGAAGTGAAGGCCCCGGAAGCGATCCAGACCAGCCCGCACAGTGAGCGGCTGCTCTGCATCCCCGCGACGATCGATCTGGCGGGCGCCGAGATCGAATTGGTCTCCATGGTTGCCCGCGAGAATCGACTCAAAGGCGCGCTCAACGACAAGGTGCTCGCGGAACTCGACGTCGACTTCGTTCTCATCGACTGCCCGCCTTCGCTGGGACTGCTGACCGTCAACGCGATGGTCGCTGCCAAGGAAGTTCTGATCCCGATCCAGTGCGAGTACTACGCCCTCGAGGGGGTCGGTCAGTTGCTCCGCAATATCGAACTCGTCCAGGCTCATCTGAACCCGGATCTGCATGTCTCCACCGTCCTTCTGACGATGTACGACGGGCGCACCAAGCTGGCCGACCAGGTCGCCGAAGAAGTACGCAAGCACTTCGGTGAGGCCGTCTTGCGCGCTGTGATTCCGCGCAGCGTGAAGGTGTCCGAGGCTCCCGGATACGGGATGACAGTTCTCGATTACGACCCGGGTTCACGTGGCGCCATGAGTTACCTCGACGCCGGCCGTGAACTTGCCGCCCGCTCTGCCACCACGACGACCCAGGAGCAGTGAGATGAGTCAAGCACGCAAGGGTGGATTGGGCCGCGGCTTGGCTGCTCTCATCCCCACCGGGCCGGCCACGGCGCCGGGTCTGGGATCGGCTGCAGCGGACGTCGTAATCGGCGTCGACAAGCGCAACCCCTCCCCTCCCCCACCGACCAAGGCGGCCCCGAAAACGCCGAAAGCCACCAAGGCGACGGCCGCGAAGGCCCCTGCCGAAGCGGAGCCGGAGACAGAACTCGAACCGACCGGCGCGGTATACCTCGAGATCGAACCGAGCCTGATCGAGACGAACCCGAAGCAGCCCCGCAGCGTTTTCGACGAGGAAGCGCTCGCGGAGTTGGTTCACTCGATCCGCGAGTTCGGCTTGATGCAGCCGATCGTGGTCCGTCGTCACGGTGACAAGTACCAACTTGTCATGGGTGAGCGTCGCTGGCGCGCGAGCCAGGAAGCCGGGCTGGAGAAGATTCCGGCGATCATTCGTGAAACCGATGACGACTCGATGCTGCGCGACGCGCTCCTCGAGAACATCCATCGTGTGCAGTTGAATCCCCTCGAGGAGGCAGCGGCGTACCAGCAGTTGCTCGAGGAGTTCGAAGTAACTCACGAAGAGTTGGCCAATCGGATCGGACGTTCGCGTCCCGTCGTGACCAACATGATCCGTCTGCTGAAGCTGCCGGTGGCGGTTCAGCGCCGCGTTGCGGCCGGTGTGCTTTCGGCCGGCCATGCGCGCGCACTGTTGTCCCTCGAGGCGGGTGCCGACGCTCAGGAAGTCATGGCGGCGCGCATCGTCGCGGAAGGAATGTCTGTTCGCGCGACGGAGGAAGCAGTCACTCTGGCCAACCGGGCGGACAATGAGATCGCTCCCCAGCAGAAGCGGAAGCCGATCGTGATGCCGGGTCTGCAGGATGTGGCCGAGCGGTTGTCGGACTCGTTCGACACTCGGGTGACTGTCAGTCTGGGCAAGCGGAAGGGGAAGATTGTGGTCGAATTCGGCTCGGTCGACGACCTGCAACGCATCGTCGGGATGATGGAAGCGCAGAAATCCACGTAGTGAACTCGGAAGCCCGTTTGGTGACGTAATGACGATGACCGGGCACACCACCTATTTTCGTCACTGTGACAAATCTAGGTGGTCCGAGCTTCTCGAAATCTTGAACCGGGACGAAAGATGTTGAACAGCAATACATTAGGGCGATCAACTCTCGTGCCACTGCCGACTTGTCGCAGCTGGCCTATCCTGGAGAAGAAAAAAGCGGCGGGCGAGCATCAAAACCGCTTCGGGGACCTACGGAGAGTGAGTTAGTCAGTGTCGACTCACGTCATCACCTCGCTCACGCTCGACACCCTCGATCAGCTTTCCGCCCATGCGCGTCGTTGCGTGTTCTGGGAGATGGATCCGGGCGCGCTTCACGACGCCCGAGGATTCTGCGATCAGGAATTCGAGAAGGAAGCATGGCTGTCGATGGTCATGCTCGAGTGGGGCTCGTGCGGACAGGTCGCCATCCGAGACGGCAAGCCGCTTGGTAGTGCGTTGTACGCCCCTCCCCGCACGATCCCGCGCGCGCAGCTTTTTCCGACCAGTCCGGTCAGTTCGGACGCAGTGCTCTTGACAAGCCTTCGGCTCGAGCCGTCGGGCATCGAAGAAGAACTTGGGCCGAGCCTGCTGGCCGCTGTCGTGACAGATCTGGTTCGACGCGGAGTTCGTGCGCTCGAGGCATTCGGTATCCGCAGCGACGGCCTGGGGCCCGCGTCCGACGTGGCCAGCGCAACCGCTGCTCTGGAATGTTCACCCGCAGAATGCATGATCAGTGCCGAGTTCCTCGAGGACTACGGTTTCGAGGTCGTGGCTCCGCACCATCGTTATCCGCGGCTTCGTCTCGAACTCAATCGAGACCACGAATGGAAAGTCGACGTCGAAGAAGCCCTCGACCGTCTACTGAAGGCCGCAGCTCTCGAGATGGTGGAGATCAGCGAACTCGCCAGAGTGTGAGCAGGTGCCGACCGCAGGACCTACGAAATGCGGTCGGCTACCGAAAGTTCTTCTGCGAGAAGCTCGGCGAAGGTGAAGGTGCCGGTCGGCTGATCGTCTTGACCCAGCAGGTACAGCCGCTTGACCGAGATCAAGATGGCTTCGGCGATGGTGTCACGCATCCGCGGATTCGTCAGTACCGCAACGTCGGACGCGTTAGACAGGTAGCCGAGATCGATCTGCACCGTCGGCATGTTGGTCAGGCGCAACAACTCCCACGTACGTCCGTGAGTTCTGCAGTCCCGCAACGGGGTTCGCGCAACGATCTCGCGCTGAACGAATCCGGTCAACACCTGCCCGATCATCGAGACCGAACCGTGCGAGTTACCGAAGTGAAAGCTCGCGACACCGTTTGCCGACGGGCTCGAGTTGCTGTCGCAACGCAAGGAGATCATCAGATCGGCGTCGAACGCGTTGGACGTCAGCGCGCGCTCTGCCTCGGTCGGATCGGCGTTGTGCGGGCGGGAGAGGAAAGTTTCCATTCCGGTTGCAGCCATGCGTCCCTCGAGGCGCATGGCCAGATCCCAGAGGATGTCGGCTTCGGAGATGCCGTTGACGATGGTGCCGGTGGACGGCCCACCGAGGCCTGGATCGATGACGATGCGCTTGCCGCCCAGCTGCGGGCCCTTGCGCCTCACCAATTCCTCTTCGCTGATGGCGTGTGGGGAACCACCGGTGACGCGAGTTCCCAACAGTTCCAGCGAACGCAGTGTCTGCGGACCGCAGATACCGTCGGCGGCGATACCGATTTCACGCTGGAAAGACGAGAGAGACTCGTGGGTCTGCGGACCGAAGAAACCGTCGACCCGACCCGCATAGAAGCCGAGGTCCTGCAATTTGGCCTGCAGAGCTGCGACGTCGTCGCCGTACAGCGGCGCGGACAGCTGGTAAATCAACGTACGGGCGCCCAGGCGGTACGAGGCCTCGCGAAGTGACCGATAGGTGGCCGGGCCCACGATGCCGTCGACAAGGAGCCCACGCTGCTGCTGGAAGGCGCGAACGGCGCTGTCGAGTTGATGATCGAAGATGGCGTCGGGTGCAACCCAGTGGGCACCGTCGGCGCTTTCACGTCGAATGCCGGAAGTTCCGTGATGGAGGTATCCCAGCTTCGTCAATGTGCCCCGAATCTCGGCGACGGCCGGGCCGTGATCGCCGTGTCGGAGTCTGTGCATGCGTGAAAGCCTCTCGGATCGGTTAACGAATTCGATCGATGTGCCTGGTCGTAGACCCGATCAGGCACATCGATCGATTATCTCAGAAATTCTGTGGATTGCGAGAATCCACGATGCTCAACCAGCCGTCAGAGAACGTCTGCGAGGTCCTTGAGCAGTGCAGCCTTGCCCTTGGCGCCGACGATCGTCTTGATCGGCTTGCCGTCCTTGAACAGGATCATCGTCGGAATCGACATGACCTGGAAATCGCGGGCGGCCGCCGGGTTGGCGTCGATGTCGAGCTTCGCGACGGTCAGCTTCTCGCTGTTCTCGCCGGCGATCTCCTCGAGGACCGGGGCGACCATCTTGCACGGGCCGCACCAGGTTGCCCAGAAATCGACCAGAACGGGCTTGTCGCTGCCCAGGACGTCCTGCTTGAAGGAATCGTCGGTGATGGTGACGGTATTCGACACTGTTACTCCTCGAGGGTTGGGTACGACAGCTTTGTGAATCAGGGAGCGCCGACGACGTCGACCGTATGGCCGGCAGCGTCGAGCGTGTTGGCGGTGATGTCGCCGCGGTCGGCCAGCCAGCGTTCGGCGTCGATTGCTGCGGAGCATCCGGTGCCGGCAGCGGTGATCGCCTGGCGGTACGTGTGATCGACCAGGTCACCGGCAGCGAAGACGCCGTCGACGGAGGTCGCGGTGGAACCGGGAGCGACGCGCACGTATCCGGCGTCGTCGAGATCGACCTGGCCCTTGACGAGCTCACTGCGCGGGTCATGACCGATGGCGACGAACATGCCGGTGATCTCGAGTGTGGAGGTCTCACCCGTGACGGTGTCACGAACGACGAGCCCGGTGACGCTGTTCTCACCGAGCACCTCAACGGGCTCCGCGTTGGTCAGGAAGCGGATCTTCTCGTTGGCCTTGGCGCGCTCGAGCATGATCCGTGAGGCGCGGAATTCCTCGCGGCGGTGCACCAGGGTGACCGAGCGAGCGAAGCGGGTCAGGAATGTTGCCTCTTCCATCGCGGAGTCGCCGCCGCCGACCACGACGATGTCCTGGTCACGGAAGAAGAAGCCGTCGCAGGTGGCGCAGGCGCTGACGCCGCGGCCGAGGAGGCGTTCTTCACCGGGAATGCCGAGGTAACGGGCTGCCGCGCCCATGGCGAGGATGATCGCGTGCGCGGCGTACGTTTCGCCGTTCGCGACGACCGTCTTGATCGGGCCGCTGAGATCGATCTCTTCGACGTCCTCGGTGCGGATGTCGGTATCGAAGCGAAGTGCCTGCTCACGCATCTGTTCCATCAGGTCGGGGCCCATGATTCCTTCGCGGAATCCGGGGAAGTTCTCGACCTCGGTGGTGGTCATGAGGGCGCCACCGAACTGGGTTCCCTCGAAGAGCAGGGGCTGGAGCTCAGCGCGCGCGGTGTAGACACCAGCGGTGTATCCGGCCGGTCCGGAACCGACAATGATGACGTCATGGACCGCGGGCGTGTTTTCCAGCTGGGTGGTCATGCGAGCCTTCCAATAGTGAGTGCAGACCCTCCGCTTCTTGGAGAGCCGTACCGATCAACACCAGGATAAGGGGTGTTGTTCCCGCACTCCGCTGGAAAGTGGCTCACAGCCGGCAGCTCACAGCGCGGGACTCACGGGGCGGGGCGCGGTGCCTCCCGAACCACAAGCGCGTCCCGAACCACACAGCGCGTGCCGGTGTAGATGGTGGGCATGCACTTGTTGCAGTGGATACACAACCCCTCGTCGACGCTCTCGGCTTGGAATTTGTTGACCAGTTGTGGGTCCCTGAGGAGCGCACGCGCCATGGCGACGAATTCGAATCCTTCATCCAGTGCGTGCTCGATGGTGTCGACGCGGTTGATGCCGCCGAGCAGGATCAGTGGCATCCTCAGCGCCTGTCGGAACTGACGGGCGAAGGGCAGGAAGAAGCCCTCCTCGAACGGGTACGTCGGAAAGAGTTTGGGGCCGTAGAACTTGAGCCCGTACCCGACGAGCTTGGGTTGGGAGGCAACAAATTCTGCGAGTGGGACCTCACCGCGGAAGAAGTACATTCCGTTGAGAAGTGAACTGCCACCGGTCAATTGCATCGCGTCGAGATGCCCGTCGTCTTCGAGGATCTGTGCGATCGGCAGGCTCTGGTCGAGCCACAGACCCTTCGGAACCCCGTCGGACATGTTGAATTTCGCGGTGACCGCCACGGTGGATCCAGCAGCTCGTCGCACCGCTTCGATGACTCGACGCGGATACTCCGCGCGCTTGGCGACGCTGCCGCCGTATCGATCGTGGCGTTTGTTCAGATTGGGGCTCATGAACGAACTGAGCAGGTAGTTGTGACCGAGATGGACCTCGATGGCGTCGAATCCCGCGTCCACGGCGACGCGGGCGGTCCGTTCGAAGTCGGCGACAACACCGTCGAGTTCGGCAAGTGTCGCGCCTTTGACGAGGCCCATTGCCGGCGGACTCAGCCGGGTCGACGGCGCCAGAGTCTTCGTCTTGTTGGAGAGCGTGTTGGCGACCAGTCCCGCGTGGCCGATCTGCGCTGCGGCCAGTGCGCCTTCGGCGTGGACGGCATCGGTCAGTCTGCGCAGCCCAGGTAGTGCGCGCTCGTCCATGACAAGGGTGTCGCGGTGGACTCGTCCACCCGGTGAGACGGCGCAGTAGGCGACGGTGGTCATCGCGGCTCCGCCCCGAGCCACTTCGGCGTGGAAGTTGATCAGATCGTCGGAGACCGCTCCCCTGGGCATGACACCCTCGAAAGTGGCAGCTTTGACGATGCGGTTGCGCAAGGTCAGAGGGCCGAGACGTGCGGGTTCGAATATCGACGGTGTGGGCGCTGTGGTCATTTTCTGCTTCCTGCGGCGGCCTGATCATTACGATGCCAGTGGACTCGTATATATGACGATATAGCGCCTTCTCCCAATCTGTCCGACAATTCGACACGATGAATGCCACAGGATCAGGTCGCCCACGAGACCCACGCATCGACGACACAGTTCTCGAGGTCACCCGAGCGATGCTCCTCGAGGTCGGTTGGGAGCAACTCAGCCTCCGGGCGATCGCGGCACGGGCAGGGGTCAGTCGGGCCTCGATGTCGCGGCGATGGCCGTCGAAGGCACATCTTGTTCTCGGGTCGATCCTGGGCGCAACACCGGACCTGACGCCGTTCGAGGGCACCGATCGAGACGGCTGGATCCGTTGGGTGGTGGAGGGAAGTGCCCAACTCTTCTCACGGCCCGAGGTTCGCGCCGCGTCGCCGGGGCTGTTGGCAGCATTGCGCGACCATGACGACCTGCGCAACGAATTGTGGCGCGGGTTCAGTGGGCCGAGTACACAACTCTTCCTTCAGAACGCCGAAGATCCCGAATCGGCGCTGCTCGACGCCAAGGCCGTGCTGGTTTTAGCGGCCGGAGCAGCGATGTTCTCGAGTCTGATAGCGGTCGAGGACGATACGGATGCATTGCGCGGGAGAATTCTCGAACTCCTGCTACCCGCAGCCGCGCCGCGCTGACCGTCGAACTCAGCCGATGTTCTTGACCGACAACGTATTCGGATTGCCCTCGCTGCAGTCGGTGCCGACAGTCAAAGCAGTGATCTGACGCGGTTGCGATCCTGTGAAGAGCAGGACTATCGCGGGTGCGTCGTTGATGCGTACCTCGCCCGAACCGAGCAGAGGCCTGCCCTCGTCGACGCCGTTGGCGCGTAGGCAGCTGGCTAGTTTGGACGGATCTGCCAGTGGTCCAAGGTCTTTGGATCCGACGAGTGAGAGCAGTGACGCCGAATCCGGATCGTCGACAGCAGACGTCGCCGGTGTGCTCGGTTGAGCGACAACGCTTTCGGCAGGTTCGGAATCTCGGGTTCCGATCACAACGATCACGAAAGCCACCGCTACGGCTGCTGCGGCACCGAGAACCCACGCTTGTGGTCGCCGCCGGAACGGCACGACGGTTGTCTCTGCCGGCGGCTCGACGTGGCTGGACTGTAAATCGAGTGCCGAATTGATCTGCTCGGCAAGCGAATTCGGAATCCGGTCGTGAGAGGCCTCGCGTAAGTTCAGTGCTGCAAGTGATGCTGTGACGTCGTCGAGAGTTCTGACAAATGCATGGGCGGCGGGGTCGGCGTGTACCAGCGGCCACAGAGATGCACTGGTTTCGGGATCGAGAACCCCGGCGTGAAGATCTGCCAAGAGGTCCTCCGAAAACGGAGGAGACGGAACGCGGACAGACGGATCTGTCATGAACCCTCCCTCGGCAGTCGGTGTTGACGCTTACAAGATTTGCAGGACGCTTACAAGATAGGACGCGGCCGGTTCACGAATGGTTCCCGCCTTCGCGAAAGTCCTCCAACTGGGCGGCGAGGCGCTTTCGGGCGCGGGCGCAGCGACTCTTCACCGTCCCTACGGGCACTCCCAATCTCTCGGCGGCCTCGGCTACCGGATACCCCTCGACATCGACGGCGACGACGGCAGCACGCTGCTCAGGGGGCAGCGATGCCAGTGCCTGTTCGACGGTCAGGCTCATGTCCACTGTCGCCGCATAGTCGCGGTGATCTCGAGGTTCCTCCGCATTCTCGGAAGACAGAGAGAACGCGGCCCGTGATTTGTTGCGTCGGATCCGGTCAAGGCAAGCATTGACCACGATGGTGTGGAGCCAGCTTCGCACCGCCGCGTCGCCGCGGAACTTCGCCGCCTTGCGGTGCGCGGACAGCAGACCCTCCTGGAGCGCGTCTGCCGCGTCCTCGTCCGAGTAGCTCGTACGCCGGGCAACGTGCCATAGATGATCCTGATGCCGGGTCAGAAGCTCACGGAACGCATGCCGATCGCCTGCCACATGAGCAGTCAACAATTCGAAATCCGTCGTCTCGAGATTTGTGTTCTCGAAACTCCTGGATTCGAATTTTCCGGCTCCGCCCCCGGTGCCCCCCCGATAACTGTGCACGGGCGGATATTAGCCCAGTCGGTAGGTTTCAGACGGGCCAAGGGCGATCACTTTGCAGCAGTGAATGCAATCTCCGAGATGGATGTCTGGTTTTGTCCGGATTCGGTGCTGAGCTGCGTAATCCAAACCAGGACATACTGACCCGAGCCGTCCGACGAGAGCGGAATGTCGGTCACACCGTTCTTCAGTACACCGGATCCGATTTCCTTGGTCTGATCCAACGAAGTATTCGCAGAAGGGGCAGAACGGATTTCAACGACGGTTCCGGGCGAATCAGACGTGATCGCAATGTTCTTCAGGTTTGCCGCATCGGCGAGCGTCACCATCAGGCCGACGCCGTTCTTCAGGGACGGGAAGGGCTGGAAGTACGAGTCCGACGACCATGCGGTGGCTGGATTGCCGTCGATGGCGTTCTTCGCCGTCGCCGGCTGGTCCGGCGTGCCCTGGGGTGAGAACACCGTTACGGCCGAGGCGGTTACCGGCACGGTTGCCGCCGCCGGTGCGGGCGCGGGTGAATTGTTCTCGGGCGCAGTGGCTTCGGTGGTCAATCCGAAACTCTGCTCGCTGAGCGGGGTGTCGTTACTGCCGCCCGAGAGGAAGCTCGCAACCCAGACCACAAGGAGAATCAGGACGATCACGGTGAAGACGCCGAGAGCCGTCAGTGCCGCGAGCATCCGCGTCGACTTCTTCTTCTCGGCCTCGATGGCTTCCGGGTCGTTCAGTGCATGACCCGACGCTCCCTGCTCGCGGTGGCCGAGACGAAGTGCCGGAATCATTTCCGTTTTGTCGTTGACGACGGACGCCTGATCGAGAATGTGCTGCACGGTGGCAGCAGTGCGGATTCCACTCTCCGACTGCAACGCTCGAACTGCCACGGCCGATATGTCGAAAGGAACCTCCGGACGGACGACCCGAGGCTCGACGATGTTGCCGTCGGCGCCGCGGCCGGCGGGAAGCAGACCACCGACGGGACCGGCGGACGGTTCGGCGAGCGGCCAGCGCGCCGTGATGAGCGAGTACAGCATGGCGCCGAGGCCGCGGACGTCGCTGGTGGAATCGGCGTCGGCGAGCGTCGCGGGGAACGCCAGTACGGCGTCACCGTTGATGCTGATGCGAACGCGGTCAGGGTGATCGATGGACAGCGCACCGCCGGTGCGGTGAGCAGCTTCGGCGGCGGCCGCCAGGGCGCGGATGGCGCGCGCTGCACCGATCGGCGACGGCGTCGTCTCGGCCATTTCACGCAGCGAGCGGCCGGGAGTCCATTCGGCGACGACGATGCCGCCCGAGCTTCCGCGGACGACGTCGAGGACGCGAGCCAGACCAGGCGAGTTGATTCGTCCCAGGCGCAGAGTGCGGGAGAGAACTGCCTGCGGTCCGGACTGGCTGTCGTCGTCACCGCGCTGATCGGCGTCGACGAACGTCAGGGCTACTTCACGGTCGAGCTTGACGTCGAGAGCTTCCCAGAACTGCAGCCCGCGGGTTCCGCCGTGCGGGGCAAGCAGACGGTAGCGTCCGCCGGCGACAGATGCGCCGGGGATGAGCTTGGGTCCACGGGGCATCGGTCGCTGTGCCGGTCGTGATGCGGATCCGGCAGCAGATGTACGAGGCGCAGCGGGCGGTGGTGTCTGAGCGGCAGCCGTCTTCTGAGATTCGGGTGCCTTCTTGTCCGGAGCAGGCGTCTTCGGTGCGGGTGCCTTCGACACAGGTGCTGAAGGTGCCTTCGACACGGGCGCCGAAGGTGTCTTGGACACACTGACCGGAGGCACCGGCGGAGCGGCCTTCTGGACCGGCCGCTGGGCAGGCTGCTGTGGCTTCTGGCCCTGCTGTGGCTTCTGGCCCTGCTGTGGCTTCTGGCCCTGCTGTGGCTTCTGGCCCTGCTGCGGCTTCTGGCCGACAGATGCGGAGGAACTCGTGGATGCAGGTGTGCCCGACGATGCCGTTGACTTCTGTTCGGACGCTTTCACGGCAGAAGTCCCGGCACTCTTGTTGCCGGAAACGTTGTCGTCGCTCACCCTCGCTCCTTCTCCATCGATAGCCCGTCCCCGAATACGCGCGGGTTGCGATCCTGTACGCCCATGACCAGGGTACGGGAGCGCACCCGGTCGTTCTTGCTCGTTTGATTCCGTTCTGATTGCAGGAATCAGCTCGGTGACGTCGTCGTCGGTGTTGTTACGTGTGTCCGGTTCGGCGCGACCTGTCAGTGAACGAATCTTGCGAGAGACCGCAACCGTTACCGACAGAACTTCCGGAACCTTCTTGAAGTAGAGAATCGTGAAGGTGATCGCGAGCATCAGGATGCCGCCGACGGCGACGCGAACCATTGAGCCAGGTCCGCCGAAACGCTCGGTGAGTTGATCGAATCCGAGCACCCGGTCGACCGCGAGCATGGTCAGCGAACCGGCCAGCGAGGCGAGTACGACGGACCAGACTGTCTTGCCCACGTTGGCCATCTGCAGGTTTCCGAGGCTGCGGTGCAGGAGGTACCCGCCGATGACGGCGCCGGTGATGTATCCGAGACCGTTGGCCGCACCGAGCAGGATCACGACCTGATCGCTGTTGGATGCGAAGACCGGAGCGAGCGCCGAGAAAGCGATTTTCACTGCAGTGATGCCGAGAACGATCCACGTCGGCGTCCAGGCTTGTTCGCGGGCGTAGAACACTCGAAGTTGGATCAGGACGAGCGCATACGGAATCAACGTGAATGCCGACCAGCTCACGGCGGTGCCGAGACGTTCGGCCTGTTCGGGTCCGAAGCGGCCGTAACCGTAGAGCGCTTCACCGACCTGCGGACCCATGAAGGTCAGGAACATGATGATCGGAACCAGCGTGATCATGGTCAGACGCGTCGCGACCGACAGATCGTCCACGACGGCCGGGGTGTCGTCGGCCGCAGCGTTGCGGCTCAGGCGCGGCATGATCGCGGTCAGAACCGTCACTCCGAGCACGCCGTACGGGAGCTGCAGGAGCAACCAGGCCTGGCTGTAGATGGCGGGGCCGGCTTCGTCGGCATGTGAGGAAATCTTGGTCGCGAAGATCATGCCCATCTGGCTGATCAGGACGTACAAGACGATGGCGACGGCCATGCCGCCGAACTGACGCAGGCGATCGTCGAGACCCCACAGCGGCTTGAGCGAGATCTTCTCGCGGCGAAGGGCGGGGATCAGGCTGGCGGCCTGCACGATGACGCCGATGGTGATGCCGATACCGAGGGTGAGCAGTTTTGCATCGCCCATCGAGACCGGATTCAGCGAGATCTCACCCGGAGTCAGGCGATAGACCACGAGCACCACGAGGACGACGACATTGTTGAGTACGGGAGCCCAGGCTCCGGGCTTGAAGATCTGTCTGGTGTTCAGAAACGCTGTGAACAGCGCCGACAGCCCGTAGAACAGGATGGCCGGCAGAAGCAGATACGACAGCGCCGTGGTCAGGTCGGTGCTGACCTTGCCGTCTTCGGACAGGAAGACGTATTTGGTGAGTACGGGTGCTGCCAGGGTCGCGAGCAGCGCGGCCATACCGAGTAGGACGAGCGACGCGGTGAAGAGGCGTCGGACAAACGCTTCGCCGTGATCGGTGTCCTCCCGTTCGGCGCGAACCAGCACGGGAACGACGATCGCGGTCAGCACTGCGCCCAGAACCAGTTCCGCGATCATGTTCGGGATCTGGCTGGCGACGGTGAACGAACTGGCGATGGCGGGGCCGAGAACCATCAGGATCATCAACTGCTTGGCGAACCCAGTGATGCGGCTCGTCAGCGTCGCGATCGCGATGGAACCGGTTGCCGCGAGGAGTCGAGAGTTGGTCTCCTTGCGTTCCCCGACCTGAACATGAGCGTCGGTGTCGAACTCGTCCGACTTGATCGTCTGCCGATCGGCGAATTCCATCTCGGCTTCGCGGTACCGGGGGTAGTCGCGAATTACCGGGATGGTCATGGTGGGTGCGTCGTCGAAACGTGCGTCCGGGTTGACCGGCTGAATCGGGTAGCCGCGCTCCCACGGTGGCATCCGAGGATGCGAGCGGGTCGTGGCACTCTTGCGGGTGATCGCCGAGCGGCGACCCTCCTCGGGTGGATTCCCGGTCATGAGCGTTCGTACCCTTCATCTGCTGGGTCCGGCTGACCCTTGAATCGATGCCACAGCCGTCGCCCTGCCAGGAACAGCAGCAACCCTCCCGCTGTCGCCGTCACGGCGGCCAGGGGACGACCGTACGCATTCGACCGTACGGTCACGCTGGTCGGCGTACCCAATTGGCGGCCATCTGTCGTGGTCAGCGAGAAGTTGACTTCCAGCTTGCGAGAATCGTTCATTTCCGCGGGCACAGTCAACTGTCGGCTACCTCGCGGCGGCAGCTGTTTGGGACCGATGTCACTGATCTGCATCTCGGGTGGGGCTTCCACACGCAGGTCGACGTTGATGGCGATGGGCAGCTCGTTGCGCGCCACCAGCAGGAGCGGACTCTGCCCCGACGCGAGGGTGTAGACGCCGCCCGGAGACACCACACTGACGGCCCGGTACATCCCGTCGACGGCTTCGGTGACGTTGTCGGCGCGGATGGTCGCGGCCCGCTCCGCCCGATTGACCGAAGCGGAGTCGACGTTGCGGCGATCGGCCAAGGTCATCGAACGGAGTAGATCTTCGCGGAGCGGCGCCGTGAATCCCCGGGGGGTGAGCGAAGCCGCCGGATCGTCCACGAGCGATGCTTCGAGCCCGTCGATACGCGGAAGTTGGGTGGTTGCGGTCTCGACGACGGACGTTTGCGGACCGTCCTGGGTAGCCCGGTCCGGGTAGTCGAGAGTGGCGGCGTCCGTCGCGCCCGGTTGCCGGCCGAGCAGTGCGGGCAAGGCCTGAGGTGAGGCGAGCCCGGACCGGATGAGGGTCGCGAGCATCGAGAGCACCGCCGTGGCGTCGTTGCTGTCGGCGGTCCACAGTTGCGGCGGCGCGAAGATCTGATTGCGCGGCAGCGACGTCGGCGTCAGCGCGGCCCAGGCCATCGCCCCCAGCGCGTCCTGACGCCGGGCGCTGCGCGATTCGATGTCGATGGTCGGCGCGGTGTTGTCGGGGATGTACGAAGGGACCTGCGGTTCCGAGCCGGTGGCGGCCAACGCTGCTGCCGCCGAGGTGTCGAAGGCAAGCGCGTCGAGTGAGCCGGTTATCCGCGACGACAGCTGCGGAGCTGCCGAGTCGACGGAAGTGTCAGCCACCATCGCTGTGGTGGGATTCACGCTCAGCACCTCTGCGGTGGCCGAGTCGAGGACACCCGAATCCGGCCAGACGAAATCTCGCAGTGAGGTCACGCCGAGGATGTTGTCGACGATGTCCGCCGGCCGTGTGAGCGCGGTAGCCGTCAACTCGGGATTGGCCACCGAGGTGACCGCGGCGAGATCGGACTGCGCGAACGGAACCGCCGTCGTGCACATCGAGGACGCGAGCGTCTTCACCCGGCCGAGCCACTGGTTGGCGGCGTCGCTGCCGCGGCCTTCGTGCGACGGCCCGGTGGGGTCGGACGAGTTGTCGGCCACGAGGTATCCGCGAGTCATGTTCTCGACGGTGATCAGAAGGTCGGGGTCGATTGCCAGACAGAGCGCATCCGTGACGCGGCGATCGGTGTCGCTCTCGGGCTTGGTGGCGTTCTCCACCGCATCGACCAACGCGTCCAGGCGCCCGCCGTCGGAAAGTTCGGTAGCGAGTTCGTCGTCGATCAGGCGCACGGGCTCGTTGACCGCGCCCGGGATTCCGCCGACGAGTCGTGGCGCGTCGGCCAGCGGCCACATGAGCGTGACGCCGATCGGGGCGGACGTGTCGGGGGGAACGACGGCCGTGGCCGACGAACTGGGGGTTCCGGCTGTGGCGTTCGATTCGGCCGCGGCCGGCACACCGAGGACGGGGAGCAGGAAGCGTGCGTCGTCGAGTCGGGCGGCACCGCCGTACTCCGGGGTGCCGTTCACGTTGACGAGCATCGGGTAGACGCCCGGTTCGGTGATGTCGAGAGACAACCCGGTAGTGCTCCGCAGCGGCAAGGTGAGCGTGAACTGCTTGGACTGGCCGGTGTCGAGGGTGGTGGCAACGGTGTCGAATTCGCCGACCGTGTCGAAAACGGCCTGGTCGAAGTCGAGTGCGGCGCGCACGTCCGAACTGGAGTCGATCGCGGTAGCACGTTGCAACCTCACGCCGACGTCCTCGACGGGACGATCACCGACGTTCTTCACCGTGCCCTTGACCACGACGTTGCGGTCGCTGGTGGTCGTCACCGTGGTCGGTGCGGTGGAGTCGATGGTCAGCTGCAGAAATTTGGCATCGTTGGTGTTTCGCGCCGGGGCGCGCTCACTGGGCTGGCTGGACGGAGCGGCCCAGGAGACGGCCGTCGTTGCAGGCCCGAAACCGACAGCGGCCATCACCAGAGCGGCCACACCGGCCCGCCGCAGAGCCATTCTCATCCGGCGTCCGGTTCCTTCGGGTGCTGTGTTCGCAGAATCTCAGGTCGCTGCATTTCAGGTCTCGGCATCTCGGCGATCATCTGGGACGCGAGTTCTGCGAGTTTGCGCTCGTCGGCGTAAGCGAGTCGCGAGTGCAGTTCCGTCAGCGGCACCCAGGCGACTTCGGTGACCTCGATGTCCTCGTCGGAGAGTTCACCGCCGAGAAAGCGGAGGAGATAGTGGTGCACGGTCTTGTGGACGCGTCGACCTTCGGTCACGAACCAGTAGTCGATGCTGCCCAGCGGTGCCAGGACGGTTCCCTGGATACCGGTTTCTTCTTCGACCTCACGCATCGCGGTCTGCTCGGCGGTCTCACCCTGCTCGATATGGCCCTTCGGTAGCGACCAGAGCAGGCGTCCGCGCCGGTCGGTTCGGCCGATCAGTGCAGCGCAGAGGCGTTCGGGAGGTCCGCCCCAGCCGTCGACGACCAAGCCGCCCGCAGAAGTTTCACGGACGGTTCGCATCAAAGGTTTATCGGGGTTGCCGACGGCAGGTCGACGCCGCGGGTTGCGGCGACTCCTGTTTGTTCGTTCGGCACCAGACACCTCATCGATACTAGTTGGCCTTGCAGCGTTGCCCGGTAACCCGCGCAAAGCGGTCTATCGCGTTCGTATGCGCGTTCTGCTATTTGCGCACCTTAAGTAAGCTCCTTTCACGTGACTGTCCCTACCTCCGACGCTGATCGCCGCCTACGACTGCTTGCCGACGCCACTGCAACGCTCGGCACGTTGTCCGACGTGTTGAACCCGCTCGGTGAGCGTTTTGCTGCGGCCGGCCACGAGCTGTTCCTGGTGGGTGGCAGTGTTCGCGACGCGATTCTCGGCCGCTTCAGTGGCGATCTGGACTTCACGACGGACGCCAGGCCGGAGAAGGTGCAGGCCCTGCTCAAGGGCTGGGTGGACAAGCAGTGGGACACCGGCATCGAGTTCGGGACCATCAGCGCCATCAAGCACGGCCAGGAGATCGAGATCACGACCTTCCGGGCCGACGCTTACGACCGTGTCTCGCGTAACCCGATAGTCGAGTACGGCACGACGTTGGCCGACGATCTGGTGCGCCGCGATTTCACCGTCAACGCGATGGCGATGAAGATCGGCGCGGACGGTTCCTACACGTTTGTCGATCCGCTGAACGGCATGGACGCTCTGCTGGCCGGGGAACTCGATACGCCGTCGGCGCCGGAAAACTCGTTCAACGACGATCCGTTGCGGATGCTGCGCGCAGCCCGGTTCGTCTCGCAGCTTGGTTTCACGTTGAACAATCGCGTTTTCGAGGCCATCAAGGAGATGGCGTCGCAGATCGAGCGAATCACCGCCGAGCGCGTGCAGGTGGAACTGAACAAACTGATGCTGGGCATGTACCCGGTGGACGGCATCAACATGATGGTCGACTCCGGGCTGGCCGCGTACGTGCTGCCCGAGGTTCCGCAGATGAAGCTCGAGATCGACGAGCATCACCAGCACAAGGACGTCTACCAGCACTCCCTCACGGTGCTCCAGCAGGCGATCGATCTCGAAGAAGGCGATCCGGACCTCGTATTGCGTTGGGCCGCACTGCTTCACGACATCGGAAAGCCGGATACCAAGCGCAACGAGCCAGGCGGTGGCGTCAGCTTCCACCACCACGAGGTGGTCGGTGCCAAGCTGGTGCGCAAGCGCATGCGTGCCTTGAAGTTCTCGAAGCAGATGGTCGACGATGTTTCTCAGCTCGTGTTCCTGCACTTGCGTTTTCACGGCTACGGCAAGGGGCAGTGGACCGACTCGGCCGTGCGGCGGTACGTCACCGACGCGGGCGAGCTGCTCCCCCGGCTGCACAAGCTCGTCCGGGCGGACTGCACCACGCGTAACAAGCGCCGCGCCGCGCAGTTGCAGGCCACGTACGACGACATCGAAGAGCGGATCGCGCGCATCGCGGAGCAGGAAGACCTTGCTCGGGTGCGTCCGGACCTCGACGGTAACGCGATCATGGAACTGCTGAACATCCCGGCGGGCCCGCAGGTGGGCAAGGCATGGACGTTCCTCAAGGAACTGCGTCTGGATCGCGGCCCGCTCGATCGTGACGAGGCCGAAGCCGAACTGCTGAAGTGGTGGGCTACCCAGCAGGGGTAGTTTCTCGTTTCTTGCGGTTGATCAGCACCGCTGACAAGCCGGCGGCATAGACACCCGCACCGGCAATGGCCAGGCCGGCGCTCTTGCCGTCGGGTGCGATCACTGTCGACGCGGCCGCAATAGCACCGATGAACGCCACGTTGAACACGGTGTCCTGCAAGGCGAATACCTGGCCACGACGGTCGTCGTCGATGTCGATCTGCATGGCCGCGTCGCCGCTGAGTTTCACGGACTGCCCGGCGATGCCGAGCAGGAACGCAGCGATCAGCAGCGATCCCTGCGTCAGGGTGGTCACGAAGGCGAGCTGGACGAGAACCGCGCACACCAGGGCGTAGGTGATCGTCCGTGAGCGGCCGATCCGCGGGATCAGGAACGGTGTGATCAACGCCGCGATCAGCATTCCGATTGCCGTGGCGCCGACGGCGACGCCGAATCCGGCCATCCCTCCAGGCAATTGGGAGCCGTTCGAGGTGTCGCGTAGGACCAGCACCATGATGAGGGTGTTGATGCCGAAGCAGATGCGGTGCGCTCCGATTCCGATCATTGCCGTGGTGACGCCGGGCGCCTCCCAGACAGCGGTTGCACCGGTTCGCAGTCCGGCTGTTACCGAACGAACGGCGCTGGCACGGACCACTTCGTCGGCCACCGGACCAAGTGAGCGGGCGGTGAACCTGGCGGCGGCGAGGGCAGCGAGTACCGATCCCAGTGCTGCGACGGCCACGGCTGCGCCTGACGCTCGATCGCCCGCGCCGATCACACCGATGATCGCCACCGCTGCCGAAGCGCCCAGGGCGGCTACCACCGAACCAGCCGTTGTGAGAACGGAATTGGTGGCCACCAACCACGATTGTCGGACGACCTTCGGTAGGGCTGCAGATACGCCTGCCCCGACAAAGCGGCTGACTCCGATGGCAGCCAGTGCGCACGTCAACAAAAGTGTGTCGCCACCACCGGCGACCAGCAGCACCGCGGTGGTCAGGATGAAGAGCCCGCGGAGCACGCTCGCCCACAGGAGCACCAGTCGGCGGTCCCAGCGATCCAGCAGAGCGCCGGCAAAGGGCCCGATCACCGAATAGGGAAGGAGCAGTACGGCAAAGCCGGCCGCTATGGCCACCGGATCGGTTTCGCGTTCCGGGTTGAAGAGGATTGCGCCACCGAGCGCGGCCTGGAACATTCCGTCGCCGAACTGGCTGGAAAAGCGGACGAGCGCCAGCCTTCCGAGGCCTGGTGATTCACGCAGTGTGTGCAGTACGCGCTGCCAGGCCTCGCGGCGGTTCGAGGCTCGGTTCATAAGCGGTCACTGTAGTGGGTGGGTCAGGCGCCGACCTTGACGGTGGCCCGCTCGAGGATCGGCGCGACGTCGACGCCCCTCGGCAGCGTTCCGAACACGCTCCCCCAGCTGTTTCCGAGCCGACTCGCGCAGAACGCGTCGGCCACCGCAGGGTGCCCGTAGCGGAGCAGCAGCGAGGCTTGCAGCGCGAGTGCCATGTCACCGACGATCTTTCGCGCCCGATATTCGATGTCGCCGAAATCGCCGAATGCCGCTTCAAGATCTCGCACTGCCTGATCGAAGTGGCTGTCCAGTCCACTCGCTTGTTTCAGTTCGTCGAAGAACACCTGCAGCGTTTCGGGTTGTTTCGCCATCGCCCGCAGTGTGTCGAGCGCCGCGACGTTGCCGGACCCTTCCCACACCGAGAGCAGCGGAGCCTCGCGATAGAGGCGCGGCATCCGGGATTCCTCCACGTATCCGTTTCCGCCCAGACACTCGAGTGCCTCGGCAGCGTGGATCGGTCCGCGCTTGCAGACGAAGTACTTGCTCACGGCCAACGAAATGCGTCGTAGTGCGGTGGCGTGGGCATCGCCTGCGGTTGCGCGGTCGGTCAGAGCAGCCAGCCACATCGCGACCGTGGTGGACGCTTCCGATTCCACCGCCAGATCTGCCAGAACGTTGCGCATCAAAGGTTGGTCGATCAAGTTGGCGCCGAACGCACTTCGATGATTCGCGTGGTGAACTGCCTGCTGGGCGCCGACGCGCATGCCGGTGGCCGTGCCGATCGTGCAGTCCAACCGGGTCATGTTGACCATCTCGATGATGGTGCGCACGCCCCGGCCTTCTTCGCCGACCATCCATGCGAGAGCGTCGCGGTACTCGACCTCACTGCTCGCGTTGGAGTGATTTCCCAACTTGTCCTTCAGGCGCTGCAGGTACATGTTGTTGAGCGAGCCGTCCGGCAGGACCCGAGGAAGGAAGAAGCACGACAGACCGCCCGGCGCTTGGGCGAGGACGAGGAACACGTCCGACATCGGCGCGGAGGTGAACCACTTGTGACCCGTCAAGAGGTAGCTGCCGTCGGATTGTGTTACTGCCCTTGTGGTTCCGGCACGAACATCCGAACCGCCCTGCTTCTCCGTCATCGACATACCGGCGATCAATCCGGGTTTGGTGAGGGGAGCTTTCAGCGCCGAATCGTAGTGCCGCGTGGTCAGGAGGGGTTCGTACTGCGCGGCCAGATCCGTGTTGTGCCGCAGCGCGGGAATCACGGCGTACGTCATGGAGATGGGGCAGCCGTGACCGGCGTCGGTTTGACCCCACACGGCCATCTTCGCGGCGCGGACGAGGTGTGCGTGTGGATTCGGGTCAACCCACGGAGCGCCGTGCAGTCCCAATTCCACTGCGGTGCTCATGAGTTGGTGATAGGCGGGGTCGTAGCGAACCTCGTCGATGCGGTTGCCGTAGCGGTCGTGGGTTCTCAGTACGGGTGGGTGCTCCTCGGCCAGATCGCCCCACTCCTGAGCTTGTGCGCTGCCGGCGCGGATCCCGACGCGATGAACCTCCTCGAGTGCGTCCGATGCGCCTTCACGGTGTAGTGCCTCGAGGATCGGCGCGTATTCGGCTGCGTTGTAATCGATCAGGGGCGGAACCTGATTGGTGACTTCATGCGTGGGTGTCATCGAAGCTCCCTAACGATCGAAGGGTGAAGGCGAGAATGGCGTCGATCGCAGCGGGATCGGTGGTGCCGCCACGCAGTGGAAGGATCAGGGCCTCGCCGATTGCCCCGACGATGCACGCTGCCGTCAGAGTGGCGTCCTGTGGCGGTATCTCACCGGTGTCGACTGCAGAGCGAATTGCGGTGGCCAGGCAATCTCGGAACGATTCGCGAAACATGAGACGCTGTTCGTCGACGAGTGGATCCACCGGTTCCACCAGCAGTGCATAGGCGAGAACCGGTGCACGCATGGCACGTTCGGCGAAGGTGCGAACCGACGCCGATACCGCGGAGCGGTGATTGCCTGCCAGGCTTCGGGCATTATCTCCGGCGTCCCGGGCCGCGGATACCTCACGGCTGCAGACTGATTGGAACACTTCTGCGAACAATTCGCCCTTGCCGTCGAAATGTCGATATAGCGTCCCGGTGCCGACGCCGGCGTTTTTGGCCACCGCGGCGATGGAACATCCCGCATAGCC
This sequence comes from Rhodococcus sp. NPDC056516, assembly GCF_042794655.1. NCBI lineage: Bacteria > Bacillati > Actinomycetota > Actinomycetes > Mycobacteriales > Nocardiaceae > Rhodococcus > Rhodococcus sp. NPDC056516. The sequence goes on along the minus strand of NZ_JBHTTG010000004.1, from coordinate 46,574 downwards.
GTGGGTTGCCACTGCCGTCGTGGCGGCCTCGAGCAGTCGGGCGCGTTGGGCGTCCAATCTTTCCTGTACTGCCGGAGTGCGGCGATAGGCCATGTGAAGAAGCGAACACCCGTTCCGTTCTTGCGTCAAGGCTGACTGTTGGAGAATGACGACATGGCTACCACGGCGAAGGTCGATTTCGAAGTTCCGGTTCTGGTTCTCGGTCCGCGACCTCGTGAACCGTATGTGCACACTTACGGCAAGGTCATCGGTTTGAGTCCCGTTGTCGCTCGCTTGGCGTTGAGCTCGACCGCCGGCCCGGTCCGGATCACCGTCGACACGCTGGATGTGGACCCGGGAATTTCCGCTCTCGATGATTGGGAGACGATCGAAGAAGGCACGCTCGAGAGCGTTGTCGCCGGTCTACCGCCACTTCGATTGACAGGCGAACGGGTCCACGAGTTCGGATTTCTCGAGCGCCTACCGATTGGCCGCTACCGCATCCGAGCCTCGGTGCGCGGCAGGGACTTTGATCGAACCGACCCTGAAGCTTTCATCCAGATCTGGCCTGTCGCGGAATTCGAGCCGATTCATCTCTTCAAGTCAGGCGACAAGGTCGAAGTACGCGACGTCTACAGCGACGACAGGCACCTCACGATCCCCCCACGACCAGGAGGCGTGCAACAGAAAGCGACTGAGGGTATCCACGCTCACAGCGTGACCGAACCAACATCGGTGCGTCGGCAATGGGAACGGGTCGCCGCCTGGTTTTCCGAAAACGGATTTCCGCACGCACTGGATGCGTTCGCGCCCGGAGCCTCGCAATCAGAAATCGACCGGGCCGAGGCACTGAGCGGAATCGCATGGCCAACCGAATTGAAAGACCTATACTCGGTCCAGAACGGCTTCGCCCACGGCGCCTGGATGCAGTTCCTTCCCCAACACGACATGCTCAATCTGGACGAGCTGTTGGCCAATCACCGCAGAGCCCCGGCAGTGTACGAGCTGCCAGATGTCCCGGAGAGTGTTCCCTCATTGTCGGACCGTGCTCAGCCGGCTGGAACCCCGATCGGAAAGTTTCTTCCGGACTACATAACCTTCGCCTACCGCGACGGATACGAATTATTCTGCGACACAAGGCAAGGGGAGCTATCGGGCTGCGTGACCGAGTATGCCCGTGAGAATGCGGACACCGCCGAACCTCAGTGGACTTCGATCAGCGCGATGCTCGCGGATCTCGTAGATTCCCTTGAAACGGGTCGGCCTTTCGGCGGTGGCTGGATAGCGGAACTCGGTGACGGCGGACTTTCCTGGCGGTACGCACCCGCGTAGCGTGTGCGACCACTTCAGGCGGCAGCGGCGCGAGCCTGTTCCTCGCGCCACCAGGCGACGGTCTCTTCGGCCGCCTGATCGAGCGGCGTCGGCGAGAGTCCGAGCAGCACTTCGCTGGCGCTCGAATCCATGACGAACGGCTTGGTGAACTGGTAGTTCATCTCCGCGAGTTCACGGCTGTCGGTGTTGATCTTGCCGACGGCGTCGAGCACCCAGGCGGGCAGGACGCCCACCTTGGCGGGGGACGCCCCGGCGGCGCGGGCGAAGGCCTCGGCGATCTTGCGTTGGGTGAGCGCGGGGCCAGTGGGCGCGTGGAGGACGGAGTTCCAGAGTTCGGGGTTGTGTGCTGCCGCGATCATGGCTGCTGCGAGATCGGGAATGTAGGTGAACGAGTGTGGCTGATCTGCGGAACCGATGACTCGAATCTTCTTACCTGCCATGACCTTCGGAACCATGCGCTCACCGGCGTGGGCGGTGCGGACGCGGGGGCCGAAGAAGTCCGAGGCCACGACGCTGACGGTGGGTGTTGCCGAGGCCTCGCGAGCACGCAGCAGTGCGGTGCGCACTCCGCGCTTGCCGCCAGTGGCATTGCGCGGGTCGGATTCGGTCATCAGGGTGTCGGAGTTGTAGGCGTAGAGGCTTTCGGGAAAGACAACGACGGCGCCGATGGATGCGGCCGTGTCGAGCACAACCTTCTCGGCCGCCGGGAGTTCCCTCTCCCAATCGGCTGCGTTGTAGGCGGCGTGGATGCAGTGGTAGATCGCCGTGGCGCCCTCGCTGACCGAGCGCAGGGCCTCGGAATCCGAGACGTCGACGCGTCGACGTTCGATCAGCGGGTGTTCGGGTCCGCTGCCGGACCTGGTCAGGATGCGGACGTTGATTCCCTGCTCGGCGAGCTGTAGCGCGACGGCTGATCCGACGGGTCCTGCTCCGGTGACGATTTCGAGGTTCGACATGGTGTGCTCCTTCTCGTTTCGGATGAACTGAGAGCACTGCTCTCGTTTTCAAGAATGCACCCGCGCTCCAGTGCTGTCAAGAGCAGTGCTCTCTTTTGTTGATACTGCTCTCGGGAATGGGGCAAGATGGACTCATGGTTGGAACTCCCCGTGAGCGGGCGCGCGAACAGACCCTGCAGGACATCACCCGGATCGGGCGCGAGCATCTTGCTGCCGTCGGCGCTGCAGCCTTGTCTCTGCGGGCCGTCGCACGTGATCTGGGAGTCGTGTCATCAGCGGTGTACCGCTATGTCGCCAGTCGCGACGAACTGCTGACCTTGTTGGTGGTGGACGGGTACACGGAACTGGGCGCGGAGGTAGACGCCGCCGTGGATGCCGTTGCAGCAGAGGACTTTCGCGGGCAGTTCATTGCGCTCGGGCGCGCCGTCCGGAGCTGGGCGATCCGGGAACCGGCCCGCTACGGTTTGCTGTTCGGAAGCCCCGTCCCCGGTTACGACGCTCCGGGCGAGCAGACCACCGGCCCTGGCACCCTCGTCGTGACCCGGCTGATCGGGATCATCGACGCCGCCCATCGCGCGGGTGCACTCACGGTGCGAGAGGGCCCGGACCTGAGTGACACGCTGGCAACGGACCTCGAGGGAGTGCGGAGAGAACTGGGTACCGACCTGCCGCCGGATGCCGCGGTACGCGCAACTCTCGTCTGGGTATCGCTGTTCGGTTCGGTGAACTTCGAGGTGTTCGGGCAGTACGGAAGCGATACCTTCACCGATGCGAGTGAGATTTTCGAGCGGCATCTGGCACTCCTTGCCGATGTGGCGGGTCTGACCTGAACACGCCTGTGTCTGCGTTCCACTGCATGCAGTCGTCGGTGAGATGATGTCTTTGTGGCGCACGCAGAAGAACCCGAGGATCGAATGGCCTGGATAGAACCGGAGGTTCGTCCGGGCAGTTTGTTGGTGTCGTCGACCGATCTCACGGAACCTGCATTTCGCCGCACCGTCATCTACATGATCGAGCACAACGACGCCGGGAGCTTGGGCGTCGTCGTCAATCGGCCGAGTGAGACGGCCGTGCAGAACGTGCTGCCGCAGTGGTCGCCGCTGACCGCGCATCCTTCGGCGCTGTACATCGGTGGACCCGTCAAGCGTGACTCGGCGTTGTGCCTGGGCATTGCTCGAAACGGTGCACGGATCGACGGCGTCGCCGGCCTGCGGCGGGTGGACGGCAAAGTTGTCATGGTGGACCTTGACTCGGATCCGGCGGTCATCGCGCCCCTGGTCGAAGGGATCCGCATTTTTGCCGGTTACTCGGGTTGGACTCTGGGGCAGCTTGATTCGGAGCTCGAGCGTGAGGATTGGATGGTGATCAGCTCACTGCCGTCGGATGTGCTGACGCCGCCGCGTGTCGACGTCTGGGCACGGGTGCTACGACGCCAACCGCTCCCCGTGGCAATGCTGGCCAGCCACCCCATCGAGGTTGAACGGAACTGACCTGTCGGAGGTCGATGATATTCCTGTGTCATCGTTTTCGAGAGAGGTGGCAGCAATGATCGTTGAGCGTCAGATCCAGTGCGCAGATTGTGTTTCGGATGTCGATCACTGCCACGATTCTTTGCTGCGACATGCCGACGGATCACTCGAATGCACCGGCGTGAACTGCGTCGACTTGGCATCGGTCCGCCACGCGTTGTTCATCGATTGTGCTCAACTGCAGGGTGGTTGTGGCTGTGTCGATGCGACCCGAGACGAGTTGCTCGCTAGCTGACGCTGACCGGATCCCGATTCGCGAAGCGTTGCGCCATCGCAGCACAGACGATCAGTTGGATCTGATGGAAGATCATCAGCGGCAACACGATCAGGCCGACGGGCTGGCCGGCGAACAGCACAGCCGCCATCGGTAGGCCCGTTGCCAAGGACTTCTTCGACCCGCAGAAGATGATGACGATCTGATCGGGAAGATCGAACCCGAGCTTGCGCCCCGCGAGAGTGGTCACGCCGAGAACCAGCGCGAGAATCAGGCAGCACACGATTGTGAGGATCACGATCTGCCAGATCGTGATGGTGCTCCAGATTCCCTCCTTCATGCTTTCGCTGAAGGCGGCGAAGACAACGAGGAGGATAGATCCGCGATCGACGTACTTGGTGGGTTCTGCGTACTTCTGCAGCCATCCGATCACCAGCGGGCGGATCAGCTGACCGACGATAAACGGGATCAGCAACTGCACGACGATGTCGAGGATCGACGAGAAGTCGACTGTCGCCTGGCCGGTGGTGTTCATCAGCAGAACCACCAGCAGCGGTGTGACGAAGACGCCGATCAGGTTGGAGAACGACGCACTGACGATCGCGCCTGCGACGTTCCCCTTGGCGATCGAGGTGAACGCGATCGAAGACTGAACCGTCGACGGAACCAGGCACATGTAGAGGATGCCCGTGTAGAGCTCGTCGCTGATCAGGGTCGGCGACAGGAATCGCAGTGCTAGGCCGATCAGTGGGAACAGCACGAACGTCGCCGCGAGGACGACGGTGTGCAGTCGCCAGTGCTTGACGCCCTTCCACGCCTCCTGCGGCGAGAGTCGTGCGCCGTAGAGCAGGAACAGGAAGCCGATGGCGATCTTGGTGGCCCAGTTCAGAATGCTCTCCGCGGTACCCGATACCGGGAACACACTTCCGAGCACGCCGGCGATGATGATGCCGAGGATGAACCCGTCGATGTAGAACCTGCTGAGAAACTTCACCTGGTTAAGGATAACGGCGTGCTCGGGCGGGCTCTCGAGCCCCACGAAGGTTGAAGCCCATCACGGCCAGGCACAGCAGCGTTCCGATGATCGACAGCTCGATGATGGCCGTCTGCATTCCCTGGATCGTGATGGCGATACCCGCGATGATCGACGGGATCGCCAGTCCCGCGTAGCTGACGGTGAAGAACGCGGCCAGAACTCCGCCGTGGCTCTCGCGGGCGTGGGTTCGGGCGGCGGCGTTGACGCGCTTCATTCCGCCGGCAAAGGCCAGACCGTGTCCGGCACCGACCACGACGGTGATGACGCTCAGCAGTGCCAGGCTCGGGACGAGGTCGACCACGAGCAAACCGATCATTCCGAGGGCGAGGATTCCCAGGCCGACGGTGACGGACGTGCGCGGGTCCATGCGACTTCCGCCGAGTTGCGCGATCACCGAACAGATCATCACCAGCGCAGCCGCCCCACCGCCGAGTAGAAGGTTGTCGATGGTCAGCAGGTCGGTCATCCATGACGGGACCACCGACTGGAAGAGCCCGACTGCGCCCCACGACAGCGCGACGGCGAGCGAGCTCAGCCAGAACGTCTCTCGGATGGCGGCGGGAACATGTGGCATCTGGAAGAACCGCTTCGGGCGTGTGATGTCCCCGATCCGCGGCAGCAGCAGCAACACGATCAGTGCCGGGATGAACGCGACGAGGAAGATCAGATACGGCAACCGCAGAGGTTGCGGAAGATACTGGGCGATCGCACCGGACACGAGTGGTCCGAGTGCACCGCCCAACGCGCCCGTCACCGTCGAGACGAGCGCGGCCCGTCGGTGATCGAACTTCGGTTCCTGCTCCACCAGCGCGGCACTGCCTGCGGCACTGGCCGCGCCCACCGCGATTCCCTGAGCGACACGGCCGACGAACAACCACACCGTCGCGTCGGCGAATGCCAGAACGAGCGTGCCGACGACGCTCAGTGCGAGTGCAGTAAGGAGCACGGTGCGCCGGCCGAGGGCGTCGGACAGCGGTCCGAAGAACAGCAACGCCGGAACTAGGCCGGCGACGTAGACGCCGTAGATCAGCGTCTGGATGGTGGGCGTGAATCCGAACTCGGTCCGGTACAGCCCGTAGACGGAGGTGGGCATGTTCGCGCCCAAGAGGATCACGGTGAGGACGTAGCCCACGCCGTAGAAGTGTCGATTGGTGCGGCGTGTGCGTTCTTCGTTGGCGACAGCTGTGGCGGACGTGGGAAGCCCCTCCTGAAGACAGAGTGCGAAAATACATGGGTCGTCCTACGTATCGTAGGTGAGTGGAATGATCGCCGCGAATGCTGTGAGGATGAGTAGATGACCGTTGTTCGCAAAGAGTCCGCGTATGAGCAATCCCTCGACTGGATGCGCACGCAGATCTCAGATGGCGTCTGGACAGTGGGCAATCGTGTTCCGACCGAGCCGGAGCTGATGAGTGTTCTCGGCGTCGGCCGGAACACCGTGCGCGAAGCGATCAAGACATTGACCTCGACGGGAGTTCTCGAGATCCGTCGCGGATCAGGGACCTTCGTGCGCGCTCGGACCGACATCGGCGGACTGCTCGGCAAGCATGCGTCCGTGGACGAGATGAAATACGTCTTCGAAGTGCGTCGTGCGCTCGAGATGGAAGCAGTCCGCTTGGCGTGTGAGCGTCGCAACGACGACGACGTCCGGATACTTCGTGAGCTGGCCGCCAAGCGTGACCTCCCGGCCGAGAACTTCGTCGACGTCGATCTCGCGTTTCACATTGCCGTCGTCGATGCCGCCCACAATCCCGTGCTGAAAGATCTGTTTGCCGGAATCCTCGAAACCGTCCGCGCCACGTACGAGGTGACCGAAGGGGTGCATCCGCCGTCGCTGACGTCGGCACATCATCAGGGAGTCGCCGAAGCCATTGCCGAACGCGATGTCACCAAAGCCAGAGCGGCGGCATGCGGGTATCTCGAGAAGACTCAGGAAGCGATCGGTTCGGGCTCGGCGGCTACCGAGACCGGGCGTCGGCCAGTCGGTTGAGGGACCCGGCGATGTCTTCGGCTTTCGGCGTCGTGATCGTGAGTCGGTCGCCACTGGCGAACGTGATGACCACCGCGGGTCCGGTGCGGGTGACGACGCCGTAGTTGCGACGACCCTTGGTCTTGACTCCCCAGCCGCCGAAGTCCGCGAACGGTTTGATCTCCGCGACGTCGGCGCCGACAACTTCGTCGATGTCGTAGGTCATCGCAGCCATCCCCATGTTGATCACCCGGATCTCCCGGTCGTCGACGATCACCCGGAAGCGAACCAGGCTGACGACGAGCAGGCCGAGTGCCCCGAAGATGAACAGCGGCCAGAGTGACCGTGTCCCCAGCGCCATGACAACTCCGGGCGACAGAGTGATCGCCGTGAGGATCACCGACCCCTTGGCGCTGAATCCGACGTCGTCGGAGATAGGAAGAGGGCCGCTGCTTCGCGGCAACCCAGCCGAGGGTGTGGTCGTGGCAACCGTGCGGACGCGGTAGTCACGCAGGAACGAGGCGCCCATCCACCCCAGCACCCCGCCCACGCCAAAGCCGACACCGATAGACCACAGCGGGAGTGACGTCGTGGACGGATCGGCGACATCGAGTTGGTTGTAGAGCAATGCGAAGTTCACGCTCGTGATGAGCCCGACCACGCTCAGCCCGACGACCAACATGAATCGACGCATCATCAACATCGCGGGTGCAAGAGCGGCAATCGCGCTGAGACCCCCACCGAAAAGCAGGGTCAGAAGTGCAATCGTCCATGCGTTGGCCGACGGGGTGGAGAAGCCGTCCGGCGAGGTGGTGGTCCAGTGAGTTGCGATCTGTTCCGGGAGGCGAGGCTCCCAAATCTTTGTCAGGACGAAGCCGAAGACCGCACACAGCAGCGGAACCACTAGCCCGAATACGACCCCGGCCGGGTCGATCACGCGATGTTTCACGTGAATCAATGAGCCGGCTGGCAAGCATCCTTGAGCGCGCAGGCACCGCAGGAAGCGGTACCGCAAGCGGCAGCGTTCGCCTTGGCATCGGGGGTCTCTGCCACCGGCTCGTCTGCGGCGGGCTCGGAGTGGCCGCCGCAGTTGCAGTCGTTACCGCATCCGCTCTGCTGCGGGAGTGCGGCGGCTGCGCGCGCGCCGATGCCTCCACCGAAACCGGCAGTGAGGACGGCGACGACGACGGCGATGATCGCGACTGCGACACCGAAGACTCCGCCGATGGTCAGTGCTGCGACTCCGCCGATGACCAACATTCCGGCGGCCGCGAGCATGGTCGGACCGGCCACCTTGTTGGCGAGAGCGAACGACTCATCGCTCCGCAGGGAATCCTCGGTGCGGACACCGGCCCAGCGGTTGCGCGGGAGTTTGCCGATCAGTCCGGCGACAGCAACTCCACCGACGGCGACAGCGAGCACGAATAGCACCACAGCGACAACGATCACCCATACAGGATAGGCGCGGGTGGAGTTGATGGTATGCCCGGGTCGCACAGGCTCTACCCTGGTTATCGGTATTTCCGTCAGCCAAGTAGATAGCGACCACAGTGACCGAGTCTCCGCAGTCCCCCGATTCACCAGCCGACGCAACTCCGCAGCACCGCTACACCGCGGAGCTCGCCGGCCAGATCGAGCAGCACTGGCAGGACCGCTGGAGTGAGGACGGCACGTTCAACGCGCCCAATCCGGTCGGTCCGCTCTCCTCGCCCGACGGTGTTCCCGCCGACAAGCTCTTCGTTCAGGACATGTTCCCGTACCCCTCGGGTTCGGGCCTGCACGTCGGTCACCCGCTCGGATACATCGCTACGGACGTCTTCGCGCGCTTCCATCGCATGCAGGGCCGCAATGTCCTGCACACCCTCGGCTACGACGCCTTCGGGCTTCCGGCCGAGCAGTACGCGGTGCAGACGGGTACCCACCCGCGGACCACCACCGAGTCCAACATCGCCAACATGAAGCGCCAGCTGCGACGCCTGGGTCTGGGTCACGACGAGCGTCGTAGTCTCGCGACGACGGATGTCGACTTCTACCACTGGACGCAGTGGATCTTCCTGCAGATCCATGGCGCCTGGTACGACAAGGAAGCCGGCAAGGCGCGTCGTATCTCCGAGTTGGAAGCCGAGTTCGATTCCGGTGAGCGCGCTCTGGAAGACGGACGCGAGTGGGCTTCGTTGGACGTGGCCGCGAAGGCCAAGGTTCTGGACTCGTACCGCCTTGTCTACCAGTCGGATTCGATGGTCAACTGGTGCCCCGGTTTGGGCACCGTGCTGGCCAACGAGGAAGTCACCGCCGACGGTCGTAGTGACCGCGGAAACTTCCCCGTGTTCCGTAAGCACCTCCAGCAGTGGATGATGCGCATCACCGCGTACTCCGATCGCCTGGTCGACGATCTCGAGTACCTGGATTGGCCGGACAAGGTCAAGGCCATGCAGCGTAACTGGATCGGACGCTCCTACGGTGCCGAAGTTACCTTTGCCGCAGGCGAGTACGGCGTCGATGTGTTCACTACCCGTCCGGACACGCTGTTCGGCGCCACCTACGTGACGCTGGCTCCTGAGCACTACTTGGTGGACAAGCTCGTCGCGGATGAGTGGCCCGAAGGTGTCGACGCACGCTGGACTGGCGGTGCCACGACTCCGGCGGAAGCTGTTGCTGCATACCGTAAGTCGATTGCCGCCAAGACCGACCTGGAGCGCCAGGAAAACAAGGAGAAGACGGGCGTCTTCCTCGGTTCCTACGCGGTCAATCCGGTTAACGGACACAAGGTTCCGATCTTCATCGCCGACTACGTTCTGACGGGCTACGGCACCGGCGCGATCATGGCAGTTCCGGGACACGATCACCGTGACTGGGAGTTCGCGAACGCATTCGGTCTGGATATTCTCGAAGTTATTGCCGGTGGGGATGTTTCGGAGGCTGCGTATTCCGGTGACGGTCCGCTGGTGAACTCCGACTACCTCGACGGTCTGGACGTGGCCGAGGCCAAGGCGACCGTCATCAGCCGCCTCGAGGAGAGCGGGCAGGGCAAGGGCACCATCCAGTACAAGCTGCGCGACTGGCTCTTCGCGCGTCAGCGTTACTGGGGCGAGCCTTTCCCGATCGTCTACGACGCGGACGGCAACGCACACGCTCTGCCGGATTCGGCTCTGCCCGTGGTACTTCCCGAGGTCGAGGACTACGCACCGGTGTCCTTCGATCCGGACGACGCCAACTCCGAGCCCTCTCCCCCGCTGAACAAGGCGACCGAGTGGGTCAACGTCGAGCTCGATCTCGGCGATGGTCTGCAGACGTACCACCGCGACACCAACGTCATGCCGCAGTGGGCTGGCAGCTCGTGGTACCAGTTGCGCTACATCGACCCCACCAACCAGGACGCCTTCTGCGACCCGCAGAACGAGGCGTACTGGACGGGCCCGCGTCCGGAACTGCACGGCCCCAACGATCCCGGTGGAGTCGACCTCTACGTCGGCGGCGTCGAGCATGCGGTGCTGCACCTGCTGTACTCGCGCTTCTGGCACAAGGTTCTGTTCGACCTGGGCTACGTGTCCTCGAGCGAGCCGTACCGCCGCCTGTACAACCAGGGCTACATCCAGGCATTCGCGTACACCGATGCCCGCGGCGTCTACGTGCCCGCAGAAGAGGTCGTCGAGCGTGACGGCAAGTTCTTCTACGAGGGCGCCGAAGTCAACCGCGAGTACGGCAAGATGGGCAAGAGCCTGAAGAATGCCGTTGCGCCGGACGAGATCTGCGCCGAGTTCGGCGCAGACACCCTACGTGTGTACGAGATGTCGATGGGTCCGCTGGACACCTCGCGCCCGTGGGCGACCAAGGACGTCGTCGGTGCTGCGCGATTCCTGCAGCGAGTGTGGCGCGTCGTCATCGACGAGGAGACCGGCAAGCCCCGTGTCACCGACGAAGCACCCGGTGAAGAGACTCTGCGAGCGCTCAACAAGGCGATTTCCGGTGTCATCGAGGATTACACGGCCCTACGCGACAACACGGCGGCCGCGAAGCTGATCGAGTACAACAACCACCTCACCAAGGCGTTCCCCGGCGGTGCGCCGCGTGCCGCTGTCGAACCGTTGGTGCTGATGCTCGCTCCCCTGGCGCCGCACCTCGCGGAAGAGCTTTGGTCGCGTCTGGGTCACACGGAATCCCTTGCACACGGACCCTTCCCGGCAGTCGAGGAGAAGTGGCTCGTGGAGGACACCGTCGAGTACCCGATCCAGGTCAACGGCAAGGTCCGCAGCCGCATCAGCGTCCCGGCGGATGCCGATCGCAAGGCTGTCGAAGAGATCGCGCTGGCCGACGAGAAGATCGTCGCTCTGCTCGAGGGCAAAGCGCCGCGCAAGGTGATCGTTGTGCCGGGCAAGATGGTGAACATAGTTCTGTAGGGCCTTCGGCCCCTGTGCGCCGTTTTGGTAGCTACCGCTACCGAAACGGCGCACAGTCGTATCTGGAGCCAATCAGTCGTTGTCCTGATTATCCCGCTCCGCGGAACATTCCGTAGCGCGCGTTCGAAGCGAGGGCTGTGATGCAGGTAACACGTTACCGAGATCGGTAGCTGTCGTTCCATCGCACTTCCCGGCAAGGCCCCCGTCGACGGTATTCGACAGGGGGTCAATCGAATTCGTAGGTGTCCCGAAAGGATCTTCCAGCCATGGCGTCTCATGTCCACAGCGACGGTTCGTCTCCCAGTTTGCCCGAACCGACATCGATGCCGGAGCGGTGGACTCCGCGACTGGTGTTCTCCCTGGCGTCGATTGTTCTACTTCTCGAGATGCTCGCAGTGAGCTACATGATGATCTCCACTGCTCTCCCTGCCATCTCGGTGCACTATCAAACGACGCAGGGAGCCTGGCTGCTCACGTCGTTCCTGCTGCTGGGCGCGGTCGCGTCTCCGCTGCTCGGCAAGCTCGCCGACATGTACGGCAAAAGAAAAGTCCTGCTCTTTGCGGTCGCCGGCGCGGCGGTCGGATCGTTCATTTCGGCGATAGCGCCGAGCTATGCCGTCTTGATTCTGGGCCGGTCCCTGACTGGTCTGCTCGTTCCCTGCCTGTTCCTGAGCTACTCCCTCATACGAGATGTTTTCCCGCCGAAAACTGTTGCCTTGGCCGTCAGTATCGCGACTTCCGGTATGGGTTTGATCGCGATCCCGGCGCCGTTCCTCACCGGTTGGCTGATCGACAATCACGGTTTCCGGAGCATCTTCTGGTTCTTCGTCATCGGGTTGGTTCTCCTTGGCGGCATGATCTTCGCTTCGACGGCGGAATCAGCTGTGCGACTGCGCTCTTCGCTGGACCTGATCGGCGCGGTATTGCTCGGATCGGGCATCGCCGGAATTCTGATCGGCGTCAGCTTCGGACCGACGTGGGGCTGGAAGAACGGTTCGACACTGGCCTATCTGATCGGCGGCGTCGCACTGCTGGCGGCTTGGGTTGCCTCTGCTCGAGCCATCCGTGAGCCTTTGATCGACCTGCGCTACTTCGGTAAGCGTTCGGTGATGCTCACCGCCGTCGGTGCCGGGTTCTGCTACGGCGCATCGGGAGTCTTCACGATTTTGCTGCCGATGATGGTGATGACCCCCGCAGTTCTCGGCCTGGGATACGGATTCGGCGTCACGGCAGAAGGATTCGCGATCTTCCAGGCACCGCTTGGTGGCATGGTGGTGGTCGGTGGCTTGATTGTGGGCTTCCTCGTGGGACGCAACATCCGACCGCGTCTGCTGATGATCACCGGAATGATCCTCATGGCAGTCGGATTCACCTTGACGGCCACCATTCACGACAACAAGCCGCTGCTCATCATCTTTGCCGGAATCTTCGGTGTCGGTATGGGTATGGGCTACGCCTCCATCCCGAACCTGCTCATCGAAGCAGTGCCGCCGCAGTTGCAGGCAACCACGGCGAGCATGGTTGCGGTCTTCCAGAGCATCTTCCCCGCAGTGCTTCCCGTCATCGCCTTCACGGTCTTGAACTCGCACATCGCAATGGCGATGGAGGGCGCTGTGTTCTACACCGACGAGGGCATGCGCATCGCGTTCCTGATCGGCGCTGCTGCAGCAGTTCTCGGCGCGATCGCGGCTGTGTTCCTGCCGCGAAACATCGTTCAGATCGGTGTAGAAGACGGCGCGGCTCAGGAGACGTCCCTCCTACCGGCTCACTGATCGGAAATGCTGCGCGTGTAGATCCGGGCTGACAGGATTGGGTGTACCGACGAAAGGACTCCCATGACGTTCGCGGATCTGGCCGGCGATGAACTGTGGAGTTACCTGATGGAGCGTTCAGGACTGCCCGGCCCGCGCGCGAACCTTGGGCTCATGCTCGAGTTCGCGCGCGGCGCCGATGACGACGACATCCTGCAGGCGGCGGAGTCCGAAGACGAATACATCCGCTGCTGTGGGATCGTCGGGCTCGGATTCATCCTCGTTCGTTCGCGCGACAAAACTGTTCTGGACAGTCTGACGGAGGCAACCACCAGTGCGTCGTGGCGAGCACGTGAAGCTGCCGCGATGGCCGTTCAAGCGGTAGGTGACTCGGATCCGGAGTTGTTGCGGACGATCATCGAGAAGTGGGCACGCTCCACCCATCCATTGACGCTGCGCGCAGCCGCTGCCGGGATCTGCGAGCCGCGGTTGCTCAAGGACAAGGCCAACGCTGCGCTGGCCGTTCAGGTGTGCCGAGACGCTACCGAGTGGATCGTCTCGCAACCAGCTGATGCCCGTCGTGAAGCCGACACACGCACTCTCCGGCAGGCGCTCGGATACTGCTGGAGCGTCGCGGTCGCAGCGGATCCGAAGAATGCACTGCCGACGTTTGTCTCCCTGGAGGCGTCGGACGACACAGATGTCGTCTGGATCGTGCGGGAGAACCGGAAGAAGGCTCGCCTGCGCAAGGTGCTCGAAACCTGACCCGTGGATCAGGGCCGTAGGTTATCCTCAGAATTAGAACCTGTTCTAACTACGAGGGGTAGACCATGGCACCGTCCGCAGAGGTAATCCGCAAGACCGTCGACGCCTACATCGAGACAGTTGCCACGGGCACTGCTGCCCAGGTTGTGGCCCTGTATGCCGAGGGTGCAACAGTCGAAGATCCGGTGGGCACCGACGTGCGTACCACCCGCGAGTCCATTCTCGAGTTCTACTCCGTGATCGAGAACTTCGACCAGGAAGCTCACCTTCAGACCCTCCGCATCGCCGGAAACGAAGCGGCATTCCACTTCTCGCTGATCACCAAGCTCGGCGAGCAGACCCTGACCATCGCACCCATCGACGTCATGACCTTCGACGACGACGGCAAGATCCTGTCGATGCGCGCATTCTGGAACCAGGAAGACATGATCACCTCCTGATATGACGGTGAAGACGATTGATGTCGACGGATTCCGTTGGCAGATTGACGATTCCGGTTCTGGGACGGCTGTGGTCATGTGTCACGGCTTTCCCGGCCTCGGGTACAGCTATCGGCATCAGTCGACAGCGTTGGCGGAGGCGGGCTTTCGAGCGATTGCGCTCGACATGCCCGGTTACGGCGGCACGACCCGCCCGGAGGCCGTCGACGCCTACACCAACGACGCTGTCGCGAACCGGATGATCGGCCTACTCGACGCCCTCGGAATCGACAAGGCGGTGTTCGTCGGTCACGATTTCGGCGCTCCGGTCGCGTGGACCACCGCTCTGCGCCACCCGGATCGTGTTGCGGGGCTGGTCTCGTTGGCAGTCCCGTATGCGCCGGACAGGTTCCCGGCCAAGCCCTCGACGATCTACGCCGCCATGGCGCGCAAGCACTTTCTGCACATTCATTATTTCCAGGAACCGGGTGTCGCGGAGCGCGAACTCGACGCCCGCCCACGTGAATTCCTTCAGCGGCTCTTTCACGCTTTGTCCGGGGCTTACCGGTACCTCGACGTCTGGAAGAACCCGTCCGAAGGCAACGGCTACCTCGACGTACTTCCCGAGGCGCCTGCGCTGCCCTGGTCGTGGCTCACCGAGGACGACCTGGACGTTTATGTAAAGACCTTTACTGCAACAGGTTTCACCGGAGGGTTGAACTGGTACCGAGCGTACGACGCCAATTGGGAACGCAGCGCGGATCTGGACGGCGCGCACGTCAACGTCCCGACGCTCTTCGTCGCGGGTGCCGAAGACCCGGTCATCGCGATGAGCGGTCCCAAGGCACTGGACCGAATGAAGGACACCGTCCCCGACCTGCGGGGTGTACATCTCCTCGGCGGTGCGGGGCACTTCGTACAACAGGAACGCGCCGGCGAGGTCAATGAACTTTTGATCTCTTTCCTTCGGACTCTCTAGGCGAAATCGGGCAGAGGGTCTAGCGTTGCGCAGATGCGCACCCAGATCTTCGATCGCGGTATTCGTGTTGGTATCACCGGTGCTCTTGTTGCCGGTTCGCTTCTGGCTCTGGGCGTGTCCGGTGCCGCGGCCGCTCCACTCTGTCCGGGATCGTCGCCCGCGATACTCAGCGCTCAGATTCCGGGCGCGGCTCTCGAGGGTGTCACGGTGGACGGACAGGGCCGCCTGTACACGACGGACCTGGTGAGCGGGCAGATCTTCCGCGTCGATGCGCCTGGTCAGGCTGCAGTTCCGATCGCGACGGTTCCCGGCGGTGCGGGCGCACTCGCGTGGAGCCCGGACGGTTCACTGCTGGTGGGTACCGGAGCAAACGCAAGTGTTCTGATCGGCGATCTGACGCGGGCTGCGTCGGTCGCCCGGGTCGACGTGAACTCGGGTGCAGTGACGCCGATAGCCGGTGGTCTGAGCGCTGCAAACGGCCTCGCCGTCGCGCACGACGGAACAATCTACGCCACCAACGATTTCGGCGCGCTGATCGGAAAGGTCAGCCCAGGCGGTGCCGTCGACCCGGCGTGGGCAACCTTCCCGAGTGCAAACGGCGCTGCCCTGAGTGCCGATAATCGCTGGCTCTACGTCTCGCGCACGTTCGCAAACCCGGGTGTCAGCCGCATCTCCGTCGACAATCCGGGATACTCGGAGTCGTTGGTCGACCTCGGTGGTTTCGAAACCTTCTCTGCCCCAGATGGTTTGACCTTGGACTCGCGAGATCGCGCCATTGTCCCCACGGACATCAGTGGTGAGGTGTGGCGTATCGACGGCCCCGGCCAGTACTGCTCGCTCACCAGCGGACTGCAGGCGTCGAGCGTGTTGACCTACGGGCGCGGCAATTCCGGTTTCGCGGCCGGGCATCTCTACCGGGCCGGGTTCGACGGAAAGATCTTCGAGATTCCGGCGGGCTTCGACTCGGGCGCCCAGGCCGCAACACCGTAACGCGACACCCTGTCTCTACTTACCCACTACTGATGCCGGGACTGCCGGAATCGTCCATACTGGTCTGCATGGCGGAAACGAGTGAGATCGACGAGGCCGAAGTGGCCCTTCCCGCGATACCGCAGCCGTTGCTGACCCCGCTCACGGAAGCTGCGATCTTCCTGGTTTTCACCATCGACGAGGGTGGTGAGCAGGCAGTTCACGACGTTCTGGCGGATATTTCCGGGCTGCAGCGCTCAATCGGATTCCGGGTTCCTGCAGGTGGCTTGGCCGCCGTCGTCGGCATCGGTTCGGATGCGTGGGACCGGCTTTTCGACGGCCCACGTCCCGCGGAATTGCATCCCTTTGTCGAGTTGACCGGTGACAAACACCACGCCCCGCGCACGCCGGGTGATCTGTTGTTTCACATCCGGGCCCGTCAGATGGACCTGTGCTTCGAGTTCGCCACGGTCGTGACCAACAGGTTGGCCGGGGCCGCGTCGGTGATCGACGAGGTCCACGGGTTCAAGTATTTCGAGCAACGCGACCTCATGGGTTTTGTCGACGGTACCGAGAACCCGTCCGGGCAGGCCGCTTACGTCGCGGTCACCGTCGGTGACGAGGATCCGGATTTCGCAGGCAGCAGTTACGTCATCGTCCAGAAGTACCTCCACGACATGTCGGAGTGGAACTCCCTGCCCGTCGAGGAGCAGGAGAACGTCATCGGACGCTCCAAGCTCGAAGATCTCGAGATGGACGACGACACCAAGCCGGCCAACTCCCACACCGCACTCACCGTCATCGAAGACGAATCCGGTGAGCAGATCCAGATTCTGCGCGACAACATGCCGTTCGGCCACGTCGGCTCCGCTGAGATGGGTACCTATTTCATCGGTTACTCGGCGTCGCCGACGGTCACCGAGCAGATGCTCACCAACATGTTCATCGGGAATCCCGTCGGCAATTACGACCGCATTCTCGATTTCTCCACCGCCGTCACCGGAATCAATTTCTTCGTTCCGACGGCGGACTTTCTCGACGATCCCCCGGACTTGCCGACCAGGCTCGTTCCCGAAGCGACGTTCACAGCGCCCATCTCTGACGGTTCTCTCGGAATCGGCAGCCTCAAAAGGAGTGCCCAGCAATGACAAACCTGCACCGCGACCTAGCACCCATTTCGGCAGCAGCCTGGGCCGAGATCGAAGAAGAGGCGAGCCGTACCTTCAAGCGTCACGTCGCCGGTCGTCGTGTCGTGGATGTGGAGGGACCGTCGGGTGACGATCTCGCGGCCATCCCACTCGGGCATCAGGTGCCGATCAATCCCTTGGCCGACGGCGTCATCGCACATGCTCGTCAGTCCCAGCCGATCATCGAACTGCGGGTCCCTTTCACCGTCAGCCGTCAGGCCATCGACGACGTCGAGCGCGGCGCCAAGGACTCCGACTGGCAGCCCGTCAAGGACGCAGCCAAGCAGATCGCTTTCGCCGAGGACCGCGCCATCTTCGAGGGATACCCCGCAGCCAGCATCACCGGCGTGCGGGCCAGCGGTTCCAACCCGGAACTCAAGCTCCCCATCGACGCCAAGGACTACCCGGAGGCCATCAGCCAGGCGATCACGTCGCTGCGACTGGCCGGTGTCAACGGACCGTACTCACTGCTCCTGAATGCAGATGCGTTCACCGCGATCAACGAGACCTCCGATCACGGCTACCCCATCCGCGAGCACCTGCGACGCGTCCTCGACGGCGAGATCATCTGGGCCCCGGCCATCGACGGCGCTTTCCTGCTGTCGACGCGTGGCGGTGACTACGAATTGCACCTCGGCCAGGACCTGTCCATCGGCTATCTCTCGCACGATGCGAACTCCGTCGAGCTGTACTTCCAGGAATCGATGACGTTCCTCATGTACACCAGCGAAGCTGTTGTCTCACTTGCGTGAGACCTTTCGAAACCTCTGATACCAGGGTGGGCGAGGCAGTTCGCCGATGTCCTGGAGATGGGCGACAAAGGCCTGGGCATCCGCATGCGAAGACGACTTCGGCCGTCCGTCCGCCCACGCTGTGAACAACTGAAGATAACGATCGCCGAGAGTGTGGCGCACGACCGGAAGGTGGTGCGCCACTTCTCCTGCGCGCTTTCGGAGCAGTGCCGCCGAGACAACGGCGGCATCGTCTTTGTCGAAGCCTTCGGGTAGTTCGCCGCCCGCCACCAGAGCCCGAATCAGCGCCTCTTGACGCTCACCGAGCGTGCTCATGTGCGTGACCAATCGGTGCCCGCGGTGATGCGATCCAGACCAGCTGCGTCGGCGATGGCGTCGAGCTCGTCGAGCAATTCCAGTGCCGGCGGATAGTTTCCGTCGCGCTCGAGCATGATCGCGGGATGGTGACCGGCAGCGGTGAACTGCGCAAGGAGTTCCAGCACGGCTTCGGGCACCGGGTCGGTGTGCGTGTCGTGGTATTTTCCGTCGCCGAGACTGCCACCGGCGATGTGGCAGTAGGCGATTCGTTCGAGTGGCAGCCGGCTCAGCTCGGTCCACGGATCACGCCCGCGATTGAGAGCGTTGGCGTAGACGTTCGCGATGTCGAGAACCAGCAGGGCTCCGGTGCGCTCGACGATCTCCGCGAGAAACTCCCCTTCGGTCAACTCGTCGTCCGGCCAGTCGAACAGAGCGGCAACGTTTTCGACGGCAAACGGCACCGGTAGACCGTCCTGAGTCCGGGTGATGTTGCGTACCAAGGCGTCGACGGCTTCGTAGGTGCGGGGCAGTGGGAGCAGGTGCCCGGCCTCGATGCCGCCCGCCCGCACGAATGCGATGTGCTCGCTCGCCAAGGGGGCGTCCAGTAGCTGGGCTGTATGCGCAAGGTGATCGACCCGAGCCTGATCTACCGCCTCGGCCCCACCAAGCGATAGCGAGATGCCGTGCGGGATCACCGGAACTCCCAACGAGCCGAGGTGCTGAGGTATCTCGTTCCCGATGGATTCGGCAATGACTTCGCAGAATGCCAGGCCGTCGAGTTGCGCGATGATTCCGGAGACCTCGGGGCGCCAACCGATTCCCAGGCCGTGCAGGGTCATTCGAGTCACCTCCCGTGTGCAACTGCTAACGGCGACTATAGACGGATCAGGCGGGCAGCCAGTTGGGTCCCGGTCCGTTGCCTTCTTCGAAGATCAACCACGTTTTGGTCGAGAGAACCCCGTCGAGTCCCTGCAGTTGTTCCAGAACGGTGTGGCGTAGTTCCTGGTTGTCCGGGGCACGGACCAGCACCAGAACGTCGAAGTCGCCGCCGAGGAGGGAGAAGTGCTCGACAAACGGCAGGGCCTTCAAGGACGCCGCCAGACCCCGCCACGAGTGCTGCCTGATCGAGAGTGCCACGTACGCCGAGGAGCCGAGTCCGGCTTTCTCGTGGGCGATCCGCGTCGTGAATCCGGTGATGATTCCGGCGTCCTCGAGCCTTTCGATGCGGACGTAGGCGTGAGCGCGGGATATGTGCGCCTTCTCGGCCAGTGCACGCATGGAGATGCGGCTGTCTGCGACCAGTTCGGCGATGATGCGACGGTCGATCGCATCGAGAGCGTGCGGTTCGGTGGCCATCTGTCCATTCCTGGTTCGGTAGTCGAGTCGGTTGATGGACATATTGCTGCCCGAATCCTCATGTTAGGCCGTTTGTCTTGAATCCTCGACGCTTGCTGCCATTACGTCGCCGAAGTGCGAATACTGATGGACACAACGTCTTCTGGAGGTAGAAGTGACACTTGTCGAACCCTTGGGGGAACTGCGGTATCAGAAGTTCCTGCCGGCCGATTCCGCGGTGCAGTACCTCGACCCTGCCGGAGAACTGACGCGCAGCGAGGCCCGCTACGCAAAACCGAGCGACGATCGCCTGATCGCGATGTATCGAAAGATGTTCCTGGGCAGGCGTTTCGACCAGCAGGCGACGGCACTGACCAAACAGGGGCGCCTGGCCGTGTATCCGTCCTCGCGAGGGCAGGAGGCATGTCAGATCGCGGCAGCGATGAGTCTGGAACCGCGTGACTGGCTCGTCCCCACCTACCGGGATTCGATGGCGTTGGCCGCCAGAGGTGTCGATCCGGTGCAGATTCTGAGCATGCTCGCCGGCGACTGGCACTGCGGATACGACCCGGCCGCACTTCGCAGTGCGCCGCAGTGCACCCCGCTGGCGACGCAATTGCTGCACGCAGCGGGAGTGGCCTACGGGGAGTCCCGCCGGGGCTTGAACACCGTCGCGCTGGCGCTCTGCGGTGACGGCGCCACCAGTGAGGGCGATTTCCACGAAGCACTGAACTTTGCCGCCGTCTTCAAGGCACCGGTGATCTTTCTGGTGCAGAACAACGGATTTGCGATCAGCGTGCCACTGTCGCGCCAAAGCGCAGCACCGACGTTGGCGCACAAGGGCGTCGGCTACGGGATCGGCAGCGAGCAGGTCGACGGCAACGATCCCGTCGCGATGATGGCCGTCATGGACGAGGCAGCGCGCTTCGTCCGCAGTGGAAATGGACCGGTCATCGTCGAGGCACACACTTATCGCATCGACGCACATACCAATGCCGACGACGCCACCCGCTACCGCGACAGCGCGGAGGTCGAAGCCTGGCTCGGGCGAGACCCCTTGCCGCGACTCGAAAAGTATCTGCGCGCACACGATCTGATCGACGACGCATTCGTAGAATCGCTGTCTGCAGAGGCCGAGGCAGAGGCCGCCACGCTGCGCGCCGGCATGAATGTCGACCGCCCGCACGATCCGCTCGATCTGTTCCGGTACGTCTTCGCCGAGCAGACACCGCAGCTGCGTGAGCAACAAGCGCAACTCGAGACCGAACTTGCCGCCGAAGCCGCTGACACAGGGGGAAACTGACAATGCCCATGCTCACGATGGCTCAGGCTCTCAACACCGCACTACGGGACTCTCTGGCCGCGGACGACAACGTTGTCGTCTTCGGTGAGGACGTCGGCACGCTCGGTGGCGTCTTCCGCGTCACCGACGGCCTCACCCGCGACTTCGGCGACGACCGATGCTTCGACACTCCACTCGCCGAGTCCGGCATCATCGGATTCGCAATCGGTATGGCAATGGCCGGTTTTCGTCCGGTCGTGGAAATGCAGTTCGACGCGTTTGCCTACCCGGCATTCGAGCAGATCGCCTCCCACGTCGCGAAGATCCGCAACCGCACCAAGGGTGCGCTGTCGATCCCGATCGTCATCCGCGTTCCTTTTGCCGGCGGTATCGGCGGGGTAGAGCATCACTGTGATTCCAGCGAGGGTTACTACGCGCACACACCCGGACTGAAGGTTGTGGCGCCGTCCACGGTGGAAGATGCGTACTCGCTGCTACGTTCGGCAATCGAGGACCCCGACCCCGTGATCTTCCTCGAGCCCAAGAAGCTGTACTTCGCGCGAGCAGATGTCGAACTGACCGCACGTGAGCCGATCGGGCGCGCCGTCGTCCGTCGCCCCGGTCGTGACGCGACGCTCATTGCCTACGGTCCGTCCGTGGACGTTGCACTGAAGTCCGCCGATGCCGCCGCGGCCGAGGGCCGCGACATCGAGGTGATCGACATCCGCTCGATAGTGCCGTTCGACGACGAGACCGTCACCGCATCGGTGCGAAAGACCGGACGCTGCATCGTCATCCAGGAAGCGCAAGGTTTTGCCGGTGTGGGTGCGGAAATTGCTGCCCGAGTGCAGGAGCGGTGCTTCCACCATCTCCACGCCCCGGTACTCCGCGTCAGCGGATTCGACATCCCCTACCCCGCGCCCAAGCTCGAGCGTCACCACCTGCCCAGCGTCGACCGAGTCCTCGATACCGTCGACCGCCTGCAGTGGAACGACTCTCCCGACACCCGTTGGGCGGTGACGGCGTGACCAATCAGGTATTCATGCTCCCTGACCTGGGTGAAGGTCTGGCCGAGGCGGACATCGCGGAGTGGCATGTCAAGGTCGGCGACGTGGTCACCATCGATCAGATCGTCGTCGAGGTCGAGACTGCGAAAGCTGCTGTGGACGTGCCCATCCCGTTCGCCGGAACCGTGATCGAACTCCATGGCAAAGACGGCGACACCCTGAAGGTGGGTACGCCGCTGATCACTGTGAGTGGCAGCGAGAGTGCGGACGTGGTCGTCTCGGCCAATCACGAGCGCTACCGCGAGGAGGAACGCGCCGGTTCGGGCAACGTCCTGATTGGGTACGGCACGAGCGAGGATGCACCTCTGCGCCGCCGCAGAGCTGCTCCGTCGGTACGTGTGATCTCGCCGATCGTTCGTAAACTGGCCTCTGGCAACAGTATCGACCTGGCTACGATTTCCGGATCGGGCGCTGGCGGAGTCATCACGCGCGCCGACGTCGAGGCCGGGGCAAACTTCGGCCCGGAAACGGAAACGTCACACGCGAGCGACCAAAGAATCCCGATCAAGGGACTACGCAAGGTGGTTGCCGACAAGCTGTCCACCAGCCGCCGCGAGATCCCGGACGCAACAACCTGGGTCGACGTCGACGCCACCGAACTGTTGGCGGCGCGTGCCGAGATCAACAAAGCACTGCCCGATTCCGACAAGATCAGCCTGATGGCGCTGCTGGCTCGGCTGACCACCGCGGCGTTGGCGCAGTACCCCGAACTGAACTCGTCGGTCGACACTGCTCGAGGCGAGATCGTCCGACACCCCCACATTAACCTCGGAATCGCTGCACAGACGCCGAAGGGATTGATGGTCCCGGTTATTCGCAATGCTGATTCTTTGAGTACCGTCGCACTCGCACAAGCACTTCGGACGTCCACCGAACTCGCTCGCGACGGCAAACTCGAACCCGCCCGCCTGACCGGCGGTACCTTCACACTCAACAACTACGGAGTATTCGGCGTCGACGGATCGACTCCGATCATCAACCATCCCGAGGCGGCGATCCTCGGCATCGGACGCATCATCGACAAGCCGTGGGTGGTGAACGGCGAGTTGACCGTCCGTAAGGTTGCACAGATCTCGTTGAGCTTCGACCACCGCGTCTGTGACGGGGGCGAAGCCGGCGGATTCCTGAGGCTCTTCGGTGACTACATCGAGAACCCGATCCGCGTCCTGGGAAGGCTCTGATGACAACTGCAGAACAGCACAGTGATGTCGCGATCCTCGGTGGAGGATCGGGCGGCTACGCCTGTGCCATCCGCGCCGCCCAACTCGGGTTGTCGGTCACGCTGATCGAGGCAGACAAGGTCGGCGGAACGTGCCTGCACCGCGGATGCATCCCGACCAAGGCACTGCTGCATTCCGCCGAGGTTGCCGACTCTGCACGCACCAGTGAGCAATTTGGTGTCCGGGCAACATTTGACGGCATCGACGTCGCGCAGGTGCACGACTACAAGAACGGGACAGTCGAGCGGCTGTACGGCGGCTTGAAAGGATTGCTTGCGCAACACAAGATCACCATCGTCAACGGATCCGGGACGTATGTCGGTGGGCGAAGTATCGACGTCGACGGAACCCGCTACACCGGAACGTCACTCGTTCTGGCTACCGGCTCGTATCCGCGGCGGCTCCCCGGCATCGAACTTGGCCGACGGATCCTCACCAGTGACCAGGCACTCGAACTCGACCAGGTGCCCACCAGCGCAACAGTGCTGGGCGGCGGTGTCATCGGCGTCGAGTTCGCAAGCCTCTGGCGCTCCTTCGGTGCCGAAGTGACCATCGTCGAGGCACTCCCCCGACTGATCGCCGCTGAGGATCTGTGGTCGTCGAAGCAACTCGAACGGGCCTATCGCAAACGCGGAATCGTCTGCAAGACAGGCACAAAGATGGTTTCCGCGAAAGAAGCAGCTGATTCGGTCCGCATCGAACTAGGCGACGGAACAATACTCGATACCGACGTATTGCTGGTCGCCGTCGGCCGCGGACCCCGCACGAGCGGTATCGGTTTCGCAGAAAACGGAATCAGTCTCGAGAATGAATTTGTCGTCGCCGACGAACGACTCCGTACGGCCGTGGACGGTGTGTACGCGGTCGGGGACATCGTGCCCGGTCTTGCATTGGCGCACCGCGGCTTCCAGCAGGGAATCTTTGTGGCCGAACAGATTGCCGGCAAGGATCCGATACCGGTCGCCGAACATCTGATTCCTCGCGTGACGTACTCACATCCGGAAGTTGCATCAGTCGGACTCGGCGAAGAGGCGGCGCGCACGCAGTACGGCGACATCTGCACCGTCGTCTACGACCTGGCGGGTAACGGCAAGAGTCAGATCCTGCGGACTACCGGAGGAATCAAGGTGATTCGCAGCGGAACGAAAGGCCCTGTCGTCGGGGTCCACTTGGTAGGAGATCGCGTCGGCGAACTGATCGGTGAGGCGCAGTTGGCCGTTGCCTGGGAGGCACTTCCCGACGAAGTGGGGCGATTCATCCACGCACACCCCAGCCAGAACGAAGCGTTGGGCGAGGCCATGCTCGCACTCGCGGGAACACCACTGCACGCGCACAACTGACCCCGAGACTGGAAGAGGATTTGTTATGAGTATCGACGACGAACTGCGCTGGGACGGTGAACTGACCGTCACACGCCATGATCGGGAGACCGGCACGACTTTCGTGATTCGAATCGACTCCACTCGCCTGGGACCGGCGTCGGGTGGCACGCGGGCCGCTCACTATCCCTCCATCGGTCACGCTTTGGCGGACGCCGGGAAGCTCGCCGGCGCAATGACTTTGAAGATGGCGGTCTCCGATCTACCGATGGGAGGCGGGAAGTCGGTGATAGCACTACCTGCACCGCGCAATCAGATCGCCCCCGCAACCTGGTCCCGTATCCTCGACATCCACGCCGAGAACATCGACAAGCTCGAAGGAAACTACTGGACCGGTCCTGACGTCAACACCAACTCTGCCGACATGGATCAGCTCAGCCGCACCACCAAATACGTCTTCGGGCGTTCGGTCGGCAACGGTGGGGCCGGTTCCAGTGCGCACGCCACCGCTCTGGGCGTGTTCGAAGCGATGAAGGCCACGGCGCGCCGCCGAGGACTCGGAACACTCGACGGCCGAACGGTACTCGTGCAGGGACTCGGCGCCGTCGGCGGCGATGTTGCCCGCCTCGCGGCGCAGGCTGGGGCACGTCTGCTCGTTGCCGATACGGACCCGCAGCGCCTCGAGGCGGCGTCGCTCGTGGGGCACACGGTCGTTCCTGCGGGCGAGGTACTCCGAACTCCGTGTGACCTCTTTGCTCCCTGCGCGATGGGAGGCATTATCGATTCCGCTGCTGCTGCGTCGATTCCGGCTCTCGCAGTGGCCGGCGCAGCGAACAACATCTTGGCCGATGCGGCTGCCGGCGAGGTTCTGCGAAGCCGCGGGGTTCTCTGTGCCCCTGATTTTGTGGCCAATGCGGGCGGAGCCTTTCACCTCGTGGGGCGAGAAGTCCTGGGGTGGAACGAAGACGACGTCGTGGAGCGAACCCGAGGGATCGGCCGGACGTTGGACGAGGTGTATTCATTGAGCGAGGAACGTGGCATCACTACCGAGGACGCCGCGCTCCTGCTCGCGCGTGCGCGGCTATCCCCCACACCCACCGCCGCCGCAACTGCTACCGCTGCCGCCACCGCCGTCCGAGCCGGATGAGCCGGAAGAGGAGCCGCAACTGTAGTAGCTCGAACTGGCACCGCCCGGGCTGTACGCAGCGCCCGCAGCCACGGCCCCCGCGAGCGCCGGATCGATCAGAACCAGAGCGCCCGAACCGAAGAGCGCTGCCGAGAGTCCGGCGAGTGACGGACCGTAACTGGTGTACGAAGGTCGCAGTTTCGGCGAGAGGTAGGAATTTTCGTGCTTGAGACGTCGAAGCTCGCTGTCGCCCAACGCCGTACGGCGACGTTTGATTCGTAGAAGCGGAATCATCAGTGCGAGAACGATGATGGTCAGGAGCAGAAACCCGACCGGCTTGCCACCGGCGATCCCGGCGATGAGTCGGACGATGCCGAGTGCAATTACCGCCACGATCGGAACGGTCCGAAGGGCAGCAGTCAGACCTTCCTGCGGGCGCTGCAGGTAACCCTCGTCGATCAGCGTCGTACGTAGTTGTGCGAGTGCGATGTTCAGTCGCCCCATCAGACGCACTTGCCGCAGCGGGACTTTTCCGTTGCCGAGCCGCTTGTGCACCGTGCGGGTGAACCAGTCGAGACGACTCTTGTCCTCGGCAGTGAGCGCCAGCTTGGTCTTGCCTTCGGTGCTGATCAGCTCGGCGCTGCGCAGAATAGCCATCGACGCCAGCACCGCTTGGTAGTCACTGGTCAAAGCGCCGATCTCGGGAGGAGTGAGAGGTCGACGAACGGCGTCGACGACCACGGGTGACCGGCGCGCAGACATTCGGCTGTAGAGCGAGAGCCCGGTCGCGACGGCGGCTGCCACCAGGTACCACTGAAGGAAGGTCTGGCTGGAAATTCCCCACGTATCCGTATGATTATGCATTGCACACCACCTCTCGATGAACTCCTGTGAACAGATCCAGTCTCTTTGTCCGACAACTGATGTCAGTATCGGGCCAGTCCGGTGGAAAGCGATATCCGGATGGTCATCGTCACCATTCCGTTACCGGCGAACTGGGGATTTACCGGCCGGTAGGTCGGAGCACGATCTCCGTGGGGTGTGCGTCGGATGGCGTTTCGACGGCAGTGCGTACGGCTCGGGCCACGGTGGAGGCCTTCAGGAAGCGCTCCGGGTCGTACTCGTCGCCTTCACCGGCGACGATGTCGCGCTGCATGTCGGTGTCGATCCGGCCGGGATGAATCGACGTGATCCGCAGTGACGGCTCTTCGAGACGCAGGGCGTCGCCGAAAGCGCGCAGAGCGAACTTGCTGGCCGCATAGGAGCCCCAGCCGGCGTTGGCGCGAAGCCCGGCACCCGAATTGATCAGCACGACGTGACCTCCGGCTGCACGAAGCGCGGGCAGGAGTACACGCGTGAGCTCGGCAACGGCGATGACGTTTGCCTCGAGGGTGCGTCGCCACTGATCGACCGAGGATTCCTCGATGGTTCCGATGTCGGCCACGCCGGCGTTGTGTACCAGCACGTCGAGCGTCGTGATGGAGGAGGCGGCGACTGCGACGGCGTCGTAGTCCGTGAGGTCGAGGGGCAGAGGCGTCGATCCGGGCAGTTCGGCGCAGATCGGCTCGAGGGCCTGCGGGGATCGTGCACCGAGCAGCAGGTCGTGTGTCGGCGCCAGTTCGCGTGCGATGGCAGCTCCGAGGCCGCGACTGGAACCGGTGATCAAGGCAGTAGGACGCATGGTCCGAGCCTATCGAGTGAGGAATGTTCGGTGAGACGAACTTGTGTATTTGTTTACCCGCATATTAGAGTTTGAACATGACGACTCGCGACGCGAAGAATTTCCGCCGCCTGGGAATTGCTGCCCTCGCCGCCCTGATTCTTTCCAGCTGTTCGGCAGTGAATTCCGCTTCCGACGACGACCGCCCGGTAGTGCTGACCACGTTCACCGTGCTCTCGGACATTGCCCAGAACGTCGCGGGCGATCAGCTGCGCGTCGAGTCGATCACCAAGGCAGGAGCGGAAATTCACGGCTACGAGCCGACACCCGGGGACATTCGCCGCGCCAACGAGGCGGACCTTATCCTCGACAACGGCATGAACCTCGAGGCTTGGTTCGCCAAGTTCGTCAACGGACTGGATGTGCCACACGTCGTGGTCAGCGATGGCGTCGAAGGCATCCCGATCGCCGGTGATGCCTATGCGGGCAAGCCCAATCCGCATGCGTGGATGTCTCCACTGAATACGCAGATCTACGTCGACAACATGGTGACGGCGTTCAGTGACCTCGATCCGGACAATGCTGCGGCATTTGCGGAGAACGGCGCGAAGTACAAGGCGGAACTGCAAGCGGTGCAAGACGGCCTGGTCAGTGGCCTGGCGGCGTTGCCCGCAGGTCAGCGAGCACTTGTCAGCTGCGAGGGTGCGTTCTCCTATCTGGCCAGGGACGCGGGACTCAGTGAGGCGTACATCTGGCCGGTCAACGCCGAGCAGCAGGCGACGCCGCAGCAGATCATCGCCGCGATCGACTTCGTCCGGGCCAATTCCGTTCCCGCCGTCTTCTGTGAGTCGACGGTCTCGGATGCGCCCATGCAGCAAGTCGTCGGGGCGACCGGCGCGAAGTTCGGGGGAACGCTGTACGTCGATTCGCTGTCCGAAGCCGACGGTCCCGTGCCCACCTACCTGGACATGATTCGCCACGATACCGACGTCATCCTCGGCGGCCTCACCGGCGGTAAATCATGACGGAACAAGCCATTCGCGTCGAAAACGTCAGCGTTCACTACGGCGAGGTCCACGCACTGGACCACGTCGATCTGACGTTGAACTCGGGAAGCGTCTGCGGACTGATCGGTATGAACGGTTCGGGAAAGTCGACCCTGTTCAAGGTGATCATGGGAATGATCAAGCCGGACAACGGCTCTGTGAGAATCGCCGGTCTCGACGCAACCGCTGCGCGCAAGAGCGGCCGCGTCGGATACGTGCCGCAGAGTGAAGACGTCGACTGGACCTTCCCGATCAGTGTCCGTGACGTCGTGATGATGGGCAGGTACGGCCATCTCGGGTTCTTGCGACGTCCGCGGCGTGCAGATCGCGAGGCGGTGGCCGAGGCCCTCGAGCGGGTAGAGCTCACCGAATTCGCGGATCGTCAGATCGGTCAGCTCTCGGGTGGTCAGAAGAAGCGCGCCTTCGTCGCACGCGGTATCGCACAGGACGCGTCGATACTCTTGCTGGACGAGCCGTTTGCCGGCGTCGACAAGCGTTCCGAGGCAACGATTTCGACGCTGCTACGAGAGTTGGCCTCCGACGGTCGATCGATATTGGTCTCGACCCATGACCTCCACGCGGTGCCGAAACTTTGCGACGAGGCAGTTCTGCTCATGCGCAAGGTCCTGGTGCATTCCGACCCGGACACCGTGCTTCAACCGGAAAACCTCGCCTTGGCTTTCGGTCTCGACGTGATGGACAGGACCTGATCGATGAACATCGTAGAACTGCTCCTCGATCCTCTCCAGTACGGATTCATGGTGCGCGCGTTGGCCGTTGCGGTTGTGGCGGCGGTGGTCTGCGCGGTGCTCAGTTGCTGGTTGGTGCTCATCGGGTGGTCGCTGATGGGTGATGCCGTCTCGCACGCCGTACTGCCCGGTGTCGTCCTGGCTTACGTCGTCGGCGCTCCATTTGCCATCGGTGCCTTGATCTTCGGGTTGATCGCCGTCGCCCTGATCGGGCTGATCCGTAACACCAGTCGCGTCAAGGAAGACGCCGCGATCGGAATCGTCTTCACGACTCTCTTTGCGTTCGGCTTGGTTCTCATCTCGGTGACCCCCAGCCAAACCGATCTCAATCACATCATCTTCGGCAACCTGCTGGGTGTGAGCTCGTCAGATCTTCTGCAGGTCGCGATACTCGGCGCGTTGGCGCTGGGCATTCTGTTGATCAAGCGGCGCGATCTGACGTTGTTCGCCTTCGACCCGGTCCATGCCAATGCGATAGGTCTCTCCCCCAAACGCCTCGGCGCCCTACTCCTCGGAGTTCTCGCGCTCACGTCGGTAGTGGCGCTGCAAGCTGTCGGAGTTGTGCTGGTGGTGGCGATGCTGATCATCCCCGGGGCGACGGCCTACCTTCTCACCGACAAGTTCTCACGGATGCTGGTGATAGCTCCCGTCGTCTCCGCAGTCTGCGCGATTACCGGTATCTACGTCAGCTACTACCTCGACACGGCTTCCGGTGGCATGGTCGTGATGACGCAGGGCATCGTGTTCGCCCTGGTGTACCTGTTCAGCCCGTCGCAAGGGGTCATCGCGAAATGGACCTCGCAGCGCCGTAGAGCCAGGGCGGAATACAGCGCCGTGGCGTAGCGGGCGGTCCTGATCGTTCGTCCAGTTAACAATCCGCTACCAAATCGGGTAGGTTTGTACGGGCATTCGTCACCACGAACATTCCGGCCGCAACGATGCCGGCTGCAAGATAATCGGTGGTGACGCCTTGAACACCGATGGGTTCTTCGATGACGCAGTTCCGAGCACGACGCACGTGGCTGGTTCTCGGCGTCGTTGTCGCGGTCATCGCCCTCGCCGGATCCGGGCTGCTCAGCCCACGAGCTTCGGTTCTGGTGGACGATATCGCCCAGCTCGTCGGCGGAGCCACCGCGACTGCGGTCTGTTGGTGGACATCGCGGCGCCATCACGGCGTCGAGCGTCGTTGGCGAACTCTGATGGCTCTCGGTATGGCCGGCTGGACTCTCGGGATGTTCTTCTGGGCGTTCTACCGCTCGGTTCTGCACGTTTCCCTTCCGTCGCCGTCGATCGCGGACATCGGTTTCTTCATGTTCCCGGTGTTTGCCGTGCCGGCTCTTCTGTCGTTGGTGCGCCAGTCACCCCGACGTGAGGCGATCGGTCCGATCCACCTCTGGATGGTGCTCACGCTCGACGGTCTGGTCGTGGTCGGTGGATTGTTCATCCTCACGTGGACGACTGCCCTCGGCGCCGTCGTGCACACCGGTCCGACTGGCTCTCTCGGGTTTCTCGTCGCGGTGATGTATCCGATCACCGACTTCGTTCTGATCGCGATGGTCTTGCTGATGGTCATCGGACCGAAGGCCGTCGCCGAGATCCGTGAACCGCTGACGTTCCTCGGGTGCGGGTTGGTGATGCTCTCCCTTTCGGACAGCCTGTACGCGTACTTGGTGGCGATCGGCGCCGAGAGTATGCCGACCATCGCCGACGCGGGGTTCATCGCCGGCCCGCCGTTGATCGCGCTCGCGGCGTTGACCGAACGAGCTGAGCCACGGTCGCGCACAGCTCAACAACATTGGCGAAGTGATCGAACTCAATTGCTGCTGCCGTACCTGTTGATCGCGGTCATCGCGACGATAGTGACGGTTCAGGCACTCATCGTCGGCAACCTCGATGCCGTGGTCGTGATACTCGGCGTCGTTGTGCTGGTTCTCGCGCTGGTGCGCCAAATTCTCACTCTCCTCGAGAACGACGCGCTCCTCCAACAGATATCCGCTGCCCAGGACGAGCTCCGGTACCGAGCACATCACGACCCACTCACCGAGCTCGCCAACCGGGCCGCGTTCGACGAGCACTTCGCAAGTGCCATCGACGACTACCGCCACACGAAGTCCGAACGGGTGCTGATGCTTGTCGACCTGGACGATTTCAAGCAGGTCAACGATCAGTACGGGCATCCAGCCGGTGATCGTTTACTGGTTGCCCTCACAGCACGTCTGCGCGAAGCGGTTCCCGAGAGTGCGTTTGTCGCTCGATTCGGGGGCGACGAGTTCACAGTGCTCCTGCAGGGCTCAATCGACGAAGCGGTCGTCGTAGCTCGAAGGATCGTCGACGCTCTCAGTAGTGATGGGATTGCAGGCGACATTTCGGTATCGGTAGGCGCGAGCGTCGGTGTCGCGTCGTTCGGGGCCGCGCAGTTCGGGGCCGGGGACGAACCACTCAGTGCGCACACTCTTCTTCGCCAGGCCGATGCGGCGATGTACGACGCGAAGAGAAGTGGAAAGGGCGCTGTCGTTGTCTACCGCGATCGCCGTCTATCGCGACCGCCGCAAAGACTAGCGCCGTAGGAGTGCGAAAATCGTTGCCGGTGAACCCGATCCGGCCTTGTTGATCGCGCCACCGACAAGGATGCTCGCCCCGGTAGTTGGTAGGGCAGCAAGATTGTTCAGATTCTCCAGGCTGATTCGATGCTTGTCGTACAGGAGCGTCGAGACGGGGTAGGTCTCGTCGTTTCCGAGATCGGGACCGAACGTGTCGGTTCCCAATGCTCCGCGGGTGCCCAGACGTCCGGTGTCTATCAGCCACTGCGCCGCGTCCACCGAGAAGCCGGGCTGGTGGGTGACCCCCTCGGCGTCGGCGTTGGCATATTCTTCGCTACCCCAGCGCGATTCCCATCCGGTCCAGAGAACTACGGCCGCTCCATCGGGGATCTTGCCGTTGCGCGTCTCCCACTCCTGAATGTCCGCGACGGTGAGCGCATAGTCCGAATCGGCGGCAGCCTTGTCTCGGATGTCGATCTTCACCGCGGGCAGGAAGAGGTCGGCCGGATCGAGTTGGTCGGCTGTGAGTCCACCTTCCTGGAAGTGCGCCGGCGCGCCCCAATGTGTGCCCGTGTGTTCGCCCTCCTTGACGTACTGGAGGTAGTAGCCGTCATCTGCGATGGTTGCCGCTGTGTCGAGAGTGAACTCGGGATCGCCGGGAAACACCGGCGTCGTCGCGGGGTCGTTCACGTGCGAGAGCGAAACGACTGACAACAGCTCGTCCGGCGTTGCCGCGTCTTGGCTGCTTCCGGAACTGCTACCCATGTCGATCACCTGAGGTCCCGCTACCAGCGCCAGACCTGTGGCTGCGCGCTGAAGTAACTGCCGTCGTTTCATCGATCCCCCACCATTTTGTCCGAATTGAGAGTGTTGCAATCACTTTCGCTCCTTGAACACTAGGACAGAACCTTAGGCTGCTGCGGACCATGACGACCACTCCACATCGCGGACAGCTATCACCTGTCCGTGCGGTCGGTGATCTACGTACTGCGGATACTTTGCGGCCAAAGCATCGATCGCGCTCTCGGACTCCTCGGTGCCGGGGTCTAGAACCTCCGCATGTCCGTCGACGCGGACCCACCAGAGCGCGGACCAGTCGTCGTCGTAATGATCGACCAGAAGGCTTGCTCGCCCCGTCTCGGTGATGTTCCGGAGCCTGCGAAGCGCGGTGGTGGTTTTCGGTTTGTGGTCGACGCAGGAATAGACAGTTTCGCCGACCAGGGCGAATACCAGCGGCACGATGTGCGGAACGCCGGCCGCATCTGCCGTTGCCAGGTGAGCCACCCGCGCGGCTTCAAATCGTGCTCTCGGATCGTCCATAACCACAGCGTAAGTGGATCAAGGGTTGCCGCAAGCCGCTGCTGACGGAACAGTGGTCTCATGGAACCGGATGAAGCGCTTCGGGAGATCGCCTACTGGCTCGAACGATCACGCGCCGAAACGCACCGCGTCAAGGCCTATCGCCGAGCCGCGGAGGTCTTCGCAGGATTGTCCGACGAGCAGAAAGAGTCTCGCCGGAAAGCCGACAGTTGGAAGGCTCTCACCGGCATCGGCCCCAAAACTGCGATGATCATCGCCCAGTCGTACGACGGCGTCCCCGAATATCTCGCAGAATTGCGCGAGCAGGCCGAGCCCATCGGAGACGGCCCGTTGCGCCAAGCCCTGCGCGGCGATCTCCACACACACTCCGACTGGTCCGACGGCGGAAGCCCCATCGAAGAGATGATGCGACGCGCAGCAGCACTTGGCCACGATTACTGCGCTCTCACCGACCATTCGCCTCGCCTCACTGTTGCCAACGGGCTGTCCGCGGAGCGTCTACGTTCTCAACTCGACGTCATAGCCGGGTTGAATGCCGAACTGGCGCCCTTCCGTATCCTCACGGGAATCGAGGTGGACATCCTCGAAGACGGTTCACTGGATCAGGATCCAGATCTACTCGACGAACTCGACATCGTGGTGGCGAGCGTGCACTCCAAGCTGCGGTCCGAGAGCGAAGCGATGACCCGCAGAATGCTTGCTGCAGTGCGAAACCCGCGTGTCGATATTCTCGGACACTGCACCGGACGTCTCGTCGAGGGTGCTCGCGGAACCCGTCCAGAGTCGCAGTTCGATGCGGAGAAAGTGTTCGAGGCTTGCCGAGAATCAGGCACCGCCGTCGAGATCAACTCCCGACCGGAGCGTCGTGACCCGCCATCGCGTTTGATCGAGTTGGCCCGCGATCTGGATTGTCTTTTCTCCATCGACACCGACGCCCATGCTCCTGGTCAGCTGGCTTGGCAGGGCTACGGCTGTGACCGGGCCGAAAAGTGCGGCGTCGAAGCGGATCGGGTGATCAATACCTGGACCGCCGAAAACCTTTTGGAGTGGGCGGGCAATTGAGCACACGCATGTGAGTGCGCTCGAAGCACGCCGGAATGGGTCACCGAGGCGTTTGCTCGGTGACCTCCGGGTTCAGAGTCGTGTGGTGGAGCGGCGGGGTTTCTGGTCGGGGTCGATGCCGGGTGGTGGGATGAACCAGGGCAGGTGATCGGTGCCTATCCGGATTTCCCATTTGCCGGTGAATCCGGGTTTTCGGTGCATCAGGGTGTGGTGGGATCGGCAGAGTAGGACCAGGTTGTCCATGACGGTTGGTCCTCCTTTGGCCCAGTGTTTGATGTGGTGTGCGTCGGTCCAGGCGGGGACGCAGTCGCATCCGGGGAAGGCGCACCCTTTGTCTCGGGCGATCAGTGCGGTGCGTTGTGCCGCGGTGACAAGCCTTTTCAGTGGGCTGGCGTCGAGTGGGGCGCCGTTCTCGTCGAGGAGGACGGTCGAGAGCATGCAGTCGCAGGCGATCATGCGGGTGCGGCCGACGCTCAGTGGCCCCATCCAGGGCATATGCCCGACATCGAGATCTTGCCTGTCGAGATCTGGCATGCCAAGGTCCAGGGTGTCGAGGTCGTCACCGTCGGACGGGTCGGGTGTCGAGGCATCGCCTGTTGAGTGGCCTGTGGTGGAGGCGCATTCACGGTGGTATGCCAGGTCTTTGGCGTTGATGTGCACGTTCAGGTGTGGGCGTTGGCCGCCGTCGATGCCGGTGGCCGCGTTGTCGAGGTAGCGCCGGATGAGTTCTGCCATGGCGTCGGCGTTGCGTGTGGCGGCGGATCGTTTGTCGGGTGTGCCGTCCTCGGCGGGGGTGGGCATGGAGAGGTTGGAGAGGGCGGAGAGAAGCATTTCGCCGGTTGCGCCGTCGAAATCGCCTCGGACGGCGACTCTTCCGTTGAGGGTGGGGGAGATGCGGAGTTCGTTGCGGTCGGTGTCTTCGCTTGGTGGTGGGTCGTCGGATTCGAACATGTGCTCGAGGACGCTGATGGCGTAGCGCAGTTTGACGGTGGTTGCTTCGGTTCCGGATGCTGCGGCGAGGAGTGTGTCGCGGCAGTGCGGTAGTGCGGCTTCGGGCATTGCTTTGGGTGGGGATTCGCAGAATGCCACGATCAGTGCTGCGTGTTCGAAAGTGAGGTCACCGGTGTCGAATTGGTTCTCGATCTCGGGAAATGATCGTAGGGCTTTTCCCAGGGCTGCGATTCTTCTGCCGGCGGGGATTTGCAGCATGGTGTGGTGTGCGAGCCATTCTCCGGTGCCGCGGTAGCAGAGCACTTGTTCGTCTGGGTTCAACGTCAAGGTGTCGAGGGCGGCTACTCGAATGGCTTCCAGGCGAAGGATTTCCGCTGATGCAGCGATGGCGATCTCGCGGACGTCGGTGGGGTGTAGCCGCCACAATCGTGCGCGCACTCCCACGGCGGAGCTGTTGACCACGTCGGCGACAGCATCATTGCCAGTGCCAGCGTCGTCGGTGATGTTGATCGTCATGAGAACCCCCCGTTCCATCTCCCATCATACTCGAACAAACTTTCGAGTCAAGGAATTGTTTCGGAAGGCGAAGACGATCGCATGGACGTGATTCTGTTGTTCGAGAGCAGATTCCGTCGCTAGAGCATCAGTGCCGGATCTGTGGTCAGTTCGATGTTCAGCCATGGTTCGTAGGGAAGGTCGGCGAGGCTGGCGGCGAACGAGCGTCGTACCGCGTCTTCACCGTCGATGTCCCAGCTGTGCGGCGCGACCATGAACGTCGCTTCGATATACAGCTTGCGACCGACTTTGCTCATCGTGAGAGTCGGTTCTTCCAAACCGAATTCGGCGCGGACGACGGTGATGGCTTCGCGGACTCGGGTCTGAACCTGTTCTCCGGGAGCGCCTTCGAGGAGTTCGATCAGTGCGGTTCGCAGAAGTGCGTACGGTTGTGGGACCAACATCGCGCAGCCGAGGAGGACCAAGACAGAGTCGACGTATCGGTCGGCGTCGGAGAAATCGGTGCGGCCCAGGATCATTGCGACGACAGCGCCGACGGCAACCAGCGCGCTGAAGGCAGCCGATGCTCCCCACTGCCTGGCTTCGGCGACCAGCAGATCCGACGTGCGGTCGACTTGGCCGACGTAGTGCCAGATGACGATCGACACCACTGCGCTGACAGCGCCGTATGCCACCAACGATCCCGCGGTGACGTCGGCCCCGCCCGCGAGGATGACACGAACTGCCTCGACTGCGGCGTAGGCGAGCGTCGCCAGTAATGCCATGCCCTGGACGGCGATGACTACGGGAATCAACGCCTCTTTGCCGAAGGGGAAGCGTGCGGTGGGGCCCGAGTCGGCTATCCGCGAGACCCGCAGCGACAGCGCCGTGAGCACCATTCCGATGAGGGCGTACACACCGTCGAGCAGGATCACCTGGGACTGCGAGATCCAGCCCCAGAATGCGGCGAGTACAGCCAACGCCGTCGCGACCACGAGCGAGTACCGCAGGGCCTTGCGTTCGCGGGTAGCGCTGTCTTCCTTGGTGCCCATGAATTCCAAACCGCCTGTCCGTTTCGATATTCCTTCACGTAGGAATACCAGCAACGACGCGCGGGCACGGCATCAGAGCACCAATTGCGCTGCCAGATCGAGAAAGTCCTCGGCGTTGATGTCGAACTCGTCGGAAAACGCCACATCGGGATTGCCCTCGGCTCCGAATTCGAGGGGTCGGGCGATGAAGGCGGTGCGGAATCCGAGAGCTTTGGCCGCCCGGATGTCGTATTTGTGGCTGGCAACCATCATGATCTCGGCCGGGTCGTAGCCGAGGTATCGAGCAGCCAGGTGGTAGATCTTCGGATCGGGTTTGAACACGCCGGCCATCTCGGCGGTGAAGACGGCATGCCAGGGCAGATTTCCGTGCCGGGAGATGCTGACTGCGGCATTCACGTCAGCGTTGGACAAAGCAGCGATTGTGTACTGCTGGCGCAGGGTTGTCAGGCCGGCGACAGTGTCGGGCCACGGGTCCAGGAATTTCCAGGCGGTGGTGAGTTCTTCCTGTTCGGCATCGGAAAGTTCGATGTTCTCGCGGGCCAACAGCTTGCGCAGAGCCTCGCGGTACACCGAATGTACTGTCACCCATTCGCCCGTGGAGTCGTCGGCCTCGGAGGTGTTCGCGAAGTATTCAGCGCGCCAGAGATTGACGAATCGCGACCAGTCGACGTCGGCGTCGGTGATTCGACGGGCCTCTCGGCACAGTGTGCTGTGAAAATCGGTCGCTGTGCCCTGGACGTCGAACAGCAGTGCTTTGATCTTCTCGCGCACTAGGCCTCCACTCCGAGATCACCTGACGGACTTCCTTCATTATTGCGGCTGCCGCGCCCGATTCGTGCTCGGTGAGCGCAAAGGCTCGACGCGTCGCAAAATAGACATCTATGGCCGACCGCGGATTCACCCCGACTCAGCTCGCCGCCCGAGCTGCCTACCTGCTGCGCGGAAACGACTTGGGCACGATGACCAGCGCCGCCCCGAAGCTGTATCCCCACATGTGGAGCTGGGACGCGGCGTTCGTCGCGGTAGGTTTGGCGCCGCTCAGCGTCGAGCGGGCGGTGGTAGAGCTCGATACTTTGCTCTCTGCTCAGTGGAAGAACGGGATGATTCCGCACATCGTGTTCGCGAACGGTGTCGACGGCTACTTCCCCGGCCCGACGCGGTGGGACGTCAACGCCTTGGCTGCGCACGCGCCTCTGGGTACCGCCACGTCGGGAATCACCCAACCCCCCGTCCACGCGATTGCGGTGCAGCGGATTCTCGATCATTCGCGTCGGCACGGACGTACGACGCGTGCGGTCGCGGAAGAGTTCCTCGACCGGCGCTGGAGCGATCTGGTTCGGTGGCACCGGTGGTTGGCGGAGGCCCGCGATCTCGACGGCAACGGCCGTATCGCGCTCTATCACGGGTGGGAATCGGGGATGGACAACTCTCCGCGGTGGGATCTGGCGTACGCGAATGTTGTTGCGGGACAAGTGCCTGCGTATCAGCGTGCTGATCTCGCTGTGGTGACGGACCTGTCTCAGCGTCCCACGGATCACGAATACGACCGCTACCTTTGGCTTCTCGAAGAGATGAAGGCCGTGCGGTACGAGGACTCTCAGCTCGCCACAGCCATGAGTTTTGCCGTCGAGGACGTGTTTGTCAGTGCAGTCTTCTCGATGGCATGCGACGTCTTGGCAACTATCGGTGAGGAGCATTCGCGGCCGAACTCCGACGTCCGTGATCTGCGCGGTTGGGCAGATCGATTCCGGCAGGGCGTGATTGCCACCACCGATGAACGGTCCGGTGCAGCAAAGGATTTCGACCTGCGCACCGGACGGTGGGTTCATACCGAGACCATCGCGATGTTTGCGCCGTTGCTCTGCGGTGGTTTGAGCCGCGATGCCGAGCGCGCTTTGTTGCGCACTTTCGAGGGGCCCAAATTCTGTGGTCACCCGGACATGCGGTTTGCTGTCCCGCCGTCCACGTCTCCGGTTTCCGGTGATTTTCGCCCGCGCGAGTATTGGCGTGGCCCGGTGTGGCCGGTCATCACGTGGTTGTTCTCGTGGGCGTTCGCGCGCAGGGGTTGGGCCGAGCGATCGCACGTCTTGCGTTCTGAGGGGTTGAGACAGGCCAGCGACGGCACATTTGCCGAGTACTACGAGCCTTTCACCGGAGAACCGTTGGGGAGCATGCAACAGTCGTGGACCGCGGCGGCCGTTCTCGACTGGCTCGGTTGAGTGAACATTCCCTGAATTAGCGGACAAAACGGACCAATCAACCTTACTCTCGGGAAATGGCCGAGCGACGGATCGTCAGGACACTGGGCAAGTTCACTCCGATCGCGATGGCTGCTGCCATCGCGATCACGGCACCTGGCCTCGCCGCTGCCGACGCTCCCCGCGGCCCGGACGTCTCTTCGTGGCAGCACGTGGACGGAACCGGAATCGACTGGTTCCAGGTCAAGGCGTCAGGGCACGAGTTCGCGATGGTCAAGGCCACCGAGTCGCTCAACTACGTCAATCCGTACTTCATCCAGGATTGCCTGGTCATGCGTGCTGCCGGCGTCTCACGCGGGGCGTACCACTATGCGGATGTTCGACAATCCCCCGAAGCTCAGGCCGCCTTCTACTCGGCGATCGTCTTGGGTATCAACGGACCTGGTGACCTGCCGCCCGTTCTGGATCTCGAGGATGCAAAGGGACTGCCCGCCGGACAGGTCATCGACTGGACTCATCGCTACCTGAATACAGTCCAGGCACTTACCGGGCGGCAGCCCATCATTTACACGTACCCCAACTTCTGGCGCACTCAGATGGCCAACACCACCGAGTTCAACCACTACCCGCTGTGGATCGCTGACTACAACGGGCAGAATGCCCCGGGGCCGCTACCCGGTGGTTGGTCCAACTGGACTTTCTGGCAGTACACCAGCACCGGACGCATCCCCGGTATCAATGGGAATACCGACATCAACGTCTACAGCGGAGCCCAGGGCGATTTCGATCGCTACGCCAACAGTGTGGGGTTCGGTAGCAGCTAGATTCTGCTGCTAGGCCTCGCTTTGCCCGTTTCGGGCCCTTCTGCCCTCGAAGTATCCATCTCGGCGCATGTGGAAGGGCCCTTTTTGGCGTCTTTACGACGCTTGGTTGGTTAGTCCGGTTGTTGCTCTCCGGTTACGAGAATTCTGCCGAAGGGTAGCCGGGTTGCTGAACATCCGACCAGCTGAGCGTGATTAAAAAGTAACTGCGTCGGAAAACGAGCAAAACTTCCTCGCGGGAAAAAGCCGAAAAAGGACTTGAGGTTCGGTCCGAATCGAGGGTGGCCGTCCGGTTTCTATCAAATTCGGCGCGTTGCTACTCAAATATCGGGACTTCATCGCGCTTCGCTACCAGCCGCCGTGGCTGGGCTCGATCGGAGTCAGTTCATTTGATTTCGGGGGCTCGCGCGGTCGCCGGGGCCCTATTCGGTTCCGTTCGTCTGCTCCTTGTTTAAGTCGACGCGATGCGCCAAACAGGCGTTATAGATATTGGTC
The DNA here is from genome assembly GCF_042794655.1 of Rhodococcus sp. NPDC056516. Lineage (NCBI taxonomy): Bacteria > Bacillati > Actinomycetota > Actinomycetes > Mycobacteriales > Nocardiaceae > Rhodococcus > Rhodococcus sp. NPDC056516. The sequence continues at coordinate 6,305 of NZ_JBHTTG010000004.1, read as the reverse complement.
ATTTGTCCAGATTTAACTTCCGCTCGCGGTTGTCGATCGTCCGGTCTGTTCAGCCAAGAACGTCGAAACCAACGTAAGCGTCACAGTGGTGTGCCAAATCGGCCGAATTGTCCGTCTGAACAACTCCGCTCGACGCAGCTTGTCCGATCTACGAACGAAAACGTCAAACGGTCCGCTTTGTCTCGCTTTCGATGGGCAAGCTCCCGGTTATCTGTTATCTTGATGCAGATAACTGGAAGGTTGCTCTCGATTTGCATGGATTTCGAGGGCCAAGGTCCTGTTCAGGGCGGCTCTTCCAACACACAGGTGTTTCCGAAGAGGAGCTCGAATGACAGGACCGGCAGCAGCGTCCGGTGCGAGGTTGATCAGCCGAATGCAGGCACATCGACCCGAACCAACCGATCAATCGGGAGTTCGCGCCAGCGCTCTCGCATCTCAGTCCACTGAACATCGATCAGGCACATCCTGGGGAGTAAGAAATGCCTAACGACTTACCGCCGACTAGGTCGGTCATCTTCACCGCAGGGCTACCGCCCTGGGTGCGAGCGTGGACGGTGGTATGGACCGCCATCGCGATGATTCTCGGTATCTCCGGCGCGACGGCGGTCGTTGCGTCCGCACAACCGGCTACCACGCTCGGCGGTCCCGTACAGGCTCAGGCACCGGCTCGCGCCGCTGTTCTTCCTGACGAACAGCCGGCAAAGGGCTGCGCGTTCAGCGCCCCTGGTACCGGTCCGTTCTCGCAGAACATCTGCTGGATCGATATGTCGACGCTCAATGCGACCACGGCTGCTTCTGCGGCCGGGCAGTCGATGGAAATCCAGCTCACCGACGGCTACAAGATCAGCTTCAAGGCTTTCCTCACCGACTCGGTAGCGGGTAAGACTCACCAGGGAATCGAAACTAGAGCTTTCCCCACGCTGAGCTATGCGGCGTTGGGAACTTCCGCGTACACGGGTGTGCCGACGACGATCAAGCCGGCGATCTACCAGACCTCAGCCACCGCTGGTCAGTCCGGTGGAACCGTGTCGCTGAGGAACATCGTGATGACGGGGCCGAATGGGCCCGTGAACAACTACGGTCTCGTAGCAGCCGACGCTGAGTCGACAGACGCGAATGTGAACCGTACGAACGACCGTGAATTCCTCACTTTCAGTTCGGACAAGTCTCTACGTCAGATTGCACGTACCGTCGGTGCCGATGCTCCTGGCTACCCCGGAATTCAGGCCTGCGACGGTGGGCTGACAGCTATGCCCGCCACCACTGTGCGATGCGATTCGTGGAACTACGTCAATGGCCAAGAACGCTCGCCCGGAACGCTGGTCGTCGCATCGACTGCTCCGACAAGTTTCGCAGCCACTTTCGGAAATACCGTTCAGGACACCTCGCGTCAGGGTCTGGCGTTCGGTGTGCTGCTGTCGAAGGTCAAGATCGACAAGGACCTCACGCGCGTGACCCCCGGTGACGATTTCACTATCGGCATGAGCACCGGACACCACGCTGATGCGGGCGCCGCTGCAGCTACCGAGATCAAGAGCACCACAACCGGCGCTACTGATACGACGGCGTCGACTGGCTGGCGGACGCTCCTCGCAGATACGACACCTACTCCTGTCACGTTCTGGGAGAAGCCCACTACCTCGGCGACCAAGACCGCGAACTACGCGACGTCATGGGATTGCCAGGTGAATGGCGTGACCCAGTCACTCAGGGTCGGTGACGTTGCGCAGGCAGCACTTACACCGGGTGACAACGTGTACTGCAAGGTCAAGAACACCCCGGTTCTCGTGAAGAAGTCGTCGTCACCACCTACCGGTGAGACGGTCAATATCGGTCAAACAATCACCTACACTCTGAATTTCGAGAATCCCGGAACTGCTCCGGCGACGATCGACTACACGGACTACCTCGCTGACGTCATCGACGACGGAACTGTCGCGCTCGGGGCCGCAACCGGCGGACTCACCGCCGCATTGAATGGCACCGACAAGATCAAGGTCGGCGGCACGTTGCCGGCTGGCGGCAAGGGGACAGTCACATACACCGTCACTGTCAAAGATGGCGGCAACAAAGTCCTGAACAACTATCTGGTTCCGGGGACTACAACTCCTCCCACAACATGTGATCCTGCAACAAATCTCTGCACGACACATCCCATGCCTGGTTTCACGCTGACCAAGACGGCGGATCCGGCTTCCGGTTCGACGGTTCAGGCCGGCGACACCATTACGTACACCGTTACCGGCGCAAACACCGGTAAGACGGCCCTGACTCCCGCGACGATCACTGATGATCTGAGCGCTGTTCTCAATAATGCTGCTGTCGTTCCTGGTTCGCTGAAGGCGACCGTCGACGGTGCTCCTGTTGCTGCTCCGAAATTGTCGGGCAGCACTTTGTCGTGGTCCGCGAATCTTCAGGCAGGCAAGTCTGTTGTTCTCACCTATCAGGTGAAGGTCAACGCCGGTGTTGCCGCGGGCACG
>NZ_JBHTTG010000004.1:0-3730 GCF_042794655.1 Rhodococcus sp. NPDC056516 | reverse complement strand
GCACGGTTCTGAACAACAAGGTCACGGGTACTGCGAAGCCGCCGACGGGTCCGGACATCACTCCTCCGCCGGTGGAGACGAATCACTCTGTTCCCGGCTTCACCTTGGAGAAGACTGCTGATCCGATTTCAGGCTCGACGGTTCAGGCGGGCGAGTCGATCAAGTACACCGTCACCGGCACCAACACCGGCAAGACGAAGCTCGATCCGGTCAAGATCAATGACGATCTGGGTGCGGTCCTCAATAATGCTGCTGTCGTTCCTGGTTCGCTGAAGGCGACCGTCGACGGTGCTCCTGTTGCTGCTCCGACTCTGTCGGGCACCACGCTCTCGTGGTCGGGTGTTCTCGAAGCAGGTAAGTCTGTCGTCCTCACCTATGAGGTGAAGGTCAACGCCGGTGTTGCCGCGGGCACGGTTCTGAACAACAAGGTCACGGGTACTGCGAAGCCGCCGACGGGTCCGGACATCACTCCTCCGCCGGTGGAGACGAATCACTCTGTTCCCGGTTTCACTGTCGCGAAGACTGCTGATCCGGCCTCGGGTACCGGCGTCAATGCTGGTCAGACGATCACGTACACCGTAACGGGCATGAACACCGGTAAGACAACGCTTGATCCGGTGGTGTTGACCGATGATCTGTCGAAGGTTCTCGACAACGCCGCTCTGGTGGACGGTTCGCTCAACGCGACGGTCGATGGTGCTCCTGCTGCTGCTGCTGCTCCGACCCTCTCGGGCACGACGCTTTCGTGGACTGGTGTTCTCGAGGCTGGTAAGTCGGTTGTTCTGACCTACCAGGTGAAGGTCAATGCCGGTGTTGCCGGTGGCACGCTGATCAACAACAAGGTGACCGGTACTGCGAAGCCGCCGACGGGTCCGGAGATCACTCCTCCGCCGGTCACGACCGAGCATCCGGTCCTGGCACCGAAGATTGCTGTGGTGAAGTCTTCTGATCCGGCCTCGGGTACCAATGTTGTTGCCGGTCAGGACATCAAGTACACGCTCACGTTCTCGAACACCGGTAGCGGTGCGGGTGAGGTCGCGTACTTCGATGATCTGCGTCAGGTTGTGGACAAGGGTGTTCTCAGTGGTTTGACTGCTGATGCTCCGTTGGCTGCGACGATGGTCGGCAGCGATGGTTTCTCGGTGACCGGAACCCTGTCGGCCGGCGAAACGAAGACGGTGACGTATTCGGTGAAGGTCAATGCCGATGTGGTCGGTGGGGTGTTCGTGAACAACTTCGTTGTTCCGGGTACGACTCCGCCGGTTGATCCTCCGGAGGTGTGTGATCCGGCGACGCAGCTGTGCACGACGCATCCGGTGGTGTCTCCGAAGATTGCTGTGGTGAAGTCTTCTGATCCGGTATCTGGTTCGAATGTTGTTGCCGGTCAGGACATCAAGTACACGCTTACGTTCTCGAACACCGGTAACGGTGCGGGTGAGGTTGCGTACTTCGATGATCTGCGTCAGGTTGTGGACAAGGGTGCATTGAGTGGTTTGAGTGCTGATGCTCCGTTGGCTGCGACGATGTCGGGCACTGATGGTTTCTCGGTGACGGGAACATTGGCGGCCGGCGAGAGCAAGACGGTCACGTACACGGTGAAGGTCAATGCCGATGTGGTCGGTGGGGTGTTCGTGAACAACTTCGTTGTTCCGGGTACGACTCCGCCGGTGGATCCTCCGGAGGTGTGTGATCCGGCGACGCAGCTGTGCACGACGCATCCGGTGGTGTCTCCGAAGATTGCTGTGGTGAAGTCTTCTGATCCGGTATCTGGTTCGAATGTTGTTGCCGGTCAGGACATCAAGTACACGTTGACGTTCTCGAACACCGGTAACGGTGCGGGTGAGGTCGCGTACTTCGATGATCTGCGTGGTCTGCTCGATGATGCTGATCTGGTTGCCGGCAGCTTGTCTGCTCAGGATCCGTTGGCTGCTGCGATGGTCGGCAGCGATGGTTTCTCGGTGACGGGAACCCTCGGCGCTGGTGAGACGAAGACGGTGACGTACACGGCGAAGGTCAAGGCTGATGCCGATCGTGTTGCAGCGAATGCCGACAACACGGTGCTCAACTTCGTTGTTCCGGGTACGACTCCGCCGGTGGATCCTCCGGAGGTGTGTGATCCGGCGACGCAGCTGTGCACGACGCATCCGGTGGTGTCTCCGAAGATTGCTGTGGTGAAGTCCTCTGATCCGGTATCTGGTTCGAATGTTATTGCCGGTCAGGACATCAAGTACACGTTGACGTTCTCGAACACCGGTAACGGTGCGGGTGAGGTTGCGTACTTCGATGATCTGCGTCAGGTTGTGGACAAGGGTGCATTGAGTGGTTTGAGTGCTGATGCTCCGTTGGCTGCGACGATGGTCGGCAGCGATGGTTTCTCGGTGACGGGAACATTGGCGGCCGGCGAGAGCAAGACGGTCACGTATTCGGTGAAGGTCAATGCCGATGTGGTTGGTGGGGTGTTCGTGAACAACTTCGTTGTTCCGGGTACGACTCCGCCGGTTGATCCTCCGGAGGTGTGTGATCCGGCGACGCAGCTGTGCACGACGCATCCGGTTCAGGTTCCGGGGTTCACGGTCTCCAAGACTGCCGATCCGGTATCGGGAACGAATGTTGCTGCTGGCCAGACGATCACGTACACGGTGACCGGTGCCAATACGGGTAACACGACCCTTGATCCGGTGGTGTTGACCGATGATCTGTCGAAGGTTCTCGACAACGCGACGTTGGTGGACGGTTCGCTGAAGGCAACGGTTGACGGTGTCGACGCGACTGCTCCGACCCTCTCGGGTACGACGCTCACCTGGACCGGTGCACTCGAAGCGGGTAAGTCGGTGGTCCTGACCTACCAGGTGAAGGTCAATGCCGGTGTTGCCGGTGGCACGCTGATCAACAACAAGGTGACCGGTACTGCGAAGCCGCCGACGGGTCCGGAGATCACTCCTCCGCCGGTGACGACGGAGCATCCGGTTGATGTTCCGGGGTTCACGGTCGCGAAGACTGCGGATCCGGTGTCGGGGACGAATGTTGCTGCTGGTCAGACGATCACGTACACGGTGACCGGTGCCAATACGGGTAACACGACTCTTGATCCGGTGGTGTTGACCGATGATCTGTCGAAGGTTCTCGACAACGCGACGTTGGTGGACGGTTCGCTGAAGGCAACGGTTGACGGTGTCGACGCGACTGCTCCGACCCTCTCGGGTACGACGCTCACCTGGACCGGTGCACTCGAAGCGGGTAAGTCGGTGGTCCTGACCTACCAGGTGAAGGTCAATGCCGGTGTTGCCGGTGGCACGTTGATCAGCAACAAGGTCACCGGTACTGCGAAGCCGCCGACCGGTCCGGAGATCACTCCTCCGCCGGTGACGACGGAGCATCCGGTGGTGTCTCCGAAGATTGCTGTGGTGAAGTCTTCTGATCCGGCGTCGGGAGCGAGTGTTGTTGCCGGTCAGGACATCAAGTACACGTTGACGTTCTCGAACACCGGTAGTGGTGCGGGTGAGGTCGCGTACTTCGACGATCTGCGTGGTCTGCTCGATGATGCTGATCTGGTTGCCGGCAGCTTGTCTGCTCAGGATCCGTTGGCTGCTGCGATGGTCGGCAGCGATGGTTTCTCGGTGACGGGAACCCTCGCGGCTGGTGAAACGAAGACGGTGACGTACACGGCGAAGGTCAAGGCTGATGCCGATCGTGTTGCAGCGAATGCCGACAACACGGTGCTCAACTTCGT